>JBFMGT010000019.1:19637-127890 GCA_040752555.1 Actinomycetota bacterium | reverse complement strand
TTCCACAAAGGCAAACTGCTCGAGCGACCCACCGACATCACCCCGTCGGCGGACTCGGCACCGACCGAATCAACTGGAACGGAGGTCGCCTGAAACAAGCCGATCCACAGGTATTGACAATTCCTCTCGCCAAGATCACCGACGATCTGGACACCCTACTGGAGTTCTACCACTATCCCGCCGAGCACTGGATCCACCTACGCACGACAAATCCGATCGAAAGCACCTTTGCCACAGTACGTTTGAGAACCAAGGTCACCAAGGGGCCGGGATCACGTGCGGCTGGTCTGGCCATGGCCTACAAGCTCATCGACGCCGCCGCGGCCCGCTGGCGTGCCGTCAACGCACCACACCTGGTCGCTCTGGTCCGGGCCGGCGCGGTCTTCCACAAGGGCAAACTGCTCGAACGCCCCACCGAAATCACCCCACCGACACCGCCCTCAGACGGCGATCAGCAAGCCGGAACGGAGGTCGCCTGAAACACGCCGATCCACAGGTATTGACAATTCCTCAGATCTCTATACCGTTGCACGCAACGGCATTCAGGTCGGAACAGAGTCCTACGGTCTCAAACACTTGGAGCGTCTCACTGATTTCCAGCGCGGTCATGAGATCGATAAGGGTGCAGGAGCTGTCGTCCAATACGAAGGATTCATGCTCGATCGGGAGCAAACTGCACTGGATGCTATAGCGGCCTACAACGAAGACGATGTCCGCGCCACCAAGGCGTTACGCGATTGGCTGATTCTGCAGAGGTCCAACGATCTAGAATGGCGCGACGCGTACATCGCGCCTCCGCCAGGCCCTCCTGCTTTGGACGAGCGAGTGCCGCTGCTGCACGCGTATCCGGCCGGAAGCCCGGAATACTTTCTGGGGGATCTTCTCGGCTACTGGTGGCGCGAATACTTCGCCTATCATGCACCGCTCAAAGCCAAGCTCCAGAGCGAGCCAAATGAGCTGCTAGACGATCCCGAGTGCGTCGCGATGATGCAGCGGGTTGGCGTGCTCCCGCGGATCGGAGCTCATGGTCGCCCGATCACGCCCACCATGCGCTTTAATTTTCCGCGGCAGGTCATCGACCGAGTTCCGAATGCTGGAGGAAAGGTCGCGCTGCCGCTACCCGACGACAAGTGGCGCTCAGCGGAGGTTCGCGAACTCGATCGCGAAGCCGGATTCATCGATCTGGTTTGGAACGCTAAACTTCAGGAACTCGACATCTCGCCCCCTTCGGCAGTGCTCTACGAATGGATCGACGGAACGACGAAAGCTCTTGCGCTTCAGTCATTCACCGACGATGTGCTGAGCGGCGCAGCGCCCCATCCTGTTACCGCGGCATTGCTTAGACGGGAATCGCCGCACTTTCACGGGTCGGGTCCCACCCGCGAAGACTTCACCGCCGACCTGGACGATATGTGCGAGTGGGTGAGACGACTAAACGACAGTTATGTGGCAATCCAGGGCCCTCCGGGCGCGGGCAAGACATACACGGCCGCGCATATGATTCATGCGCTCGTAGTGGCCGGGTTCCGCGTCGGCATCACTGCAACGAGTCATCACGCGATCGGCAACCTGCTCGAATCGGCGATCGAGGTTTTCGTAGAACGCAGCGACGTCGATCGCCTACGAGCGGTACGGAAGCCTAAAACTGGCACCGCGCCGATGGCTCATGTGCGCTACGTGACAGACAACGCTGTCTGCGCGAGCGGAAACTTTAACCTGATCGCCGGTACTACCTGGTTGTTCGCCTCCGCAGGTTTCCGAACTGCGCCGGTGGATGTCCTATTCATCGATGAGGCCGGCCAAATGTCGCTTGCGGATGCGCTCGCCACGTCGACCTCAGCTCAGAATGTAGTAGTACTTGGCGATCCTCAGCAGCTCCCACAGGTCGCTCAAGCATTCCATCCGAACGGATCTGGTGTGAGTGTCCTGAACCACGTTATTGGCGATCGCGACACGCTAGAAGCTGAGCGGGGCGTCTTTTTGCCGGAGACATGGCGAATGCATCCGGCGATCACGGGCTTTATCTCGCAGCAGTTCTATGAGGGACGCCTCAGAAGCCACGATTCGTGTTCACTTCAGACAACCGAGGAAGGCACCGGTCTGAGGTGGGTCCGCGCGGAGCACAGCGGCCGAAGGACAAGTTCACTTGAGGAGGCGGAGCTGGTCGCTGAGCGGATCGCGATGTTGATGGGCACCATGTGGACGAATCAAAAAGGTGAGACGTCCGCCCTTGGACCGGACGACTTCATGGTGGTGGCACCGTACAACGATCAGGTTCGCACCATTCGAGAGCGGTTGCACGTCGACATCCGACTCCGCGACGTCGCGGTGGGCACCGTCGATAAGTTTCAGGGCCGCGAGGCCGCCGTGGTCCTTTTCAGCATGGCGACGTCGACTGCACAAGATATGACGCGATCTGCTGATTTCTTGTTCTCGCGCAATCGGCTCAATGTCGCCATCAGTCGAGCACGATGTCTCGCATACCTGGTCTGTACCGAGGAGCTGCTCGGCGCACGGGCCCTCAACGTTGAGGACATGCGATTGATTGCGAGTCTTAACTCGTTCGTTGAGTATGCGAATGAATCAGTTTCCAATGTTGGTGGCAATGTTGGCGATAAATAGTGATGTCGCCCAAAGAGTTGGGGCGATTGTCGATCAGACATCGTGCTGCGGCAGCTAATTGAAGAATCGATGACCATGCCGCAGAATCTGGCGCGACGCCAGATTTTGGATCTCCTTCAATCTGGCCACACGAAGCTCTGGTCGGGATTGGGCCACCGAGTAGATACTCTCTCCGCGAAAGCGTTGTTGAGTACCGCGCTACCTTCGGGTCCCCGCTCTTCGATCGAAAAGATAACCACATGTCGGGGCGGGGTTATCTCGTGCCTGTTGGATTCATCCAGTGATTGTTTTATGCTCCGCCTCTAAACGTACGCGGTCTGTCTAAGGTCGAGCGTGTGCGGTGACTGCGGAGAAGCTTCTTGGTGCCGTCGAGATCGGCAACCCGAATTGTGCAGTACCAATGTTCTATGTTCCGCCAGAAGCATCCTCTTTGGGCGCGATAGGTCTTCGGGGGTTGCGCGAACGTGCATCTGGGCGCTAATGCTGAAGGTTCTCGACGCGACAAGAGATAGCGTCCGAATCATCACCCCTTCGAGGGTTTAATCCAATGCTGCTAAGGTCCGCGTGAAGATCACCTACACCGAGCTAGAGGGGCTGAAGTGGCTGAACTGCCTGGCGGAGATTTCGATGAGTGGAATAAGAGGGTTCCTTTCCCGCGTCACGCAAACAATCCGGAAAGGCTGACGAGCACCTCGGTGTTCCTCTACGAGAACGTTGTCAGCCATGTGCTATCGGAGGTTCGTTGGACTGGATGGCAGTGGGGAGATTCGCCGCGCGACGTCGCCGCACTGCTGTTGCATGTGACATTGCCGGACCTCGCGGCGTGGTGGTTCAATGAATCGAGCTTTGGGGCTGTCCAGGAGCGTCGGCCTCTTAGACAGACAATAGATTCGGAATCCGGCGTTGACTCCACAGAAGGCGCGCTGTTTCTCAGCATCGCAAGTGAGTTGGAATCGATCCTTGCGCGCCCCGATCAAATCCAATTTGCGGCAATAGCGGGAGTGCTCGATCGATTCAATACATACTTCCGCAATGCGTCGCGCTGGTATTTCGAGCTCGTAGCCTATCCATCGCCGAAGGCGGCAGGTTCCGCGCTCGTGGACAGCGACGAGGAGCTTATTGATCCGAGGAGCGGGAATGAACTGGGCCCTTCGGAATGGTTGGAGCTCTGCGCGAACGCTGGGTCAGACCCCGCCGCGGCTGAAGTGGTAATGGCGGTATTTGAGGACGCCTACTCGCTCTAAGGTTCTCAGCTTTGCAACTGCCGCCCAGCGGCACGCAAGAAGAGTTTCGAGGGCAATGCATGCGAAGGGTGCCCGCGCGAGCAAGACGTCGTTTAACTCTAGCGACTTATCTTAGTATGGTCGCCCAGCGAACTATCGTGGTGTGAACTAACTCCGGGCCGTCAAGGCGTTTGTTTTCGGTGGAAAGGGTAAAAGTTGACTGCAGCTACCATCTCGTTGTCTCGAGAAGATGGGTTCCCACGATTCTTCTGCTGCCGCTGCGGATCGAAGGTTTTCGACGAGGAGGGGGTTGCCGAAGAATTTTGTGAACATGTGTGTGTCCTGTTCGACGAGATGGGTGACCCTCTGATGGGACCTGCCGCAAGCGAGGACCTCTTGGGCCGTCTCGAAGACGCAGATGAGGCCGATTTCGGCGAACTGGCAAAGCTGTTCGAGTCTAATGCGGTGTTATTCCAACTGCGCGAGGAGGCTCGCGGCGGCGGCCATGACGGTTGGACCTGCTTCGTAGCCTTGACTCTAGACTGAAGCCGCGCTGCCACCCAATTCCAAACGGAATCTGATCTCGGTTGGTCGGGCGAATTCCTATTCTTTCTGAATTCGGTTGCCAGTACAGCGGCGTCGAGAGTCTTGCTCAAACTTCAGGGGCGCAGTCCAACGCGCCAAAATAGGCCGCAGTGCGAATCAGCTCCTCACCCGACCATCGGTATGCCATCAACCTCCCGCCCTTCACCGCACTGAAGTCCACACACGCGGTGTAGTCCGTCCAGTCCAGTCCCCGCTCGGGGCGACCCTGCCGCCAGTAGTGGCCATAGAACACCGGGACCTGACCGCTGTAGGTATACGTCCGGTCCTCGGCCGGCACCTCCAACTCCGGCAGCGGGGGATACGGCTCACCGGACACCGTGGTGAAGTTGCCACCCACCTCCGCGAGATCCCGCAGCGTGTGTCCGCCGCTGTTCCACCACTGCATCCGGGCGCTTTTTCTCAGGTGACCGTCCTTGTCCCGATACGGCTCCTGATGGTGCTCGACCAGACTGATCTCCGGGCCCTTCAACAGTGTTTCGACAGCCGCGTAGAGCGCGTCATCCGGATCGCTGGCCGCGACGAGATGCTCGACGTTCGCGAACGGCGCATTCGAGCCGCACCGCTGCTCGACCACCGCCATCGACTCCTCATGCCAGCACGCATGAACCACCCGGAGACCATCCAGGTCGAGCCAGACTGGCAGCGTGGCAAACCATTCCAGATACTCTTCGCGCTCCGCCCCCGTCACCTGCTCGAGAAATGCCTTGTGCTGCCGGGCGTTCTTCTCCGACCGCGTGTCGTCGGGGTCGTCGTGCGGGCGCAAGAACTTCCCACTGCCGGTCGGCCACTCCGTGTGAAAGGCCAGCGCGTTGAATTCATGATTGCCCATGACGACCTGCGCGCTGCCCGCATCGACCATCTGCTTGACCAGCCGCAGCGTTTCCAACTGCTGGGCTCCGCGGTCGATCAGGTCGCCGACGAAGATCGCCTGCCGGCGCTCATGCCGGTACTCACGGCCCGTGCCCGATCGCCGATAGTCCATCGCGGCCAGCAATTCCTCGAGCTGGTCGGCGCAGCCGTGGACGTCGCCGATGATGTCGTATCCCTCGTAGGTCGAAGCTGTCATCGTTCCCCCTTCTTCATCGTGAATATCAGAACTCGTCAGGAATCATGCGCCGCAGTGCTTCCCGGAATGCAGGATTCGGTGATGCCGACGGCAACACGCCCTGCACAGCGCGCAGCGCCTCGTCGGCCGAAACACCCTGCAGCCGCGCGCCGTACAGTGCCCCGACGCTGGGTGTGCGACTGAGCGCCTCGACACAATGCACCAGCACGGTCCGGCCGTCGCGGCGGAATCGCTCGACCGCCTTCACCGCCTCCAGCAGCACGAAATCCAGGTGCGGATTCTCATCGGCATCCGGCCGGTCAACCAACCGCACCTCGACGTGCGGGATGTCGCGGCGCACCTCGTCGTCACCGATCCGGCACAGCGACACCACCGCGTCGACCGCGTCGGGCAGATCCCACAGCGCGCCGATCCCGCCCAGCAGCACCTGTTCGTCGGACGGGTGCGCCGCCAACGCACCGACCCGATAGCCGGGATAGCGCGTGTCGAACCGGTCCGGCTTACCGCCCCGCGCGATCAGCCGCGCCATCGTCGTCAGATCCCGCGCCGACGCACCCGGCCACCCGTGCAGTTGCGCGCGCCACTCCAGCGGAACCGCCGACGCCCCATGCGCGGCGCCGAGCAACCCGCCGGCGATCGCGGCGACGGTGTCGGTGTCGAAGCCCGCCCGCACGGCTGCGTCCAACGCCAGGCGCAGATGATCGGCCCGGAAGACACCCGACGCCGGATCGTCGGTGGGTACCGGCGTCGTCGCGATCGCCGACCACGCCGCCTGCAGCGCGGACACCACCCAGCCGTTGTTCGGGAAGTCCGCCGGCCGCGACGCCTCGGCGACGTCGAGCCGCTCCGCCCACGCGCCGCGGCTCCGCGGGTCGAGGTGGCGCAATCCGACGCGGACATCCAGCTCGCCCGTGAGGACAGCATGACGAATCGCGCTGCACCACAACACACATGCGTCACCCGCCTCAGGGGCATAGTGTGTCAGCGCGCTGAGCGACCGGGCCGCCTGCACCATCGCGTCCTCATCGTCGAGGTAGGCCAGCGCGACCGGCGCGGTCCGCATCAGCGATCCGTTGCCCGCGCTGCGCCCGCTCTGACGGTGCAGGTGCTCCGCCGCGGCGCGCGCCCGCTCGGCGGTGATGACGTCACCGATCGTCGCCGACCGCAGCACCGAACCGGTCTGGATCCCGACGTCCTTGGCGCCCCGGGACCACCCGCGCCACCGCGCGACGATCGCGTCCTGGGCTGACTCGTCGCGCAGATCCGTGCCGGTCGCCGCGACCTCGGCGATGGCGAAAGCCATCGCGGTGTCATCGGTCCACTCGCCGGGCTCCCACGGACCCCCGCCGGCCATCACCACGTCGAGCTCGGGGCCGCGCGGCGGCTGGAATTCGTACGGCGCGCCGAGCGCGTCGCCCGCCGCCGTCGCCAGCAGCACGCCCTCGATGCGATCGTCTCGTGATGTCATGTCAGCCCCCCGGTCTCAGAATTAGAGCAATTCTGCGCTAATAAGGTCACTGTACGCTAAGGCTCCGACATGAACGCTTACCGAGACAGCAGCGGCCGGACGCTGACCGATTACCCCCGCCCGTCGGTGGCCGTCGACACCGCGGTGCTGACTCTCGATGAGCACCGCGGGCTGGTCGTGCTGCAGGTGCGTCGGGAGAACCGCCGGGGGTGGGGGCTGCCGGGAACGTTCCTGCACGAGGGGGAGAGGCTCGCCGACGCGGTCGACCGGTCATTGCGGGACAAGGCCAACGTGTCCGGCCTGCACCCGCGCCAGCTGCACGTCTTCGACGAGCCCGGCCGTGACGACCGCGGCTGGGTACTCTCCGTCGCGCACGTCGACGTCGTTCAGCTGGACCGGCTGGAGAGCCGATTCGCCGACGACACCCGCTTGATGCCGGTGGACGCCCCGGGTCGCCTGCCCTACGACCACGTCAGCATCATCGCGCGCGCCGTCGAGCACCTGCAGACCCGCTACGCCCAGTGGCCCGATCCGGACCACCTCCTCGGCGAGGAGTTCACCATCCGCGACCTGTGGCTGGTGCACCAGCGCGTCGCCGGACGGGAGCTGCAACGCGATTCGTTCCGGCGGGCGATGGAACCGCAGCTGGTGGCCACCGGCGCGGTGACCCGCGGCGGCCGAGGCCGGCCCGCCGAGCTGTTCCGCCGGATGTAGCTCCCGCACTTCACGATTCGCGGGCGCGCTGCCTAGAAATTGCTCACGGACTGCGATCCGGAGGAGTACGGGATGGCGTTGCGCGAAAGCCAATTCGGAACATCTTTGACTCCGATGCTTCCGTCCTGCACGCGCTGAGCGAACAGCTCGGCAGGGTCTGCGCCCCTGTTTCCACCCAGCACGTCCAGCAGGACGGCAATGTCGTCCGCCTCCACCCACTGAGCCTGGTGGTACTCACCGACCGGCCAGTGACCGTCGTCATGCGTGCTCAGTTCGAAGAAGCCGTCCTCGGGGCTGTAATAGGCGTAGGCGGAGTAGTCGTCGCTCGTCCCAGTCACCGGATTGCACGTCGCTCCCGCGAGCAAGCGAATCCCACGACCGAAGGTGGGAACCGGACGCTTGCCGCTCGCGGCGTCGGTGGGCTCATCGGCCTGCATCACGGCATCTCCTCGTGTTCGCTGCGTACGTCGTCGCGTGCGATCTGATTGACCTGCGCCCCGTCGTAGTCGTCGATCATGGTCACCCCCGTTGATTGCATTGTCTGTGACAGAACGGATCGGCGGATCGGTTTGCGCGGTCAGAGCGGCCGAACCGGGCCGAGCAGTCGGGCGAACGCATCCTGAGAGGCCGCTCGACTGGCGGGATGCTCCTGCGTCCAGACCGCCAGCGGGACATCCGCGAGAGGATCGAAGCGCGCGGCGAGCCTGGGGTATTCGGTGCGGCGCCAGTCGCGCAGGCGCACATCGCCGCGGGCGAACTCCGTCAGGCGCGCGGCCTCCTCGCCGCGGATATGACGCGGAGCGTCAGCGCGCACTCCCACGCCGTGCATCAGGCTGTGCCGACCGAGCCGCAACGGTGCGAACCCCCACACCTCGGCGACCCCGGCGTTCACGGACCGGCAATCCTGGCAGGCCAGCCAGGCCCAGCGCGACGAACCGCCGGCCGTGGCGCGGAAGCAGACGATGCACAGGTCGTACTCGCGCGACACGTCGACGCCGTCCCAGCGCACGGGGTGGTCTTCGCAGCGGCAGGACTGCCAGAGCGGCTGTTCGCCTCGTCGTACGGGGCCTCGGATGCCGCCGCACGGAATGTGGACGGAGAGCGCGTCGACGCGCCGGCGCACCGCAGCGTCGGTGGGAGTGATGATGTGGTCCGGCATCTTTCGACCTTCTGGCGACGCTGCGTCCGGGCGTCCACCGCTTGCACGCCGGAGCGTGCCGGCTCTTCCCCTGGGGCACCGTGCGGTGTTGCGCGGTTGCCGGGACGACGGGCCAGGTACCCGAACAGTCGTCCGCTCGTGAGCTCCTTCAGTGTAGGGAAGGGGTGCGACACGAGAGCCGCGTCGCGATGTCGGTGTCTGAAGCCCTCGCTACCATCGGAGCAACTCGAGGGGGAGCGACGCATGACCATCACCGTGTCCGAGACGCCACGGCTGGCCAACGGGGCTGAGCGCAAGGTGTGGCAGGCCCTCATCGATCAGCTCGAACCCGGTGACCTCGTGATCCCGGGCAAACGCGTCACCGACCACCTCAAGGACCACGAAGTCGACTTCCTGGTTGCGATCGAAGGCGCGGGCATCGTGTGCGTCGAGGTCAAAGGCGGCGAGGTGTGGCACGACGGGGAGACGTGGCGGCAGCGGCGCGGCGGTCACGACCACAAGATCAACCCCGTGCGCCAGGCACGCGAAGCGTGCTACGCGCTGCGCGACTTCATCGAGAAGGACCCGCTGTGGACCCAGGACCGGCTGCGCTGGGACCACGTCGTCGTGCTGCCCAACACCGATCTGCCCGAGGGCTTCGCGCTGCCCGACTGTCCGCGCTGGAAGGTGATCGACCGCACCGACCTGCCCGACATCGGCGCCAAACTGCGCCACATCCTGGTCAGCCAGGAGCTCGATCGGCCCCTGCTCACGCGCGACGGTATCGCTGAACTCGCTGACGCACTCAGCGGCCGCGGCCTGCCGCAACGCAGCGTCGTCGCCCGGGCTCTCGAAAACGAGGACGCCGCAGACATTCTCACCGAACATCAGTCGGTCATCCTCGACGCGATCAAGCTGCTCAACCGGGTGGAGATCCGCGGCGGTGCCGGCAGCGGCAAGACCTTCCTGGCGATGGAACAGGCGCGCCGGCTCACCCGCAACGGGCAGCGCGTCGCGCTCGTCTGCTACTCCCACGGACTCGCGTCGTATCTGGAGCGCATCACCGGCGCCTGGAACCGGCGCCAACAACCCGCCTATGTGGGTGAGTTCCACGACCTGGGCAAGAAGTGGGGCGCACCGGAGGGCCCCGACGAATCGCTGCGCACCGAGGAGACCGTCCAGTTCTGGGAGCACGATCTACCGCGCCAGATGGCCGAATTGGCAGCACAACTCGAGCCCGGGCACCGGTTCGACGCGATCGTCGTCGACGAGGCGCAAGACTTCGCCGACGCCTGGTGGGACCCGCTGCTGGCGGCGCTGAAGGACGACGAGACCGGCGGCATCTACGTGTTCACCGACGAAGGGCAGCGCGTCTTCGACCGGCACGGCTCCCCGCCGGTGCCGCTCGTGCCGCTGATCCTCGATCACAACCTGCGCAACACCCGGCAGATCGCCAACGCGTTCCAGCCCCTGGTCGACCATCCGATGCGCTTCCTGGGTGGAGAAGGGCCGGCAGTCAGGTACGTTCCCTGCTCGCGCGATGACGCGATGGATGTCGGCGACGACGAGGTCGACGCGCTACTCGACGAAGGGTGGCGACCCGAGGACGTCGCCCTGCTCACGACCGGCAGCCGCCACCCCGAGCAACGCGAACGCCAAGCCGCCGGTAGCGCCGCCTACTGGGACAGCTTCTGGGACGCCGATCAGGTCTTCTACGGGCACGTCCTCGGCTTCAAAGGGCTGGAGCGACGTGCCGTGGTGCTCGTCGTCAACGAGGAGTCGGCGTTCGAGCGCTCGCGGGAACGTCTCTACGTCGGATTGTCGCGTGCGCGTGACCAACTCGTCGTGTGCGGTGATCCCGAGTTCCTTCGTGCGGTTGGAGGGCCGGATCTGGCTCGACGACTGAACATCCCGTCGTAGCGCCGATGCGCCTCCCGGCGGCGAGGCTCGATCATAGGGGTCAAGCAACCTTCAGCGGTCCGGAAATGTCGTACCCTGCAGGGACAATGGACAGATGCCGCAAACGATTCATCACCGTCTGCACATCCTCGAAGCCGCCGATTGGAAGGCCGGCATCATCACGCTGCTCGCGCCCGGATCGCCCTATCGGCCATGGCGCTATGCATTCGGTGAGGCGCGACCGGGCGACTACGCCTTGGTGGTACTCGGAACCGATCCTCAGTCGGCCCTGACGGTCCTTGGGCGCTTCGATGATGAGGCCAGCATCGGGGGAGCCGTGCTGGACGTCACCCGTCGTCATGCTGACCTGTTGGAGTTGGCCACGCTGGCGTCGACTCTCGACCTCGGGAATGTGGCCTTCACCGCGTGGCGTCTGGACGACGACGTCGCTGAGCGAGTCATCCTCGCCGTGCACGAGACGCCTGTCTGGGGCGATCCGTACCACCGCTACGGCCACTCCTCGCTCGCCGCGGCGCGCAACCTGCTGTTGTTCAACGGGCACTGCGAAATCTGTAACAGAACAGTTGATCTTGCTGCCGCGGACGCAGTAGATGCGGTCCACGTCCACACCGCGGACGTATCGAGGCGTCCGGATCCCCCGTCGCCCATCAGGAGTTCTGATGAGGACGACTCTTTCACAGGTGGATTCGCTCAATTGCGCGCGACGGCCGAGGACTGGCCGACTGTGATGTGTGGCGAGTGCCGAGACGATATGCGCAGCGCCGGATTCACGAGCTCGTTGCAGTTCGCATTGTCCCGGCATCCGCGATGTCCACGCTGCGATGCCCAGCGTAGTCGCGCAATCGTCTACGGGATGCCGGCGAATCCCGAGTCGTGGGCGCCCTGGCTGGCGATGGGAGGGTGCTGCCCGGGTCCGAAGAAATGGACGTGTGGAATCTGTGATCACCAGTGGTGACGGGCTTGCAGACCTCATGACCGTTGCAGTTCGAGAGCACGTCGCAGGTTCGGCAGTCCGGTCGCCCGCGGCGTCGACATTAACGTCTCCCAGCACGACTGAGCCAGGGGCCGCGACCTCTGCGCCGCTTCCCCTAAACAGGTTTCGCGCAATGGGCGCCTTTCACCTAATCGCCCGGACTCTCGGGACGGTCTAGCCTGGTCGAATGGGTTTGTTCAGTCATGAGGAAGTTCGGGACCCGGCCAACGACGCAAGTAGTCGAGTTATTCAGAGGGCCCGAGCCGCTGACGTGGATGAGTTCGGGGTGGATGGTCCTGTGGTCGTGGGTCCAGGGCCGGCGCCGGAAGATGGTTCGTGTGGTCAGTACGCGGTGCAGTTTCACGTGACGACATCCATGCTCGTGGGGTTGAAACGCATTGCCGATAGGCAGGGAGTCTCTGTGCCGGAGGTGTGCCGCCAGGTGATCGGTGTCTTCGTCGCGCAGCAGGAGGGCGAGTTGTCGGCCTTGATGGCTGCTGAAACCGAGGCAGATGGTTACCGGCCGAGTTTGGGCGAGGCGCAGGCGCACCAAGGCAGTCCATGACAACTTCAGGTGTAGCCGAGGCCCCGCAAAGCCTCTCGCGCGCGAGCAGCGGATGACATGAGCCCCTCGTCGTCAAGATCCTCCGTTCCAGTTCTCAGCCGAGGTTCGGCGACATGGCGGTCGGCGTCTTCGAACAGTTCCTGGAGTATCAGAAAGACATGTTCGCCGAGAATGCGCCGCTCGTTCTTGAGCATCCGGAGATAGGTGAGTTGAAAGTCGGGCGCGCTGACGGATCGATGCAGGAAACGGTCGATGAGATCGATATAGGAGTTGATGTCGGGTGGACTCCTATCGTCCGGCGTCACCGCGTAACTCCTCGCTCTCGGTGATCGCCAAGACGAAGCTGTCTTCGAGATGGAACCCGTCGAGATCCGGAAACTGCTCGTAGTCGATCACGCCGGATGCACCTCCAGCTCGTCGGGTCGTGGCCAGCGGGTGGGCGGCTGATCGGTCACCCAGGCGTACTCGAGTCCGGAAAGGTGGCCACCGGTGATCCAGATGATAATCTCACCCGTGAAGTCGATGCCGTCGGACACGAATGCCCGCGCTGGGAATGGTCCGTCGGGACAATCGAAGACCGGTGTCGAGTCCGGCACCTGAACGTCGCAGACCCACGTCGAGCTGTTCGCGATCAACGCGTCGGCGAGCTCAACCCCCAGTGCCATCGCGTCGTGATGGCCTGTTGTGTTGACGATCGCGATGATCACCGCACGCTCCTCATTTGTTAGCGCGCGCTCAGTCATGGGTCCACTCTTAGCGCTCGACAGCCGACGTTCCTCATCGTCATGCGTCATCCGGATCGATCTCTGCACTCCAGATCGCGAGCTCGCCGCCCGGCATCGATACGACGAGAACCCTGTGGGGCCGCGATACATTCCACGCTTCGTATGCAGCATCGGCCGGTACATGAATCAGGCTGCCGTCCTCGAAAGCCATCCTGAGTGCACCGGAATCGTCGGCTGTTGATTCAACGACGTCGAACCCCACCAATTGGCGGATTGGAAGGAAGGCCTCCTCCGCGTCCTCGTCCGGGGTCAAGGTCAAAACTTCGCCGTCGCGACTGAGAACGAGAGGCGATGCGATCAGCGCAAAATGTTGGTCTGACAGCTGCATAACGAGGGAGTTCTCAATCAGCACAGACTGCAGTTTCGTGCCGTTCAGTCCTAGATCCATCATGGCCGACAACCTTTCGGGATCGGATATGTGCCGTCGGGATTCCGCTGGAGGTGCCAGGCTCAACGTCGAGGCGGTGGAACTCTCTTACCGTTGAAGGTCGCGCTGTCCGTCCCGCGGGTACGTCTAATGGTGATGGCGTGCGGCGTAGTCGCTCCCGTGGCAGCCGATGACGCCTTCATTTGTCTGAAACTAAGTCGACTGTCGGAAGCGAAGCTACGGCCACACGGCCAGCCGAGCCGCGTTGAAGTGCGCAAGTGTGGCGCTCACAGCTCGTCCGCGCTCAGTCGGCTCCCAGTCTTCGTCGAGGCTGTCGTTGAGCTCATCACTCAGAACGGTCATGATCTCTTCGGCATCCGCACGAGAGATGCTGCCTTGCCTACCAAGTCGCGCTGTGAGATCGGGTCTCCGACGCTCAAGAACCTCGGTAAGCAGGTCTCGTTCTTCCAGCATCAAGAAGCTGAATTTGCTATCCACCTGTTCCTCCTGCTGTGCCGCTACTGTTGTTGGCCCAACCGGTGATGACCTTGCCTTGTTCGTTGACAACAACGGTCCCATTCTCCCCCGTGTATCGGTAGCTCACCCTGCCTTGGCCATCAACCAGGCGCTCAACATCGCGCACTGGCCTAGTGAAGGCGTCTTCCAACACTTCGCGGCGAACCCCGACACCACCGTCTCGGCCGGCGATTTGCTCCTCGGCATGCTTGGTGTAACCGCTGATCGATTTTGGAGCCGTGTCGGGGATCTTGACCGAAGGTGTCGGCGGAGCCTCATCAGGCTTGCCCTTCCGCCCCAGGTTCTTGATGCGCTGCAGTTTCTGGCGCAAGCCGGCGATGTCGTGCGCCCGCTTGACGCCCTTACTGATGTTCTTCGTGACTTTCCACGCGCTGACGGCTTCGGCGATGATCCGTGCGAACTTCGTGATCGATTGCGCAGCTTTCGCTGTCGCGGCTAACCCTCCAACACCGAACGACACGAACGATGCGGCGACCCCGATCACGGCAGTCATCGCGATCTCTTCGGCCAGATCCTCGAGAATGCCCTCGAGCTGTGATCGCAGGTCATCGAGAGCTGATTTGTAGTCCCGGCACGACTGTGCCAACTCGGCGCATCCATTCAGCACTGAAGTTGTTGCGCTTTGGAGTTGTTCGAGGTCTCGGACAATGAACTCGACCTCGGGCGAATGAGTATCGCGAAAGGTCCGAGCGTCAACTCCTAACCCTTCGGCGATTGTCGTCGTCTGGTAGACGGTCGCCATGCGGTCCCACGCGTCGGCGGCATTGAAAACCTTGTCAGTATCGCCGTCGGGTACCGGTACACCGACCTGCTGCATCAGTCCGACGGTGTCGAGCAGTCCTCTGCCTGGACCGCCCGCAGACGGAGGTGCCGAGAGTACGCCAGCGGTGCTCGCTGGCTCAGGTGGTTTCGTCGGAGCGGGGCCTTGGTTTCCCAAGGTGGCGTTGTGTTCCGCAACGGCGTGGTTGTATCCGGCCTGGATGATGACGCCGCCGTAGTTCTCGAGTGCGGCAATCAAATCGTTGGCAGCACCGAGCACTTCGCCCGCTCGCTCGTCGTAAGTGGCCGCCCACGCCTTACCCGATTCGTCGGTACCCGCCATCGATCCCGTCGTACCCAGGATGACCACGTTGACATTGAAGGCGTCGTAAAGCTTGCCCGCCTTCTCGAATAGTCCCGCGCCGACTGCGTAATACGTTTCGGCATCGACATCTTGGACGGTCACGTCAGCATGGCAAGGTTCAGCTGAGCTGCTGTGGTGTAGTTCTGGTGAGCATTGTGCGCAGCGGCGCGAAGCTCAACCGCCGCCTCGCGCATGTCTGCGCTCGCCGCCATCCACTCGTTGTGACGTGCCCTGTGCTCGTCCGCCGCACTCCCGGACCACGATTCGTGCAGCGACGCCACCTGCGCGTCGATCCTCGCCGCCAGCGACTCGGCCCTCTGCTGAAAAGACTGCAGACGGTCGACGAAGCTCAGTAGCTCGTCGAGTTCCACTCGATAACGCATCAGCTGTTGGTCTCCATGGGAAGAGAGTCGATCGCAGCACCGGACTGGTTGTCGCGCTCGGCATAGCTCACAGCGGCCTGACCGAGCTTCTGCGACCGCTCCTCAAGGGCGTCGACCAGTGTGGTCGCTGCCTCGAGCCATTCTTCCCAGGCGGCGTTATATGTGGCCGCTGCGATACCTGACCACTCGCGGGAAACGTTGTGCCAGTCGCGTTGTAGACGGTCGAGTTCCTCGCTCAACTCGACGGCATCGTTGCCCAGGGCTCGCGACGCGACGAAAGCTTGATCGACATCTACCTGCAGACGCTCCATGACCTTCCTCGAAAGCTTGGTTGTTCCGACTGTAAAGGCCGACGCCGGGGGGGCTTGACACCAATTTTGGCGACCGCACTCAGTCTCGGTTGTCACCCCTCCGCCGTACCGTCCGATTCATGAGCGACGGACGTCAGCGACGCAAGGCGAAGCAAGCGCGACGGGACGCGCGGCGGCGGCACCGCACGGCCCCCAACGTGGACGAGAACGCCGCGGTGGCCTGGAACCTTCTGAGCGAGGCTTTGGCCAAGGAGCATCCGCTCGGACTGCTCGCGATCGTCAGCTACATGGTCGAGTCATCGAAACCAGGCCCGTTCGCGCGCATCAGATCTAGCGCAAGCATCGATCGCGAGCGTCTCATACAGAATTTCGTCGCGCTCGAGACCACGGAGTCCACCGCGCTGTTGGCGGCTCTCGCCGAGTTCCTCGACGACGACCCAGCCGCGCAAGCGGCGTGCCGCCAGGAAGTCGCCCGTCGCCGCCACCACATTCCGAAGTGGATCGCGGAACTTCGGTACGTCGAGGTCTATCGAGCCGTGCGGTTCACTCACGTCCTCGGCGACTCCGACGAACTCGTGCTGGGTGCACGTTTGCCGAGCGGTCACGAGTTGGTCAGCGTCGCCCACATCAGCCACAACTCCACGTCGGCGATCAACACTGCTGAAGTCGGGTACGGGTCCATCACCGATCTTCTCGCCAGGACCCCAGTGGACGGCGACCCGGACGTCAGCATTGTCGAGATGACGGTGGCCGACGCGAAAGCGTGGATGCTGCAAGCCCTCGAGGGTTCGTTGTTCCCGCGAGAAACGGAGTCATGGCCGCAGTGCAGCCCCCTGGTCGAGTGGCTGGTCGGCCGCATGCCCGACGGTGGTGACGGGTACACGCCTCCAGACTGGAACCACACGGAGTTGGTCCAGCTGCAAAGGGAGTTCTTCGCCTCGCCCGCCGGCCGGGCATTCGACCGTTTGTCCTTCTGGGAGCAGATGGAGAACCTGCTGGAGTCGGGCAACAGTGATCCGGAGCGGTGGAGTGCGGTCCGCGTCGCAGAAGCGCTGGACTGGTCGTCGTACTTCGATGAGGACTCGATTCTGGAGATCGAGCTGAGCACACCCGATCTCCTGCGGGCCTTCATCCCCTTCGCTCACGCACGAAGTGGGATACGAGAAGGCCTCACCGCGGAGGCGCTGGCCGCTGTTGACCGTCACGCTCCTCGCTTCCGCAGGGAGGTGATCGCCGCCGCGAAAGAGTGGGGCTACTTCGACGACGACGATGTTTGCCAGTTTTCGGGGACCGGGTGAGCTGGAGACGGGGGGATTCCCCGATTCCTCCGTGGCAATACGGCAGTACCGTCAAAATGTCAGGGTAGGACCCGTAGCTGCAGAAACCGGGGTGGGTTATGAAGCGCTTTGCCGTTTTGCTCGGAGCTCTCCTCATCGCACCGTCCGCGGGTGTGGCGAACGCATCGACGGCGCTACTTCTCGGCGGTAAGGGCATCTATGCCGAGTTGAGCGACGAGCAGATGGAGAACGCCTTCGGCGGCTACTTCGCCGAGTACGACCGCCGTGTCAATGTGCCCTTCCCGGGTAAGGAGTTCTACTCCTCGGTCAAGGTCGGCACCGAGAACCTTTACAACGCCGTCTACGACCCGCAGTACGCCGGACCCAAGACCATCGGCGGCGTGTCCGAAGGCGCGCCCGCTGTCATGGAGGTCCTGCGCCGCCTCGAGGCCGACCGAGTGAACACCACCGACGGTAAGGAACCACCGCCGCCGTCGGAACTGAATGTCGCCGTCTACGGATCGCCGAGCGACCACTGGACCGGCAAGCTGGCCGGCCTTCCGATCCCCGTCACGCCCTACAACATCATCATCGTTAGTGCCGAGTACGACGGCATCGCCGACTTCCCGGACAACCCATGGAACATGCTCGCCGTGTCCAACGCCATCATGGGCGCCGCGATCTTGCACGTGAAGCAGTCCGAATTCGACATCCGCAACAAAGAGACCTACTACACCATCGAGACCAACGAGGCGGGCGGGAAGACCACCACCATCCTCATCCCGACCGAGGTGCTCCCGATCCTGCAGCCCATGGTCGCGTTCAAGTTCGACCCCGACTTCGTTGCCGCACTGGATGCCAAGCTGCGGCCGAAGATCGACAAGGCCTACAAGCGGACGCCTATGGAGTACGGCATCCCGGACACCCTCACTGGACCGCCCGGGCCCACGCCGACGGTCGAGCCTCCCCCCGAGGAGGAGCCGACCGAAACGAAAGCCGCGGCCCTGTCGTCTCAGCGTTCTACGACGTCCTGGAAGGAAACAGCTGCCGAGCGCCGCGAGGAACGCAAGCGCCTGCGCGCCGAGGCTCGCGCGGAAAAGCAAGCGGCAAGCGATGATTCGGCCGAGAACCAGTCCATCAAAGCGCCACGCGAATCCGACGAGAAGGACTCGACGAAGGACGACGACCACCGCACGCCGAAACGTGTCGAGAGGCCGGAGCGGACTGCGGCAACGTCGTCGGCAGGCGCCACCGAGTAACTACTCCGAGCTGTCCCCGCCGTCCGAGGAGGACGTGTCCCGCTTCGCGGGCGCGTCGTCCGCAGTCTTCGTCGTCTCGCGCAGTGATCGCAGCGGTTCGGTCAGCTTCTTGAGCTCGCGCGTCGCCGTCTTCGTGATCGTCTTCACCGTGTCGTCGACAGCGTCCGCGACCGGTGTCGCCCTGGTGGTCCGGGGCTTCTTCGGGGTCGGCTCGTCCGAATCCGCTTCGACCACAGGTTCTTTGACGCTCACTGCCTTCGTCGGCGCCGGCTCCACCTCGGGGGCAGCCGTCACCGTCTTCGTGGCCGCCGGCTCGTCCGTCGGAATGTAGCTGCGGTCATAGCCCTGGTCGACGATCTCCTTGAGCGGATCGTTCAGTTGATCGGCGAGCGCGTTCAAGCCCACCAACCGCAGCGGGTTGAGCAGCGGCAGCTTCTCGGTGGGCACCAAGACGTAGGTGGTGTTGCCCTCGGTCCACACGATGTTGTTCGGATCGTCGATGTCGACATCGCGGTAGTCGTGCATCGAGAACGCGCCCGCCATCGCGTTCGCGAGTGCCAGCAGGTTGGCCGGGTTGTCCGGGAAATCAGCGACCGGATCATACTCGCGCGCGACGTCGATCACCTTGTACTGGGAGGGCTGGGAGATCCCAAACTCGCTGTCCGCGCCGCCGTACTTGCGGATCGAGTTGCCCATGAAGATGAACGTCACGTTCTCTGCCGGCGGCGCGTCGGGATCGTCGGCGTGCTCGGCGATCCAGTACTCCGCGGCCTGCGCGCCGTTGCTGTAGGCGAAGATCACGACCGGCTCGTCGGGATTGTCCTTCAGCACCTCGTCGAGCGCGGCCGTGCCGGTGGGCGTCACGAAGGTCAGGTAGGGGATCGGCGTACACGTGCTCGGTGCCGCGCATACCGCGCCGTTCAGCGTCTTGTTGATGTAGCCGCTGGGCAGCGGGCTCATCGTCCGCACGGTCGAGGGGCCCTCCGGCAGCAGGCTGGCGGCGTGGGCGGTTGGGGTGGCCAGGGCGGGCAGCAACGCCGCCGCGACGGTGAGACCCGCGAGCGAGCCGCTGCGGCGACGACGGGAGTGGGGGCGGTGATGACGGCCTGCAGGGCTCATGGGCAAATCCTTCTCAAAAAGCGGTGTGGATCCCCGACCCAGCCGAGAGCGCTGCTGATAAACAATTTCCCGGTACCGGAGAGAGTAGCCAGCGATCTTGTCGCAAACAAGAGGCGCGCCTACCGCCGTCACGGATTCGACCGATTCTTTTCGATTTTTGATCGACGCCGGCGTCAGTTAACGCTCCAACGAGCAATCACCGTTGCATTGCCTGGAGGCGTGCCGTCGTGGTGTCGAACAGCGTGTCGTCGATCGCGAGATCGAGCACGATCGCCGGTACCTGTAGATCGCCCGACATGCGTTCGAGGAGACGCGGCAGAGCGTCGACCACCTCGAGGTACTCGTCGACGAACTCGCAAAACCCCCGCACCGGTGTATCGAGAATCCTTGCGCACGAGGCGATCACGTCGGTGTACGCCGACGGCGCGGACAGCCCGCGGCAGCGTTCGGAAAGCTCCAGGAGGCGCACCTGGTAGTCCATCAAGCGGTGCGCCGTGTGCTCGACCGCGGCGGGATCGTCTTCGTCGGTGATCGACACGCAGGTGTCGAGGAAGTCGGCGAGCTGACGCGACGTGGCCAGCATCTCGTCGATCAGGCCGAGCAACACATCCGCGAGTCGAGGCCCCGACGAGACGTGCATACCGTCACCCGTCGTGAAGCCCGATCGGCTGTCGCGCAGCCGCGGCACCAGTTCGGCGGTGCGCTGCTGCAGCACCGACCCGAACACCGCGACCTGCCATGCGCGGGGCTTCTTTCTCTTCAGCGTCGCGAGCTCGCCGGCGGTGCGCGCCAACCGCGCCACCGGCCCGCCTTCGGGTGGTGACTCCAGCACCGCGCGCGTCGGCGCGTCGCCGTCGGGGCCGTAGATCGCGCGGCTGTCGTCGAGCATCGTCCATCGGCGCTGCCGTTCGGCGCGCATGAACAGTTCCTGCTCACGTCGCTCGGCGAGGCGGCGTTGCTCGTCGGCCCGGCGCAGCGCCGCCCGGCTGGCGTAGTAGACCCCGGCCGCCACCGCGGCGACCACGAGCGCCGCGACGACGAACCAGATGTACTTGACGATCAGCCCGAGCACGAACAGCGTGCCGAGAACCCCGGCGATACCGCCGCCTCCCGAGTCCCGTCGCGCTGCCATGGGCAGACGATACGAGTGAGCACCGACACGTCAGGAGAACTCGTTAGTGCGCCTCACCGGACGCCGACATTGTCGCTGATGTCGGGCATATCCAGCACATGGGGCCCGCCGCGTCAAAGTGATTCAGCCACAGCATGATTTGCGATCAGCGGAGTGGGTAACTGTACGGTCGAGATGATGGACGTATACAACCTTGCTTTCGAATGGACTGAGACCAACCGGCACTGGCTGCTCGAAGTTCCCATCCGGATCGTTGCCTACATCCTCGTCGTGCTGATCGCGCGATATGCGCTGCACCGGATGATCGATCGTGCCGCCACCGGGAGATCTGCCAAGACTCGCACCGACGACACCCCCGGCAAGAAGCCACCACTGCTGCGCGGCCTGCGCGACCGCGCTCCTTCGAGCGCCCGCACCGCCGAACGTCGTGCGCAACGCGCCCAGACCATCGCCTCGGTGCTGAAGTCCACCGTGTCGATCGTGCTGCTCATCTGGGTGGCGCTGGGCATCCTCAACGTCCTCGGCGTCAACATCGCCCCGTTCATCGCGTCCGCCGGCGTTGTCGGCCTCGCCATCGGTTTCGGCGCGCAGAACCTGGTCCGCGATTTCGTGACCGGCGTGTTCATGCTGCTGGAAGACCAGTACGGCGTGGGGGACACCGTCGACCTCGGCGACGCGGTCGGCGAAGTCGAGAGCGTTGGTCTGCGCGTCACCACCGTCCGCGACATCGACGGCACCCTCTGGTACGTGCGCAACGGTGAGATCGCTCGCGTCGGCAATATGAGCCAGGACTACGCGGTCGCCCGCATCGAGGTACCGGTCGCGCTCAGCGCCGACGTCGAGCGGGCCGAGCAGGTGGCTCTCGACGCTGCGCACAGCGCCCTCGAGGACCCCAAGATCGCCGCCAAGGTGCTCGGCGAGCCGGAGATGCTCGGTGTCCAGGAGCTGCGGCCCGACCAGGTCACGCTGCGCATGACCGTGAAGACCCGGCCCAACGCCCAGTGGTCGGTCCAGCGCCGGCTGCGCCGCGAAATCCTGCGCGCCTACGACGAGAGCGGCATCGAACTGCCGTACCCGCCGTCGCGCTACGCCGCCGCAGTCAACGCCGAATAGCGCGCTGACCGCCGGTGATGTCAGCCGGCGTCCCGCACCGCCAGATAGTGATGCGAGATCGCCTCGCCCTCGACCAGCTCGTCGACATTGGCCTCGATCACCTGATCCTGGCTGGTGAGCCGGGTGTAGTGCTGGTGCATGTGCTCGCCCCAGGACCGCACGACGAACGTCTCGACGAACGTCGACTCCTCCTCCACGCTGCGGAACAGCCGCCACTGCGCCGCGCCGGTGCGCTGCCGGGAGCGCCCCAGCACCGCCATTGCGGCGATGAAGCGTTCCTCGTTCTCCGGTCGCACCCGATAGGACGTCAGCACCAGCACCGGCCCGTCCAACGGCTCGGGCTCGAACACCAGCGCCGGCTCCGGCCAGTGCGACGAGGGCGTGAGGTCCAGGTTCCCGGTGTTCGCGTGCAGCGGCCACCACAGCGACGACAGCCCGCACGCCAGCAGCAACCCGACGCTGACCAGCAGGCTCGTCACGCTGTTGGTGGCACCCGCGAGCACGCCCCAGACCACCGAGCCCAGCGCCTGCCCGCCCATGAAGATCAGCTGGTACACCGACAATCCGCGGGCTCGCACCCACGCCGGCAGGCTCAGCTGCATCGACGCGTTCAGCGTGGACAACGACAGCAGCCAGGACGCGCCACCCACCACCAGCGCCGCGATCACTATCCCGAACACCGGCACCAACGCCAGCACCGCCGTCGCCGCCGCGAAACCCACGGCCCCGAACGTCAACAGGATGTTGGCCCCGAAGCGTGACCGCAGCCGCGACAGCACCAACGCCCCGAGCAGGGCGCCGACCCCGAGCGCGCCGAGCAGAAGCCCGTACCCCGACGACGACAGCCCCATCCGGTCGGCGGCGATCACCGGCAGCAGCCCCCACAGAGCGCTCGCAGGCGCGATGAACAGCGCCGTGCGCAGCAGGATGCGTCGCACGATCGGCGAACTGCGGATGAAGCGACCACCGGCGCTCAGCGCCGCCATCGCCCGCTCGGGCGGATAGTTCTGCTCGACGGGCGGCCGGCGCCACCACAAGAGGACAGCGACGATGCCGATGAACGACACCGCGTTGAGCCCGAACACCAGCGTCGGCCCGGCCAGCGACACCAACGCGCCCGCGATCGCCGGCCCGATCGCCCGGGCACCGTTCATGCTCATGCTGCCCAGCGCGGCGGCAGCCGGAATCTGTTGTGCTGGAACGAGGTCGGGCTGAATCGCCTGCCAGGCCGGGGCGGTGAGCGCCTGCCCGCAGCCGATTATGAACAGCACGATCAGCAGCACCGCCGGCGTCGTCAACCCGAAACCGGTCAACGTCGCCAGGAACGCCACCCCGGCGGCCATCGCACCCTGCGTCGCGAGCAGCAACCGGCGTCGGTCCACCAGATCGGCCAACACCCCGGACGGCAGCGCCAGCAGCATCACCGGCAGCGTCGTCGCGGTCTGCACCAACGGCACCAGTACGTCGGCCCGCGGATCGCCGACGAGCATCCACTGGGCGCCGACGGTCTGCATCCAGGTGCCCAGATTGGAGACCAACTGCGCGATCCACAGCGCGCGGAAGACGGGCGAGCGCAGCGGCGCCCAGGTCGTGCTCGTCACGAGGACAATTTTGCGTCGAGAATCGACAGCGCCTGCGGGACGGCTTTCTCGGGCAGCGGGGTGTTGTGGGCGGCGCCGAAGATCACCCCGACGATCGCGCCGGCCAGGACGCGCCGCTCGGCCTCATCGGTCGGTTCGTCGAGCCGCTCCTGCAGAGCGTCGGTGATGAGGTCGATCAGCTTGATGAACTCGGCGTAGATCAGACCGTGCGCCTCGGGCACCTGGTAGAGCAGGCGCTGACCGACGAGGTCGTCCTCGCGGTCCTCCTTGCTCAACCCGCCGAACACCTCGGACACGGCGTGCTGGTACGCCGCGATCGGTGTCAGATCCCGAGGTGCGGCCAGGAACGCCGCCACGATCAGCGGCGAGTGGTCGGCCGAGATCAGCACCGCCTCCTTCACCCCGAAGTAGCGGTAGAACGTCCGCGGGGAGACCTGGGCGGCCTCGGCGATCTGCTCGACCGTGGTGTCGGCAAAGCCCTGGCGGGTGAACAGCGCCAACGCTTCGCGGCGGATGGCACGGCGGGTCTGCCATTTCTTGCGCTCCCGCAGCCCGGGCAGCTCAGCCGTCATCGCGGTCCATGACTCGCGCGGTGTACTCCATGACCGGCGCGCGCAGCGTGGTGACGTCGTCGCCGCGGGTCAGGGCATTCGTCACCAGGGTGGACACCGCCGCGACCAGCGCCTGGCATGCGAACAACTCGGCATCGTCGCGTGCGTCGAAGATCTGCGCAACGCCGGCGACGAATTCCTGCTGCAGTTCCACGCGCCGGCGCATCGCCTCCGGGCCGGCGGCGTAGACCTCGAGCAGGTACAGCCGCGCGGTGATCGGATCGAGGGCGATGAAGTTCAGGTATGGGTCCAGCATGACAGCAAACCGCTCCATCGGGGTGCCGTCGACGGGAACCGCGCGGATCGCGTCGATCACGTGCCGCTGCATCCGTCCATAGCCGGACATGAAGAGGTCTTGCTTGGAATCGAAGTGCTCGTAGAACGTGGCGCGGGAGACCTTGGCTTCCTTGATCACGTCGTCGACGGTGGTGTTGATGTAGCCGTTGACCGCCATCACCGTCGCGAGCGCCTTGAACAATCGCTGCTTCTGATGGGCCGCCACCTCTTCTCGGCTGAGACGATGACGACCGGCGACGAGCCGCTCGGCCACTGGGTCGCTCCCTTGTGAACGGTGCAGCATCGGCATGGGCTGAGCTGATGCGAGGGCGTACGCAGTATAGGCAGACCTCAGCATGCACCCGGGGTCGGCGAATCCTTAACGTTTCTCAGAAACGGCGATGTTTATGTACGATGGCCGTGGTTTCTCTCGTCGGGACTGTCGAGGCGCGCGCAGTGAGGGGTTGAGCGAAGCCTTTGCAGCGACGCGCCGGTCTCTGGTGTCACCGGATGGGGGAGCAGCGGCCACCGGGGCCGGCGTGTCGCTCGCAGCGCACGGCGCTCGTACCATGACGCCGTGAGGACACTGGGCCTGATCGGTGGCATGAGCTGGGTCAGTACCGCGCACTACTACCGGGTGATCAACGAATTGGTCGCGCAGCGCCTCGGCGGATTGCATTCAGCACGAATCATTCTCGAATCGGTCGACTTCGCCGAGATCGAGGCGCTCAAACTCGGCGGGGACTGGGACGGCGTCGCCTCTCGGCTGGCGGACGCGGGCCGGCGCCTCGAGGCAGCCGGCGCCGACGCACTGGTGCTGTGCACCAACACCATGCATTACGTCGCCTCGGCCATCGAGGACGCGGTCAGCGTGCCGTTCCTGCACATCGCGGATACGACCGCCCAGGCCGTCGCCGCGGCGGGGCTGACCCGCGTCGGATTGCTGGCCACCGCATTCACCATGGAGGAACCCTTCTACGTCTCCCGATTCGCTTCTCACGGGGTCTCCGTGGTGGTCCCGGACGCCGACGACCGCGCGGCGGTGAGCCGCATCATCTACGACGAGTTGTGCCACAACATCGTTCGTGACTCGTCGCGGGAGCTGTACCGCGACGTGGTTGCACGGATGGCGGGCGTGCAGGGCGTGATCCTCGGCTGCACCGAGGTCGAGTTGCTGCTCGGCCCCGACGACGTCCCCGTGCCGGTGTTCCCGACGACGCTCCTGCACGCGCAGGCAGCGGTGGACTTCGCGCTCAGTGCGCCAGAGCCGGCACCTTCCCGTTCGCCCGCATCTGGTGACGTAATTCGGTGAACTCGCCGATCGAACGGGTCGCCACGGTGGCCACCGGCCGGGCGTTGCGACCGGTCGCCTCGGTCTTGCTGACCATCACCACGCTGTCGATGTAAGGCTGGATCGTCGTCGCGTTCTGCACCGTCGCGACGATCACCAGCTGGAAGCCGAACTTGCGGAACGCCTGCAGCGCCTGCTGCGCGAACTGCGGATCGGACTTGGAGAACGCCTCATCGAGCATCAGCTGCGCGAACACCGGCTTGTTGTCGTGGCTCTCGGGGCTGGCGAGGTTGAAGCTCAGCGCGCCGGCCAGGCAGAACGCCATCAGCTTCTCCTGCTCGCCGCCCGAGTTGTCGCCCGCATTGCTGTGGGTGCGGATCAGCTCGTCGGAGGCCACGTCCCACTCCGCGCAGTCGAACGTGAACCGGTTGCGCACATCGAGCGCGTCGCGCGTCCACGCCTTGTCTTCCGGCGCCGTCGACGCCAACCGGTTCCGCAGCCGCAGGATGTCGGCGTACTGGTCAAGGATTGCCTGCTTGTCGCCCAGGCCCACCTCGGCGATGCGCCTGCTGATGGCCCGCACGATCTCCGTCAACTCGGCGACCGCGGTCAGACTGCGCGGCGTCGCCCGCAGCGTCAACCGGGTGCCGCGGTTGAATTCCACCGCGCCCAAACCGGTGTTGACCCGCTCGATCTGCTCGGCGATGCGTCGCGCTTCCTGCTCGGCCACCCGGTGCAGCGTGAGGATCGCGTCCGGCGCCTGCTCGGTGACAAGGCGCATCATCCGCTCGTAAGCCTCGGGCAACTCGCGCTCGTCGATGTGCCGGCACAGCGCCACGTAGTCGTGCACCCGCTCGTCGAAGTTGTCACTGTCGTTCGGGATGGCGTCGGGGAACGCCGTGTCGAACGTGTTGAGGATGCGGGCCAGCTCGTCATAGGACCGCCGGCGGCTCTCCCGCAGCTGCTCGCGCTCCTTCTTGATCGCGCCGAACAACGCGTCGCGGAACGGCTCGGGGTCGAGCAGTTCGAGGCTCACCGGCAGCTGTGCGGAGTAGCGGGTGAGTAGCTCGGTCAGCGGCTCACTGACGAACGCCGGCGAGAGCCGCTCTTCCAGTTCGAGCAGTCGGGTGCGGCGGGCATCCAAGTCGTCGCGGCGGGTCTGGATCGCGCCGCGACGGGTCATCAACTTCTGGATCTGCGACCAACATTCGTCGGCGCGCGCGTTGAGTGCCTCGATGTCGGGATTGTCGGCCAGCAGCAGCTCGTACTGTTCGCGCAGCCGGTCGGCGTGCCCGTCGGCGGTCTCGGTGTCGATCTGGCTCCACTGCGGGAACTGCTCGCAGATGGCCCGGCACGCCGTCGCGCGGTCGCGCCACTGCTGGCGCTGCGCGGCGATGTCGTCGGCGGTGCGGCGCGCCTTCTGGTAGGCCTCCTCGGCGGCGGCCAGATCGACCGTGAGCGCGTTGATCTTGGCCGACACGTCGCCCTGGTAGAGGTACTCCGACTGCTTGAGCGGGCGCCGGTCGTCCTTGATCGCGAGGCGATCGGAGTCCTTGTACAGACCGGTGTCGGTGACCGCGCGTCGGAACCGGGCGAACACGTCGGGGGTGTCGACGCACACGTGGTCGCCCGCCGTTGCGACGATGTCGACGGCCTCGGCAGCGCACGGATGCGTCGGGTCGACCGGGAACAGCTTGCCCGCCAACGTGTTCGGCTCCGGACTGACAGGTTCGGCGCCCAGCATCTTCGCCCGTACATGGTGCAGTGCCAGCCGGCCCCGCATGTTGGTCTCGTTGACGAACTGCAGCACCGCCGTCCAGTGCTGGTCCGGCACCATCAGCCGCAGCCCGACACCGCGCAGCACCTTCTCCACCGCGGTGCGCCACCGGGTCTGGTCGGCCCGCAGGTCCATCAGCTCTGCGACATAGGGCAATTCCGTCGCGTCGACACCGACGGCGGCGCAGATCTGGTCACGCATCAGCAGTGCGAATTCCGGCAGCGCCGAGCCGACGTGCTCGACACGCTTGAGCTCCTTGGCGGCGTCGTCGCGCGCGATGCGAGCCGCTTTCTGCGCGTACTCGGCGTCGGTGGAGGCCTCGCGGTGGCGCTCGACCTTGGCCAGCAGCTCGGTGGCTTGTGCGAGCAGCTCCTCGCGCAGGTTCCAGAACTCGTCCGCGGTGTCGGGCACGTCGAGGTCCTGAGCGGTGAGCATGTCCTCGTAGGCGGCGCGGCGGCGCTCGATCTGCTCGGCCTCGGTTTCCGCGGCGGTCACCTGGCTCTGCAGCGGCCCGATGTTGGCACTGGTTCCGCTGATCTGGGCGTTGAGCGAATCCGCTTCGGCCTTGGCCAGATTCAGCGATCGCGTGACGTCTTCGTACTCGTTTTCGAGCTGGTCGATCGTGGTGTCGAGCTGGGCGATCTGCGCCGGGCACTGCGCCAACCGGACGTGATCGGTGTACGCGCGCACCATCGGCAGGTCGACGAGGTCGATGATGCCGAGGTCGGTGGACTCCGAGGCGTAGCGCTGCTGGATCTTCTCGATGTCGCCGAGGATCTTGCGCTTGCGCTGCGCGACGGCCAGCAGTTCACGGGCCTCCACCAGCGGGTCGATCTGCTTGAGCGCCTCGGGAAGCCGGGCCAGGCTGTCCGGCTCGTCGAGCATGAACTCCCGGACGAACTGCTCGAGCCCGCCGACGCTCTTGAGTGACTTCGCCTTGCCGAGCAACTGCTGTGCCGCGTCGGACGCCCGGATGCCGATGGTCGCGTACAACTGCGCCAGATACTGCGACTCCACCTTCGTGGTGAACCGCCAGCCGTTGTCCTTGAAGACGCCTGTGTCGAAACGTCCTGCCGCCCAACGGTTGCAGACGTCCTCGATGTCGAGGTCGCCGTCGCCGAGCACGAATCGGCTCGACGAGTCGTTGCGGGATTCGCCCGTCAGCCACTTGAGCACCAGGCCCGTCACCGTGCGTCCGGAGTCGCTGGCGTAGGTGACTGCCACCGCCGACCACGCCGTCCCGTCACCGCGCAGATACATCACCCGGCTGGTGCCGCCGTCGCTGCGCTGCCCCCACGCCCCGCGCACGTACTTGTCGACGGTACGCCGGCCCGCGCTCGACCCGGCGGCGGTGTTGTCGCCCGAGGCGTTGAAGTTGCGCCGGTTGAACGGCAGAAACCCCAGCGAAATAGCATCGAGCAGTGAGGATTTGCCGCTACCCGAGGCGCCGGCGATCAGTGCGCCGCCCTCGCTGAACGGGATCGAGTGGTAACCGTCGAACACGCCCCAGTTGATGACCTGCAGCCGGGACAGGTGGAACTGCTCAGTCAAGGGTGACCTCCACATCGGGGGCGGCGCCGGTGGCCAGCAGCTCGAATTGGCGCTGCAGCTCGGTGATCACGCTCGCCGTCATCACCGCGGTGATCACCGGGCTGATCGTGTAGCTGTCCTCGTCGTCGCGGCTGCGGCGCAGGATCTCCAGACCGGTCAGGCGCGCGATCGCCGCGTCGATGCGGCCGGCGAACGTGACCGCGTCGCGGTCGACGTCGTTGAGCACCCCGGAGAACAAGCCGTGCATCTCCTCTCGCGAGATCAGCACGCTCTGCCCTCCCGAGGCGCGCATCATCTGCGCCAGGTGCAGCGCCAGGATCGAGTCGTAGGTGCCGAGTGGTTCACGCCGGAGAAGCTTGATGCCCTTGGCGGATTCGTAGCGGGCTTGCTCGATGAACGCCACGTCGGTCCCGTCGACGATGCGCAGCAGCAGATCCAATTCTGACAGCCGGACCGATAGCTGATGGCGGTACTCCAGCACCCACGCGTAGATGTCGGCGTCGGACTCGGCGCTGATGTAGCGCCGCGTCAGCAGGTGCTGCAGGGCCCAGCAGGCGCGGTCGGGTAGCTCGGAGACATCGCCGTCGAAGCGCGGCCGACGCTGGTGTGGTGGGCGGGCGGTCTGGTCGACCTGCGGCAGCGACGAGAAGTCGATATCGGAGTCGGTGCTCACGGGGCCACTCCCACGGTGATCGGTTCGGTGAAAGTCACGTCAGGAACGGCGATCTCGCGATCGCGGCCGTCCAGCGAACGGAAGCGGACCGTGGTGGACTCGCTGGAAGATTCGTGCGGCTGCTTGAGCGCCCAGGACCACAGCACGATGACGTGACCGAGATAGGCGTTCTCGAGCTTTGCCACCGCGTCCGGAAGGGACACCGGCAGTGCACTGTTGACCATCTCGGCCATCGCTGCCGCGTCGACCTGCGTGGTGAGCGCGGCGAAGCTGGCGAGGTCGACGTCGCCCTCGGCGGGCTTGGCGGGCTTCGGGTTCGACAGGTCCCCGATCTTGAAGCTGAGCGCACCGACGGAGCTGATCGCGTGCCGGGCCAGCGGCAGATCCAGGTCGAGCCGCGAATCGGTGAGCGAGGTCTTGAGCAGGGCGCGCGCGGCACCGATCGCCTCGTTGAGCTGGCGGGCGACACCGCGGCTCTGCTCGAGCGTGCCGAACGCGGTGAACCGCTTGACACGCTGCGCGCAGCGCTGCTGGATGCGCTCGACCTCGTCGATCTGGTGGCCGACCAGCTCGAAGAATCCGGCCATTACCCTGCGCAGCGCTGGGTCGAGGTGGGGCAGCGCACCGGCGACCGCGGCGACGTCGGCTTCGAACTCGGCGCGCTGATCGGGGTCGTTGATCATCCGCAGGAAGGCACGGTGGCTGTCGCGGCCCTGGGAGTCCCACGCCGCCTGGTAGTCGGCGTACATCTGGCGCTGCCGGTCCCGGTAGGCGATGTTGCTGTCGATCGGTTCGTCGAGCGCGGCCGTGGCCCGCTCGATCATCGTGCCGTACTGGCCGATGTCGGTGATCAGGCGCTCCATCTGCAGCGCGATGGCACGGGCCTCGTCGTAGGCGTCGGTGACGTCGGGGGCCGGCCGCTCCCCGGCGTCGAGCTCGGCGAGCTCACGCCGCAGCGCGTCGATCTCGGCCTCGATGTTCTTGCGGATGCGGGCGGGATCGTTGCCCACCCGGATCGCGACCTGTTTGAGCCGCCCGGCGATGCCGGCGATCGATCCGCCGGTGGCGATCGTGTCCTGGCGGCGCATGCCGCGCAGGAAGTCGAGCGCGCGCCGTGCGTCCTGGGTGAGGTAGCAGACGTTCTGGTCGGTGCGTTCGTCCACGACCCGGTGCAGCCAGCCCTGGCTGGCCCACGACTTGACCAGCGCGAGCCCGCCCGGATCGTCACCGAGATCGGCCAGATCGCGTTCGAGGCGGACCACCAGATCGGTCTCGGCGACCACGCCGCCGGCCAGGTGCCGGTCCATCAGCGCGGCGTAGAGGCTGAGGTTGGTGGCCGACAGCAGCCGCACCGTCGGGGATGCCTGCAGCTCGCGATTGCGCTCGAGCAGATCGGCTGCCGACAGCTGGTCGTCCACGCACACCCTCCCTCTCTGGTGTCTTGCCGGAGGCCCAACATAGGGCACGGCGGCGACACCGCCGCGGTCCGCGGGGGAGTGTCGCGAGCTTTCCGGCGCGTCGTGTGACGGGTGTGACCAGGGGGATCAGCGGGTCAGCTGAGGGTGTGCCGCAGCGCTGCGGCAGTGGTGCTGGTTGACTGCTCGCATGTCCTCGGCCCGATGGCACACGCCCGCCGTCCGGCTCGTGGTTGCGTCACTGCTCGGCGTGCTCGCCGGGGTGGCGGTGTCGGTCGAGTTCGGCTGGTTCGCGATCCTCATCGGGTGGGACGTGCTCGCGCTGACCTATCTGGTGTGGACGTGGTCGGTGCTGTGGCGGTTCGACGCCGAGCAGACCGCGTCCCATGCCGAGGTCGAGGAGCCGGGTCGACGCACCGTCTTCGCGTTGGTCCTCGTCGGCGCGCTCGCCAGCTTGGTCGGGGTGGGCCTGCTGCTGGCCAAAGCGCGGCCGCAACACGTCGGCGCCGTGGCGCCGGCCGTGGCGGTGGGCAGTGTGGTGATCTCCTGGTTCGCCGTGCACACATTGTTCGCGCTGACCTACGCGAAGATATTCTTTCGCGAAAAGCCGGTCGGCGGAATCGATTTCAACACCGACGAGCCGCCGCGCTACAGCGACTTCGCCTACGTGGCCTACGCCGTCGGGATGAGCTTCGCAATCTCGGACACCAACCTGACGTCATCGCGGATGCGGGCGACCGCACTCAAGCACGGACTGTTGTCCTACCTGTTCGGCTCGGTGATCGTCGCCTCGGTGGTGAACCTCATCGCGTCCGGGTTGTAGTTCACACCAGCCCGAGGTCGCGCAACGAGGTGGCGGTGTCGCGGATGGTCTCGGCGAGCGGGCGTGGTCGCCAGCCCAGCATCGACGTGGCCTTGGCGTTGCTGATCTGCGGTCGTCGGCCCAGGTGGTCGGGTGTCTGTCCGGCGTCGACGCCCAGCATGTGCGCCAGCTCGCCGAACGTCACCGCCGGCTCGTCGGCCACGATGAGGAACCGCTCTCCGGCCGCGGCGTCGGCCGACACGGCGCGCACATGAGCGTCGGCGACGTCGCGGACGTCCACCACCCCGAAGTACTGGCCGGCAGGGAGCGGATCCCCCAGCAGTATCGAGCGGACGATCTGCACAGAGGTCGACAGATGCGGACCGAGGGTCGGCCCGAAGATGCCGACCGGCACGATCGTCGTCAGCTGGAGCGAGCCGCCCTCGCGCGCCACGAAGTCCCAGGCCGCCCGCTCGGCGATGGCCTTGGACCGGATGTAGGCGGTGTTCTCGTCGGCGGGATCGGTCCAATCTTGTTCTGTCCAGCGCTGTTCAGTGCTGGGAGAGTAGCCCACCGCCGCGAACGACGACGTCATCACGACCCGCGCGCACCCCTCGTCGCGCGCATGGCGCAGTACCCGCAGGGCGCCGTCGCGGGCGGGCACGATCACCTCGTCGTCGGTACGCGGGTTGTCCGCTGGGAACGGCGACGCGACATGCATGACGACCTCTACGTCGGCGACGGCTTCTGCCCACCCGTCGTCAGAACTCAAGTCGGCGTACGCGAACTGCACGTCGTCGGCGACCAACCCGCCCGCGGCCACCGTGTGTCGGACGTCATCGGCACGTTGTGGCGTGCGGACGGCTGCGCGTACCCGATAACCTTGTGCCAGAAGCTGATTGACGAGATGGCTACCGACATAACCCGCTGCTCCGGTCACCAGGACCAGAGGCCCGTCGTTCGCTGAGGCCGTCATGCCTTCACTCTGCCACCCGGGCCTCGGAAAAGTACCCCCGGAAATTCCGTAGTCTTGACGCCCATGACGGTGGTGTTCGTGCATGGCAATCCAGAAACTGCGGCGATCTGGGGCCCGCTGCTGGCCGTGTTGGGCCGCGACGACGTGGTGCTCTTGTCGCCGCCGGGCTTCGGGGCGCCGCTGCCCGACGGGTTCGGCGCGACGTTCCTGGAGTACCGCGACTGGCTCGAAGGCGAGCTGGAGGCCCTGGACGGGCCGGTCGACCTCGTCGGCCACGACTGGGGCGGCGGGCATGTGCTCAATGCCGTCATGCATCGACCAGAACTGGTGCGCAGCTGGGCCAGCGATGTCGTCGGACTGTTCGACCCCGACTACGTCTGGCATGACCTGGCGCAGGTGTGGCAGACGCCCGGAGCCGGCGAGGAGTCGCTCGATGCCATGCTCGGCGGTGAACTGAGCGCGCGCACCGACCTGATGACGTCGCTGGGGATTCCGGCCGACATCGCCGCGGAGATCGCCGAACACCAGAACGCCGATATGGGCCGGGCGATCCTGGCGCTCTACCGGTCGGCCGCACAGCCTGCGATGGCCGAGGCGGGCCGGGACTTGGACAGGGCCGCCGCTCGCCCCGGTCTGTCATTGTTGGCGACCGAGGATCCTTACATCGGGGTCAATGACCACCGCCGCCGGGCGGCCGAGCGTGCCGGCGCCCGAACGGAAGTGCTCGAGGGGCTCGGGCATTGGTGGATGGTGCAGGACCCGCACCGTGGCGCCGAGGCGCTCAACGCGTTCTGGGCCACGCTCGGTTAAGACATCAGTCGGGCGATGACGGCCGCGGCTGTGTCGAGTGCCGCGCGTGCCGCTTCGGACAGCAGCGACTCCCGGCACACTGCGAACGCGGTACCGATCCAGGCTCCTGTGGCGCCTGCCGCCAGCACGGCGGCGAAGGCACGGGCCGTCGTGACACCGGCTTCCTGAGCGGTTGCCACCCACGCAAAGTCGTCGCCGAAGCTCACGGACAGCAGCGCGGGCCCCGCCTCGAGAGCGGTGTCCACCAGGGTCGGCTTGTCGCGCACCCGCCAGCCGATCAGACCGACGCCATAGGGCCGGTCGAGATCCACGACGTGGCCCAGCTCCGTTCGGAGCACGGAAGTGGTTGCACCGCGACCCATTCCGAATCATGCCCAGGCCGCCGGCCCGGGACACCGCGGCGGCCAGCTCACCGCCGGCCACCCCGCCCATCGGGGCGTTGACGATCGGGACGTCGAGCCAGTCCATGGCGTGATCCTAGACAGGCCCGCCGGACGAGGGGTCAGATAGCGTAGTCGCGGGGTTCGTGCTGAATGGAGATCCAATGATCGGTGGTGAACTCGTCGATCGCCCACTGGCCGCCGAATCTGCCGATGCCCGAACCCTTCACGCCGCCGAACGCGGTGTTGGCGTCGTCGTTGACCGGTGAATCGTTGACGTGGGTCATGCCGGCCTGGATGCGGCGGGCGAAGCGCTCCGCCCGCCCGACATCGCGACTGAACACCGCCGACGACAGTCCGTATTCGGTGTCGTTGGCGATACGCAGTGCGTCCTCTTCGTCGTCTGCGCGGATCACGGTGATCACGGGACCGAAGACTTCTTCGCGCGCGGTCGCGACGTCGTTGCCCGCCGCGAGTACGTGCGGCGGCAGGCACAGCCCGGTCGGGCCGAACGGCTCACCGCCCGTGAGCAGCCGCGCGCCTTCGTCCTGCGCCCGCTTCAGCTTGTCTTGAATCCCCTCCAGCTGAGACGAATTGATGACTGGACCCAATTGGGTGACGGGGTCGGACGGGTCGCCGACGGTGAGATCCTTGACGCGTGTGACGAAGCGGTCGACGAACTGGTCGTGCACGGCGGCGTCGACGATGATCCGGTTGGCGATCATGCAGATCTGCCCCTGATGAAAGAACGACCCGAACACCGCGGCGTTGACTGCGAGCTCGAGATCCGCATCGTCGAGGACCACAAGCGGGCCGTTGCCCCCGAGTTCGAGCGCAAGCTTCTTCAGCCCCGCCTTATGCGCGATTCCCTTGCCCACCGGCGTCGAGCCGGTGAAGGACACCACCCGGGGCGCCGGGTGCTCGACGATCGCGTCGCCGATGTCCGATCCGGACCCGACGACGACCGACAGCAGGCCCGGCGGCAGTCCCGCCTCCTCGAAGATCCTGGCGAGCAGCAGACCGCCCGTCACCGGAGTGTCACCGGCCGGCTTGAGCACCACAGCATTTCCGGTGGCCAGTGCGGGTGCGACGGATCGATTCGACAGCTGCATCGGGAAGTTCCACGGCGAGATCACCGCCACCACCCCGACCGGCTCCCGGTACACGCGGCTTTCCTTGCCCGGGATGTCGGACGGCATGATGCGGCCCTCGACGTGGTGGGGCATCGATGCGGCCTCCCACATCACCGAGCGCACCAGGTTCCACTCCAGCTCGGCTTTGGCCAGGGTGCCACCCGTCTCACGGACGAGCCAGCCGGTGATCTCGTCCTTGCGGTCGGTCATCACGTCGGCGGCGCGACGCATCACGCCGGCTCGTTCCAGCGGCGGCGCGGAGGCCCAATCCGGTTGTGTCGCAACGGCTGCGTCGTATGCCTCGTTGAGGTCGTTCTCATCGGCCTGCTCGAGCTCGGTCAGCGTGTCACCGCGGTAGGGATCGGTGTTGGCGCGGGTCTTGCCGGTCGACCCGCTTCGCCAGGTCGCCCCGATCGGCATGGTGTCGAAGTGCGGGTAGTGGTCCATCAGGCTCGGCTACCCGCCCGTGGTCGGTCGAAACGCGGACGCACTTGACGTCAACTTGCATGGGCACTACAAAACAGTGATGACCATTCAGGAGGTTTGGTGAGCGACGAGATCGTTCGGCTGATGGAAGAAAACCTGCTCGCGGTGTTCAACGAACGCGACGCGGACGCCCGGCTCGCGGTGGTCCGGCGCAACTACGCCGCTGACGTCCGGTGGTCGGATGCCGAGGAGACAGTCGTCGGTCAGGACCGGCTGCACGAGAAGGCCCAGGCGCTCCTCGACGGGCCGCTGGCCGGGCTCGATTTCACCCAAGCCGGGCCGGTGCACCAGGTGGCCAACATGGGCTATCTGAACTTCGAGGTCTACGCGCCCAATAGCGACCAGGTCCTCATCGCCGGGTTCGACGTCGCGCTCATCGAAGACGGCGTGATCGCCCAACTGTTCACTGTGGTGACGAGGGAGCCGCAGGCCACGCCATGAGCGCGATGTCGGCCGCCGCGCGCAACTGCCGACGGGTCGCCCCATCCCGGGCCTTGGCCGACAGGCCCCGCAACACCAGGTCGATGTAGTCCGTCAGCGCGTTGACGTCGTGTTCTGAGGACAGATCGCCGGTCCGCTGCGCGCGGCGCAGGCGGCGGGCGATTGCGTCACGGCCCGAGTCGCGGCGCGCGCGCAGCGTGGGATCGGAGATCACGAAGCAGCCCGGTGGGTGCGCCGGGCGGGTGTACAGCTCGACCGCCCGATCGAGCATCGTGGCGAACACCTCGTGCGCGGTGGCGGCCGCGAGTGCGGGCGGTACGACGGCGGATCGTTCGTAGAGCTCCACCGCAGCGTCGAACAGGGTCTGCTTGTCGCCGAACGCGGCATACAGACTGGGCGGCGAGATACCCATCGCGGCGGTCAGGTCACTGATCGAGGTGCGGTCAAAACCCCTGTCCCAGAACAGATGCATGGCCGCTTGCAGCGCTTCTGCGCGATCGAACTTCGGCGGCCGGCCCATCATGCGATCCTATGCACCAGTGCGGGGCGTCTGCTAGCGTCTGCCGACTTGCACGGCCATTACAGAATTGAAGGAGCGACATGAGCTTCGCGATCATCGGCTCGGGCAACATCGGCTCCGCGGTGGCGGGGCACTTCGCACGCACGGACATCGAGGTGGCGGTCGCGGCGTCGCGGGGCCCGGAGGCGCTGGCTCCCCTGACTGAAAACCTGGGTCCGAGGATCGTCCCGACCGAGGTGGCGGATGCGCTGCGTGCCGACGTCGTGGTGCTGGCCGTGCCGTTCGACGCCGTGCGGGAACTCGTGGGACAGGTGCCGGACTGGTCCGGCCGCATCATCGTCGACGCCACTAATGCCATTGACTACAAGGACTTTTCGCCGGCTGATCTGGGTGGGCGAGCATCGTCGGACCTGGTGGAGGAGTGGGCGGCCAACGCCCGGGTGGTGAAGGCGTTCGGTCACACGTGGGCCAAGGTGCTCGCCCACGAGCCCGGAGACGGGCGGGGCGGCCGGCGGGTGCTGTTCGTCTCCGGAAACCACCCCGAGGCCAACGCCGAAGTGGCCGCGTTGATCGAGCGATTCGGTTTCGAGCCGATCGACCTGGGCCGGAACGATTCTGGCGGCCTGTTGCAACAGTTCGGCGGACCATTGACCACTCGCAGCTTCATCTCGCAGGCGATCGGTGGGGCGTCGCCGGCTGAGATGGACCTGGTCTAGCGATCGCGGCATCGACTACAGGCGCGCGCTCAGGAAGCTCCGCAGCGATGTCGGTGTATGGCCGGTGATATCGCGCACGGTCGTGGTCACGAAATCCTGTTCGCCCGCGCGAATACGGTCGTCCAGAGCGGCCAGTACAGTCGCGAACTCCTCCGAGTAGCCGGCGGCTGCCAACTGTGCCGCCAGTTCGGCGGAAGAGACGTCGACATGGCGTACCTCATGCCCGAGGCCGTCCGAGAGGATCACGGCGGCCTCGGGGTAGGACAGTGACTCCGGGCCGGTGAGCACCAGTTCCTCGCCGACGGGCTCGGAATCGACCAGTGCGTGCACGGCCGTGGCGGCGATGTCGTTCGCGTCGATGAAGCCCAGCCGGCCGGGGCCGGTGGCTGTGACGATCTCACTCCTGTCGCGAATACTCTCGGCCAACGGATGGTCGCCAACGAAGTTCTGCATGAACCATGAAGGCCGCAGCACGGTGGGCTCGGCGAAGAGCTCAGCGACGAGGTCATGGATCTCGCCGAGCCCCGGCTCTCCACGCTCGATCGCCGACGAACTCAACTGGACGACCCGCCGCACACCCTGTGCCGCCGCCAGCTCGAGGAAGGGACGCACCATCGGCATCGGGTCGGCGGCTCCCGCCGGGGCGACCAGATAGATCGCTTGCACCCCCTCCAGCGCGGCCCCGAAAGTGGTGCGGTCTAACCAGTCGAACGCGACCGCGTCCGGATCCGCGGGATCGGGCCGGCGGCTGGCCGCCCGCGCTTGTTGGCCCCGGGCTCGCACGCCTGCGAGCACGCCGGTGCCGGTGTTGCCGGTCGCCCCGGTGACGAGAACCGGATCAGGCATCGCGGCGCTCCACGTTGGCCGCGAGAGCGTCAGCGTCGCCGAGTGCCGCGGCTGCAGCCACCGGGTTCCAGTAGTCGCGGTAGTGCCGCACGCCTTCGGGCCCGACGGTGATCACTGCGACGTAGTCCATGTGGTACGTCGAGTTCGATTGCAGCACAAGACCATCAGCTGAGAACTCCAGGATCACGGTGTCCGGGTCCAGCGTGTGATGGCGCTGTCGTTCGGTCACGGTGTCGACGCGTAGCATGGCGCTGTAGTCCTTCAGATAGTTCTCGACGTCGGCGCGACTGCGCAGAACCGGATAACCGGGGGCGGCGAACGGGAACTCCATCGAACCGTCAGGCGCCCACTGGCCGGCAAAGGCGCGCATGTCGTTACGGCGCAGGCTGTCGAGTAGGGCATCGATCACCCGGTCAGCTCGTGTGCGGCGGTCATCGGTCACGTTGTTCATATGGAACGGAACGGTTCCGTCTCGGATAGTATTCCTGGCGTGGCGCCTAACCTGCGGGCTCAAGTGACGGATGGAATTGTGGACGCGGTCCTGGACGAACTAGCTGACGTGGGCTTCGGCCGGCTCACGATGGACGGGGTAGCCCGCCGTGCCCGGGCCGGCAAGGCCGCGCTGTACCGCAGGTGGCCGTCCAAACAGGAGATGGTGCTGGACGTGGTGGCCGCACTCAGCGTTCCGACGGCCGCGACGGTGCCGTCGGATGACTTGGCCGCCGACATTGCGGCGCTCGTGGCCGCTGTCGACGCCTGGCTGAGCGACGCGCGGATGTCGCGCATCCTGCCTGACCTCCTCGCCGAGGCCATGCGCAACCCAGACCTCGCCGCCGCGCTGACCGATCGCGTCGGGAGAGCCCGCCGCGGCTACGGGCAGGCGGTGATCGACGCAGCGATCGCCCGCGGTGAGGTTTCCCCAGACGTCGACAGCGAATACGTACTCGATCTGCTTGCCGCCCCGGTGTTCTGGCGGATCTGCGGGCGGCGGCAGCAGACCGGCCCCGCATTCCTCGACCGGGTGGCCGACTCAGTGCTGCATGCCATGGGCGTCAGCGCTCGGTGAGCGTGCGCTCGCCGAACAGGGGCTACCGCACGACAATGGTGTGGTCGGTGCGGGGGATGAGCTCCCCGATGACCGGGGCGCCCGGGATCTCGCCCGCGATGAGCAGCCCGCCCGAGGTCTGCGCGTCGGCCAGCAGCAGCGCCTCGTCCTCGCTCACCGACAGGTCGATGTGGGGGCGGACCCACTCCAGGTTGCGTCGCGTGCCCCCGCTGACGTAGCCGTCGCGCAGCGCCTCGCGCGCCCCGTCGAGATACGGCACCGCCGCCGCGTCGAGCACCGCGGTCACACCGCTGGCGCGGGCCAGCTTGTGCAGATGCCCAAGCAGCCCGAAACCCGTGATGTCCGTGGCACATTCGACACCTGCCTCCAATGCCGCGGTCGAGGCAGCGGCGTTGAGCGTCGTCATCACCTCGATGGCCTGCTCGAAGCGCTCACCGGTGCTCTTGTGCCTGCTGTTGAGCACACCGACACCCAGCGGCTTGGTCAGCGACAGCGGCACGCCCGGCCGGCCGGCGTCGTTGCGCAGCAACCGCATCGGATCGGCGATGCCCGTCACCGCCAGGCCGTACTTGGGCTCGGGATCGTCGACGCTGTGTCCGCCGGCCAGATGGCAGCCTGCCTGCACGCACACGTCCATGCCGCCGCGCAGCGTCTCGGCGGCCAACTCGAACGGCAGCACATCGCGTGGCCACCCGAGCAGATTCACCGCCACGACGGGCCGGCCACCCATCGCGTACACGTCCGAGAGCGCGTTGGCCGCCGCGATGCGACCCCAGTCGTAGGCGTCGTCGACGACGGGGGTGAAGAAGTCCGTCGTCGCGATCAGCGCGATGCCGCCCTCGATTCGCACTGCGGCGGCATCGTCGCCGTCGTCCAGGCCGACCAGCAGCTCTCCCACCGCATCCACGGGCGTCGAGTGCGTCAGCCCGCGCACCACCTCCTCCAGCTCGCCAGGGGGGATCTTGCAGGCACAGCCGCCGCCGTGTGCGTACTGAGTGAGCCGGTGCGTCATGGGCTCCACTCTGCCCTGCCATGATGGACAGGTGGCTCAGGGAGGCGTATCCGGTCTGGTGACCGGCCCGATCTTCAAAATCGCTGAGTGGCAGTTCCTGTCGCTGGCGGGTTCGATTCCCGTCCGCCTCCGCCACGGTGACCATGACTGACCCGCGCCGGCGGGTGCCGCGCACCGACGCGGTACTCGCCGATCCGCGGTTGGTCGACGCTGCGGACAGATTGGGCCGGACGCTGGTCAAGAGCGTGGTGGCCGATGCGCAGCAGCGGGCGCGCGACGGCGACATCGCCCCCGAACAGGTGGCCGATCATGCCGTCGCCGCGCTGCCGCGAAGCGCCGCCACGCTGCGGCCCGTCATCAACGCCACCGGCGTGGTCGTGCACACCAACCTGGGCCGCGCCCCTCTCTCGCAGGCGGCGATCGATGCCGTGGTGACGGCCAGCGGCGCCACCGACGTGGAGTTCGATCTCGCGACCGGACGCCGCGCCCGCCGCGGCCGCGGCGCGCTGGCCGCGCTGGCCGCCGCTGTGCCCGCCGCCGAGGGTGTGCACGTGGTCAACAACAACGCCGCCGCACTGCTGCTGACCGCGATGACGCTGGCCGCCGGCAAGGAGATGATCGTCAGCCGCGGCGAGTTGATCGAGATCGGCGACGGCTTCCGGCTGCCCGACCTGATGAGCTCCACCGGCGCACGGATCCGCGAGGTCGGCACCACCAACCGCACCCACCTGCAGGACTACGCCGACGCGATCGGCCCCGACACCGGCTTCATCCTCAAGGTGCATCCGTCGAACTACCACGTCAGCGGGTTCACCTCATCGGTACCGGTGCGGGAACTCGCGGCGCTGGACGCTCCGCTGGTCGTCGACATCGGCTCGGGACTGCTAGCCCCGCACCCGCTGCTGCCCGACGAACCCGACGCCACCACCGTGCTGCGCGACGGCGCCGACCTCGTCACCGCCAGCGGCGACAAACTGCTCGGCGGCCCGCAGGCCGGGCTGCTGTTCGGCGCGGGGGACCTGATCGAACGGCTGCGCCGCCACCCCGCCGCCCGCGCGCTACGGGTGGACAAGCTGACGCTGGCCGCACTGGAGGCCACGCTGACCGGCCCTTCGACACCCGTCGCGCAGGCGTTGAGCATCGACGTCGGCAGGCTGCGGGCCCGGGCCTCGAAGCTGGCGGCCCAGCTGCCGGGAGCCGAGGTGGTCGACTGCGTGTCCGCGGTGGGCGGGGGTGGTGCGCCGGACGTCGAATTGCCCAGTGCCGCAATCGCCCTCCCCGAGCAGTTCGCCGCCGCGTTGAGAACGGCCGAGCGTGCGGTGGTCGGTCGGATCGAGGACGGTTGCTGTCTGCTCGACCTGCGCACCGTCGCACCCGAGGACGATGCGGCACTGCTCGAGGCGGTGCGGGCATGTATGTCGTAGCGACGGCGGGACATGTCGACCACGGCAAATCCACACTGGTGCACCGGCTCACCGGGATGTGGCCCGACCGGCTGGCCGAAGAGCAACGCCGCGGGCTGACCATCGACCTCGGTTTCGCGTGGGCCGAGATCGGCGGACGGGAGATCGCCTTCGTCGACGTCCCGGGCCACGAACGCTTCGTCGGCAACATGCTCGCCGGGATCGGGCCCGTCCCGGCGGTGATGTTCGTCGTCGCCGCGACAGAGGGCTGGATGCCGCAATCCGACGAGCACGCCGCGGCACTACGCGCACTCGGCGTGCAGCACCTGCTGGTCGTGATCAGCAAGGCCGATCTCACCGATCCCGCGTCGGCCATCGCTCAAGTGCGCCAGCAGCTTCCCGACGCGACGATCGTGCTCGGCACTGACATCGACTCGGTGCGAAGCGAACTCGTGACGCTCACCGATCGTCTGCCTGCGCCAGACCGAGACGCCGACGTGCGGCTGTGGGTGGACCGGTCGTTCTCCGTGCGCGGCGCGGGCACGGTGGTGACCGGCACGCTGGCGGCGGGCACGATCCGTGTCGGCGACGAGCTGGTGCACGACGGTCGGCGCGTGACGGTGCGCGGCGTGCAGTCCCTGGGGCGAGAGCAGACCGAGGTCGGCGCGGTGGCGCGGGTCGCGGTCAACCTGCGCGGCGTCGATTACCACAGCATCGCGCGCGGCGACACCGTGCGCACGCCGGATGCCTGGCGCGACGCGGGCGAAATCGACGTCGCCCTGCGCGCGGCCGGAAAGCTGCACGAACGGTTGGTGCTGCACATCGGGTCGGCGGCGATACCCGTGCATGTGCGTCCGCTCGGCGAGGCCGGGGCTCGACTGAAGCTGGCGCGACCGCTGCCGTTGCGGGTTGGCGACATCGGGTTGCTGCGCGACCCTGGCGAACACCGCATCGCCGCCGGAATCGAGGTACTCGACGTCGCGCCTCCGGTGCTGCGCCGCCGCGGCGACGCCCGTGCCCGGGCTGCGCAGATGGCCACCGGTCAGGTCCGCCCACCCGTGTGTGCGCGCTCGAAAGACCTGCGGGCCATGGGCTTTGAGTCGTCAGGCGAACGGGTGGGGCAGTGGGAGGTGGACCCGGCGTGGTGGGCCCAGCGACGCGAGCTGTTGACGACCGCGGTGCAGCGATGGTCGGCCGAGCACGACCTCGCGGCCGGCATGCCGGCCGAGGAGTTGCGACGCACTCTCGAGCTGCCGGCCATCGAGCTCGTCGCAGCGCTGGCTGAGGGCAGCGGGCTGGAGGTGATCGACGGCCGGCTCCGCCGGCCCGGGACCGCGCTGCCCGACCGCGTGGAGAAAGCGGTGTGCACGCTGGAGGAGTGGCTTGCCGCCGAGCCGTTCCGGGCGCCGGACGCCGACGAGTTGGCCGAGCTCGGACTCGGGCCGAAGGAACTCGCGGCCGCTGCGCGTGCGGGCCGACTCGTCAAGATCGCCGACGGTGTCGTGCTCGGGCCGGACGCCTACCCGCGGGCCGCCGCCACCCTGGCGACACTTGCCCAGCCGTTCACCGTCGCCGAGGCCAAGCGGGCGCTGGGCACCACTCGGCGCGTCGCGGTGCCGCTGCTCGAGGCGCTCGATGCGCGCGGGGTCACCCGGCGCCGTCCCGACGGGTCGCGCGATCTGACTCGCTGACTCCCGGGCCCTGGCGGTGGCCGCGCAGCGATCCCGGATGCGCTTTGGCGCTCGGATCGCGGCGGGTCTTGAGCAGGCTCGCGATGGTGGTGACGGCGAGGATCACGACGATCACCACCAGGCTCAGATAGGTGTTCACCTCGGGGATGTTGGGGTTGACGTCGACGTGGCCCCAGTGCAGCACCAGCTTGACCCCGATGAACGCCAGGATGATGGACAACCCCGTCGACAGGTAGACCAAGCGGTCGAGGAGGCCCTTGACCAGGAAGAACAGCGCCCGCAGACCGAGGAGCGCGAACGCGTTGGCGGTGAAGACGATGTAGGGCTCGGACGTGACGCCGAAGACCGCGGGGATGGAATCGAGCGCGAACAGCAGATCCACACTGCCGATCGCGATCAGCACCGCCAGCAGCGGGGTCGCCATCTTGCGGCCCTGACTGCGGGTGATCAGCTTGCCGCCGTCGTAGTCGTCGCTGATCGGCAGCAGCTTGCGCGTCGCCTTGATCATGATGTTGTTCTCGACGTCGGGGTCCTCGTCGCGGTGCCGGAACAGCTGCACGGCGGTGAGGATCAGCAGGATTCCGAAGATCAGGAACATGAACGAGAACAGCGACAGCAGCGTCGCCCCGATGGCGATGAAGATCGCGCGCATGATCAGCGCCAGGATGATGCCGAACGTCAGCACCTTGTGCTGGTGTTCCTCGGGCACGGCGAACGTCGCCATGATGATCACGAACACGAAGAGGTTGTCGACCGACAGGCTCTTCTCGACGATGTATCCGGCGAAGTACTGCGTGCCGAAGTCGGTGCCGTAGGTGGCCATGAACCACACGCCGAACCCGACGGCGACCAGGATGTAGAACACCGACCAAGCGGTGGCTTCGCGAAATCCGACGCGGTGGGGGCGGAGCGCGGCCAGGATCAAGTCCACGGCGAGCAGCACGACGATCAGACCGATCGTCACGCCCCAGGTCAAGAGGCTGATCTCGAGCATGCACCCTTTGTACCTGAGCGCCTGTGAATTGCCTGTGGATCGTGGTTGAGCGAGTGGTCACCGGGTACCCCCGCTTGCCAACCCATGACGCCGACGGTTGGATCGGTCAGGAGTGCGGGGCGAAGGAGGCGGTGGGTGGATTTCAAGAAGCTGATCGAATCGTGGCCCGTGTACCGGCAACTCACCGGCGACGACAAGCTGGGCCGCGGCAAGGCCGCCCAGTCTCCTCGCTCGCTGACCCTGACCCCGCGCACCGCCGAGGCCGACCACGTCGCGCACTCCGTGTGCCCGTACTGCGCCGTCGGCTGCGCGCAGAAGGTGTACGTCAAGGATGACAGGGTCGTCCAGATCGAGGGCAACCCGGACAGCCCGATCTCGCGTGGCCGGCTCTGCCCCAAAGGGTCAGCCAGCAAGCAGCTGGTGACCGGGCCGCAGCGGCTGACGAAGATCCGCTACCGCGCCCCGTACGCCACCGAATGGCAGGACCTCGACCTCGACACCGCGATGGATATGGTCGCCGACCGGGTGCTCGATGCTCGGGAGAAGGGCTGGCAGCAGTTCGACAAGGACCGAAACACGTTGCGCCGCACGATGGGGCTTGCCAGCCTCGGGGGCGCCACGCTGGACAACGAAGAGAACTACCTGATCAAGAAGCTGTTCACTGCGCTGGGTGCCCTGCAGATCGAGAACCAAGCGCGTATTTGACACAGCGCCACGGTTCCCGGTCTGGGGGCCTCCTTCGGTCGCGGCGGGGCGACGGACTACCAGCAAGACCTCGTCAATTCCGACTTCATCGTCATCATGGGCTCGAACATGGCCGAGGCGCACCCGGTCGGATTCCAGTGGGTGATGGAGGCCAAAGCGCGCGGTGTCAAAGTGGTGCACATCGACCCGCGGTTCACCCGCACCAGCGCGGTCGCCGATCAGCACGTGTCGCTGCGCGCCGGCAGTGACATCGCGTTCCTCGGCGGGGTGATCAACTACATCCTGTCCAACGAGCTCGACTTCCGCGAGTACGTCACCGCCTACACCAACGCCTCGTTCCTGATCGACGAGAACTTCTGCGACACCGAGGATCTCGACGGGCTCTTCAGCGGATACGACGACGAGACGGCATCCTACGACGCGTCCAGCTGGCGCTACGAGTCCACCGGGTCGGACGAGGACAACTCCGGCGAGAAGGAGCGGGCGTCGTCGGATCAGCACGGGTCGGGCGGTGCGCCGGTGGAGGGCGCCGCGGGCGACATTCCGTCAGATCCGACGCTGCAGCATCCGCGCTGCGTGTACCAGATCCTCAAGCGGCACTACGCCCGCTACACCCCGGAGATGGTCGAACGGGTCTGCGGCGTACCGGCCGACCAGTTCCTGGCGATCGCCAAAGTGTGGACCGAGAACTCGGGCCGCGAGCGGACCGCGGCACTGATCTACAGCGTCGGCTGGACGCAGCACTCGGTGGGCGCGCAGTACATCCGCGCCGGATCCATCATCCAGATGCTGCTGGGCAACATCGGCCGCCCCGGGGGCGGCATCATCGCCCTGCGCGGGCACGCGAGCATTCAGGGTTCGACCGACGTGCCGACGCTGTTCAACCTGCTGCCGGGATATCTCGCGATGCCCAAGGCCGGCGACGCCACGCTGGCCGACTACCTCCACCGCATCATGGCGAACAACCAGAAAGGCTTCTGGCGCAACGCCGATGCCTACATGGTCTCGCTGCTCAAGGAGTACTGGGGCGACCACGCCACCGCCGACAACGACTACTGCTTCGACTACATGCCGCGCATCAACGGAGACCACGGCACCTACCGCACGGTGATGGACATGGTCGACGGCAAGGTGTCCGGGTATTTCCTGCTGGGCCAGAACCCGGCGGTCGGGTCGGCGCACGGGCGGCTGCAACGGCTCGGTATGGCCAACCTCGACTGGCTGGTGGTGCGCGACCTCGTGGAGATCGAAAGTGCATCGTTCTGGAAGGACGGTCCCGAGATCGAGACCGGGGAGATCGCGCCGGAGACCTGCCGCACCGAGGTGTTCCTGTTCCCGGCCGCCTCGCACGTCGAGAAGGCCGGCACGTTCACTCAGACCCAGCGGATGCTGCAGTGGCGCGAGAAGGCGGTCGAGCCGCCGGGCGACGCCCGCTCGGAGCTGTGGTTCTTCTACCACCTTGGCCGGATCCTGCGCGAAAAGGTTGCCGGCTCAACGGATGAACGTGACAAACCGTTGCAGCACCTGTGGTGGGACTACCAGATGGACGGCGACGAGCCCGACGGCGCCGACGTCCTGCGCCGCATCAGCGGGGTGGACCTGACAAGCGGCCGGGCCGTCGACAACTACATGTCGCTCAAGGCCGACGGATCGACATTGTGCGGCTGCTGGATCTACAGCGGCGTCTACGCCGACGAGGTCAATCAGGCCGCCCGCCGCAAACCGCACACCGAGCAGGGGCCCTACGACAACGAGTGGGGCTGGACCTGGCCGATGAACCGCCGGATCCTCTACAACCGTGCCTCTGCCGACCCGCAGGGCCGCCCGTGGAGTGAGCGAAAAGCCTTGGTGTGGTGGGATGCCGAGAAGAACGAGTGGACCGGTCACGACGTGCCGGACTTCGAGAAGACGAAGCCACCCGACTACCGGCCACCGGAGGGCGCGGTCGGCGTCGAGGCGTTGCGTGGCGACGACGCGTTCATCATGCAGGCCGACGGCAAAGCATGGTTGTTCGCGCCCGACGGTGTGCAGGACGGGCCCATGCCCACGCACTACGAGCCGCACGAATCGCCGGTGCGCAACCCGCTGTACGCCCAACAGAGCAATCCGGCGCGCAAAGTGTATGGGCGGCCGGACAATCCGTCGAACCCGTCGCCGCCCGAGGCGCACGGCGAGGTGTTCCCGTTCGTGTTCACCGCCGCCCGGTTGACCGAACACCACACCGCGGGCGGCATGAGCAGGCAGCTACCCTACCTGGCCGAGTTGCAGCCAGAGCTGTTCGTCGAGGTGTCCCCGGAGCTGGCGAAGATCCGCGGCCTCTCCCACATGGACTGGGCCCATGTGGTGACCAGCCGCGCGGCGGTGGACGCGCGGGTGTTCGTCACCAGCCGCATGCGGCCGCTGCGCATCGAAGATCATGTGGTGCACCAGATCTGGATGCCTTACCACTGGGGCAACAAGGGTGTGGTGGACGGTGACGTGGTCAACGACCTGCTCGGGGTGGTCGCCGATCCGAATGTGTTCATCCAAGAGAGCAAGGTCGCGACCTGCGACATCCAGCCGGGCCGCAGGCCACGGGGACCCGCGCTGCTGGAGTATCTGCAGCAGTACCGGGACCGCGCCCACATCACGCCGCAGACCGGCACGGATCTGGACACGACGCAGCCGTCCCACGACCACACCGAGGAGAGGTGATGGACGTCAACAGTTTTCACGGCCCGCTGGAGGATCCCGCGGGCAACGCCGGATACGACGACGAACACCCGCCGCGAGTGGGGTTCTTCACCGACACGTCGGTATGCATCGGATGCAAGGCGTGCGAGGTGGCGTGCAAGGAATGGAACATGGTTCCCGAGGATGGCTACAACCTCCTGGGAATGTCGTTCGACAACACCGGTGCGTTGGGCGCCAGCACGTGGCGCCACGTGGCATTCATCGAGCAGCCGGCCACGGAGCCGGTCGAGCTGGGCATGCCCGATTTTCAGCGGCCGGGTGATGCCGCGGGAGCCGAGACGCGGCAGGACTTCCGGTGGTTGATGTCGTCGGATGTGTGCAAGCACTGCACGCACGCGGGATGCCTCGATGTCTGCCCGACCGGCGCACTGTTTCGCACCGAGTTCGGCACGGTCGTCGTCCAGCAGGACATCTGCAACGGGTGCGGGTACTGCGTTTCCGGCTGCCCGTACGGGGTGATCGAGCGGCGCGAGGGCGACGGGCGGGCGTGGAAGTGCACGCTGTGCTACGACCGCCTGCACGACGGACTCGAACCCGCCTGCGCCAAGGCGTGCCCCACCGACTCGATCCAGTTCGGTCCCCTCGACGAGCTGCGTGAGCGGGCAGCGTTGCGCGTCAACGAGTTACACGAGCAAGGAGTCGTCGAGGCACGGCTCTACGGCGAGGATCCCAACGACGGCGTCGGCGGCGACGGGGCGTTCTTCCTGCTGCTCGACGAGCCCGAGGTGTACGGGCTCCCACCGGATCCGGTGGTGCCGACCCGTGACGCCGGTGCGATGTGGCGGTACGCCGGGATAGCGGCCTCGGCGCTGGTGGGGATCGCGGTGTCGGCGTTCGTGGGGCGTACCTGATGGGCGACGACGACCCGCTGCTGCGCGAAAAGCGCAGCGACACCGACGCACAGGACATGCACGCCACCACGCGGCCCCGCCGTGGCGGCTGCGACGACATGGCGGTGCCACCTGCCGACTTCCGGTCGTACTACGGGCGGCCGATTCTCAAGCCGCCGGCGTGGAACTGGATGATCGCCGCGTATCTGTTCCTCGGCGGGCTGTCGGCCGGATCGGCGCTTCTGGGCGCCGGCGCCGACCTGCGCGGGCTGCCGCACTTGCGCAGGACGTCGCGCCTGGGTGCGCTGGCCAGCATCCTGGCGAGCCTGTACTTCCTCATCGCCGACCTCGGCCGGCCGGAACGTTTCCACCACATGCTGCGGGTTGCGAAGCCGAGCTCGCCGATGAGCATGGGCACCTGGATTCTGTCGGCCTACGGTCCCGGCGCCGGGCTGGCCGCGGTGGCCGAGGTGATGCCGAGGCGGGTGCGGCGGTCACGGCTGGGCCGGCTGGTGTCGTGGGCGGCGCGGCCTGCGGGCCTGGAGGCCGCCGCCGTGGCGCCGGCGGTCGCCTCCTACACCGCGGTGCTGTTGTCGCAGACGGCAGTTCCCGCGTGGCGTGAGGCGCACCCCTATCTGCCGTTCGTGTTCACCGGGTCAGCGGCGGCCAGCGGAGCAGGGCTCGGCATGCTGGCCGCGCCGGTGTCGGAAAGCGCTCCGGCGCGCCGGATGGCGGTCGCCGGGGCGGCGCTGGAAGTGGCGGCCTCACGCACGATGGAGCGCAGGCTCGGGTTGTCGGCCGAGGCGTACACCACCGGGCGCGCGCATCGATTGCGGCAGGCCTCCGAGATCCTGACCGTCGGCGGTGCCGTCGGCGCGGTGGTCTCGGGGAACCGGCGATGGGCGATCGCCACCTCGGGTGTCGCATTGCTGGTCGGCAGCGCTCTGCAACGCTTCGGCGTGTTCGAGGCGGGCGTCGCCTCGACGCAGGATCCGAAATATGTTGTGGTGCCGCAGCGGGAGCGGCTGGCGCAGCGGCAGTCGTCCTCGGCGTGAGAGCCGGGCTGCGCGCCATCCCGCTGGAGCTGCGCCAAGTCGCTGCCGTGCTCGGCATCGCGCTGGTGCTCGGCGCATCATTCGTCGCCGCCTACACCGTCGCGTTGGGTCGGCCGGTTCCTCGGCACCTGCCGATCGGAGTCGTCGGGGAAGCCTCCCCGCGGTTGCTCGCCGAACTGGAGCGGCATTCTCACGAACTCGAACCCCGCCGATACCCGGACCGGGCGGCCGCCGTGGAGGCGGTGGACCAGCAGACCATCACCGCGGTCATCGACACCACCGCCGCACCGCCGGAGCTGCTGATCTCGAGCGCGAGCGATCCGTCGACGGCCCGGGTACTGACCCAGATCGACCAAGCGGCGACCGGGCAACCCGCGCTCAAGATCGTCGACCTGCACCCGCTGCCCGCCGAAGACCCCGCCGGGCTGGCCACGTTCTATCTGACCATCGCCGCGACGATCCTGGGCTTCGTGACGATGTTCCAGTTACGGGCCAACGTCAAAACGCTCACACTGGGCCGGTGGCTCGGCTGCCTGGCCGTGCTGGCCGTGGTCGGCGGGGCGCTGCTGGCCGCCGTCGCCGGTCCGGTGCTCGGTGCGCTGCGCACGCCGTACCCGGTGCTCTGGGCACTGGTGGCGGTGCAGATCGGCGTCGCGGCGATGTTCAACTCCGCGATGCTGGTGATGATCCACCGCTGGGCGATCATCCCGACATGGCTGGTGTTCATCCTGCTGGGCAACACCTCCTCCGGCGGCGCGGTGTCGGCGACGCTGCTGCCGCAACCCTTCTCGTTTCTCAACCACGCGCTGCCCAGTGGCGCCGCCGTTTCGGCGATCCATTCGGCGACGTACTTCCCGGATCACCAGCGGCTCGGCCCCTACCTGGTGCTCGGCGTCTGGCTGGTGGCCTCGCTGCTCGTGCTCGTGGTGGCCTCACGCCGGCTACAGCGCTCCCCGGCTCAGGCATGATCGCGCGCAGAGCGGGCATCAGGGGAGCGTGGACTGGGAATGTGCGGTCGTCGGCGGTGGCGCTGCGGGGTTGAGCGGAGCGCTCGTGCTGGGTCGTGCGCGACGCAAGACCGTCGTCGTCGACGCCGACGACCCGAGCAACCGGGCGGCGCCGGTGATCGGCGGACTGCTCGGCTTCGACCAGCGCCCCCCGGACGAGCTGTATGCGACGGGCAGGGCTCAGCTCGAGGCCTACCCGAGCGTCGAGTACCGCCGCGGAGATGTGACACAGGGACGCGCGGTCGACAACGGCTACCTGCTCGACCTTGCCGACGGCTCGACAATCGCGGCGAAGAGGGTGCTGTTGGCGTCGGGAATGGTCTATTGCCCGCCGACACTGCCTGGGGTCGAAGAGCTGTGGGGCCGCTCGGTGTTCCAATGCCCGTTCTGCCATGGCTGGGAGATGCGGGACAAGGCGCTCGCCGCGCTCGCGTCCGGCACCCAAGGCGTGCACATGGCGCTGATGTTGCGCGGGTGGACCGACGAGGTGGTGCTGCTGACCGACGGTCGCTCAGATCTCGGCTCCGACGACGCCCGCGTGCTGGAAGCCGCCGGTATCACCGTCGATGATCGGCGCGTCGTCGAATTGCACAGTAGGGACGGCGAATTGAGTGACATCGTGTTCGCCGACGGCTCCCGGCTGCCACGTCAGGGCCTGCTGGTGGAGGCGCCCGTGCGACAGCGTTCGCGGCTGGCGGCCGACATCGGCGCGAGCTGCACACCGGGTCCCCTGGGCACCGAACCCCTCACCGTCGACGCGATCCACCGCACCAGCGCGCAAGGGGTGTTCGCTGCCGGAGACGTGTGCACCCAGCAGCCGCACATCGCCGGGGCGATCGCGTCCGGGGCGCAAGCAGCGATGATCATCGTGCAGAGCCTGCTGGCCGACGAGTTCGGGCTGCCGTACCCGCCCGGCGAGTGACGCCGCTACATTCGTGCGATGGCGTGGATGTTGGACCCGTCGCACGGCGAGCTCCTGGTGAAGACCGGCGTCGCCGGTCCCGCCGCGGCGATGGGCCACCGGCTCACGATCGCGATGACGGCGTGGCAGGCCACCGTGACGTGGTCCGGCGATGAACCCTCCTCGGTAGAGCTGACCGTCGAGGTCGACTCTCTCGAAGTGCTGCGGGGCGACGGCGGCGTCACGGGCCTGACCGGAGTGGAGAAGGGGCTGGCCCGTGCCAATGCCCTGAAAAGCCTTGACGCCAAGCGGTATCCGCAGATCCGGTTCACCAGCGAGGACATTGGCGCCGTGGCCGGCGGTTACCGGTTGGCCGGCACGGTGGAACTCCACGGCCGGTCCCGCCCCCGCTCGGTGGATCTGCGCGTCGAGGATCTGGGATCGGCGTGGCGGATGGCGTGCGACGCAGTGGTCAGCCACGCCGACTTCGGGATCAAGCCGTACTCGCTGATGATGGGCGCGTTGAAGGTCGCAGACGAGGTCACGGTGGCCTTCCGGGCCGAGTATCAGAAGGGCTGACGCGCCGAGTGTGCTTCGGGGTGATCTGCGCGACATAACTTGCGAGCCAACCCTCCCCCGAGGGTAGAGTTCGATGCGGCCCACCCCCCTACTGCATGTTCGGTGGCCCTTCTGGCCGGTGCGAAATCCGGTCACGCACAAACGTTTACCGATTCGCGAGAGGATCGTCGATGAGCGCTGCGCTCGACACGCCCACGCCGCAACAACAGCAGTCTGTCCTGTCCGCTCTGCGGTCCCCGCGTCGTCTCCGCACCGAGGTGCTGGCAGGGCTGGTCGTCGCGCTGGCGCTGATCCCCGAGGCGATCTCGTTCTCGGTCATCGCCGGCGTCGATCCCCGAGTCGGCCTATTTGCCTCGTTCACGATGGCCGTCACCATCGCGATCGTCGGCGGCCGGCCCGCGATGATCTCCGCCGCGACCGGCGCCGTCGCGCTCGTCGTCGCGCCGCTGGTGCGCAGCCACGGACTCGACTACCTGATTGCGGCCGTGATCCTGGCCGGTGTGGCTCAGATGGTGTTCGGTGCGCTGGGCGTGGCGCGACTGATGCGTTTCGTGCCGCGCAGCGTGATGGTGGGTTTCGTCAACGCCCTGGCGATCCTGATCTTCCTCTCGCAGATGCCCCACCTGCTCGGCGTGCCCTGGCTCGTCTACCCGATGGTGGCAGTCGGCATCGTCGTGATCGTCGCGCTGCCGAGGCTGACGACGGCGGTGCCTGCGCCTCTGGTCGCAATCGTCGCGCTGACCGCAGCCGCCGTCGCGGCGGGCTGGACCGTTCCCACGGTTGGCGACGAAGGTCAGCTCCCGTCGAGCCTGCCGAGCCTCCTGATGCCCGACGTCCCGCTGACGATGGACACCCTGCGGATCATCGCGCCGTACGCCCTGACCATGGCACTGGTGGGCTTGCTCGAATCGCTGATGACGGCGAAGCTGGTCGACGACATCACCGATACCCACTCCGACAAGTCCCGGGAGGCCGTCGGGCAGGGGGTGGCCAACGTCGTGACCGGTTTCTTCGGCGGTATGGGCGGCTGCGCGATGATCGGGCAGACCATGATCAACGTCAAGGTCAGTGGTGCACGTACCCGTATCTCGACGTTCCTGGCCGGTAGTTTCCTGCTGGCGCTGGTGGTCGGCCTCGGCGACATCGTGGCGCGCATTCCGATGGCGGCTTTGGTCGCCGTCATGGTGATGGTGTCGGTCGCCACGCTGGATTGGCACAGCATTCATCCGAAGACGTTGCGCCGCATGCCCAAGAGTGAGACGTTCGTGATGCTCGCGACCGTCGTCGTCACCGTCGCCACGGGTAACCTGGCCTACGGGGTGGCCGTCGGAACCCTGGCGGCGATGGTGTTGTTCGCCCGCCGGGTGGCGCACTTCACCGAAGTGGACACCGGCGAGACCGCCTACGATGACACCAAGATCTACACGGTGACCGGCGAACTGTTCTTCGCATCCAGCAATGACCTGGTCTATCAGTTCGACTATGCCGGCGATCCGGCCAACATCGTCATCGACATGAGTCAGGCCCACATCTGGGATGCATCGACCGTCGCGACGCTGGACGCCATCACCACGAAATATGCGGCGAAGGGCAAATCGGTCACCATCGTCGGCATGAACGACAACAGTGCCGAGCGACACGCCCGGCTGTCGGGACAGCTGACCGGGGGGCACTAGATGACCGGCATGGTCTTGCGGATCGGGGAGGTGGCTGCGCGTACCGAATTGTCCATCAAGACGATTCGGCACTACGACGAGGTCGGGCTGGTGGTTCCATCGGCGCGCTCGAGCGGCGGGTTCCGGCTCTACACCGCCGACGACGTCGACCGGTTGCTTGCGATCCGACGCATGAAGCCGCTGGGCTTCACGCTCGAGCAGATGCGGCAACTCCTCGCGGCGCTGGGCACTGTCGAATCGGCGGGTGCCGACGCCACCGAGCTCGAACAGGCCAGAACCTACCTCGCCGATTGCCACGAACGAGCAGAGCGGGCGTGCGTCTCGTTGACCAGGCAGCTGGCCTATGCCCGGGAACTGACCGACCAACTCGCCCGGTTTTCCCGGTGATGACCGCGAGTGTGGGCGGGGATACGGCCGAAGCGGCGTGTCGCGGACGACATCGCACACTCGCGGCGCGGGCGATACTGAAGGCGTGACACGCGCGCGCCGGGGTTGGCTCGGCAACAACGGGTTGTTGCTGGCCTGCCTCGGCCTGTTCGTGATGTTCTTCGCCGGCATGGTCGTCTCCGGTGCCGCCGCGTACAACGCCCAACAGCACGAACACGGTGCCCCGGAGTCGGTGTCGGTGCTCGGCTATCTGCGCACCGGCGACTTCGTCGAGGCCACTTTCGAGAACTGGGAGTCGGAGTTCCTGCAGATGGGGATGTACGTCGTCCTCACTGCATTCCTCGTCCAACGGGGGTCGTCGGAGTCCAAGCCGATCGACACCGACGCGCCGCAGGACCGCGACCCGCACAGCGTGCCGATCACACCGAAGACGCCGTGGCCGGTGCGCCGCGGCGGCGCGGCGCTGACCGTGTACGAGCACTCACTGGCGATCGCGTTCTTCGTGCTGTTCTTCGCGTCGTGGGCATTGCATGCCGTCGGCGGCGTCGCGGCCTACAACGAGGAGGCGGCCGAGCACGGCGAGGCGGCGATATCGGTCTGGCGCTACCTCACCACGTCCCAGTTCTGGTTCGAGTCCATGCAGAACTGGCAGAGCGAATTCGTCGCCGTCGCCGCAATCGTCGGGCTATCGGTGTTCCTGCGCCAGCGCGGGTCGCCGGAATCCAAACCGGTCGACGACCCGCACCGCGACACCGGCACTTAGCGCTGGTGTGTGCGGCCACCGGTGCCCGCGGGGCGCCGCGAGCGTCGGCGCGAGGAACCGGACGAGCGTCGCGGTGCGGACGGTGCGGTAGGACGCGTGGCTGCCACCACGCGCTCGACAGGCGCGCGGTACGGCGCGATCTCGCCCGCCACCTTCTGCACGGCTTCCGAGTCCGCGGTCACCTGCTGGGGCGACACCTGGATACCGGCGCGCCGCAGCAATGCCTGTGTCTCCCTGCGCTGTTCGGGCAACACCACCGTCACCACATCGCCGGCGCTGCCAGCCCGCGCGGTCCGGCCGGACCGGTGCAGGTACGCCTTGTGCTCGGCGGGCGGATCGATGTGCACCACGAGCTCGATGTCGTCGACGTGCACACCGCGGGCGGCGATGTCGGTGGCCACCAGCACGCGGACCTCGCCGGAGCTGAATGCGGCCAGGTTGCGGTCGCGTGCCGGCTGAGAGAGGTTGCCGTGCAAGTCAACTGACGGGATGCCCGCCTCGGTGAGCTGCTTGGCCATCTTGCGGGCGTGATGCTTGGTGCGCATGAACAGGATTCGGCGGCCGGTGCCCGAGGCCAGCCGGTGCACCAGATCCTTCTTGTCCTGCGGACCGGCGACGTGGAACACGTGGTGCGTCATCGCCGGGACGTGGGATTCGGGGCTGTCGACCGAGTGCAGTACCTCGTTGCGCAGGAAGCGCTTGACCAGCTTGTCGACGCCGTTGTCCAGCGTGGCGGAGAACAGCAGGCGCTGACCGCCGGCCGGGGTGGCCGCCAGAATGCGGGTGACGCCGGGGAGGAAGCCCAGATCGGCCATGTGGTCGGCCTCGTCGATGACCGTGACGGCCACCGCGTCGAGGCTGACCAGCTTCTGCTTCATCAGGTCCTCGAGCCGGCCCGGGCAGGCCACGACGATGTCGACGCCGGCCTTCAGCGCGGTGACCTGTCGGTGCTGCGACACACCGCCGAAGATCGTGGTGACCGTGAGGTTGTTCACCGCGGCCAGCGGCGCGAGCGTGGCCGAGATCTGGGTGGCCAGTTCCCGGGTAGGCGCCAGAACCAGGCCGGTGGGATGCGACGGACGGCGCCTGCCGCCGGCGAGCCGACTGACCAGGGGCAGTGAGAAGGCGAGCGTCTTGCCGCTGCCGGTTTTGCCGCGGCCCAGCACATCGCGACCGGCCAAGGTGTCCGGAAGGGTCTCCTGCTGGATCGGGAAGGGGGCGGTGATTCCCCGCGCGGTGAGCGCGGCGATGAGGGGTTGGGACACGCCGAGATCGGCGAAGGTCTTGCTAGTCAACGTTCGAGTGCCTTTCAGGCATCGCTGTGCCGGGCCGGCAGCATCGTCGAGGCGCGGCGCAACACATGGTGGCGAGAGTGCCGGTGGGCACCATCGATCGCCGTGACACGAGCTGTGTTGGTCCACGGGTCATCGGGCGGGGCGGCCAGGCTGGGGAGCCGGCGCACAGTCGACGACGAGCGTTTCACGACGCGTCGGCCCTGTTACGACATGGCCGACGTGCCACCACACTACCGCATGGGACAGGATGGCTGCGGAAAGGGGACGGCCATGGACTTCGCCGCAGGCTTACAGCGCCGCATGCTGCTGGGCTACCTGGGCGTTCTCCTGGCGTTGTACCTGACGTCCGTGGCGGGCTCGTGGGGCATGACGTCGGCGCGCGGCGAGATGGTTTCGGTCGTCCTGTGCGTGGTCGGACTTGCGGTTGCGGCTCGGTCGCCGCTGAGCAGGTTCCGCTACGCGCTGGCAGTGGCGTGTGTCTGCGCGGTCCCCATGACCGCCATGCTTTTTCACGACATCGACGCCGCGCAGGTGTGGGCGGTGATCCCGTTGATGTTCAGTGCGATCTACGTGCGGGCGTGGCACCGGCCCACGACGTCACGGGTGGTGGCGGTGGCCATCGCGGCCGCGGCGTCCGTGGCGCTGGCGGTGGCACCGGCCGACGTCCCGGTGCAGTGGTACGGGATGTTCGTGGTGTGCGTCCTGGCCGGGGCCGAGATCGTGGGAGCGCTGCTCGCTGCACTGTACGAGGCGGCGCTGCGCGATCCGCTCACCGGAGCATGGAACCGCACCGGCTTGGAGCGGCGCGCGGCGGAGCTGATGGTGCGTGCGGCGCGCCGCGCGGAGCCGCTGGGCGTGATCGCCCTCGACGTCGACGACTTCAAGGTGCTCAACGACCGCGCCGGACATGCGGCGGGGGATCGGGTGCTGGCTCATCTGGTGCGGGATTGGACACCTCACCTGCCTGACGATGCCGTCATCGGCCGGCTGGGCGGTGACGAGTTCGTCGTGGTTCTGGCTGGTCGCGACGAAGCACGGGTGTCGGCGTTGGCCGAGGAGCTGGCGGCGGTCGGCCCGGTCCGGGTGAGTGCCGGGATCGCCGTCGGACAGCCGCTGGACGCGCGCACCCTGGCGGCGTTGATCGCGCGCGCCGACGGCGACCTCTATCGGGTCAAGCGTGAACGCAAGCGGGCCGGCTGACGAGTCAGCCCTGTGCTCCCAACGCCAGCAGCGACACCAGGTCGTAGGCGACGTGAGATGCCGCCACGCCGGTGATCTCCGCGTGGTCATAGGCGGGCGCGACCTCCACGACGTCGGCGCCGACGAGGTTCAATCCGCGGAAGCCACGCAGGATCTCGAGCAGCTCGCGGCTGGTGATGCCACCGGCCTCCGGCGTGCCGGTGCCAGGCGCGTGCGCGGGATCGAGCACGTCGATGTCGATGGATACGTAGACCGGACGGGATCCGACGCGGGTTCGCAGCCTGTCGACCACCTCCCGCACCCCCTGGTAGTAGACGTCGGCGGAGGTGACGATCCCGAAACCGAAGCGGCGGTCGTCGTCGAGGTCCTTCTTGCCGTACAGCGGGCCGCGGGTGCCCACATGGGAGAGCGCTTCGGTGTCGAGGATGCCCTCTTCGACGGCGCGGCGGAACGGGGTGCCGTGGGTGTAGGCCGCCCCGAAGTAGGTGTCCCACGTGTCCAGATGGGCATCGAAATGCACCAGGGCGACCGGCCCGTGCTTGGCTGCCGCGGCCCGCAGCAGCGGCAGCGCGATGGTGTGGTCGCCGCCGATGGTGATCAACTTGGTGTTCTCCGCGGTCAGATCGGCAGCGGCGCCTTCGATGGTCTCGATCGCCTCGTCGATGTTGAACGGGTTGACCGAGATGTCCCCGGCGTCGGCGACCTGCACCAGCTCGAATGGAGACACGTCCATGGCGGGGTGGTAGGGCCGCAGCAACCGGGAGGCCTCTCGAACGTACGTCGGTCCGAAGCGTGCGCCCGGCCGGTAGGACACCCCCGAGTCGAACGGCACCCCGGCGACGACGACGTCGGCGCACGTGACCTGGTCCAGGCGCGGTAATTTCGCGAACGTCGCGGGTCCCGCGTAACGGGGTGTGACAGAAGCGTCGACGGGTCCGACAGGCATGGCTCAATCCTCCGAGACGATAGGGATGTTGGCGGCGGGCCCGGCAGGCACCAGGCGTGGGCCATCAGGGCCGAACACGTCGGCGGGTTCTGGAAACAGCTGCAGGGCAAGGGGATACAGAATCGCAGCCAACCCGAGGCCGACCGGGATGCTGAGGTCGACACCGGCGGCGAGGTTGCCGAGCGGCCCGACGAACTGACCGGGCAGGTTGACGAAGCAGATCGACAGCGCCGCCGCGATCAGCCAGGCGCAGAGTCCGCGCCAGTTCCACCCGTGGGTGAACCAGTACCGGCCGCCGCGCTGGCGCCGGTTGAACACCTGCAGCGCGTCGGAGTCGTACCACCCGCGACGAGTGAACCAGCCCAGCATCATGACCACCATCCAGGGCGCCGTACAGGTGACGATCAGTACCGCGAACGTCGAGATGCTCTGTACCACGTTGAACGCGAAGCGTCCGACGAAGATGAACACGATCGCCAGCGTGCCGATGAACACGGTGGCTTGTACCCGGCTGAACCGCGGAAACACACTGGAGAAGTCCAGACCCGTTCCGTAGAGCGCGGTAGTGCCCGTCGACATGCCACCGATCAAGGCGATCAGGCACACCGGCACGAAATACCAGCCGGGAGAGACTGCCAGCAGTCCGCCGACGTAGTTGCCGCCGTCGATGAATTCCGGTGCGGTGGTGGCCACCACGGTGGCGGTGACGAGGCCGAACAGGAACGGCACGAGCGTCGCGAGCTGGGCGCCGAAGGCGGCGAGCATCGGCTGCCAGGAGGGGGTGTCGCGGGGAATGTAGCGGGCCCAGTCGCCGAGGAAGGCGCCGAAGCTCACCGGGTTGGACATGACGATCAACGCGGCACCGACGAACGAGGGCCAGTACAGCGGATCACCTACCGCCAGGGTGCCCGCGTATCCGGGATCGAACGTGCCGCCGAACGCGAAGATGCCGGCCAGGAACAGCAGTGTGGCGGCGACGACGGCGATCTTGTTGACCAGCAACATGAATCGGAATCCGTAGATGCACACCACCAGAACCATCAGTGCGAACACCCCGTAGGCGGCTGCGACTGCGATGTCGTTGTCGGGCAGTCCGATTGCGCGATTGGCGCCGCCGACGAGCACGTCGCCCGACGTCCACACCGAGATCGAGAAGAACGCGACCGCGGTCAGAAGCGACAGGAACGAGCCGACGACGCGACCGTGCACGCCCAGGTGCGCCGACGACGACACGGCGTTGTTGGTGCCGTTGCGTGGGCCGAACAGCGACATCGGCGCGAGGATCGATGCCCCGAGCAGCAGACCGGCCAGTGTCGCGAGCACGGCGTCGCGGAAGGACAGCCCGAAGATGATCGGGAAGGTGCCCAAGACCACCGTTGCGATGGTGTTGGCGCCACCGAAGACCAGGCGAAACAGGTCGAGGGGGCCGGCGGTGCGCTCGGCGTCGGGAATGGGCTCCACGCCGTGTACCTCGACCTCGGTGGCCTTGGGCGGCGCAGTCGGTTTGGCGGAGGACGACGTCATGGCGGTGGCTCCTCGGGCTGTGATCGAGCCAACGCTAGAGCCGGCCGGGGAGCCGCGCAATCGCATCGTTCACGTGATTGCCTCACCTGATTGTTATCTGCTGGCAATATGCTGCTCAACCGCACGTTTCGATGCACTATGTCCCCGTGGATGAAGGATGTGGTCGGGCAGTGAGGCGGAAAAATCTTGGATGAGATCGACGGCGCGATCGTCAGCCTGCTCGAGAGCGACGGCCGGCTGACCCACCTGGAGATCGCTGCGACGGTCGGGTTGTCCCGCTCAGCGGCGGCCACTCGGGTGCACCGATTGCTCAGCGCCGGGCAGGTGGTGATCCGCGGTGTCGTCCACCCCGCAGTGCTCGGCCGCGGCGCGCTCGCCCATCTGGGCATCGTCGTGTCGAGCCCGGCGGTGCCCATCGCGCGCGTGTTGGCGGCCCGCGGCGACGTCGCGTTCTTGTCGGTGACCAGCGGGACGCACGGGGTTGTCGCCGAGCTTCGGGCTGGGTCCATGGCCGAGATCGACCAAGCCATCGAGCAGGTCAGGGCGCTGGACGGAGTGGTCGGAGTCGACACGCTGTCCTATGTCGAGGTGGTGCGCGACGTGATCGGCCCGGTGGGCGAGGTCGGCGTCACGGTCGACGAGGTGGACCGCCGGCTCCTTCGTGCGCTGCAGGACGACGGCCGCGCTTCCTACGTCGAACTCGCGGTCGCCGTTGGTCTTTCCCCGGCCGGGGCACGTCGTCGGGTGATGCGGCTGGTGGAAAACAACGTCGTGCGTGTCGGTGCCGTGGTGCGGCACTCCGGGCAGGACCGGCAGAGTGCGCTGGGCCTGGGGATCAGGTTGACCGGCTCGCCCGAGCCCGTGGTCACCGCACTGCGCGCCATGCCCGAGGTGATCTTCGTGGCGCGGGTGCTCGGTCGCTGCGATCTGCTCGCCACGGTGCGTGCGTTCTCGGCCGCGCATCTGGCGGACATCGTCGACGTGGTCAGGGGGTTGGGTGGTGTCAGGGCGGTCGAGAGCTGGGTGCACCTCGAGGTGGTGAAGGAGAACTACGCGTCGGGACTTCCGGAGTGAGTGTGGCCGGTGCCCAGCGTCGCCAGCACGTCGTCGACCTCCGCGCGCGTCGTCGCCCACGAACACACGAGCCGCCACACCGGCTCTCCGAGGTCCGGCTGGTGCACCTGATACGACTGCGAAAGCCGCTCGACTGCTGACGGATCCAGCCGCACGAACACCTCGTTCGCCTCGACCGGGGAGGCGAGCGCGAAGCCCGCGTCCTGCAGGCCCGTCCCCAGCACAGCGGCCATCTCGTTGGCGTGCGCAGCGGTCCTCAGCCACAGGTCGTCCTCGAGCATCGCCAGGAACTGGGCGGCGACGAACCGGTGTTTGCTCGCCAAATGCCCGATCTGCTTCTGCACGAACCCGATCCCCGGAAAGTGCTCGGGCCGGCGCACCAGGATCGCATCGCCGAACACCATGCCGTTCTTCGTCCCGCCCACCGTCACGATGTCCGCGTCACCCACCGCATCGATCGGCGGCACCTGCTGTGCTGCAATCGCATTGGCCACTCGGGCACCGTCGATGTGCACGAGCAGGCCGAGGTCATGGGCGTGATCGACGAAACCCTTGATCGCCGATGCCGACCAGACGCGCCCGTTCTCGGTCGACTGGGTGATGGTCACGATGCGTGGCTGGGAATGGTGCACCGGGCCGCGGCGGCTCACGCGGCGATCCAGTTCGTCGGTCGCGATGATGCCGTCGGTGCTCGGTATTCGAGTCAACTGCGCACCGGAAAGCCGCACCGGCCCGCCGGCCTCGTCGAGCAGCACGTGCGCGACGTCGCTGCACAGGATTTCGTGCCACGGCTGCACTGCCGAACTCAACGCGATGATGTTGGCCGCCGTGCCGGTGAACGCATAGAGCACCTCCGCGCCCGGCGAGTCGAACGCCTCCCGCAGCGCGGCCGCTGCCTGCGCCGTCACGACGTCGTCGCCGTACGACGGTGCGGGCCCGCCGTTGGCGTGGGCCAGCGCGGCGAGCGCTGCGGGGTGCGCGGGTGCGGCGTTGTCGGACGCGAAGGCGGCGGAGACGGGCACGATCGCCATTGTGCCCGGCGCTAGCGGGTGCCGAGCCAGGCGAAGAACTCCTCGGCGCAGAACACCGGCTTCCCGTACTCCGCGGCCTTGCGCGCCTTCCCCGACTGTGTGCCCGCCTCGGCCGTGACGAGCACGTCGCAGCGCGTCTTCGACACCGTCTTCACCGGTACCAGCCCCGCCGCCTCGGCCAACGCCTCCATCTGCGGGCGCTCGACGATGCGCCCCGCCGCATCCTGTGCAGTACCCGTGAAGCAGATGCGGGTACCGGCGGTCAGCACCGCGCCGATGTCGTCCGGCTCGGTCTCTGCGGCGTCGAGCACGATGTCGACACCCAGCAGCCGCGAGGCCGCATCGAGGCGCGCGAGCGCCTCCGCCGGTAACCGCACCCGCGACGCGGCCCGGCGCAACTGGTCGGCCACCGACTGCCGCGCCGCCGCGTCCCACGTCGACGTGGCCTCCGGCGCCGGCTGCGCGCCCAGCAGTACCGCACCGACGTCGCGGCTGATCCGCAGCAACGCAGACAGTCCAGGCAGGTGCTCGGCGGCCGGCGTCGGGACCGCCGAGTCCCGGCTGACCAGCAGCCCCGCCGCCTCGACAGCATCGGGCTCCTCGAAGGCTGTCGCCCCGGTGTCCGCGTCGCGGTGGGCCTGCATCGCCGCGCGCGCTCGCTCCAACGCGGTGCGGCCCGAGATCCGTGCACCGCGCAGGTCGATGCCCAGCGGCATCGCGGTCACGTAGTCCAGCCGCTTGAGTTCGAAGTCGAGCAACCCCAGCTGCTCGTCGACCCCCGGACCGACCGGGGTGAACCCGGCGAGCATCGGCGCGATCACCGCCCACGCCTCGCGCAGCGTGGGGGCGAGCAGCACGTCGGACACCGTGATGCCGTACGCCGATCGCGCGTCGGCCAGATCCCGCTGTGGATTGATCAGCGTCGACACCGCGGTCCCGTCGTCGAATGCGACCGCCAGCTCCACCGGCCGCGGCCGCGACATCCGGCCCTCATCGCCGACCGTCACCATCCCGAAGGCGCAGAACCGGCGCGCCGTGGAACCGTCACCAGCACCCCGCAAGAACCGGGCGATGCGCCGGTCAGTCTTCAGATCCTTCGGCAACACAGGCCTTTTCAGCACCAGACCGGCCAACGAGGTGCAGCGGCTCAGCGCCACGTACAGCTGCCCGGTCGAGAACATGCCGCCGGTCAGGTCGACCACCACGCGGTCCAGCGTCTGGCCCTGACTCTTGTGGATCGTGATGGCCCACGCCAGCTTGAACGGCAGTTGCGTGTAGGACCCGATCACCTCGCGGCCCAGCGACCCGCCGTCGAGTACCGGTCTGGTGGCCTCCCAGCTGAACGGCGCCACGTCGGCGCACGAGCCGTCCGGGAACTCGACCTCGACCACGGAGCCGTACCGGTCGTAGCCCACTCCCACCACGCGGCCGATGCTGCCGTTGACCCAGCGATCGCTTTGATCGTTGTTCAGCATCATGATCTGGGCGCCGACCTTGAACCGCAGCGTCTCCTCGACCGGCGGCTCGAAAAGGCTGAGGTCTCCCGATGGCTTTGCGTGGTGGACGAATTCGTCACCGGGCAACCGTTCGAGCTGTTGACGGTTGCGTGCTGTCACCAGACGGTTGGTCGGGGCGAGGGTGAGCCAGAACTCGTCGTCGGGCGGCACGAAATCTTTGTCGGCGCGCGCGTTGAGCTGCTCCTGGGCGTGCCCGAGAAGCACACCCTCGCGAATCTCGTTGAGGATGGCAGTCATTCGGTCATCGCCTTGTTGACGGAACACCGTGGTCAGCGAGACGGTCGGGAAGTCCTCGCGCCGAAAGGACCGGGCCGAGAAGAAGTACGGGGTTTCGTAGGTGGTGCTGAAGAAGCCCGCTTCGTGCTCGCTGACGACGGGCGGCAATTGGTAGAGATCGCCGACGAGCACGATCTGGACGCCGCCGAACGGTGTGCCCGGGGCCGGGCCGAACCGGGACAGCGCCGCGGCGACCATGTCGAACACGTCGGCGCGCACCATCGACGCCTCGTCGATGATCAGCGTCTGCAGCGACGCCAGCGTCTTGGTGAAGCGACCGGGTCGGTAGTCACCGCTGCGGACGTCGTCAAGCGTCGTCGTCGCGCGAAAGCCGAACAGCCGGTGGATCGTGTAGCCGTCGACGTTGAGCGCCGCGATGCCCGTCGGCGCCACCACGACGACACTGCGGTCGGTACCGGCCATGAAGCGGCGGATCAGTGTCGACTTACCGGTGCCCGCTTTACCGGTCAGGAACACGTGCCCGCCGCCGGCGAGCAGGTCGAGCGCGTGACGGAACTCATCCGTCAGGACGATCACGGCTTCGACCGCCAGGCCCGCCACCCACGGTGCGCGGCGAACGCCCCGGCGCCTGCTGCCAGACACCACACCACGATCGCGGCGATCAGCAGGGGTGCGGAGAACGAGCCGAGCGTCGAGCCCAGCGCCGTGTACGCGAACGCCTTGGGCGCCGAGCCGATCAGCGCGCCGGCCGCCATCTGCCACACCGGAACACCGAACGCGCCGAACGTGTAGGAAGCCAGCGCGTCGTTGATGCCCGGCACGAACCGCTGACCGACGACGGCCCACAGCCCGCCGCGGCGGATCAGTGCATCCACCTTCGCGGAGCGGTCCGGCCCGAGCAGGGCGTGAGCGCTGTCCCGCCCGGCGCGCCGCCCCGCGACGCTGGTCAGCACCGCAGAGCCGACCGTCGCCCCCAGCGTCACGAACGTGCCCAGCACCGGGCCGAACAGGAAACCGCTGCCGGCGGCCAGCAAGGGGCCGGGCACCAGCACCGCGCCCAGCACCGAGGAGACCGCCACGTACACCAGGGGGGCCAACGGACCGGCCGACTCGACGAACGCGCGCACCGTGGCGACGTCGACGATCTGCCGCACGGCCGTCAGGTAGAACAACGCACCCAGGACGGCCGCGAACAGCGCAAGCCGCACGATGTGGCGGCGTCGCGACGTCTCGGGAGTGCCTTCGGTATCAACCATGCCGAACGCCATCCTGCCGCAGCCCGTTAAGTTGGCAGAGTGACTGCGACGCCGGGGGAGCTGACGGGAACCGAACGGGCGGTGCTACTGGTCCTGATGGCACAGGCCAGGCCGGTGCCCAACACCGAACTCGCTGCACTGGGCCCGGCGCTGGACAAACCCGGCCGCGAGAAGCTGAACCGGTTGGGGCTGGTCGACTCCGAGCGCGTCGGCAACCGATACGTCCACGAACTGACCGACCGCGGTTGGCGGATGTGCCGCGAACTGCTCCACACGGCGCCACCTGCACGGGCCACGGGACCGGCGAAGGCGCTGCAGACGATTCTCGCCGGGCTGGACCGCTACCTCGAGACAGCCGAGCTGAGTCTGGCCGACGTATTCGCCCCCTCATCTGAGGCGCTCAGCGTCGAGGACCGCATCCGCGCCGTCTACACCGCGCTCGCGTCCCGGCCGGGCGGCTGGGTGCCCCTGCGCCGACTGCGCGCCGAACTCGACGCGCCGCGCGAAGCTGTCGACGCCGCGCTGGCCGCGCTGCACCGCACGCCGGGGGTGAGCGTGATCCCGGAGGAGAACCAGAAACAGCTGACCGAGGAAGACCGGGCTGCCGCGGTGCTGATCGGCGACCGGCCCAAGCATCTGATCGCGATCGAGGCGTGATGGACACCTCGCAGCGGGAAGCGTTGACCGCGCTGCGCCTGACCTGGGCGCCCACCAGCGACGACCTGTGGCGCCCACAGGCCGCCACCCACGTCAGCGGGCTCAACGACGCCGCGGTCGACGATGTGATGGCGGCGTTCGGCGACGCGCGGGCCGACGCCGAGTCGAGCCCGCTGGGGGTGGTGATCCGCGGGCCCGCCGGGTCGGGCAAGACCCACCTGCTGGGTCAGATCCGGGAGCGCGCCCAGGCGCAGGGTGGCTTCTTCTTCGTGGTCGAGCTGCTCGACGCGGCCAGCTTCTGGGAGTCGGTGCGCAACGGGGTGCTGGAAAGTCTCGGCCGACCGGGTCATCGACTCGAGACTCAACTCAAAGACGTGCTGTGGGAGCTGGCGTCGCTGGCGCACGTGTCGCGCGCCGACCGCCGGGCCATTGTCGGCGACGACGACCTGGACGCCGAGACGCTGTACCGCTTCGTCATGGCCCTGGCGAAAGAGCCGTCTGCGAAAGAGACTGTGCGGCAGTGCCATCAGGTGCTGCGTGCGCTCGTGCTGGTGGCCTCCAACGACTTCACCGCCCACGACATCGGCGAGGGTTTCCTGCAGGGCAGCGAGGAGTTCACCGCCGAGGAGCGTGGCCCGTGGGGGCTGCGATCAGCGCCAGCCACGGCGCAAGAGTGTGTGCGTGACATCGCCCGGCTGGTGGCGCTGGCCGGGCCGTCGGTGCTGGCCGTCGACCAGATCGACACGCTGATCGCCCAGTCGTTGGCCGGCACAGGGCAATCCGCGGGGGATGGTGACATCGGTGGTGGTGACATCGGTGGTGGTGACATCGTGCTCGAACAGGTCGCGCACGGGTTGATGGCGGTGCGACAGACGATGCGCCGCACCGTGCCGGTGGTGGCGTGCCTGCCCGCGGTGTGGGAACACATCCGCGACACAGCGACTGCCAGTGTGGCCGACCGCTTCCGGGTCACAGGTGTGCTCACCCCGCTGCCCACCGCGGACATCGGCCGGGCCATTCTCGAGCGCCGCTTCACCGCCAGCTACAGCGCCGTCGGCTTCACGCCGCCGTACGCGAGCTGGCCGATCGCGGCCGACGCGTTCGACGAAGCGCCGTCCTACACGCCGCGGCAGTTGCTGATCCGCGCCGACACCCACGTGCGGGAATGCCTCAAGCACGGCGACGCCGTCGAACTGCATCACCTGACCGGTGCCGACGTGGAGTGGGAAGCATTGTCGGACAACGGGTCCGGTCCGGAGACGGTTGTCCTGGATCGCCGATACGCCGAGTACCGCCGCCGTGCTGTCCCGTCGGCGGCGATCGCGTCGGACGGCGAGGACGTCACGATGCCCGAACTGCTCGGCGCGGCGTTGACCGCGTGGATCGCCGAACGCGGGGGCGAGCAGACGTTCGCGTGCGACCCGCCGCCCGGGACGCACGTGACCCTGCACGCCCGGCTGCGCGAAACGCTGGACAGCGCCACCGAAGACGAGCGGCACTGGGCTTTTCGCGCCGTCGCGGCCGACAATGCCAGCGCCGCGCTGAGCCGGGTCCGAAAAGCCGTCACCGCAGCGGGATTCGGACCGGGCGCGGGTCGGCGGCAGCTGTTCCTGCTGCGCAACACGCCGTGGCCCACCGGCAAGAAGACCGCCGAGGAGATCGCGGCGTTCCACGCGTGGGGTGGGCAGACCCTGCCGGTGTCCGAAGACGACGTGCGGACGATGGCCGCGCTGCGGGATCTGTTCGCCGACGACGATCCCGGGCTCGCGGCCTGGTTGCGGGCACGTCGGCCAGCGCACCGGATGACGCTGCTGGCTCAGACGCTGGGCGACGGTGTGGCCGAAGACGAGCCAGAGATCGAGGTGCAGAGCGAGTCTCTGGATGAGCCCGAGGACGAGCAGTCGCGCGTTGAGGTGCCCGACACCGACGTACCGCTGGGCCGGGATCTGCACAGCGGCGAACCGGTGGCGATCCCGATGTCGGCGCTGCGCAAGCACGTCGCGATCTTCGCCGGGTCCGGATCGGGCAAGACTGTGCTCATCCGCCGGCTGGTCGAGGAGTGCGCGCTGCGCGGCGTCTCCTCGATCGTGCTCGACCCGAACAACGATCTCTCCCGGCTCGGCACGGCGTGGCCGCAGCAGCCCGCCGGGTGGCAGCGCGCCGACGACGCCCGCGCCGAGGAATACCTGCGCACCACCGAGGTGACGATCTGGACGCCGCGGCGGACCACCGGCCGTCCCTTGAGTTTCCAGCCGCTGCCCGATTTCGACAGCGTCGTCGACGATCACGACGAGTTCTACGAAGCCGTCGAGGCCGCCTGTTCGGCGCTCGAGCCGCAGGCGCTGATCACCGGCAAAAACCAGAAGGGCGCCCGTGCGCGGGCGGTGTTGCGAGAAGCGTTGCAGCACTATGGGAGAACTTCGGATCCCACGCTGACCGGGTTCGTCCGGCTGCTTGCCGACCTGCCCGAAGACGTCAGCAACATGGCCGGCGCGCACGAGATCGCCGGCGACCTCTCGCAGAATCTGCGCGCCGCGATGGTCAACGATCCACTCTTCGGTGGCGCGGGCACACCGGTGGATCCCGGAATCCTGTTGACCCCGTCGGAGGGCTACCGCGCGCGGGTGTCGGTGATCAGCATGATCGGGTTGCCGTCCGACGAGCAGCGGCAGAGCTTCGTCAACCAACTGCAGATGGCGCTGTTCGCATGGATCAAACGCAACCCGGCCGGTGACCGGCCGCTGGGCGGCCTGCTGGTGATGGACGAGGCGCAGAACTTCGCGCCCGCACGAGGTTTCACGGCGTGTACCCGCAGCACTCTGGCGCTGTCGTCGCAGGCCCGCAAGTACGGTCTGGGGCTGGTGTTCGCCACGCAGGCACCCAAGGGGCTGAACCTGAACATCCCCGGCAACGCGGCCACCCAGTTCTACGGGTTGCTCAACGCCCCCGCGCAGATCGAAACCGCTCGCGAAATGGCCCGAGCCAAAGGCGGTCTCGTCGACGACATCAGCCGACTGAGGGTCGGCAACTTCTACGTCGCCACCGAGGGCGAGGCGTTCCACCGCGTCGTCGAGCCCTGGTGCCTGTCGTTCCATCCGTCGAGTCCACCGTCGGCCGACGAGGTGCTGGCCCTGGCGGCGCAGCGATGAGCCGCGCCGAGGTCTTCATCAGCGCCGACGAACTGGCCGGAATGCTCGAGCGCGCAGAGCCCGTCACGCTGCTCGACGTGCGGTGGTCACTTCCCGAACCGGACGGGACCGAGGCCTATCGGCGCGGCCACCTTCCCGGCGCGGTGTACGTGTCCCTCGACGACGACCTGTCCGACCACAGCGTGACCGGCCGCGGCAGGCACCCGCTACCGTCGGGCGCCGCGGTGCAGGCGGTCGCACGGCGCTGGGGGGTCCGCACCGGCGTTCCGGTGGTGGTCTACGACGACTGGAACCGCGCCGGCTCCGCACGCGCCTGGTGGGTGCTGACCGCGGCGGGTATCCCCGACGTCCGCATCCTCGACGGCGGCCTGTCTGCGTGGACCGGTGAATTGCGTTCCGGCACCGAAGTTGCCGAGCCCGGCGATGTCACCGTGCCCTATGACGACCTGTATCGGGGTGCGCGACCGGCGGTGACGGCCGATGAGGCCGCCGCCGCAGCGGTGTTGATCGACGCCCGCGCACCAGAACGGTTCCGTGGCGACAGCGAACCCGTCGACCCGGTGGCCGGTCACATCCCGGGCGCCCGCAATGTGCCCAGCACCGCCCTACTGACCGGCGACGGGACACTGCTGCCCAGCGACGACCTGACCGAGCGGTTCGGCTCGGTGGGCTCGCACCCCGCGGTCTACTGCGGATCGGGCGTCACCGCGTCCGTCGTCATCGCCGCGCTGGCCTCGGTCGGGGTGGACGCGGCGCTGTTCCCGGGTTCGTGGTCGCAGTGGAGCGGCGAGTCAGCGCGTCCGGTCGCTCTCGGCGAGTGACCCCGTCTCGTTGAGGTCGAGGACCGGAGTCGGGCGGCGGAAGCCGCGGGTGACCACCGCGAGCCAGACGAAACCGACAGCCAGCCAGATCAATCCGATGGTCAGCGCCTCGCCGGACAGGCTGGTCCACAGCCAGACCGTCAGCAGGAAGCCGATGGCAGGCAGCACCACGTTGAGCACGACGTTGCGCTCCCGCTGATCGACGAAGTAGTGCTTGATCACCGACAGGTTGACCACCGAGAACGCCACCAGCGCACCGAAGCTGACCACGGACGCCAGGATCGCGAGGTCGATCACAATGGCCAGCAGCGAGATGACGCTGACCGTGAGGATGGCGTAGACCGGCGTGCTGAACTTCACCGACACGTGCCCGAACACCTTGCGCGGCAGGATGCCGTCGCGGCCCATCGCGAACAGGATGCGGGCCACCGACGCCTGCGAGGTCAGTGCCGAACCGAGCGCGCCTGCGACATAGGCCGCGGTGAAGAACGTGTTGGCGAACGATCCGCCCGCGGCGAGCATCACGTCCGTCGAGCCGGTGTCGACGGACTCGAACTGATTGGACGGGAACACCAGCTGCGAGACGTACGACAGCACGATGAAGATGATGCCGGAGACGATGGTGGCGACCATGATCGCCTGCGGCACGGTGCGTTTGGCGTCGCGGGCCTCCTCGGAGAGTGTCGACACGGCGTCGAAGCCCAGGAACGACAGGCACAGGATCGCGGCGCCGGCCAGTACCGGACTCATGCCGCCCGCGCTGCCGTCGCCGGTGAAGGGCGCCATCAGATCGACCGCGCCGTAACCGGCGATCTTGGACAGGGCGAGCACGATGAACACCACGATGAAGATCGCCTGGATCGCGATGATGAGGAAGTTGGCCCGGGCGACCGACACGATGCCGACGATGTTGAGCACGGTGACGATCGCGATCGAGGCGATGACGATCACCCACGCGGGCAGTGCGGGCAGCGCGGCGTTGAGATAGAGCCCGATCACCAGGTAGTTGAGCATCGGCAAGAACAGGTAGTCGAGCAGCAACGACCAGCCCGCCAGGAAGCCGACTGGAGCGCCGAAGGTGCGCTGCGTGTACGTGTAGGCCGAACCCGCCACCGGGATCGCGGCGGCCATCCGGGCGTACGACAGCGCGGTGAACACCATCGCGATCGTCGTCACCACGTAGGACATCGGCACCCGACCGCCGGAGGTCTCGGTGACGATGCCGTACGTGGTGAACACCGTCAGCGGCACCATGTACACCAAGCCGAACAGCACCAGCGACGGCAACCCGAGCGCGCGCTTCAAGTGCCCCTCGTGGGGGTCGGCGAGAAAGCCGCCGGAATCTCCGGATGTCGTGGTCATGAGTCAGCTCCGTTCTCGGCCCGGTAGGCCGGTGCGCCCCGTAGATACGTGGCGCGGATGTCGATACCGGGAAGATCCAGTGGCGGCACGGTCCGTGGGTCGCGGTCCAGCCATACCAGGTCGGCGCTCGCTGTCGGCGCGATAACGCCCCAATCGTTATCAGCGAACGCCTGATTCGCAACTCCCGCGGTATACGCCGACAGCGCGCGCTCCACGGGAAGGATCTCGTGGGGTGTCCAACCGCCCTCCGGCTCACCCGCCGAGGTGCGCCGAGAGGCAGCCACCGCGATGCCGTCCAGCGGCGCGCCGGAGGACACCGGCCAATCGGAGCCGAAACCCAGTGGTGCGCCGGAGGTGTCCAGCGTGCGGATCGGGTACTGCCGATCGGCACGCTCGGTGCCCAGCCGGGGCACCGTCAGCACCGTCATCAGCGCGTCGAGCTGTGCCCACAGCGGCTGCATGTTGGGAATCACCCCGAGCGCGGCGAACCGGGCCAGGTCGGCGTCGTCGATGAGCTGACAGTGGGCGATCACCGGCCGACGGTCGCGAGGCCCGTTCTGGGCGACGACGAACTCGATGGCGTCGAGGGCTTGACGCACGGCCGCGTCGCCGATTGCGTGGATGTGGATCTGCAGACCCAGCTCGTCGACCTGGCGGGCCGCCTCGGCCAGCGAGTTGCCCTCCCAGTTGCGCATCCCCCGGTTCTCGTGGGCGTGCAGGCCCGAGCAGTACGGCTGCAGCAGCGCGCCGGTCTCGTTCTCCACCACCCCATCGGCGAAGAATTTCACGGTGTTCGCGGTGAGCAGCGGGTTGGCGGCCGCAGCCACCGCGTCCTGTTGCGCAGCGAATTCGGTGACCTGACTGTCGAAGTGGCGGGGATCGCCGTAGAGCGCCAGGTTGAAGCGCATCCGCAGGGCGCCACGACGGGCGGCCTCGACGTAGGTGGCGACGTCGGCCGGCTCGACCCACGCGTCCTGCACCCACGTCACCCCGCGGGACAGGTAGTAGTCCGCGGCGGTGCCCAGTGCGCTTACGCGAACTTCCTCGTCGCGCCGGGGCATCACGTTCATCACGAGATCGGTTGCGCCCCACTCGCGCAGCGTGCCGAGAACCGACCCGTCGTCGCGGCGGGGGATCTCGCCGAGCACCGGGTCGGGTGTGTCGGCGGTGATACCGGCGCGCTGTAGGGCGGCCGAATTGCACCAGACGGTGTGGTAGTCCCACGCGCGCAGGACGACCGGACGGTCCGGCACGGCGGCGTCGAGCCAGCGCGCGTCGAACAGCCCGCCGGGGACGAGGCTGCCGTCATAGGAGGCGCCGACGATCCACTCCTCGTCGGGGTGATCCTCGGCGTATTGCTTGACGGCCAACACGATCTCGTCGACCGACGTACACGGCCGCACCGCAGGCCCGACCGCCTCCAGGCCGCCGTAGAGCGGATGGGCGTGCCCGTCGCCGAAGGAGGGCATGAGGAACCCGCCGCCGAGATCGATCGTCTCTGCCTGTGCGCCCAGGGTTCTCGCGCGCGCTCTCGCGTCGTCACCCAGGGCGGCGACGACGCCGTCGACCACGAGAACGGCGTCGGTGTCCTCCCGGCCCGTCCAGACCACGCCGCCGGTGAACAGATTGATCATCGAGCTCCTAAAACGAATGAAGTTCGTTTATTGTGAACTCACTCACCCGACCGTGCAAGAGGGGAGCGTGAACGTGGGCCGTCCCCGCACGCCTCTGCTGTCGCCCGAGCGGATTGCCGAGGCCGCGCTGGAACTGGTGGTCAGCACCGGCGGCTTCACGATCGCCGGGGTCGCGCGCAAGCTGCGGGTGCGTCCGTCGTCGCTCTACAACCACGTCACCGGGCGCGACGACGTGGTCGAACTGCTCCGCGAGCGGGCGATGTCCGAGGTCGAGCTGCCGCTCGACGACCCGCAGCGGCCGTGGCGCGACGTGGTCGCCGACATCGCGCGCTCCTACCGGCGCAGCTTCGCCCGTTACCCGCAACTGATCCCCCTGCTCACCGAGTACGCGGTGAACAGCCCGCACGCGATCACGATGTACAACGCGCTGGCGGCCACGCTGACCCGAGCCGGGTTCGACCCCGCCGACACGCTGCGCGCGATCACGCTGGTGGACTCCTACGTGCTCGGATCGGCGCTCGATGTCGCCGCCCCCGATCAGCCGTGGCGGCACCGTGCCGAGGTGGGTCCGGAGCTCGCGGCCGCACTGGAGACGGGCGCACCCAAGCCGCAGCGTGCCGACGACGCATTCGAGTTCGGTCTGGCGGTGCTGCTGCGAGGGCTCGGGTGACTCGGACCGATCGAATCTGTGTGCGCGGATCTGGGTTCCGGCTCGCCCACGACGTGAGACGGTCTAGAGGGAACTCATACCGCGGACAAGGGGATCACATGAGTGAAAAGACCTATCGGGTCGTCGAGATCGTCGGCACGTCGACCACGGGCATCGACGACGCCATCACCAATGCCGTGTCCCGCGCCTCGCAAACGCTGCATGGGCTGGACTGGTTCGAGGTGACCCAGATTCGCGGCCACCTCGACGATGGTGCGGTCGCGCACTTCCAAGTGGGCTTGAAGGTCGGCTTCCGGCTGGACGAGGCCGGCGGCGTGGAATAGCGCCGACCGTGCCCGGCCTCGCCGCTGTCGCCCTACGATGACGGCATGGCCGACGACATGAGTGGAGAGCGCGACTTCAATCAGCGCAACATCGACGAGTTCCGGGCCAACGGCGGCAAGGTGGGCGGCCAGTTCGAGGGCTTTCCGCTCCTGTTGTTGACCTCGACCGGCGCCAAGAGTGGCGAGCAACGCGTCAACCCGGTGGCCTACTTCGAGTTCGACGGCGCCATCTATGTCGTGGGATCCGCGGCAGGCAGGGATCGAGATCCCGCGTGGGCGTTCAACATTCGTGCACACCCGGAGGCGCTCGTCGAGATCGGTTCGGACCCGGCCCGCCCGGTGCGGGCACGCGAGCTGCCTCGCGAGGAACGCGACCGGCTCTACCCGAAGGTGGTCGAGCAGGCGCCGGGCTTCGGTGACTACGAGAAGCGCACCGACCGCGTCATCCCGATCTTCGAGCTGGTGCCCGCCGGCTGACGGATCACCGAGGCGGTGGCACGGGGGCAGGTGGTACCGGTGCCGGCAGCGGTGGAGGGGGAGGCGGCGGTGCCAGCAGCCGCACGATGTCGGGCTTCATCGCCTGCAACTGCGCACCCCAATAACCCCAGCTGTGGGTGCCGTTGGGTGGGAAGTTGAAGATCGCGTTGCGCCCGCCTGCGGCGAGGTACTTGTCGCGGAACTCCTTGTTGGTGGCGATCGTGATCGTCTCCAGAGAGCCGGCACTGAGATTGATGCCGAGATCCGTACCCGTGTCGAGGTCGGAGGCGACGCCGTTGCCGCAGTAGATCCACAGCGCGGTGCGGTTGGCGACGAGTCGGTTGATGTTGAGCATCGGATCGGCCCGCTTCCAGGCCGGTGAGCCGGATGGACCCCACATGTCGAGAGAATCGAAGCCGCCGGCGTCCTGCATGGCGATGTCGATGAGCGGCGGCCAGAACTTCTGCGACGGCGCCAGGTATCCCGACAGCGACGCTGCGAATTTGTACTGACGCGGATAGTAGGCCGCCATCGTCAGCGCCGCACTGCCCGACATCGACAGCCCGACAACGGCATTGCCGAAGGGATCCTGCCCACGATTGGCGGCGAGCCATGTCGGCAGCTCGTTGGTCAGGAACGTCTCCCACTTGTAGGTGAGCGTTCCGTTGCGATTCTTGGCCGGCCGGTACCAGTCGGCGTAGAAGCTCGACTGCCCACCGACCGGCATGATCACCGACACCCCGGACTGGTGGAACCACTCGAACGCCGCGGTGTTGATGTCCCAGCCGTTGAAGTCGTCCTGGGCGCGCAGCCCGTCGAGCAGCAGCACCGAATGCGGGCCGCCACCCTGGAATTCGACGCGGATGGTGCGGCCCATCGACGGTGACGGTACGTCGAGTTGCTCGATCGGCAGGCCCTCGCGGGAGAACGCATGTGCCTGGGGAGTGATGGTCAGCGCGGTGACGGCGAGCAGCGCCGCGACGGCGACGCGACGGAGCCGCTGTCCCAGTGAGGTCACGCGCGCGAACCTATCCCGGGCACGCGTAGTGTCCGCGGGGCCGCGCGGGCCGGTGACCGGGTTGTTATCGAGCTGTTGTCAGCGAGTGAGCGGGCGGGTCAGCAGCACCGGACCCTGAGCCATGAACCGCGGTGTGTGGCCGCGATGTTCGTCGGCAGCGTGCACGGTGAACGGATGCAGGACGTACATGTCGCCTGGCTCGCCGGTGGCGTGCGCAACCGGCCGCGATGCGCTCGCGGCGGCGACGCGCGCGCCGGCCTCGACCGCGTCGAGTGGCTCGTCACCGAGCACCCGCACGGTGTCGTGGTGCGACCCCACCCGGATACGGGTCGGCGCGTCGTCGATCGTCACCTCGGAGAGCAACGTGAGCACCAGGAGGGTATGCGGTCGGTTGGTCACCACCCAGGCGCCGTCCTCGCCCGGGGTGTTCAGATCGATGTGCCAACCGCGGTCATCGGCGGGCGGCTGGACCGCGAAGCGAACCACGATGTTGCCGAGGGCGCCTCGCGGCGTCCACCCGCCGGAACCGCAGATCGCATCGAGCGCGTCGGCCAGCCGCGGACTGCGAGCCAGCTCGCCGAACGGCCCCTCGCCGGTGAGGTCGGCGGCCCACATCACCGGTGCCGGCCATGGACCGTCGGGAGACAACCCGAGCTGCCGCCACACCCGGCCGCGGGCGGCGTCAGCCGCGGCCCGTGGCGCAGCCTGCGGCAGCTTGACGAAGCCGTCGGCATCGAAGGCGTCCCGGATGACCATGAGCCCAGGTTGACAGAGCGAATGGACCGACCGCCAGACAATTTCGACCGACGCCGGCGCGCGTGAGCGGGCAGTGCTGCAGGTGTGGAAACCTTGGCCAGTGATGAATGCCCGCACGCTGTGCCCCGCGCGGTGACCGTGTTCCGGCTCTTTCGCCGCCGTCGCCACGCTGTCCCGGTCGGACGCTACGACGCCGACGCCGGTTGCTGGCGGGATCAGGACAGCGGCGGTTCGGCAGATCGCGACGAGCTGACGGTGGCGACGTTCAACATCTGGTTCAACGAGCTCTACCGCGAGCAGCGCTACCGTGCGATTGCCGCACTGCTGTCCCGAGAAGTCCCCGATGTCATGGTCTTTCAGGAAGTGACCGATGCGGCGGTCGGCGTGTTCCTCGAGCAGGAATGGATTCGGCAGGGGTACCACCGCGCCGCGGTGGTGGGCGACAGCAGCTACGGGATGCTTCTGCTGTCCCGGCTTCCTGTGCAGACATGCAGCTACACCCGGTTGCCGACTCGCCTGGGCCGCGGCTACTTGACAGCCCGTTTCACGATCAACGAACGCGATCTGATGATCGCCTGCGTCCATCTGGAGAGCGGCAAGGCGGCGCGACAGTTGCGGGCTCGGCAGCTGGCCCGGTTGTTCCGCGCCTTCGCCGGAGACGCCGACGTCGTGCTGCTCGGCGACTTCAACCTGCGCGACGCCGAAAACGATGCGCTCGACCCGACGTACCGAGATGTGTGGCCGTGTCTTCGGGCCGGCGAGCCGGGTTTCACCGAGGACACGTCGATCAATCTCATGCGTTACGACATGAAGAACAAGCACAGACACGTCCGGTTCGACCGTGTCCTCCTCAAAGGGCAGGCCTGGCATCCCGAGGAGATCAGACTGCTCGGGCTGGAGCCGATCGCACCGTCGCTACCGCGGATCTTCCCGTCTGATCACTTCGGCGTGCTGTGCCGCCTCGCCGCCCGGCCCGTGCACCGCTAGAGGTCGACGCTCATGGGGCCCACGCCCCAGATCTCGTCGCAGTACTCGCGGATCGCCCGGTCAGAGGAGAACATTCCGCTGCGGGCGGTGTTGCGGATCGACATCCGTGACCACACATCGTCGTCGAGCCACACCCGCGACACCTCGGACTGCCGGTCGACGTAGGACCGGTAGTCGGCGAGCACCAGGAAGGGATCGTGGAAGATCAAGTTGTCCACGACGGGGCGCAACACCTCGGTGTCGCCGTGGGTGAACGTGCCCGCCGCGATGAGTTCCAGCACGGCGGCGAGCTCGGGGTCGCGCTCGACGCAGCTCTGCGGCCGATACCCGTTGGCCTTCACCGCCTCGACCTGGTCTTCGGTCAGCCCGAAGCAGAAGAAGTTCTCCGCACCGGCCTCCTGGCGGATCTCGACGTTGGCGCCGTCGAGTGTGCCGATGGTCAGCGCGCCGTTGATCATGAACTTCATGTTCCCGGTGCCCGACGCCTCCTTGCCCGCGGTCGAGATCTGCTCGGAGAGGTTGGCCGCCGGGTAAACCAGATGGGCGTTCTTGACGTTGAAGTTCGGCAGGAACACGACTTTCATGAAGCGATTCACGTCGGGGTCGTTGTTGACGGTCGCGCCGACCGCGGTGATCAGCTTGATGATGCGCTTGGCCATGGTGTAGCCCGGTGCGGCCTTGCCGCCGAACAAGAACGCCCGTGGCGGGATCGTCAGGCCCGGATTGGTCTTGAGCCGGTGGTAGAGCGCCACGATGTGCAGCACCATCAGATGCTGGCGTTTGTATTCGTGGATCCGCTTGACCTGCACGTCGAACATCCACGTCGGGTCGAGCTCGATGCCCGTCGTCGAGTGCACGTATTCGGCGAGCCGGGACTTGTTGGCGCGCTTGACCTCTCGCCAGCGAGCTCGGAACGCCGGATCGTCGACGAACGATTCGAGGCCGTGTAGGCGCTCCAGGTCGGTCAACCAGCCGGGCCCGATCGCCTCGTCGAGCAGCTCGCGCAACCCCGGGTTGGACAGCGCCAGGAACCGCCGCGGGGTGACGCCGTTGGTGACGTTGCCGAACCGGTCCGGCCACATCTCGTAGAAGTCCTTCAGCACACTCTGCTTGAGCAGCTCCGAGTGCAGCGCTGCGACCCCGTTGACGGCGTGACTGCCGACCGTCGCCAGATGCGCCATCCGCACGGACTTGCCGCCGTCCTCCCCGATCAGCGACATCCGACGCACCCGCTCGTCGTCGCCGGGGAACTTGTCACGCACCTCGGCGAGGAACCGCTCGTTGATCTCGTAGATCAGCTCGAGGTGGCGCGGCAGCGCCTCACCGAACAGGTGCAGCGGCCAGGTCTCCAGCGCCTCGGGTAGCAGGGTGTGGTTGGTGTAGCCGAAGGTGCGCACCGTCAGGTCCCAGGCGTCGTCCCACGAGAGCTGGTGCTCATCAATCAGCAACCGCATCAGCTCCGCCACGGCGATCGAAGGATGCGTGTCGTTGAGCTGGATCGCCCACTTGTCGGGCAGCGCGCTCAACGGCAGATGGGCTCGCTGGGTGTGGATGTTGAGGATGTCCTGCAGCGAGCACGTCACGAAGAAGTACTGCTGCAGCAGGCGCAGCCGCTTGCCCGCTTCGGGTTCGTCGTTGGGGTAGAGCACCTTGGACACCGTCTCGGAGACGACTTCCTCGTCGACGGCCTTGTAGAAGTCGCCGGTGTTGAACGCATCGAGGGCGAACGACTCGACGGCCCGGGCGCTCCACAGTGTCAGCGTGTTGCAGGTGTTGACGCCGTAGCCCTGCACCGGGGTGTCATACGAGACGCCCTTGAGCACCCGCTGCGGCACCCACCGCACCCGCAACTTGCCCGCCACGTCCACGTAGGTCTCGGTGTGTCCGCCCCAGTTGACCAGATAGCTGGCGTCCGGCTTGTCGATCTCCCAGGGGTTGCCGTGCACCAGCCAGTTGTCGGTCTTTTCGACCTGCCAGCCGTCCTGGATCTCCTGGGTGAAGATGCCGAATTCGTAGCGGATGCCGTAGCCGATCGACGGTCGCTCCAGCGTGGCCAGTGAGTCCAGGTAGCACGCCGCGAGCCGGCCCAACCCGCCGTTGCCCAGGCCCGGCTCACCCTCGCAGTCGAGGATCTCATCGAGGTCCTGTCCGAGGTCGGCCAGCGCCTGGCGCGCTTCCTTCTCGATGCCCAGGTTCAGCAGGTTGTTGCCCAGCTGCGGCCCCATCAAGAACTCCGCCGACAGATAGCAGGTGACCTTCGCCGAAAGGTCCAGCCAGTCCTGCGTGGTGGCCATCCAGCGCTTCTGCATCCGGTCGCGCACGGCGAGCGCCAGCGCGCGGTAGTAGTGCTCGCGCTGCAGCACCGCAGGGGGGCGTGCGATCGAGTACACCAGGTGGTCGGTCACCGCGGCGCGCAGGGCATCGGCGGTCATCCCCGTCCTGGTCTGCCCGGTGGGGCCGGGCTGCCCGCCGCTCACCTGGGCAGCCTGATCGGTGGCAGCGTTCACGAGGTCGGTCACGCGCGCCATTCTGGCTGGTTCATGTTTCGGCAATGAATCCTGATCGTGAACGCCATCTGGCACGGGTTGTCACCAACCATTGCCGAGTCCGTTATTGACGCGGTTGACTGATCGGATGACGTGGGGTGCGCGCCGCTGGCTGACGCCAGGTGCTGCCGATGCGGTACCGCCGCTGTCCCGCCTGCTGGGCTGGACGTTGGCGGTCGGCGTCCTCTGCTTCGCGGTACGCGGCCTGGTGTATCTGGACAGCTGGTCCTACGCGATGGTGTGGCCTGCGGTCGCGCCGCAGCTGGTCGCGCTGCTCACCTCCCCGCGCCGGCAATGGCCGGTGTACCTGGCGGCATTCGCTGCGATCCAGGTGATCCCGGCGCGGTTGGTGCTGGGGATCTCGCCGGAGATCGGGGTGGTGTCGACGCTGACGGCCGTCGTGTTCGCTGCGGCGATGCTGCACCGCGACCAGGATTGGGTGGCCGGGCGCAGCGACTCGCTGCGCAGCTGGCAGCGGTTCCTGCTCTACGGGGTCTACATCGCGCCGCTGCTGGCCAGCCCGATCGGCGTCGCGGGCCTGGCGATCAACGGGGAGGTCGGCACCGATCCGGCGGCACTGACCTACGCCGCCATGGCCTGGTATCTGACCGAGGCCGTCGGTATCGCGTTTCTCGTTCCACTGATGTTGCGGTGGCAGCACTACGCGCGCAGACGCACCTGGCACGAGGCGGCCTGGTTCGCGATGATGACCGCGGTCACCGTCGGGCTGTGCGCGGCGTCGGCGACGAAGTCGAGTTTCGTGCTGGTGTTCCTCACCGGATTGCCCGCGCTGCTGGTGCTGATCCGGTCGGGCATCGCGGCCGCGTTCGCCGAGATGGCGGTCGGCTCGGCGCTGGTGCTGGGCAGCACCTTCGCCGGCTACGGTCCGTTCGCGTCGTCAATGGAGGACCCCGGGCAGGCGATGATCGCGGCGCAGGTGTTCGTCCTGGGTGCCTTCACGATGGTGGTCCTGGTCGCCGCCGCGCTGGAGGACAGGATGCGGCTGGTTGCCCTCGAGGACGTCAGCTACAAGGCCTACGAGCTGATCGCCGACCTGACCGGCGACGTGGTGATCCTCACGGACGCCGACGGCAACGTCCTGCGCCGCGCCAGCCGCAGACACAAGATCCTCGACATCCCCGACGGGCCGATCACCAAGGCGAGCTGGCTGGAACACGTTCATCCCGACGACCGCGGTGCATTGGCCGACTTTCCTGCGTCGGCGCGGGGCGCCTCCGAGCCGTTCCGCGTTCGGCGCAGCGACGGGACGTGGGCCTGGTACGTCGTGCACAGCCGGCGCACCGCCGACGGCCTGACCGCGGCGGTCATGCGTGATGTGACGCTCGAGCGCGAGGTACAGGATTCGCTGACCGACATGGCGAACACCGATCCACTGACCGGGCTGGCCAACCGCCGCGGGCTGGACGTTCGCGCCGGGGAGATCTGGGCGCGGGCCCGGGAAGCCGGCGAACAGGTCACCGCGCTGTTCGTCGACATCGATCACTTCAAGTCGTTCAACGACCTCTACGGCCACCAGGCCGGTGACGAATGCCTGCGCCACATCGCCGAAGTGCTCGCCCACCTGGCCGATCCGAGCTTGTGCGTCGCAGCGCGCTACGGCGGTGAGGAATTCGCGGTCGTGCTCTCGGGATGCGACGACCCGGGGGGCTTCGCCAAAGGGGTGGTGACGGCCATCCGGTCACTGGCGATTCCCCACGGCGGAGCTGCCGCGGGCACCGTCACCATCAGCGTCGGGGTGGCGACGCTGCGGCCGTGGCGACAGACGGCCTCGGACGCCGATGCTGCGGTGCGTGAGTTGCTCGACCGTGCCGACAAGGCGCTCTATGCCGCTAAATCGGGTGGACGCAACGCGATCTCGCTGTACCGCGACGCCGGGGTGTTACTCGGCGAGTAGGTTCACCGCGCGGTTGAACATCCCCGGCAGTGCGTGTGCGGCCGGAACGATCGCCCGCCGCAGCGGCGATGCACTCGATCGCAGCAGCGCCGACGTCATCACGCGGTAGCGGCGGGTCGAACTGCGCCAGCGCTGCTCGTAAGCGGCGGGCCGATCGGCGGCCACGCAGTCGGCCAGGGCGAGCGCCGCGGCGAACGACAGACCAAGCCCCTCACCGGTCAACGCGTCGACGTAACCCGCGGCATCACCGACCAGCAGTACCCGGCCCGCCACCCGGCGCGATGCCTGCTGCCGCAGTGGACCGGCGGCTCGATCGGGCTCGTGCGGTGCGCTTGAGATGCGTTCTCGCAGAGCAGGAAACGCCGCGAGGTGGTCCTCGAACCCGCCGCGCCCCGAGCTGAGGATGGCAATCCCGACGCAGTCCGGCGCGACCGGCGTCACGTATGCTTCCCCGCCGTCGGGATCGGCGGCCCAGTGCACCTCCACGTGGTCGCTCCACGGCGCGATGCCGACGTGGCGGGTCAGGCCCCAGCGGCGCCGCACCCCACCGGGGTGCTGCAGGCCCAACTGGGCGCGCACCGGCGAATGCAAGCCGTCGGCAGCCGCCAGATAGCGCGCCCGAATCCCGTTCGCGCACACGCTGTCTCGGTCTTGTACCACGGTGCCTACTGTGCCGCGGTGGATGTGTACGCCCGCTAACACCGCGGCGTCGAGCATGGCCTGGTGCAGGGTCGTGCGGCGCACCCCCACGCCTGGACCCGCGTCGAACGTCGCGCTGACCGCCCGCCGGCCGTCGAGGTAGGTGATACCCCGGAACGGCACCCCGTGCGGGCGCACGCCGAGTGCCGTGAGGTGGCGCACGGCATGGGGCATCAATCCCTCGCCACACGCCTTGTCGATCGGCGCCTGTCGTCTTTCCACCACCACGGTGTCCAGCCCGCGCTGCGCCGCGGCCAGGGCGGTGGCCAGGCCCGCGGGCCCGCCGCCGGCGATCAGCAGGTCGATCACGGCAGCCGCGCCAACGCCTGGTTCTCACAGATGATCCGGGTGCGCAGCAGCACCGCGTTGAGGGCGGTGAACGCGACGGCGGTGATCCAGGCGCTGTGCACCAGTGGTAGCGCTATGCCCTCGACGACGACGGCCACGTAGTTGGGGTGGGGCAGGTACCGATAAGGCCCGGCGGTGATGCGACCGGCGCCGGGCACCACGACGACGCGGGTGTTCCATTGGCGGCCAAGGGTGCCGATGCACCACCACCGCAATGCCTGGGCGGCCAGCACGACACCGAACATCGGCCAGCCCAGAGCCGGCAGGAACTCGCGGTGTGGTGCTTCCCCGAGGCAGGCCACCAGGAGCGCGGTATGCAGCACCACCATCACCGGGTAGTGCCCGGCGCCGTACTCGACGCCGCCACGTTCCCGACTCCACCGCAGATTGCGTTGAGAGACAACGAGTTCAGCGATTCGCTCGAGGGCAACGGCAGCGATCAGCAGGGTGTAGGCCAGCACGATTCACCGCCAGCCCAGCAGCACGAACTCCGCGCAGAACCCGGGGCCCATCGCCATCAACAGACCCGGCCGGCCGGCCGGCGGTTTCTTGGCGATGGTGTCGCGCAGCACGTGCAGCACCGACGACGAGGACAGGTTGCCGACCTCGGCCAACGAGCGCCACGTCAGCTCCAGCGCGTCGGGCCCGAGGTCGAGCGCAGCGGTGATCGCCTCGATCACCTTGGGCCCGCCCGGGTGCGACACCCACGCCGCGATGTCGGCGACCTCGAGCTCGTGGGCGTCGAGGAACGCGGTCACATCGTCGGACAGGTGCGCGTCGATGAGGTCGGGAAGATTCGGGGACAGCACGAGTGCCAGCCCGGTCCCGCCCACCCGCCAGCCCATCGTGTCCAGCGAGTCGGGATAGAGCCGACTGCGGGAATCGATCACAGCGGGACCGTGCGGGTCCAGACGGCGGCTACGGTCCTCCCCGACGGCGACCACCGCAGCGGCCCCGTCGCCGAACAGTGCGCTGCCCACCAGGCTGGCCATCGTCGGTTCGACGGCCGGGAAGGTCAGCGAGCACAGCTCCACGGATATCAGCGCGGCGGCGTGCCCGGGAGCGCCGCGGAGATAGTCGTTCATGCGGGCGATCCCGGCCGCCCCGGCGACACAGCCGAGCCCGAACAGCGGTACGCGCCGCACGTCTGGCCGCAGTCCCACGCGTGCGGCGATGCGGGCGTCCAGCGAGGGCACCGCGATACCGGTCACCGTCGTGGTCATGATCATGTCGAGATCGGCGGCGCGCAAACCGGCCTCGTCCAGCGCCGCGGTGAGCGCCTCGCAGGCCAGGTCGACGGCATGGTCGAGGTAGATGTCGTTGGCCTCGCCGAAATCCTGCAGTAGCCGGTATCTCTCGAGAGGCAGCACGAAGTGCCGGCTCTGCACCTTCGCGTTCTGGTGCAGAGCGTGCACCACGCCAGCGAAGTCGTCGAACGCGGGCATCGCGAGGAACGCCTCGGTGATCTCCTGTTGGCTATAGCGGTGGTCGGGCAGGGCGCCGGCAACGCCGGCGATGACACTCACAGGGCTCATGGGCTTATCCGTTCCGTGGATTCTCGAGAAGGCACCGCCTGTTCCTCGGTCAAACCGAGGCGGCGGTGAATCCGGCTGAGCCACTTGGGGGCCCACCAGTTCCGGCCCCCCATCAACCGCATGAACGCGGGTACTGCCACCATGCGCACCAGCGTCGCGTCCGCGAGCACCGCGAGCGTCAGTCCGAGGCCGAACATGCGCATCACCGACGTGCTGGCCGCGATCAGTGCCGCGAAAGAGATCGACATGATCAGCGCAGCGGCGGTGATGATGCGCCCCGTATAGGCAATCCCCAAGGCCACCGACTCGTCGGAATCGCGGGTACGCAGCCAGATCTCGCGAATCCTCGCGACCAGGAACACCTCATAGTCCATCGACAGGCCGAACGCGATGCAGAACAACAGCACGGGCATGTTCGCGATCAGCGTTCCGGTGGGCGTGGTGCCGAGCCCGCCGAGATGGCCGTCCTGGAACACCCAGACCAGCGCGCCGAATGCCGCGCTGAGCGAGAGAACATTCAACACAAGAGCTTTCAGCGGAACGACCACGCTGCCGGTGAGCAGGAACAGCAGCACGAACATGATCGCGCCGATCAAGCCGAGCACCACCGGAAGGGTCGACATGATCGAAGCCACGCTGTCCCGGTTGGCCGCTGCCGTGCCCGTCATCTCGACCGGTCGACTGCCCGGCCCCGGGACAGCGTGCAGCCGATCCAATTGGGACTCGGAGGCGTCAGAGAACAACGGCGCGCTGCTTGCCACAGTGAGGAACGCACTGCCGTCACGCTCGCCCGTGGGCGCCGACGGCGGTCCGGACGCGCGACCGCCGACGAACGTGCCCGTCGGGGCCGACACCGCCACGACGTCGGGCACGCGGGAAAGATCGGCGGCGTAGGACGAGAGCTCGGCACGACTGAGTCCGTCGGAGTCGGGCACCACGACGGTGACCGCGGTGTCGGTGTTCTCGGCGAACTCGTCGCGCAACTGATCGCCCACCTGATGCGCCGACGAAGACCTGGGGAGCACGCGGTCGTCGGGAAAACCCCATCGCACCGCGAGGAAGGGCAGCCCCGCGACGACCAGGAGCACGACGACGGCCAGCCCGAGCGGCACCGCGCGGCGCATCACGGCCTTCGCGCACCGGTACCAGAACCGCTGCTGCACCGGGACCGGCGCAGCAGCGGGCCGGCGGAGCACGCGGCGGGCCAGCCGGCGCACGTCCAGAGCAGCGTGCCGGTCGCCCAGCAGGACGAGTGCGGCCGGAGTGACGATCACCGCCGCCGCCGCGGCGAACGCCACCGTCGCCACCCCCGCATAGGCGAATGACTTGAGGAAGTGCATCGGAAACAGCACCATCACCGACATGGACAGGGCGACCGTCGTCGCCGAGAAGATCACGGTGCGTCCGGCCGTGACCATCGTGGTCCGGATGGCCTGCCCGCGATCGGCGCCCGCCGCGAGTTCGTCGCGGTAGCGGCTGAGAATCAGCAGCGTGTAGTCGATGGCCAGCGCCAGGCCCATCGCGGTGGCCAGGTTGAGGGCGAAGATCGACACATCGGTGACCACGGTGACGGCCCGCAGGACCGCGAGTGCGCCGACGATCGACATCACCCCGATGGCGACGGGCAGCGCCGCGGCCAGCAGTCCGCCGAACACCCACACCAGCACCAGGAAGCTCAGCGGGATCGCCAGACCCTCCATCAGCAGCAAGTCGCGCTGGGAGTGCTCGGTGATCTGCACGTTGACCATCGCGGTGCCGCCGGTGCGCACGGTGACCCCGGCCGGCACGTCGCGAGTGACCATGTCGTCGATCTGTGTGGCGTAGGTCTGCTGCTCGGCTTCGGTTCCGTCGATGCCGACGACGACGAGCCCAGCGGTCCGGTCGCGGTTGACGAGACCGGCGGCGGCCTGCGGCGGGGTGGTCCAGGCCGACGACACCGTGGCGACATGGGGTTCGCGGCTCACTTGCGCGACGATGCGTTCGCCGGTCCGGCGCGCGGCCGGGCTGTCGACGCCGTCGGGGGAGGTGACCACGATGATCATCGCGACGTCGCCTTGACCGAACGTGTCAGCGAGCGTGCGTGACGCGCGTGCCGACTCGGAACCGGGATCGGCGAATCCGCTGGGGGACAGCTTCGTCGCAACCGGCACGCCGGCGAGCGCGAGCAGCACGGTGAGCACGGCCGCGGCGGTCACGATCCGGCGCGGTGCGGCCAATGCGAGCGAAGCGATTCGGGTCAGCAGGGCTTCCTCTCCAATCCAATGCAGGGCGGCATCGAGGGCCTGGACAGGACACGACGGTGCCGCCGGTTCGGTTCACCCGTCGCGCAAGTGTGAGCTACGTCATGCCCGGAGCTCGAAGTGCTGATAGTCCAGCGGAGTGTGCCAGTGGCCGCCCCATCGCCACCCCCGGTCGACGAACGCCTCGACGGCCGGGTCGCCGTCGTGGAGCATGCCTGTGTCGCGGCGGGTGCGGTCGAGCCACGGCGCCCCGTTGGCGGGCTCGATGTGGCCGCGGGAGTCGACGTACGGGTTGATGCGCGGGTTGATGTCGACGGCGCGCCCGTAAGCGTGCCAGGACCAGCTGGTGGACCCCGGAATGCCACGACAGTTGAACGCCGAGGTGTTGTTGTCGCGCATCGACAATTCATCCTCGGCGCCGCGGTAGTGGTTGGCGCTGCGCATCTTCTCGATCGGGAAGCGAAGCGCAGTGAGCTGGGCGAACACCTCGATGACCGCGTCGGTGATGTCGGCGTCGACCACCAACTCTCCTCGGTGCAGGCGGCCGTCGAACCCCCAGTGGTCCAGCTCGACGCGGCGCAACTGCTCCGGGCGCACGGGGCACTCCGGGCGCCACGTCGCGCCCAGCTCCTCGGCGGTGACCGCGCGGACCGTCGGCGGTTGCGGCACCTGCGTCGTGGGTGACGGTGCCGGTGTCGCCGGCGTGGGGGCCGGTGGCGCTGGAGGCGGTGCGCACTGGACCAGGACGACCGTCACCGCAGCCGCCCCGACGATCCTGCGCAGCCTCACCCCGGAGAACCTACCGAACACGTTCAGGTCGGTTAGTCCGCCTAATCGCTTTTGTTAGTACAGCTTTCGATGTCGCGGTAATTGCTCGGATTGCGGCTTGCTACTGTGATGCAGGCCATCAAAGAGTTATATTGTGTCCGTTGTCACAGAGAGGACGGACATGGCTGGAATCGGCGAGGGCGCGATGGTCCCGCAGGAGATGAAGCCGGCGCGCGCCGCTCATGCAGCTCACCCCATCAATTGGCTCGTCGGGTTCGTGATGGCGACCGTGCTCATCGCCGGCGTCGCCGGCGTCGTGCTCGCACTGTCCAGCGGCCTGCCGACGATTGCGATCCTCGTGGCTCTGGTTACCGGCGCCGTGTTCGCCGGCTCGCTGTGCTGAGGTGACCTGACTCAGAGCTGCCCATGGCGGGGCGGCAGTGTGCGGCTCAGCGTGTAGCGGCCGATGTGCTGCAGCTTCCAGCGGACGGGGTCGTGCAGCGTGTGCGTGCGCGCATCGCGCCAGAACCGAGACAGGTTGTCCGATGCGGAAGCGCTTCGGGTTCCGCCGAGTTCGAACAGACCGTTGGAGGCTGCCAGCGCGGCGCGCACCGCGCCCACCTTGGCGGCCGCCACCGCGATCGACGCTTCGGCGGCCGACTCCTCGGTCAGATGCGCTGACGCCTCGTCGACACGGCGGGCCGCCTCGGCCAGCAACGCCTGGGCGGAGCGGACCGTGACGGCGAGCTCACCGGCGGTGTTGATCACCGTGGGATCCTCGACGGCCGCCGGTACCCGCGCTTCGAAATGCGCTCTGGCCCGGCCGGCCTGGTGAACCCCGGCGGCCAATGCGCCCGTGGCGATGCCGACGTCGATAGCGCTGTGCCACAACTGCGCTCGCGCCCCGTAGGTAGTCGGTCCGGAGAAGATCGAGCTGAACGGCACGACGTGTGCCGCCGGCACGATGACGTCGTCGAGTGTCACGGTCCCCGAGGCCGTGGTGCGCTGCCCCATCCCGTCCCAGTCGTCGACGACGTCGAGCCCGGGTGCGTCGCGCGGCACGAACGCGACCGCCTTCGGTGTGGATGCCACCGGGACCTCACCGGAGCCGTCGCTGCATGAGGCACGGACCACCACCCAGTCGGCGAACAGCGCCCCGGTGCTGTAGAACTTGCGACCCGACAGCACGTAATCCCCGCCGGCACGGGGCGTCAGCGTCGTCGCATCCACGTCGATCGGGTGGGGACCCCTTTCGCTCTGCGCGTTGGCCACCAGCGCGCCGGCCAGCACCTCACCGTAGAACAGCTCGTGCTGTGCGACGGTGCCCTGCAGGCGAAGCGCCTCCAGAAAAGTGAAGTGCGAGTGCGGGATCTGAGCCAGCGACGGATCGGCATGAGCGAGGAGGCGGAACACCTCCGCGACGACGGGCGCCGGCGCGGCGACACCACCGCACTGCTTCGGCACCGTGATGGCCAGCAGGCCAGAGTCCTTCAGCGCCTTGATCTCAGTGTGCGGCAAGACGCGTTGCGCATCGCGCTCAGGCGCCCCGGCAGCGATGTCCTCGGCGAGAGCCCGAGCGACCGGAAGGACGTCATCGACCGACGTGATCACCGGCTGCCTCCCACGAAGGGAATCGACGGAGCGGCAGCGGTTTTAGTCGTCGCAGTGAACAAGCCCCGGTTGCGCAGAATCGGCACCACACCCTCGCCGAACCAGTACAGCTCCTCCAGATGCGGGTAGCCCGAGAAGATGAACTCGTCGATCCCCACCTCCGCGTACCCGGCGATGCGGTCGGCCACCTCCTGATGGCTACCCACGAGTGCGGTGCCTGCGCCGCCGCGCACCAGGCCGACGCCCGCCCACAGGTTCGGCGCCACCTCCAGCGTGCGGGCGTCGTGCCAGCTGCCGGCGCGCCGGTTCTCCTCGTGCAGAGCCAGCATGCGCTTCTGTCCCTCGGACTGGCTGCGATGCAGGCCTTCCTGCGCTTTGCGCACCGTCTCCTCGTCGAGTGCGGCCACCAGCCGGTCGGCCTGCTGCCACGCCTCGTCAGCGGTGTCGCGGGAGATCGTGTGCAGGCGGATGCCGAAGCGCACCGGGCGGCCCTCGTCAGCGGCGAGCTTACGGATCCACTTCACCTTCTCGGCGACTGCCGCGGGCGGCTCGCCCCAGGTGAGGTACACGTCGGCGTGCTTGGCGGCCACCGGGCCGGCAGCGGCGGAGCTGCCGCCGAAGTACAACGGCGGCACCGGATTCGGCAGCCTCGGGATGGTGGCTGCCTCGACCTGGATGTGCTCGCCGGCCAGCGTCACCGTCTCGCCGGCCCACAGGCGCCGCACCACCTCGAGGAATTCGTCGCAACGCTGATAGCGCGCGTCTTTGTCCAGGAAGTCGCCGAACGACCGCTGCTCGTGGGCCTCGCCGCCGACGACCACGTTCAGCAGCAGACGCCCGGGCGCGTGGCGGGCGAACGTGGCCGCCATCTGCGCCGACAGCGTGGGGCTCACCAACCCCGGACGGAAGGCGACCAGGAACGCCAGCGACGTCGTCTCCCGGGCCAGCAGTGCCGCGGTGACGAACGCGTCCTCACACCAGGCGCCGGTCGGGATGAGCGCGCCGGTAAAGCCGAAGGACTCGGCGGCACGCACGATCGAGGCCAGGTAGTCGATGGAGGCGTCGCGGTCGCTGTGTGCGGCGCCGGCCGGCGTGCCGTGGCCGCCGCCGACGATCAGGCGGCTGTCGCCGTAGGTGGGCAGGAACCAGTGCAGTCTCAAAGACATGGAGAGATCCTTTCAGCGGCCGCTTGCGGGTTGGGTCGCCAGCGAGCCCGACGACGAGGGGACGGTCGACGGCCGGTCGATGATCGTCGAACGGGGGCCGCCCACCCGGTAGGAGGCACCACGATGTTCCGCGGGCAGGCGGTCGCCGCGGCCGCTGAGCTTGTGGCGCAGCGTGCCCGGTGTGTAGGCCGTCTGGTAGGCGCCGCGCGCGGTCAGTTCGGGCACTACGTGGTTGATGAACTCGGCGAACGAACCGGGAGTGATCGCGTAGGCCAGGTTGAACCCGTCGACGTCGGTCTCCTCCACCCACTCCTGCAGGGAATCCGCCACGTGCGCGCCCGATCCCACGAATCGGGGACCGAGGCCACCGATCTTGCCCCACTCGGCGATGTCGCGAACGGCCCACTCGCGGCCGTCGGGATCGGCCGACTGGAATGCCTTGACCGCCGAGAGGATCGCGTTCGAATCGACATTGCCCACCGGCTCGTCGAGTCCGTAGCGGGCCAGGTCCACACCCATCCATCCGGACATGAACACCAGTGCGCCCTCGGGGTCGCCGTAGGAGAGGTATTCGGCGTGGCGGGCGTGCGCCTCCTCGTCGGTGGCGGCGGTGATGATGGTCGACAGGTTGAAGATCTTCACCGAATACGGGTCACGGCCAGCGATTTCGAGTTCCCGCCGGATCGTCGACACGGTGTCGCGCAGGATCGCCTTGGTGGGCGCCGCGGTGAAGATGGCTTCGGCGTTCTCAGCGGCGAACCGCACTCCACGCGGCGAGGACCCGGCCTGGTAGATGACCGGCGTGCGCTGCGGCGACGGCTCGCTCAAGTGAATGCCAGGCACCCGGAAATGCTCTCCGTCGTGCCCGATGTGGTGGACCTTCGCCGGGTCGGTGAACACCCCGCGCGCCTTGTCGCGCACCACCGCGTCGTCCTCCCAGGATCCCTCCCACAGCTTGTAGAGGACTTCGAGGTATTCGTCGGCGTGGTCGTAGCGGGCGTCGTGGGCCGGCTGATCGGTCTGGCCCATGTTGCGGGCGGCTGCGGGCAGGTAGCCCGTCACCACGTTCCAGCCGATCCGGCCGCCGGTGAGGTGGTCCAGCGTGGAGAGGCGCCGGGCGAACGGATACGGGTGCTCGAAGCCCGTGCCCGTCGTGATGCCGAACCCTAGATGTTCGGTGACGTAAGCCATCGCGGACACCAGCAGCAGCGGGTCGTTGACCGGTACCTGGGCGGCTTGGCGGATCGCGGCCTCGTCGCTGGCGCCGTAGACGTCGTAGGTGCCCAGCACGTCGGCGATGAACAGCCCGTCGAACCGGCCCCGCTCGAGCAGGCGGGCGAGTTCGGTCCAGTACGTCAGGTCTTTGTACCGCCACGACTGGTCCTCAGGGTGTTTCCACAGGCCAGGGGACTGGTGGGCGACGCAATTCATGTCGAAGGCGTTGAAGCGGATCACACGGGTCACCGCGAAAGGGTGCCGACTGCGCGGGCTTCGGGCACCGGTTTGTCTCACCGCGATTCTCTTTCCGCGGTGCTCACCGCGGAATAGCGTTCCGGGCTGTCAGGCGGGCCAATTCACAGCCGTGACCCCTCGCTGGCGGCGGTCCCACGCCTGCCGCACCCAGGCGATGACCTCGTGGTCGCGGTCGCCCGCCATCACCCGGATGACGAGCCAGTCCTGCTCGGCGATCATGCGCAAGCGGCGAGCGTCCCAGCGATACTGAGCGTTGTCCGTCCGGTGCTGCTCGCCGTCGTACTCCACCGCAATCATGACCTCCCGCCATCCCATGTCCAGGTAAGCGAAGGTCCGGCCCCACGCGTCGGCAACCGGGACTTGCGTCTGCGGCTCGGGGAAACCGCTGTCGACGAGCAACACACGCAGTCGGGACTCCTGCGGTGACTGTGCGCCCGGGTTCATTGACGCCAGCGCTTCGCGGCAGCGACGCACACCGTGTCTGCCACGGTAGCGATAGGTCAGAGCCAGGATCTCACCGGCGCTGACCCGCGTGGCCCGGGCGAGTGAATCCAGGTGCGCGACCGCTTGGGTGCGCGGCAGGTAACGGCCCAGATCGAGTCCCGTGCGAGCGGCGCTAGCAACGGAAAGACCTGCGCGAGTAGTGATCTCGTCGTCGGCGATGCGCTCACGCCGGGTGATGATCCCGGGCGGACAGTTGCTGTTCGCCCAGAGGAGTTCGACAGGCGCGGACTCGTCGACCCAGCGTGCCCCGTGCAGTGCCGCTGCCGCTCGACCGGTGATCACGCCGCGACGGTGCGACCACAACCAGGCGCCTTCGGTGCGGACCGCGAGCGAGGGGCCGACGTTCTTGGGCACGTAGACGTCCGGGTAGAGCGTGCGGTAATTCCAGCGCAGTGCCCCGCGCGTGACGACTCCGGCGGCGATCGCTTCCGACCCGATGATGGCTTCCCCCATACGAGCATCCTGGGGCTTGCGGAGCAGGGCTCCGCGCACGATAAGCCACGGCTGTGGATAACTCGAATCAGCAGCCTGGAATGATATTCCGCGGCGGGATTGGGGTCAGATCATGTCGCGGCGGGTGAGCCAGCGCATGATCGGCCAGCCGATGAACACCGGCAGCCAGCACGTCAGGATGCGGTAGAGCAGCACCGAGGGCACGGCCACAGCGGCGGGCACGCCAAATGCGGCGAGACCGCCGATCAGCGCGGCTTCCACCGCGCCAACGCCACCGGGGGTGGGCGCGGCCGAGGCGAGGGTGCCGCCGACCATAGTGACGATCGTGACGGTGACGAAGCTGGCGTCGCCGCCGAACGCTTCGATACTCGCCCACAATGCCAGTGCAGCGCCGAGAGTCGTTGCAGCGCAACCCAAGACGATGAGCGCCAGGCGTTTGGGCTCGCGCGCGAGCTCGATGAGATCGTCGAGGACCTCTTTCAGCTTCGGGCGCACCGCGGTGGCCAGCCACCGTCGCAGCTTGGGCACGAACAGGAACACGCCGACCGCACCCAGCGCGGCGCCCGCGATCAGATACAGCACCGTGGCGCTGGGCACGAACCTCTCGAGATTCGCCGACGCCCCGGCCGCGGCGCTGAACACGATCAGCAGAGTGACGTGGGTGAGTACCTGCACCGACTGCTGCAGTGCCACCGCGGTTGTCGCCCGTAGCGCACCCAGGCCACCCTTCTGCAAGAACCGGGTGCTGAGCGCCAGCCCGCCCACGCCCGCGGGTGTGGTGGTCGCGGCGAAGGTGTTCGCGACCTGCATGACAGCGAGGTTGCGAAAGCTGACCAGACCGTCGGCGCAGGCCCACAGCGCCGCGCCGGCACCCAGGTATTTGAGCGCCGAGACCGCCAGCCCGGCCACCGCCCACCACCAATTGGCCGAACTCAACTCGGCGAAGAACACCGGGACCGAGCTGATGAACGGGTACGCGACGTAGACCAGCGCGACCAGGAGGACGGTCTGGATCAGCTGGCTGCGGGTGAACCGGGTGATTGTCGCCGTGGTGATCTGGTCGGTCCCGGTCTGACGTTTGACCTCGTCGCGCGCGCTGGTCATCGCTGTCGCCGGATCGGCCACAGACTGCCGGAGACGTTGATGCATCGCGGTTTTGGTGAGCCGGCGTGATGCCGCGAGGACGGCGTCGTGCCCGAAGACGGTGATCGCGGCGGCCACCGCCTTCTCGGCGCCGTACAGGTCGGTGGTGGTGACCAGCAACTGCGCGATGTCGTTGTGCAGGTGGGCTTCGGAGGCGCCGTACTCGGCGAGGCTGAACCCGCCGAACAGGGGCGTGCCGGCGGCGACGGTGATCTCCTTGCTGCGCAGATCCCCGTGCGAGATCTGCTGACTGTGCAGGATTCCCAGTGCGTCCCACAGGCGGGCGACCGGCGTCTGGTCGGCGCACTCGTCGATCGGCGTGCCCTGCGCCGGTCGGTGCGCATACAGCGTCCAGCCGCGTTCGAGCGCTGACACCGCGATGGGCGTGGTGTTGGCCAGCCCGAGATCGCCCACTGCAATCGCCATCAGCGCACGATGCTCGACGGCGCGGCGCATCGAGGTCTGCAGGGGAGCGGTTTCGCTGTCGCGCAGTCGGAGCTTGCGCCAGAACTGGCGAAGGAACCCGCCGCCGCGCTGATGCGGTCCGTAGAGCTCCACGATCGCCACGCCCTCGTCGGGGTCGGCGTGATCTGTGCCGCGGTCCTGCGTCGCGCGCAGCAGCATGGGTCCGCGGCCGGCGGGCCGCACCACTTGCAGTGTGGCCACCCGGAAGCCGCGGCGCGCCATCGCGCGTGCCGCACCGTCGAGCGGAACCTCGAGCGCAGGCGTGCCCACCACGAGCACCACCAGCGCTCCGACGAACCAGCCGACGGAAAGCCCGAGCAGCGAGCGCGCCGGCACCACGGCACTGACCACCAGGTGGATGGGCACGAACGCCAACAGCAGCGTCCACCACCACCGCCGCCACCGCGCCGGCAGCCACGGTCCCGACACCGTCAGCACGGCGGCGAGCATCGCGATCCACCGCGGGTCGTCCAGGAACTGCGACGCCACGGTGTCGAGACGCTCGGTGAGGTCGAAATGCCAACGCGGCGCCGCGATGCCATTGCCGGTGATCGACAGCGACAAGATCGCGATGCCGCCGGCCGCGGCGTAGGCGCCGAGCAGTTTCCACTGCCGCGCGAGCACGAGGCCGATCAGGATCATGAACGGCAGAGCCAGGATTGCGATGCCGTAGATCAAGTAGACGGTGTTGGACTGCGTGGGGCTCAGCACGCCGACGATCTCGGAGATCGAGCGTTCCAGCGCTTCCCATTCGTAGCGGGTGATCAGTGAGCTGGTCACCACGATCACCAGGAGGGCCCCGGCCGAGACGAGCCGCAGAATGTCGTTGGTGCGCCGGGTCAGCGGTTGGAGCAGGCTTCCCGAGACAACGATGTCCCGCCCGTCGACGCGCATGGCCCACCGATCATAGCGGCTGGCCGATCACCTCACCGTGACGTAGACGGTCTGGCTGCTGATCGAGCGGAAGTTGTCACCCTGCGACGTCGCGAACGGGACGCCTTGCCGCACGACAGGGCCGTGCGTGATCGACACGATCGAGGCTTCGTCGAGGGGAGCGGCGGAGAGCCGGGTGACAACCACCCGGTTGCCCTGGTCCTCCAGGGCCATGATCGTGGCGTCGGCATTGCGGGCGCCGGCAGGTGCGGCGACGGCCGGCGCGGCCATGCTCAGTGCTGCCGAGGTCAGCCCGGTGGCGATGCTCGTGAGAACCAGTGCTTTGGTCATGTCGTTTCCTTTCGGGGGAGTCCGTTGTCTGGTTCTACGAGAAAGGGGCGCCCCTGGTTCAGGGGCGCCCCAATTCGGTGTGTGGAGCGGTTACTTGACCGTGACGTAGACGGTCTGGTTGCGGACCGTGCGGCTGTTGTCGCCCTGGGAGGTGGCGAACGGCACGCTCTGGGGGGTCGAGGGACCGCGGGTGACGGACACAACCGACGCCTTGTCCAGCGGCGTGCTGGACTGACGGGTCACGACGACGCGGAGTCCCTGGGCCTCCAGCGAGCTGATGGTGTCGGCGGCGTTGCCACCTGTCGGGGCGGCCTGCGCGGGCGCGGCCAGTCCGAGGACGCCGGCGGTGAGCGCGGCTGCGGCGGCGGTGGTGATGGTGAACTTCTTCATTTCCGGCCTTCTTCGGTTGATGATCTTGGTGATCTGACCTGTCAAACTCCTGTGAGGCAGCGTTCATTTCACCTGGCAGTAATTGACCGGTCGTTGGCAGAAAGCGCCCCGTCGGGGCCCGCGCGCGGTCGCGGAGGTGGGTCAATCGGCGAGGCGGCGGGCCAGCCCGGAGGCGCGTGCGGCGCGTCGGCCGACCGCGGCGCGCACCGACGCCTCGCTGGCCACCACCCGCACCCGCTTCTTCGCGCGGGTGACCGCGGTGTAGAACAGCTCGCGAGTCAGCAACCGCGATTCCTGCGGCGGGAGCAGCACCGTGACCTCCTCGGCCTGGCTGCCCTGACTCTTGTGGATCGTCATGGCGTGCATGGTGTCGACCTCGGCGAGCCGGCCGGCGGCGAACTCCTGCTCGCCGATCACCACGCTCAACCCCTCACCGCGCACGACCGCGACTCCGGTGTCCCCGTTGTACAGCTTGCGGCCGTAGTCGTTGGCGGTCACCAGGACCGGCCGTCCCGCATACCAGTCCGCCCAGATCGGCTCCCCGGTCGCCTCGGTGAGCCACCGCTCGACCTGCCGATTCCAGTGCGCGATACCGAACGGTCCGCGTCGGTGCGCGCACAACAGCCGGTGCTCGTCGAGCGTGGCCAATGCCGCTCGCGCGTCGCCGAGGATGGCCGCCTCCCGCAGCCGCAGCGCCGCGGGCAGCAGCACGCCCCTCAACTCGTCGCTCGGATGGTCGGTGTTCAGCCACTCGATGTGGTCGCCGCCGTCGCGCAGCACCTCCACCGTGCGGTCGGCATCCCCGTCGCGAATCGCGCCGGCCAAAGCGCCGATGCGGGCCCCGAACCGGTGCGAGGTGTGCAGCGCCGCGATCCGCACGTCGCGGCGCGCACCGAGGCCGTCGACCAGATCGGCGAGCACCGCCCCCGCCTCCACCGAGGCGAGCTGGTCCGGATCGCCGGCGAGCACCAGGCGACTGTCAGGGCGCACGGCCTCCAGCAGGCGCGCCATCAGCGTCAGCGACACCATCGACGTCTCGTCCACCACGATGACGTCGTGCGGCAACCGGTTCTCCCGGTGATGCCGGAACCGCGAGCCGTTGTCCGGCCGCGGCCGCAGCAGCCGGTGCAGCGTCGAGGCCGCCAACTCGGGGAGCCGCTCACGATCCTCGGGCTGCAGCTCGGTGAGCTCGGAGCGGACCGCCTCCAGCAGTCGCGCGGCCGCCTTGCCGGTAGGGGCGGCCAGCGCGATGCGCAGCGGAGGTCGGCCGGCCAGGGCCGCCTGCTCGGCCAACAGCGCCAGCACGCGCGCCACAGTCGTCGTCTTCCCGGTACCCGGCCCGCCCGTCAGCACCGTCAGCGACTGCGTCGCGGCGATCTCGGCGGCGCGCCGCTGTTCCTCCCACCCCTGCGGGAAGAGGCGGGTCAACGCCGGGCCCGGCGCAGGCAGCGGGGATGCGAGCAGGGTCAGCACGTCGTCGCGGACCTGCTGCTCCTCGCGCCAATACCGGTCGAGATACAGCAGATCGGCGGTCGCGTCGGACCGTACGTGTAGCACCTGCTTGTCCACCAGCGGACTGGCCTGCACGGCGCGCAGCCACTTCGGCGTCGACGGCCACGGCAATCCGGGTTGGCCGATCTGCTCGGCGAGCGAGCGCAGGTCGACGCACACCGATCCCGCGCGTAGTGCCCGCACCGCGAACGCGACGGCCAGCGCGACGGTCGGATCGGGATCGTCGGTCAGGGCGCAGAGGCGTTGTGCCACATGGATATCGGCGGGCTCCAGAAGCTCGGTGAATGCATCGAACGTCGGCGCGGTCACGGGGATTCCCCGCGCAGCCGGACAGTGCGGGCCGTCGAGCTCTCGTCGAGTTCGACGAGATCAGAGCGCGAGCGCAGAAAATCGCTGAACGACTTGTAGCCCAATGACTTCTCCGAGAACGACGGATCCATCCGCTTCATCTGGGCCTTGACCGCCGAATTGTGCAGCCAGTCCACGTCGTCCTTCTCCAACCCGATCTGCAGCGCTCGGGTCAGCAGGGCCGTCGCGGCAGCCTGGGGGTCGGGTTCGTCGTCCGTGGCGTCCTGAGCCTTGGGGCGTCGGCCGCGCTGCTTCGGCGCCGCATCGGGGGCGTCGGGCTCGAACACCGGTACGCCGGGGAGCGCGTCGTAGGTGACGAACTCGTCGCACGCCGCCGCCAGCGAGCGGCTGGACGAGCCTGCGACCCCGATGCCGACGACGTAGCGGCCGAGCCGTTTGCAGCGTTGTGCCAGTGCGATGTAATCCGAATCGCCGCCGACGATCACGACGTGGGTCAGATCGGGCAGTCGGAACATGTCCTCGACCGCGTCGACGGCCAGGCGGATGTCGGCACCGTTCTTGCCGTACGCGGCGGCGGGGAACAACTGCACCAGATCGACTGCGCGGCTGACCAATTGACCGCGGTAGTTGGCGTTGACGTCAGCCGACCAGTCGGCGTACGCGCGGGTGAGCACGAGCGTGCCGAACGACGACGCGAAGTCGACGATGGCGCCGACGTCCACGGTGGCGCGGGCGAGCTTCTCGGCGAACTCGCCGGTGCTGGTGTCACGCGCCCGGTCGCGGTGGAATGAATTGCGTCCGTTGACCTGGTCGTAGCGGCTGATCACGATGTTGTCGAAGTCGAAGTAGACCGCGACGCGGGAGTCCTGGGAGTCCGTCATGGCACCAGTGTCTCCGACGATGCCGCGTACGCCAGCAGATCGGACACAGCCACGATCAGTTCCGCAGGCGGCTGCCAGCTGAACACCCCGGCCGGATGTCCGTCCATCACCGGTGTGTCCGGGCCGCACATTCCGCGCACGAACAGGTACAGCACCCCACCGAGGTGGCGCTGCGGCGAATAGTCCGGGAGTCGCCAGCGCAGGAACCGATGCAGCACAACGCAGTACAGCAGCGCCTGCAGCGGGTAGTCCGAGTGGAGCATCGCCTCGACCAGCCGTGGTTGCCCGTAGTCGGCGGATGTCAGATCGCCTCCCGGTTCCCCCAGCCAGTTCGTCTTGTAGTCCACCACCAGGTAGCGATCGCCAATCCGCAGCACCGCATCCAGCGACCCGGTGAGGTAGCCCCGCAGCGACTGCGCGCCCAGCGCGCCGTCGGACAGACGACGGGCGTAACCCGCCAGCGGGTCGCCGGGCGGGAGATGGGTACGCAGCAGCGCCCCGACGTCGGCGAGAGAGAGCGCCGACGCGGTGGCGCGCAGATCGCCCCCGGCGAGCGGGAACTCGAAGTCCATCTCGCGCAACCTGTCCCGGAGACCGATCGCGCGCAGCGTGGCGTCAGGGGCCAACGGGCCGAGCGGGGTGTCGTGCATCGGGATCAGAGCCGCGGCCAGCTCGGCCGGAGGCACGTCGACCGGCCACCACTGCGCGTGCCGGCGGATCTGGGTCTCCAGCTCGGCGGCCAGGTCGGGCGCGAACGGATCGGCCGTTTCGAGCGCCGCGTGCACCAGCGTGCCGAACGTGGCGCCGGTCGGCAGGTCTGCCATCGGCGAACGCACCTGGTCGCCCGTGTCGACCGGTTCGGAGGTCGGGACGTCGGCGACCTCGTCGTCGAGTTCGGTCACCTCCGGCTCGCTGGACACCCCTGGCGCTTCCTCGGCCGCACGAATCAGCCCTGAGTAGGACGTCCGGCGCCAGGATGTGTCGATGCGACGGTGGAAATGGCGCACGTCCAGACCGACGGGTACGGCAGGGTTGTCGACGTGCTTCGGCGCCGCGAGTACGGATTCTTCGAGGACCGGCCCGCCTGCGTCGGCCCAGGCGCGCAGCGCGGCCATCGCATCGGGGTCGTCGATGCGGGGCGGGTCGCAACGGTCGGGCACCACCGTCTCCCCGGGTCTGCGGCCCCGCAGCAGCCGGGACAGTCCGCCGTTGGGTTCATCGGCCGACGGCGCCCACCACGCGACGACCTGGGACTGGGCGCGTGTCATCGCGACGTAGGTGAGCCGGACGTCGTCCCCGGCCGCCTCCTGCCGGCCCCGACGTTGCACTGCGTCGTGGTCGGGGCTGTGCTCGCCGCCGATGTGCAGGCAGCGGGTGTCACCCTCGTGATAGAGCACGACGTCGCGGCTCTGAATGTTGCGGTTGAACGCGAACGGCAGGTACACGACCGGGAACTGCAGACCCTTGCTCACCCACACCGTCATGATCTGCACGGCCGCGGCGTCACTTTCGAGGCGGCGGCTGCGTTCGACCGCGCCACCACGCTCGTCGCGCTGCGTGCGCAGCCAGTCCCGCAGCGCCGGCAGGCTGAAGTGCTCGCGGTGCGCGGTCTCCTGTAGCAGCTGGGTCAGGTGGGCCAGGTCGGTCATGTGCCGTTCCCCGTCGACCCAGGACAGCACACGCTTGCCCATACCAGCACGCTGAGCGGCTTCGAACACCGCGGCCACTCCGCGCTCCCGCGCGTGATCAGCCCAGCTGCGCAGCGTCTCGGTGATCCGGTCGGTCAGCCGATCACCCTCGGCGACAAGGGTTTCGGCGGTCTCCCCGAAGAACATCGTGGTCGCCGCGGCCCGCACCAGGCCGGAGCGCTGAGGTTGATCGAACGCTTCGAGCAGACACAGCCAGTCGTCGGCAGCGGGTGAGGCGAACACATCGGAGTCGCCGGTGTAGACGGCGGGGATGTTCGCCGCGTTCAGCGCCTCGAAGCAGGCGCGCCCGTCGCGGTGGCTCTCCACGATCACCGCGATGTTGCCGGGGACCACCGGCTCGCCGCAATACGTCGCCCCCGCGGCGAGCAGCGCGGCGATGTCGGCGGCCATGTCCTTCGGGATGTGTTCGCGCAACCGGTCGATCGGGATGGTCTTGTCAGGCCGGACCCGCAGCTGCTCGCGGGTGACCACCCGCAGCCGGAACGGCGCACCGTGCGGTGCCCCCGAGAGCCGATGCTCCGGGTGCGCGGCGGCCACCGGCCGCACCACGATGCGCGAATCCCCGAGCTGCGCGTCGCGCATCACCGCCTGCAGACTCGCCACCAGCGGCCCGTCGCTGCGATAGTTGGTGCCCAGCGTGCGCTGTCGGCCGGCGCTCGACGCGGCATGCAGATACGTGACGATGTCCCCGCCGCGGAACGCGTAGATCGCCTGCTTCGGGTCGCCGATCAGGATCACCGTGGCGTGCCCGCTGAACGCGCGGTCGATGACCTGCCATTGCACGGGATCGGTGTCCTGGAACTCGTCGACCATGACGATCGACCAACGCCGCCGCATCCGGGTGCGCGCGGGGGAGTCATCGGCCTCCAACGCGTCGGCGAGCCGGGACAGCAGGTCGTCGTAGTGCAGGATGCCGAGCCGGCGTTTGCGCTTCTCCAGCTCCGCGCAGACCGCGGTCGCGAACTCGACCCGCACCGCCGGGTCAGTGCCGGGTACCGGATCGGCAGGCCGGAGTTCGGTGTGCGCGCCGGCGACGACCTCGTGGGCCAGGCGCAGCGCGGCGTCGTAGGACAGCAGCGGTTCGTCGCGCTCCTGCCCGAAGTGCGCGAGATACTGATCGTCGACGATGTCGCGCACCACATCCTCGAGGCTCTCCACCAGCTGCACACCCGAATCGGTGTCTCCGGCCACCCCGAGACTCTTCAACACCAGCTGGCAGAACTGGTGAGTCGTCGCGATCGTGGCGGCGTCGAAACCGGCCAGCGCATCACGCAGCCGTTGCCGACGCAGGTCGAGTTCGTCGGGCGGACCTGACACCAGGTGGGTGAGCAGTGTGTTGTCCCGGGCGCGAGAGGGGTCGCCGAATGCGAGCAGGGCGTCGAGGATCTGGGCGCGCACCCGCTCCCGCAACTCCTGGCTGGCCGCCCGCCCGAACGTGATCAGCAGCATCTGGTCGAGCGTCGCGACCCCTTCGGCGACATAGCGGGTCACCAACCCGGCCAAGGTGAACGTCTTTCCGGTGCCCGCACTGGCTTCGAGCACCGTCGTGGTGCGCGGTTCGGGCAGCGGGCCGAGCAGATCGAATGGTTCCATCTACTCCGGCATCCTCTCGGCTCGCAGCATCGGTGACCACAGCCGAGCCGCATATGCCGGTAGTCCGGCGGCGACGAGATCGACCAGCGGACGGCCCGGGCCCCACACCGCGACGTGCGCGGGTTCGGCATCCTCGCCGGGATACTTACCGGACTTCCACTTCCAGCCGGCCTCCCGCGACGGCGCACCACGGTGGTGCTCGGTTTCGGCCCAGGCGTAGGACGTCTTGAGCGGCAACGGAATCGGTCCGCGACGCCCGTCGTCGCACATCTCGACCAGGTCGGCCAGCACGCCGACGGCGTCGTCGGGCGGCCCCAGCAACCGTTGCCGCGGAGTGTCGCCGCGCTTGGCGCGCCCGATACACACCGCCGACCACTGGCGACCGGGGCGATGAGCGGCCAACGCCACCAGGCGAATCCAGGACTCCAGCAGATGCCTGCCGTCGAGCTTGGAGTAGGTGACCCACACCAGGCGCTCGCCATGGACACGCGGCACGGTGCCCGTGACGCGACGGCCGGCGCCGACCGTGACGTCGACGTCGAACGCCTGCGGAGCGGAGGTGCGGTGCTGCTGGGCGGCCGCGGCCAGTGCGGCGGTGCGCTGCGCGAGTTCCTGGGCTTGCCGCCACCCGAGCCGGCCCGGCGGGAGCGAACCGCGGCGCCACTCGGCCTGCTGTGCCTGCGCCGGGGTCATCCCGCGCTGCATGTCCTCGAGCATCCGGGCGCCGATCTTCCACTCCGCCAGCGCATCGATCTCGACGGGCATCGCGTCCTCGACGGTCTCGACATCCCACGGCAGCGTGTAGTCGAGAGCCCGGAAGAAGCCCTTGACCGGATCCTTGAAGAAGGCGACCAGGTCGTCGAGGACGACATCGTCGAGCGGTGGGGCGGGCAGCGGCGCCCCGATCAAGGGCGGCTTGACCGTCCGCTGAGCGGTCGCGGCTCGCGCCGCGGTCAGTGCCGCGGTGTCGAACGTGAACGGCTCGTCCGACCGGGTGCCCAGCGCCCCGGGGGTGACGTTGCGAATATCGAACGGCTGCAACGGATGCTGAATGTGTACATGCGCGCGGACCGGCTCCGGTGTGGTGATGTCGAGGGCGTCGAGGAGCTCGACGAGCGGGACGGCGGGCGGCTTGCGCTGGCCCGAGTATTCATTGGCGCCGGTGTAGGTGATCACCAGCCGCTCGGTTGCGGCGCCGATTGCGTCGAGCAGCAACTGGCGATCCTCGGAGCGGCTGTCCCGTTCACCGGTCACCGGGTCGCGCGCCAGCGCGTCGTCGCCGTCGGTGACTCCTTGGCGGGGGAAGACCCCGTCGTCGAGGCCGACCAGGCACACCACCCGGTGCGGTACCGAACGCATCGGGACCATCGTGCACACGGTCAGCGTGCCGGTGCGGAAATTGGCGCGGGTCGGTCGACCGGCGAGGTGACGGTCCAGCAGCGCCTTCACATCGGCGAGGCGCAACAGTGTCTCGGACTGCATGCCGGCGTCGGCGAGGATGTCGGCGAACTCCCGGTCCACCTGGGCGCTCTGCCACGCATCACCGTCCGGGGCGCCGGTGAGCTGGTCGAGTGCGCTGCGCAGCGCCGTCAACCAGTCCCGTAAAGGCCTTACGCCACTCATGTTCTCGACGTTGGTTCGAAGCGAATCGACGTACTCGGCGAGCCGGCCAGCCAGCTCCACCCGATTGCTGCCGACATCGTCGAGGGGCAGCGCGGTGTCCAGCCAGGTGTGCGCGTCCTCGGACACGGCGACGCCGGCGAGTACCCGGTCGATGCCGAACCGCCACGTGTTCTGCACGAAGTCGACCCCGTAGGGGTGGCGGTGTCCGCGGTCGAAGCCCCAGCGAATGTTGGCTTCCCGCACCCAGTTTCCGATCGTGTCGAGATCGTCGTCGGTGAAGCGGAACCGGAAACGCACCGGTGCGGCCTCGGCGAGGTTGAGCACCTCACTGGCGGTCGCTCGTCCGCCGGCCAGCGTCAGTAACTGACTCGCCACCCCGAGCAGCGGATTGGTCTGGGTGAGCGCGCGGTCGGCCAGCTTGACCCGCAGCCGATGCGCCGGATGCGCGTCCGGCACCACATCCCCGAGACCGAAACCCGCGACGATCAGCGGTGCGTAGGTCTCGATGTCTGGGCACATGACGAGGATGTCTCTCGGTTCGAGAGTGGGGTCGTCGGCCAGCACACCCAGCAGCACCTCCCTCAGCACGTCGATCTGGCGCGCCGGACCGTGGCAGCTGTGCACCTGAACCGACCGGTCGGTGGCATCGAGCCGACGGCCGTGGGGGCGAACGCTGTTGGCGGCGATATCGGACTGGAGCCAACCGAGCAGCGTCGGCGGCCGATCGGCGGAGCCTAGGAACTCGTCGGCCGCGGGATCGGCGGGAAGGGCCCGCTCCAGCTCGCGCAGATCGCGACCGAGAGTCGCGAGGAGCGGGTGTCCCACGGCGCGGTGCGACGTGTCGGTGCGCCGCGGCACCGGGCCGCGACTGCCCCGCAGTGCCGTCCACAGCTCGTCACTGGGATGAGGCAGCCACAGATGGAGGTCGTGATGCGCGCTCAGGGCGTGCAGGAGCTCGATCTCGGTGAGCGGCAACCGGGTGTGGCCGAACAGGGACAGTCGCGCCGGGAGGTCGGTGGCCGAATCTTGCAGACGGGCAACGGCTTCGGCGTGCCGGACTGGCGGGGGATCGGTGTCGACGCGGGCCAGCAGGGCGCGGTAGAGCTCGGGCTGCCAGCTCAGGTCGGCATCGAGGCCGTCGGTGCGGCCTTGCGCCCAGTCGATCAACAGCTGCGGTCGCTGGCGGGCGTAGGAGGCGAACAGGCCCGCGAGCCGGCGGGCGACGGCGTAGCGGCGGCCCTGGCGCAGTTCCCGCTCTTCGCCCTGTTCGTGATGACCGAGATGGGCGGCCAACGTGGCGCACCACGGCTGGTCCAGCGAACTGTCGATGACCTCGAGCAGCGGCCACACCATGGCGTCCGGCGCCCACGGATCGTCGTCGGCGGTACCGGTGAGTTCGGCGACCAGTGAGCGCGGATGGCGGAAGGTGATCCCGGCGCACACACCGTCCTGACCGCTGCCCCGGCCCAGCATGTGGGAGAGCCGCTGACTGAGCCAGCGTTCGGTGCCGCGCGCCGAGACCAGCACCAGATCCTCGGCGAACGGATCTGCCGGTGGGGTGGCGAGCATCGCGCCCAGGCCGTCGGCGAGCAGGTCGGTGCGATCAGCCCGATGGAGGTGTAGCGCCATCGGGACTCAGCCTACGGGCGCCTCCTTGACGGGAGAACGTCAGCCGCGTTCGATGACGTTGCCGGTGCCCGCCTGCGAGGTTTTCGGATCGCCGTTGCGGTAGGTCACCTTGTTGTCGAAGCCCGAGACGCTGATGGCGCCGGCCGATTCCACCGTCAGGGTGTTCTCCATGCCCGACACCGACACCTCCGAGCACGACCCCTGCACCTCGATGGTGTTGTTCATGCCACTGATGGACACCGTGCCGTCGTTGCAGATGACGGTCTGCTTGCGGTCCACGCCGCCGATCGACAGCGACCCGCCCGCATCGACGGTGAGCACCTGGTCGCTGTCACCGATGCCGGGGATGGCCGGAATGCCCGGAATCGACGGGATGGACGGCATCGAGGGAATGGACGGGATCGACGGTTCGGCCACCGTGCCACCGCCGCCGGACACGTTCGGCCGACCGGGCACCGCGTTGTTGCCGACGAAGTAGACGATGACACCGATGACCCCGGCGATGACGACGACGCCGGCGATCAGCGGGATCACCCACAGCGCGGGGCTCGAGCGCTTGTGCACCACCTGCTGAGGTGCCGCGTAGTACGGCGAGCCGTAGGGCTGTTCGTAGGTCGGTGCCGCATACGGGTCGGGTGGGGGCGCGGTGTACGGGTACGGGGGCACCGGCGCCGTGGCGCCGCCCAACTCACTGGCACTGGCCTGGCCCGCAAGCGGCCGCTCGAGGTCCCGGATACGGGCCTCGGGATCCCCTGTTGGCTCCATGCGCAGATGCTCGCACACCACTCGGCCGCGCTCAACGGATCTGACCAAACACTGACCGACGCGACGCAGCGATTGAGTTCGCGCGTGCGTGGTATCCGCAGCCCATGGTGGCACCGGGCTTCCTCGCCATCGGCAGCGGTCCCGCGGGCGTCAGCGCGGCGGAGACGTTTCGCGCCCGGCACCGGCACATCCCCGTGCGCATCCTGTCCGCCGACCCCGCGTTGCCCTACGCCAAGCCGCCGTTGAGCAAGCAGTACCTCTGCGGACAGGCTGCGGAACTGGATCTGCACAGCGCTGGGTGGTTCGAGCGCAACGCTATCGATCTCATCCTCGGCGTCACCGTCGACTGGATCGACACCGCCGCCCAGGAGGTCGTGACCGCTGGTGGAGCCCGCTACCCGTACTGGCACCTGGTGCTCGCCTCGGGCGCCCGGGCGGTGCCCCTGACGGTGCCGGGCGCGGAATCGGCGCTTGCCTTGCGGTCGTTCGCCGATGCGGTGGCGCTGCGGATGGCGGCCCGCCACGCCGCCTCGGCGGTGGTGGTCGGCGCGGGCCTGATCGGGTGTGAAGCGGCGGCGTGCCTGTCGGCGAGCGGCGTCGACACCGTGCTCGTCGCCCCGGAGCCGGTGCCGCTGGCCCGTCGCTTCGGTGTCGACGTGGGTGAGCGTGTGGTCAAGATGCTCTCCGACGCCGGTGTGCGCTTCATCGGCTCGGCTCCGGTGGCGGCGGTCACCGAGACCGGTGTGCTGCTCACCTCCGGTGAACGTGTGGCAGGCGATGTCGTGGTCGCCGCGACGGGAGTACGGCCCGACGTGCGGCTGGCCGAGCAGGCCGGATTCGAGATGCGCGACGGGCGCGTGGTGGTCGACGAGCACATGCGCACCTCGGTGCACAACGTGTTCGCGGCTGGAGACATCACGTTGGCGCACAACGTCACAGCGGGGCGTGCGGTGGCTGCCGAACACTGGCGCGACGCCGCGCAGCAGGGGCTGGTGGCCGGCCTCACCGCGGCTGGTTTCCCGGCGGTGTGGGACCGCGTGCCCGGCTTCTCCTGCACGATCGGCGCGCTGACGATGAGATACCGGGGCTGGGGCGATGATTGGGATTCGTGCCGTCTCGTCGACCGACGCAACGGGTTCACCGCGACGTACACGCGCCTCGGCGAAGAGATCGGGACCCTTTCGGCTACAACCAGTCCCGGCGCTTGAACGCGACGTAGAGAATCACGACCATCACCACGATGAGTGCCGTGCTGGTGACGAACCCGGCCACCGTCTGTATTCCGGGATATTCGACGTTCTGCCCGTAGTAGCCGGTGATCGCCGTGGGTACGGCGATGATGGCCGCCCAGCCGGTGAGCTTCTTCATCACCACGTTCAACCGGGCGTCCTGGAGGGAGAGGTTCGTCTCGAACACCGTGGTGACCATGTCGCGCAACGATTCCGTCCACTCGGAGGCCCGCAATACGTGGTCGTACAGATCGGCGTACACCGCGTCCAGCTCGGGTGCAGTTTTCGCGTCGAGCCGACGGTGCTGGATCGCCGAGACCACCTCGCGCATCGGCAGCACCACCCGGCGTAACGCCACCAGATCCTTGCGCAACTGAAAGGTCTTGCGCTGCAAACCTTTGTGCGGCATCTCGTCGGCGAACAGATCGTCTTCCAGGCCCTCGATCGCGTCGTCGAGCGCCTGCACCGCCGCGAAGTGCCCGTCCACCACGACGTCGAGCAGACCGTGTACCAGCGAGCCGACCCCGTATTCCTGGCCGCCGAGTTCGTCGAAGCGGCGCGACACTTCGTCGATGTCGACGTGAGGGGAGAGCCGGACGGTGATGAGCCCGCGCGGCAGTACGAAGCCCGAGATGCGGTGCACCTCGAGCAATGACGGCGTGGAATCAGCTTGAGTCGTGGCCTCGGTCAAGGACACCGCATACACCGTGAAAAAGGTGTGGGTGCGATACACCACGGCCTTGGTGCGTTCGGATTCGGCGAGCGCATCCTCCACGGCCCACGTGTTCAGGTGCAGCTCGGCGGCGAGGTCCTTGAGGATCGCGTGGTCGGGGTCGTAGATGTCGCACCAGACCAGCGTGTCGTCGCCGCTGAGGCAATCCGAGATCGCGGAGAAGTCGAAATCGTCCTGTGGTTCACCGTGCCGCCAGATCCGGCCCCGCACGTGGGTCATCGCAGCTGGGACATGTCTCAGCCGAGCTTGAATTCGTCTGCCAGCCCGTCGATCCCGGCTTGGATGGCGTCGAGTGCGGGTTTGCGCGCCTTGAGCTTGGTGGCCAGATGTGCACCGGCGTGCAGTGTGCTCGCCGCGTCCTGGGCGACCTGCTGGGCGCGGGCGAGCACCTGGTCGGCCTCGACGATCTCGTCGAGCCAGCCCGCCGCGATCGCCTCGTCCCCGACGAATGTCGCGGCCAACGCGGTGCCACGTTCGAACGCCGCCGGTGTCAGACGCATTCGCATGATCTCGATGGCCGAGATCGGGATGGTCATGCCGATGGCGACCTCGATCGCCTGGCAGCGTGACTTCGGTGCGCCCACGCGGTGGTCGGCCGACAGCAGCAGGAAGGACCCCATCGCGATCGCGGGGCCGGTCGCGGCGATGATCACCGGCACCGGGAACGTCAGCGTGCGCAACGAGAGTTTGAAGCCGCCGGAAAGCATGCCGAGCGCCGCCGCGGGGTCGCCCGACTGGAACACCGCGAGGTCGAAGCCGCCGCTGAACACCCGCGAGTTGCCCGCCAGCACGACAGCCTTCGCCTTGTCGGATTCGGCGCGGTCGAGGGCCTCGTTGATCGCCGCCTGCATGTCGGGGCCCAGGACGTTGACCTTGCCGTCGTCGAGGGTGATGGTGGCCACGGATTCCGCGAGCTCATAGGACACGGTGCTGGTCATCGGGCCTCCCTGGGGCGATGTGTCGGGCGCATCGAACCTAACAGCGGCGGGCAGGAGCGCAGCGACCGGGGAAAAGGCGGCGGCGGGCAGGAGCGCAGCGACCGGGGAAA
>JBFMGT010000019.1:0-19537 GCA_040752555.1 Actinomycetota bacterium | reverse complement strand
GCGGCGGGCAGGAGCGCAGCGACCGGGGAAAAGGCGGCGGCGGGCAGGAGCGCAGCGACCGGGGAAATGACAGCGGCGGGCGACTACTCAGTCAGCGGACGTGCATCTGCCTAGTGGTCAGGTACTCGACTACTCACGACGCGGCCGGTGTGTGTTCCTAGCGTGGTGTTCGAGCGCGGCGAATCGAGGGGTCGCCGCGCTTCCCAATTTTCAGGAGGAGGACGCCATGCGTGCACACCGCAAGCCCACCGATCCCGAACCCGACCGCCGCAGGCGCCGGGTGAAGGGCCGAAAGGCCCGTCGTGACAGCGGAATTCCCGCACTCGGTCTGTGGGAGTGCGGCATCGGCGCCGGCTGGCGGTGACGTCAGCCCGCAGGTCACCACCGAGGTATCAGCCGCCCATCACCGTCCGCCACTGATCCAGAGTGCTGGCACGGTACACGTAGTTGCTGCGCCTGACCTGGTCCAAGGGCGCGCTGGGTTGCGCCGAGTACCAGTGCCCCGGGAACACAGTCGGATCGCCAGGCAGGGCGGCCAGGGCCTGCAGGCTGCGGAACATGTCGTCGACGTTGCCGCCGGGGAAGTCCGTGCGACCACAGCCCTCCAGGAACAGCGTGTCCCCAGCGACCAGTCGGCCGTCGAGGAGGAAGCACTGGCTGCCCGGCGTGTGCCCGGGGGTATGCAGCAGTTCGATCGCGATCGCCCCGACGTCGACGACGTCGCCGTGCTGGTGCGCCGTCAGCTCGCTCGGGGCGATCCCGGTGATCCGAGAGACCCAGTCGGCTTCGTGGGCGTTGACGTGCACAGGCACGCTGACGCGCTCCAACAGCTCGGCGAGCCCTTTGAGCTCGAAGCCCATCATCGACCCGCCGACGTGGTCGGGGTGGTGATGGGTGACCAGCACTCCGGACAGCCGCATGCCGTCGGATTCCAGAACGTCGACCAGGTCGTGGGCGGCGTAGGCCGGGTCGACGATCACGGCGTCGCCGGTCTGCCGGTCGCCGATCAGATAGGCGAAGTTGCGCATCTGCTGGGCGACCATGTCACGGGCCGCGAAATCGCGGCCCGACAGGAGCTGACGGAAGTAGAGGCGGTCGTCTTCGGCCATGTGGGTCAGCGTAGGCGCCGGCGTCTCATCAGCATCGGGGGCTCGGCACGACCAGCGGTTTGGCGCGGCTATCGGTGAGAATGTACCCTCTTTAAGGCTCGTCCCTCGGTGACGTGCGCAAGGCCCCCTTAGCTCAGTCGGCAGAGCGTTTCCATGGTAAGGAAAAGGTCAACGGTTCGATTCCGTTAGGGGGCTCGGTGGACCGCTGTGCGGGTCCGTCCGGGGCGGTGTAGCTCAGCTGGTTAGAGCGCACGACTCATAATCGTGAGGTCGGGGGATCGAGCCCCCCCACCGCTACAAGAAACTAACGAGACGTATCTCGAGAGACGTAAAAGAAAGAGACGACAGCCGTGGCCTCCAGTACCGACGTACGGCCCAAGATCACCTTGGCCTGCGAGGTGTGCAAGCACCGCAACTACATCACCAAGAAGAACCGCCGCAACGATCCCGACCGCCTCGAGATCAAGAAGTTCTGCCCGAACTGCGGCAAGCACCAGGCCCACAAAGAGTCGCGCTAGGCGCGCCCATCAGCCGTGTCTTTCCTGGACGAGTACGTCGGGCTGCACTATCGCCATCCTGACCACTACGTCGTCGGCCGTGAGAAGATCCGCGAATACGCGACCGCGGTCAAGAACGACGACGAGGCGTTCTTCACCGAGCAGGCGTCGGCGGATCTCGGCCACGATGCGTTGATCGCGCCGCTGACGTTCATCTCGGTGTTCGGTTACCAAGCGCAGCGCGCGATGTTCGATTCGGCCAACATCGCGATCAGTGATGCGCAGATCGTGCAGGTGGATCAGTCGTTGAAGTTCGTCCGCCCGATCAAGGCCGGCGACACGCTGTACTGCGACGTGTGGATCGACTCGGTTCGTACCGCGCACGGCACCGACATCATCGTCACCAAGAACATCGTCAGCAACAGCAACGGCGAGGTCGTACAGGAGTCCTACACCACCCTGGCGGGGCGGAGCGAAGAAGACGGAGAGAGTGGCTTTTCAGATGGCACTGCGTGAGTTCAGTTCGGTCAAGGTCGGCGATCAGCTGCCCGAGAAGGTCATCCCGCTGACGCGGGCCGATCTGGTCAACTACGCCGGCGTCTCCGGCGACCTCAACCCCATCCACTGGGACGACGACATCGCCAAGCAGGTCGGCCTGGACACCGCCATCGCGCACGGCATGCTCACGATGGGCCTCGGTGGCGGCTACGTCACCTCATGGGTGGGTGACCCCGCTGCGGTCACCGAGTACAACGTGCGTTTCACCGCCGTCGTCCCTGTCCCCAATGACGGCAAAGGCGCCGAGATCGTGTTCAACGGGCGTGTGAAATCCGTAGAGCCCGAATCCAAGTCGGTCACCATCGCGCTGACCGCGACCGCGGGCGGCAAGAAGATCTTCGGTCGCGCTGTGGCCGTGGCCAAGCTGGCATAGGCAGGTCTGCACACATGGCTCTCAAAACCGACATCCGCGGCATGGTCTGGAAGTATCCCGAGCCCTTCGTCGTCGGTCGCGAACAGATCCGCCAATACGCCGCTGCCGTCAAGTCGTTCGACCCAGCCAGCCACGACGTCGACGCCGCAGCCGAACTCGGCCACAAAGGTCTGGTTGCGGGACCGACCTTCATGTCCATCCTCGCGGTGATGACCCAGCGGCACTTCTTCCAGAACGTCGACGTGGGCTTCGAGACCATGCAGATCGTCCAGGTTGACCAGAAGTTCCTGTTCCACCGGCCGATCGGCGAGGGTGACTCGCTCACCGCCACCATGCACATCGAATCCGTCGACGAGCGCTTCGGTGCCGACATCGTCACCACCCGCAACGTGTTGACCGACGACGACGGCGTGGTCGTGATGGAAGCGTTCACCACGCTGATGGGGCACGAGGGCGACAACTCCATCTCGGCGGGCTGGGACCCGGAAACGGGTCAGGTGGTCCGCAAGCCCGTCATCCATGACACAGGTCAAGACACTGTTCAAGACACCGAGCCGGCGACGGATTAGTAACTCCGACCCGCGGCGCGCTACACTCGGTCCTCGGGGTTTTCCCAGTTGAGCGCGCTGTCCGTCGGGGCTTGTGTCACCGCACGGGGAGCGCGCGAATTGTGTGGGCCCTGCAGGGAACCCTCTAGGGGCGTAGCTCAACTGGCAGAGCAGCGGTCTCCAAAACCGCAGGTTGCAGGTTCAAGTCCTGTCGCCCCTGCTCAACTGAATACTCGATAGGTGGGGGCGCTGGCCCGGGTCTGGATACTGGACAGTGGCCCCACTACCGGGACCGACTACGACCGATCACGAGGGAGCACGCGGTGAGCGACGAGCGCGACGGTGCCAGCTCGGCAGGCACCGACAGCGGCGCGGAGACCGACGGCGGCGATGCACGAGCGCAGACCGCGGTCGTGACGCGTCCGCTGCGACCCACGGGCAAGCGGTCGCGCCGGGGTGCGGCGACCGAGGTCGACGAGACCACAGCCGACGACGCCGACGCCTCGCCCGAGACCGACGGATCGGGCGGCAAGGACAACGGCAAGGGCCCGAAGGCCAAGAAGAAGACGGCGAAGAAGCCCAAGGACGGGCCGTCCCGCAATCCCATCGCCTACATCTTCAACTACCTGAAGGAAGTCGTCGCCGAGCTGCGCAAGGTCATCTGGCCGAACCGCAAGCAGATGGTCAGCTACACCACCGTTGTGCTGGTGTTCCTGGTCTTCATGGTGGCGCTGATCGGCGGGGTGGACCTGGGCCTGGCCAAGCTCGTGACGTTGGTGTTCGGCTGACGTTCGGTCTGGCCGACCCGACGCACTACATCTAGAGAGGACTGACACGTGACCAGCTTCGACGGCGAGACTGCCGCGAGCGTGTCCGAGGCGCGCGCCGAAGAGGCCGATCCGGCAGTGGTGATCGCCGACGAGGCCGCCGAGCATCTCGAGCAGAGCAGCCCGGCCGAAGCGGTCGAGGACGCGCCGCTGGAGAGCGAGGCCCCCGAAGCCGACGAGACGCCTGTTGTCGACCCTGTCGTCGATGAAGACGAGGACCCCGCCGTCGCGCTCAAGAAGGAGCTGCGCCTCAAGCCGGGTGACTGGTACGTGATCCACTCCTACGCCGGCTACGAGAACAAGGTGAAGGCCAACCTCGAGACCCGCGTGCAGAACCTGGACGTCGGCGACTACATCTTCCAGGTCGAGGTGCCCACCGAAGAGGTCACCGAGATCAAGAACGGCCAGCGCAAGCAGGTCAACCGCAAGGTGCTGCCGGGCTACATCCTGGTGCGCATGGAGCTCAACGACGAGTCGTGGGGCGCCGTGCGCAACACCCCCGGCGTCACCGGCTTCGTCGGGGCGACGTCGCGGCCCTCACCGCTGTCGCTCGATGACGTCGTGAAGTTCCTCCTGCCGCCGGCGGCGGCGAAGAAGCCCGGCAAGGCTGCGTCGACAGCGGCGGCGTCCTCCGAGGCGTCGATGGAGCGTCCGGAGATCCTGGTCGACTTCGAGGTCGGCGAGTCGGTCACCGTCATGGACGGCCCCTTCGCGACGCTGCCTGCGTCGATCAGCGAGGTCAACGCCGAGCAGCAGAAGCTCAAGGTGCTGGTGTCGATCTTCGGCCGCGAGACGCCGGTCGAGTTGACCTTCAACCAGGTCGCCAAGATTTAAGCCGGGCCCGCGGGCCCCACGAGAAAAAGAAGGACAAGCACAACCATGCCCCCGAAGAAGAAGGTCGCCGGGCTGATCAAGCTGCAGATCCAGGCTGGGCAGGCCAACCCCGCTCCGCCGGTCGGTCCCGCGCTCGGCCAGCACGGCGTCAACATCATGGAGTTCTGCAAGGCGTACAACGCCGCGACCGAGTCGCAGCGCGGCAACGTCATCCCCGTGGAGATCACCGTCTACGAGGACCGCACCTTCACATTCGCGCTGAAGACGCCGCCCGCAGCGAAACTGCTGCTCAAGGCTGCCGGCGTGCAGAAGGGCTCGGGTGAACCGCACAAGACCAAGGTCGCCAAGGTGACCTGGGATCAGGTGCGCGAGATCGCCGAGACCAAGAAGGAAGACCTCAACGCCAACGACATCGACCAGGCCGCGAAGATCATCGCCGGCACCGCTCGGTCCATGGGAATCACCGTCGAGTAAGTGTCGTTGGACACCGAAGTCGTGGGAGGGCCAGCTGCGGCCCGTGATGAGTGCTCGCGCGACGAGCGTTCCACACAGCAACCACAACTCAGCAACTAGGAGACAACAATGAGCAAGAACAGCAAGGCCTACAAGGAAGCCGCCGAGAAGGTCGACAAGACCCGGCTGTACACGCCGCTGGAAGCCGCGAAGCTGGCCAAGGAGACGTCGTCGAAGAAGCAGGACGCCACCGTCGAGGTCGCGATCCGCTTGGGTGTCGACCCCCGTAAGGCCGACCAGATGGTGCGCGGCACCGTGAACCTGCCCCACGGCACCGGCAAGACCGCCCGCGTCGCGGTGTTCGCCGTCGGTGACAAGGCCGAGCAGGCGCTGGCCGCCGGTGCTGACGTCGTCGGCAGCGACGACCTGATCGAGAAGATCCAGGGCGGGTTCCTCGACTTCGACGCCGCGATCGCCACCCCTGACCAGATGGCCAAGGTCGGTCGTATCGCGCGCATCCTGGGCCCCCGCGGCCTGATGCCGAACCCCAAGACCGGCACCGTGACCCCGGACGTCACCAAGGCCGTCGCCGACATCAAGGGCGGCAAGATCAACTTCCGCGTCGACAAGCAGGCCAACCTGCACTTCATCATCGGCAAGGCGTCGTTCGACGAGAAGAACCTGGTCGAGAACTACGGCGCCGCGCTCGACGAGATCCTGCGCGCCAAGCCGTCGTCGTCCAAGGGCCGTTACCTGAAGAAGGTCGTCGTCTCGACCACCACCGGCCCCGGTATCCCGGTTGACCCGGCGGTCACCCGCAACTTCACGGAGGAGTAGGCGCCAGCCGAATCCGACCATGGGCACGGAGGAGTAGGCGCCAGCCGAATCCGACCATGGGCACGGAGGAGTAGGCGCCAGCCGAATCCGACCATGGGCACGGAGGAGTAGGCGCCAGCCGAATCCGACCATGGGCACGGAGGAGTAGGCGCCAGCCGAAAAAGGTCCCCCACGCTGCGGCGTGGGGGACTTTTCGTTTCTGTCCAGTGAGCGTCGACCCGAGAGCATCGAACGCTCCCCGGCCACCGCCGTCGGGTTCCGCCGCGGTCACGTCCCCCACGAACGACGGGCGAGTCCCGAGGGTGGCCGAGGAGCGCTCCGGCAGCAACATAACACCAGCAGCGCCCGACCGCGCCGTCATCGGCGTAAGCCGGGTCAGGCGGCGACGGCGCCTGGCTTCAGATAGGTGACCAGGCTGACGTCGAGCGCCTCGTCGACGAAGTAGTACTGGCAGCCCGTCAGATAGCGCATGTAGTCGTTGTAGGACTGCTCGCCGGCCGCGGCGATGGCTTCGTCCTTGTGCTGCTCGAGGCGCGCTGCCCAGATGCCGAGCGTCTTGATGTAGTGGTTACGCAGCGACAACGTCTCGGGCACCGTAAAGCCCGCCTTCTCGCCGTGCTCGACCATCATCTGTGTCGTCGGGATGCGGCCGCCGGGGAAGATCACCTCGCCGATGAACTTCGCGAAGCGCGCCAGTTCGAACGTCAGCTTCTTGCCGCGTGCCTGCAGGTCGTAGGGGTGGTACCCGCAGCTGCTCTGGATCGTCATGCGGCCGTCGTCGGGCAGGATGTCGAAACACGTCTTGAAGAAGTCGTCGTAGCGCTCGAAGCCGAAATGCTCGAACGCCTCGATCGACACGATGCGGTCGACGGGGGAGTGGAACTGTTCCCAGCCCTCGAGGCGGACGTCGAACGTGCGCTCGGAATCCACCTTGGTCAGCAGCTGGTTGCAGTAGGCCTGCTGGTTGCGGCTCAGCGTCAGCCCGATGACGTTGACGTCGTACTTCTCCATGGCGCGCTGCAGGGTCAGGCCCCAGCCGCAACCCACCTCGAGCAGCGTCATGCCCGGCTTCAGATCGAGCCGGTCGAGATGCTGGTCGACGTTGGCGATCTGCGCTTCGGACAGGGTCACGTTCGGACCGGTGTAGTACGCGCAGCTGTACTTGCGAGTGGGGTCCTGGAACACACCGAAGAAGTCATCCGACAGGTCGTAGTGCGCCTGGATGTCCTCGAAATGAGGAGTCAGATCCTTCGTGCCGGTGGAGTGGTCAGACATGTGCTTCTACGTCCCTCTACTTCGTGGGCCCCCGCCCGATGCGACATCGCGGGTTGTGCCAGAACCGTACCGAAACACGGCACGGCCTTGCGGTAAACACGCTTCTCGGGCGCTCAGCCTATCGGGTGGCGCGGGGCGCGAGCCAATCCGCTCACGAAGGCTGTTTGACCAACGTGAACTGATTCACGTCGGTGTAGCCCTTGCGGAACGAGTCCGCGCAGCCGGTCAGATAGTGCATGTAGCGGTCGTAGACCTCTTCGGACTGAATGGCGATGGCCTCGTCCCTGTGCGCTTCGAGGGCGGCCGACCAGTGGTCCAGTGTGCGCGCGTAGTGCGGCTGCAGCGACTGCTCGCGGGTCAGCGTGAACCCGGCCTTGCCGGCGTGCTCTCCGACCAGCTCGATCGTCGGCAGGTATCCGCCAGGGAAGATCTCGGTGAGGATGAACTTGATGAAGCGGGCGACGGAGAACGTCAACGGGATGCCGCGTTCGATCATCTGGGGAATCGTCAACGCGGTGATGGTGTGCAGCAGCATCACACCGTCGTCGGGCAGCACCCGGTAGGCGGTGGTGAAGAAGTCGTCCCAGCGATCCTTGCCGAAGTGCTCGAACGCGCCGATGGACACGATGCGGTCGACCGGCTGGTCGAAACTCTCCCAGCCTTCAAGACGGATCTCTTTGGTGCGGGGGCTGTCGGACTCGGCGAACACGCGCTCGACGTGGGCCTTCTGGTTCTCGCTGAGCGTCAAACCGATCACGTTGACGTCATAGCGCTCGATCGCGCGCATCATCGTGTAGCCCCAGCCGCAGCCGACGTCCAACAACGTCATGCCCGGCTCGAGGCCCAGCTTGCCCAGTGCGAGGTCGACCTTGGCCCGCTGGGCCTCCTCGAGCGTCATGTCGTCGCGCTCGAAGTAGGCGCAGCTGTACATCTGGGACGGGTCGAGGAACAGGCGGAAGAACTCGTCGGACAGGTCGTAGTGCGCCTGGACGTCGTCGAAGTGCGGAGTCAGTTTTCTGTTGGTCGAGGCCATGAGGTGGCCTTCCTGAGCACGCTGCCCGAAGAGGTTCTCCTGAAACGGCGGTCACGCGTGCCCGAGAGGCATGGTACGTCTTTTCAGGTTTCTGTGAATTGACGGAGTTGCTGGTTCAGCACGCCTGCGCGAAAGTCGTCTTCAGTTCGCCGACGATGTCGTCCCACAGGGGTTCAGGCAGTTCGTGGCCCATGCCGTCGAACAGCGCCAGACGGGCACCCGGGATCGCGCGGGCGATCGCGCGGCCCCCCGACGGGCGCATCAACTTGTCGGCGGTGCCGTGGATGACCACCGTCGGCGCGGTGGTCTGACGGTTGTAGTGCCGCAAGCTGCCGCTGCCCAGGATCGCCGAGAACTGCCTGCCGATCCCGGCGGGGTAGTAGGACCGGTCGTAGCCCTCGATGGCCTCGGCGCGCAGGGCATCGTCGGCGCGGGGGTAGCCGGGGCTGCCGATGATCTTGCTGACCTTGACCGCGTTGTCGATGATCGCGTCGCGGCCGGTGCCGGATGGCTTGGACAGGATCGCGAGCAGCTGTTGCGGGCCGGGTGGCGGCAGTGCCGGCTGGTTGTTGCTGGAGAAGATCACACCGAGCGAGCGGGTGCGCGCGGCGTGCCGCGCGGCGAACACCTGCGCGATCATGCCGCCCATCGATGCGCCGACGACGTGCGCGCGGTCGATGTCGAGGTGATCGAGCAGCGCGGCGGTGTCGTCAGCCATGTCCTCGAGGCGGTAGGGGGCCGGACTGGCCAGCCCGACGAACGAGCGCGCCATGCTCAAGGGCAGCGGTGCTGCGGAGCGCTGACCGCGCAGCTTGCCGGACAACCCGCAGTCGCGATTGTCGAAGCGGATGACCCGCAGCCCCTGATTGATCAGCTTCTCGCAGAACGCGGTGCGCCAGAAGATCATCTGGGCACCCAACCCCATGATCAGCAGGACGGCTGGATCACCGGGGTCGCCCATGTCCTCGTAATGGATCCCGATCTCGCCCGACGGCGCGGTTCCGGTGCGGACCTGCATCTAGGCGTCCAACTGATCGGAATGTTCGCGGGACACCTCGACCATGAAGTTGGCGAAGTAGCCGGTCAGCGCCGGGTCGCTCATCATCTGCCACGACGGCGCCAGCAGCTTCATGTAGCGCTCGACATAGAGGAACTGCTTGCCGATCAACACCAGTTCGCGGGGCAGTTTGACGTCGTAGGCCTCGGCCAGCGCGGAGAGCTGCTTGCCGATCTCGGCGTAGCTGAGGTCACCGAGCGAGGTCATCGTCAACGGAGTGGCGAACTTCTCGAGGTCTTTGGCGGCCTGCGCCTCGGGCTTGACGGTGCCGACCGCGCCCATCAGCACCACGATCTTGCCTGCCGCGGCATGGTCCTTCTTGACCAGCAGCGCGTACACCAGTTCGCGCAGCAGCCAGCGGGTGCGGGGATCGATGCGGCCCATGATCCCGAAGTCGAAGAACACGATCTTGCCGTCGTCGTCGACCGACAGGTTCCCGGCGTGCAGGTCGCCGTGGAACAGGCCGTGCCGCAGCCCACCCTCGAACACGCTGAACAACAGGGCCTTGACCAGCTCGGTGCCGTCGAAGCCTTTTTTGCGGATGGCGGCGACGTCGTCGATGCGCACCCCCGAGACGCGTTCCATGGTCAGCACGCGCTCGCTGGTCAGATCCCAGTACACCTGCGGGACCCGGATGTTGGCGCCCAGCGGGGAGGCGTGCATGTGGGCCACCCACGCGTCCATCGACTGCGCCTCGAGCCGGAAGTCGAGTTCCTCGGCCAGGTTGTCCGCGAAGTCGGCCACGACGTCCTGGGCGGACAGCCGCTGCCCCAGCTTGGCGAACTCGACGAGGCGGGCGCCGCGTTTGAGGATCTGCAGGTCGGCGGCAACCCGGCGGCGAATGCCCGGCCGCTGGATCTTCACCACCACTTCTTCGCCGCTGTGCAGCGTTGCGTAGTGCACCTGGGCGATCGACGCTGACGCGAACGGTTTCTCGTCGAAGGATTTGAACAGGTTCGTCGGCTCGTCACCGAGTTCTTCGCGGAACAGCTTGTGCACCGCATCGGAGTCTGCGGGTGGCACGCGGTCGAGCAGGCTGCGGAATTCGCGGCTGAGCGGCTCGCCGAACGCGCCCGGGCTGGACGCGATGATCTGGCCGAATTTCACGTAGGTGGGGCCCAGATCCGCGAAGGCCTGGGGGATCTGCTTGACGATCTTCTGTTGCAGGGAACCGCGGGAGCGCAGCTTCGACACGACTCGAGCGCCGGTGCGCGTGACCTGCCAGCCCGTGGCGCCGATGCGCGCCGCCTCGATCGGTAGGGGCACCCGGTCGAGCTTGGCTACCTCGCGGTGCTGTGTGTTCCGCGTAGTACTCATCCCTGCAGTGTCTCAAAAGAGCCTGCACGCTCGAAAATGTGTGTGCCCCGGGTCACAGGCTGACCATCCACGCGGGCCGCGACCCGCGCCCTGGCCTCGCAGAACTCCGGCATCTCCCCGGATGCCGCGTGCAAGCCGTTGATCACGGACCAGACCGCAGCGCGACGGGCCGTGCGCTCGATGATGTTCGGGTCGCGGTGCTGGATCAGTCCCTTCGCCCACGACGGCATGGTGTCCCGCACGGCCCAGTTCAGCGCGGCCTGCGGCAGCGGCAGGTTCGGTCCCGTCGCCATGGCGGTGCCGTAGGTGACCGCGAGTCTGGGCAGGTAGGACTTCAGGCACTCCAGCGTGTCGGCCTTGGTGGCGGGCAGGTCGGTGCCGCCCAGCGCGTGCCCGACGCGGACGAACTCGCCGTAGTAGCGATCGATCCTTTTGCCGCGCAACGGATTCGGGTGGTACAGCTCGTGTGCCGTGGCGATGCCCCAGACGACGGTCGCATAGTTCCACCGCAGCCACTCGGGGTCCTCGGCGTCGTAGCGCGCCCCGTCGGGCCGGGTGCCCTTGATCGTGTGGTGCATCGATCGCACCGTGGTGGCCAGGCGTTCGGCGGTCCCGGTCGAGCCGTATGCGGTGCCGATGAAGAAGGCCACGGAGTGCCCGAGGCGGGTCAGCGCGCCCTGGGGATCGATCTGAGGCATCGGGTCGTCCCGGGTGTCGTCGCGCACCAGGCGCGAGTGGTGCACACCCATCCAGTAGATCGACGGATCGAGGCGCTCCAGGAACGCGGCGCACTGCAGCCCGAAGATGAGTGCGTGGGTGTGCGAGTGCACGTGCCACACAGCGCTGTCCGGGCCGAACCAGCCGGGGTCGCCCTGCGGGGTGGCGAATTCCATTCCTTTGAAGAAGTGCTGTCGCACGTCGGAGTCGAAGCGCCGCTCGAGCAGCTGGCCGACGAGCTGGTGCGGCAGGACTGCGGATGAGAACACGGCGTCCTCCTGATCTGGTCACGGGTGTGTCCAGCTTAGCTTCTGGGCACGGTTGTGACCAGATTTGCGGGGGCTTAGGCTGAGCGGGTGTCGAGTCCCACCCGGTGGGCCGGTGTGCCGCTGGTCGATCGCCGCGCCGAGCGGCGAGAGCTGCTGGTCGACGCCGCCTTCCGGATCTTCGGCGACGGCGGGGAGGCCGCGCTCGCGGTGCGGTCCGTCTGCCGGGAGAGCGGCTTGAACTCGCGCTACTTCTACGAGAGCTTCGCCGACCTGGACGAGTTGCTCGGCGCGGTGTACGACCGGGTCAGCGCCGACCTCGCGCGCACGGTGGAGGGCGCCATGGCGGCAGCGGGCGAGTCCCTGCCCGCCCGGACCCGCGCGGGCATGGCTGCGGTGCTGGAATTCAGCTCCAGCGATCCGCGGCGCGGGCGGGTCCTGTTCACCGATGCCCGCGCCAACCCCGTGCTGACCGCCCGGCGCGCCGCCACCCAGGACCTGCTGCGCGAGGCCGTGCTCTCAGAAGGGTGGCGATTGCACCCCGGCTCTGACCCGGTGGGCGCTCAGGTGGCCGCTGCGATGTACACGGGCGCGATGGCCGAACTGGCCCAGCAGTGGTTGGCCGGGCGCCTCGGGGACGATCTCGACGCCGTCGTCGACCAGGCCCTGGCGCTACTCACTTCGCCGGGCGCCAGCGCTTGATGAAGTCCGTTTCCGGCCATTCCTCCTGCGCCGCCATCAATTCGTACATCGTTGCGCCGTCGCATGTTTCGCGAATGATGTCGGCGTGACCGGCGTGCCGGGTCAATTCTTCGATCAGGTGTAGCGCGACCCAACGAACCGTCCACTGGTCGACGTCGCTGGGGAACCACGGCACCTCATGGGGTACGGGGACCGGGGTGTCGAGGTCTTTGTCGGCGAACATCGTCAACACCTCGGCATTGACCGCCCGCAGGTCATCGAGCAGGCCGGCGAGCGTCTCGTCCTCACGCATCGAGTACTGGTCCTGGTACTCGGCCATCTGCTCCTCCATGGGGCGCGGGTCCGGATGCGGGAAGTCCGGCGCTGACGCGACGCGTGCCAACCAGCCGCGTTGGACGCCGGCGGCATGCTTGACCAGCCCTCCGATCGACAGCGCACTGGCCGACGGCGTCGCGCGCGCCTGCTCATCGGTCAGGCCGTGAGCCACCGAGAAAAACGCATTTTGATTGAACCGGAGGAACTCGACGAGCGTCTGGCGCTCGCCGTCGACGGGCGGTGGCAATCCGGGCATGTCACTTCTCCTTGGTGTGTGCGTAAAGATCACGGATACAAGCGATTTCGGCACCGTGGTGGATCATCTCACGGTTGATGTGCAGCACGAGCGTCATCATCGGCCGCGCGCCGTACGGGCCTTCGGCGGGTCCGCACGGGCGTGCCAGCGCTTCGTCGCCGAGACTGCGGACACCGGCGAGCCAGCGGTGGTACTCGGTGTCGAGCTGGGCGAGTGCAGTGGCCGCATCGGTGGCGTAGCGCCATGAGCTGTAGTCGGCCGCCGGCCCCGCGAAGTGCGAGTGGCTGCGCATGGCCAACACTCCGACGATGAGGTGAGCCATGCGCCACGCGATCGTGGTGAAGGGCTCCGGTTGTGGTGGCGGATAGGCGAAGTCGACGCGGCCGTCGTGGTGCACGGTCCAACAGTTCGGGACCGGCTGCCAGTAGTACTCGTCGTCGGTCAGTCCCTCCAGCCGCGGCCGCAGCTGCGTGCGCCAATGCAGGTCCAGTTGATCTACCAGCTCGCCGGTGACGTCCATGACGTCAGCTTCGCACTGCTATAGGACGGTTTCAGTCCTAAGACTCCGGAAAGTCCGTGGTTCGCGACAGGTGCTCCCAGGTGCGGATATCGTCGTCGACCGCCGCGCGGGCGCTCGCGATCAGTGCCAGCGCATCGGAGCCGAGGACCAGATGGCCGGGCGGAGAATCGAGGTCGAGAATCGACAGGATGGCCTGCGCGGCCTTGACCGGGTTGCCGCGCTGGTTACCGCTGGCGGTGCGCCGTGCGGCGCGGATCGGATCGAACAGTGCGTCGTAGTCGGCGATGCAGCGTTGCGCTCGCGTCATCGACCGGCCCGCCCAGTCCGTGCGGAAGGACCCCGGCTCAACGGCAGTGACATGAATACCGAACGCGGACACCTCTTTTCGCAAGCTTTCCAGCATCCCCTCCACGGCGAACTTGCTGGCGCAGTAGGCGCTCATGCCTGGCACGGCCATCAAGCCGCCCATCGAGGTGATCGCCATCAGATGCCCGGCGCGCCGTGCTCGCATCCCGGGAAGCGCGGCCTGGAGGGTGGCTGCCACACCGAACACATTGGTGGCGAACTGCTCGCGCATGATCGACAGCGGCGTCTCCTCGAAGATGCCCTCGACGCCGTAGCCGGCGTTGGCGATGACCACGTCGATCGCGCCCACCGTCGACTCGACGTCGGCGATCGTCGCGGCCACCGCACCGTCGTCCGTGACGTCGAGCAGACGCGCGTGGGCGAGATCTGGGGACAGTTCCTCGAACGCTCGTCCGTCGTCTCGGTTGCGCACCGTGCCCACCACCCGATCGCCCTCTGCGAGGGCGGCGGTCGCGATGGCTCGGCCCAGTCCTGAACTCACTCCGGTGACGAAAAGCGTGCGCATGGGTCCTCCACGTAGTTGATCGACACTATGTCAAGAATGAATCGACAGTATGTCGAATTAATTCCCGCGTCCACTGTAGTCAATCGACTACAGTGGCGTAGTCAATCGACTACACACGGAGGAAGCCATGTCAGAGATCACCCGCGATGAGCGCCGCACCACAACAGAGGCCGCGTGGCTACCGGGCTACTACGCGGTGCGAGGCGTGTTCTCCCTCGCGTGGGTGGCTGCCGCGCTGACCGTGGGGCCGATGTCACCTCTCGTGTCAGGCGTCTTGTTGGTCGGCTACCCCGCGTGGGATGCCCTCGCGAACCTCGCCGACGCACGCCGGGGTGCAGGCCTTCGGCACAGCCCCACTCAAGCTCTCAACGCCCTGGTCAGCGTCGTGACCACGCTGGCGGTGGGCGCCGCACTCACCCAGGGGATGAACGCCGTCCTCGCGGTGTTCGGTGTCTGGGCCGTGCTGGCCGGCGCGCTGCAACTCGCGACCGCCCTGCGTCGCCGTACGCGTGCTGGAAGCCAGTGGGTCATGGTCGTCAGCGGAGTGCAATCCGCGGCTGCAGGAGCGATGTTCCTCCTGAAGGCCGGAGGTCAAGAAACGCCCAGCGTGGCCGACATCGCGCCGTACGCCGCGTTCGGCGCCCTCTACTTTCTCGTCTCGGCGGGCTGGCTCGCGGTCTCGCTGCGGCGCGGGCGCTGAACGCCCCGGGGGTCGGACAACTGGTCGGCGAGCACCCCGGCGCTCGGAAGCTCGCTCGGCATGTGGTCCGTCAGACCCGTCGCCGCTTTCAGGAACGGACCGAACAGGCGCCAGCCCAGTTGCAGCGCGAGCGCGTCAGCGGTGGCCACTCGCGCCGCGTGCTCGTCGCCGAGACGTTCGCGGGCGACGCTCACCAACTGCTCGACGTTCGGAAAGCTGTGCTGCATGCGGCCGACGTCGAAACCGTCGAGCAGCGCCCGGGCGATCACGGTCCAGTTGCGGTGTGCCAGGGCCTCGACATCCTCCGGCGCCGCGGCTGCGGACCGGGCGGCCTCGAGCTCCGCGGCAAGGTGATCCAACACTGCGGCCACGACGGCCTCTTTGTTGCCGATGTGGCGAAAGATGAGTCCCGCGTTGACGTTCGACCGTTCGGCGATGTCGCGCAGACTGGTGGCCGCTGGCCCGCGCTCGGCGAACAGATCGGCGGCGTGGGACAGCACGACAGGTCGGATCCGAGTCCCCGCCTCGGTCGACTTGCCGCCCTCGGTCGCCATGTGGCTACGGTAGCGTTCGGCCATGCCCGTGCATCCGAGCGTATGAGCAAGCCCTGGCAGTCCAGGCGTGCAGCACCCACGGTGCGCAAGGGCGATCTCCGCGAGCAACAGATTCTCGATTCCGCCGAGGAACTGCTGTCCGGCGTCGGCTATGCCGCCATGACCGTCGCTGACATCGCGCACGCCGCCGGGCTGACCCGGGCGGCGCTGTACTTCTACTTCGGCTCGAAGCAGGACGTGCTCACGGCACTCGTCGCGCGCACGACACAGACCCTAACCGAGAAGGCGGGGCTGACCCGCACCGACAGCAGGTCGGTCGACGAAGTGATCGCGGGCGCGGTCGAGCGCACTGCCGCGCTGTGGCTCGACCATGGCCCGGTGCTGCGGATGGCGGTCGACCTCGGATCCACCGTGCCGGAGATCGGGGTGATGTGGACCGCGGCCGCCGAGCACTCCATTGGGGTGATCGCCGAGGTCCTCCAGCGGTGCGACGTCCCGGCTCACGACGGCCCCGACGGTGCGCCAGCGCTGGCCCGCGCTCTGTGCTGGATGATCGAGCGCACCTTCTACCAAGCGTCGAAGACTTCCGCGGAGGCGGTGGAACAGGCCAGTCAGACGTGCCAGATCATCTGGCGCGCCGTCGCCATCTCGACTGAGCCATAGGACAGATTCGGTCCTATCGCTATGACACGCTGAGGAACGTGTCCGAAACGACCGGCCGTGTGCTGCGCCTGCTCGGCCTCCTGCAGGCACGCCGGGTGTGGTCCGGGGAGGAGCTCGCGCAGCGGCTGGGAGTCACGACGCGCAGCGTCCGCCGCGACATCGAGCGCCTGCGCGACCTCGGCTACCCCGTCGCGGCGAGCAGAGGACACGGCGGGGGTTATCAACTGGGCGCGGGAGCCGCGCTGCCCCCGCTGCTCCTGGACCCCGACGAGGCCGTCGCGATGGCGGTCTGCCTCCGGCTCGCCGCAGGCGGCAGCGTCGCCGGGGTCGGTGAATCGGCACTGCGTGCGCTCAGCAAGCTCGACCAGGTGATGCCGCAGCGGCTGCGCTCCCAGGTCTCGGCCGTCCACGACGCCACCGTGACGCTGACGTCGGGGGCGCCCGATTCCGTCGTCGAACCCGATGTGCTGATGACGCTCGCCCGCGCCAGCCGGGATCGCGAACACGTCACCACCGACTACGTGGACCGGGCCGGCAACCCGACCCGGCGCCGCCTCGAGCCCTATCAGCTCGTCACCACCGGGCGACGCTGGTACCTGCTGGCCTACGACAGGGACCGGCAGGACTGGCGAAGCCTACGGCTGGATCGGATGACCGACGTGTCGGCGGTCGGTACCATGTTCGCCGCGCGCGAAGCACCGGATGCCGCCGCCTACGTGCGTCGCTCGATCAGCACGTCGCCCTACCAACACGTCGCGCGGGTGCGCTACCAGGCGTCCGTCGACGCTGTGGCGCCGTATTTTCCACCCGGCTCGGCCGAGATCGAGCCCGACGGGCCCGATGCCTGCATCGTCACCGCGGGTGCCGACGACCCGGAGCGGATGGCGCTGTATCTCGCGATGGTCGACGCCGAGTTCGAGATCTTGGACAGCCCCGAGGTGGCTGACGCGATGCTCGTGGTCGGTGAGCGCCTGCGTCGGTCGGCTCGCCGCGACGCGCGACAATGACACGATGCTCACGCTCGCCCTCGACGTCGGCGGCACCAAGTTGGCGGCCGGGCTCGTCGACGACTCCGGTGCGCTGCGCCACCGCGCCGAGCTCCCGACGCCGCGCGCCGACGCTGAGACGATCTGGGCCGCCGCCGAGATGCTGCTCTCCGATGCGCTGACCGCGGCCGGCAGCACCGTGGACGCCGTCGGTATCGCATCGGCGGGACCGATCGACGTACCGGCGGGCACCGTCAGCCCGATCAATGTTGCTGCCTGGCAAGACTTTCCGATCGTGGAGAGGGTGGTCCACCGCACCGGGGCTGCGGTGCGCCTGGGCGGCGACGGGTTGTGCATGGCACTGGGGGAGCGGTGGCGAGGCGCGGCCGTCGGCGCCCGGTTCCTGCTCGGCATGGTGGTCTCGACCGGCGTCGGCGGCGGGCTGGTCCTCGACGGCGCCCCGTACCACGGCCGGACCGGCAACGGCGGGCACGTCGGACACGTCGTGGTCGAGCCCGAGGGCGCGCTGTGCACCTGCGGTGGCCACGGCTGCGCGGAAACCGTCGCGGCCGGACCCTGGCTGGCACGGTGGGCCCGCGAGCACGGATGGCAGGCGCCACCTGACGCCGACGCCAGGGAACTGGCCGACGATGCCCGACGTGGCGACCCGATCGCCCTGCAGGCGTTCAGCCGCGGTGCCGACGCGCTCGCCCGGATGATCGCCTCCGTCGGTGCGGTGTGCGACCTCGACCGCGTGGTCATCGGCGGTGGCGTCGCCCGGGCCGGACACCTGTTGTTCGACCCGCTGCGGGCGGCACTGCCGCGCTACGCCGGGCTGAGCTTCCTGCACGGTCTGCAGGTGGTCCCGGCTCGGCTGGCAGGCGACGCCGGGCTGATCGGTGCCGCCGCACTCGGCCGTTTTGGCTGATCGGGGCGCGGCAGGCTATCCTGGCTGGCGTTCCACCGAAGACCGTCGGTCACCAGTCACATGGTTGAAGGTCCGGGTTTCACCCGGCGGCCCACGCAGGAGGACGAGGCACGTACCTGATCTGTGTGCGCCCCGACCTGTCTGCGTCGGGGCGTTCGTCGTTTGACGACCTTCTCTCTTGCGTCCGGCCTGCGCTCATCGATGGGGCATCCGTACACCCACCACGAGGAGGCATGCATGGCCAAGGCTGACAAGGCCACCGCGGTCGCCGACATCGCCGAGCAGTTCAAGGAGGCGACGGCGACGCTCGTCACCGAATACCGCGGACTGACGGTCGCCAACCTCGCGCAGCTGCGCCGTTCGCTCGGCGACTCCGCCACCTACACCGTTGCCAAGAACACCTTGGTCAAGCGTGCGGCGGCAGAGGCGGGCATCGAAGGTCTCGACGAACTGTTCGCCGGTCCCACCGCGATCGCATTCGTCACCGGTGAGGCCGTCGACGCCGCCAAAGCGATCAAGACCTTCGCCAAGGACAACAAGGCGCTGGTCATCAAGGGCGGCTACATGGACGGCCGCGCGCTGTCCGTCGACGAGGTCAACCGCATCGCGGACCTCGAGTCGCGCGAGGTGCTGCTGGCCAAGCTGGCCGGCGCGATGAAGGGCAACCTGACCAAGGCTGCCGGCCTGTTCAACGCTCCGGCGTCGCAGGTCGCGCGGCTGGCTGCCGCACTGCAAGAGAAGAAGGCCGCTGAGGAAGCTGCATAGGAGCTTCCGCGCGTTCTGCGCACGAACCCACGACATCAAGAAGTAACGAAGGAAGGACCATCATGGCCAAGCTGTCCACCGAAGAGCTGCTCGACGCATTCAAGGAGCTCACCCTGCTCGAACTGAGCGAGTTCGTGAAGGCGTTCGAGGAGACCTTCGAGGTCACCGCTGCGGCGCCGGTCGCCGTCGCCGCTGCCGGCCCCGCCGGCGGTGCCCCCGCCGAGGCCGCCGAGGAGCAGTCGGAATTCGACGTCATCCTCGAAGGTGCCGGCGACAAGAAGATCGGCGTCATCAAGGTCGTCCGCGAGATCGTCTCCGGCCTGGGCCTCAAGGAGGCCAAGGATCTCGTCGACAGCGCGCCCAAGCCGCTGCTCGAGAAGGTCACCAAGGAGGCCGCCGACGACGCCAAGGCCAAGCTCGAGGCCGCCGGCGCATCGGTCACCGTCAAGTAACGCCAACGTCAGTTGTGGGGCTGGTCTGGCAAACAGACCAGCCCCACGCTACGTTCAGGCCCGGTCCGCCCTCAGGGCATGGGCGGGTAGGTTACAGTGACTCAAGCCACAGGCGGGGAGCCTG
>JBFMGT010000018.1:0-128147 GCA_040752555.1 Actinomycetota bacterium | reverse complement strand
CCGGCGAGCATGTCAGCGAGATCTGCAAAGCCGTCGACAAACTGCCCGGGTTCTGCGACAGCGCGACGCGGGAGCAGTTCGAGGTCGAACTGGTGCGCACCGCGGTCGGTGCCGGGCCGAAAGAGACTCGTGATGCCGCGGATCTGACCCTGTTTCTGCTCGATCAGGACGGGCCCGAACCCGACGATGCTGAACGCGTTCGTAAGAGGGGTCTGAACAAGAGTCCGCAGCGTCGTGACGGCATGACGCAGTGGCGGGCGGATTTGACGCCGGAAGCTGCGGCGGTGTGGGAGGCGATCTTCGCCAAATACGCCGCCCCCGGCATGTGCAACCCCGACGACCCGGAACCGTGCACCTCGGGAACGCCGACGCAGGCGCAGATCGACAACGATCACCGCAGCCTCGGTCAACGCCAACACGACGCCCTGCTCGCGGTCGGACGGATCGCGCTGATGAGCGGCGAGCTCGGCCAGTTGAATGGATTACCGGTCACCGTCATTGTGCGCACCACGCTGCAGGATCTGGAATCGCGGGCTGGGATCGGCACCACCGGTGGCGGCACCCGGCTGCCGATTCGCGATGTGATCCGGATGGGGGCGCATGCCGGCCACTATCTGGCGGTGTTCGACCGCGCCACCGGCTCAGCCCTGGACCTGTTCCGCACCCGGCGGGTCGCATCGGCGGCGCAGCGGATCATGCTGATCGCCCGCGAAGGGGGCTGCACCAAACCCGGCTGCCCCGTCGGGGCGTACGGCTGCCAGGTCCACCACGTCACCAACGACTGGGCCGCCGGCGGGTTGACCAACATCGACGACCTCGGCCTGGCCTGCCCACCCGACAACCGCGCCGTCGGCGAAGGCGGCTGGACCACCGGCATGAACGCCCGCCACCAGGTCGAATGGACCCCACCACCAGACCTCGACACCGGCCAAACCCGCATCAACACCCACCACACCCCCGAACGCCTCCTGCGCCCACCCGACAACGACCCGGGCGGACCCGCACCTCCCGACGGGCAAGTGGCCTGACAGGCCGCGATTAGAGGGCGTGCGCACGAACCACGTGTGCAGAATGCGTTCGCCGAGAACGGCTTTCATCGACATCGAGCCATCGCGGCGTCCAGGCGCAGCCGCCGGTGCTGCGCACCCATCGGCGCCCTGAAGCGCCGGGGAGAGAAAGTGTCCGAGGGGGGACTTGAACCCCCACGCCCGTTAATAGGGCACTAGCACCTCAAGCTAGCGCGTCTGCCATTCCGCCACTCGGACCAGTTCGAAGGCAGCTTAGGTTAACGGATCGGTGGGCTCGGACCCAAACCGGGAGCGGGTGGTAGGAAAGGGAACGTGAGCGGTGCCCTGACTCCCAGCGACGAGGTCGTCGACCTCGTCAGTTCCCTGATCCGCTTCGACACGTCGAACACCGGTGAGCTCGCCACCACCAAAGGGGAGGCCGAGTGCGCCCGCTGGGTGGCCGACCAGCTCGAAGAGGTCGGGTACACCTGCGAGTACATCGAGGCCGGCGCGCCGGGGCGGGCCAATGTGTTCGCCCGCCTCGAAGGTGCCGACCGGTCGCGGGGTGCCCTGATGCTCCACGGCCACCTCGACGTCGTCCCCGCTGAGGCGTCCGACTGGAGCGTGCACCCGTTCTCCGGCGCCATCGAGGACGGCTACGTGTGGGGCCGCGGCGCGGTCGACATGAAAGACATGGTCGGGATGATCCTCGCGGTCGCCCGGCACTTCAAACGCGCCGGGATCACCCCGCCGCGCGATCTGGTGTTCGCCTTCGTCTCCGACGAGGAAGCCGGCGGCAACTACGGCTGCAAATGGCTGGTGGAGAACCGTCCCGACCTGTTCGACGGCGTCACGGAGGCCGTCGGGGAGGTGGGCGGCTTCTCGCTCACCGTGCCGCGCCGCGACGGCGGTGACCGCCGCCTCTACCTCATCGAGACCGCCGAGAAGGCGATGATGTGGATGCGGCTGACCGCCCGCGGTCGCGCCGGTCACGGCTCGATGGTGCACGACGACAACGCCGTCACCGCCGTCGCCGAGGCCGTCGCGAAGCTGGGCCGCCACCGGTTCCCGATCGTGCTGACCGAGTCGGTCGAGCAGTTCCTCGCCGCGGTCAGTGAAGAGACCGGGTACACCTTCGACGCCACCTCGCCCGACATCGAGGGGGCGGTCGCCAAACTCGGCGGCATCGCCCGCATCGTCGGCGCCACGCTGCGCGACACCGCGAACCCGACGATGCTCAAGGCCGGCTACAAGGCCAACGTCATCCCCGCCACGGCGGAAGCCATGGTGGACTGTCGAGTGCTGCCCGGCCGGCTCGCGCAGTTCGAACGTGAGGTCGACGAGATCATCGGCCCCGACGTCCAGCGCGAGTGGGTCACCGCATTGCCTTCCTACGAAACACCTTTCGACGGCGAGCTGCTCGAGGCGATGAACGGCGCCATTCTGGCTACCGATCCGGACGCGCGCACGGTGCCCTACATGCTGTCGGGCGGCACCGATGCCAAACACTTCGCGCGGTTGGGGATCCGCTGCTTCGGGTTCGCGCCGCTGCGGCTCCCGCCGGAGCTGGATTTTGCGGCGTTGTTCCACGGCGTCGACGAGCGGGTACCCGTTGACGCGTTGACCTTCGGGGCGCAGGTGCTCGAACACTTCCTCCTGCACAGCTGACAATCGACGGAAAGGACTGTCCTTCATGGCTTTTGACTACGATCCCTACTCGTTTCTGCCCGAGTTGCCGACCTTCACCCTCACCTCGCAGTCCTTCTCCGACGGTGACACCTGGGGCAATGATCAGGTCAGCGGGATCATGGGCGCGGGCGGCAACGACGTATCCCCGCAGCTGAGCTGGTCGGGCTTCCCTGAGGAGACCCGCAGCTTCGCGGTGACGGTCTACGACCCCGACGCACCCACGGGGTCGGGTTTCTGGCACTGGGCGGTGTTCAATCTGCCTGCCACCGTCACCGATTTGCCCGCGGGTGTCGGCGACGGCAGCAGCCAGGGGTTCCCCGGCGACGCGGTCACGCTGTCCAACGACGCCGGGCTGAAGCGCTTCATCGGCGCCGCTCCGCCGCCCGGACACGGCCCGCACCGCTACATCGTGGCCGTGCACGCCGTCGACGTGGAGAAGCTCGACGTGCCCGCCGACGCCACGCCGGCCTACCTGGGCTTCAACCTGTTCAGTCACGCGATTGCCCGCGCGCTGATCACCGGTACCTACGAGAACAAGGGCTGAGTCACCGAGCAGCTGATCCGACTGCCTCGCTGAGGCTGCCGAACCCGTTGCCACGCAGGCGCTGTGCGATGCCGTCGTTTACGGTCTTCGCCCAGGAACCGCCGCCGTAGACGAAGCCGGTGTAGCCCTGCAGCAGCGAGGCCCCCGCGGTGATGCGCTCCCAGGCGTCGTCGGCGGTCTCGATCCCGCCGACACTGATCAGCACCAGCGAATCGCCGACGCGTCGGCGCAGACGACGCAGCACTTCCAGGGACCGGCGTGCCACCGGCGGCCCGGACACCCCGCCGGCGCCCAGCGCGTCGACCCCGGCGGTGCGCAGCCCATCGCGAGAGATCGTGGTGTTGGTCGCGACGATGCCTGCCAGACCGCAGGCGACGGCCAGGTCAGCCACGGCGTCGACGTCGTCGTCGGCCAGGTCGGGCGCGATCTTGACCAGAACCGGTGTCGACGTCGCGGCGACGACGGCGGTGAGGATCGGGCGCAACGACTCGACCGACTGCAGGTCGCGCAGTCCGGGCGTGTTCGGCGAGCTGACGTTGACCACAAGATAGGCGCACAGCGGTCCGAGCAGGCGCGCGCAGTGGGCGTAGTCGTCGACCGCGCGCTCGGGTGGTGTCGTCTTGTTCTTGCCGATGTTCACCCCGATGGGTACTGCCGGGGTGGCCCGGGTCAGGGTTCGCGCCAGCGCCGCGGCGCCGTGATTGTTGAAGCCCATGCGGTTGAGCAGCGCTCGGTCCTCGGGCAGCCGGAACAGTCGTGGTGCGGGGTTGCCTGGCTGTGGCCGCGGCGTCACCGTGCCCACCTCGGCGTGGCCGAAACCCAGGGCGCCCCAGGTGTGTGCGCCCAGCCCGTCCTTGTCGAATCCGGCGGCCAAGCCCAGCGGCGCGGGAAACCGCACGCCGAACACCGTGCTGGCCAGCGCGGGATCGTACGCAGAGTATCGGCGCGCCAACATGTTTCGTGTCACGCGCGGGAAGGTGGCGGCCCGCAGGCCGGCGAACACGACGGTGTGAATGCGTTCCGGCGGGACCAGGAACATCGCGCGCCGCAGCGCTGGGTACATCACAGCGCCGGCAGGTCGGGACCCTGGGTGTCGTCGCCACGCTTCTTGCGGCGCAACAGCACCCGGCGACTGCCGTCGGTGTAGAGCCGCACGCGGGTCAACTCCCACCCGCGGTACTCCGCCTCGATGGACAGTCGCACCGACGCGCTGACCCGGGTGACGTCCGGCGGGAGGCGCAGCGGAATCCACTCGTACTCGCCGGGATCGTCGGCCACGGCTTTGCTCCACGCTGCCGGCATCCGCCCGCGGGATCCCGTGCTCATCGCGACGCCCCGGGGATCATCTGCACGCCGTCGCCCGTGCCGGACACCACGTAGAGGGTGTCCGACGCATCGTCGAAGGCCAGCGTGTTGGGTTGCCGCACGGTTCGATATCGCACCTTCTCGACGGGAATTCCGGTCGCCAGATCGTAACCAACGACCGTGTTGGTCGCCGTCTGGGAAACCCAGGCGAGTCCCGATTTCTTCCCGTCGTCCGACGCGGTCAACCCATAGGGCGCGTCCGGCACGGGATAGCGCTGGCGCAACATCAACGGGTCGACGCCGTAGACCAGCAGTTCGCCGCCCCGCGTGTCGGTGACCAGGACGCGGCCGTTCGGGTCGGCGGCCATCGTGGTGGCCCCGTCGCCGGCGCGCAGGGCGTGCTCAGCGCTCGTGCCGTCGGCGTTCAGGCTGGTCACCGATGTCTGGCCACGATCGAGCACCACTGCGGTGTCACCCTGGGTGACGATGCCGTCCACCCGGGCGAAGATCTTCAGCGCTGCGGCGACCCCACCGTCCGGCGTGAGGGTGTAGACGGTGCCGCCGGCATCGCCGAGGACCATTCGACCGTCGCCACGCCGCGCGATCGCGGTGAAATCCGCGTCCTCGTGCCCGGTGACCGGCACCCGCGAGACCGCGCGCGTCGCGACGTCGACCAGGAAGAACGCGCCCCGCGTCGCCACCGCGACACGGCCGTCGCCGGCGGACGTCATCGCGGTGGCGCCCCCGGGCAGGGGGACGGGCGCCGCCCCTGCACCCGGTCCGAGCACCGTCATGGTCGCCCGGTCCGGCCCCTCGGCGCTGAGCACGACCAGCGCCCGCGTGGCGGGGTCGACCACGGCCGCAAGAGCGCCTGCGGGGACCGGTCGCACCGAACCTGGCGGCACATCGGTCACCGGCGGTGAGTCAGCTGCGCGGGCGGCAGCTATGGTCGGTGGTGGCGCATCTGCTTTCTGCGAGGAACACCCCGCGACCAGCAGAATTGCCAATGTCACCAATCCGTGACGAAAGGGCTGAAAAAGTCGGTTTGAACGGCGCTGCAAGGGGTAGCTCTCCGTCGTGCGTTCAGATCTTGATCGAACAGCCAGTGTAGGCGGCGGGAGTTCTGCGATCCGCCGGCCCGATCCGTGCGATCCGCGCGGTGCGGACCGCGTCGCGACGGTATGGTACAGACCATGACGCTGGCCATGGACCGCGGCGCGGGCCTTCAGGGGTTCTCGCTCGAGGACATCATCACCGGTGTGCATGCCAGCGGGTTCGGTCAGGTCGGCGACGGGCGCAGCTTCTCGTTCCACACTGAGCGCAACGAGCTGGTCGTCGAGGTCTACCGGCCCCGGCTGCGCGGGCTGGTCCCGCAGAGTGAAGACGTCGTTGCGATCGCGACCCGCAAACTGACCGACATCGACCTGACGGACGAGCGGAGCATGGCCGCGGTGGTGCGCGATGCCGTGTCGGCGGCGCAACCCGTGGCGCGGAACGGACGCTGACGCCGCTGCACGGTACGGTCTTCGACGTGACTGACGTCCCCGCCATGTCGTGGCTTCAGGTCGTTGTCCTCTCCGTCCTCCAGGGTCTCACCGAGTTCCTCCCGGTGTCCTCATCGGGACACCTGGCCATCGCCTCGCGAATCTTCTTCGACGACGACGCGGGCGCGTCGTTCACCGCGGTGAGCCAACTGGGTACCGAGGCCGCAGTGCTCCTGTATTTCGCCAAGGACATCGGGCGCATCGTGAAAGCCTGGTTCAACGGCTTGTTCGTCGCCGCGCACCGCAGCGCGGACTACTGGCTCGGCTGGTGGGTGATCATCGGCACCATCCCGATCGGTGTCGTCGGCCTGCTGTTCAAGGACCAGATCCGTACCGGTGCGCGCAACCTCTGGCTGGTCGCCACCGCGCTGATCGTGTTCTCGGTCGTCATCGCCGCCGCGGAGTACTACGGCAGGCAGACCCGCCGGGTGGAGCAGTTGACCTGGCGCGACAGCGTCATCGTCGGTGTGGCGCAGTGCCTGGCTCTGGTGCCTGGCGTGTCGCGCTCGGGGGCGACGATCAGCGCCGGACTCTTCCTCGGGATGGACCGTGAGCTCGCGGCGCGTTTCGGTTTCCTACTCGCGATCCCCGCGGTCTTCGCCTCGGGGCTGTTCTCGCTGCCCGACGCGTTCGCCCCGGTCGGCGAGGGGATGAGCGCCACCGGGCCGCAGCTGCTCGTCTCCACGGTGATCGCGTTCGTCGTCGGATTCGCCGCGGTCGCCTGGTTCCTGCGATTCCTGGTGCGCCACAGCATGTACTGGTTCGTCGGCTACCGCGTCGTTTTGGGCACGGTGGTGCTGGTCCTGCTCGGCACAGGGGTGGTGGCGGCGACATGACCGTTCTGCTGCTGCGCCACGGGCGATCCACATCGAACACCGCGCACACGCTCGCCGGCCGATCGGAAGGGGTGGACCTGGACGACCGCGGCCGCGAGCAGGCTCAGGCGTTGGTCGAACGCCTCGGCGCGCTGCCGATCCGAGCGATCGTGCGGTCTCCGCTGCTGCGCTGCGAGCGGACCGTGGAACCCCTGGCCGCCGCATTGAACCTCGACCCCGTCGTCGACGAGCGGATCGCCGAGGTCGATTACGGATCGTGGACGGGCCGCAAGATCGGGGAACTGGTCAAGGAGCCGCTGTGGGCCGTGGTGCAGCAGCAACCCAGTGCGGCGGTGTTCCCCGATGGCGAGGGTTTGGCCGCGGTGCAGGCCCGGGCGGTGGCCGCGGTCCGCGAACACGATCGCCGGCTGGCCGACGAGCACGGGGCCGACACACTGTGGGTGGCCTGCACGCACGGCGACGTCATCAAGGCGGTGCTGGCCGACGCGCTGGGTACACACCTGGACAGTTTCCAGCGCATCAACGCCGACCCGGCGTCGATCAGCGTCGTCCGCTACACCGCGATGAGGCCCTTCGTGATCCATGTCAATCACACCGGCTCGGCACTGAACTCCGCGCTGACCGCTCCGCCGGCACCGGAGAAAACCGACGGCGACAAACCCGACGTTCCCGCCGGCGACGCCGTGGTCGGCGGTTCAGCCGGATGAGCCGCGCACGGTATTTTGGACGTTGTCATGCCCCGTGAAATCCACGTCTTCCGCACACCCGACCGCTTCGTGGCCGGGACTGTCGGGCAGCCCGGGAACAGGACGTTCTACCTGCAGGCGGTGCACGACACCCGCGTGGTGTCGGTGATCTTGGAGAAGCAGCAGGTGGCGGTCCTGGCCGAGAGGATCTCGGCGCTGCTGCTGGAGATCAACCGCCGCTTCGGCACACCGATCCCGCCCGACACCGGCGAGGTCGACGATCTCAGCCCGCTGGTGACGCCGGTCGACGCGGAGTTCCGGGTCGGGACGATGGGGCTGGGCTGGGATTCGGAGGCCCAGACGGTCGTCGTGGAGCTGCTCGCAGTGTCCGAAACCGAGTTCGACGCCTCGGTGGTGCTCGACGACGCCGAGGACGGTCCTGATGCGGTGCGGGTGTTCCTCACCCCCGAATCGGCGCGCCAGTTCGCCACCCGGTCGAATCGCGTAATCTCGGCGGGCCGGCCGCCCTGCCCCCTGTGCGACGAACCACTGGATCCGGAGGGCCACATCTGCGTCCGCACCAACGGCTACCGGCGCGGCGCGCTGGCCGGATCCGACGATGACGACGACCTCTGAGGTCGTCGAACGCGGTGAACTGACCGTCCTCGGGCGCATCCGCTCCGCGAGCAACGCGACGTTCCTGTGCGAGGCGACGCTGGCTGACGAGGTGGTGCACTGTGTCTACAAGCCGGTGCGCGGCGAGGCGCCGCTGTGGGACTTCCCGGACGGCACGCTGGCCGGCCGGGAGGTGTCGTCCTACCTGGTCTCCGCGGCATTGGGGTGGAACGTTGTGCCGCACACCGTGCTTCGCGACGGGCCTGCCGGGCCGGGCATGGTGCAGCGCTGGGTGGACCAGCCCGGCGACGGTATCGGCGACAACGAGGCAGGTGGCGAAACCGCCGAGCCGACCGGCCCCGACCTGATCGACCTCGTGCCCGCGGGCAAGGTCCCGCCTGGCTTCCTGCCGATCCTGCAGGCCTACGACTACGCCGGTGACGAGGTGACGCTGGTGCACGCCGACGATGAGCGGCTGCGCCGGCTCGCCGTGTTCGACGTGCTGATCAACAACGCCGATCGCAAAGGCGGGCATGTGCTGTCCGGCGTCGACGGGCGCGTGTACGGCGTCGACCACGGTGTCACGCTGCACACCGAGGACAAGCTGCGCACCGTGCTGTGGGGGTGGGCGGGCAAACCGGTCGACGACGAGACCCTCGGCGACGTCGCCGCGCTCGGCGAGGCGCTGCGCGGAGACCTCGGCGCCGAACTGTGCTGCCACATCACCCCCCGCGAGGTGGCCGCGTTACGTGCCAGAGTGGTTGCGCTGCTGCGTAATCCGGTGATGCCCACGCCGGATCGGCGTCGCCCGATCCCGTGGCCCGCGTTCTGACATGGATGCAATGGACCTGACCGATGCAGCGCTGGCCGCGAGCGTGGCCGCAGAAGCCGGCGAGCTGCTGCTGGCGATGCGCACGCAGTTCGGGTTCTACGACCCCTACGAGCTCGGGGATGCCGGCGACATGCGGGCCAACACACTGATCTTGGACCGGCTGCACCGTGCGCGCCCCCGCGACGCCGTGCTGTCCGAGGAAGCCGCCGACGACATCTCCCGCGTGCACGCCGACCGGGTCTGGATCGTCGATCCCGTCGACGGCACCCACGAGTACTCGATGCCCGGCCGGGCCGACTGGGCCGTCCACATCGCACTGTGGCAACGCACGGGCGAGCACGGGGGAGCGATCACCGATGCCGCCGTCGCGTTGCCGGCGCGCGGCGAGGTGTACCGCACCGACACCGTGACCGGACCGCCGCCCCGCGCCGAAGGCCCGATCCGCATCACCGCCAGTTCCAGCCGGCCGCCGGCGGTGTTGTGGCGCATGCGTGAGGAACTCGACATCCAGCTGGTGCGCATCGGTTCGGCGGGCGCCAAGGCGATGGCCGTGGTGCGCGGCGACGTCGACGCCTACATTCACGCCGGTGGCCAGTGGGAATGGGACTCGGCGGCACCCGCCGGCGTGCTGTGGGCCGCGGGCCTGCATGCCACCCGGATCGATGGCTCACCGCTGATCTACAACCGACGTGACCCCTACCTGCCCGACCTGCTGATGTGCCGCCCCGAGGTGGCCGGTCCGCTCCTCGATGTCATCCGGTCCGCGTATCGGCGGTGACTGTGGATGGGGAATGAATCGGCCCGCGGCGTTGTCGCACACGCTGATGTCTAGAGTCGATGCCATGCAATCGTGGTCGGCGCCGAGTGTTCCGGTGCTCGCAGGTCGGGGTCCGCAGTTGCGGCTCTACGACAGCGCCGACCGCCAGGTGCGGCCGGTCAGCGCCGGGGCCACCGCGACCATGTACGTCTGCGGGATCACCCCCTACGACGCCACGCATCTGGGCCACGCGGCCACCTATCTGACATTCGACCTGGTGCACCGCATCTGGCTCGATGCCGGGCATGACGTGCATTACGTGCAGAACATCACCGATGTGGACGACCCGCTGTTCGAACGCGCCGAACGGGACGGCATCGGCTGGCGTGAGCTCGCCGACCGCGAGACCGACCTGTTCCGGGAAGACATGGCGGCCATGCGCGTGGTGCCGCCCCGCGACTACGTCGCCGCCACCGAGGCCATCGCCGAGGTCGTCGAGGTGACCGAGAAGCTGCTGGCTTCCGGCGCGGCCTACGTCGTCGACGATGCGCAATACCCCGACGTGTACTTCCGGGCCGACGCCACCGTGCAGTTCGGCTACGAATCCGGTTACGACCGCGAGACGATGCTGAGCCTGTTCGGCGAACGCGGCGGTGACCCTGACCGGCAGGGCAAGGCCGACGCGCTCGATGCACTGCTGTGGCGGGCGCAGCGGCCAGGGGAGCCGAGCTGGCCGTCGCCCTTCGGACCCGGCCGACCGGGCTGGCACGTCGAGTGCGCGGCGATCGCGTTGAGCCGAATCGGTACCGGGCTCGACATCCAGGGTGGCGGAAGCGATTTGATCTTCCCCCATCACGAGTTCTCCGCGGCCCATGCCGAATGTGTCACGGGCGAGCGACGTTTCGCGCGTCACTACGTCCATGCCGGCATGATCGGCTGGGATGGTCACAAGATGAGCAAGAGCCGCGGCAACCTGGTGCTGGTCTCGCAACTGCGCCGCGACGGCGTCGACCCGGCGGCCGTCCGGCTCGGCCTGTTCGCCGGCCATTACCGGGAGGACCGGTTTTGGAGCCCCGCGGTGCTCGAGCAGGCCCACCAGCGTCTGCACCGGTGGCGCAGCGCGACCGCACTTCCCGGCGCGCCGGACGCCACCGACGTCGTGGCCCGCATGCGTCAGTATCTCGCCGACGATCTCGACACCCCCAAAGCCCTTGCCGCTCTTGATGGTTGGGCCACCGATGCGCTGTCGTACGGCGGTCACGACGCGACCGCGGGGCAGACGGTCGCCACCGCGGTCGACGCGCTGCTGGGTGTCGTGCTGTAGCACGCGTGCAGTAGGTTGCCGCTATGGGATCGGTGGCAGGCAAGACCGCGTTCATCACGGGCGGCGCGCGGGGCGTCGGTGCGGAGGTGGCGCGCCAGCTGCACGCCCGGGGTGCCAATCTCGTGCTCACCGACCTCGATGAGGAACCGCTCGCTGCGCTGATCGACGAGCTGGGCGGTTCGCGAGTGAGCACCGAGCTCGCCGACGTGCGCGATCTGCCTGCGATGGAGGCGGCCGCGGCGCGTGCGGTCGAACGATTCGGCGGGATCGACATCGTCGTGGCCAACGCCGGTATCGCGTCGTACGGGTCGGTGCTGCAGGTGGACCCTGAGGCCTTCCGCACGCTGATGGACGTCAACGTCACCGGGGTGTTCCACACAGTGAGAGCCACACTGCCCGCCGTGCTGGACCGTCGCGGCTACGTGCTGATCGTGTCGTCACTGGCCGCGTACGCCGCGGCACCGGGGCTCGCGGCCTACAACGCGTCCAAGGCGGCCAACGAGCAGTTCGCCAATGCACTGCGCCTCGAGGTCGCTCATCGCGGCGTCGCCGTCGGGTCCGCGCACATGTCGTGGATCGACACCCCGATGGTGCAGGACACCAAGGCCGATCTGTCCACGTTCAGCGAGATGGTGAGCAGGCTGCCCTATCCGCTGAACGTGACCACGTCGGTCGAAGCCTGTGGACGGGCGTTCGCCGCGGGCATCGAGCGCCGGAAACGGCAGATCAACTGCCCGGGTTGGGTCGGGGCGCTGCGTCTGCTCAAGCCGTTGCTGTCGACGCCGGTGGGCGAGGCGCCGGTGCTCAGGATCGTGCCCGACCTCCTGCCGAGGATGGATGCCCAGGTCGCGGCGCTCGGTCGGTCGATGGGCGCCCGCACCGGGGCTCTCTCGAAGGGGCTGGACAAGAAATGAGAATCAGGGCTCTCTGCGCTGTAGTGGCCATGCTCTTCGTTGCCGGCTGCAGCGGAACCGGAAGCAACCAGTCGCAGACGTCGTCGTCGACCACGTCCTCGTCCGCCCCGGCGCCGGTCACCCCCGACGAAGCGCGGGCCATCGCCAAAGAGGCCTACATCTACGGCTTTCCGATGGTCGACACCTACCGGGTGCAGTACACCTACTTCGTCGACAAGCAGAACCCTCAGTACAAGGGCGGCTGGAACGACGTCCACAGCACCGCCCAGGTGTTCACCCCGGCCGACACCACGATTCAGACGCCGAATTCGGACACCCCGTACTCGGCCGTCGGTGCCGACCTGCGCACCGAGCCGCTGGTGCTCACCGTTCCGCCGATCCAGCAGGATCGCTATTACTCGCTGCAGTTCGTCGACGGCTACACCTACAACTTCGCCTACGTCGGCAGCCGCACCACCGGCAACGGCGGCGGCAAGTACCTGCTCGCCGGCCCCGACTGGCAGGGTGAGAAGCCCGCGGGCATCGACGAGGTGATCCGCTCGGACACCGAGCTCGCCATGGTGCTCTACCGCACCCAGCTGTTCGGACCGTCGGATATCGACGAAGTCAAGAAGATCCAGGCCGGTTACCAGGTGGCGCCGCTGTCGGTGTTCCTCAACCAGCCCTCGCCGGCGCCGGCGCCGGCGATCGACTTCGTGCCGCCGCTGACGCCCGAGCAGCAGCGCACCTCGCCCCAGTTCTTCGAGATCCTCAACTTCGCGCTGCGGTTCGCGCCGACGCTGCCGGAGGAGAAGGACATGCGGGAGCGCTTCGCCCGCATCGGCATCGGTCCCGACGGCGATTTCGACGCCGAGAAGCTGACCCCGCAGATGCGCAGTGCGATCGAGGCCGGCATGGCCGACGCCTGGACAGAACTGGACGCGCTGAAGAAGAACGACATCGACACCGGCAAGGTGGGATCGGCGCAGTTCTTCGGCAGCCGGCAGGACCTCAAGGGCAATTACCTGTACCGCATGGCCGGCGCGGTGTTCGGCATCTACGGCAACACCGCCGCCGAGGCGCTGTACCCGAGCTTCACCACCGACTCGACCGGCGCCCCGCTGACCGGCGCGAACACTTACACCTTCCACTTCCCGAAAGGCCAGCTCCCGCCGGTCAATGCGTTCTGGTCATTGACGATGTACGAGCTACCGCAGAGTCTGCTCGTGGCCAACCCGATCAACCGCTACCTGATCAACTCGCCGATGCTGCCGAGCTTGGTGCCCGATGCCGACGGCGGCTACACGTTCTATATCCAGAACAGCGCACCCGGCCTGGACAGGGAAGCGAACTGGCTGCCGGCACCGAAGGGGCCGTTCTCGCTGGTGCTGCGCCTGTACTGGCCGAAGCCGGATGCGCTGAACGGCTCCTGGAAGCCGCCGCAGCCGCAGAAGGTCTAACCTGGCGCCGGTGACGCAGGCAGATCTCGTCCTCTCCGGTGGCGGCGTCAAGGGAATCGCGCTGGCCGGCGCGGTGTCGGCCCTGGTCGAAGGGGGCTACACGCCGCAGCGGGTGTCGGGCACGTCGGCGGGGGCGCTGGTGGGTGCGGTACTCGCCGCGGCCGCACAGCAGGGCGATCTGAGCCCGGAGATGCTCGGTGAGCTCGCGATCACCATCGACTACCGGCGGTTCTTGGACCCGGGCCCGATCGAACGAATCCCGGTACTGGGGCCGGTGCGCGGCGTGCTCAGCGGCGACGGGATCTACCGTGGCGCGGCGCTGCATCGGTGGGTCGGCGAGCAACTCGGCCGGTTCGGCGTCACGACGTTCGGCGATCTGGCGATCGACGACCCGCAGTTGCCGCCCGAACAGCGCTACCGGCTGGTGGTCACCGTCGCCGACGTCACGCTCGGTCAGCTGGTGCGCCTGCCGTGGGACTACCGCCGCGTCTACGGCCTCGACCCCGATGAGCAGTCGGTGGCCGACGCGGTGCGCGCCTCGACGGCCATCCCGTTCTTCTATCGGCCCGCGACCCTGACCGGTGCGGACGGCCGGACATCGACACTGGTCGACGGTGGTCTGCTGTCCAACTTCCCCATCGACTCTCTGGACCGTACCGACGGCGCACCGCCGCGCTGGCCGACGTTCGGGGTGACCCTGCTGCCCATGCTTCCCGCCGAGAACGAGCAGGTGATCCCGGCGTTGCGGCCCCTGCACCTCTTCGGCGGTCCGACCCTGCTCGAACAGGTGGTCACCACGATCCTGGTCGGCCGCGATCAGGCGTACCTGAACCAGCCGTGGGTTGCGGCGCGGACGATCCGCATCGACACCAGCGACGTCGGTGTCTTGGACTTCGACCTGTCACAGGCGCAGAAGACCGCGCTCTACGACGACGGGGTGCGGGCCGGCCGAGACTTCCTCCGGGCGTGGGACTGGACGGCCTACATCGACCGGTTCCGGTGAGCCCTATCGACCCCGTCTGCGCAGGTAGCGCTCGAACTCGGCCGCCAGCGCGTCCCCGTCGATCTTGCCCAGCGCCTCGTTCATGTCGACCTCGGCGTCGCCGCGCTCCTCGAGGGACTGCACGTATTCGGCAATCTCGTCGTCCTCGGCGGTCATCTCGCTGACCGCCTGCTCCCACTCCTCGGCCTGGGCGGGCAGGTCGGCCAGCGGCACCTCGATGTCCAGGACGTCTTCGACGCGGCGCAGCAGCGCCACCGTCGCCTTCGGGTTGGGTGGCTGCGACACGTAGTGCGGTACGGCCGCCCAGAACGTCACCGCGGGAATGCCGGCCTGCACGCACGCGTCCTGGAAGACCCCGGCGATGCCGGTCGGCCCCTCGTAGCGGGTCTCCTCGAGGCCGAACGTCTTCGCCGAATCAGAGGAGTAGGCCGCGCCGGAGACCGGCACGGGCCGGGTGTGCGGAGTGTCGGCCAGCAGGGCGCCGAGGATCACCACGGTCTGCACGTTGAGTTTGTCGGCGATGGCCAGCAGTTCCGCGCAGAACGTGCGCCACCGCATGTTCGGTTCGACGCCGTGCATCAGCACGATGTCGCGGTCCGCACCGGGGGGCCGGCAATGCGAGATGCGCATCGAAGGCCACACCAGCTCGCGCGTGACGCCGTCCACCTGCCGGATGACGGGCCGGTTGACCTGGTAGTCGTAGTAGGACTCGTCGTCGATCTCGACGATCGTGTCCGCCTCCCAGATCGCGTCGAGATGCTCGACGGCGTCGCTGGCCGCGTCACCGGCGTCGTTCCAGCCCTCGAACGCCGCGACCACGATGGTGTCGCGCAGGTCGGGCAGGTCAGGTCGCTTGGGACCGCCGAAATCCGGGGGGGTCACCAAGCCAGCCTAAGCCCTTCTGGGGTCAGATGGCGGTCATCGACCCGCCCCCGGTGCCGCCCGGCCGGCCGACGGGGAAATAGGCTCGGCCGCAGACGGGTTGATCCCCTGCAGGCCACCGCCCAACGGCGTCCAGAAGTCAGTTGAACAACGACGTAGACTCATCCAGGTCGAGAGGCGTTGCAACGGGTTCCGGTCGTTTCCGCCGGTATCCGCCACGCTCGGCAGAGTCAAGGACGCCTTCCGCCATGGAAGGAGTGCACGTGACCGCTGTCGAGTCGAGCACGGTTGAATTCACGCCGAACATCCGCCCTGACTGCACCGAGGAACTGCAGTCCGCCCTGCGCGAACGCATCCTCGTCATCGACGGCGCGATGGGCACGGCCATCCAGCGGGACCGGCCGGACGAGGACGGGTACCGGGGCGACCGGTTCACCGAATGGCCGACCGCTCTGCAGGGCAACAATGACCTCCTCACGTTGACGCAGCCGCAGATCATCGAGGGCATCCACCGCGAGTACCTCGAGGCAGGCGCGGACATCCTGGAGACCAACACGTTCAACGCGAACGCCGTCTCGCTCGCCGACTACGAGATGCAGGACCTCGCGTACGAGTTGAACTATGCCGGCGCCGCGCTGGCCCGCAAAGCCGCCGACGAGTTCGCCACCCCGGAGCGGCCTCGCTACGTCGCCGGCGCCATCGGGCCGACGACGCGCACCGCGTCGATCTCGCCGGACGTCAACGACCCGGGTGCCCGCAACGTCTCCTACGACCAGCTGGTCGCCGCCTACCTGGAGGCGGCCAACGGCCTGGTCGACGGGGGCGCGGACCTGCTCATCATCGAGACCATCTTCGACTCGCTCAACGCCAAGGCGGCGGTGTTCGCCGTGGAGACCCTGTTCGAACAGCGCGGCCGGCGCTGGCCGCTGATCATCTCGGGCACCATCACCGACGCGTCGGGGCGGACCCTGTCCGGCCAGGTCACCGAGGCGTTCTGGAACGCGATCCGGCACGCCCGGCCGCTGGCGGTGGGGCTGAACTGCGCGCTCGGCGCACCGGAGATGCGGCCCTACATCGCCGAGGTCGCGCGCATCGCCGACACGTTCGTGTCCTGCTATCCGAACGCCGGCCTGCCCAACGCGTTCGGCGAGTACGACGAATCACCCGAGCGGCAGGCCTCCTACATCGCCGAGTTTGCCGAAGCGGGCCTGGTCAACCTCGTCGGCGGGTGCTGCGGCACGGCGCCGCCGCACATCGCCGAGATCGCCAAGGTGGTCGAGGGAAAGACGCCGCGTGAGCTCCCGGAGATCCCGGTCGCGACCCGGCTGTCGGGTCTGGAGCCGCTGAACATCACCGACGACTCGCTGTTCGTCAACATCGGTGAGCGCACGAACATCACCGGATCGGCCCGGTTCCGCAACCTGATCAAGGCCGAGGACTACGACAGCGCGTTGTCGGTGGCTCTGCAGCAGGTCGAGGTCGGTGCGCAGGTCATCGACATCAACATGGACGAGGGCATGATCGACGGCGTCGCCGCGATGGACCGGTTCACCAAGCTGATCGCGGCCGAACCCGACATCAGCCGGGTGCCGGTGATGATCGACTCCTCCAAGTGGGAGGTCATCGAGGCGGGCCTGAAGAACGTGCAGGGCAAGCCCATCGTGAACTCGATCTCGCTGAAGGAGGGTGAGGAGAAGTTCGTCCGCGAGGCCCGGCTGTGCCGCAAGTACGGCGCCGCCGTCGTCGTGATGGCGTTCGACGAGCAAGGCCAGGCCGACAACCTCGAGCGCCGCAAGGAGATCTGCGGACGGGCCTACCGAATCCTGACCGAAGAGGTCGGTTTCCCGGCCGAGGACATCATCTTCGACCCGAACTGCTTCGCGCTCGCCACCGGTATCGAGGAGCACGCGACCTACGGCATCGACTTCATCGAGGCGTGCGCGTGGATCAAGGAGAACCTGCCCGGGGTGCACATCTCCGGCGGTATCTCGAACGTGTCGTTCTCGTTCCGCGGCAACAACCCGGTCCGCGAGGCGATCCATGCGGTGTTCCTGTTCCACGCCATCAAGGCCGGCCTCGACATGGGCATCGTCAACGCGGGCGCACTGGTGCCGTACGACTCGATCGACCCCGAGCTGCGGGACCGGATCGAAGACGTCGTGCTGAACCGGCGCGAGGACGCCGCCGAACGGCTGCTCGAGATCGCCGAGCGGTTCAACAAGACCGAGAAGTCCGAAGAAGCGGGCGCGGCCGAGTGGCGCTCGTTGCCGGTCCGTGAGCGGATCACCCACGCCCTGGTGAAGGGCATCGACGCGCACGTCGACGACGACACCGAGGAACTACGGGCCGAGATCGCCGCGGCCGGTGGACGCCCGATCGAGGTGATCGAGGGCCCGCTGATGGACGGCATGAACGTCGTCGGCGACCTGTTCGGCTCGGGCAAGATGTTCCTGCCCCAGGTCGTGAAGTCCGCGCGCGTGATGAAGAAGGCGGTCGCCTACCTGCTGCCGTACATCGAGGCGGAAAAAGAAGCGTCGCAGACGAAGAGCAAGGACACCAACGGCACGATCATCATGGCGACGGTCAAGGGCGACGTGCACGACATCGGCAAGAACATCGTCGGCGTCGTCCTGCAGTGCAACAACTACGAGGTGATCGACCTCGGCGTCATGGTGCCGGCCCAGAAGATCCTGGATGCAGCCAAGGAGCACGACGCCGACATCATCGGATTGTCGGGCCTGATCACGCCGTCGCTGGACGAGATGGTCAACTTCGCGGTCGAGATGGAGCGGGAGGGTTTGGAGATCCCGCTGCTGATCGGAGGTGCGACGACGTCGCGTGCCCACACCGCTGTCAAGGTCGCCCCGCGGCGCAGCGGTCCGGTGGTGTGGGTCAAGGACGCCTCACGCTCGGTGCCGGTGGCCGCGGCGCTGCTGGACGACCGGCAGCGTCCTGCGCTGCTGGAGGCCACCGAGAAGGACTACGCCTCGCTGCGCGAGCGGCACGCCCAGAAGAACGAGCGACCGATGCTGACGCTGGAGAAGGCGCGCGCCAACCGGACGCCGATCGACTGGGACGGTTACACGCCGCCGGTGCCGGCGCAGGGTCTCGGGGTGCGCGATTTCATCGATTACGACCTCGCCGAGCTGCGGGAGTACATCGACTGGCAGCCGTTCTTCAACGCCTGGGAGATGAAGGGCCGGTTCCCCGACATCCTCAACAACCCGGCATCGGGGGAGGCGGCCCGCAAGCTGTACGAGGACGCCCAGGAGATGCTCGACACTGCGATCAAGGAGAAGTGGCTGACCGCCAACGGGGTCATCGGCTTCTTCCCCGCGAACGCCGTCGGCGACGACATCGAGGTCTACACCGACGAATCGCGCTCCGAGGTGCTGACCCGGCTGCACAACCTACGCCAGCAGGGCGAGCACCGCGACGGCATCCCGAACCGCAGCCTCGGCGATTTCATCGCCCCGAAGGCCACCGGGTTGGCCGACCACGTCGGCGCGTTCGCGGTCACCGCGGGACTCGGCAGCAGCGAGAAGATCGCTGAATTCAAGGCGGCCAACGACGACTACAGCGCCATCCTGCTGGAGTCTCTGGCCGACCGGCTGGCCGAAGCGTTCGCCGAGCGCATGCACCAGCGGGTCCGCCGGGAGTTCTGGGGCTATCAGCCCGACGAACAACTCGATAACGCGGAGTTGATCGGCGAGAAGTACGTCGGAATCCGGCCTGCGCCAGGCTATCCCGCGTGCCCGGAGCACACTGAGAAGGTGACGTTGTTCGACCTGCTGAACGTCACCGAACGCACCGGCATCGAGCTGACCGAGTCGATGGCGATGTGGCCCGGCGCCGCGGTCAGCGGCTGGTATTTCTCGCACCCGCAGTCGCAGTACTTCGTGATCGGCCGCCTGGCCCAGGACCAGGTCGCCGACTACGCGCGGCGCAAGGGCTGGACGCTGGCCGAAGCTGAACGCTGGCTCGCTCCGAATCTGGGCTACAACCCCGAGGATTGAGCAGGTGGCGAAGGAGTTCGCGCGGCTCGACGAGTCGCTGCGCGAGTTCATCGCCGCCCAGGCGATGTTCTTCGTGGCGACCGCTCCGTCGGTGGGTGGCCGCGTCAACCTGTCACCCAAGGGGTATAGGGACACTTTCGCGATCCTCGACGAGCACACCGTGGCCTACCTCGATCTGTTCGGCAGCGGCGCGGAAACGATCGCCCACCTGCGCGACAACGGGCGCATCACCGTGATGTTCTGCTCGTTCACCCGGCAGTCGCGCATCCTGCGGCTCTACGGAACAGGTCGGGTGGTCCGCCCCGACGATGCTGAGTTCGACCGGCTGGCTTCGTGTTTCGGCGCACTCCATCCCGGGGTTCGGGCCGCCATCGTGGTCGACGTCGAACGTATTGCCGACGCTTGCGGATTCGCGGTGCCCTACTACGATCTCGTCGACGAGCGGCCGGTCCTCGACGACTACCACGCCACGCTGAGCGAAGAGAAGTTCGCGCGGCGCATAGCTGGTGACAACGGGCACAGCATCGACGGGCTACCGGCGCTGGAGCCCGACCATCCGGTGCCACCGTCGCGCTAGCGTCTGGTGGTGCTCGCGATTGGCCCGCCGCGGTCCCGGCATGACACAATTGCGGGGTGCAAGCGGTGCTGTGGGACATGGATGGCACGCTCGTCGACTCCGAAAAGCTGTGGGACATCTCACTGTCGGCGCTCTACGGGTCGTTCGGCGCGGAGATGAGCCGGCAGACGAGGACCGCGCTGGTCGGCGCGTCAGCGCAGGAGACCATGGTCACGGTGTACGCCGAGCTGGGTCTCGATCCCGACCCCGACGCGATGGTCGAGTCGATCCGCTGGTTGCACGACTACACCGGCGAGCTGTTCGACCGGGGGTTGCCCTGGTGTGAGGGCGCCCGCGAGATGCTCGATTCGCTTGCTGCAGCTGACGTTCCGATGGCCCTGGTGACCAACACCCAGCGCGCACTCACCGAGCGTGCGCTCAACAGCATTGGGCGGCACTACTTTTCGGTGACCGTGTGTGCCGATGAAGTGGCCAGCGGCAAGCCCGAGCCCGACCCATATCTGCGCGCGGCCGAACTGCTGGATCTGCGCCCCGCCGAATGTCTCGCCGTCGAGGACTCCGTGACCGGCGCGGCAGCGGCGGAGAAAGCCGGCTGCGCAGTGTTGGTGGTGCCCAACGACGTCCCCGTTCCCGGTGGAATCCGGCGCCGGCACGCCGATTCGCTGGCCGGCCTGGGTGCAGCAGACCTGCGGCGCATCCACACCGAAATCGATCGCGAGCTGCGCACCGCGTAAACCACCGCACTTGTGGGAATGCTCCCGACCGCCAGTCACGAGTGATTCAATGTGATGTGTATCACGCAACGGTGCGGAAGGGTGTCTGATGGCCGGTCAAGGTGGTCCAGTGGGGGAGAGCCCCGAGATATTCGCCGAGGGTGAGGACTTCTCGTCGGGCAAGACCGCGATCCGAATCGCATCGGTCGCCGCGCTCGGCGGACTGCTGTTCGGGTACGACAGCGCCGTCATCAACGGGGCAGTCGACTCCATTCAGGAGGACTTCGGCATCGGTAACGCCGAACTCGGCTTCGCCGTCGCATCGGCGCTGCTCGGTGCGGCCGCCGGCGCCATGACGGCAGGGCGGATCGCCGACAAGATCGGCCGCATCGCGGTGATGAAGATCGCCGCGGTGCTGTTCCTCATCAGCGCGTTCGGCACCGGCTTCGCCCATGAGGTCTGGACGGTGGTGCTGTTCCGGATCGTCGGCGGCATCGGCGTCGGCGTCGCGTCGGTGATCGCGCCCGCCTACATCGCCGAGACGTCGCCGCCCGGTATCCGCGGCCGGCTCGGCTCGCTGCAGCAGCTGGCCATCGTGTCGGGCATCTTCGCCTCATTCGCGGTGAACTATCTGCTGCAGTGGCTCGCCGGCGGGCCCAACGAACCGCTGTGGCTGGGCCTGGACGCGTGGCGGTGGATGTTCCTGGCGATGGCCGTGCCGGCGGTTCTCTACGGCGTGCTGGCCTTCACCATCCCCGAGTCTCCGCGGTATCTCGTTGCCACGCACAAGATCCCGGAGGCACGCAGGGTGCTGACCCGCCTCTTGGGGCAGAAGAACCTGGAGATCACGATCACCCGGATCCGGGAGACGCTGGAGCGCGAGGACAAGCCGTCCTGGCGTGACCTGCGCAAACCGACGGGCGGCCTCTACGGCATTGTCTGGGTGGGCCTGGGTCTGTCGATCTTCCAGCAGTTCGTCGGCATCAACGTGATCTTCTACTACAGCAACGTGCTGTGGCAGGCCGTCGGATTCAGTGCCGATGAATCGGCGGTCTACACCGTGATCACGTCGGTGATCAACGTTCTCACGACGCTGATCGCGATCGCGCTGATCGACAAGATCGGGCGCAAGCCGCTGCTGTTGATCGGTTCGACGGGCATGGCGGTCACGCTGATCACGATGGCGGTGATCTTCGGCAATGCGACGGTCAACCCCGATGGCACGCCGAGCCTGCCGGGCGCCTCGGGCATCGTCGCGCTGATCGCGGCGAACCTGTTCGTTGTCGCGTTCGGCATGTCTTGGGGACCGGTGGTGTGGGTGCTGCTCGGCGAGATGTTCCCCAACCGCATCCGTGCTGCGGCGCTGGGCCTGGCCGCCGCGGGTCAGTGGGCGGCCAACTGGCTGATCACTGTCACGTTCCCCGGCCTGCGTGAACACCTCGGCCTGGCCTACGGGTTCTACGGACTGTGCGCGGTGCTCTCCGGACTGTTCGTCTGGCGCTGGGTGATGGAGACCAAGGGCGTGTCGCTGGAGGACATGCACGGCGAGATCCTGCGCGAGGACAAGACCGCGGCCGGTTAGGGTTGCGCGCGGTCGATGGACCGCGCGATCTCCAGCGCCGGTTCGACGAGCGTGGACAACGGCACCATGGGCGGAGATGGGTAGATGTCGACCTGGCATGAGCCGGCGATAGCGATGACGCGGCCCAGGTAGCCGAGTCCGAAGACGAACTCACCGTCGACTGATTCGGGCACTTCGAACGCTTCGTCTCCTGGCATTGTCTCGAGTGCAATCATCTCTCGGATGTCGGCGGCTTGCTGCGCTCCGTCGCTGATTGTGCCGACGTAGACGGCGACCGAGCGGTCCTCGCCAGTGCGGGAAGAACCCCACTTGAAGACGGTCCGCTCCCAGGGGGCTCCCGCTTCGAAGACCGACGGGCTTCTAGGCGTCAACGTGGAGACGTCAAGGACCGGTTCGAGGATCTGCTCGATGAGCTTGGTTAGCTCCGAGTAGCTGTTCACAAAAGGGCCTCCTGCGTCCGGTCAGATCGGAGTCGACGTGGGGTAAGCGGTGATGATCTTGCCGTCCGACGCAGATACCAATACGCGGCAGGTGAATGAGTAGACTGCGCCGTCTTCCGTGATCCGGTAGATGTTGCGTTGAACCATGAATGTGTCGTTTTCGAGTTGTAGACGGTGCTCTCGGGATTTGAAAGAGTCGCGCCGATTGAGTAGTCAGCAAGGTAGCGCCAGTTTCCAGCGCTAGGGAAGCGCTCAGCCGCGACGTTCGACCAGTCCTGGCCGTGCCGGTTGACGATGTGGTAGAAGCCGTACTTCTCATTGCCGCAGTAAAGGACAGAGTCGCCACCGGGCATCGCGCTGACCCCGTCGACCAACGGCGCGCGATGGAACGTTCGCACGATCTTGGCGGGGTCGCCGCCACCCCACAGGGCATGCGCCCCAAACACGCGGATTGTACGGTGGCATGGGCACTTTGGGCGGCGCAGGTTCCTTCGTGGGACCTTGAGGAAAGGGAAGTTGACCGAAGCCTGCCGCGAACGTGTTGAGTTTCGACGCGACCGTCTGATCAGTCGCGGCCAGCTGCAGTGATCCCGCCTTGATCTCGGCGGCGAAGAGCTGGGCCTGTAAATCGCGAATCAACCGCTGCGGCTTCGACGCAACCGCCAAGGTGTCGCGGATTGACAGATCCTCCGAGACACGAAATCCGGCACCCGTGGCGTTGCTGATCGATGTCATCGCCTGCCGCTTTGCTGCCAGCAAGTCGTCGGCGCCGCGATCGGCGACTGTCGCCGCGGTGGTGAGTCGATCGGCCAGGCCCATCACCTTCACACGATCGCGGTCGGTGCGCTGTGACGCGGCGTCGGCGGCTACTCCGATCCATTCGGTTCCTCCGGGTCGCAGAATGGCGCCATTCACCGCCGTGAAGCCTTCCTGCCATGTGCGCGCCGTCGATCTCCAGGCCGACGCGGCGGCATTCAAATGGTCGACATCCCAGGACTCGATATCGGATCGTGTCAGCCTGGGCAGCCGCGAAGGAAGATCGTGGCCGGCCATCACTACATACTTGCTTCGATCTGTCCGCCGGCGTCGGTGTCGGATTCGGAATACATCCTCGCTGCTTCTGCCGCGGCCTTTGCCGTCGAATCGATCCGTTCAGCGAGGTTTCCGGCGACGCGCTCGGTCGCGTCGTGAAGTTGCGCCACCGCGGTTGATGTCGCCTGCTTCGGCAACGGCGGCTGAGTCGGGTAGCGGTGCACGCCGACGTCGTTGGCGTGCTCGCCGCACAGAGCCACGAATGCGCGCAGTCCATCCGGATCGCAGCTCACGGTTCCACCCACTGAATGATTGTCGCACTGCTCGGGACCGGCCGATCGCGGCTTTTCCCGCCCGACGTGACAGAATCGGCCAACGTGAAGACCTTCGACGCCCTGTTCGCCGAGCTCAGCGATCGGGCCCGCACGCGGCCCGCAGGCAGCGGCACCGTCGCCGCGCTGGATGGTGGCGTGCACGGCATCGGCAAGAAGATCCTCGAGGAAGCCGGCGAGGTGTGGCTGGCCGCCGAACACGAAAGCGACGATGCGCTCGCCGAGGAGATCAGCCAACTCCTCTACTGGACCCAGGTGCTGATGCTCTCGCGCGGACTCACCCTCGACGACGTCTACGGGAAGCTGTGACATGCTGCGCGTCGCCGTCCCCAACAAAGGTGCACTGAGCGAATCGGCGTCGGAGATCCTGTCCGAGGCCGGTTACCGTCGCCGCACCGATCCCAAGGATCTCACCGTCGTCGACCCCGCCAACAACGTCGAGTTCTTCTTCCTGCGTCCCAAGGACATCGCGATCTACGTGGGTTCCGGGCAGCTCGATCTCGGTATCACCGGCCGCGACCTCGCCGCCGACGCCGACGCGCCGGTCAAGGAGCGGTTGGCGCTGGGTTTCGGTGCATCCACCTTCCGCTACGCCGCCCCCGCGGGCCGGGACTGGCAGGTCGCCGAGCTGGCGGGTAAACGCATCGCGACGGCCTACCCCAATCTGGTCCGGAAAGACCTGGCCGACAGGGGGATCGAGGCCACCGTCATCCGCCTCGACGGGGCGGTGGAGATCTCCATCCAGCTCGGAGTGGCCGACGTCATCGCCGACATCGTCGGCTCCGGACGCACTCTCGGGCTGCACAATCTGGTCGCGTTCGGGGAATCGCTCTGCGATTCCGAGGCGATCCTGATCGAGCGTGCCGATTCCGGTCCGGATCCGGCCCGTGATCAACTGGCGGCCCGAGTCCAGGGCGTGGTGTTCGGCCAGCAATACTTGATGCTCGACTACGACTGTCCCCGTTCGGTTCTCGAGCGCGCCACCGAGGTGACGCCGGGTCTGGAGTCGCCGACCATCGCGCCGCTGGCCGACCCGGCCTGGGTGGCGGTCCGGGCGCTGGTGCCGCGCCGCGACGTCAACGCGATCATGGACGAACTCGCCGCCATCGGCGCCAAAGCGATCCTGGCATCGGACATCCGGTTCTGTCGCTTCTAGCGTGTTAGCGTCGCGGTGACCAACCACGGAGGTGCCGATGACGCAGGTCGCTGTTCTCGTGCTCGCGCTGTTGATCGGGGTGATCGCAGGCCTGCGCGCCATGACCGCCCCGGCCGTCGTCGCCTGGGGAGCCATGCTCGGCTGGATCGACGTCGAGGGTAAATGGTCAGAATGGGTTGCGCACCCCATCACCGTGACGGTGCTGACGATTTTGCTCGTCGGCGAACTGGTCACCGATCAGCTCCCCAAGACGCCGAGCCGAAAAGTGCCGCCGCAGTTCATCGCTCGCATCCTCACCGGTGGCTTCGCCGGTGCGGTCATCGGCAGTGCCTCCTTCCACACCTTCATCGGGACCGGGGCGGGCATGATCGGCGCCGTCCTCGGCACCCTTGCCGGCGCCGAACTCCGCAGCCGGGTCGCCGCTGCCCGCGGCGGCAATGACCGACCCGGCGCGTTCGGTGAGGACGCGCTCGCGGTGATCGGCGGCCTCGTGGTGGCATTCCTCGTCAGTCTGGTGGCGGCATGACGCAGAAGTTCGATGCGATCATCGTCGGCGCGGGACAGGCTGGCCCGCCGCTGGCGGGCCGGCTCACCGCAGCGGGCCAGAAGGTCGCCGTGATCGAGCGCAAACACGTCGGTGGTACGTGCGTCAACACCGGCTGCATCCCCACCAAGACGCTGGTGGCCAGCGCGCATGCGGCCCACATCGCGCGGCGCAGCGCCGACTTCGGCATCGGGACCGGCGAGGTCACCGTCGACATGGCCGCGGTCAAGGCCCGTAAGGATCGGATCAGCCTCGGCGACCGCGACGGCGTGGAGTCCTGGTTGCAGGGCATGGACGGAGCCACGCTGATCCGCGGCCACGCCCGCTTCGAGGACCCGCACACCCTGCGCGTCGGCGACCAGCTGCTCGAAGCCGACCGCATCTTCCTCAACGTCGGCGGCCGCGCGGTCGCCCCCGACATGCCGGGCCTGGCCGAGGTGGACTACCTGACCAACGTCGGCATCCTCGAGCTCGACGTGGTGCCCGAGCATCTGGTGATCATCGGCGGCAGCTACATCGCACTCGAGTTCGCCCAGATGTACCGGCGCTTCGGCGCCGAGGTGACCGTCGTCGAGAAGGGCCCACGGCTGACCTCCCGGGAAGACGAGGACGTCTCCGCAGCCATCCGGGAGATCCTCGAAGGCGAGGGCATCCAGGTGGTCACCGGGGCCGACGGCATCTCGTTTGCCAAGCAGGACAATGGAACTGGAACGGGTTTCACCGTCACTCCGCGCGAGGGCGCCGATCCGATCGCCGGGTCGCACCTGCTCGTCGCGGTCGGCCGCCGGCCCAACACCGACGACCTCGGACTGGAGGCGGCCGGCGTCGAGACCGACAAGCGCGGCTACATCACCGTCGACGACCAGTTACGCACCAATGTCGCCCACATCTGGGCGATGGGGGACTGCAACGGCCGCGGCGCGTTCACCCACACGTCCTACAACGATTTCGAGATCGTCGCCGCGAACCTGCTCGATGACGATCCCCGCCGGGTCAGCGACCGGGTCTCGACCTATGCGCTCTACATCGATCCGCCGCTCGGCCGAGCCGGCATGACCGTCGACGAGGTGCGCCGGTCGGGACGCAAGGCCCTGGTGGGCAAACGGCCGATGACACGGGTCGGGCGTGCGGTCGAGAAGGGGGAGACGCAGGGCTTCATGAAGGTGGTCGTCGACGCCGACACCGAGGAGATCCTCGGAGCGGCGATTCTCGGCGTCGGCGGCGACGAGGTGATCCAGGACATCCTCGACGTGATGACCGCCAAGCTGCCCTACACCGCGATCTCGCGCACCATGCACATCCATCCGACGGTGAGCGAGCTGGTGCCCACGATGCTGCAGGAGTTGACCCCGCTGGACTGAGGGCCTCTTGACTGTGGCTTGAGTCACAGTAATATGACCAGTGGTCATATCCAGCCTGGGAGGCGCGATGCCCACGGTCACCTGGTCTCGTCTCGGTGGTGAACGCCGGGCCGCGGTGATCGCCGCCGCGGAGGCAGAGTTCGCCGCGCACGGGTTCTCCGGCGGCAGCCTCAACGTCATCGCCCGACGCGCAGGGGTGGCCAAAGGCAGCCTGTTCCAGTACTTCGCCGACAAACGCGACCTGTATGCCCACATCACCGACGTGGGCAGCCAGCGGGTACGCATGCACATGGAAGACCAGATTCGGGCGCTCGACCCGACCCGGCCGTTCTTCGAGTTCCTCACCGATCTACTCGACGTCTGGGTGGCGTATTTCGCCGAGCATCCGCGGGAACGCGCCTTGCACGCCGCGGCCAGTTTCGAAGTCGACACCGACGCGCGGGTCAGCATTCGCGCGGTCGTGCACCGGCACTACCTGGAGGTGCTGCGTCCTCTGGTGCACGACGCACGCCAGCGGGGCGATCTGCGTCCCGACGCCGACCTCGACGCACTGCTCTCGCTACTGCTGATGCTGCTGCCCCACCTCGCGCTCGCGCCGTACGTGCGCGGCATGGATCCGCTGCTCGGCCTCGACGAAATCTCGCCGGATCAGCCGGCTCTCGTCGTCCGCCGGTATGTCGCGGTGCTCGCCGCGGCTTTTGGATCCAACACCACCCGTCAGCCCTTGCCCATCCCGAAGCACGAAGGAGAACACGCACATGACTCATACCGCTAGGACACGTTCGGATTCGCTGGCCGCCGGCGGCCTCAACTGGGACAGCTTGCCGCTCAAGCTTTTTGCCGGTGGGAATGCCAAGTTCTGGAATCCCGCCGACATCGACTTCTCCCGCGACCGCGCCGACTGGGAGGCGCTGACCGACCTCGAACGCGAATGGGCGACCCGGTTGTGTGCTCAGTTCATCGCCGGGGAGGAGGCGGTCACGCAGGACATCCAGCCGTTCATGGCCGCGATGCGCGCAGAAGGTCGCCTCGGCGACGAGATGTACCTGACGCAGTTCGCGTTCGAGGAGGCCAAGCACACACAGGTGTTCCGCCTGTGGCTCGATGCTGTCGGGGTCACCGACGACCTCCAGGTCTTCCTCGACGACCTGCCGACCTACAAGACGATCTTCTACGAGGAGCTGCCCGCCTCACTCGATGCGCTGACCACCGATCCGTCACCCGCGGCGCAGGTGCGCGCCTCGGTGACCTACAACCACGTCATCGAGGGGATGATGGCGTTGACGGGATACTATGCGTGGCACCGCATCTGCGTGGACAACAACATCCTGCCCGGTATGCAGGAACTGGTCCGCAGAATCGGCGACGACGAGCGGCGCCACATGGCCTGGGGTACGTTCACGTGCCGGCGGCACGTCGCGGCCGACGACAGCAACTGGGCGGTGTTCGAGAGCAGGATGAACGAGCTCATCCCGCTCGCGCTGAAGAACACCGACGACGCCTACGACCTCTACGACGAGATCCCGTTCGACCTGCAGAAGGACGAGTTCCAGGCCTACGCCGCCGACAAGGGGATGCGCCGGTTCGGCACCATCAGCAGCGCGCGGGGCCGTCCGCTGGGCGAGATCGACGTCGACTACTCGCCGCTGCAGCTCGAGGACACCTTCGCCGACGAGGACGCCAAGGCGCTGGCTACGTCTGCCTAGAGCTCGCCGGAATAGTCCGCGGTGATCCAGCGGTCCGGGCGCACCAGGAACACGATGCTCGGGCTGTCCTCCATGGATGCGACGAAGGCCCGCCCGCCCTCGTCGCCGAGGTAGCGAATTGCGATGGCCTCCGCGATGTCTCGCGGCGCCGGATCCAGGGTGTCGACCACGGTCCCCTCGACGGTGACGTACTGGTACGGCGGCTCCTCCCGCTGCGCCACCAGGGTGACCGTACCGGCCTCGCGGATCAGCCGCGCCTTGCGCGACGACGATCCGGTGTTGAAGCGGATGAGGCCGTCGACGTAGTCGTACCAGATCGGCACGCTGGCCGGCGGCCTGCCGCCCGACGCCGCCACCGACAGCACGCCCACGTGCAGATCAGCGAGAAAATTCTGCCGCTCGTCGGCTGAGAATGCCTTCATGGACAGGGCCAACAGTGCCCCAGATCACTGTTATTCCCGCCGCTGCACGAACAGCGTCTGCGCGCAGGTACCGATGAAACCGCGGCGATCGAAGATCTCGGCAGTGGTGACCCCGACCCCGTCGGGGCCGATCGACGCCCGCGCACGCAGCCCGAAATCGCGGCCCTCAGGCAGCCGGTGCAGGTGCACCACCGTGTCGGTGTTCATGAACACGAAGTCCTGCGGGTCCAGGACGGCCCCGGTGCCGTTCGCCGAATCCACCACCATGGCCAACCGCTGTAGCGCGGTCGTCGGCTCCGAATCCACTAGGGGCACAAGGGGAGTCAGCCATGCTTCGAAGGCTGCCTCAGGTGCGGTGGCCTGCCTGCGCCACGTCACCGTCTCCAGGTAGCCCGGGGCGCCGTCCCAGGAGTGGCTGACGTCCGCCGTTTCGCCCTCGACCATCGGCGGATAACGATCGGCTGCGGCGTCGGCAGTCTCGCTGGTCGCCAACAGCCACGCGGTCACCCTGGCGACCGTCCGCGAGCTGCCATCGGGGCGATCGACTGCCATTTCGGCGACCATCAACGCGATGCGCGCCCCCGGCCTGTCGACCCTGGCCCTCACCTTCACCCGGGTCACCGGGATGGCTCCGAGGATGTCCAACGTCAGGCGGCCGACCCGCATCCCGGTGCCGTCGGCGAGGCGTTCGATGGCTCTGGTCAGCAGCGCCAGGGGCGGTGAGCCGTGCTGGATCTGCGGGTCCCAGTTGCTGCGGGTGCCGTCGGTCGACTCGAACACCTCGAAGTCGCCGTCGACGCCCTGGAAGCGGAACAGGCAGTCGATCACGCCGCGGCCCCGGGGGCACGCAGCACTGCATCGGGATCGCCGTCATCGGAACCAGCGTCACGGTCCTGCGGCCAGCCGGGGTAGGGCGGCGGGGTACCGCCGAACGCCGGGCAGAACGCGCGGTGTGCACACCAGTCGCACAGCCGTGACGGGTTCGGGCGGAAATCGCCTGTCACACCGGCCGATTGAATGGCGTTCCAGATAGCCATCAGCGTTTTCTCGAAGCGCAGCAGTTCGTCGAGATCGGGGGTGTAGTCGAGCACCTGGCTGTCGGCGAGGTAGATCAGCCGGAGCCGGGTCGGCAGCACGCCGCGGGAGCGCAGAAGCGCGACCGCGTAGAACTTCATCTGGAACATCGCCTTGAACTCCGCCAGCGCGCGGGCCGCGGGCGGCGCCTTGCCGGTCTTGTAGTCGACGACCCGGATCTCCCCGGTCGCGGCGACGTCGATGCGGTCGACGAAACCTCGCAGCAGCGTGCCGTCGGCGAGCTCGACCTCGACGCGCTGCTCGCACGACTGCGGGTCGAAGCGCGTCGGGTCTTCCAGGCGGTAGTAGCCCGCCAACAGCGTCCTGGCCTCTTCGAGCAGAACGGCGCGCACCTCGGGGGTGAAGTCGCCGGCCAGTGACGGCTTCTCGGCGAGCACCCGCTCCCACGCCGGGGCCGCCAGCGCCTGCGCCGCCTCGGACACCCGCTCGGCCGCAGGCAGCGTAAACAGCTGCTCCAACGCCGCGTGCACGACCGATCCGCGCACCTGCGCGGTCGACGACGGCTCGGGCAGGCGGTCGATCGCGCGGAACCGGTAGAGCAGAGGGCACTGCTTGAAATCGCTGGCCCGCGACGGGGACAGCGCCGGGCGGCGCATCTCCCGCTCAGGCTCGGTGTTCACGACGCTCACCCTAGATCCGCCCGCCGACAGATCGGGGCAACCCGGCCGTGGGCGGCGACGCCCGTGCTGGCAGGCTGATCAGCTGTGCCTGGACAGAAGCGGACCGGTCCGTTCGACGTGGGTGACCGCGTGCAGCTCACCGACGCCAAGGGCAGGCGCTACACGATGGTGCTCAAGCCGGGCGGGGAGTTCCACACCCACCGCGGCATCATCTCCCTCGACGAGGTGATCGGGCTGCCCGAGGGCAGTGTGGTGCGCTCGACCAACGGGGACCAGTTCCTGGTGCTGCGCCCGTTGCTCGTCGACTACGTGATGTCGATGCCGCGCGGCGCGCAGGTCGTCTACCCGAAAGACGCGGCGCAGATCGTGCACGAGGGCGACATTTTCCCGGGTGCCCGGGTGCTCGAGGCCGGCGCAGGCTCGGGCGCGCTGACGTGTTCGCTGCTGCGCGCCGTCGGACCCGAAGGGCGCGTGACGTCCTACGAGCTGCGCGAGGACCACGCCGAGCATGCCCTGCGCAACGTCACCACGTTCTTCGGTGCACCGCCGGACAATTGGGAACTGGTCACCGCCGATCTGGTGGACTACCAGGGCCCCGAGGTCGACCGGGTGGTGCTGGACATGCTCGCGCCGTGGGAGGTGCTCGGCCGCGTCGCCGAGGCTCTGGTCGCCGGCGGCGTGCTGATGATCTACGTCGCCACCGTCACGCAGCTGTCCAAAACCGTCGAGGCCCTGCGCGAACAGCAGTGCTGGACCGAACCGCGGGCGTGGGAGAGCATGCAGCGCGGCTGGCACGTCGTCGGTCTGGCCGTGCGGCCCGAGCACACCATGCGCGGCCACACCGCGTTCCTGATCAGCGCGCGCAAGCTCGCGCCCGGTGCGGTGGCGCCGATCCCGCTGCGCAAGAAGCGGCCGAGCGTCTAGCGCTCACTCGTCGTCGCTGCGGCGCAGGCTCCGCCGGGCCGACAGCAACTCCACTTCGGGACGGGCGGCCACCAGACGTTCGGCAGCGTCGAGAACCGTCACCGCATGGGCGCGATCGCCGGAGACGACCGCGATCCCCACGGCGGCGCGCCGGTACAGATCCTGTGACCCGGTCTCGGCGGCGGACACCGAGAATCGCCGCGCCAACTCGTTGACCAGCGGGCGCACCACCGAGCGCTTCTGCTTGAGCGAGTGCACGTCACCGAGGAGCAGGTCGAATTCCAGCGAACCGATCCACATGCTCACCGCGGTGGAGGCGGTGGAGGCGGTGGAGGAGCGGAGGGCGCGGCAGGTATGTCCAATGCCAGCACCTGATCGGCGGTCTGCCGGGTCAGCTGCCACGAGCCCGCCTCAGGCGCGAACTGCATCGGATAGGTGAACTGCGCGCCCGGCGGGTTGGCCAGTCTGATCGTCACGGTGGCGATGACGTCACCGGTGCCGTTCTGAGCCCAGCCGAGGTCGCGCGCCTCGATCGACAGCGGCAGCGCCCCGTTGTCGCGCAGCGCGGTTGCGAAGCGGTCGAGCCCCGTGGCTTCGCCTGGAGTGCCGCTTTCGATCAGCGAGATCTTCGCCTCACCGGGGACGGTGGGGTCGGACAGCCGGGCGAGCACGTCGGTCAGTGCCGAAGGCTGCGGTAGTGGTGGGCCGCCGGGAGCGGGCGGCGCCGGAGCCGGGATGCCCGCGGTCGGGGCCGGCGATGTCTCCACCGTCGTCGCAGCCGGAGGAGACGGCGTCGGCGCGCACCCACCCAACGCGAACGCCGCCACAATCGTGGCGGCGCCGCGGTGAAGAGGGTGACGCACCGGCGTCATCGATCGGTAAGGATCAGCGAGTGCTGACCGTCAGCCGAGCATCCCGGCCAGCGTGAACAGCGACGACTGCGAGAGCTGCCAGCCGGTGGGGCTGGGGCCCTGCACGAAGCTCAACGGCATGGTCCGGGTCTGCCCGTTCGGCAGCGTGGCGGTGACATTGGCGGTCGCGACGTTGCCGTTCTGGTCGACGTCGGCGACGGTCGCGGTCAGCGGCAAGTAGCCCTTCTGGACGGCGCTGTTGTACTTCGCGGAGACGCCGATTCCGCCGATGCGGCCCAGGTCCTGCACATACGCCTGCTTGCCCGAGAACGAGCCACCCGAGCCGAGCACGTTGACGGTCTGGGTCAGCGGACCGGCCAGGTCGGGCGCCGGCGCCTGCGGCGCGTTGACGACGACGGGATCCGCGGCGGCCACACCCGCGCCCACTGCAATCGAGGTCACACCCACGGCCGCGGCGCCCGCGAGCGCGGCTGCTGCGGTCCCAGCGGTCACGCTGGTAAAGAGGGATTTGAGGGTCACGACGGTCCTTCCGTTCGGACGAACTGATGTACAGAGGCTAACAGTGTTGCTGGTGTGTCGAATTCCTAGAGCACACACAATGGCTGAATCGCCGGTAGCGTTGAAGTTGTTACCGCACCAACTCCCGGTGTGGGAAAGGAGCTCAGCATGAGTGAGTCCGAGCAGTCCGGGAATTCCGGAACATCCCCCGAGAGAAGGCTGTCCGCCGAGGACGCTGCCGAGTTGGAGCAGCTGCGTCGGGAAGCCGCGATCCTGCGTGAGCAGTTGGACGGTGCGATGGGGCCGCAGAGCGGTGCCCGCGCGGCGCGAGACGTCCACCAGCTCGAGGCGCGTATCGATTCGCTGGCAGCGCGCAACGCCAAGCTGATGGACACGCTGAAAGAGGCTCGCCAGCAGTTGCTGGCGTTGCGCGAGGAGGTCGATCGGCTCGGGCAGCCGCCCAGCGGCTACGGCGTGCTGCTCGGCGTGCAGGACGACGACACCGTCGACGTCTTCACCTCCGGGCGCAAGATGCGGCTGACCTGCTCGCCCAACATCGACACCAAGGTGCTCAAGAAGGGCCAGACGGTCCGGCTGAACGAAGCGCTGACCGTGGTCGAGGCCGGTCACTACGAGTCGGTCGGCGAGATCAGCACGCTGCGGGAGATCCTGTCCGACGGACACCGCGCCCTGGTGGTCGGTCATGCCGACGAGGAGCGGATCGTCTGGCTGGCCGAACCGCTGGTCGCCGCCGAGCACCTGCCCGACGTCGAAGACCCCAGCCTCGGTGACGATCAGCCGCGCCGGCTCCGTCCGGGCGACTCGCTGCTGGTCGACACCAAGGCCGGCTACGCGTTCGAGCGCATCCCCAAGGCCGAGGTCGAGGACCTGGTGCTGGAAGAGGTGCCGGATGTCAGCTATCACGACATCGGTGGCCTGACCCGCCAGATCGAGCAGATCCGCGACGCAGTCGAGTTGCCGTTCCTGCACAAGGAGCTCTACCGGGAGTACTCGCTGCGGCCGCCCAAAGGTGTGCTGCTCTACGGTCCGCCCGGCTGCGGCAAGACGCTGATCGCCAAGGCGGTGGCCAATTCGTTGGCCAAGAAGATGGCCGAGGTGCGCGGCGACGACGCGCGGGAGGCGAAGTCCTACTTCCTCAACATCAAGGGCCCGGAGCTGCTGAACAAGTTCGTCGGCGAGACCGAGCGGCACATCCGGCTGATCTTCCAGAGGGCGCGCGAGAAGGCGTCCGAGGGCACACCGGTGATCGTGTTCTTCGACGAAATGGACTCGATCTTCCGCACCCGCGGCACGGGCGTCAGCTCGGACGTGGAGACCACCGTGGTGCCACAGCTGCTCAGCGAGATCGACGGTGTCGAGGGCCTGGAGAACGTCATCGTGATCGGCGCATCCAACCGTGAGGACATGATCGACCCGGCGATCCTGCGGCCCGGCCGCCTGGACGTCAAGATCAAGATCGAGCGGCCGGACGCCGAGGCGGCGCAAGACATCTTCAGCAAGTACCTCACCGAGGAGCTGCCGATCCACGCCGATGATCTGTCGGAGTTCAACGGCGATCGCCGGCTGACCGTCAAGGCGATGATCGAGAAGGTCGTCGAGCGGATGTACGCCGAGATCGACGACAACCGGTTCCTGGAGGTCACCTACGCCAACGGTGACAAGGAAGTCATGTACTTCAAGGACTTCAACTCCGGGGCGATGATCCAGAACGTCGTCGACCGGGCGAAGAAGAACGCGATCAAGTCGGTGCTGGAGACCGGTCAGCCGGGTCTGCGCATCCAGCATCTGCTGGACTCGATCGTCGACGAGTTCGCCGAGAACGAGGACCTGCCCAACACCACCAATCCCGATGATTGGGCGCGGATCTCGGGCAAGAAGGGCGAGCGGATCGTGTACATCCGCACGCTGGTCACCGGGAAGAGTTCGTCGGCCAGCAGAGCTATCGACACCGAGTCCAACCTGGGGCAGTACCTCTAGCCCGACACCAGCGAGTAGCTGTTGGTCAGGTCGTCCTGGAGAACCTGGGCGGCCTGACTGCTGGTGTCGATGCGCAGTTGCTCCTCGAGCGTGCGGACACGGTAGCTCCATCCGTCGGGCAGTCGCAGCCGGCCGGCCAGTCCGGGGAGGTCGTCGTAGCCCAGCGTGGGGTCGACGATCTGGCTCCAGGTCTGCATCACCCAGCGCCGGCCGTCACCGTCGACGAGCTCGAATACCGGTGTGCCCGCGTCGAACACGAAAACTGCGTGGCGGGCCACCGTGTTGGCCACGTAGGGCGCAGGATTCATCGACGACAGCGTGACGGTGGCCTGCCGGTACATGTCCAGACCCCCGAAGGTGACGATCTCGCGCTCGGCGCCCATGTCCTTCTCGATGGCGTCCATCAGCCAGTAGCGCGGCCCGTTCAGCAGGGCCGCGAGCGCACCGTGCTCGGTCGCCAGCGCTTGGGCATCGAGCCGGCTCCACAGCTCGGGGGGACAGTCGTTGAGCGGGTAGGTGTTGTACACGGTGGCCTGCGGACCGTCCGGGCCGGCGCTGACCAGCAGCACTTCGCCGTAACGGTTGCCTCGCAATCCGGTGGTGGTCATGTGGTCTCCTTCTCGGTCGTTGCGGTCGCGGTGCGGTAGCGGTCGCGCGCCACCAGGGTCAACAGCAGATCCTCGATCGACGGGTCGACGAACTGGGCGCGGTACTCCTTGTCCGAGACCGCACGCGCGGCCAGATACATGAACGTCAGCGCTGACAGAAACATGCTCACCTGGATCAGCGCCTGCGGGACCGGCAGCGTCATGCCCAGCAGCTGGCCGTCCGCGGGACCGTCGCGCGTCCACGCGGCCAGCAGCTCGGGGCTGATCAAGATCAGGCCGAACGCTCCGAACAGCATGCCCGTGACCACGGACACCGTCAGCACCTGCGCGATCTGCGACAGGGCCAGGACGAACACGACGTTGAGCCGCTCCAGTCGGGACAGCGGCACCCGGCGGGGCCGGTCGGGCATGGTCTCGAAGGGTGTGCCGACCAGCATCTGGGCGTGTTCGGGGCGCTTGGCCAGCGGCTGCAGAATCGGCCGAACCTGCCCCAGGGTGGTGGAGACCAGGAACGCCGCGGCGATGACGAACAGGAACGCCAGCGCCAGCCACAGCCTGCCCCGGCTGACGGTCGACGCCATCGTCCACACCGGTCCGTTGAAGAAGACCAGCACGGTCAGCAGCATCACCGGCAGCGCCCGCAGCAGCAGACTGCCGACCGACGCGAGGTTGCTCAGCGTCATCTGCGCCGCCCACCCCAGGATCGAGCCGACACCTGTTGCGGTGCACAGGAGAATCCCGACGACGATGACGGCGTCGCCGATCAGGTCGACGCCGATGCGGGCACTCGGGCCGCCGAACACCGCCCCCAGGATTGCCACGACGAGCGCGGCGGCGGCCACCGTGTTGCGGCGTCGCATGTCGTCGATGCGCGACACCAGCCACCCACCGATCGAGGCGGCCGGAACGATCAGCACGATCACCAGGAGTGCGAACCACTCGCCACGCGTCGGGGAGCCGTCGATGTCGATGGTGTGCTTTCCGGTGACGGCCACGATGACGATCGAGAACGCCATCACCACCGCGAACGCCGCAAGCGCCGGCGCCGAACGCGCCCACACCCGTCGCACCAGCGTGCCGGGGCGCAGCACCGCGGGCAGCCCGCGGCCGAGGAACCAGCGTTCGGCAGCCAAACGTTGCTCGCTGGTGGGCGCTTGCGACGTCATGGTGGCTCAATCTCACCACGACGCCCTGTTCATCGCCGGTATTCGGCGGCGCCGGGCCACAGCCAGATGCGAGCTCGAACGGCGGCACCTCTAGGCTGGTCGCTATGCAACGGATCATCGGAACGGAGGTCGAGTACGGCATCTCCTCGCCGTCCGATCCGACTGCGAATCCGATCTTGACGTCCACGCAGGCCGTGCTGGCCTACGCCGCCGCGGCCGGCCTGCAGCGGGCCAAGCGCACCCGGTGGGATTACGAAGTGGAATCCCCGCTGCGCGATGCGCGGGGGTTCGACCTGAGCCGGTCCTCCGGACCGCCCCCGGTGGTCGACGCCGACGAGGTCGGTGCGGCCAACATGATCCTGACCAACGGTGCGCGGCTCTACGTCGACCACGCCCATCCGGAGTATTCGGCGCCCGAGTGCACCGACCCGATGGACGCGGTGATCTGGGACAAGGCCGGCGAGCGGGTGATGGAGGCCGCAGCCCGGCACGTCGCGAGCGTGCCCGGCGCGGCGAAGCTGCAGCTGTACAAGAACAACGTCGACGGCAAGGGTGCCTCGTACGGTTCGCACGAGAACTACCTGATGTCGCGGCAGACGCCGTTCTCGGCCGTCATCGCCGGCCTGACGCCTTTCCTGGTGTCCCGCCAGGTGGTCACCGGCAGCGGCCGCGTCGGGATCGGTCCTTCCGGCGACGAGCCGGGTTTTCAGCTCTCGCAGCGGTCGGACTACATCGAGGTCGAGGTCGGCCTCGAGACCACGCTCAAGCGCGGCATCATCAACACCCGCGACGAGCCACATGCCGACGCCGACAAGTACCGCCGGCTGCATGTGATCATCGGCGATGCCAACCTCGCCGAGACGTCCACCTACCTCAAGGTCGGCACCACATCGCTGGTGCTGGACTTGATCGAGGAAGGGGCGCACGTCGGCATCGACCTCAGCGACCTGGCGCTGGCTCGGCCGGTGCACGCAGTGCACGTGCTCTCGCGCGATCCGTCGCTGCGGGCCACGGTGGCTCTGGCCGACGGCCGTGAACTGACCGGCCTTGCGCTGCAGCGGATCTACCTCGACCGGGTGGCGAAGCTGGTCGACAGTCGTGACCCCGATCCGCGCGCCAACCACGTCCTGGAGACGTGGGCGCACGTGCTGGACCTGCTGGAGCGGGATCCGATGGAGTGCGCCGACCTGCTCGATTGGCCGGCCAAGCTGCGTCTCCTGGAGGGCTTCCGCAACCGCGAGAACCTGAGCTGGAACGCCCCGCGGCTGCACCTGGTCGATCTTCAGTACTCGGATGTGCGGCTGGACAAGGGTCTGTACAACCGGCTGGTGGCCCGCGGCTCGATGAAGCGGTTGGTCACCGAGCAGCAGGTGCTCGACGCCGTGGACAACCCGCCCACCGACACCCGGGCGTACTTCCGCGGGGAGTGCCTGCGCCGCTTCGGCGCTGACATCGCGGCGGCCAGCTGGGATTCGGTCATCTTCGATCTCGGCGGCGATTCGTTGGTGCGCATCCCCACACTCGAGCCCTTGCGCGGTAGCAAAGCCCACGTGGGTGCACTGCTGGACTCGGTCGACAGCGCGGCCGAGCTCGTCGAACAACTCACGAACTGATCGGGCTATCCCCGGCAATCCGGCGGCTGACCGGTAGTGTGGGGGAACGGCGGCCGGGACATCTCGAGGTGGCGCGGCCCGGATTGACAGACGCAGGAGGCAGCGATGGCGCAGGAGCAGACCAAGCGCGGCGGCGGAGGCGGCGAGGACGACGACCTCACCGGCAGCACGGCTGCCGGCCAGGAGCGCCGCGAGAAGCTGACCGAGGAGACCGACGATCTGCTCGACGAGATCGACGACGTCCTGGAAGAGAACGCAGAAGACTTCGTGCGTGCGTACGTGCAGAAGGGTGGACAGTGACCTGGCCGCATCGCGATCAGACCTCTGCCAACCCATTACCGGGAGCCTTTGACGCCTTGCCCGCGGGGCTGTCACATGGCGGCGTGAATCCGTCGTCGTTCTCCGACTTCCTGCGTCACCAGGCCCCGCATCTTCTCCCGGGTGCCGGCGGGCCAGGTCTGGCGCTGCCGACCACCTCGCCGACCGACGCGGTGCCGCACGGCACCACGATCGTGGCGCTGAAGTTCCCGGGCGGGGTGCTGATGGCCGGTGACCGGCGCGCCACGCAGGGCAACATGATCGCCAGCCGCGACGTGCAGAAGGTGTACATCACCGACGACTACACGGTCACCGGCATCGCAGGCACTGCGGCGATCGCCGTCGAATTCGCCCGCCTCTACGCTGTGGAACTCGAGCACTACGAAAAGCTCGAGGGTGTCCCGCTGACGTTCCCGGGCAAGGTGAACCGGCTCGCCACGATGGTGCGCGGCAACCTGGGGGCGGCGTTGCAGGGCTTCATTGCGCTACCGCTGCTCGCCGGCTATGACCTCGACGACCCGAATCCCGACGCGGCAGGGCGCATCGTGTCCTTCGACGCCGCGGGTGGCCACAACGTCGAAGAAGAGGGCTATCAGTCCGTCGGTTCGGGGTCGATCTTCGCCAAGTCGTCGATGAAGAAGCTGTATGCGCAGGTGCGCGACGCCGATTCCGCGCTGCGCGTGGCCGTCGAGGCGCTCTACGACGCCGCCGACGACGACTCGGCCACTGGCGGCCCCGACCTGGTGCGGGGCATCTACCCGACGGCGGTGGTCATCACCGCCGACGGTGCAGTCGAAGTGACCGAGCAGCAGATCGCCGGGCTGGCCCGTGAGATCATCGAGAGCCGTTCGCGCAGAGATACTTTCGGGCCCGACGCCGAGCGCGCCGGAGGTGACCAGCAGTGAGCTTCCCGTATTTCATCTCGCCTGAGCAGGCGATGCGTGAGCGTTCCGAGTTGGCCCGCAAGGGCATCGCCCGGGGCCGCAGCGTGATCGCGCTGGCGTATGCCGACGGTGTGTTGTTCGTCGCGGAGAACCCGTCGCGCTCGCTGCAGAAAGTGAGCGAACTCTACGACCGCGTCGGGTTCGCCGCGGTCGGCCGCTTCAACGAGTTCAACAACCTGCGCAGCGGCGGCATCCGGTTCGCCGACACGCAGGGCTACGCCTACTCCCGGCGCGACGTCACCGGCCGCCAGTTGGCCAACGTCTACGCCCAGACGTTGGGCACGATCTTCACCGAGCAGGCCAAGCCCTACGAGGTGGAGCTGTGCGTGGCCGAAGTGGCTCATTACGGCGAGACGAAACCGCCCGAGCTGTACCGGATCACCTACGACGGGTCGATCGCCGACGAACCCCACTTCGTGGTGATGGGCGGGACGACCGAACCGATCTCGACCGCGTTGACCGAGTCCTACTCGGAGAACCTCAGTTTGGGTGAGGCCGTGTCCACCGCGGTGACAGCGCTGGGTGCCGGGGGCAACGGCGGTGAGGCGCGCGTGCTGGGTCCCAGCACCCTGGAGGTCGCGGTGCTCGATGCGAACCGGCCGCGACGCGCGTTCCGGCGCATCACCGGCGCTGCGCTCGAGGCGCTGCTGCCGCCGGCGCCCGAGCAGACCGAGTCCTGACCTGCTGCGCAGTCTCGCCGATCCTGCCGGGCAATCCCGCGCGCGAAGGTGCCTGACTGGGTAGTGTCCCGGCTGGCAGGGTCGAGACACGAGGTGAGGAGGCCGCGGCAGGCATGGACGGTGAACCCGACCTCTGGATCGGTGGCACCTGGCGGCGCGCTTCCGACGGAGGCACCCGCGAGATCGTCAACCCAGCCGACGGCAGCGTCGTCGCCGTGGTCGACGAAGCCACCCCGGATGACGCGCGCGCCGCGGTGGCGGCCGCCCGAGCCGCCTTCGACGACGGGGCCTGGCGCGCCACGCCTGCCTCCACGCGCTCGGAGCTGCTGCACCGGATCGCCGATCTGCTGCAGCGCGACAAAGAGGACCTGGCGCTGCTGGAGACGCGCGACACCGGAAAGACGTTGGCGGAGAGCCACATCGACATCGACGACGTCACGTCGGTGTTCCGCTACTACGCCCGGCTGATCGGGGTGGAATCCGACGCGCTGGTCGACGTCGGCGATCCGGCGGTGATCAGCCGCGTGGTGCGCGAACCGATCGGCGTGTGCGTGCTCATCGCGCCGTGGAACTATCCGCTGCTGCAGATGTCGTGGAAGGTGGCGCCGGCGTTGGCCGCGGGTTGCACCATGGTGGTGAAACCCAGTGAGGTCACCCCGCTGTCCACCATCGCGTTCGTCCACCTGCTCGAGGAAGCGGGAGTGCCGGGTTCGGTGGTGAACCTGCTGCAGGGCAGCGGCGCCACGCTGGGCGCCGCGCTGACCGACAACCCGGACGTCGACTTCATCTCGTTCACCGGCGGCTTGTCGACGGGGCGCACCATCGCCGCGACCGCCGCGGCGCATGTCACGAAGGTGGCACTCGAACTCGGTGGGAAGAACCCCCACATCGTCTTCGCCGATGTCCGCGACAGCGGCGACTGGGACGCCGCCGTCGACCACGTGCTCACCGGGGTGTTCCTGCACTCCGGGCAGGTGTGCTCGGCAGGCACCCGGGTCATCCTCGAGGAGTCCATCGCCGACGACTTCGTCGCCGCGCTGGCGCAGCGCGCCGCCACGATCCGTGTCGGCAACGGGCTCGACCGGGCCAGCGAGACCGGTCCGCTGGTCTCCGAGCAACATCGCGCCAAGGTGGAAAGCTATGTGGCGCTCGGTGTTTCCGAAGGCGCCACGCTGGTCTGCGGCGGTGCCCGGCCCACCGATCCCGCTCTGGTCGACGGATACTTCTACCTGCCCACGATTTTCGACCACTGCGATCGCTCGATGCGCATCGTCACCGAGGAGACGTTCGGCCCGATCCTGACCGTCGAGCGGTTCTCGACCGAGGACGAGGCCATCGCGCTGGGCAACGACACGCGCTACGGGCTGGCCGCCGGTGTGCGCACCTCGGATGCGGCCCGGGGGGAGCGAGTGGTGCGCGCGCTGCGGCACGGCACGGTGTGGCTCAACGACTTCGGCTACTACACCGCTTCGGCGGAGTGGGGTGGCTTCGGTGCATCAGGCAACGGCCGTGAGCTCGGGCCGACAGGACTAGCGGAATATCAAGAGCTCAAACATATCTGGCACAACACCGCCCCCGCTGCCGCGGGCTGGTTCAAGAACTGAGAGCAGTCCCGCAAGAGAGGGTCATCATGGTGATCAAACAGCCCCACCACGACAGCGGCATGGAGGATTTCGGGTACAAGGAGTCGCTGGACCGCAGTATCGGCAAGTTCGCCAGCTTCGCCGCCGGGGTCAGCTACATCTCGATCCTCACCGGCACGTTCCAGCTCTTCTACTTCGGCTTCTCGAGCGCCGGACCGGCGTACCTGTGGTCCTGGCCCATCGTGTTCGTCGGTCAGATGGCCGTCGCGCTGTGCTTCATGGAGCTCGCGGCCAAGTATCCCGTGGCCGGATCGGTCTACAACTGGAGCAAGAAGCTGGCCAGCAGGCTGGTGGGTTGGACGTCGGGCTGGCTGATGCTCACCGCGTCCATCGTGACGATCTCGGCGGTGGCGCTGGCCTACCAGCTGAACCTGCCGCGGCTGTGGAGCGGGTTCCAGATCATCGGTGACGGCACCGGCGAGTACGACTACGCCGCCAACGCGGTGCTTCTCGGCACGATCCTGATCGCCTTCACCACCCTGGTCAACGCCCTGGGGGTGCGGCTGATGGCGATGATCAACAGCGCCGGGGTGTTCATCGAGCTGATCGCGGCTGTCCTGATCGCGGTTCTGTTGGCCGTCAACATCGAACGCGGTCCCGATGTCTTCTTCTCCACCAACGGATACGGTGCCGGCGAATCAATGGGATACCTGGGGGCATTCCTCGTCGCATCGCTGGCCTCCGGGTACGTGATGTACGGCTTCGACACCGCGTCCTCACTCGGTGAGGAGACCGTCGAGCCGCGGCGCACCGCACCCAAGGCGATCGCCCGAGCCATCCTCGCCTCGTTCGTGATCGGCGGCGCGATCCTGGTGTTCGCGGTGATGGCCGCGCCCAACCTCGAGGACCCGAAGCTGGGGGAGAGCTCCGGTGGGCTGCAGTACATCGTCGAATCGGTGATGTGGGGCCCGCTGGGCAAAATCTTCCTCGTCTGCATCGTGATCGCGGTGACGGTGTGCACGCTGGCCGTGCACACCGCGGCGATCCGGCTCACCTTCGCGATGGCGCGCGACAACGCGCTGCCCTTCGGTGAACGGCTGGCCACGGTGCACCCGAAGACCCAAACCCCGATCATCCCCGCGGTCACCATCGGGGTGATCTCGGTCATCATCCTGGTGATCAACATCGAACAGCCGAAGATCTTCACGGTGCTGACCTCGATCGCGATCATCATGATCTACCTGGCCTACCTGATGGTGACCGGCCCGCTGCTCAAGAAGCGGCTGCAGGGGCAGTGGCCGCCCAAGGATCTCGAAGAAGGTGGTTACTTCACGATGGGCCGCTGGGGTCTGCCGGTCAACATCGTCGCGGTGGTCTGGGGCGTGGGCATGGCGCTGAACCTCGCATGGCCACGCACCGCGGTCTACGGCGAGCCCTGGTACAACACCTGGGGGGCCTTCGTCTACATCGGCGTCATCCTCGGCGCCGGGCTCTGTTGGTATTTCGTCAAGGGCCGCAATCACATCGGCACGCTGGAATCGCATGCTGCCACAACGGTCGCCGAGGCGCGCGCAGATGGCTGAGCCCGCGGCGTTCGACTACGTGATCGCCGGTGGGGGTACCGCGGGCTGCGTGCTCGCCGCCCGGTTGTCCGAGGATCCCGACGTCACCGTGTGCCTGATCGAGGCGGGTCCGTCCGACGTCGGCGACGATAAGATCCTGGTGCTCTCGGATTGGATGCACCTGCTCGACTCCGGGTATGACTGGGACTACCCGGTCGAACCCCAGGAGCGCGGCAACTCGTTCATGCGCCACGCCCGCGGCAAGGTGCTCGGCGGGTGTTCGTCGCACAACTCCTGCATCGCCTTCCACCCGCCGGCCGAGGCGCTCGACGAGTGGGCGGCGATGGGTGCGACGGGGTGGAGCGCCGCCGAGGTGCTGCCACTGGTCCAGCGGCTCACTCAGACCGTGCAGCTGCGTGACGTTCCGCCCGAAGATCCCTGCGGCGCAGCGGTTCTCGAGGCAGCCGCGATGGTCGGACTGCCGACGGTAGCGTTCAACCGAGGGGAGACGGTCCGCAACGGCGCCGGCTGGTTCCAGATCAACGCCGGGGAGGACGGCATCCGCAACTCGACGTCGCACGCGTTCCTGCACCCCATCCTCGGTACCCGCAAGAACCTCGAGGTCCGGACCGACACCTGGGTCTCGGAGATCCTGTTCGACGACGCCCTGCGTGCGACCGGCGTGCGGTACCAGCGGCCCGATCTGACCGGTTACGACACCATCGCGGCCCGCCGCGAGGTGATCGTGACCGCCGGCGCGATCGACACCCCGAAGTTGTTGATGCTCTCCGGAATCGGGCCCACTGCGCATCTGCGCGAGATCGGCATCGACGTCCGCGTCGACTCGCCGGGGGTGGGCGCCAATCTCGACGACCACGTCGAAGGCCTGGTGTTCTGGGAGGCCGCCCAGCCGATGGTGAGCTCCTCGACGCAGTGGTGGGAGATCGGACTGTTCACGACGATCGACGAGGGCGTGAACCAGCCCGACCTGATGATGCACTACGGCAGCGTGCCGTTCGACATGAACACCCTGCGCCGCGGGTATCCGACGACCGACAACGGATTCTGCCTGACTCCCAACGTGACTCAAGGTCACTCGCGCGGCACGGTGCGTCTGCGCACCCGCGACTTCCGGGACAGACCGCGCGTCGATCCCCGCTACTTCACCGACCCCGACGGCTACGACGACCGGATCATGCTCGCGGGAGTGAAGTTGGCGCGCCGGATCGCCGAACAGTCCCCGCTGGCGCCATGGGTGGCGCGTGAGCTCGCGCCCGGGCCCGACGCCACCACCGACGACGAGTTGCTCGACTACATTCACCAGTGCCACAACACCGTGTACCACCCGGCCGCGACGGCTCGCATGGGTGCGGTCTCGGATCCGATGGCGGTGCTCGATCCGCAGCTGCGGGTCAAGGGGGTGTCCGGTCTGCGAGTGGTGGACGCCTCGGCGATGCCGAAACTGCCTGCGGTGAACCCGAACATCACCGTGATGACGATGGCGGAGAAGTGTGCCGATCTCATCCGAACAGGCTGACCGCGCCGCGCTGCCTCGATTTTTGGCCGAACACACCCCTTTTCAGGCCGCGACCGACGACGAGCTGACCGCGCTCGCCGACGGTGCCGCGATCGAGACGTTCCCCGCGGACGTCGTGGTGGCCGATTACGCTTCCCGCGTGCCCGACGCGGTGTGGATGGTGCGCGACGGCCTGGTCACTCTGCGCGCCAGCGGAGACGGCGCGCTGATCGACGTCGTCGGACCCGGCGGGATCTTCGGCTACCTGCCGCTGCTCAGCGGTGCCGGAATGGATTTCCAGGCGCGCACCGGCGCACCGAGCACCCTGATCCGGTTGCCGGGCGCGCTGGTGCAGAAGCAGTTCGCCAAGCCGAGCGGCCTGGCGTTCCTGGCCGCATCCGGCTGGAACCGCGCCGCGGAGCGTGCCACCATCGCGCCGGCCACCGATGCCCGGCCGGTGTCGGATCTGGTGCACGGCGACGTTCTGCTGGTCGAACCGACCGAGACGGTGCGCGACGTGGTGATCGAGATGACCGGTCATCACGTGTCCTACGCTCTGATCCGGTTGCCTGACGGGGGTCTCGGCATCTTCACCGACCGGGATCTGCGCACCCGGGTGGTGGCCGCCGGGCGGCCCGTCGACGTGCCCATCGCGTCGGTGATGAGTGCACCCGCACGCACCGTCACTTCCGACCTGACGGCCGACAGCGTGCTGATGGAGATGCTGGAGTGCGGGTTGCGGCATATGCCGGTGCTGACGCCGCGCGGCGAGGTGCTCGGGGTCCTCGAAGACGCCGACCTGCTGGCGGCCTCGGCGCGGCAGAGCTTCCTGCTGCGCCGCTCGATCGCCCTGGCCGGTGACGCCGCCCAGCTGCGCGAGGTGGGCCGGCAGGTCACCGGGACGGCGGTCGACCTGTTCCGCAACGGCACCAAGGCGGTGGCGACCAGCGCCATCCTCTCGGTCGTCGTCGACAGTCTGGTGCGACGAGCGCTGGAACTCGTTGTGCCGCAGTCGGACAGCGTGCCGCTGGAGGGATTCGCGTGGCTCACGCTCGGCAGCGTCGCGCGCCGGGAGGCGATGCCGTCTTCTGACGTCGACAGCGCACTGTCGTGGCGCGACGATCTCGGCGCCCACGCTGACGGTTTCCGGCACATCGCCGCATCGGTGCACGAGATGCTCGAGCAGGCCGGCCTGCCGACCGATCGCAACGGCGCCACGGCCGCCAAACCGAAATTCTCGCGCTCGCAGTCGCAGTGGCGCACCGCCGCGCAAGGCTGGCTGGCCGATCCGTTGCGCGACCGGGGACTGATGTTCTCCTCGCTGCTGATCGACGGCCGCGTGGTGTGGGGCGACCCGGGTCTGCACACCGTGCCTTCGGCGTATCACCGCATCCGCGAACAGCATCCGGAGGCGTTGCGCCTGCAGCTCCTCGACGCCCTGTCGGGCCGCATGCGGACGCGCTCACTGCGCGACGTGCTGTCCCGGCGCGGCGGCACGTTCGACCTGAAGAACCACGCGGTGACACCGATCGTCAACCTGGCGCGGTGGGGTGGCCTCATGGCCGGGGTCACCTCGGCAGCGACACCGACCCGGCTGGCCGCGGCCGCGCAGGCCGGCGCGCTGACCGAACGCGACGCGGGCATCCTGACCGAGGTGTTCACGATGCTGCAGCGGATGCGGATGGCTCACCAGGTCGAGCAGATCACCGCCGGCCGCCCACCCGGCGACATCGTCGCGTCCTCCGAACTGTCCCCGCTGGATCGCAGCCAACTCGGTGACGGGCTGCGGGAGATCGCCGCCGTACGACGCCGAGTCGGCAACGTCGGCCTGTCGGGATGGTAGGGACTCAGGTCCAGTACAGCGCGCGAGCGGCGGGCAGCGTCGCGGCGATCTCGTCGTCGAACCACGAACGCAGCTGCGCCATCGTCTCTTTCGGATAGACGTACTTGGCTGCACCGAACTTGCCGAACTTGCGGGTCCGGGCGGCTTCGTCCATCTCCAGCTTGGTGCGCGGGTACCAGGAGCTCAGCACCGCCTTGCTGGCCGCGGTGAACCGGTGAGTGATGCATTCGACGGTCAGGTCGAGGTCAGGGATGCCGTCGGTGGCCTCGGCCACCGACCGCAGCAGCGCGCCGTAACCGTCGCGCCAGCCGGGGATGGGCATGATCGGTGCGATGGTGAGCCCCACCGGGTAGCCGGCCCCGGCGAGCCGGGCCAGTGCCGCCACCCGGCGCGGCAACCTGGCGGTGCCGCCCTCGAACCGACCGGCGACCTCCTCGGCATTGACCGAGACGCGCACCCGGGTCCGCCCCTGATGGGGCAGCTCGAGCAGCGGCGCGACGTTGTCGTACTTGGTCGTGAAGCGCAGCCCCACCGGAGCGGCCCAGTCGTGTGTGCCGACGTGGGTGATGGCAGCCGACAGCGACCCGGTCAGGTGCTCGATTGCCAGCGGATCGGTGTAACACGACGCCTCGAACGTGGTGCCCTCGCCGGCGCGTGCGGATGGCGACGTGACGGTGCCGTGGCCGACGTGACCGTCCATTCCGGCCAGGATCTCGGGCAGGTTGGCGTACACCCGCGTGATCGGCGGCCCGCTCAGTGATCCGGCGAGATAGCAGTACTGGCAGTGCCCGGGGCAGCCCTCGGCGAGATCCATGCGCCAGTCCGCGCTCGGCGGGATCGGCTGCATGCGGCGTTTCGAGGGCGGCGCCACCACCACGGCCAGCGTGCGCTTGGCCGACGCGTAGGTGGATCGGTCATCGGCACCGCGCAGCGGCGGGAGCCGGTCTCCGGCGAGCAGATCGATGGTGGGCACACCGGCGGCCTCGCACCGTCTGATGATCTCTGTGCCGTGCGGCAGCTCGGCGGCCGACCGGGTGACCAGGACGCGCTGCGGGGTCCACAGCACAGGGGAGTGGGTGATCGTCATCGCTTGGGTGACAACAGGATTGATCTTGTCCTGATTCCGCGGAGGTCAGCAGCCCGCCATCACCGCGAGGATCGTCCGCCACGCATCGGATGGCCGGTTGAGCATGCCGCTGTGGGCGCCGAATCCGGCGACCGGGCGGCCGTCGTCGTAGCGGCCCGCAGGCAGCGTGATGACGCCTGGCATCTCGTCCGGGTCGGCGCCGTGCGGTCCGCCAGGGATGCCTTGGACCGCTTCGATGAAGTCGCCCGGCGCGGTCATCGAGTACCGGACGACGTCGGGGTTGCGGTTGTGCCACTCGGCTGGGTCGTCGACCCCGACTCCGGCGCCCGCAGCGGCCAGGAACAGCGTGCGGTCCGACGTCAGGCCCAGCGCCTCGGCGGTGCCGACGATCGATCCGCCGTAGGAGTGTCCGATGACGGTGACGGGTACGTCGGGGCCGACGGCGCGCTCGACGTCCTCGCTGAACGCCACCAGGCGCGGCGCCATGTCCAGCGCGCTGCGCGGGTCGGCGGCCTCCAGCAGCACCGCGAGGGGGTCGTGCACCTGCGGGAACGGACCGCCCAGATAGGTGATCATCGCGACGTCGCCGTGCGAGCCCGTCACGAACCGGCGCGCGGTCGCCGTGTTGGCGGCCGACCCCTCGATCGTCGTGTTGACCCCGGGGACCAGCACACCGAGGCTGCGCGCGGACGCCAGGTCGCCGTGCAGTTCGATCAGCGACGCGCGGGCCGGGTCGAAGCCGAGGATCTGACGCCGCACCCTGGCCCCGGGATGGTTCGGGTCGTCGATCTCGGCGAGCAGGTCCCGATAGAGCGCCAGCCGACGCCGGGAGCCGTCGTCGGCGCCGGATTCAGCGAGGATCGCCGCAGCGATGTTGGCCCGGTTCGCCGCGATCCGCATCGACCAGGGCACGCCGTCGGTGTTGCCGACCTCGCGGGGGAAGTCGGTGATCAGCCGGTCGCGCTGCTGAACGGTCATCGCCGCGATCTGCGCCGCGATGGCGTCCTGGCTCATCGTCGGCCAGCCCAGCACCGTGTCCGCACCGGAACTGGGCGCGGCCCCGGCCGGCACCGTCGCGGCCGGACTGGTGGTGACACCGGCGCCCAGCGCGGCGGTCAGGTCGGCCGCGGCATCGGCATCGGCGGCGGCCAACCGCTGCAGGCCTTCCGTGACCCGTGCCTGCAGGTGGGCGCCGCGGACCTCCAGCATGTCCGCGGCCGCGGCGGCGTTTCCGCCGGCCAGGAGGATCAGCGCGGGGTCCGCCGCGCCGGTGTGGACCACCGACCCGTCGTCGGCCACGGTGAACCCCTCGCGCCGGGCCGTCTCGACCGTGTCGATGAGATCCGCTCTCGCCCTGCCGATCTGGTCGCCGCCGTCGGTCGCGGCCACCGACGCGGAGATCAACGCCCGCGCCCGCGCGGCGGCACCGGCGGCGAGCAAGCGTGCCCGGCCCGCGGCGGCGTCGGCGGCGTGGCCCGCCCAGTGCTCGCTGCTGGCCTCGGTCAGCGTCCGGACGGCGTCCGCCGCATCGTCGACCCGGCGAGCGGTGGCATCCCAGCGCTGGGCGAGCTCGGAGAGGGCTTCGGGCCGCCAGGTCTGGGCCTGAGTCACCGTCGGCGGGTTCACCCGCCCAACCGGTCGCCGCCGGCGCGGTCCGCGCGCTCGAACTCCTCGGCGCAGCGGCGGGCGGCCAGCGCCCACCCCCGCAGCCCGGCGGCCAGGTCGTCGAACTCGTCGACCAGTGCCGGTGCGCCCGCGACGTCGGCCACCGCCGAGCCGGGCAGTGCGGCAGCGTCCAGCGCCGGGCATCGCAGCGCCTCGATGTCTGCGGCGATCGCCACGATGTGGTCGGCGAGCTCGGTCAGCCGTTCCACATCGACCCGTGTGATTTCCCCCATGGCTCATGCTGGCACCCGAGCACCCCCCGACCCGGGAGTTATCCACAGGCGTCTTGGGCGTGGGCGCCCACGCGTGCGCCGACCAGCTTGTAGTCTCGATGAGGTGCAGCGACGGATCATGGGCATCGAGACCGAATTCGGCGTGACCTGCACCTTTCACGGGCATCGCCGGCTCAGCCCGGACGAGGTCGCCCGCTACCTGTTCCGGCGGGTGGTGTCGTGGGGCCGCAGCAGCAACGTCTTCCTCCGCAATGGCGCACGTCTGTACCTGGACGTGGGCAGCCACCCCGAGTACGCGACCGCCGAATGTGACAACCTCACCCAGCTGGTCACCCACGACCGGGCCGGGGAACGCGTGCTCGAAGACCTGCTGATTGACGCAGAACAGCGGCTGGCCGACGAGGGCATCGGCGGCGACATCTATCTGTTCAAGAACAACACCGACTCCGCAGGCAACTCCTACGGCTGCCACGAGAACTACCTGATCGTGCGGGCCGGCGAATTCTCCCGGATCTCGGACGTCCTGCTGCCGTTCCTCGTGACCCGCCAGTTGATCTGCGGTGCCGGCAAGGTGCTGCAGACGCCCAAGGCGGCGACGTTCTGCCTTTCGCAGCGCGCCGAGCACATCTGGGAGGGCGTCTCGAGCGCCACCACCCGCTCGCGCCCGATCATCAACACCCGCGACGAGCCGCACGCCGACGCCGAGAAGTACCGGCGCCTGCACGTCATCGTCGGCGACTCCAACATGTGCGAGGCCACCACGATGCTCAAGGTGGGTTCGGCGTCGCTGGTGCTGGAGATGATCGAGGCCGGTGTCGCGTTCCGGGACTTCTCGCTGGACAACCCGATCCGGGCGATCCGCGAAGTCAGCCACGACCTGACCGGCCGACGCCCGGTGCGGCTGGCCGGCGGCCGGCAGGCCAGCGCGCTGGACATCCAGCGCGAGTACTACGCGCGCGCCGTCGAGTACCTGCAGACCCGCGAACCCAACACCCAGATCGAGCAGGTCGTCGACCTGTGGGGCCGCCAACTCGACGCGGTGGAGAGCCAGGACTTCGCCAAGGTGGACACCGAGATCGACTGGGTGATCAAGCGCAAGCTGTTCCAGCGCTATCAGGACCGCTACAACATGGATCTATCCGATGCGAAGATCAGCCAGCTCGACCTGGCCTATCACGACATCAAACGGGGTCGCGGCGTGTTCGATCTGCTACAGCGCAAGGGCCTGGCCACCCGCATCACCACCGACGAGGAGATCGAGGCCGCGGTGAACACCCCGCCGCAGACCACGCGGGCCAAGCTCCGTGGCGAATTCATCAGCGCCGCACAGGAAGCCGGCCGCGACTTCACGGTCGACTGGGTGCACCTCAAGCTCAACGATCAGGCGCAGCGCACGGTGCTGTGCAAGGACCCGTTCCGGTCGGTCGACGAGAGGGTCAAGCGGCTCATAGCTTCTATGTGACCGAGCTTCTATGTAGACCCAGCTTCTAGGCGAGCTGGTGCACCGAGACCGCGTAGTCGCCACCGTCGAACGGGGCGCGGTCCCACGTCGCCCACCGGTGCACCAGCGTGAGGCCCGCTGTCGCCGCGATGTCGTCGTAGCGCGCCACGGTGAGCCGGCCCGCGGTCAGCTGGAAGCCCGACACCAGCAGCCCGCCTGGGGCGAGCGTGTCCGCGAGCTGCGCGACGACTGCGGGCTCGGTTCCCCGGTCGAGGAAGATCATCACGTTGCCCGCCAGCACCACCAGGTCGAACTCGCCGGGCACCGCGGCTTCGGTGTCGACGAGATCGGCCTGGATCCAGCGCAGGTGCGGCGCCTTCTGCTGCGCCACGGTCAGCATCGCCGGGTCGGCGTCGACGCCGGTCACCGAGAAACCCCGGGCGGCGAGCTCGATCGCGACGCGCCCGGTGCCGCAGCCGGCGTCGAGGACGCGGGTCCCGCCGGACTCGCGCAGCAGTGACTCGACCAGATCGGCTTCACCGTGCACGCTTTGACCAGCGGCTTTCAGCCGCTCCCAGCGGGCGTCGTAATCGGTGCCGCGGGGCCGGTCAGAGGACTGCCATCGGCTGCTCACCGATCCATGCTGCCACGGCGCGCCACGACAGCCGTCTGAGCGCCCCGCCGATTCGTCCTAAGCTCTACGCCGTGGCGATCTCGAAAGTCGAACGGCTGATGAACCTCGTCATCGCGCTGCTCTCGACGCGGACGTTCATCACCGCCGACCGGATCCGCGACACCGTGTACGGCTACTCCGACGGGGCCAGCGACGAGGCCTTCTCGCGCATGTTCGAGCGCGACAAGAACGAACTGCGCGACCTCGGCATCCCGCTGGAGACGGGCCGGGTGTCCTCCACCGACCCCACCGAGGGGTATCGCATCAACCGCGAGGCCTACGCCCTGCCCGCGGTGGAACTGTCCCCGGACGAGGCCGCCGCCGTTGCCGTGGCCACCCAGCTGTGGGAGTCGCCGGAACTGATCACCGCGACGCAGAGCGCTCTGCTCAAACTGCGCGCAGCCGGCGTCGACGTGGACGCCCCCGACGGTGACGTCACGATCACCTCGACCGCGGCGCTACCCGGGTTGCGAGGGTCCGAGGACGTGCTCGGAATCCTGTTGTCTGCCATCGATTCCGGTCGCGCCGTGCAGTTCCCTCACCGTCCGTCCCGCAGTGAGCCCTACGTCACCCGAACCGTCGAGCCGTGGGGAGTGGTGACCGATCGGGGCCGTTGGTACCTGGTCGGGCACGACCGGGACCGGGGCGCCGTGCGCACCTTCCGGCTCTCCCGGATCGGCGCCGACGTGACGCCGATCGGAGAGCCCGGCGCGGTGGTCCGGCCGCCCGAGGCCAACCTGCGGGAAATCGTCGCGCGGGTGGTGGGGGATTGGCCCGGTGCCGGACAGGCCCGCGTCTGGGTCGCCGACGGACGCGCGACCGCGCTGCGCCGGCAGGCCACCGTCGTCGGCGCCAAGACGCTGGGCGGGCGGCTGGGCCAGGAGATCACCGTCGACATCGGCATGTTCGAGCGACTCGCACGCGAGATCGCCGGCTACGGCGCCGACGCCGTGGTGCTCGAACCCGCCTCGCTGCGCGAGGACGTCATCGCGCGCCTGCGGGCCCAAGCCGGCGTCGAGCAGGTCCGGGCATGACCGCGTTGAGCACTCGGCTGGTGCGGCTGCTGAACATGGTGCCGTACTTCCAGGCCAACCCGAAGATCACCTACGACGAGGCCGCCGCGGATCTCGGCGTGAGCGTCAAACAGCTGCGCGAGGACCTCAACCAACTCTGGATGTGCGGCCTGCCCGGCTACGGGCCCGGTGATCTCATCGACTTCGAGTTCTCCGGCGACACCATCGAGGTCACGTTCACCGCGGGCATCGACCACCCGCTGCGGCTGACCTCACCCGAGGCCACCGGCATCCTGGTCGCGCTGCGCGCGCTGGTCGACGTGCCGGGCATGGTCGATCCGGAGGCAGCCCGCAGCGCGATCGCCAAGATCGAGTCCGCGGCGGGCAGCGCCGGAGTGGAGGGGGCCGCGGTCGACGAGCCGGCGCCGGTCGAGAGCGAGGCCGCCGCCGCGGTACGCACCGCCGTGCGCGGCGATCGGGCACTGGCCATCGAGTACTACTCGGCCTCCCACGACATGCTCACCAGCAGGGTGGTCGATCCGATCCGCGTGGTGCTCGTCGCCGACCACAGCTACCTCGAGGCGTGGTGCCGCTCCGCCGAAGGGGTGCGGCTGTTCCGCTTCGACCGGATCGTCGACGCCCGGGTGCTCGACGAACCGTCGGCCCCGCCGCCGCCTGCGGTGCAGGCCGGGCCCGACACGTCGCTGTTCGACCCGGACACCGCCGACCCGTCGCTGCCGATGGCGACGCTGCGGGTGGACCGGTCGGCGGCCTGGATGTTCGACTACTACCCGCTGCGGGTCCTGCGCGAGTACCCGGACGGGTCGTGTGATGCCGCGATGACCTACGCCTCCGACGACTGGATGGCCCGGTTCGTGCTGGGCTTCGGCTCCGCGGTGCGGGTGCTCGAGCCGCAGCAGCTGGCCGAGCGGGTGCAGCGGGCAGCCGTCGCCGCGCTCGACGCCTATCGGGTGGGCCCCGACGGCGGGTAGACTCGGCCGCAACGTCTGGAGGTAACCAAATTGGGTGGTCTACAACCCTGGCACTGGATCATCGTCATCGCTGTGTTCGTGCTGCTCTTCGGTGCCAAGAAGCTGCCGGACGCAGCCCGCTCGCTGGGCAAGTCGATGCGCATCTTCAAGTCCGAGATCAAGGAGATGCAGGCCGACGGCAAGTCCGATCAGCCGACCCAGATCTCGTCGGAGCGAGTCGACGCCGAGCGGCCCGTCGGGCACACCGAGCCGTCTTCGGACAAGCGCCCCGCCTGAATCGCCGCCTCGACACGACGCGGGCAGAGTCCGCGTCGTGATCGGAGTGCCTGGTAACAGGTAGGCCACTTCGTCGTGCAGATCCCCCGACTTCTCCAGAAGCTCGACCCCCGCAGGCGCCGATCACGGGTCAACCCCGACGGCACGATGTCGCTGGTCGAACACCTCACCGAACTGCGCACCCGGTTGTTGATCTCGGCGCTGGCAGTGCTGCTGACCACGGTCCTCGGCTTCTTCTGGTACAGCCACGGCGTGTTCGGTCTGCCCAGTCTCGGGGACTGGTTGCGCGGTCCCTACTGCTCCCTGCCTGACTCGGCGCGCGCCACCATCGCCCCCGATGGGCAGTGCCGGCTACTCGCCACGGCACCGTTCGACCAGTTCATGCTGCGACTCAAGGTCGGCCTGACGGCGGGTCTTGTGATGGCGTGTCCAGTCTGGCTCTACCAGCTGTGGGCGTTCATCACCCCGGGCCTCTACAGCCGGGAACGCCGCTTCGCGGTCGCCTTCGTCACGATGGGTGCGGCGCTGTTCATCACGGGCGCCGTGCTGGCCTACGTGGTGCTCTCCAAGGCGTTGGGGTTCCTGTTGACGGTCGGCAGCGATGTCCAGGTGACGGCGCTGTCCGGCGACCAGTACTTCGGGTTCCTGATCAACCTGCTGCTGGTGTTCGGGATCAGCTTCGAATTCCCGCTGCTGATCGTCATGCTCAACCTGGTCGGCGTGCTCACCTACGAACGGCTGCGGGCGTGGCGACGCGGGCTGATCATGGGGCTGTTCGTCTTCGCGGCGTTCGCCACGCCCGGCTCCGACCCCTTCTCGATGTTGGCGTTGGCGCTGGCGCTGACCCTGCTGCTGGAGGTGGCGATCCAGATCGCCCGCATCAACGATCGGCGCAAGGCGCGCCGCGCCCTCGACAGCGTCGGCGATGACGAGGCCGCACCGATCGGTGCCGCCGAACCGGTCGAGGCGCCGTCGCCGGTGCCCGCACCGTCGCGGCTGGCGATCGACGACGATGCAACCTGACACAGCCCCCGCTCTGGCGGCGTTCACCGAGCTGCTGCCTTTCTCTCTGGACGGGTTTCAGCGCCGCGCATGTGAAGCCCTGGCTCAGGGGCACGGCGTGCTGGTGTGCGCCCCGACCGGTGCAGGCAAGACCGTCGTGGGCGAGTTCGCCGTGCACCTGGCGTTGGCGGCGGGGCGGAAGTGCTTCTACACCACGCCGATCAAGGCGCTGAGCAACCAGAAGCACAACGATCTGGTGCGCCGCTACGGTCCGCAACGGATCGGCCTTCTCACCGGCGACCAGAACATCAACGGCGACGCCGACGTGGTGGTGATGACCACCGAGGTGCTGCGCAACATGCTCTATGCGGATTCTCCTGCGCTGCAAGGACTTTCGTACGTCGTCATGGACGAGGTGCACTTCCTGGCCGACCGGATGCGCGGCGCGGTGTGGGAGGAGGTGATCCTGCACCTGCCCGACGACGTGCGGCTTGTCAGCCTGTCGGCGACCGTGAGCAACGCCGAGGAGTTCGGCGGCTGGATCCAGACGGTGCGCGGCGACACCACCGTGGTCGTCGACGAGCACCGGCCGGTACCGCTGTGGCAGCACGTCATGGTCGGCAAACGCTTGATGGACCTGTTCGACTACCGGGCGTCGGGTCCGCCGCGCGGCGGCCGCGACCTTCTGGTGGACCCGGAGTTGTTGCGCCACATCGCCCACCGGCGCGAAGCCGACCGGCTCGCCGACTGGCAGCCCCACGGACGCGGGGGCCGGGGAGGCCACCGAGGCCACGGCGGGCGGCCACCGCTCTACCGCACACCGGGACGCGCCGACGTGATCACCGTGCTGGAGCAGCGCGGTTTGCTGCCCGCGATCACGTTCATCTTCTCCCGGGCCGGCTGTGACGCCGCGGTCAAGCAGTGCCTGCGCTCCTCGCTGCGGCTGACGACCGACGAAGAACGCGCGCGGATCGCCGAGATCGTGGACCGCCGCACCGCCGACCTCAACGACTCCGACCTGATCGTGCTCGACTTCCACGAGTGGCGGGAAGGTCTGCTGCGCGGCCTGGCCGCACACCACGCCGGCATGCTGCCCACGTTCCGGCACACCGTGGAGGAGTTGTTCACCGCGGGACTGGTCAAGGCAGTGTTCGCCACCGAGACCCTCGCGCTTGGCATCAACATGCCGGCCCGCACGGTGGTCCTCGAGCGGTTGGTGAAGTTCAACGGTGAGCAGCACCTGCCGCTCACCCCGGGGGAGTACACGCAGCTGACCGGCCGGGCCGGCCGGCGCGGTATCGACGTCGAGGGCCACGCGGTGGTGCTGTGGAACCCCGACATCGACCCCGCCGAGGTGGCCGGGCTGGCGTCGACGCGCACGTTCCCGCTGCGCAGCTCGTTCGCCCCCACCTACAACATGACGATCAACCTGGTGCACCAGATGGGTCCGGAGCAGGCCCACCGGCTGCTCGAGCGGTCGTTCGCGCAGTACCAGGCCGACCGCTCGGTGGTCGGGTTGGTGCGTGGCGTCGAACGCGCGGAAAAGCTGCTCGACGAACTCGCGGCCGGGTTCGGCGGCCGTCAGGCGCCGATCCTCGACTACGCCCGGCTGCGCGCCCAGATCGGCGAGCGGGAACGCGCGCAGTCGCGGGCGTCGCGGCTGCACCGCCGTCAGGCGGCCAACGACGCGCTGAGCGCCCTGCGCCGCGGCGACATCATCACGATCACCCACGGCCGCCGTGGCGGGCTCGCCGTGGTGCTCGAGCCCGCCCGTGACGACGACGATCCGCGCCCGCTGGTGCTGACCGAGAGCAGGTGGGCGGGTCGGATCTCCTCGGCCGACTATTCGGGAGCCATCGGCCCGGTGGGTCGCATGACCCTGCCGAAACGCGTCGAGCACCGCAATCCCCGTGCCCGCCGCGATCTGGCGTCGGCGCTGATGTCGGCGGCGGCCGGGCTGGACGCGCCGTCGGCGCGGCGGCGGCGCAGCGGCCCGTCGACCGAACCGGACGTCGATCCGGAGTTGGCCGCGCTGCGGGACCGGATGCGGGCGCACCGCGCCCATCAGCTGCCCGACCGGGAGGAGAAGGCGCGGCTGGCCGAGCGCTACCTGAAGATGGAACGCGACAACGAGGCGCTGCGCCGCAAGATCGCGGCCGCGACGAACTCGCTGGCGCACACCTTCGACCGGATCGTCGTCCTGCTGACCGAGCGGGGCTACATCGCGAGCGCCCCCGGTGCCGACCCTGGCGCTGACGCCGCTCCGTCGGTCACCGATGACGGTCGCCTGCTGGCGCGCATCTACAGCGAAAGCGATCTGCTGGTCGCCGAATGCCTGCGTACGGGGGTCTGGGACGACCTCGACCCGGCGGAGCTGGCGGCCGCCCTGTCGTCGGTGCTCTACGAATCGCGCCGTGACGGTCACGGGTCGGCCGACGGCCCCGAGGTGCCGACGGGGCGGCTGCGCCGGGCGCTGAACCGGACCCGCCGGCTGTGGACGGAGCTGCGGTCCGACGAGCAACGCCACCGGCTCGCGCCGAGCCGCGAACCCGACGACGGTTTCGTCGCCGCCGTGTATCGGTGGGCGAGCACCGGCGACCTCGCGTCTGCGCTGGCCGCCAGCGATCCCGGCACCGGGGTCACCATGCCTGCGGGCGATTTCGTGCGCTGGTGCCGGCAGGTGCTCGATCTGGCCGATCAGGTCCGTACGGCCGCGCCGTCGCCGGCGTTGCGGGCGACCGCGAAACGCGCCATCAACGACGTTCGGCGCGGCGTCGTTGCCGTTGATGCCGGGTAGTGTGTGGCCAGCTACACCGCCACAGCCGCGCACGACCGAGGAGAGAAATGAGCGGACCGCAGGGACCTGATCCGACGCAGCAGTGGCCGGGTCATCAGCCTGAGTCTGGCGCGGAGCAGCAGCCGTCGGGCGAATCGGCCGGCAATCAGGGCTGGCAGCCGCCGTCCGGCGCGCAGCAGCCACCGGCGTCGGACCAGCAGTCCTGGCAGCCGCCCGCCTACACGCCGCAGCAGTACCCGCAGTATCAGCAGCCAACGGCGCCGCCCACCTATCCGCCGCAGCAGTATCCGCCGGCCGAGCAGTACGGAACGAACCCGGCCGGCTATCCGCCGCCCGGACAGTACGGCCAACCCGGCGCCTACGGTCAGCAGCCCCAGTACGGCCAGCCGGGTGCCTACGGCCAGCAGCCGGGACAGCCAGGCCAGTACGGTCAGCCCGGCCAGTACGGGCAGTACCCGAACTACCAGGCACCGGGCGGGGAGGAAGGCTCCAAGCGGTCCCTCGCCGTCGTCGGGACCATCGTGGGGCTGCTCGCGGCGATCATCGTCGCGGTGGTGCTCGTCCTCGGGTTCTGGAAGCCCGGCTTCTTCGTCACCACCAAGCTCGACGTGAACGCCGCGCAGACAGGTGTGCAGCAGATCCTCACCGACCAGACCAACGGCTATGGCGCGAAGAACGTCAGCAACGTCAAGTGCAATGACGGCGTCAGCCCCACGGTGAAGAAGGGCGACACCTTCACCTGCGAGGTCAGCATCGACGGCACCAAGCGCCAGGTGACCGTCACCTTCCAGGACGACAACGGCACCTACGAGGTGGGTCGGCCCAAGTAGCTCCTCAGGGCAGGCCGTCGAGCGCCTTCTGCAGGCGGCCGATCGACGACGACACGCCGTAGCGTTCGGCGAGTTCGACGACTTTGCGCGGGTGCGCGGCGGCCAGCGGCAGCGTGTCGGCGGCCGTGGAGAACGTGACCGGCGCGTCGGTCGCGACCCGCACCACCGGTTCGGCGGCAACCAGGTAGTCGGCGGCCGCGCGCAGCTTGGCGCGGTGGGCCTTGGTGAGCTTCGAGCCAGGGTCGTCGATTGCGGCGCGCAACTCAGCGAGTGACCCGTATTTGGTGAGCAGCGTGGATGCGGTCTTCTCGCCGATGCCCGCGACACCGGGCAGCCCGTCGGACGGATCGCCGCGCAGCAGCGCGAGCTCTGCGTAGGCCGGCCCCGCGCGGTCGACCGGCACGCCGTAGTTGTCGGCCACCTCGCCCGGTCCGTACTTGGTGGCCTTGGCCAGGCCGCGGCCCAGGTAGAGCACCCGCACCGGGGTGGGCTCGTCGCGGACGACCTGCAGCAGGTCGCGGTCGCCGCTGACGACGACGACCGGATCGCGGTCCTCCCGGCTCGCCAGGGTGCCCAGCACGTCGTCGGCCTCGTGCTCAGACGCGCCCGCGGTCGCGATGCCGAACGCGTCGAGGATCTCCATGATCATGTCGACCTGCGGGGTCAGCTCGTCGGGGACCTCTTCGACGTCGGGCTCGTCGCCGGGGTTCTCCTGCACCACCCGGTGGGCCTTGTAGGACGGGACGAGGTCGACGCGCCACTGCGGGCGCCAGTCGTCGTCGCGGCACACCACCAACCGGCGGGGCTGTTCGCGGGTGATCACCGTCGCCATGGCGTCGAGGAAGCCGCGCAGCGCGTTGACCGGGCGGCCGTCCGGTGCGGTGATCGACGACGGCACACCGAAATACGAGCGGAACCACATGCTCGCACCGTCGAGGAGCACCAGGGGAGCAGTCACCCCGCCATCCTGCCAGGCGCGTTTCTTCGGTGACCAGACGCGAACTCGAGTGTTTCACCCGGCGTGTCACTCGAGTTCGCGTCTGTCCCCTACTTCGTGTGGGCCCTCGCGGGGAACAACCGGGGCACTAACCTGGTGGGTATGAGCGCGCAGTCCCGATTCGGCACCGATGTGTACGCCCACCGTCTGACCGCCGCGGCCCGCGCCGCCGCGGATGCCGGGCTGGCCGGCCTGGTCATCACGCCCGGCTACGACCTGCGCTACCTCGTGGGTTCGCGCGCGCAGACCTTCGAGCGGCTCACGGCGCTGGTGCTGCCCGCCGACGGCACCCCGACGATCGTGGTGCCGCGACTGGAACTGGCATCGCTGAAGGAATCAGCGGTTCCCGAACTCGGTGTGACGGTACGGGACTGGGTGGACGGCGACGATCCCTACGCCCTGGTCGGCGACGCGCTGGGAGGTGGCCCGGTGCGCGTCGCGGTGACCGACTCGATGCCCGCGCTGCACCTGCTCCCGCTGGCCACGGTGCTCGGCACGGTGCCGGTGCTCGCCACCGACGTGCTGCGCACGCTGCGGATGGTGAAAGACCCCGCCGAGATCGACGCGCTGAGCAAGGCGGGCGCCGCGATCGATCGGGTGCACGCCCGCGTTCCCGACTTCCTCGCGCCGGGCCGTACCGAGGCCGACGTCGCTGCCGACATCGCCGAAGCCATTGTGGCAGAAGGGCATTCAGAGGCGGCATTCATCATCGTCGGCTCCGGCCCGCACGGCGCCGATCCGCACCACGAGTGCTCGGATCGCGAACTGCAGGCCGGCGACGTCGTGGTCGTCGACATCGGCGGGCCCTACGAACCGGGCTACAACTCCGACTCCACCCGCACCTACAGCATCGGTGAGCCCACCCCCGAGGTCGCCCGCCAGTACGCGGTGCTGCAGCGGGCACAGCAGGCGGCGGTGGCGGCCGTCCGCCCCGGCGTCACCGCCGAACAGGTCGACGCCGCGGCCCGCGATGTGCTGGCCGCCGAGGGGTTGGCCGAGTACTTCGTGCACCGCACCGGCCACGGCATCGGGCTCTCGGTGCACGAGGAGCCCTACATCGTCGCCGGCAACGACCTGCCGCTGCAGGAGGGCATGGCGTTCTCCGTCGAGCCCGGCATCTACTTCCCCGGGCAGTGGGGGGCACGCATCGAGGACATCGTGATCGTCACCGCCGACGGTGCGGTGTCGGTGAACAACCGGCCACACGACCTCGTCGTGGTGCCGGTGAGCAGCTAGGTGTCAGCCCGGTCGAGCAGTCCCGAGGAGCCGAGCACCCGCTCCACCCGAACTTCGATGACCACCCGTTTGGGGTTCGGGCGGGGCGTCCGATAGCGCTGGGCGTAGCGCCGTTCGGCGTCACGCACCTTGTCGGCATCGGCGTACACCGTGGCCGCGCCCTCCAGGGAGAGCCACCGCGCGCCGTCGACCTGGCTGAGCACCGCGACGCCGCGTTGGTCGGCGTTGACGGCCTTCTGCGAGCCGCCGGTGGTGATCACCCGCGCGATGTGGGTGGCGGGATCGAACGTGAACCCGACGGCGACCACGTGCGGTGACTGGTCGGCGCGCAGCGTGGTCAGCATCGCCAGATGCCGCTCGGTCAGGAATGCGATCGCATCGGTGGTCAGCCGCGTGGTTGCCTTGCCCATCGGGCTCCACGCTAGCGCAGGACATAATCGCTGCCATGAAGGACACGGCCGACACGGCTGACCTGGTGGTGGTGTTCGGCGGCCGCAGCGAGATCGGCGTCGAGGTCGCGCGGCGGCTGGCCCGCGGCGCGACCGTGGTGCTGGCGGCGCGCCGACCCGACGACCTCGACGCCCAGACCGCAGCACTCGTCGACGCGGGCGCCCGGGCGGTGCACGCGATCGCTTTCGACGCCGACGACCTCGGCTCCCATCGCGGACTCGTCGACGAGCTCACCGCGCAGCACGGTCCGATCGGCACCGCGGTGCTGGCGTTCGGCATCCTCGGCGACCAGAGCAGGGCCGAACACGATCCGGCGCATGCAGCGGCGATCGTGCACACCGATTACGTCGCGCAGGTCAGCCTGCTGACCGTGCTCGCCGAGAGCATGCGGGCCGCAGGGACAGGCATGCTGATCGCGTTCTCCTCGGTCGCCGGGGTGCGGGCGCGCCGCGCGAACTACGTTTACGGGTCGGCGAAGGCGGGGCTCGACGCGTTCTGCAGCGGGTTAACCGACGCGCTGCACGGGACCGGCGTGCGGTTGCTTCTGGTGCGGCCGGGATTCGTGATCGGCCGGATGACCGAGGGGATGGCGCCCGCGCCGCTGTCCAGCACGCCGGCGCAGGTCGCCGACGCCACCGTCGCAGCGCTGAGGCGCGGCCGCAGCGTGGTGTGGGTGCCCGCGCCGCTGGCCGTGCTCGCGGCCGCGTTCCGGCTCACCCCCCGGCGGGTGTGGCGAAGGCTGCCGAGGTGATCATCGTCGTCGGTATCGGCGCCGACGGGATGGCCGGACTCGCCCCGACGGCGCGTGCCGAGTTGGCAAGGGCCACCGTCATTTACGGTTCAGAGCGGCAGCTCGCGTTGCTCGATGACAGCGTTCGTGCGCTGCGGCGACCCTGGCCGAGCCCGCTGTTGCCCGCCATCGACACGCTGCTCGACGGCACCGAGGCTGACGTTCATGTGGTCGCCAGCGGCGACCCGCTGCTGCACGGTATCGGCAGCACACTGATCCGGGCGTTCGGTGCGGACCGGGTCGCGGTGGTGCCGCACGTGTCGTCGGTGACGCTGGCCTGCTCGCGGGTCGGGTGGGCGGTGCAGGACACCGAGGTGATCAGCCTGGTGTGGCGGCCGGTGCACACCGCGGTGCGCCGCGGCGGGCAGGCCGTGGTGCTCTCGCAGAGCGGCTCGACCCCAGCCGAACTGGCGCGCCTGCTCACCGACGCCGGGCGCGGCGATTCGGAGCTGACGGTGCTCGAACAACTCGGCGGGCCAAGGGAATTGCGCCGCTCGTCGACCGCGAGGGAATGGGCGGCGAGACCACCCGCCGACGTCGACGATCTCAACGTGATGGCGGTGCGCTACCTGCCCGATGATCGCCGCTTCGGTGCGCTGCCTGACGACGCGTTCGCCCACGACGGTCAGATCACCAAGCAGGCGATCCGTGCAGCCACCCTTGCCGCGCTTGCGCCGCGGCCGGGAGAGCTGCTGTGGGACGTCGGCGCGGGGTCGGGCAGCGTCGCGATCGAGTGGTGCCTGGCCGGGCCGGCATGCCGGGCCGTCGCCTTCGAGCGAGACCAGGCCCGCCGGGTCAGGATCGAGGCCAACGCACGCGCCTTCGGTGTGCCGGTCGAGGTGACGTTCGACGCACCGGAGTCATTCGAGTTCACCCCCTCGCCGCATGCGGTCTTCGTCGGCGGTGGCGTCAGCGTGCCCGGGCTGATCGAGGCGTGCTGGGAGGCGCTGCGCCCGGGTGGCCGGCTGGTGGCAAACGCCGTCACCGTCGAATCGGAAGCGGTTCTGGGGCAGTGGTATTCGCGCGTCGGCGGGACACTGCGCCGCTACCAGCACTACCGCGGGGAGCCGGTGGGCGCGTTCACCGGGTGGCGGCCCGCGATGCCGGTCACCCAGTGGTCGGTGACGAAGCCCGACACGACCGTGCCGGGCCTCAGTTCTGGGGGTAGTAGCGGGGGGTGAAGACGCGGTCGGGCTGTGCGGCACCGCCCGCGTACCACTGGGTCTGCGACGACCCGACAATGAGCAGGCATCGCATGTCGACATCGGCGGGATCGAGGTCGGCCAGACGCACGACCCGCACCGACTCGGTCGGGCCGGAGACGTCACGGCCGATCACCACCGGCGTCCCCGCGTCACGGTGCTCGAGCAGCAGGTCGCGCATCGCGCCGACCTGCCAGGTGCGCGTCTTCGACGCCGGGTTGTAGATCGCCAGCACCATGTCGGCCTCGGCGGCGGCGCGCAGGCGCGCTGCGATGACGTCCCACGGCTTGAGCCGGTCGGACAGCGAGATCACCGCGTAGTCGTGCCCGAGCGGGGCGCCGATGCGACTGGCCACAGCCTGCGCGGCCGTCATCGCCGGAATCACCCGCACGTCGATTCCCGGCCACTGCTTGGCCTCCTCCAGCACCGCGGTGGCCATCGCGAAGACCCCGGGGTCCCCGGAGGACACCACGGCGACGGCGCGGCCCTGCTCAGCCAGTGAGCAGGCCAGGCGGGCCCGGGCCGGTTCGTCGGTGTTGTCGCTGGGGTGGCGGCGCTGGCCGTCGCGTGCCCCGACACGGTCGAGGTAGGGCCCGTAGCCGATGAGGTCGGTGGCCGCGGCCAGCTCCCGGCGGCTCTGCGGGGTCATCCAGTCGACGTCGCCCGGGCCGAGCCCGACCACCGTCACCGAGCCGGTGGGCGTCGGCGCACCCTGTCGGCCGGTCAACATCGCCAGCGAGAAGTAGGGCACCGAGTTCTCGTCGACGTCGGCGGCGGGCAGCACCCGCTGCCTCGCGGTGCTGGCCCGCTCCACGTAGAACGCGTCGTCGAGTCGACCGGCATTCGAAAGCGCCTCGCGCACAGCAGGATACGAGCGGCCCAGCTTGAGGATCACTGCGGCGTCGGTATCGGCCAGCCGGCGGCTCAACTCGTCGGCGGGCAGGGTGCCGGGCAGGATGGTCAGCACCTGTTCGCCCTGCACGAGCGGGGTGGCGATCGCCGCGGATGCGGCGCTCACCGACGTCACTCCCGGCACGATCACCGCGTCGAAACGCCGGGTCAGACGGGTGTGCATGTGCATGTACGAGCTGTAGAACAGCGGATCCCCCTCGGCGAGCAACGCAACATCGCGCCCGGCGTCGAGGTGCGCAGCGATGCGCTCCGCTGCCTCGCGGTAGAAGTCCTCCATCGCGCCCGCGTAACCCCCAGGGTGTTCGGAGGTCTCGGTGGTGACCGGGTAGACGAGGTGTTCTTCGATCTGGCCCGCGCGCAGATAGGGCTCGGCGATGCCGCGCGCGATGCTGCGGCCGTGCCGGGCGCTGTGATAGGCCACCACGTCAGCGGCCCCGATCACGCGCGCCGCCTTCACCGTCACCAGCTCCGGATCGCCGGGTCCCAGCCCGACGCCCCACAGCGTGCCCCTGGTGGTCATTCGGCAGTCGTCGCAATCGCGTTGACGGCGGCGGCGGCCATCGCGCTGCCGCCGCGCCGGCCGGTCACCACGAGGTAGGACATGCCACGCGGATCGTCGATGAGCTCCTGCTTGGACTGTGCGGAACCGACGAAGCCGACGGGCCCGCCGAGCACCGCCGCTGGTGGTGCGACGCCGCCGTCGACGAGTTCGAGGAGGCGGAACAGTGCGGTGGGGGCGTTACCGATCGCGAGCACGGCGCCGGGCAGTCGCTCGGCCCACAGGTCGACCGCGGCCGCTGAGCGGGTGGTGGCGTGTCGGGCCGCGAACTCCGGTGCGCGGTCGTCGGCCACCAGGGAGACCACCTCGTTGTCGGCGGGCAGCCGCGACCGGGTGATGCCGGCCGCGACCATCGACGAGTCGCACAGGATGGGGGCGCCGCCGGTCAGCGCCTGGTGGGCGCGGACGACGACGTCGGGGGTGTAGGCGACGTGCTCGGTGACGTCGGTCTGACCGCAGGTGTGGATCAGTCGCACGACGACCCGGGAGACGTCGGCGGGGAAGCGCGACAGATCGGACTCGGCGCGGATCGTCGCGAACGACTGCCGGTAGATCTCCCCGGCATCGCGGATGTAGTCGAGCACCCGATCACCCTACGGGTGGGCTCCCCGGGCCCGGTAGCCGTCTCTGCTCGCGACCAGCACGTCCCCGTCGGCGGGGCTGCCGCACGCCCGGTCGCAGCCGACGAAGTGCCGGTGGCGGGCTGGATCCCCGTCCTCGAGAGCGGCAGCGTCCTCGACTGCGGCGGCGGCGTCGGCGCGTACGTCGGCCAGTGCGTGGGCGCAGCCCGGGCGGCCCGTGCAGGCCGACACCGCCAGCCACGGCGAGTTCTCGTCGAACACGAACCCCAGCGGCGCCAGCACCCGCAACGCCGCATCGGCGACGCCGTCGTCGAGGTCGCAGATGAGCACCGAGCGCCACGGGGTGATCACCAGCGGCGCATCGACTGCGGCGAGGTAGCGGGCCCGTTCGGCGTCCAGCACGCCCAGGGGCACCGCAGCGCCGAGAGCGATTCGACCGTCGTCCTGCTCGATCCAGCCCACCGGGGGGCGGGTGTGCGCCGGCCACGTACGGCCGGCGGGCACCGTCGCCACCCATGCGCCGAGGACCACGTCGGGCGTCGCCAATTCCCTGATTCGCCAGGCCTTTCCGCGCACCTCGACGAATCGGCGGGCGATCGCCAGCAGAGCGTCGACGGCGTCGTCGGCGGGCAGCCGCACTCCGCTGTCGGTGCCGGCCAGCAGCACGGCCACGGTGTCCGCGTCGACGGCATGCACGGCGGCGTCGGCGGCCAGACCACAGATGTCCCCGCGCCCGTCGTCGAAGCCGAACAGGAAGCGCCCCGGCAGCTCTGCCAGCGCCGCGTCCTGCTGGAGCGCCGCGTCGAGCGCGTGCACCATGGCGCGGACGTCGAGCAGCCCGCCGTGGCGTCCGGACAGGGGAGAGGCCACGATGTTGCGGATCTTCTCGTGGGTCGGCGAGGGCAACAGGCCGGCCTCGGCGAGCCGCCGGGCCACCTCACCGGCATCGCGGATGCCGCGGATCTGCAGATTGCCCCGTGAGGTCAACTCCAGGCTCGGCGCCGCCAGCTCGAGTGCGGTGGTGGCGATCGCCTCCATCTGTGCGGCGGTCAGCATCCCTGCAGGCAACCGGATGCGCGCCAGTTCGCCGTCGGCGGCGCGATGGGTCTGCAGCGCGCCCGGGCAGGCGTCGGTATCCCGGGTTCTGGCCATCCGACCACGGTACGCGGTGCAGGTAGGCGCAGCGCGGTATGTAGGTGGGAAGCGCTCCATCGAACCGGGATTCGAGTACTTCGCTACCCGTGATCGTGATCGCTGTCGACTCTACGTTTTCCTCCATGACGGGACCGCGCGGCGGGCCCGCGGAATCTCAGGAGTGAACGACGATGACCGAACTGACCGTTGACGTCGACGTGCCGGCGCGAGTTCCAGCAGCCGAGCCTGCGGTGCTCGTGACCGAACGTGAGGTGCTGCTGTCCTCGGCCGCAGCGCTGAGCAAGCCTGCGGTACGCCTCTCGCGGCGCCGATTCGATTGGCGCGCAATCTTTCCGACTCGGCGCCGCCGCCCGCGTCCGCAGCGCCACCGCACGCGTCGACCGGATTTCCTCGAGGACGCGTTGATGGCACGGATGATGCAGCGGCTCTGACCCGTTCAGCTCGCCAGCCGCACCGGTACGACGATGTCGGAGTAGGCCGATGCGTCTCCCACGATCACGCGGCTGCGCTGCCCGTGCACGTCGACGGGGACGTCCCCGGCCAGCGTCACCCGGGTGAGCCGCCGGAACTGGTTGTCGTAGTCGGCGACGGCATAGTGCTGAGTGGCACGGTTGTCCCACACCGCGACGTCCCCGAGCTCCCAATTCCATCGAATGGTGTGCTCGAGCTTGGTGATGCGGGCTTGGAACAGGTCGAAAAGGGTCGCAGACTCCGTGCGACCCAGCCCGACGAAGCCCTTGACGAAATTGCCGAGCAGCAGGACCCGCCTGCCCGTCTCGGGGTGGATCCGCACAACTGGGTGTTCGGTCTCGTAATAGTCGGAGACGAACTCCTCGCGGTACTGGCGTTCGGTGTCCGCCAACACTTCTCGCCGGCCGTCGATGTCACGGGCATAGTCGTAGGTGTTGGTGTGCACCGCCCACAGGTTCTCCGCCAGGGCACGCAGCGACTCGGGCAGCCGTGCGTAGGCGGCCTCGGTCGACGCCCATGTGGTCGTGCCGCCGTAGGGCGGCAGCGTGACCGCGCGCAGCAGCGAGGCCTTGGGGATGCGGTCGACGAACGTCACGTCGGTGTGCCAGCTGTTGGCCTTGTCGTAGCGCGAATCGATCGGCAGCACCGTCGTGCCGCGCGAGGTGACGGTCGGATGGGCCGTCGTCGGCGTACCGAGGGACCGCGCGAACGCCAACTGGCCGTCGTCGTCGAGGTCGTGCTGGTTGCGGAAGAAGATCACCTTGTGCTCGAGCAGGGCATCGTTGATCTGCGCCGCCGTGGCCGCGTCCACTCCGCGGGCCAGATCGAGCCCATCGATGCGCGCGCCGATCACCGCGCCCAGCTTGATCACTTGAGCCATCGACGCCTCCTCACTCTCGACCCGTGCGACTGTGCGCCCTGACAGTGCGGTGAGCCAGCGTTTGATTCACCGCGAATCGAATGCGCGCTGTTTCGCCGTGGACCGGATCGGGTAACGGTGCCTACCAGAAGCAGTGTGTTCCAGCAAAGACGCGGAAAGTCGAGGGTGCTGTGGGTGTAGAGCGGTGACCTCGAGCGACACGCTGTGGGGTTACGTCTCCACTCACTATGAGCAGCTGATCTTCGATTCGTACCAGCACGTCAGTGCCGTGGTGCAGAGCGTGGTGATCGCGACGGTCATCGGGGTGGTGATCGGGGTGCTGACCTACCGCAACTCAGTAGCCGCAAACTTGGCGACTACGACGTCGAGCGTCATTCTGACCGTGCCGGCGTTCGCTTTGCTGGGCCTGCTGATCCCGTTGTTCGGGCTCGGGGTGATACCCAGCATCGCGGCTCTGGTGCTGTACTCGCTCCTGCCCATCATCCGTAACACGATCGTCGGTCTCAACGGTGTCGACCCGGCGCTGACCGACGCAGCGCGCGGCATCGGGATGAGCCGGCTGGGCACGCTGACGCGCGTGGAGTTGCGGCTGGTCTGGCCGGCGATCCTCGCGGCGATGCGGTTGAGCACACAGATGTCGATGGGCGTGCTCGCGATCGCGGCCTACGTCAAGGGTCCCGGCCTGGGCAACCTGATCTTCGCCGGTCTGGCCCGGGTCGGCAGCCCCACCGCCCTGCCGATGGCTCTGACGGCCACGCTGCTCATCGTCGCCCTCGCACTCGCACTCGACGCCCTACTCGTCCTCCTTGGACGGCTCACCACATCGAAAGGTGTTCGATGACAACCGACGTCACCGGGGTTCGCATCGAACTCGACCACGTCTCCAAGGTCTACCCGGGCGCGAGGCACCCCGCGGTCGACGACGTCTCACTCGACATTCCGGCCGGCGAGATCGTCGTGTTCGTCGGGCCGTCGGGCTGCGGCAAGACCACCACCATGCGGATGATCAACCGGCTGAGCGAGCCGACCTCCGGCCGCATCCTGATCGGCGAGAACGACGCCCAGTCGATCAGGCCGACGGAATTGCGTCGCTCGATCGGCTACGCGATCCAGCAGGCAGGGTTGTTCCCGCACATGACGATTCGGCAGAACGTCGCCGTGGTGCCCGGCCTGCTGAAGTGGGACAGCACGCGGATCGACGACCGCGTCGACGAACTGCTCGACCTCGTGGGGCTGGAACCGGGGCAGTACGCCGAGCGGTATCCCCGCCAGCTCTCCGGTGGACAGCAGCAGCGGGTGGGTGTCGCCCGCGCCCTGGCCGCCGATCCGCCCGTGCTGCTGATGGACGAGCCGTTCGGCGCGGTGGACCCGATCACGCGGAGCACCCTGCAGGACGAATTGCTGCGTCTACAAGGCGAACTGGGCAAGACCATCGTGTTCGTCACCCACGACTTCGGGGAGGCGGTCAAACTCGGTGACCGCATCGCAGTGCTGGGTCAACAGTCCGCCGTGCTGCAGTACGACACCCCGCAAAACATCCTGGCCAGTCCTGCAGACGACACGGTGGCGGGTTTCGTCGGTTCCGGCGCTTCGCTGCGTCAGCTCGGTTTGTTGCGGGTCAAAGACGTCGCTCTGGAATCGCGGCCCGCGGTGCATCGCAGCGACACCGTCGCGCAGGTGCGCGCCGCGATCGCGAACAGTGAATGTGACTGGGCGGTGGTGCTCGACGAGCGCGAGCGGCCCGTGAGCTGGGTGAGGGTGAACCGGCTCCGCGACGGCGGCACGCTCGCCGACGCGGTGGAGCACCTGGATGTGGTCAGCACTCAGTCGACCCTCGAAGACGCCCTCGAAGCGATCCTCGCCGAGCAGCATGCCTCGGCGGTGGTCATTGGGGCCGGCGGCCGGTACCAGGGGGTGGTCACCCTCGACACGCTCATCGACACCATCACCCGGTTGCGCAGCGACGCCGAGGCCGCCGGAGACGGTCCGTCGTGAGCACGGCCACGGCGACCGCAGCCGGCGCGCCGAGCCGGACCGCCGCCGAGCGGTTCCGGCTGTTCCTCCAGCCGGTGCTGGTGCTCCTCGTCGCCGCAGCGGTGGTGTTCTGGGCGTTCGACCGGGATCTCACGGCCACCCAGCGCGAGAACATCAACCCCGGCAGCGTCGCGACGCTCATCTGGCAGCACCTGCTGATCACCGCTGCCGTCACCGCCATCGTGGTGCTGATCGGGGTTCCGCTCGGTGTCCTCGTCACCCGGCCAGGGGCGAAACTCTTGCGGCCCTTGGTCATCGGCGTCGCGAACATCGGTCAGGCGGCTCCGGCGATCGGCTTGCTGGTGTTGCTGTTCCTGTTCACTGCGCGTACCGGTTTCTGGATCGGGGTGCTGCCGATCGCGCTGTATTCGCTTCTGCCGGTGCTGTCGAGCACGATCCTCGGGATCGAGCGGGTCGACCGCTCGTTGATCGATGCCGGTCTCGGGCAGGGCATGTCGCGCGCGGCCCTACTCACGCGCGTCGAACTCCCGTTGGCCGTGCCGTTCATCCTCGCCGGGCTGCGCACCTCCCTGGTGCTGGCGGTCGGAACGGCGACGCTGTCGTTCCTGGTGAACGCAGGAGGGTTGGGCATCCTCATCGACACCGGATACAAGCTGCAAGACAACGTCACCCTGATCCTGGGCAGCGTGCTCGCGGTGTGTCTGGCCCTGCTCGTGGACTGGCTCGGCGGTCTCGCCGAGTTCTACGTCGGCCCCAAGGGTCTGCGATGACCGCGTCGACACACCGCGCGAGGGCGGCAGGGTTCGTCGCCGTGATCATGCTGGTGGTCAGCGCCTGCGGGCTGGGGTCGGGCAGCGCGGTGCCGCTGCAGGTGGGACCCGGGTCGATCCGAACTACCCCCGGACTGCAGGGGGTGCCGGTCACTGTCGGCTCCAAGGAGTACACCGAGCAGGTCATCCTCGGCTACATCCTGGAGTACACCCTGGCTGCGGCTGGCGCCGACGTGCGCGACCTCACTGGAATCGTCGGGTCACGCAGTACCCGCGGCGCCCAGCTGTCCGGCCAGGTGGACGTGGCCTACGAGTTCACCGGCAACGCCTGGATCAACTACCTCGGACACGAGAAGCCTCTGCCCGACACCCGCAAACAGTACGAGGCGGTCCGTGACGAGGACCTCGCGCGCAACGACATGGTGTGGTTGGAGCCAGGACCGATGGACGACACCTACGCCCTGGCCGCGAGCAAGCGCACCGTCGAGCGGACCGGCGTGCGGACGCTGTCGGACTATGCGGCACTGGTGATGCGGAACCCGGCCGCGGCGCGGACGTGCGTCGACACCGAATTCCGTGCCCGCCAGGACGGCTTTCCTGGGATGGCAGCGGCCTACGGTTTCGACCCGGCTCGGGCCGACACGCCCATCCTTCAGGTCGGGATCATCTACCAGGCCACTGCCGAGGCCACCCAGTGCGACTTCGGTGAGGTCTTCACCACTGACGGCCGCATCGCTGCGCTCGATCTCACGGTGCTCACCGACGACAAGCAGTTCTTCGCCCATTACAACCCGTCGGTGACGATGAAGCGGAGCTTCTTCGAGGCACATCCCGAGATCGCGGAGGTGACGGCGCCGGTCACCGCGGCGATCACCAACGACGTCATCATCGACCTGAACAAGCAGGTCGACGTCGACGGTCGCGATCCCAGCGTCGTCGCCCGCGACTGGATGGTGTCGCGCGGATTCGTCACCGCCGAGTGAGCGCCTTGTTGTGACTGCCGTCACAGCGATCGACCGAACGTTTCGTGCCGCACCTTTGCCGCTCCGAACCCGGTACCGGCGGTACCGTCTGCCCATCGACCCCCTGATCGTGGGGGGTCACCGGGAAAGGAACAACGATGTTCGCACTCATCGCGTTCACTGCAGTGGTGGCAGGGCTCGTCGTCGTCGCAGGGCTGCCGTATCGGCAGACCTGGTACGGCCGCTGGAACAGCTGACCGCCTCAGTCCAGCTCAGTCCAGTGACGGCCGGTAGGTCCCGAAACTCCAGACGTTGCCGTGGGGATCGCGCGCCGCGAAATCGCGGGAGCCGTATTCCTGGTCGCTGAGTCCTTGGACGATCTCGGCGCCGGCCGCGGCCGCTCGGTCGTGGAGCGCGTCGACCTCGGCGGCGGTGGCGACGACCACGTAGACGACGACCGGGCCGGGCAGCCCGAACACACCGCCGCGCTCGGCGTCGTCGACCATCACCAATCCGGTGCCGACCCGTACCTCGGCGTGGCGCAGCGGGAGGTCCGGCTCGGGCGGAACCACCAGCGTCGGGATCGCGCCGAAGGCGCTCGACAGCCAGTCGATGGCTTTGCGTGGCTCGGCGAACGGCACGATGGGGATGGCGCCGGACAGGTGCGTCGGTGGGGTCATGCCCCCGAACGTAGGGCGGTCAGCCGGGCGGGTCTTGGACGGAATTGACGGTGCGCAGCGCTGCCGGGGTCAGACCGGCGAGATCGCGCACGTCGCGGCACAGGTGCGCCTGGTCGAAGTAACCGCACTCGGCGGCGATCGCGGACAGCTCGTCGCCGGCGCGTATCCGCTCCAGCGCCCGCTCGAAGCGCACGATTCGCGCGATGGTCTTCGGCGGAAGTCCCACCGCGTCGCGGTAGCGGTTGATCAGCCTGCGATGGCTCCACCCCAGTTCGGCGGCCAACGGGCCGATGGCGATGCGGCCGCCGCTGGCGGTGATCCGGCTCAGTGACCAGGCCAGCCCGCGGTCGATGTCGGGGGCGTCGCCGAGTCGGCGCCGCAGCGTCGCGTCGACGAGTGCGAACCGGTCCGCCCAGCACGGCGTCTCGCCGATGCGCTGCACCAGCGCCGCGGCACCGGGGCCCAGCACCGCCTCGATCGGCACCGACCGATTCGCCAGCTCCGACAGCGGCACACCGAGGATGCGGCGCGCGCCCAGCGGGGTGAGGTCGATCTGCAGGCAGTGCGCCGAGCCGGCGTGTCCGACGAGTACCGGTGCATCGGTCAGTCCCGCGACGAAGGACTGCAGTTGCACCGGGGCGTCGTGCCGGTGGGCGATCGTCCATCCGGCGTCGAGATCGATGATGATCGGCACGAAAGAGCAGGCCAGTTCCCGGAACGTGACGGGCTCGCCGCCGCATTCGACGAACCCCTCGTAGCGCAGCACCACACCATGCAGCGATGGATCCGGGGTACCGAGGGCGATGCCCGAGGTCATGGAGAGCACGGTAGTCCGGTACGAATGGGGGGTGAGCACCGTTCTGCTGCTGTCCACGTCGGACACCGACCTGATCACCGCCCGCGCGTCGGGCGCCGACTTCCGCTGGGCCAATCCGTCGCGTCTGGTCGAGGGTGAGCTCGATGAGCTCTTGGCCGGGGCCGACGTCGTCGTCGTGCGGATCCTCGGCGGCTATCGCGCCTGGGAGGACGGGATCGACGCGGTGGTCGCCAGCGGCGTGCCTGCTGTGGTGGTCAGCGGTGAGCAGGCGCCGGATGCGGACCTGATGAATCGTTCGACGACGCCGGCGGGCGTCGCACTGCAGGCGCACGTGTATCTCGCGCAGGGCGGCGTCGAGAATCTCGCCAACCTGCACGCGTTCCTGTCCGACACGCTGTTGATGACGGGCGTCGGATTCGCCGAGCCGACGAGCACGCCGGCGTGGGGAGTCCTGGATCGGCCTGCTGGAGGCATCGGCGGGCCCGTCGTCGCGGTGCTGTACTACCGGGCCCAGCATCTGGCGGGCAACACCGCCTACGTCGAGGCGCTCTGCGATGCGATCGAAACCGCCGGGGGCACGCCGCTACCCGTGTTCTGTGCGTCGCTGCGCACCCCCGAGCCCGCGCTGATCGAACTGCTCGGCACCGCCGACGCCATGGTCACCACGGTGCTGGCCGCCGGCGGTGCGACACCCGCGGCGGTCTCGGCGGGCGGAGCCGACGACACATGGAACGTGGCTCACCTTGCCGCGCTTGACGTTCCGATCCTGCAGGGACTGTGCCTGACCTCGTCGCGAGCCCAGTGGGAGGCCAACGACGACGGGATGTCGCCGCTGGACGTGGCCACCCAGGTCGCCGTTCCCGAGTTCGACGGGCGGATCATCACGGTCCCGTTCTCGTTCAAGGAGATCGACGACGAAGGGCTGATCACCTACGTGGCCGATCCCGAGCGCTGCGCCCGGGTGGCCGGGTTGGCGGTGCGGCACGCCCGGCTGCGCTCGGTCGCTCCCGCCGACAAGCGGGTGGGGTTGGTTTTCTCGGCCTATCCGACCAAGCACGCCCGCATCGGCAACGCCGTGGGTCTGGACACGCCGGCCAGCGCGATCGCGCTGCTCGGCGCGATGCGCGACGCCGGCTTCGACGTCGGCGAGGTGCCGGGTCTGGACGCTCGTGACGGGGACGCGCTGATTCACGCGCTCATCGAGCGCGGCGGCCAGGATCCGGACTGGCTCACCGAAACCCAACTGGCTGGTAATCCGATTCGCGTGTCCGCCAACGACTATCGGTCGTGGTTCGCGACCCTGCCGAGCGAGCTCGCCGACGCAGTGGTCGAGCACTGGGGGCCCCCGCCGGGGGAGCTGTTCGTCGACCGCAGCCGCGACCCCGAGGGCGAGATCGTCATCGCGGCCATGCAATGCGGCAACGTCGTGGTGCTCGTTCAGCCGCCCCGCGGGTTCGGCGAGAACCCGGTGGCCATCTACCACGACCCCGACCTGCCGCCCAGCCACCACTACCTCGCGGCGTATCGCTGGCTGGACGGGGCGTTCAGCAACAGCTTTCGGGCTGACGTCGTCGTGCACCTGGGCAAGCACGGCAACCTGGAATGGCTGCCCGGCAAGACGCTCGGTATGTCGTCGTCCTGCGGCACCGACGCCGCACTGGGTGATCTCCCGCTCGTCTACCCGTTCCTGGTCAACGACCCGGGGGAGGGCACCCAGGCCAAGCGTCGCGCCCACGCGACGTTGATCGATCACCTGATCCCGCCGATGGCCCGTGCCGAGACCTACGGCGACATCGCCCGTCTGGAGCAGCTGCTCGACGAGCACGCCACGATCTCCGCGCTGGACCCGGGCAAGCTGCCCGCGATCCGCCAACAGATCTGGACGCTGATGCGGGCCGCGAAGATGGACCACGACCTCGGCCTGGAGGACCGGCCCGACGAGGATTCGTTCGACGACATGCTGCTGCACGTCGACGGCTGGTTGTGCGAGATCAAGGACGTACAGATTCGCGACGGTCTGCACATCCTCGGTCAACGGCCCACGGGGGAAAGTGAACTCGACCTGGTGCTGGCGATCCTGCGGGCGCGTCAGCTCTTCGGGGGCGAGCAGACCGTGCCGGGACTGCGGCAGGCCCTCGGGCTGGCCGAGGACGGCCACGATGACCGGTCGGCCGTCGACGAGGCGGAGGCGCGTGCACGCGAACTGGTTGGGGCGCTACAGGACAGCGGCTGGGAAGCGGGTGTGGTCGACTCGCTGACCGACAACGCGGATGTCGCGGCGATCCTGCGGTTCGCCGCGTCGGAGGTGGTGCCGCGGCTGCGGCAGACCGCCGGCGAGATCGACCAGGTGCTGAGGGCGCTCGACGGTCACTTCATCCCATCCGGACCGTCCGGGTCACCGCTGCGCGGACTGGTCAACGTGCTGCCCACCGGGCGCAACTTCTACTCGGTGGATCCGAAGGCGGTCCCGTCGCGGCTGGCCTGGGAAACCGGTGTGGCGATGGCAGATTCGCTGCTCGAGCGATACCGGGCCGACCACGGACGCTGGCCGGAGTCGGTGGGGCTCTCGGTGTGGGGCACCTCGGCGATGCGCACCGCAGGCGACGACGTCGCCGAGGTGCTCGCGCTGCTCGGGGTGCGCCCGATCTGGGACGACGCGTCGCGACGGGTGGTCGATCTCGAGCCCATTCCGTTGGCCGAACTGGGCCGGCCGCGCATCGACGTCACGGTGCGCATCTCCGGGTTCTTCCGTGACGCGTTCCCCCACGTGATCACGATGCTCGACGATGCCGTGCAACTGGTCGCCGCCCTGGAGGAACCCGCCGAGGACAACCTGGTGCGCGCACACGCTCAGGTGGACCTGGCCGAACATGGTGATCAACGACGCGCCACGACGAGGATTTTCGGTTCCAAGCCGGGGACGTACGGCGCGGGTCTGCTGCAGCTCATCGACAGCCGCAATTGGCGCGACGACGCCGACCTGGCCGCGGTGTACACGGCGTGGGGCGGTTTCGCGTACGGTCGCGGCCTCGACGGTGCACCCGCGACGGACGACATGAATCGGGCTTATCGCCGAATTGCGGTGGCGGCCAAGAACACCGACACCCGCGAGCATGACATCGCCGACTCCGACGACTACTTCCAGTATCACGGCGGCATGGTCGCCACGGTGCGGGCGCTGACCGGCACCGCGCCCGCGGCCTACATCGGCGACAACACCCGGCCCGACGCGGTGCGCACGCGCACGCTGTCGGAGGAGACGACGCGGGTGTTCCGGGCCCGGGTGGTCAACCCGCGGTGGATGACCGCGATGCGCCGCCACGGCTACAAGGGTGCTTTCGAGATGGCCGCGACGGTCGACTACCTGTTCGGCTACGACGCCACTGCCGGCGTGATGGCGGACTGGATGTACGAGCAACTCTCGCAGAGCTATGTGCTCGACGACGAGAACCGCAAGTTCATGAACGAGTCCAACCCGTGGGCGCTGCACGGGATGGCCGAACGCCTATTGGAAGCGGCCGGGCGCGGGATGTGGGCGGCGCCGGAGCAGGCGACGCTCGACGGCCTGCGCCAGGTGCTGCTGGAGACCGAGGGGGATCTCGAGGGCTGACCGGCGCCGACGCGGCTACATTGATGCCATGCCCGTGACGTTTGCCGAGGTCGCCAAGTCCGAGTACATCCTGCTCACGACGTTCACCAAGGACGGCAGGCCCAAGCCGACCGCGATCTGGGCGGCGCCTGCGGGGGACAACCTGATCGCCATCACGCAGGAGAAGTCGTGGAAGGTCAAGCGCATCCGAAACACCTCCCGGGTGACCATCGCGCCCTGTGACCGCCGCGGCAATCCGAAAGGTGAGGCGGTCGAGGCCACCGCACGCATCCTGGACAAGTCCGCGAATGCCGCGACCTACGACGCGCTCGGCAGGCGTTACGGGCTCCTGGGCAAGGTCTTCAACTTCTTCTCGAAGCTGCGCGGCGGGATGGACAAGAACGTGACCATCGAGCTGGCGGCGAGCTGACCGATGGCCCCCACCTTCGCCGATGTGTACCGCGAGAAGTACCTGCTGCTCACCACGTTCACCAAGGACGGCAAACCCAAGCCCACCCCGGTGTGGGGCGTCCCGGACGGCGACAAGCTGCTGATCATCACCGATGAGGGATCTTGGAAGACCAAGCGCATCAACAACACTCCGCGGGTGACGATCCAGAAGTGCGGCGTGCTCGGCAAGGTCAAAGGTGAACCCGTCGAGGCGGTCGCCCGGATGCTGCCCAAGTCCGAGACCCGCCGGGTGTTCACCATGATCATCAAGCGCTATTGGAATCACGCCTGGTACTTCATTCCCCAGGCGATCCTGCGCGGCGGGATCGACAAGGTGCACGCCGCGATCGAGGTGACCGCCCCACCCGCCGGCGGCTAGGAACCCAGCACGCTCTTCGATCGTTGACGGGACATGGCGATGAGGCTGTTCGCGCTCTACGTGGTGATCGAGATGGCAGTGCTGGTGGCGCTGACCGCAACGATCGGGTTCGGCTGGACCGTGCTGTTGCTGGCGGGCACCTTCCTGGCAGGCCTCGTGCTGGCCGGCTCCCAGGTGCGCCGCCACCTGCAGCGTCTGCAATCCGGTCTGACCGCCGCCAATGCCGCCGGTGTGGTCACCGACAGCGCGCTCGTGGCGCTCGGTACGGTGCTGGTCGTGATTCCCGGGCTGGCCAGTTCCGTCGTCGGCGCACTGCTGCTGCTTCCCCCCACCCGAGCGCTCGCGCGTCCCGTCGTCACGGCGATGGCCGCTCGCCGGGCCCCGCTGATCGTCGGCGCCGGTACCGCAACACGGTTCGCCACCCGGCCCGGCCGCGGTAACTACATCGACGGCGAGGTCATCGACGTGGTGGATGCCACCACCGACCCCGACCTCCGACGTCCCCGTCTGCCGGAGTGAGCGGCACCCTTCTGCTGCTCGGCGGGCGCATCCACAGCCCCGCCATGCCCGATGCCACCGCGATGGCCGTCCGTGACGGCGTCGTCGCTTGGCTGGGCAGCGACGACGTCGGCCGCGCGCAGTTCCCCTCCGCCGAGATCGTCGACCTCGACGGCGGCTTCGTGGCCCCGGCATTTGTCGACAGCCATGTGCACGTCACAGCGACCGGTCTGAGCCTGACGGGCCTCGACTTGAGGGCTGCGACGTCGCGTCAGCACTGTGTCGATCTGCTCGCCGCCCACGCGCGCTCGCATCCCGACGGTGTGCTCTGGGCGCACGGCTGGGACGAATCCGGCTGGCCCGACCCCACCCCGCCGTCCGTCGACGAGGTCGACTCCGCGGTCGGTCCGGGGCGGATGGCGTACCTGGCCCGCGTGGACGTGCATTCCGCGGTCGCCTCCACGGCGCTGCAGCGCGCCGCGGGCGTGGCAGGCCCGGGCCCGCTGATCGGCGACGATCACCATCGGGTGCGCCGTATCGCCCGCGAGCACCTGAGTTTCGCTCAGCGCGACGAGGCCCGCCGGGCCACGCTCGACCTCGCGGCGTCGCGCGGCATCGTCGCGGTCCACGAATGTGCCGGTCCCGAGATCGGCGGCCTCGACGACTGGAGCGAGTTGCGCGCGCTGGACCACGGTGTCGAGGTCGTCGGCTACTGGGGAGAGGCGGTCAGCACCGCCGACGCTGCCCGTGAGCTGATCGCCGCGACCGGCGCACAGGGCCTGGCGGGCGACCTGTTCGTCGACGGGGCCCTCGGCTCTCGCACGGCCTGGCTGCACGAGCCCTACGCCGACACGCCACCCGACTGCACGATCCCGCACGGCAACGCCTATCTGGACCAGGACGCGATCACCGCGCACCTGGCCGCCTGCACCGAAGCCGGGATCGCCGCAGGGTTTCATGTCATCGGCGAGGCCGCTGTCAGCGCGGTCGTCGATGCTTTCGGTGCGGTGGTCGACCGGCTCGGCAGTGTCGCCATCGCCCGTTGCGGTCATCGGCTCGAACACCTGGAGATGGTCTCCGAGGAGCAGGCCGCCGCCCTCGGCCGGTGGGGCGTGATCGCCAGCATGCAGCCCGCCTTCGACGCGTTGTGGGGCGGCACACAGGGGATGTATGCCCAGCGTGTCGGGCCTTCCCGGGCGTCTCGGATGAACAATTTCGCGCTGTTAGCATCCCAAGGCGTGCCCCTCGCTTTCGGCTCCGACGCTCCGGTGACCGACATCGACCCGTGGATTGCGGTGCGTGCGGCGACCGCACATCGGACTCCCGGCAGCGCCGTGTCGGCGCGTGCCGCCTTCGCCGCCGCCACCCGGGGTGCCTGGCGGGCCGGCGGAATCCGTGACGGCGTGACGGGCACCCTTGTCCCGGGAGCGCCCGCGTCCTACGCGGTGTGGGAGGCCGACGAGTTCGATGTCACGGCCCCCGCCGATGCAGTGCAGCGCTGGTCCACCGATCCCCGATCGCGGGTGCCGGTACTGCCCCGGTTGGACGGTGCTGCACCACGGTGCCGGCAGACGGTGCATCGAGGCGCGATCCTTCATGGCTGAGGCCACCGAACGCCAACCCGAAACCGACCCGGTCACCGCCGAAGCCCCGTCCCGGTTGCGTCGCGTCGGTCGAGCCGTACTGGATCGGCTGCCGCAGCTGACGGTCGCCCTCCTCGCGGGGCTGGCCCTGTGCGTGAGCTTCCCGCCGTTCGGCTGGTGGTTCGCCGCCATTGCGGCCTTCGCCGCGCTGGGCTGGCTGCTGACCAGACCTTCGACAACCGTGGCGGGTGGATTCGGATATGGGCTGCTGTTCGGCCTGGCGTTCTACATTCCCCTGCTTCCGTGGATCAGTGGTCTGGTGGGGGCGCTGCCCTGGTTGGCGCTCAGCGCGGTCGAGGCACTGTTCCCGGCACTGTTCGGTCTCGTCGCGGTCCTGGTCCGCCGCGTACCCGGCTGGCCGTTGTGGTTCGCCGGCCTGTGGTCCGCCCAGGAGTGGCTGAAATCGACGGTGCCGTTCGGCGGTTTCCCCTGGGGTGTGGTCGGCTACTCGCAGACCCAGAGTCCGGCACTGCCTTTGGCGTATTTCGGCGGCGCCCCGCTGCTGTCCTTCGGGATCGTCGTGATCGGCTTCAGCCTTGCTGCGATGACGCTGGAGCTGATCCGGTGGTGGCGCAGTGACAGGGCCGCGCGCGCCGCGGCGCCGCCAGCCGTGGTGCTTCCCGGGTTGTGCGTTAGTGTGGTCCTGCTCACCTGCGCGCTGGCCTGGCCGCACGTTCGCAAATCGGGGGCCAGTGCCGGGGACGAACCACCGGTCACCGTAGCCGCGGTGCAGGGCAACGTGCCGCGGCTGGGGCTGGAGTTCAACGCTCAGCGCCGCGCGGTGCTCGACAACCATGTCAACGAGACGTTGCGGCTCGCCGACGACGTGCGGGCAGGGCGCGCGCCGCAACCCATGGTCGTGATCTGGCCCGAGAATTCGTCGGACATCGACCCGCTGGCCAACGCCGACGCCGCCAAACAGATCTCGACGGCGGCCGCGGCGATCCGGGCGCCGATCCTGGTGGGCGGCGTGCTCGCCGCACCGGGCCGCAGCCGCGACAACCCGGTGTCGACGAATTCGGTGATCGTGTGGAACCCCGACACCGGCCCCGCCGACCGCCACGACAAGCAGATCATCCAGCCGTTCGGCGAGTACCTGCCGTGGCGCAGCTTCTTCTCCAAGCTCTCGCCGTACGCCGATCGCGCGGGCTACTTCGTGCCCGGACACGGCGACGGCGTCGTCCGTGCGGCCGGGATCCCGATCGGTGTCACCACCTGCTGGGAAGTGATCTTCGACCGCGCCGCCCGGGAGGCCGTGCGCAGCGGTGCGCAGCTGTTGGCCGTGCCGGCCAACAATGCGACCTTCGACGAGGCGATGAGCGAACAGCAACTCGCGTTCGCGCGGTTGCGCGCGGTCGAACTCGACCGCTACGTCGTCGTCTCGGGTACCACCGGCATCAGCGCGGTGATCTCACCCGCAGGTCGCGAGCTGGGGCGGACGCAGTTCTTCGAGTCGGCCTACCTGGACCAACAGATCCGGCTGCGCACGACGTTGACCCCGGCCGCGCTCTTCGGTCCGTACATCGAGGCGGTGCTGGTGGGCGTCGGCGTTGCGGGACTCGCGGCAGCCATGCTGCACAATGATCTCTTCGCGGGCCTCTTCCTGCGAGCACGAATCAGGCGTCGGAGAGCGACGTCCGACACCGTTGCATCCGAGACAGGCAAAGGAGCCACATGAGCGTCCCCGGTGGCCCCGGTGGCCAGGAATCCGGCCAAGCAATCGGCCAAGAAAACGTGGCGAAACCCAGCGCGCGCACTCTCGTGATCATCCCGACCTACAACGAGCGGGACAACCTGCTCAAGATCGTGGGCCGGGTCAACGAGGCGGCACCGCAGGTGCACGTGCTCATCGTCGACGACGGCAGCCCCGACGGCACCGGAGCGCTGGCTGACGAACTCGCCCTGGCCGACCCGGACCGGGCACACGTCATGCACCGCAGCTCCAAGGACGGGCTCGGAGCGGCCTATCTCGCCGGGTTCGCGTGGGGGCTGAGCCGGCAGTACACCGTCCTGGTGGAGATGGACGCCGACGGCAGCCACGCCCCCGAACAGCTCTCTCGGCTGCTCGAGGCCGTCGACAACGGGGCCGATCTGGCGATCGGATCGCGCTACGTCGACGGCGGTGAAGTGCGGAACTGGCCCCGCCGCCGGCTGGTTCTGTCCAAGACCGCCAACGGGTACTCCCGCATCCTGCTCGGCGTCGACATCCACGACATCACCGCGGGATACCGTGCCTACCGGCGGGAGGTGCTCGAGAAGATCGATTTGGCGGCCGTCGACTCGAAGGGCTACGGCTTCCAGGTCGACCTGACGTGGCGATCCATCAATGCCGGCTTCACGGTGGTGGAGGTGCCCATCACCTTCACCGAACGTGAGCACGGAGTCTCGAAGATGGACGGCTCGACGATCCGCGAGGCGATCCTCAAGGTCGCGCAGTGGGGCATACGGGCCCGGTTGGACCGGGCCCGGGGCGCCGCCCGCTGATCAGCCGCGGCGGCGAGTCTTGATGATCTCGAGGCGCTCCTTGAGCAGCTCCTCGAGCTCTTCGACCGAGCGCCGCTCCAGCAGCATGTCCCAGTGGGTGCGCGGCGGTTTGACCTTCTTGGGCTCGGGCACGTCACCCTCGATGAGGGTGCCTTCCATGCCGTTACGGCACAGCCAGGTACCGGGGATCTCGGCGTCGTCGGCGAACGGGACGTCGAACTCCTCGCCGTTGTCGGTGCGGTACCGGGCGACCTGACGCGGCGCCAAGTCGTGATTGCGATCCGTCTCGTAGCTCACGGCTCCGAGGCGACTGCCCCTCAAGACACGATCAGCCATCGTCAACTCCTCTTCAGCGCTTTTGGTCCGGGGTATTCAACGCAGAACTACTCAGCGGAGTTCCCGACTCGGCCCCCGATGATACCGGGATCTGGGTATCGGTCGGTTTAGAGTCGGCCCGTGACCGCCTCCCCGGACCGGCTGGCTACCCCTCGCAGTTCCCGTACGCGCCCGCAGACGTGCCGCTGGTGTGGTCGCGAAGTGGCCGATGCGGGACTGGGCAGACGACGCCAGTACTGTCGGCAGTCCTGCCGGCAGCGGGCCTACGAGCAGCGCGCGTTGGTGAAGGGTTCGGCGGTGGCCGAGGACGCGGTGGTGCTCAGTGCCGAGGAGGCGTCGGTGTTATCCGATCGCGTCTACCAGGTGCGCTGCGCCGCCGAGGACATGGCCATCGCTCTCGAAGAGGGCGCAGGCACCCATGAACTGCGGGAGCTGTGCGACGCGGTGATGCGTGCAGCCCGGGCGGCCGACGGCTGGCGCTGAGACGGGACACGACACCGCCTGCATCTGATACAGCTTGCGGAATGGACGAGTGGTTCGAACGCAGCCCGTTCGTGGGGTTCGTCCCGTGGATCATCTACTGGGTGGTGGCCGACGGCCCCAGCACCTGGCTCTTCGGCGCGATCAGTGCGGTTCTCGCCACCCTGATCCTGGGGATGTCGGCCGGGTTCGCCGGGGTGCGTCTGCTCGACATCGTCACCGTGGTGTTCTTCGCCGGAGTGACGATCGCCGGGCTGATCGTCGGAGCGCAGAACCGGGACTGGATGGACACCTACGCGACCACGTTGTCGGCCGGGGTGCTGGCCGCGATGTCGCTGGCGTCGTTGGCGTTCGAACCGTTCACCGCCCAGTACGCGCCGGCGGCGCCGTCGCGGCAGGACTGGGAGGAGTCCGCGTTCCGCCGCACCAACCAGGTGTTGACCCTGATGTGGGCGTTGGTGTTCGCACTGATCGCCGTGCTGGGCTATCTCGCCGCCACCGCACCCACCACCGTGCACTGGACCAAAGCGGTCATCCCGGTCGTGGTGATCGTCGGAGCCGTCGGGATGACGCAGGCCTACCCTCGCAAGGCCCGCGACAAGGCCCGGCAGAACATCGGGTGATCAACAGCGGAACGCCGCCCCGACACCGGCAGGTGGCGAGCCGGGCTGCAGGCAACCGAACGGGGTGACACCGTCGGCGCTGATCCGCACCGCGGAACGGTGGGCATAGTCCACGCAGAACAAACCGGCGGTGTCGCTGCGGCACCGGATGTCGCCGAAGGTCAGGGACTGACCCTCGGGCAGGGGCGGGCCGGAACCGGCGACGAACGGTCCTGGGTCGCCGCGCAGCGCCCCGACCTGCAGTTCAGCGCCCGGGTAGCTGATCCAGCCCGGTTTCCACACTCCCTCCGCGTCGGGCGGCGGCGGGGGCGGCGCGGTGAGGTCGAGCAGGCACGTCAGGCCGTCGGTGGTGGTCATGCACTGGGTGTTTCCCGACGGCACGCCGGACGGGGCGGTGAACGCGACGTCGTCGCCGAGGCGGGTGGTGACGCCGTCGCGGAAAGCGACATGGAACGTGGCGGCGTCCGTCGGGGTCCCCGACTCGATGAAGGCGATCACCTGATCGATCGCCGCACCCTCGCCTGGCGCGGTTGCCGCCGGCGTGCTCGACGGAGGTGCCGCGGTGCCGGTCGCCGTCGGCTGCGCCGCGGCGGGGGAGGAGGACGTCGCCTGGCCGTCCACCGACTGTGCGCAGCCGGCCAGCAGGGTTGCCACCAGGAGCAGACCGGCCATACGCATCCAGCCAGGCTAGCGGCCGACACGCCACGGTCGGCGAGGCAGGGCGGGCGCGGGTTCGCTACCGTCGGGAGGATGCACGAGCACACCGTGCGGGTCAGAACCGCATCCGGAGTCGTCGAGGGCTTCACCCGTGACGGCGTCCACCGCTGGCGGTCGATCCCGTACGCCAAGCCGCCGGTGGGCCCGCTGCGCTACCGCGCGCCCCAACCGGTCCAGCCGTGGTCGGGGGTGCGGCACTGTCACGGTTTCGGTGCCTGCGCGCCCCAACAGCGCAGCTACACGCTGTTGAGGCCCGGGAAGTACCAACCGACGAGCGAAGATTGCCTGACGCTCAACGTCGTGGTCCCGGCCGAGCCGCAGGACGGGCCGCTACCTGTGATGGTGTTCGTTCACGGAGGCGGCTACCTGATGGGGAGTTCGGCGACGGCGATCTACGACGGCGCGTCGCTGGCGCGGCGCGGGTGTGTGTACGTATCGGTGAACTACCGGCTGGGGCCACTGGGTTGCCTGGAGTTGTCGTCCCTGTCCACCCCCGAGCATCCGATCGACGACAACTTGTTCCTGCGGGATCTGGTGATGGCGTTGCGTTGGGTGCAAGACAACGCGGCCGCCTTCGGAGGCGACCCGGACAACGTCACGATCTTCGGGGAGAGCGCCGGAGCCCATGCGGTGGCAACGCTGCTGGCCACCCCCGATGCCTCCGGTCTGTTCGCTCGGGCGATCGCGCAGAGCCCGAGCAGCGGCATGACTCGCGGTGCCGATATCGCCGAGCAGTACGCCCGGCGGTTCGCCCGCCACCTCGGCGCGAGCGAATCCGACGCCGCCGAGGTGCTGATGCGCACCCGGCCCGCGGATCTGGTCACGGCGATGGAGCGGCTGATCGTCGAGGGGCAGCAAGAGATGCTGGGCGCCTTCGCGATCGGACCCGCCTACGACACCGACTACCTGCCGACGAATCCGGCGCAGGCGATGGTCGACGGCACCGCGCACCGCGTCCCGCTGATCGTGGGAACCAACGCCGACGAAGGCAAGCTGTTCACCCGCGTCCTGAAGCTGCTGCCGACCACCGAAACGGCTATCGAGCGCCTCTTCTCACAGGCCGAACCCGGTGTGCGGGAACGGATTCTGGCGGCATACCCGGAATATCCGAAGCCGCATGCCTGCGTGCGGCTCGGCGGCGATTTCATCTTCGCCTCCGCGATGTGGAAGATCGCCGAAGCGCACAGCCGACACGCGCCGACGTACGTGTACCGGTTCGACTACGCGACGCGGGCGCTTCACCTGTCGGGGCTGGGCGCCACGCACGCGATGGAGTTGCTCGCCGTGTTCGACGTCTACCGGTCCCGATACGGCAAGCTGCTGGCCGCCGGGATCGACGCGCGCGCCGCGGGCAAAGTCAGCGACGACGTCCAGAAGCGTTGGCTGGCTTTCGCCGCCGACGGGATGCCGGGCGAGGACTGGCCTCGGTACGACAACGACGAGCGTGCGGTCATGGTGCTCGACAAGCGCCGCCGCGTCGAGAACGATCCGCACGCGGAGCGCCGAGAGGTGTGGAAGACGTTCGAGTTCGCGTAATCGCGTGCTGACCGCTGCGCGGTGTGGTTGCGTGAACGGGTGTCTGAGGCGCCCCCCACCCCCGTCGGCCATCCGCTCGATCCGCTCGCCGAGGCTGAATTCCGGGCGGTGGCCGCGATATTGCGGCGCGAACGCGGTGTCCAGGCATCGCCGCCCGGTGGCCAGCGGGGCTGGCGGTTCGCGTCGATCGAGATGATCGAGCCGTCGAAGGTCGAGCTGGCGGCTCACGACGCAGACGGGCTGCGGCCCCCGCGACGCGCGGCGGTGGTGTGCTTCGACCGTGGCACCAACACCACCTACAAGAGTGTGGTCTCGCTGACCGACGACCGCGTCGAGTCGTTCGAGCACGTGCCCGGAGTCCAAGCCAACTTCACCGTCGACGAATTCGCCGAATGCGACCGGCTGCTCCGATCCCATCCGGAGGTCATCGCCGCGCTGCACGCACGGGGCGTCACCGACATCGATCTGGTGTTCTTCGACACCTGGACCTACGGCGACGCGGTGGCGCCGCCGGAATACCGGGATCGGCGCATCGGCTGGTCGGACAGTTGGGTCAAGGCCGCGCCGGGGGCCAACCCGTATGCGAGGTTGCTCAGCGGTCTGCACTGTGTGATCGACCTGAACGCGATGGAGCTACTGCGCGTCGAGGACGTCGGGCCGTTCTCCGCCGCCGGCGGCGCGACACCACCGGAGGTGATGGGGGAGTACGTCCCGCGGCACATTCCCGAGCGCGTGCTCGCGCGAGGCAGGCGGGAACCACTCAAACCGCTGCACATCACCCAGCCCGATGGGCCGTCCTTCCGGGTCGACGGCAACCTGGTGACCTGGCAGAACTGGTCACTGCGCGTGGGTTTCAACTATCGCGAGGGCATGACGCTGCACACGGTGCGATACCGGGACGGGGATCGGTACCGGTCGATCGCTCACCGGATGTCGTTCGCCGAGATGGTGGTGCCCTACCGTGATTCGTCACCGGATCATTACCGGCGCACCGCGTTCGACATCGGTGAGTGGGGTCTGGGCTTCATGACCACGTCCCTGGAACTCGGGTGCGACTGCCTGGGTGAGATCCGTTATCTCGACGCGGTCCTGCACGACAGCGCCGGCAAGCCCTACACGATCACCAACGCGATCTGTCTGCACGAGGAGGACAACGCCGTGCTGTGGAAGCACGTCGACCACGACATCGGTGCCGAGGTGCGCCGAATGCGCCGGCTCACGCTGTCTTTCCACGTCACCGTCGCCAACTACGAATACCTCGTGTACTGGCGGCTCTACCAGGACGGCAACATCGAATGCGAAGTCCGCGCGACCGGCATCATGGTGACCACGCCGCTGCCTCCCGGTGCCCCGAATCCGAACGGCACGATCGTCGACGAGCGGACGTATGCCCCGTTCCACCAACACTTTCTGGTGGCACGGCTGGACATGGACATCGACGGTACGGACAACACGGTGGTCGCCAGTGAGTCCGCTGCCGAACCGATGGGCCCGGACAATCCCTACGGCCTGTCGCTGGTGACACGCAACGTCGCGCTGCGCAGCGAGAGCCAGGCCCGACAGGACGTCGACTTCAGCACGCAGCGGTGCTGGAAAGTGGTCAACCCCAATGTGGTCACCGGACTCGGCGCCAATCCGGCGTACAAGCTGGTGCCCACCGGGGCCATCCCGCCGATGTTCGATCCTGCCTCACCCGTGCTCCAGCGGGCCGGGGTGATCGCTCACACGCTGTGGGTCACCCCGAACCGAGCCGACGAGCGTTGGCCCGCAGGCGAATTCGTCAACCAATCGGTTCGCGACACGGGTCTGACGCAATGGACGGCGGCCGACCGTCCCATCGAGAACACCGATGTCGTGCTGTGGTACGTGTTCGGCATCCATCACATCACCCGCCCGGAGGACTGGCCGGTGATGCCCGCCGACATCGTGTCGTTCTGGCTCAAGCCGTTCGGCTTCTTCGATCGCAACCCCGCACTCGACGTCGTCGACACCCCGCCGCAGGCGTGCCACACCTCGAGCACCAGCGCACATCACTGAACCCCATGGTCGTCAGATCCGCTGTATTGTTCGTTCTCGCAGCACTTCTGGAGATCGGTGGTGCCTGGTTGGTGTGGCAGGGCGTGCGTGAGCACCGCGGCTGGCTGTGGATGGGGGCCGGCGTGCTCGCGCTCGGTGCCTACGGATTCGTGGCCGCATTCCAGCCCGACGCGCATTTCGGCAGAGTGTTGGCCGCGTACGGCGGTGTGTTCATCGCCGGTTCACTGCTGTGGGGCATGGCCATCGACGGGTTCCGGCCGGACCGCTGGGATGTGGCCGGTGCGCTGGTGGCTCTGCTTGGCGTCGGGCTCATCATGTACGGCCCGCGCTGAACCCGTCACCTCAGATGGGCGCTGCTGTCGTCGAGGTCATCGCGGCGCAGTCCCATCGGCGTCCCCGCCGGTACGTCGCCGGCCGCGATCACGGCGCGGGTGATCGGTGTGAGGGTCTGGAACAGCGTCTCGATCTCGTCCTCGTCGAGCGCGTCGAGGACGTGCAGGGCAAGCGCGTCGGTCCGGTCTTCGATGTGCTGCTTGAGCATCCGGCCCTCATCGGTGAGGGCGCCGTCGGCGTCGAGCAATCCGCGCCGATGCAAGGCGTCACGGTGTGCGGCCCACTGCGCATCGTCGTAATCGCGGCTGCGTTTGATCATGTCTGCGGGCACCCGGCCGGCTGCGGCGTGCAGCACGTTGCATTCCCGGCCTGACAGGCCCTCGGCCGTCAACACGGCCACATGGCCGTCGCCGCGGTGTTCGCGCAGCAGCGTGGCCGCGTGCCACAGCCGCGCCAGCGGTTCGGTCGGCCACGCCAGCGCCCGGTTCGCCGCATACAGCACCCGACCGGCGACGTCGCCGGCACCGGCCGCGCGGGCAGCAAGCTCGGCCGCTGTCTGCGCGTCGGCGTCGGTGACACCGCAGCGCCGCAGCGCCGCCACGGCCGACTGCTCGCGGGCCTTCAGAGCGTCGGCAGGCGAGGCCACCGCCCACGCCGCGGGCAGCGCTTTGGCGACCCGGCTGGGCGCGAAGTTGTAGAACGCCGCGGTGACCACCTCGGCGGCCACCGTCCCCAGCGGTGCCGACCGGGCGGCGAAGTAGCCCATCCAGAAGCCGCGGAAACCCAGGCCGTCGAGGGCGGCGCGGGCTTCGGGCGCGAAGTAGGTGACGGCGTGTACGGGCTCGAACCGGTCGAAGAAGCGGCGGGCCAGCGTGACCGGGCGGCGGGAGCGATTCTCCATCCCCGCAGTCAACCACCCCGTCGCTGTGGTTCTGTTAGCGTCCCCAGATGAACAAGGGGGTCGGGGTCGTCGCGGCGTTGGCCGTCGGCTGCGTCGCCTGCGCGGGTGCCCTCGCGTCGTGCAGCTCACCGGTGAGTTCGGACGCGATCCCCGCCGTTGCGCCGGAGGATCTGCAGGCCGACATCGCTGCGCGCCTGGCACGAGCAGGGGAGAAGCCGCAGTCGGTCGTCTGCAAAGACCCGCTGGTCGGCGAGGTCGGGCAATCTGCGCGATGCGACGTGGAGCTCAGCGCGACCAACAGCTTCGAACCTGTCGTCACCGTCACCGACATCGACGGCGGGTCGATCGTCTACGAGATGATCCCGGCCCTGTCTGGCCCCCAACTCGAACGTGCGGTGGCGCGGCTGGTCGACGGATCGCCGGACGCGGTGTCGTGTCTGTCCGGGCTGCTGGGCCGCGCCGGTGCGGTGGCCCAGTGTGACGTGGCCACCGGCGGCGCCCCGCTGCGCCGCACGGCGGTGGTGACCGGTGTCGACGGCCTGACGATGACGTTCGACGTGCTGCCGCTGCTGACCAAGGCAGAGGTGGAGGCGTCACTGCTCGACGAGCTCGCCGCCAGGGTGAACAAGCGGCCGGATTCCGCGGTGTGCAGCGGCAACCTCGAGGGCCGCGTCGGCAACACCGTCGACTGCACGGTGCTGTCGGGGACAGAGCGTGCCGGGCTCACCCTTACGGTGACCGCCGTCGACGGCACGAAGATCGACTACAGCTACGCGCGGCGGCCCTGATCTGTCTCGTCGTCCGACACCGCCGCGGCCGCCTCGTCGATGATTGCCCGCATGGCTCGTTCTGCGGCGTCGGCGTCACCCAGCCGCACGGCGCGGGCCACTTCGTCGTGCAGGGCGATCGCCGTCGGATTGGGTGTCGCGGGCATCATGCCGTGGTGAGTGCGGCCGGAGAGCACCTCGGCCACCACGTCGTTGAGGGCGCGGAACATCTCGTTCCCGCTCGCCTCCAGCAAAGCTCGGTGAAACACCTTGTCGGCCAACAAGTATGACTCCAGATCCCCGGACCGGCCATGCACAACCATGTCGGAGACGGCGGCTGCCATGATGCGGCACTGATGCGGATCGGCGCGCTGTGCCGCCAGGGCCGCGGCCGCCGGCTCGAAGCCGCGCCGCAGTTCGGACAGCGACGCGAGTTGCCGTGCCCGGTCGTCGGAGTCCAGCCGCCAGCGGATCAGTCGCGGATCGAACACATTCCACTGGCTCGCCGGCTGGATGGTGATGCCCACTCGGCGTCGTGAAGAGACCATGCCCATGGACTCGAGTACACGGATCGCTTCGCGGGCCACACTGCGAGACACCCGATGTTGCGCGCACACCCCGTCCAGGGTGAGCACCTCGCCGGCCGGGTGCATGCCGGAGACGATGGCAGCGCCCAGTGCGCTCAGCACGCTGCCGTGCAGTGCAGCCGACGGCGTCTCGGTCACGTATTCATCCTGTCATAGCCGGATGCTTCGCAGAATAAACAGATGCAATACTGTCATCCGCTTGCAATCGTATGCTTATTGAGGCAAGGTGTGTGACGGCAAGCACAGCAGGGTAGGAGGACGACGTGGCGTCACCCGTCGTGGTCATGGGCGTATCGGGTTCCGGAAAATCCACCGTCGGTGCGGCGCTGGCGCAACGGCTGCGGGTGCCGTTCGCTGATGCGGACGATTTCCACCCCCCGGCCAACATCGCGAAGATGACGGCCGGTCATCCTCTCGACGACGACGACCGCCATCCCTGGCTGGAGTCCATCGGCGACTGGCTTGCGCAGCGCTGCGACACCGGCGGTGTCATGAGCTGCTCGGCGCTCAAGCGCAGTTACCGAGATCAGTTGCGCAGGCACTGTGCCGACGTGGTGTTCCTGCACCTGAACGGGACGCCGGACGTCATCGCTCGGCGGCAGGCGAGCCGGCCCGGTCACTTCATGCCCGCATCGCTGTTGGCCTCGCAATTCGCCACCCTCGAGCCGCTGGACGCCGACGAGCCCGGCACCATCATTGACGTCGATCAGAGCATCGACGCCATCATCGACATCTATTGCGACACAACCGGTTCCGCCACCGAACAGGAGAACTGATGAACTCGTCCATGCTCACCGTCCTCGCGGCGGACACCGAGCTGCCGGAACCCGTGGCGTCCGGGTGGCAACTGGTGATCGCCGCGCTGGCCGGTATCGCGCTGATCGTCGTGCTCATCACCGTGGCGAAGCTGCACCCGTTCCTGTCGTTGATCTTCGGCGCACTGGCCGTCGGCGTCGTCGCGGGCATGAACGTCGGCGACGTGCTGGAGTCGTTCTCCGACGGCTTCGGCACCACAGCGGCCGGCGTCGGCATCCTGATCGCCCTCGGGGCGATGTTCGCCAAGCTCCTGGCCGACTCCGGAGGCGCCGACGAGATCGTCGACACCATCGTCGGCCGCGCCTCGCCGCGCAGCCTGCCCTGGGCGATGGCAGTCGTCGGCGCGATCATCGGTCTGCCCATGTTCTTCGAGATCGGTGTGGTGCTGTTGATGCCGGTCATCTATCTCGTCGCCAAGCGCTCCGGATTGTCGTTGATCACCATCGGAATCCCCGCGCTGGCAGGGCTTTCCGCGATGCACGGGCTGGTGCCGCCGCATCCCGGCCCGCTCACCGCGATTGACCTGCTCGGCGCCGATCTCGGGGTGACGCTGGCGTTGGGCGTGGCGGTCGCGATTCCCACCGTCATCGTCGCGGGTCCGCTGTTCGGGAAGCTGGCCGGTCGCTGGGTCGTCATCGACATCCCTGACCGCTTCAACGCCGACGACTTCGGTGGCGCGGGGGTCACCGGGCCGCGCAGCCCGGAGTCGGGCATTGACGGGGGCGGCGTGCAGACCGTCGCGCAACGGACGCGCCCGAGCTTCGGCATCACGATCTTCTCGGTGTTGCTCCCCGTTGCCCTGATGATGGGCAAAGCGCTGGTCGACATCTTCATCGACGATGAGAACAGCCTGCTGCGAGAGACTTTCGACATCCTCGGGCGGCCCTTGATGGCGCTGTTGATCGCGGTGATCGTCGGCATCTTCACGCTCGGGCGCGGAGCCGCGATGACCCGCGATCAGATCGTCAAATGCATCGAATCGTCACTGCCGCCGGTCGCCGGCATCATCCTGATCGTCGCCGCGGGCGGCGGGTTCAAGCAACTGCTCGTCGACACCGGCATCGGAACGCTGCTGGCCGACTGGGCCAAGGGCGCCAACATCTCGGTCATCCTGCTGGCGTGGACGATCGCCGTGCTGATCCGCCTGGCCACCGGATCAGCGACGGTCGCCACCATCACCGCGTCGTCGCTGATGCTGGGCTTGGTCGACGGCCTGAGCACCGGTGAGGTGTCGCTCGTCGTCCTCGCCATCGGAGCGGGATCGCTCTTCTTCTCCCACGTCAACGACGCCGGCTTCTGGCTCATCAAGGAGTTCTTCGGGATGAGCGTCGGACAGACGATCAAGAGCTGGTCGGTGATGGAGACCGTGCTCTCCGTGGTGGGCCTGATCCTGGTGCTGCTGCTGGGGCTGGTGATCTGAGGCGGGCCGCCGTCAGGCCTTGAGAACCTGGGTGCCCCCCGCCAGCTCGTCGTGCTTGCCCTGCTTGGTGGGACTGCTGTTGATGGTCACGGCGATCACGACGATGGCCACCACGCCGAGCAGACCGCCGATGAACGGGATGATCGGCAGCAGGGTCCACGAGTTGCGGATCGCCGACTGCGCGGCAGTCGGTTTCGCTGCGCCGCCCGGTCCGCGCACGCTGAGCCCGAGCACCTTCTTGCCGGGGGTCCAGCCTTGCGTGACCTCGAACGCCACGTAGTACACGAAGGTCAGAACACCGGTGAACAGGCCGGTGATCCGGACGTTCGACGACGCATCGATCGCGAACACGATGATGCTACCGACGATGCCGACGATCAGCCCGTCGATGAACCGGGCCGCAAAGCGCAGACCCAGGCCGCCGGGCTGTGCGCCGCCACCGGGCGGCGGAAAAGACCCCGGGTACCCGTACTGGCCGGACTGAGGGGGATAGTCGCTGGTCATCGGAAGCGCTCCTTCTCACGGCGGCTGACTGCGAGTTCACCGTACCCAGTAGCCAGCCACCGCGGGGAGCTTCGCGGTCAGCGCAGCTGCTTGCGGCGCTTCTTCACTTCGGAGCCCGCGGTGTCGGCCAGCTCGGCGGCCCGTCCCCGTGCCACCTCAGCCGAGCGCAGCGCCCGCTCCCGAGCGGCGTCGGCCAGTTCGGGTGCGCGGTCGCGCGCCACGTCGGCCAGCTCCTCGCCGCGCTGACGCGCCAGTACCGCCCACTCGCCACCACGCTCGCGCGCCACCTCGGCGAGTTCGCCGCCGCGCTCCCGGGCGACTTCGGCGAGTTCGCCGCCGCGCTCCCGGGCGACTTCGGCGAGTTCACCGCCCCGCTCCCGGGCGATGTGGGCGAATTCGCGGCCCCGTTCCGCCCCCACGTGCAGACCGTGGCCGAGCTTCTCGGCGAGTTCGCTGTCGGCCAGGGAGCCGCCCGCGGCCGCGCCGACCGGAAGCGCAGCCGTCACTGCCTCGGCGGCTTTGCGCGCCGCGCGCCGGCTGCGCCAACCCAGCGACGGCTTACCCTCGGTGTCCACCGCGGCGATGATGAGGCCGCCGATCAGGCTGATGTCGGTGACGAAGGCGCGACGCTCGTCGGCCTTGCGCTGCGGGTCGGTCTCGTTCCAGAAGTTGTGTCCGCCCAAGGAACCCGGCACCACGGTCAGCGCCAGCGCCGCCGACGCCACCCGGGGCAACTTGCCCGTCGCCAGCAGCAGGCCACCACCGATCTGGACGGCAGCGTTCACGCGCGCGACGGTCTCGGCGTTCGAGGGCAGGTTGGTGCTGACCGGATCGGGGAGCTTGCTCAACCCGTCGAGCGTGTTCTGGGTGGCCTGGGCTGCGGGTTTGGGGCTGCGCAGGGCTTCGACCCCGCGGGAGATGAACACGGCGGACAGCATGGGACGCGCGACGCGACGGATCAACATGCTCCGACTGTTCCCCCGCGCTTCGGCGACCAAACCCGGCACTGCCGTGTCGTCGGCCGCGGTCGGAGTAGCTTCTCAGGCGTGCCACTCGTCGCAGGAATCGACTCGTCGACCCAGTCGTGCAAAGTGCTGATCTGTGATGCCGAGACCGGTCGGCCGGTGCGCTCGGCGTCGAGTCCCCATCCAGGCGGCACGGAAGTCGCGCCCGCGCACTGGGAGGAGGCGCTGAGGGCGACGTTGCGCGACGTCGGCGGCATCGACGACGTCGCCGCCGTCTCGGTGGGGGCTCAGCAGCACGGCATGGTGTGCCTGGATGACTCGGGGGCCGTTGTCCGCGACGCGCTGTTGTGGAACGACACGCGATCTGCCGGAGCGGCCGCCGATCTGGTCGAGGAGCTCGGCGGTCCGGCCGAGTGGGCGCGACGGACGGGCGTCGTCCCGGTTGCGGCGATCACGGCCACGAAACTACGGTGGCTGGCCGATCACGAACCGGCGCACGCCGACGCGACAGCGGCGGTGTGTCTGCCGCACGATTGGTTGACCTGGCGGCTGGCCGGCTCCACTGACGTCGGCGAGCTGACCACCGACCGCAGCGACGCCAGCGGCACCGGATACTTCTCCGCGGCGACGGACTCCTACGACGTCGAGTTGTTGGAATTGGCGCTGCGCGGGCGGCGGCCGGTCCTGCCGACCGTGGTCGCGCCGGCCGGTTCGGCGTTGCAGACGCCTCACGGCGCGCTGCTGGGAGCCGGCGCGGGCGATAACGCCGCCGCAGCCCTCGGGTTGGGCGCCGGGCCTGGCGACTGCGTCGTGTCGCTGGGCACCTCGGGGGTGGTCAGCGCCGTCGGGGCGAGCGCGCCGTGCGACCCCGACGGCATCGTCGCGGGGTTCGCCGATGCGACGGGGCGGCAACTGCCGCTGGTCTGCACCCTGAACGGGGCGCCGGTGTTGGCCGCGGTGGCACGCATGCTCGGTGTCGACTTCGACGAGTTCGACCGGCTCGCGCTCGGCGCGTCCGTGGGCGCCGAGGGCTTGACGCTGGTTCCCTACCTCGACGGTGAACGCTCACCCAACCTGCCCGATGCCGCCGGCGCACTGCACGGCATCACCACCCGAAACCTCAACTCCGCCAACATTGCCCGAGCGGCCGTCGAGGGGCTGTTGGCGTCGATGGCCTACTGCATCGACAAGATCCGTGCCCACGGCGTCGCGGTCGACCGCATCATCTTGATCGGCGGAGGGGCGCGTTCGGACGCTGTGCGGCAGGTGGCGCCAGCCGTGCTGGCCGCGCCTGTCCATGTCCCGGCACCGGGCGAATACGTCGCACTCGGCGCGGCCCGGCAGGCGGCGTGGGCGCTGTCCGGAGGCGGGGATCCGCCGCCGTGGTCGCTGGCTTCCACCACGGTGTACGAGGCAGATCCCACCCCGGACGTCCTCGAGCGCTACCGGACGGCAGAGCAACTCACCTTCCGGTGACGGTTCAGGTGCCCTGCGCAGCTTCCGGCCGCGGCCACCGCGGGCGCGGCAGCGGTGCGCCCGCCGCAGGTCGCAGCTCGTCCAGCACAGCCCGTAGCGGTGGCCAGTCGGTGCGGCCGATCCTGGTGACGGCGTAGGCGGTGAGCACCACGTCGGGATCGGAAAGCGGCAGCACCGTCACCCCCGCTGCAGTGGGGCGCTCGATCGGCAGCAGTCCCACCCCGAAGCCGGCCACGATGAGATCCTCCACCAGGTCCAGGCTGTCGATCTCGTGGGCGATCCGCGGGGTGAAGCCCGACAGCGATGCCAGCGTGCGCACCGCATCCTCGTCGGCAGTGTTGCGGGAGTTCACGATCCACGTGTGGTCGGCGTAGTCGCCGAGCGTGGTGGCGGCGCCCGCGGTCCCGGTCGGCACGCCCAGCCCCCAGCGGATCGACCACAGCGGCACGGTCTCCAGCAGCGCCCCCGGCGAGGCGGGGGCGAGGTTGTAGTCGTAGGTGAGCGCCAGGTCCAGATCGTCGGCGCTCAATAGCGAGAACGCTTCCACCGGTTCGTACTCGCTGATCACGAAATCCACCTGCGGCAACCGTATTCGGAACTCGGCGACGAGGGGCAGCAGGGACACCCGAATACCTGTCGCGAATCCCCCGACACGCACGGTGCCGGCCGGATCCGCATCGGCGTCCAGGTCCAGTCGGGCGCTCTCGACTGCCGCGAGAATGGTCACCGCGTGGTCGGCCAGCCGGCGTCCGGCCGGGGTCAGCCGCACCCGCCGCCCCTCGGGTTCGATGAGCTGTGCTCCGGTTTCCCGCGCCAGTGCCGCGATCTGCTGCGACACCGTCGAGGTGGTGAGGCGGTGCTCGTCGGCGACCGCCCGCATCGAACCCAGGCGGGACAGCGCGAGGAGAAGCTGCAGCCGACGGATGTCCACAGCAGCGATTCTGCTCCTCGTCGTAGGGTTGGGTGGTGGACACGCTGCTCGGCATCGACATGGGGACCGGAAGCACCAAGGGCGTCCTCGTCGACAGCTCGGGCACCGTGCTCGCCACGGAGACGATCAGCCACGGGATGGACCTTCCACGGCCGGGTTGGGCCGAGGTCGACCCCGAGGCGGTGTGGTGGCGTGAAGTGTGTGCGATCAGCAGGGCGCTGATGGCCAAACAGCCCTCCCATGCCACCTTGGCCGGTGTGTGCGTCAGCGGGGTGGGGCCCTGCCTGGTGCTCTGCGACGCAGATCTGCATCCGTTGCGGCCAGCCATCCTTTACGGAATCGACACGCGTGCGCACGCCGAGATCGCCTCTCTGACAGAAGAACTCGGCGAGAAGGAGATTCTCGAGCGGGCCGGCACGCTGTTGTCCAGTCAGGCTGTCGGACCCAAGATCGAATGGGTGCGCCATCACGAGCCGGAGGTGTTCGACGCCGCGGCCGGCTGGTACGGCTCCAATTCCTACATCGCCGCGAAACTCACCGGTGAATACGTGATGGATCATCACACCGCGAGTCAGTGCGACCCGCTCTATGCCACTCGGGATTTCGGCTGGAACCGGGAGTGGGCCGAGCGCATCTGCGGGCCGCTGCCGTTGCCTTCGCTGGTGTGGCCGAGCGACATCGTGGGCCGGGTGACGGCTGCGGCAGCCCGTGAGACAGGGCTACCGCAGGGCGTCCCGGTGGCTGCCGGCACGGTCGACGCGTACTCGGAGGCGTTCTCGGTCGGCGTGCGGCGTCCCGGCGACCAGATGTTGATGTACGGCTCGACGATGTTCCTGGTCCAGGTGATCGACGAGTACCACAGCGATCCGGCCCTGTGGACCACCGCAGGCGTCGACCCGCGCACCCTGGCGCTTGCGGCGGGCACCTCGACGGCCGGAACGATGATCAACTGGTTGCAATCACTCACCGGGAAGCCGTCATTCGAGGAGCTGACCGCCGAGGCACTCGCGGTGCCCGCGGGCAGCGAAGGCCTGCTGATGCTGCCCTACTTGGCTGGCGAGCGCACTCCGGTCTTCGACCCGAACGCCCGCGGCGTGCTGGCGGGGCTCACGTTGCGGCACGGCCGAGGGCACCTGTTCCGGGCGGCCTACGAAGGCATCGCGTTCGGAATTCGGCAGATTCTCGACCGGTTCGACGACGCGCACGAGGCCACTCGCACCGTCGCGGTGGGCGGCGGACTGCAGAGTCCGGTGTGGGCGCAGGCGATCAGCGATGTCACCGGTCGTTCGCAGCTGGTGCCCCAGCAGGCCATCGGAGCCAGCTACGGCGATGCGCTGTTGGCCGGGATCGGGGTCGGGCTGGTGCCCGCCGACACCGACTGGGCCACGATCGAGCGTGAGATCACTCCCGACCCCCGCAACCGGGCGCGCTACGAGGATCTGTTCGCCACGTGGGCGCAGCTGTATCCCGCCACGCGCGAACAGATGCACCGGTTGGCCGCCGCCGACTGAGGCGGCTCAGCCCATCGTGTAGCCGCCGTCGATCGGCACATCGACGCCGTTGATCATGCTGGCGGCGTCGGAGCACAGCCATACCACGGCGTCTGACACCTCGTGCGGAACGGCGAAGCGCCCCAGCGGAATCCGGGCGATCATCGGCGCTGCCTTGGCTTCTTCACCCCAGACCCGCTGACCCATCTCGGTCAGCACCACGGTGGGGCACACCGAGTTCGCCCGGATGCCGTGCGGCCCCAGTTCGCGAGCCAGCACCTTGGTCGCCATCACAAGTCCGGCCTTGGAGGCGCAGTACGCGTAGTGGTCCGGCAGCGGAGCCAGTGCCGCGGCCGAGGCGACGGTGACGATGGCGCCACCGGTGCCCTGCTCGACCATCAGCGCGCCCACCTGGGCGCCGAGCAGCGCGGGGGCGCGCAGATTCACCGCGAGTGTGGCGTCGAAGTTCTCGGCCGTGGTGGCCACGACGGGTTCGGGGAGGGAGATCCCCGCGTTGTTGACGAGAATGTCCAATCCGCCGAAGGCTTCAGATGCCTTGCACGCCAACCTCTCCGGGCCCTGAGGATCGGCGAGGTCGACGGCGGCCGAATGCACATCGACGCCGTACTCGTCATTGAGCATCTGCCCGGACTGCTTCAGCTCGGTGTCGTCACGTCCGCTGAGAACCAGGCGAGCGCCCGCGGCCGCGAAGGCACGGGCGATGTCAGCGCCGATGCCCTTGGTGGCGCCGGTGATCAGCGCACGCTTGCCGTCCAGCCGCATCACCCCGGAGTACCTGCGCTCGGCAGTGCTGGTCACGAAACCTCCTGTGCTTGACCGCCATCGGTGGCCGCGAGCAGTGCCTCGGCGGTGCCTGGATCGGTGACGAGCCGGTTGAAGTACCCACCGCGGGCGCCGGCAGTGATGGATTCGATCTTGTCCTTGCCGACCGCTACTGCGATGGTGACCGGAATATGGCGCAGGGTCTCCAACTGCAGCGCGATCAGCCGTTCGGCCCCGTCGAAGTCGACCGGATGGCCGTCGCGGTCGTAGAACCGTGAGCACACGTCGCCGACGGCAGCGCGCAGCGACGTCGAGCCGGTGGGGACGAACTGGGGGATGTCCGAACGCGTGAGAGGTGGCGCGCCGACGCCCATCAGTGCACACCGGGCGCGTGGCCACTGGTGAAGCACGCGCTGGATGCTCGGGTCGCCCAGCAGGGACTCATACAGTGCCGGTCCGGGTAGGGCCGGCGCGAACAGGTAGTTGGCGCGGCCGCCGACGCGGTTGGCGACGAGCCGGGTGATCTCGTTGGTCTGGTACCACTCGTAGGGCTGGTCGTTGCCGCCGACGGTGGGCGCCACGACCACGCCAGGCAGCGAGGTCAGTTCGTGCTGGGCCAGTTCGTAGACCGTGCGGCCGGACGACACCAGCAGCACGTCGCCCGGGAGCAAGCCAGCCTCGCTCAGCGCATGGCCGGTGGCCGGTGCGAGCACCCGGCCCATGATGTCGACGACGCTGCGACCCGGGCCGGGCGCGGGCAGCGGCGGCGACAGATACACGGTGTTCAGATTCAGCGCCCGGGCCAGCCGGTCGGCGAGCTCGGTGGGGCGCGCCTCGGCGGGAGCGACGACCTCGATGCGCACGATGCCCTGGCGCTTGGCCTCGGCGAGCAGTCTGCTCACCGTCGCCCGGCTGGTGCCGAGCTTCTCGGCGATCTCGGCCTGGGTGGCCTCGTCCTCGTAATAGAGCCGGGCCGCGGTGTAGAGGAGCGTGGCCGGGAAGTGGCTGTCCGCCTCGGGCGCAGCGCCGTCCGACTTCGCCGAAGCGGAGGTGGGCGCAGACGGCCGGGGCATGCGCAGAGTATGACATCGAACGTGTGCTCTGGAAAGAATTTCACTGAACAGACGTTCTGGACATTTGTGCACCGCCTTCGCTACTGTGACTCCGAACACAGAGGGAGGAACCTGCGATGTCCGCTCAGATCCCCGAGAAGATGCAGGCAGTCGTCTGCCACGGGCCCCACGATTACCGACTCGAGGAGGTGGCGGTTCCCCAGCGCGGTCCGGGGGAGGCGCTCATCAAGGTCGAGGCGGTCGGAATCTGCGCCAGTGACCTGAAGTGCTACCACGGCGCGGCGAAGTTCTGGGGAGATGAGAACCGCCCGGCCTGGGCCGAGACGATGGTCATCCCCGGCCATGAATTCGTCGGTCGTGTCGTCGATCTCGACGAGGCTGCGGCGTCCCGCTGGGGCATCGCGGTCGGTGACCGCGTGGTCTCCGAGCAGATCGTGCCGTGCTGGGAGTGCCGCTTCTGCAAACGCGGTCAGTACCACATGTGTCAGCCGCACGACCTGTACGGCTTCAAGCGTCGCACCCCCGGCGCGATGGCAAGCTACATGGTCTATCCGGCAGAAGCTCTGGTGCACAAGGTGTCTGCCGATGTCGCCCCGCACCATGCCGCGTTCGCCGAGCCGCTGTCCTGCTCGCTGCATGCAGTGGAACGTGCGCAGATCTTGTTCGAAGACGTCGTGGTCGTCGCCGGCTGCGGTCCGATCGGTCTGGGCATGGTCGCCGGCTCCCGCGCCAAGAATCCGATGCACGTCATCGCGCTGGACATGGCGCCGGAGAAGTTGGAGCTCGCCAAGCTCTGCGGCGCCGACATCACGATCAACATCGCCGAGCAGGACGCGGTCGCGATCGTCAAGGAGCTGACTGGCGGCTACGGTGCCGATGTCTATCTGGAGGGCACCGGACATCCGTCGGCGGTTCCGCAGGGCCTCAACCTGTTACGCAAGCTCGGCCGCTATGTCGAGTACGGGGTGTTCGGCAGCGATGTGACGGTCGACTGGAGCATCATCAGCGACGACAAGGAGCTCGACGTGCTGGGTGCTCATCTGGGCCCGTACTGCTGGCCCGCGGCGATCAAGATGATCGAGTCCGGCGTGCTGCCGATGGACCGGATCTGCACCCATCAGCTCCCGCTGACGGAGTTCCAGAAAGGCCTCGACCTCGTCGCGAGCGGCAAGGAATCGGTCAAGGTTTCGCTGATTCCCGCCTGATCCCGTTCGCCTCAACAAAGGACCACTGATGAGTCTCTTCTCGAATGCGCCTGCAGGGCCCCAGTTTTCGCGCCGACGGATGCTGGCGGCGCTGGGCGTGGCCGGTGCCGCGGCGGCCAGTGTGCCGGTACTGAGTTCCTGTGGGGTGGGCGGCAAAGCGAGTCTGCCCAACGGCGCCGATGCGGTGACGGGCGGGTTCGACTGGCGCAAGGCGGCCGGTTCCACGATCAACATCCTGCAGACCCCGCACCCCTACCAGCTGTCCTACCAGCCGTTGCTCAAGGAGTTCACCGAGTTGACGGGGATCAACGTCAACGTCGACCTGGTGCCCGAGGCGGACTACTTCACCAAGCTCAACACCGAATTGGCCGGCGGCTCGGGCAAACATGATGCGTTCATGCTCGGTGCATACTTCATCTGGCAGTACGGACCGCCGGGGTGGATCGAAGATCTCAACCCGTGGCTGGCCAACAGTTCGGCCACCAACGCCGAGTACGACTTCGAGGACATCTTCGACGGGCTGCGGACCTCGACGCGCTGGGACTTCGAACTCGGCCAACCACTCGGCACGGGCGGGCAGTGGGCGATCCCGTGGGGATTCGAGAACAACGTGGTCGCCTACAACAAGCGGGTCTTCGACGAGAAGGGCATCACGCGGCTGCCCGACAACCTGGATGACTTCATCCAGCTGGCCATCGATCTGACCGACCGTTCCCAGAACCAGTACGGAATCTCGACGCGCGGGTCGAAGTCGTGGGCGACGATCCATCCCGGGTTCATGACGCAGTACACCCGTGAAGGTGCGGTCGACTACACGTGGAATGGGTCGGAGCTCATCGCCGAGATGGACAGCGACAAGGCCATCGACTTCACCAAGAAGTGGATCGCGATGCAGCACGAGGCCGGTCCGACGTCATGGACCACCTATGACTATCCCAACGCCACCGGTGATCTCGGTGACGGCAAGGCGATGATGGTGTTCGACGCCGACAGCGCCACCTACCCGAAGAACAAGCCGGGCGCGAGCAAGGAAGCCGGCAACATCGCCTGGTACGCCGGTCCGGCGGGTCCGGACGGCAACTACAAGACCAACCTGTGGACGTGGAGCTGGGCGATGAGCGCGAACTCGCGCAACAAGCTGCCCGCCTGGTTGTTCATTCAGTGGGCCACGGGCAAGGAGTCGATGAACAAGGCCGTCGAAGGCGGCACGTACGCCGACCCGGTCCGCAAGTCGGTGTTCGACACCACGTTCAAGCGGGTCGCGGCCGACCAGTTCGGCTATCTGGAAGCGTTCGAAACGGTCATCGGGCAGTCGAAGATCCAGTTCACCCCGCAGAAGAAGTTCTTCGACACCACGCAGAACTGGGCGGTGGCGTTGCAGGACATCTACGGCGGTGAGGATGCCGCGTCGCGGTTGCGCAGCCTCGCCAAGACCAACACGTCCAAGGTCAATCTCTAGGAGCTCTGGCAACGATGACGACTCAGACATCCACGGCGCCCACCGCCTCGCCGCGCCCCGACGCGGCCGGCGGCGGGCGCAAGCTGCCGGAGGTGCCCACGTGGCGTCGCCGGCTGAGGCCCTATCTGCTGTCGATCCCCGCGTTGGTGATCGTCATCGGCATCCTCTACCCGTTCTTCGTCGGCGCCTACTACGCGTTCCTCAACTACGCCGCGGTCAACCCGAATCCTCGTTTCATCTGGTTCGACAACTTCGCCTCGGTACTCGGGGACCGGGTGTTCTGGCAGAGCGTCAAGGTCACCGCGATCTTCGCGATCGCCGCGACCGCCATCGAGACGGTGCTCGGTGTCGGACTCGCGCTACTGCTCAACCGGTCCAGCATCATCGGCAAGATCTTCGAGAAGGTCCTCATTCTGCCGCTGATGATCGCCCCGGTGATCGCAGGCGTGATCTGGAAGCTGATGTTCAACCCGCAGTTCGGCATCCTCAATCACGTTCTGGGCCTGGGTAACACGTTCGACTGGCTGTCGGCGGGCAATGCGCTGTTCTCGGTGATCCTGGTCGATGTCTGGATCTTCACGCCGTTCGTGGCGATCCTCGTGCTCGCGGGTATCCGCTCGCTGCCCAAGGAACCGTTCGAGGCGTCCGACGTGGACGGAGCCAACTGGTTCTACATGTTCCGCAAGTTGATGCTGCCGATGCTGTGGCCCTACATCCTCGTCGCGGTGATCTTCCGGTTCATGGACAACCTCAAGGTGTTCGACCACATCTTCGTGTTGACCGCGGGCGGACCCGGCGTGGCCACCCGCACGCTGCAGATCGGCGCCTTCGAGGACTCGATCATCAACCTCGACTACTCCCGCGGCAGCACCTACATGCTCCTGCTGTGGATCATCGTGTTCATCACCGCGCGCTACCTGGTGAGCGTGCTCGGAAAAGCGCAGCGCCGCGCTGCCGGAGCGGAGTCGTAAAGCCATGGCCCTCAATCTGTCTCGAGCCGAGCTGCAACCCGGTCAGCGGCGCTGGTCCATCGGCGCCGTTGCCGCGGACGTCGGCTTGATCGTCTGGTTCGTGTTCTCGCTGTTCCCGATCTTCTGGATGCTGATGTTGGCGCTCAAGAACGCCGAACAGCAGACCACGACGTACTTCTCGTTCAGCCCGACGTGGTCGAACTTCGCGACGGTGGTGTCCGACAAGGGCACTCAGATGACCAGTGTGGACTTCAAGGCCTCCCTGTTGACCAGCCTGCTCAACTGCGGCGGGGCAGTGATCGTTTCGCTGGTCATCGGCATCCCGGCGGCCTACGCCGCCGGCCGCTGGCAGTACCGCGGCAGCAACGACCTGATGTTCCAGATGCTGTCGTTCCGGTTCGCTCCCGAGCTGATGGTGATCGTGCCGCTGTTCGTGATCTACAACCAGATCGGACTGTTCGACACGAAGGTCGGGATGATCTGGGTGCTGCAGCTCGTCACCATGCCGCTGGTCGTGTGGATCCTGCGGTCGTACTTTCAGGACCTGCCAGAGGATCTGGAGCAGGCTGCTCTCCTCGACGGCTACACCCGTCGACGCGCCTTCGTGATGGTGGCGCTGCCGATCGTGCGTCCGGGCATCGCCGCAGCTGCGCTGCTGGCGTTCATCTTCGCGTGGAACAACTACGTGTTCCCGCTGATCCTCGCCGACAGCAACGCCGGCACCGTGACCGTCGCGATCACGAAGTTCCTCGGCGGTGGCGGCCAGGCGTACTACAACCTCACGGCCGCTGCGGCGTTGATCGCCGCGCTGCCACCACTCATCCTCGCACTCACCATTCAGCGATACCTGGTGCGGGGCCTGTCATTCGGGGCGGTGAAAGCCTGATGGCCACAGTAACGGTCACCAACATCTGCAAGACCTACGGCAAGGACGTCCGCGCGGTCGACGGCATCTCGCTCGACATCGCCGACGGTGAGTTCTTCGTCATCCTGGGCCCCAGTGGCGCAGGCAAGACGACCACGCTGAAGTCGATCGCGGGCCTGGTCGACGTCGACTCCGGCTCGGTGTCGATCGGTGGGGTCGACATGACCGCGGTGGAGCCCTACCACCGCAACGTGGCGATGGCGTTCGAGAGCTACGCGCTGTACCCGCAGAAGACCGTCGCCGAGAACCTGGCGTCACCGCTGAAATCGGGGCGCACCGGAAAGTACTCCGAGTCCGAGCGCGCCAAGCGGATCGACCAGGTGACCACCACGCTCGGCATAGACCACCTGAAGAACCGGCTGCCCCGCGAGCTGTCGAACGGTCAGCGCCAACGCGTGGCGCTCGGCCGCGTGCTGGTCCGCCCGGCCGATGTCTACCTGCTCGACGAGCCGCTGAGCCACCTGGATGCCAAGCTGCGTGCGGCGATGCGCGCCGAACTCAAGCAGCTCGGCGCGATGTCGAACACCACGACGATCTACGTCACGCACGACTACCAGGAGGCGCTTGCGCTCGGCGACCGGATCGCCGTGATGCGGGAAGGCCGGCTGATGCAGATCGGAACGCCCGAAGAGATCTGGCGGCGACCCGCCGACACGTTCGTCGCGCGTGCTCTCGGCCAGCCCGAGATCAACCTCCTCGACGGTGTCGTCGACGACGGTCGCATCCGCCTGGGTGACGGTTCCCTGGATGTCCCCGTTCCGCCGGACGTCAATTGCACGAGGGGCACCCGAGTACGAGTGGGCCTGCGACCCAGCGATATTCACGTCACGAGCCGGGAAGGGTCGCTGCGCGGTCGGGTCGTCCTCGCCGAGCGGCTCGGGCGCAACATCGAGTTGACCGTCGACGTGGGCGGCGCCCAGTTGATCGCGCTGACCTCCGGTCGGCACGGCGTCGGCGAGGGAGACCAGGTCACGATGCGCATCGCGGAGTCCGACGTTCACGTGTTCACCCCGGGCGACGGGGACACCAGCCGGTTCAGTGACCAGACCCTGGAGGCAGTCAAGTGAGCGTCGCGACGGACACCACCACCCAGCAGAGCGCGCAGAGCCTGACGCTGCGTGACCTGGTGAAGACCTATTCGTCTCGCGGCCGCGACGCGGTGACCGCGGTCAAGGGCATCAACCTCGACATCCGGCCGGGGGAGCTGGTGGCGCTGCTCGGACCGTCAGGGTGCGGCAAGACCACCACGCTGCGGATGATCGCCGGGCTGGAGACGGTCACCAGCGGATCGATCAAGATCGGTGAGCGGGAGATCTCGCAGCTGCCCGCTGCCAAGCGGGGAATCGGTGTCGGCTTCGAGAGCTATGCGCTGTATCCGCCGCTGTCGGTGCGCGACAACCTGCTCTACGGCCTGAAGGCGCGCAAGGTGAAGGGCGCCGAGAAGATGGTCTCCTCCATCAGCGAACGACTGGAGATGAACGAGCTGCTCGAGCTCCGTCCGGCGAGCCTGTCCAGCGGACAGAAGCAGCGGGTGGCGTTGGCTCGCGCCCTCGTGCGCAACCCTCCGGTGCTGCTTCTCGACGAGCCGTTGAGCCACCTCGACGCGTCGGCGCGCAACCGGGTCCGGCGCGAATTGAAAGTGTTGCAGCGCGAATTCGGTTACACCACGATCGTGGTCACCCACGACCAGGTGGAGGCCCTGTCGTTGGCAGACCGGCTCGCGGTGATGGACGGTGGCGTGGTGCAACAGTTCGGCACGCCCGACGAGGTGTTCGACGACCCGGCCAACCTGTTCGTCGCCGGGTTCGTCGGCGAGCCGGCCATCAACGTGCTCCCGGGCGTGGCGCGGGTGCGCGACGGCCGGGTGTACGCCGAAATCGGCTCTGGGGCAGGCGCTCTGGCCACATCGGCCACGGGTGTGAGCGACGGGACCGCAGTCACCGTCGGGATCCGTCCGCAGGACTGCGCGCTGGCCGAGCAGGAGACCGACGGGCTCTCGGTGACGGTCGCCTACTTCGAGCACCTGCTGGAGTTCGGTTTGGCGACCACGACGGTGGCGGGCATCGAGGACGGTATCGTGGTGCAGACCCCGGCGGAGCAGAGCCACGAACCCGAGCAGCAGGTGTCGGTGACCGCGCCGGCCGAACGGGTCTACCTGTTCGATGCCGAGACCGGGGAGCGACTGCGATGACCAAGCTCTACAACGACCCCGCCCGATTCACCGAGGACATGCTGGCCGGATTCCTCGACGCCAACGCCCGTTACGTCGCCGGAGTGCCGGGTGGTGTGGTGCGCGCCCACCGGACCCGCCCGGGCAAGGTCGCTGTCGTCATCGGCGGAGGGTCGGGTCACTACCCGGCGTTCTGCGGCACGGTCGGCGTCGGCTTCGCCGACGGCGCCGTGGTCGGCAACATCTTCACCTCGCCGTCAGCGGAAGAGGCGGCTTCGGTGGCGCGAGCGGCCCACGGCGACGCAGGTGTGCTGCTGACCACCGGAAACTACGCCGGAGACGTGATGAACTTCGGCCTCGCGGTGACGCAGCTGCGCAGCGAGGGCATCGAGGCCGAGTACTTCGCTGTCACCGACGACATCGCCAGCGCACCGCGGGGCGAGGAGGCGAAAAGACGCGGTATCGCAGGCGATTTCACGGTGTTCAAGTGTGCGAGCGCAGCCGCCGAAGAGGGACTAGATCTCGCCGGCGTGGTCCGGGTCGCCGAGGCGTCGAACGCGGCGACCCGCACGTTGGGTGTGGCGTTCGACGGCTGCACGATGCCGGGCGCAGACCACCCGCTGTTCACCGTGCCGGAGGGCAAGATGGGAGTCGGCCTGGGTATCCACGGAGAGCCGGGCGTGGCTGACGAGCCGATGCCGAGCGCAGAGTCGCTCGCCCACACTTTGGTGGACGGTGTGCTGGCTGACCGTCCCGACGCATCGTCGACCCGCATCGCAGTGATCCTGAACGGGTTGGGCCGCACCAAGTACGAAGAGTTGTTCGTGGTCTGGGGGACCGTCGCGCGGCTGCTGCGCGAACGCGGCTTCGAGATCGTCGAGCCGGAGGTCGGTGAGCTCGTCACCAGCCTCGACATGGCCGGCTGCTCATTGACCGTCATGTGGCTCGACGAAGAGCTGGAACGGTATTGGACCGCCCCGGCCGACACCCCCGCCTACCGTAAAGGTGCGCCTGCCGATGCCGCCGCCTCAGCCGGGGAGCGGCGCAGCGCCGAGGAACTGCAGGCCGGCTCATCGGCGCCCGCGCTCGACGAGCTGTCCGACGAGCAAGGAAGGCGCGGGGCGCAGGTGGTGCTGCGCGCGCTCACCGCGATGGCAGCGATGTTGGCCGATGCCGAGGAGGAACTGGGGCGCATCGACGCGGTCGCCGGAGACGGCGATCACGGGCGTGGAATGGTGAAAGGTTCCTCGGCAGCCTGCTCGGCCGCCGAGCGGGCCGCCGAGGCGGGCGGCGGACAGGGTTCGGTGCTCGCCGAGGCCGGCAAAGAATGGGCAGCCAAGGCCGGCGGCACATCCGGCGTGCTCTGGGGTGCGCTGCTGTCGGCCCTCGGTGCCCGGCTCGGCGACACCGGTGAGCCCGACGGACACGCCGTGGCCGGCGGAATGCGCGACGGCTACGACGCGTTGGTCTCGCTCGGCGGTGCTGCTCCGGGAGACAAGACCATGCTCGATGCGCTGCTGCCGTTCGTCGACGACTTCGAACGTCGGGTCGCCGACGGGACGTCATGGCAGCAGGCGTGGCGCGAGTCGGCCGTCGTCGCCGCCGAGGCGGCACAGGCTACCGCGGACATGCGGCCAAAAGTGGGGCGCGCGCGTCCGCTCGCCGAGCGCAGCGTCGGCACCCCGGATGCGGGGGCGACCTCGTTGGCGATGTGCCTGCGCACCGTCGCCGAAACGTTCACACCAGCGAAAGGGAAGTGACCCGCCATGGCAGGGCTCCGTATCGTCGTCGGTTCTGACGACGCCGGCTTCGACTACAAAGAAGCACTCAAGAGTGATCTGCTCGCTGACGATCGCGTCGCCGACGTCACCGATGTCGGTGTCAGCGCGGACGAGAACACCGCCTACCCGCACGTCGCGGTGGCTGCGGCGCGCATGATCGCCGACGGGAAGGCCGACCGCGCGCTGTTGGTGTGCGGGACCGGGCTGGGTGTGGCGATCAGCGCCAATAAGGTTCCTGGTATCCGGGCCGTCACGGCGCACGACAGTTTCTCGGTGGAGCGGTCGGTGCTGTCGAACAACGCCCAGGTGTTGTGTTTCGGGCAGCGGGTGATCGGTCTGGAATTGGCCCGCCGGCTCGCCAAGGACTGGCTGGGCTACGAATTCGACCCGCAGAGCGCCTCGGCCGAGAAGGTGGATGCGATCTGCTCCTACGAGCCCGCGGAAGCGACCAGCTGAGTCGGCTCAGCGCTGGGTCACCAGCGGCAGGAACACATCGTCGACGATCTCGGTGATCGTGTCCTGCGGTACTGCTGCCATGGTCATGAACAGTTCGTGGCGCAGCAGGTCCGCGGGGAGATTGAGGATGCGCGGCGGCGGTAGCGCCGTCAATTCACCTCGGGCGACGGCACGTTCGGCGATCTGGGTCATGATGCTCGGTCCGTCGGGCAGGAACAGGGCGCGTAGCTTGGCTGGTGATCCGCCCGCCTCGTCGTAGTAGGCGCCCAACAGGGCCGCGAACAAGCCCATCGTGCGCGCCCGGCGATCGCTGAACTCGGTGAGCACCGCCACGACGTCACCGCGCAACGTCCCGGTGTCCGGGACGGCGATGGTGTCGATCTCGCCGCGTCGGCGGATCACGGCCTCGAGGAGGGCCAAGCGCGTCGGCCAGCGTCGGTACAGCACCGAGCGCGCTGACCCCGACCGAGCAGCCACCGCATCGATCGTGAATCCCGCATAGCCCGCGTCGAGCAGTTGCTCCCACCCGGCGTCCAGGATCGCAGATTCCAGCGCCGCGCCGCGCCGGCGCTGCCCAGTCACAGCTCTAGAGGACACTTGCGTAGCTTACGCCACAGCGCTACGGTCGCGATAAGCAACACTTCCGTATCTAATTTTGGGGTTGTCATGACACGTAAAGCTGTGATCTCCGGTGCGAGCGTCGCCGGACCCGTTCTGGCGTTCTGGCTGGCCGAGGCTGGCTGGCACGTCACGGTCGTCGAACGAGCCGAACGGCTGCGCACCAGCGGCTACCCCGTCGACATTCGCGGTACCGCGGTCGAGGTGGTCACGCGGATGGGACTTCATCAGCAGCTGGTGGACCATCGCTACCGGCATGTGCCGGTGACACTGCTCAGCCCGCGGGGACGTCGACTGTGCACTCTCGACTACGGCAATGTCCTCAGCTCTTCGGCGGAGGGAGACGTCGAACTGCAGCGGGGAGCGTTGAGTGCCGTCGTCCACCAGGCCACCGCCGATCGTGTCGATTACGTGTTCTCCGAATCGATCACCGCGCTGCGCCAACGTGACTCCGGGGTCGAGGTGGCCTTCGAGCGCCGCCCGCCGGAAACCGTCGACGTGGTGATCGGCGCGGACGGCATCCACTCGAATGTCCGCGCGCTCGCCTTCGGCCCGGAGGAGCGCTACCTGCGTCACCTCGGGCCCTACGTCGCTGTCTGGGATCTGCCGAACGATGCGTTCGCGCCCGGTACCGGCTACTTTTATTCGCATCCGGGGCGCACGGTGCTGGTCGAGCGACTGACCGACGGGACGCCTGCCCGGGCGTTCGCCACGTTCCTGCATCCGACGCCGGGAACTGTGGACCGGCGAAATCGCGCCGCGGTGACGGGAGCATTTCGTGCCGCCTTCGCCCAGGACCGTTGGCGCACAGCCGAAATCATCGACACCCTCGCAGATGCCGATGACGTCTACGTCGACACGGTCAGTCAGGTGCGGATGGACCGCTGGAGTGCTGGCCGGGTGGCCCTGGTCGGTGATGCGGCGTATGCGCCGGCCTTCCTGTCCGGGCAGGGCACCAGCATCGCGATTGCCGGTGCCTACGTACTGGCCAGTGAATTGTCCGCGCACGAGCGGCCCGAGGATGCTTCCGCCGTCTACGAACGCCGCATGCGCGACTACGTCACCAAAAACCAAGACCTTGCGCTGCGCACCGACGGCACTGTGTTGGCGCGCACCGGCGGTCAGCTCCTGCGTCGCAACGCCAAGCTGTGCGCCGTCCCGTTATTGCAGCGGCTCGGCCTGGTGGGCCTGCTCCAGACTCCTCTGCGCGACGCTGCGAGGGACCTCACGCTGACCGATGATGACTTGCCCGGCCCGTCGAAGGCGTTGCATCGCAACACTCTTCGATGAACATCAGGCTCGTCCGTTGGTCGATCGTCCTGATCCTGGCCAACGTGGTAGCCGACGTCGTCGTGGGGTCGCCGATGATGGTCATACCGCAGCTACTCGACCACTTCGACACCGTTGAGGGGGCCTGGCTGACGGGTAGCGCGCTGTTCGCCGGGGCCGTGTGGTCGCCGCTGCTGGCCAAGGCTGCCGACGTTCATGGCACGCGGCGCATCCTGGTCGCAACGTTGCTGATGGCGTGTGGGGGAGCGCTGGTGTGCGCGGTCGCCCCCACCGTGTGGGTTTTCCTGCTGGGCCGCTTCCTGCAGGGGGCCGCTTTAGCCGCCGTCTTCTTGTCGGTGGCACTGGTCTTGCAGATCTGTCCCGGACGGGCGGCAATGGCTGTGGTGGGATTGGTGACGTCGAGCTCCTCCGCCGTGGGCATCGCGGAGCCGGTGCTGATGGCGCCCGTCATCGACCAGTTCGGGTATCGAGGGGTCTTCATCGCGGCGGCCGTACTCGCCGCAGTCTCGGCCGTCGGTGTGCGCGCGGTCGTTCCGGAGTCACCGATCCGCATGCCCGGTCGCGTCGATGTGGCTGGGGCGGTGCTTCTGGGCGGTGGGCTCGGCGGTGTGTTGGGCTATCTCAGCCTGGGTGGCGATCTCGGCCGACTATCCGCGGCGATGTGTGCACTGCTGGCCGCGGGCGTGATCGCGTTGGCGGGCTGGCTTTTCCGTTCGCTGCGAATCAACGAACCGATCATCGACCTGCGGTCGCTGAGCCGCCCGCTGCTGCTCACGCTGGCGACGCTCGTGCTGGCCGGCGGCGCCTTCCGGTGCGTGCTGCAGCTGGTGGGCGTGATCGGCTATGTACCTCGCGAGTCGGGCCTCGGCTACGGGCTGGGCGCCGGTGAGTCCATCGCCGCCCTGTTCGCCACGGCGAATATCGGGATAGCCCTGGGTGGTATCACCGCAGGATGGTTGGCAGGGCGGATCGGCCCTGCGGTACCGCTTTTGGGTGGTATCACCGTCGGCGCGGCGGCCACGTTCGCGATGATCGCTGGAGTTTCGGCCCTGCCCGTGGCGCTCGCGTGCGTCGCCGTGCTGGGTGCGGCGGCAGGTGCGATCGGGGCGTCTGGCTACACCCTGGCGACCATCAGTGCGGCGCCCGAGCAACAGGGCACCGTCGCCGGTCTGGTGTCGGTCGTGATGGCACTCGGCTCGGTCGTGGTGACGATTGCCGGCGCCGAAATCCTCCAAGCCGCATACGTTCCCGGCCTCGTCGTCGCCGGCGCTCCGGTCAGCACAGCCATGGGCGTCTACGTGTACGTTGCGATGGCAGGAGTGCTGCTCGTGCTCGCGGCGGTGCCGGCTCTGGCGCTTGCCCGCGGCCGTCGGGAGGCCATGGCCATGTGAGCTCGGTAGCGCGAGGGGGATCGCTGACGGCCCGCAGCAACTCAGGCGAAGTGGTGGCACCCGATGACGCTGAACTCGCCGTGTGCCCATTCATCGGCCACCACAGTCCCTCTTCAGTCGGTGGGTGGGCGGGGTTCGTAGGGTTGGTACCACCACCAGTGGGCGCGTTCGCCGGTCGGTCCCGGGCACGGGGGTACGTCCGGTGGTGGTTGGGTGGGTGGTCGGGCCAGCGAGGCTGAGCTCAGGGATCTTCCGGCGGCGTCGGTGACGACGAGTTGGTCGGCGGGGCCGGTGATGGTGATGAGCCCGCGGTGATGCGCCCGGTGGTGGTAGGGGCAGACCAGGGCCAGGTTCCACAGTTCGGTGGGTCCGCTGTCTTCCCAATGCACCAGATGATGCGCGTGCAGGGCCCGGGTGGCCCCGCAGCCGGGCACCACGCAGCAGCTGTCGCGGTGTTCCAGCGCGCGGCGCAGCCGCCGGTTCACCGTGCGGGTCGATCGGCCGGCCCCGATCACCTGCCCGTCGCGGCGAAACCACACCTCACAGGTCGCATCACAGGTCAGATAGCGGCGATCGGCATCGCCGAGAACGGGTCCCAGGTGCAGCGCGGCCCCTCGGGTGGCTACGTCGATGTGCACGACGACGGTGGTGCGCTGCCCGGGCGGACGCGCGGCGGCTTCGGCGTCCCAACTCATCTGGACCAGCCGCAGGAATGCCGCCGCCGCACTCGGTATCGGCGCTCGCCCGTCCGGATTGCCGGTGTTCCACTCCGCCACCAGCGCATCGCGATGCGACGCCAGCGCGGCTTCGAACGCGGCGTTCTCCACATGCGGCAGCGCGATCTGCCAGTACGTGTACTGCTCATCGCTACGCCAGGTGATCGACGGGACCGGCCCCGGATCCACGGCAACCGCCTCGTCGCCGTCCCCGTCATCCTCCGGCTCCCCGTCATCCTCGGGTTCGGGCTGGGGTTTGGGTTGCATGTTCAGCGCCGTGCGCAGCTGGGTGACCGTCGCGCATTGGGCCATGGTGGCGAAGTGCTCGTCAGAGCCGGGCAGGCCGCGTTCGGCGATCACGCCGACCTGATCGACGGAGAACCGACCCTGCGCCAATCCCTGGATGCAGGAGGGGAATTCGTCGTAGCGGTGCGCGATCGTCGCGATCGTCTCAGCCCGCGACGGCGACACCCCGGCCTTCCAGGCCAGCCAGCCCGCCGTCGACCGGGCTCCAGCCGCCGCCCACAACTCATCCCGGTCGATCTCCGCGGCGATCTCCACGATCCGCGCATCGATCGCGTTGCGCTGCCCCGTCAGCTCCGCCAACTCGTCGTGCAGCACGGACAACCGCTCGTCGATGGCCAGAGAACTTATCGGAGGCATGCCCTGAATCTGCCAACGATCCCCGACATCCGGCCGCGTGATCGGCCACCCCGCCGCGGGGCTTGTGGACGTAATCGGCTCTGGGGACAACTCCAGGAACCGTTCAAGAAAAGCGAACAGTATGTCCGCCAAAATCACGTGGACTGCAACGGTCGGTGTCCCGTTCAATGCTGAGATGACATCCGAGCAGGCACGGGCCGGTGCCCTGATGGCGGTGGGTGCCATGGTCTGCGTACAGCTGGGCTTGGCCATCGGCGTCACGTTGATCGACGACATCGGCGTCGAGGGGGTTGCCTGGCTGCGACTCGTGTGGGCCGGCGTGCTGCTGCTCATCCTGGTCCGTCCCCGACGAGCAGCCTTCACCGGTCGGTCTTTCGCGATGTGTGTAGTGCTGGGTGTGGTCACTGCGGGGATCACCATGATGTTCATGGCCGCGGTGGCGCGAATTCCGCTGGGGACCGCGAGCGCGCTGGAGTTCCTCGGCCCGCTGTCGGTCGCAGTGGTCCGCGGGCACGGCCGTGGGCGCGTGCTGTGGCCCGGTTTCGCGGCGGTCGGCGTCGTGCTGTTGACCGAGCCGTGGGGCGGCACGGTCGATCAGGTCGGTGTCGCGTATGCGCTCGGGTCGGCGGTGTGTTGGGCGGGTTACATCCTGCTCACGCAGAAGGTGGGCGACGCGGTTGCGGGAATCGCGGGCCTGGCAGTGTCCATGCCGGTCGCGGGGCTGTTCGCCACCGCAGTCGTGGGCCCCGTGGTGATCCCCAGGATCGGTCCGGACATCCTGCTGATCGGTCTCGGGCTCGCCGTTCTGCTCCCCGTCATACCGTTCGCGTTGGAACTACTGGCGCTGCGGCGCCTCACCACCGCCGCGTTCGGCACCCTGATGAGCCTCGAGCCGGCCCTGGCCATGGTGGTCGGGTTGCTGATCCTGCACCAGGTGCCGGGGCCCCTGAGCGTTGTCGGCATCGCGTTCGTGGTGGCGGCCGGGGTCGGGGCGGCACGGACCGGTGCCCGGGCGCAGCCGGTGCCCCTCGAAGTCGGCTGAGCTACTACCGTGTCTGCCATGGGTAGAGGAATTTTCGGCTCACCCGTGGTGGGCTTCGTCAACGCGGGTGCGGCACGCCTGATCCACGCCCCGCTGATCGGGTCGCTCGTGCGGCGCAGCATGGTCGTGATCCGCTACACGGGCAGGCGCTCGCAGCAGACTTTCGAGACCCCGGTCAACTATCAACGTTCCGGCAATGACGTCGTCATCCGCGTGATGGCGCCCGATCAGAAGACGTGGTGGCGCAACTTCACCGACGGCGGCGGTCCCATCACGCTGACCGACTTCGACGGCGCGGACCGCACCGGTCACGCAGTCGCCGAGCGGGATGACCGCGGCCGCGTGACGGTGCGGGTGCACCTCGGGACGGACTGAGCGTCAGGCCTCGAAACGCTTGCGCCGATACAGTGTTCCGATCGCCAGCAGTACCAGGCTGATCAGCAGGATCGCGGTGGCCAGCACGTTGATCTGCGGCGGCACCGCGGCCTTGACCGCGGCGTTCACGTACAGCGGATAGGTCACCGTCGAGCCGCTGACGAAGTAGGTGATGATGAAGTCGTCGAGCGACAGCGCGAACGACAGCATTGCCGCCGCGATGATGCCGGGCACGATCAACGGCAGCGTCACCTTGAAGAAGGTGCGGGCCGGGCTTGCGCCGAGATCGAGCGAGGCGTCTTCCAGCGTCCAATCGAAACCGCGGACCCGCGCCCGCACCGTCATCGCGATGAAGCTGACCTCGAATGCGATGTGCGACAGCAGGATCGTGGTGTAACCGGCAGCCCAGCCCAGGTCGAGGAACAGCGTCAGCAGCGCCGCACCCATCACCACCTCGGGGGCAGTGAGCGGCAGCACCAGGAAGGTGTCGACCGCACCCTGGCCGCGCCAGCGCTGACGCACCAGCGCAATCGCGACCAACGTGCCCAGGACCAGCGCGACGGCCGTCGACACCGCCGCCACGTTGAGGCTGAGTTTGAGCGCCTCGGTCAGCGGTGGGTACTTGAACGGGTGCGCCCAGTTGTTCAGCGTGAAGCCCTGCCAGCTGTAGTTGAACTTGCCAGCAGGCTTGTTGAACGAGAACAGGATGATCACGAAGATCGGCAGGAATAGGTAGAGCAGCACCAATCCCGCCACGATACGGAGCAGCACGTCGCCCCAATTGCGGCGCGCTTTCACGGTTTTCGCGGTGGGCGGCTGCCCCGCCGCGGTGGCGACCGCGGCGCCGGCCTGGGTCGTCATACCAGGTCCTCCGTTCCCAGCGCGCGGGTGTACAGCAGGACGCCGACGAGGATCAGCAGCATCAGGCCCAAGCTCAACGCCGCAGCCGCCGGATAGTCCTTGACCACCAGGAACTGCTTCTGGATCACGTTGCCGATCATCGTGGTCTGGGTGCTGCCCAGGTAGTCGGCGTTGATGAAGTCACCGACAGCGGGGATGAACACCAGCATGCTGCCCGCCAGGACGCCCGGCATGGACAACGGCAGGATGACTTTCCGGAAACTGCGGCCTGCGGTCGAGTAGAGGTCCTTGGACGCTTCGAGCAACCGCGGGTCGATCTTCTCGAGGCTGACGTACAACGGCAGGATCATGAAAATGATCCAGTTGTAGGTCAACCCGCCGATCACCGCCCAGCTCGTGGACAGCAGCCGGCCCTCACTGGGCAGCAGGCCCACCGCGTCGAGCGCGCTGACCACCCAGCCCTCGTCCGCCAGGATCGTCTTCCACGCGATCGTGCGAATCAGGAAGGTGACGAAGAACGGCAGGATCACCAACCCGAGGATCAGGTTCTTGTACCTGCCCGCCTTGAACGCGATGACGTAGGCCAGCGGGAAGGCCAGCAGCAGGCACAGGATCGTCGCGGCAAAGGCGTATCCGAAAGACCGGAAGATCTGATCCTTGTACAGCACGAACGCGTCGGTGAAATTTCCGAAGTCCCAGGCGAACTCCAGCGTCGGCATGAACACCGACCCGCCGGTCGACGACAGCGACGTCCGTGCCAGGGAGAAGAACGGCACGACGAAGAACACCGCGAGGTACACGAGCGCGGGCAGCACCATGAGGTAGGGCGCGACCTTGCTCCGCTGCCTGCTGCTACTGGCTACACCGGCCATCGGTCAGCCGCCGGTGACGGCGGCGTAGGCGGTGTTGTACTCCTGCGTCTGCTCGTCGGTCAGCGGTGCCCAGCCCTTGGACTTGTCCAGTGTCTCCTTCGACGGGTTGATCAACGGATTCTTCGCCGCCGCCGGATCGACCTTCTCCAGCTCCTCGGTCATGTCCGAGAGCACGGGCACGTACTGGACGAACGCGACCAACTTGGCGTAATTCGCCCGGTCGTAGACGTAGTTGATCCACGCCTCGGCAGCCTTCTGATTCTGGGTGGTGTAGGGGATCACCATCGTGTCGACGAAGGTCGTGGCGCCGGATTCGGGTACCACGAACTGCAGGTCGGGGTTGTCGGCCTGCAACTGCACCACGTCACCCGAATATGCTTGCGCCACAGCGATGTTGCCGGCCGCGAGATCATCGGCGTAGTCGTTGCCGGTGAAGCGGCGGATCTGGCCCTTGTCGTTCTGCTCACGCACGAGGTCGATGGCCTTGGTCACGCTCTCGGTGGTGGGGTTCTCCGGTGAATTGCCTTGCGAGAGCATGATCATGCCCAGCGCGTCCTGCGAATCGGAGAACAGGCTGACCCTGCCCTTGAACGCCGGATCCCACAGGTCGTTGATGGACGTGACGTCCCGGCCGGTGGCCGCGCGGTTGTAGGCCAACCCGACGAGCCCCGACATGTAGGGTGCGGTGAATTTGCGGCCGGGATCGACACTGGCTTCCAGCAGATCCGGTCGGATGTTCTTCTTGTTCGGCACGCCCTCGTCGCTGATGTCGTTGAGCCAGCCGAGTTGGTGCAGCCGCGTCGCCATGAACGACGTCGGAACCGCCAGATCGCACCCGATGTCCTGCTTGCGCGACAGCGGTTCCTTGACCTTCGCGAACCACTGCTCGTTGTCGTTGAAGTCTTCCTTGTAGTCCACCGTGATCCCCGACGCGGTCTGGAACGCGGCGACGAACCCGTCGGCCATGTACAGCGGCCAGTTCGAGATGCGCAGGGTGCCGCTGGCCGGGCCGCTGTCCTGGCTGCTGGAACTCGCGGTGTTGCTGTCGGATCCGCCGCAGGCGGCCAACACGGTCGAGCCCAGACCCAGGGCCGCGGCAGCTGCGGCGCTGCCGCCGAGGAAACGGCGGCGCGAGGTGCGGCTGGCGGTCAATCGGGCCAGCAGACGGGGATCGATTTCAGGGGACATGGCAGACGTGCCTTTCGTCGGCTCCAGGGAGGGGGTGGGGTCGAACGGGCGTCATGGGCCCGGCGGGGACGATCAGGAGTCGTCGAGCATCTCCTCGAGATCCTCGGTGGTCGGGATGTCGGCGCCGGGCAGCACCAGCGACGCATCCGGCGCCCAGCCCACGTAGACCTGGTCGCCGGGCCGCAGCATCGGCAGATCCTGCTCCGCGCCGACGTGGGCGATCACCGTGGACTGATCGGGTGCGGCGAGCGACAGCCGCACCACAGGCCCCTGAAAGGTCAGGTCCGTCACCGTCGCGCGTACCGCGGCGACGTCACCGCTCGGCGCGTCCATCGACACGCGCACCCGTTCGGGACGCACCATCAGGGTGGCGTTGCCGCCCGACTCGATCGTGGTGTCGCCCGGGCGGGCCTTGAGGGTGGACCCGAGCACGTCGATTTCGACGTAGTCGCGGTTGACGCGGCCGGTCTGGCGGCCCGCCCACAGGTTGGCCTGCCCGATGAAGCTCGCGACGAACACGGTCGAGGGCCGGTCGTAGATCTCGGTCGGGCTACCGATCTGGTCCACGTTGCCTGCATTCATCACCGCGATGCGGTCACTCATCGTCAGTGCTTCCTCCTGGTCGTGCGTCACGTAGATGAACGTGATGCCGACCTCGCGCTGAATGCGTTTGAGTTCGAACTGCATCGCGTGGCGCAGCTTGAGGTCGAGCGCGCCCAGTGGTTCGTCGAGCAGCAGCGCACTCGGGTAGTTCACCAACGCGCGGGCCAGTGCCACGCGCTGCTGCTGACCACCCGAGAGTTGCGCGGGTTTGCGTTCGGCGAAGTCGCTCAGCCGCACGATATCCAGCAGTTCGTCGACACGCTTGCGGACTTCCTGCTTGTCCTTCTTGGCGCTGCGCGGCCCGTACGCGACGTTGTCCCACACCGTCATGTGGGGGAACAGCGCGTAGTGCTGGAAGACCGTGTTGACGTTGCGCTTGTTGGGCGGCGTCTTGGAGACGTCGCGGCCTTCCAAGCGGATCGCGCCTTCGGTCGGGGTCTCGAAGCCGGCGATCATCCGCAGGGTGGTCGTCTTGCCGCACCCGGACGGACCGAGCATGGAGAAGAACTCGCCCTGGGCGATGGTGAAGTCGGCGTCGGCGACGGCGACGTAGTCACCGAAGCGTTTCGTGACATGGTCGATCTCGATGACGGGGCCGCCCTTGGCGCGGGCTGCCTCGGGCCCCGCAGACCCTGACGTCTTGTCTGCAGCGGTGGTGTGTGTGCCGGTCAGCGCGGATCCTCCTCGAACGTCGGCCGTCGTGGCCGTAGTAAACCTTCGCGGATAGCGCCGCCCTTCGCAAGCGATTCCGCAACGAATTTACATTTCGACAATGGAATCACTCGCCGAAGGGCTGATCAATTGCGAGAATCGGCGAATTATAGGACTGTGGGACGTGGTTCACCGGCGCCCGAGCGAGGGCCCGGCCGGCGGCGGACTTCGTTATCTGTATGAGTCTGCCGCTCGACTGCGATCTTCGTCGCCGTTTACCAGGTCGAGGCAGTGGGGTAGTGAAAGGCCATGGCTGCAGTCGACGTGTCCGTCACCTCAGACCTGAGCCCCGAACGGGCCTGGGATTTGGCATCAGACCTGAGTCGCTTCGACGAGTGGCTGACGATCTTCGGCGGATGGAAGAGTCCCGTGCCCGACGAGATCGAGGTCGACACTCAGGTGTCGTCCCTGATCAAGGTCAAAGGATTCCGCAATGTCATCCACTGGCGGGTGACCAGGTATGACGAACCGAAAGCGATCGAGCTACTGGGCAACGGGCGCGGAGGCGTGTGCATCGCGCTGAGTCTCCACGTCGAGCCCCACGGTGCCGGCGGCCGGCGCGGCTCGTCCTTCCGGGTGGTCGCGGAGCTGTCCGGCGGACTCCTGAACACGCCCATCGGTAGCGTCGTCGCGCGCGTGATCAAGGGCGATGTCCATCGTTCGGTGTGCAACCTGGCCGAGCTGAGCTGAGCAGACCGCCTGTTCAGCCCCACTCGTGGTTCATCGCGCGCGTTTCGTACCGCACATCTGACGTCGGAGCCGAGGCTCGAGGTCGCGACGCCGCGATCAGAACCATTGCCAACAGCGCTGTCCCCGCGCCCGCACCGAAGATCACGAGGAAACTGCTCTCCAGCGGAACGCCGGCGGAATCGGTGCGGCCCAGCAGGACCGCGACCACGGCGGCAGCCGTCGAGCTGCCCACAGTCCGCGCGATCGCATTCATTCCCGTCGCGACCCCGGTCTCGCCGGCGGCGCTGTCGCCGACGACCAGCGCGGGAAGAGCGCCGTATCCGAGGCTGATGTAGCCGTTGGCCAGCACGCTGGCGATGATCACCTGCCAGGGCGCTGAGTGCGCGAACGCCGCCAGCGCGAAGCCCACGATGCCGGCCACTGCCGCGACGACCAGCACAGGGCGTGCCCCGAACCGGTCGATGAATCGGCCGCTGACCAGGGCGACGACGAAGCCGGTGACGGCACCGGGGAGGAGGTAGATCACGCTGGCCTGCAACACCGTCGCACCGAAGCCGTAGCCGCCGGGACCGCCCGGCATCTGCACGAACTGCGTCAAACCCAGGAAGGCGAAGTACAGGCCCATGCCGACGAACACGGTGGCCACATTCGTGAGCAACATCGAGCGCCTGGCCAGCATGCGGGTGGACACCAGCGGCTGCGCCACACGCCGCTCCCACTGCCACCAGGCGACCAGCACGATGAGACCGCCGGCCAGGCAGGCCACCGTCGGCAGCGACACCCATCCCCACGAATGGCCCTGGGTGATGGACAGCAGGACCGCCGACAGCCCCACCGCGAGACCGACAGCACCGACCCAATCGATCGTCCCCGATGTCGACCGCGGTCGATCGGGCACGACGGCGACCACGATCGCGACGACGAGCACCGTGAATCCCGTCGTCAACCAGAACACGCGGTGATAGCCGGCGTCGCCGCTCATCAGCAGGCCCACCACGACCAGTCCTGCGCCACCGCCGAATCCCAGAGTGCCGGACAGCACCGCCATCGCCGAGCCGATGCGGTGCTCGGGAAGCTCTTCGCGGAGGATCGCGATGCTGACCGGATAGAGGGCGAATGACGCCGCCTGGAGTACTCGCGCCACCACAAGCAGCGGCAGCGACGTCGTCGTCGCGGCCAGCAGCGAACCGGCGAGCACGACCGCGAGCACCGTCAGCAGCACGTGCTTCTTGCGGTGCACGTCCGCGATCCGACCGATCAGCGGTGTCGCCGCGGCCGCGGCGAGCAGGTTGGCGGTGACGACCCAACTGACCGCGACGGTGGATGCGTGCAGTTGATCGGCGATCACCCCGAGCACCGGAACGACGGCGGTTTGCAGCACGGCCACGGTCAGCACCACGACACTGAGCCCGGCTACGAGAAGGCGGGGCTGCCTGTGTGCCACGCCCACTCCGATCGTTAGCCGGTCTTCGTTGTGCGTTCGATTATGGCCTCCCACCCCTCGACGCAGCCAACCCGGCCCGGCCCGGCTGGTGCATCCGTGATCGAATGTGACCATGGCTCAGGGAAGCTCACCGCAGGTCCAGTCCGCCGCGCTGACGGGGCCGGCCTTCACCGGCCATCGACCCGCGGGCGCCGGTGACCTGTCCGTCGAGACGCACGGAATTGCACCCATCCCGGCCGACCAGCGCTACGGCGGCCCCGGCCGACTGTTCACGGTGTGGTTCGCGCCCCAGGTGAACATGACGGGGGTGTTCACCGGCACGCTCGCCATCGCGCTCGGCCTCGGCTTCTGGCTGGGGTTGCTGGCGATGCTGATCGGTACCCTTCTGGGTTCCCTGGTCGTCGGATACCTCTCCACCTGGGGCCCGAGAACCGGTGCCGGCCAACTGCCCAATGCGCGCATGGCTTTCGGTGGGACGGTGGTCGTTCCTGCTGCCCTGCAATGGGTTTCGTCCATCGCGTGGGACGCGTTGGTCGGTCTGTTCGGCGGCGAGGCGTTGTCTGCGCTGCTCGGCATCCCGTTCTGGGCCGCGGTGCTGATCGTGCTCGGCGTACAGGGCGTGGTGGGTGTCTTCGGGTACGAGTTGATCCACCGGCTGCAGGCGGTACTGACCGTCGTGTTGTTCGCGACATTCGTCGTGTTCACCGTCAAGGTGATCGGCGGGCACGACGTCGTGGCACCGGCGACCGCGACGGGCGCGGACCTCGTCGGAGCCTTCGTGCTGGAGGTGACGATCGCGTTCAGCCTGGCGGTCTCGTGGGCAACCTATGCTGCCGATTTCAGTCGTTACCTGCCCGCCGACGTCTCCCGCCTCAAGGTGTTCGCGTTCACCACCGCAGGTCTGCTGCTGGCCTACGCGTTCGTGCAGGGCATCGGGATCGCCGCGGCCGAGCTGGTAGGCGAGCACACGGCCGTCGGGGTGCGTTCGGTGATGGGTGGCGGCGTGTTGGGTGCGGTGGCGTTGCTGGTGATCGCGATCGCCTCCGTCGGCTCCGGGGTGATGAACGACTACAGCGGTTCGCTGGCCCTGCAGACCGTCGGGGTACGGGTGCGCCGCCCGGTGTCGGCGGTGATCGTCACGATCTCGGCGTTCGCCTTGATCCTCTGGTTGCATGCTGCCGATACCGCGCAGCGCTTCACCGATGTGCTGCTGCTGGTCAGCTATTGGATTCCGGCGTTCGTCGTGGTGCTGGTGATCGACTGGCGCATCCGGATGAGAGGACGGGTGACGGTCGATCCGGCCCACGAGTACACGGCGCGACGCGACGCGGCTGCCGCGCTGGTCGTGTTCGTTCTCGCCTACATCGCGGCGGTGCCGTTCATGAACACGACCCTCATCCAGGGGCCGATCGCCATGGCGTGGCACGGCGCCGACATCGCCTACTTCGTCAACGCGGCGGCTGCGGCGGTGCTCTACGGCGGCTATCGAGTCCTGACCCGCCGAGGTGGCGAGCTTCGGTAGCGTCGGGTGGGGTAGCCGCCAGAAAGGACTCCCATGCCGTCGAAGACTCTCGGCAAGACCGCCGGCGCCGCGCTCGCCACCGCCATCGTCGGCGGCTTGGCCAGCAGACCGGCCCAGTCCGCCTGGTACACGCGCCTGAAGAAGCCGTCGTTTCAGCCACCGCGGCAAGCGTTTCCGATCGTGTGGCCGATCCTCTACACCGACATCGCGGTGGTGTCCGCCTCGGCGCTCGACGCTTTCCACGAGCAGGGTCGGCATGCCGAAGCGCGCTCGTACACCCGCGCGCTCGCGGCCAACCTCGTCCTCAACGCCGGTTGGAGTTGGATCTTCTTCAATAGGCGCCGGCTCGGCACCGCGGCGGTGGCGGCTGCGGCCTTGACGGCCAGCAGCGCCGATCTTGCGCGTAGAGCCGCGTCGGTGCAGCCCGCGGGGGGAGCGGCGCTGGCCCCCTATCCGTTGTGGTGCGGCTTCGCCACGGTGCTGTCGAGCAGGATCTGGCAGCTCAACCGTTAGGGGCGGCCAGTTCGACGGCCGGCCGGTGGGCCGAGGCCGTCCTGGCGTCGTCGATCGAGGCCAGGATCTCCCCACTGCGGACGGCGATGTTCGACAGCAGTGACGACGTCAAGCCGTGAGTGTGTTCGGTGTTGCCCTGCACGAAGAGCCCGCCCGCAGTGGGCGGCTCGGTGATCAACCGATAGTCACGTGACACCGACGGGCGGCCGTCGGCGTACACCAGGTCGGCATGCATGGGTCCGAGGATTGCGCCCAGCGCGGCCGGAGTGAATCCCGTCGCGTAAATCACTGCGTCACAGTCGATTCTGTCGATCTCGCCGGTCGGGTGGTGGCGGATGTCGACGGAGATGCCCTCGTCGTGTTCATCGGTTCCGCACACGCTGGAAGCCCCGCGCAGATACAGGCGTCGGTGTCCAGTGACCCGTTCGGCGTATTCGCGTGCGTAAAGATCCTCGATCAGCGGCATGTCCACGGCGGAGTAGTTGGTGCTGCGGTGGTAGTCCAGAAGCTGGCGTCGGATCGGCGGGCTGGCACTGTAGAAGTCGTCGACGGCATCAGGATCGAACACCCGGTTGGCGAACGGGCTGTCGTCGGCCGGACTGTAGCCGTACTTGGCGAAGACGCCGTGCACTTCCACCGATTCGAGATCGTGCAGGTACGCGCAGACCTCGGCCGCACTCTGACCGGCGCCGACGACGACGAACCGGTTGTGACGCCTGGTCGGCAGGCGGGCCAGATCGTGAAGGAAGTTGTGGTTGTGGATCTTTCGCGCCGACGGTGTGACGTCGGGGGGGAGCTGGGGCGAGAGCCCGCCCGCGATCACCACATTGCGGGCACGCAGCATTCCTGCGTGTCCTCCGCTGACCTCGACCTCGAAGAACTCCCCGGCATCACGCACCGCGGTCACCCGGGACCCGTAGTGCACCGCGGCCTGCACCTTGTCCGCGGCCCAACGCAGGTAGTCGTGGAATTCCACGCGCGTGGGGAAGAACGTCTTGTAGTTGATGAACTCGGTCAGGCGTCCCCGGTCGGTCAGGTAGTTCAGAAAGGTGTACTCGCTGGTCGGGTTGCGCTGAGTGGCGAGATCCTTGAGGAATGATATCTGCATCGTCGCGCCCGGAATCAACATGCCGGTGTGCCAACCGAACTCGGACTTGGCCTCGACGAACTGTGCCGTCATGGGCGCCACCGCGGTCTCGTTGAACTCACGCAGCGCGATGGCCAGTGCCAGGTTGGACGGACCGAAGCCGACACCCACGATGTCGAGCACCCCGTCGGCCGTTGAGCGCCGGTCGATCGCCGTCATCACGCTCCTGCCATCTGGTCGGCCGCACCCGGGACCGGTTCGGAGGGGTCCGTGCCGAGGCCGACGATGCGATTGGTCGCATCGACATGGACGACGGCGCTGCGATGGTTCGCCAACTCGGACTGCTGCACCCCGACGAACGACATGATGATCACCAGATTGCCCGGTGAGATCAGGTGTGCCGCCGCGCCGTTGATGCCGATGACGCCTGAGCCGGGACTGCCGGTGATCGCGTAGGTCACCAATCGAGCCCCGGAGGTGACGTCGACGACGTGCACCTGTTCCCCTTCCAGGATTCCTGCGGCCGACATCAGGTCCGCGTCGATGGTGATCGAACCCACGTAGTGCAGATCGGCCTGAGTGACCGTCGCCCTGTGGATCTTGCCTCCGAGCATTGTGCGCAGCATCCCACCTCCGTGATCTCAGAGAATAAGGCTAGCCTATCTTTATTGAACTGCAAGACCTACGTCCCCGGTTCGTCAACGTCAAAGCCTTTGGCAGCCAACGTAGCCCGGCCTCAAGGCGGGTTCGGCAATCGAGAACCAGCAGCATCAGACGCTAGTAACTTATGCCAGCCTAAGCTAATCTGCTCGCGCGAACAACGCCGAACGAAGGGGACACCAGCGTGACCGAGCAGCAACAACGAGGCCGACGCAGTGCGCGTGCCGCCGCGGGAGTACTTGCAGCGCTGCTGCTCGTCGCCGCCATGGTGGCGGGCTGCGGATCGTCGTCGAACGATGCGCCAGCGGCAGAGGGGGTGACGATCGCGCACAAGTTCGGAGAGACCAAGGTTCCCGCCGACCCGAAGCGGGTCGTGACCGTCGGCTGGACCGACCAGGACTTCGTGCTGCCGTTCGGGGTGATCCCCGTCAGCACGCGGGAGTTCTTCACCGAATACAACGGCTATCCCTGGGTCAAGGCCGCCACCGACGGCAAGGGTGTCACCACCTGGGGCGCTGACACCATCGACTTCGAGGCCATCGCGGCGCAGAAGCCGGACCTGATCTTCGCGATCTACGAGACGGTCGACCGGCAGACCTATGACCGGCTGTCGTCGATCGCGCCGACGGTTATCCAGTCCGGCGACTACGCCGATGAAGAGACGCCGTGGGATGTCCAGTTGCTCACCACCGGCACGGCGCTCGGGAAGCGGGAGCAGGCCGAGAAGCTCGTTGCCGAGGTGAAGGGCAAGATCGCCGACGTCCGTGCGGCCAACCCCGAATTCGACGGCAAGACGCTGGTGGTGGACTTCGGTCCGGAAAACGGCGGACACTACCTGCTGCCCGAAAACGACCCCCGCCGTGCATTGTTCACCGCTCTGGGCTTCAAGACCCAGGACGTGCACGGTGATGTCAGCGAGGAACGGCTCGATCTGCTCGACCGTGATGTGCTGTTCGTCAACGGCGCCACGCAGGCGCAGATGATGTCCTCGCCGGCGTTCGCCCGGCTGGGTGTGGTGCGCGACGGGCGCACGCTCTACACCACGTTCGAATCCAATCTCAGCGGTGCGCTGACCTACAGCGGGCCGCAGGCGCTGCTGTATGCGCTCGACGTGCTGACCCCGCAGTTGGCCAATGCCCTGGCCGGAAGGCCGGTCGCGGACCTGGCCAACGCCTGACCGCAGTCCGTGCATGCCCCGCCGGCGCGTATGCGTCGGCGGGGCATGTCGCGTCAAGAGGCGTCCCTGCCGGTGAGCTTCGCGACCAGCGCCGGTCCGTACTCCTGCAGCGCTGCAATGTCCATCAGGTCGGAATGCCGGAACGGCGCCGACACGACCGTGAGTTCACCGCCGATGTACTGCCGCCAGGCCGGTGAGGCGGTTCCCCACTGATCTACTTCCTGCGCCGCATCGACGAAGAACACGTCGCCGTCGTAGCGGCCATACGCGGCGTCTGCTGTGAAGCGTTCTGCGGCAATGTAGTTCTCGATGGCGGCCGCGATGTGGTGGTCGTCGAGCACGGTGATGGCGTCGCCGTGCTCTTTCACCAGATCGATCGCCTGGTCGACGGTCAGGCGATCCCCAGCATCGACCGGGAACCCCATCTCGCGCAGCACCCTCGCCAACACGGCGTCGCGATCGGCGACGGTGTTCCTCTCGGCCACCTCGGGGTAGGAGTCCAGCATGCCGACGAAGCCGACCACCCGATCCCGACGGTGTAGTTCCTGGGCGGTCAGCAGCGCGACCACACCTCCGAACGACCATCCGAGGAGCCGGATGACACCGCCGGGGGCGACGCCCTCGATGCGATCGGCGTAATCGGACACCAGTGTGTTCAGGTCGTCGGGCAGCTGACCCCCCGAGAACAGCGGGGACTGTAGCGCATACAACGGAATATCAGACGGCAGAACGTGTTTGAGTGCGGCGTACGGCCAACCCAGCCCGCTGGCCGGGGGGAGGCAGAACAGTGGTGCCGCGCTGCCGGACGTGCGCAACGGCAGTACTGGTGCGAGGCTCTCGGCACCGCCGGCATCCCCCGCCAGGAGGGTGTCGACCGCCGCGACGGTGGAGGCGACCATCAGGTCGGCGACCGACAGGTGGTCGGCGACCTCGGCGAACTCGCGCCGAAGCGCCGACGCGAGCCGGACGAGCAGCAGGGAATGGCCGCCCAGTTCGAAGAAGTCGGCATCGATGGAGTCCACCGGCGTGCCGAGCAGGTCAGCGAACAGGCTGCACAGTCGACGGTGACGGTCGGTGGTCGGCGGGCGCCCGGTGCCGGTGGAAAGGACAGGTTCGGGGAGCGCATTGCGGTCGAGTTTTCCGCTGGGGGTGAGCGGGAAGGCGTCCAGCGGCATGAACGCCGAAGGCACCATGTGGGCGGGCAGCGCCGCTGAGGCGTGAGCGCGGAGGGCGTCGGCATCGACGGCCCCGTTGGTGAGGTAGTAGGCGATGAGTCGGTCGTGGCGGACGGTGATGCGGGCGGCGGTGATGGTGGGGTGTTGGGTGAGGGTGGTTTCGATGTCGGTGGGTTCGATGCGGATGCCGCGGAGTTTGA
>JBFMGT010000017.1:0-128740 GCA_040752555.1 Actinomycetota bacterium | reverse complement strand
ACCTACGGAGTGCCTTCCAGCTCGCAGAAACATTGACCTTCGACAAGCCAATGTTCTCAAGCAGGACAGGCACTTCCGTGCATTCCAGGCCGTGTCAACAGCCCATTTCATGAAACGTCGAGGCTAGTCGCCCGCGGCGAATCGGCGGATCAGTTCGCGTCTGTCGATCTTGCCGATCCCGCGCCGCGGTAGTTCGGCGACGACGTGCATCTCCCGGGGTGCCGCCGTTGCCGGTAACTCAGCGGCGACATGCGAACGCAATTCGGGCAGCGTGATCGTCGCCCCGTCCTCGACGACGACGGCGGCGACGACACGCTGCCCCAGCTTTTCATCGGCCACCCCGAACACCGCGCACTCGACCACCGCGGGGTGGCTCGCCACGGCCGCCTCGACGATCAACGGCAGCACGGTCAGACCGCCGGTGCTGATCGCGTCGTCCACCCGCCCCAGCACCCGCAACGCGCCCGAATCATCGAGGCTGCCGATGTCATCGGTGCGATACCAGCCCGGCTCGGCGAAGGGGTCGGGTGATGTCGGGTTGCGGTAGCCCGCAGCCACCGTCGGCCCGCCCAGGGAGATCCGGCCCGTCGGGTCCAAGGCCACCTGCACTCCGGTCAGCGGGACGCCGTCGTACACACAACCGCCTGCAGTCTCGCTCATCCCATAGGTGCGGATGACGGGAACGCCTGCGGCGGCGGCTTTCTCGGCGACTGCGGCCGGCATCGGGCCGCCGCCGATCAGCACGGCGTCCAGCGACGACAGCGCCTGCGCCGCCGCGGGATCGTCCAGCGCCTTGGTCAACTGCGCCGCGACCAGAGAGGCGTAGCGCCGTCCCGATCCCATCGCTGAGATCGCCTGCGCCAGGTCGGCCGGCAGCACGCCGGCCGGCACGGCGACCGGAGTCGTGCCCGCCACGGCGCTGCGGACCAGGACCTGGAATCCCGCGACGTGGTAGGCGGGTAGCGCCAGGAGCCACCGGCCCGGCCCACCGAGCCTCTCGTGGGTGGCATGCGCGCTGGCCAGCAGCGCCGTCGCGGTCAGCAGTGCCCCCTTGGGGATGCCCGTGGTGCCCGAAGTCGACAGCACCGCGGCCACGGTGTCGGCGATCTCGTGACCGGCGCGCAGCGCCTGCGTCAGCGCAGCGGCTTGCGCAGCATCGTCGGCAGGCACGGGAAGCAGGCTGGAGCGCCCGTCGAGCGCTTCCTCGATGGCAGGCAGGAGGGCAAGCGCCGCGGCGCCGGATGCGACGGGCAGCGAGCGCAGCGTGGCTATGGGGTGTCCTCGCTGTCGCGCGGGTCGTCGAGCGGCCAGCCCTGGGCAGCGAGCCGCTCACGCACTCGCTCGACGTCCTCGGTCGACGGTAGGTCGTCGGTGATCTGGGTGATCAGCACGCCGATGTCGACGGGGTCGATGCCGGACGCGCCAGGGGGGCCGGCGCCGAACTCCCTGCCGGCGGTCAGGGCCGCCACGACGGCTTTCACTTCCTCGTCGGTCAGGCGACGGCGCAGCAGCGCCAGCAGCGGCACCCGGTCCGGACCGGGCACCCCCTCGGGATATCCGGCCGCGATCCACGCCACGATCTTGGCCAGGAACTTGGTCAACGTCTCATCTCCCGTGCAGACGTCGGGGCGAGGTGCCCGCGGCAGTTCGATAGTAGCCCCGTGACCTGTCAGCAAGGCGCCCGACGCCGGTGGGGCGCAACGGGAGCCGGCGCGAAGATGAACATCAGATGAACACCCTCCCTGCTTTGGAAAAAGTGCCTTTTGGCCTCACGAATGCGGACCTGTGTCGATTAGTCAAATACGGTCTGAGGCCAGCAGAATCATCGCCATGAGCGGAGAGCTGATCATCCTCGTGCTGTTGATTGCCACGGCGCTGGCATTCGACTTCACGAACGGGTTTCACGACACCGGAAACGCGATGGCGACGTCCATCGCGACCGGTGCTCTCAAGCCCAAGACGGCGGTGATCCTGGCCGGTCTGCTCAACCTCATCGGCGCGTTCCTGTCCGTCGAGGTCGCGATCACGGTCACCACGTCGGTGCTCAAGATCCAGGACAGCAAGACCGGGTCGCTGGTGGCGGGCATCGACGCCTCCACCGGGTTGACGATCATCTTCGCCGGCCTGATCGGCGGCATCCTGTGGAACCTGCTCACCTGGCTGTTCGGCATCCCGTCGAGCTCGTCTCACGCGTTGTTCGGTGGTCTCATCGGCGCCGGTCTCGCCGCGCTGGGCACCTCGGGAGTTAACTGGAGCGGCGTGATCAGCAAGGTCGTCATCCCCGCCCTGGCGGCGCCGTTCATCGCCGGCCTGGTCGCCGCGTGCGGCACCTGGGTCGTCTACCGCCTCACCCGCAGTGTGCTGAAGAAGCGTCGCGAAGAAGGCTTCCGCTGGGGCCAGATCGCCACCGCCTCTCTCGTCGCCCTCGCGCACGGCACCAACGACGCACAGAAGACGATGGGCGTCATCGCCCTCGCGCTCATCACCACCGGCCACCTCACCGGCAACGTGAAGGAAGACGGCCTGCCGTTCTGGATCATCGCGTCGTGCGCGCTGGCCATCGGCCTGGGCACCTACATCGGCGGTTGGCGGGTCATCCGCACGCTCGGCAAGGGTCTGGTCGAGATCGAGTCACCGCAGGGCCTGGCCGCCGAGGCGTCCTCGGCGGCGATCATCCTGTCCTCGAGCGCCGCCGGGATGGCATTGTCGACCACCCACGTGGCCACCGGGTCCATCCTGGGCAGCGGCGTCGGCAAGCCGGGCGCGCAGGTGCGCTGGGCTGTCGCCGGCCGGATGGCCACCGCCTGGCTGATCACCCTGCCTGCCGCAGGCCTCGTCGGCGCGCTGTCCTTCTGGCTGTCGCACATCGTCGAGAAGACCACCGGAAACGCGCTCGCCGGCGACGGCCTGATCTTCGTCATCCTGGTGGCACTCTCCGGCTACATGTACTGGCGCGCTCAGCAGCAGAAGGTCAACCACCACAACGTCAACGCCGACTGGGACGAGACCACGAACTCGGTGGTGCCGGCCGACGCGCGGGACCTCACCCCGGCTGCCGACAAGCCTGCGGCCGCGGTCTAGTCGGCCCGGCAGAGAGCAAGGAACACACATGTCCTACCTGGAAGCCATCCTGAAGGTGCTCGCCGTGGGCCTGGTCCTCGGTGCGGGCCTGCCCGCGCTGTTCGCCGTCGGGCTGGTCGCCTACTCCCGCGGGGCCGGCGGTGCCGAAGCCGACGGAACGGTCGACGCGCCCAACCCCGCGCTCAAGGCCCTCGGCCTGCTGCTGTTCGCGTTCGTCGCGGTCGTGATCGTGATCGGAATCCTCTACATCACCAAGGGCACCATCAACCATCACTTCGGGTTCAACCCCGTTGCGTTCCTTCCCGGAAAGTGAGCTGATCGCGATGGCCGAGAACGCGTTCAACAGCATCCTGACCTGGCTCCACGACGGCTATCCGCAGGGCGTGCCGCAGAAGGACTACTTCCCGCTGCTGGCGCTCCTGTCGCGCACGCTGACCGAGGAGGAGGTCGTCAAGGCGGCCCAGGCCGTCCTCAAGGGCTCGGACTCCGACGAGGTCACCGAGCAGGAGATCCGCGCGGCCATCCACGTGGTCACCGACAAGGAGCCCAACCCGGAGGAGATGCACCAGGTCGCCTCGCGCCTGGCGTCGGTCGGCTGGCCGTTGGCGGCGCCGGCGCGCTAGCCGCGGGTGTCGCGACGCAGCGGGTGGTCGTCGGGCACTTCGACGAAGATCAAATTGACCCCGTCAGGGTCGCTGACGTGCATCTCGTGTAGCCCCCACGGCTCGCGCCGCGCTTCTCGGACGATCTGAATCCCTCTCTGCCGCAACGTATCCTGGGTCGCGCCGAGATCGCGCACCTGTAACCACAGCGCCCCCGGGAACGGGGGTGCGCCGTCGGCCGGTGCCCCGTGGCCGGCGATCTCGATCAGTGACTGGCCCGCGTAGAACACGGTGCCTCCGGGATACTCACGGGCGATCGCCAGTCCGATGCCGTCGCGATAGAACGCCACGGAGCGGTCGTAGTCGGCGGGACGGAACAGCACCCGGCTGGCCAGGATCTCCATGGCCCGTGTCTATCACGTCAGCCGATCCGGCGGTCGTAGCCCTGCCAATAGGGTTCTCGCACAGCGCGTTTGAGGATCTTGCCACTCGGGTTCCTGGGCAGTTCGGAGACGAAGTCGACACTCTTGGGCAGCTTGAAGCCGCCGAGGTGTCCGCGTGTGAAGTCGATGAGCGTGGCCTCGGTCGGGTGTGCTCCCGCTGCGGGCACCACGACGGCCTTCACCGCCTCGCCCCAGCTGTCGTCGGGCACCCCGATCACGGCGACGTCGGCCACGGCGGGGTGGGCCATCAGCACGTTCTCCACCTCGGCGGGGTACACGTTCTCCCCGCCGGAGACGATCATGTCCTTGATCCGGTCGTGCAGGTACAGGTGGCCCCCGGTCTCGGGAGGGCCATCCAGGTAACCGGCGTCACCGGTGCGCAGCCAGCCGTCGGCGGTCAGCGTGGCCGCGGTGGCCTCCGGGTTGCGCCAGTAGCCGAGCATGTTCTGCGCCGACCGCGTCCACACCTCACCGACATCGCCGATCGGCACGTCGTTGCCGTCGTGGTCGACGATGCGGATCTGCACCCACGGGTACGGCGTCCCGCACGAGCGCATCGTGGCGCTGTTCAACTCCGATGCCGACAACTGCGTGATCGAGCCCGTGGTCTCGGTCATCCCGTACACCTGGGCGAACACCTCGCCAAACCGCCGGACACCCCGGGTCAACACGTCGTCGCTCATCGGGGACGCACCGAAGACCACGATGCGCAGGCTCGACAGATCGGCGGTCGCCGGCGTGTCGAGCAGCATGCGGACCACCGCGGGCACCACGAGCATGTTGGTGACGCGGTGGGTGGTGACCGCCTCCACGATCGCCACCGGGTCGACGTCGCGCAGCACCACGGTGACCGCACCGTGCCACAGCCCGGCGAACGCCCAACCCGAGCCGGCCATGTGGAACAAGGGCATGACGGCCATGCTGACCGCGCCGGGGCCCAGCAGCCACGGGCCCGCCACGCCGCTGGTCTTGCACACGTAATTGGTGTTGGTGAGCATCACGCCCTTGGGCAGGCCCGTCGTCCCCGACGTGTACATCAGGAACACCACGTCGTCGGGTCCGGTGACGACCCCGGGATCCGTTGCCGGGTGGGCCCGCACCCAGGCGTGGAAGTCCGCCCAGCAAGGGTGGGCACCGATCGCGATGACGCGGACATCCAGCTGGGGCTCGATGGCTTCGACGTGGCCGAAGAAGTCGGCACCCACCACGACGACGGCGGCGCCGCTGTCGGCGATGACGTGCGCCATTTCCGGGGGCGCCAGCCGCCAGTTCACCGGCACCCCGACCGCACCGAGCTTGGCCAGGCCGAACATCACCTCGAAGAACTCGGCACCGTTGCGGTCGATGAAGGCCACTCGGTCCCCGGTGCGCACGCCGATCGCGGCGAAGGCCTGGGCCGTTCGGTTGGAGCGGGCGTCGAGGTCGCCATAGGTGATGGTGCGTTCGCCGACGATCAGCGCCGGGGTGTCGGGGCGCTGCCGCCCGTGCTCACGGATGACGTCGGCCAGCCCGGCAAAGGTCACTGCCGCGGCTGCATGCGCTGGCGCTTCATGATCGTGTCGACCGCGGAAGGGGCGATGCTGTTGATCGCGTGGGCGGTGACGGCGATGCGCGGCGCGATGCTGACCGGCCGGTGCCGGGCCGCGGTGACGATCCATCCGGCCGCTTCGCCGGCCGAGAGGCCGGGCAGTCCGTCGTAGGCCCGCGTCGGGGCGATCATCGGGGTTTTCACCAGCGGGTAGTACAGCGTGGTGCAGTGCACACCGCGGTCGCCCCATTCGGTTTCGATGATCCGGCTGATCGACGACAGGGCGGCCTTGGAGGCGTTGTAGGCGCCGAACAGCGGTGGCGATTCGGTCTTCACGCCCCACGTCGAGACGTTGATGATGTGGCCGTCGCCGCGCTCGAGCATCCCCGGTGCCAGCCCGCGGATCAGCCGCAGCGGGCCGTAGTAGTTGAGGGTCATCGTGCGTTCGACGTCATGCCATCTGTCCAGCGACTCGGCCAACGGTCGTCGGATCGAGCGCCCGGCGTTGTTGACCAGGATGTCGACCCCGCCGAACTCCGCATTCACCGTGTCGACCAGCGCGTCGATGGCGTCGAGATCGGACAGGTCGCACGCGTGCGCGCGGGCCGTGCCGCCTGCCTCGGTGATGCGGTCCACCAGCGCGTCGAGCAGTTCCTGCCGACGGGCGACCGCGATCACCGTGGCGCCCCGGCGCGCAAGCTTCTCGGCCGCGGCCTCCCCGATGCCCGACGAGGCGCCCGTCAACAGAATCCGCTTGCCGGCCAGGTCGATGGTGTCGCGGTCGGGCCGGTACTGCAGCAATGTCGGGATCAGCGGCGGTCGCATGCTGGTCAGCACCACCTGCTCGGCCAGCCGCCGCAGCGGGTTGCGTGCCATGGGCGTCCTCTCGAAATCGCTTCAGAAGTAGCGGGGGACTTCAGAAGTAGCGGGGGAATCCAGTCCAATCGGGGTCGCGCTTCTCCAGGAACGCGTCGCGGCCCTCCACGGCCTCGTCGGTCATGTACGCCAACCGGGTCGCCTCACCGGCGAACAGCTGTTGTCCCACCAGCCCGTCGTCGAGCAGGTTGAACGCGTACTTCAGCATCCGGATGGCCTGCGGCGACTTTCCATTGATCTCGGAAGCCCATTGCAGCGCAACGGTTTCCAGTTCAGCGTGGTCGACGACCTCGTTGACGGCACCCATCGCGCGCATCTGTTCGGCGGTGTAGGGGCGGCCGAGGAAGAAGATCTCGCGCGCGAACTTCTGCCCGGTCTGACGGGCCAGATAGGCCGAGCCGAAACCTCCGTCGAAACTGCCCACATCGGCGTCGGTCTGCTTGAACCGGGCGTGCTCGCGGGAGGCCAGCGTCAGGTCGCAGACCACATGCAACGAATGCCCGCCGCCGGCCGCCCAGCCGTTGACCAGACAGATCACCGGTTTGGGCATGAAACGGATCAGGCGTTGCACCTCGAGGATGTGTAGCCGGCCGGCGCGGGCCGGGTCGACGGTCTCGGCGGTATCCCCCGAGGCGTACTGGTAGCCGGAGCGGCCGCGGATGCGCTGGTCACCGCCGGAGCAGAATGCCCAGCCGCCGTCCTTGGGGGAGGGGCCGTTGCCGGTCAGCAACACCACGCCGACGTCTGAACTCATTCGGGCGTGGTCGAGCGCGCGGTACAGCTCGTCGACGGTGTGCGGCCGGAACGCGTTGCGCACCTCGGGCCGGTCGAACGCGACCCGCACGGTCGGCTGGCTGATGTGCCGGTGGTAGGTGATGTCGGTGAGGTCCTCGAAGCCGGCGATCGGCTGCCACAGGCTGGGGTCGAACGGGTTGTCCACGGCGTTAGACGTTATCGAACCGGAACACCGAGCAGCGCCCGGCCAACGCCTCGAACTCCTCAGGGTTCGGTCCGGTGACCAGTCCCGCGTTGCGCATGAAGCTCACCCCGGTCGGCACCAGCACCGGGAACTGACGCAGCAGCGGGCGTGCTTCGTCGGCTGACAGTTCGACCATCCGCACGGTTTCGCGGATCTTGCCGCGGGTCAACACCGCCTCGGGGTTGGCTTGGGCGTTGCGCACCCAGTCGGCGCCCGGGAAGCCACCCACGACGTAGCGTCGGCCATCCACCTCGAACGGCGTGATCGGCGTCGAGCGGGGCTTGCCCGATGTCCGGCCCGTCACGGTCAGCACCACAGGTCCGTCTTTGATCAGTCCGATGCGCGTCGCAGCGATCAGAACCTTGTTCATCGGCTTGAGCCACCACGGTGGCTTTGGATCGGCCATCGAAAAGACGCTACCGTCTGCACGCTACAACTGGATGCCGTGCGCCCACAGCGCTGCGACGAGCCCGTCGCGACGCTCCCGCGTCGGCAGCGGATCGACAAGTGCGAACCGGCATCCCAAGGCACGCGCGCCGCCGTCGGCTTCGTCGCTGTCACCCACCATCAGGGCATGCTCGGCGGGCACGCCGAGCCGTTCCAGCGCTGTGGTGAAGATCGCCGGATCCGGTTTGGTCGCACCGACTTCGAACGACAGGACGAACGTGTCGACGTCCTCGGCCACGCCCAGCGTCTCGAACGCCGGCCGGATGTCGAACGCGATGTTGGACACCACCGCGGTCTTGATGCCCCGCTGTCGCAACCCCGCCAGCACGGTCGCCGTGTCGGGGTAGGGCGTCCAGTAGGCCGGATCGATCACCTTGGCGTACAACGCTTCCGCGTGATGACGGGCCAAGCCGGACTCGCGAAGCACGTGCAGGTAAGCCTCCCGGTGCAAATTGGGGGCGAGGTCACGGTTGACCCACGCCTCGAGCGCTTCGGGCGTCATGGACACCGACCGGCCCGTGGGAGCGGTGAGCCGGCGCACCAGCTCGGCCTGCACGTGCGCATCGACTTCCCGGTTGTCGGGCGTGTCGAGTGTCATACCCTCGAACCAGCTGTCGTCTTCCTCCAGCCGGAACAGGGTGCCCGAGAAGTCGAACATCACTGCTTGCAGATCGGTCACGGCGTCGCTCACCCCTCCCATCGTGCCAGGTGTGAAAACTTCGCCGAGCGGCTAATTATCCGCCATGCGAACGCCCGAGACGTCTTTGGAGCAGATCGTCGTGGTGGTGCCCGCCCACAACGAGGCCGACCATCTGCCCGCGTGCCTGCGGGCATTGACCACGGCCGCGCTGTGCGTACCGGTCCCGGTGGCGACCGTCGTGGTGCTCGATGCCTGCGATGACGGCAGCGAGCGGCTGGCGGGACGGTTCGGGCCCGACGTCCACGTCGTTTCGGTCGACGCCGGCAACGTCGGCGCGGCGCGCGCTGCGGGGTTCTCGTATGCGCGCACGCTGTGCGACGACGGGCCGACAACCTGGTACGCGACGACGGACGCCGACAGCGTGGTCGGTCCGGACTGGTTGGTGCGCATGACGGCCCCGAAAGCCGACATGGTGCTCGGTGTCGTGCGGGTTCCGTTGTGGCGCAACTTTCCTGCCGCGGTCGCGCGGCGCTACTTGCGCGCCTACCGCTCCGACGGTCCGGGGCATTCGCACATCCACGGCGCCAACATGGGGTTCCGCGCCTCAGCCTATTGGCAGGTGGGCGGGTTCCGGGCGCTGGAAACCGCGGAGGACGCGGATCTGGTGGACCGCTTCCTGTCTGCCCGGCTGCTGGTGCACCGGGACAGCGGGCTCTCGGTCGCGACGTCGGACCGTGTCGACGGCCGTGCGCCCCGCGGCTTCGCCGCGCACTTGCGCGAGCTCTCCCGGAAAGCGGCCTCGTGAGCGTAGGCCTGGTCAAACGATGGTTGGCGGCGGGCGAGCTCAACCTGCCGCTGCCCGGCCACGGCGAGACCGGCAGGCGCTGGCGCCGGTTGGCCGAGTTGGCCCAGCAAGACGTGACGGCCGGACGACTGGCCGAGGCACACGCCGACGCCGTCGCGATCCTCGCCGAACTGAACGGCCCGCGTCTCGAGCCGGGGCAGTGGTGGGGTGTCTGGGCGGCAGAACCGCCCGATGCGGTGGTGTCCGCGACCGTCGACGGCGATGACGTCCGGCTCGACGGGGTCAAGGCATGGTGTTCCGGTGCTGGGCTGTGCTCGCACGCGTTGGTGACCGCGCGGCTGGCCGGCGGCGACCGCGGATTGTTCGCGGTCGACCTGGCCGCGCCAGGGGTACGACCGCTGCCGAGCACCTGGCGAGCCACCGGGATGGCTGAATCTGACACGCGCTCCGTGCGATTCGAGAAAACTCCGGCGATCGCGGTGGGTGGGCCGGGGGAGTACCTGAGCCGGCCGGGCTTCTGGCACGGGGGCGCCGGTGTGGCGGCGTGCTGGCTGGGTGGCGCCCGCGCGGTCGCCCGACCTCTCTACGACCGCGCGGCCGCAGGCGCGGCGGATTCGCACACGCTGGCCCACCTGGGGGCGGTCGACGCCGCGCTGGCCGCCGCCGACGCCACGCTGGCCGCGGCCGCGGCCGCCATCGACGCCGACCCCGCCGCTCCGGCCGAATTGTGGGCCCGTCGCGTCCGGGCGACCGTCGAGGTCGCCGTCGAGGAAGCGATCGGCCGAACCGCCCGTGCGCTCGGGCCAGCGCCGCTGTGCCTGGACGTCGAGCATGCGCAGCGGGTGGCCGACCTGGCGGTCTACGTGCGACAGAGCCATGCCGAACGGGACCTCGAGCGCCTGGGTGTGCTCGCCGGGGCGTCGGCGTGACGGCGGCACAGGTGGGCAACGGAGCACGCCTGTCGGCACGCCCCATTCCCGACGGCGGCACCCCAACCCAGGTGTGGGTGGATGCCGGCCTTCAGCTCCCTGAACTGGATCTGAGCAGCTGCGCCGAACTCGTGGTCGTCGGGGCGCATCCCGACGACGAGACCCTGGGCTTCGGCGCGACCGCCTCACTGCTGGCGCAGGCCGGTGTGCGCACCCAGATCGTGTCGGCCACCGACGGCGGTGCGGCCTATCCTGAACTGTCTGTGCTGCAACGGTATCGGCTCGAGCAGACTCGTCGGGACGAATTACGCAGGGCGGCAGGCGTCTTGGGGATGTATGCGCCCGTGAGCCTCGGCTTGCCCGACGGGCGAGTGGCCGAACACGAGCAGCGGCTCACCGATCTGCTGATCGAAATCCTCGACGGGAAACCGGCGGGCACCTGGTGTGCCGCGCCCTGGCGCGGGGACGGCCATCCCGATCACGAGGCGGTCGGCAGAGCCGCCGCGGCCGCGGTACAGCAGACGGGGGCGGTGCTGGTGGAGTACCCGGTGTGGATGTGGCACTGGGCGCATCCGGGTGACGACGCGGTCCCCTGGCAACGCGCACGGATGACGCGGCTCACCGAAGCCGCCCTCGAACGCAAACGGCAGGCCGCTCGATGCTTCGAAAGTCAGTACAGCGCACCGACTCCGGGCGGGGATCCGGTGCTGCCGCCTGACGTGCTGCATCGACTGCTGACCGTCGGCGAGGTGGCGTTCTGGTGAGCACCCGTCTTCCCGACGCCTACTTCGACCGCATGTACGCCGAGGCCGACGATCCGTGGTCGCTGGGCACGCGGTGGTACGAGGAACGCAAGTACGCGATCACGATGGCGGTGCTGCCGTACCGGCGGTACCGGCACGCATTCGAACCGGGCTGTTCGGTCGGGGTGCTCACCGAGCAGCTGCTGCGCCGCTGCGACAGGGTCACCGCGACCGACGTCAGTGTCGCGGCGCTGGATGCCACACATCGGCGCCTGACGGCGGCAGAGCTGACCGGGCGTGCCGACCTGCAGCGCGGGTCGATCGACGAGCCGTGGCCGGCGCGCCCCTTCGACCTCGTGGTGTTGTCCGAGCTGTGCTACTACCTGCAGCCCGAGACGCTGCGCGCGGTGCTGCAGCGCGAGATACCGCGGCTGGCACGCCCCACGACGCTGGTGGCGGCACATTGGCGCCACGCCGTCGACGACTACCCGATGACCGGCGACGAGGCCAACGAGATCATCACGCAAGCGCCCGGTGTGCACCGTCTCGGCGGCTACCGCGACGAGGACGTGGTGGTCGACGTGTTCGACACGGCAGGCCCGCAGTCCGTCGCCACCCGCACCAACGTCCCGGGCGCCTAGTTCGCCGAGTAAGCGGGTTTGTACGCGGCACGCCGCGAGAAGTTGGCCGACGGCGTCTGATTGTCGGCTTCCTCCTCGGCTCGTTCCTCGCCGCATCGTCAGCCGACGGCCCGCCCCGCGCCTTCCCAGAACTGCGCCCGCACCGCCTTCTTGTCCGGCTTGCCCAACGCCGTCACCGGCACGGAGTCAACCACGACCACCTGCTTGGGCGTGTGGACCGAACCCTTGCGCTCCTTCACCGAAGTCTGGATCTCAGCGATCATCGCTGTCACCGCGTCGTCGTCGGACGCCGCGTCCGGCCGCAGCACCACCACGGCCGTCACCGCCTCGCCCCACTTCTCGTCTGGCGTCCCGATCACGCACACCTGCGCCACCGAAGGGTGTTCTGCCACAACGTCTTCCACCTCACGCGGGAACACGTTGAACCCACCGGTGACGATCATGTCCTTGGTGCGATCGACGATGTAGTAAAAGCCGTCCTCGTCCTCGCGCGCCAGGTCCCCGGTGTGCATCCACCCGTCACGGAACGTCTCCGCGGTGGCGTCCGGCAGCTTCCAGTACCCACCTGAGAGCAGCGGCCCGGAGACGCAGATCTCGCCCACTTCGCCCTGCGGCACCGGCTGCCCGTCCTCACCGAGCAGCGCCACCCGAGCGAACAGCGTCGGCCGCCCGCACGAGGTCAACCGCTTCTCGTCGTGATCCTTCTTGCTCAGGTAGGTGATCACCATCGGTGCTTCGGACTGCCCGTAGTACTGCGCGAAGATCGGCCCGAACCGCCGGATCGCCTCCTTGAGCCGGACCGGATTCATCGCCGACGCGCCGTAATACACGGTTTCCAGCGACGACAGGTCGCGTGTGTGCGAATCCGGGTGATCCATCAGCGCGTAGATCATCGAGGGCACCAGCATCGTCGCGGTGATCTTCTGTTCCTCGATGACGCGCAGCACTTCAGCCGGGTCGAACTTGGTCAGCACGATCAGCTCGCCGCCCTTGACGACGACGGGGGTGAAGAACGCCGCGCCGGCGTGGGAGAGCGGCGTGCACATCAGGAACCGCGGATTCTCCGGCCATTCCCACTCGGCCAGCTGCACGGTCGTCATCGTGGTGATCGACTGCGTCGTGCCCATCACGCCCTTGGGTTTGCCGGTGGTGCCGCCGGTGTAGGTCAGCCCGCCGATGTGGTCGGGCGGCAGATCGGCGGCCACCAAAGGGCGGGCCGGGTACTTCGCTGCCTCGGCGCTCAGATCCACCGCGACGTCCGCCAGCTCGGCCGGCACCGGGCCGATCGTCAGGATCTGCTTGAGGGAGGGCACCTTGTCCAGCAGGCCGAGCGCGCGCTCGACGAACATCGGATTCGGGTCGATGATCAGCGACGTCACCTCGGCGTCGGAGAGCACGTAGGCATGGTCGTCGAGCGACCCCAGAGGGTGTAGTGCGGTGCGCCGGTAACCCTGGGTCTGGCCGGCGCCGATGATCATCAGCACCTCGGGCCGATTCAGGGACAGCAGCCCGACGGCGGCGCCGGTCCCCGCACCAAGCGCTTCGAACGCCTGGATGTACTGGCTGATGCGATCGGCCAGCTCACCGCCGGTGAGCGTGGTGTCGCCGAGGAACAGCACGGGCCGGTCCCGGTGGCGCTTCAGTGCGCCGACGGTCAGGTGGCCGGAGTGCAGGGGATGCCGTAGCAGATCACTCATGGGCTACAGACTAGAACGTGTTCCAATTTTAGTCACCAGGCTGGTACCCGCGGCGCCGACGGCCGGGCAGAGTCAAGTCGCGTAGTCGACTACGCGCGATCAGGCACGCGCGCGGCGAAACACTCACCCCGACGACCGGCACAATGCCGGACCGCACCGAGGGGAGACTTCCGATGACCACCCGCACCTGGATATACGCCACCGTATCGGTCGGCATCTTGATCCTGTCGACACTGTTGACGCCACCGATCGTGAACGCCGACACCTTGCCCAACGGCCTGGCAGTGACATGCACCCAAGACAGCGACGTCCATGCCACCTGCGTCGTCTCGGGTTGCCCGCGGGTGAACGGCGACTACGTCGTCGACGCCGTGCACGCCATGATCAACGGCGGTGCCCAGCAGGAGAACGATTTCAAGTGCATCAACGGCCAGACCGCGCGCTACGGCGTCGACAACAACCGGGCCCCGATCAACATCGGTGTGCAGGCCTGCCGCAAACACGATTTCAGCGGCGATGACTGCACGCCCTACGCGAACTACACCTTCACTCCGCCGGAAGTCCCGAAGCCGGCGGCCCCCGTCACCTGCCCGGCCGGCTCGCCGACGCCGACGGTGCCCGCCGGTCAGACCTGCGCACCGGTCCCGGTCGCGAACGTCACCTGCCCCGCCGGATCGCCGACGCCGACGGTGCCCGCAGGCCAGACCTGCGCACCGGTGCCCGTCGCACCCAAGAACGCGGTCACGATGAACATCGTGATCTCGGGTCTGAGCGCGAACGTGGACGTCGCGAGCAGCGCTGACATCCCCGGCTCCTGCACCTACACCGCGACGGCGCCGCTGCTGCCCCCCGTCAAGAAGACCTTCGACCTCGCCTCGAAAGGCTCGACGAGTTTCACCCTGCCCGCTCCGCCGCCGCTGTCGACCTACCACGTGGTGCTGTCGTGCAAGGGACAGTTCAACGGCGACACGGTCGAATTCGGCCACGTCGAGAAGGACGTGACCTTGGCCGGCTGACCCCGGTCCGTGATGCAGGCCCCCGGCGACCGCTACGGCCGCCGGGGTCTGGCATCCCACGTCGATCGGCCTGACCGAAACAGACATGTAGCGAGCACCGGCGTGGCACGCTGCTCACCATGGCTGATCTGCCCGAACCCCGATTCCTCGACGAGCGCGTCGCCCACTGGGCCGCCACCAAGCCCGACGCCGAGGCGATGGACTTTCTCGACCGGAACTGGACCTGGGCGCAGTGGGACGACCGGATCCGGCGGCTGGCCGGTGCACTGACCGAACGCGGCGTCACCCGCGGGGACGTCGTCGCGTTCCTCGACAAGAACCATCCCGCGTGTATTGAGACCACGATCGCCGCGGCATCGCTCGGCGCGGCCACCGCGATCATCAACTTCCGGCTGGCCGCCGACGAACTCGACTACGTGCTCAACGACTCCGACGCCAAGGTGCTCATCGCCGGCAAGGAGTTCATGGGTTCGATCGACAAGATCCGCGACAAGCTGACCAACATCGAGCACATCGTTGCGGTGACCCCGGAAGGCGACGACGAGTACGAGCAGATGCTCGAAGCGTCGACGCCGGTGCAGCGCTCCGACGATGTCGACCCCGGGGACGTCGCGATCATCATGTACTCCTCGGGCACCACCGGCAGGCCCAAAGGTGTCGAGCTCACCCAGGCCAACATCATCGCCCACACCGTCAACGCCCACGAAGGCTTCGCGTTCGACGAGGGCGACAAGAACATGGTGTCGATGCCACTGTTCCACGTCGGCGGCTCGTCCTACGCGCAGTTCGCCATCCACGACGGGTTCCCGAGCGTGATGACCCGCGAGGTCGACGGTGTGTCACTGGCCGGTGCGATCTTCAAGGGTGCCAATCGCACCTTCCTGGTGCCCGCCGTGCTGGCCAAGGTACTCGACTCCGGCGAGGACGCGGTCAAGTTGTTCGCGTCGCTGAAGACCTACGGCTACGGCGCGTCCCCGATGCCGCTGCCGCTGCTGCGGCGGGCACTCGAGGCATGGCCGAACACGGACTTCATCCAGGCCTACGGACTCACCGAGGTGTGTGGGGTGATCAGCCACCTGCTGCCCGAGGCGCACCGCGACCCCGGCCGCGAGGAACGGCTTTCCAGTGCAGGCACATTGATCCCCAACGCCGAGGTGCGTGTGGTCGATCCCGACACGCTCGAAGACGTCCCCACCGGCGAACAGGGCGAGTTGTGGTTCCGCACACCGCAATTGATGAAGGGCTACCACAACAAGCCCGAGGCCACCGCTGAGGCCATCACCGAGGACGGCTGGTTCCGCACCGGCGACATCGGCCGGGTCGACGACGGCGGCTTCGTCTTCGTCGAGGACCGCCTCAAAGACATGATCATCAGTGGCGGGGAGAACATCTATTCGATCGAGGTGGAACGGGTGCTCGCGGAGCACGAGGCCGTGGTCGAGGTCGCGGTGATCGGCGTGCCCGACGAAAAATGGGGCGAGGTGGTCAAAGCCGTCGTCGTCGTCGAACAAGAGGTCTCGGAGACGGACCTGATCGCGTTCGCCCGCGAGCGGTTGGCTGCCTACAAGTGCCCCAAGTCCGTCGACATCACCGACGAGCTACCGCGCAACCCCACCGGCAAGGTGCTGAAAAAGGAACTGCGCAAACCGCATTGGGACGGCAGGGACCGCGCGACGGTCTAGATCGCCGGTCTAGATTGCCGGTCAGATCGTGACGACGACTTCGCTGCGGCGCCGGAACGGCAGCGTCCACGGCGGATCGTAGAACCAGGCGGTCGTCTCGCCTTTCGGTTCGATGCCGTTGTCCCGCAGCATCGCCAGCAGTTCCTTGCTGCGCGCGGCGACGGCGGCCGCGCTGCGGTCACCGCTGAAGGTGAGTACGGCGACCGTCTGCGGCGGCACCGTCACCAGCCGCACGTTCTCGTCGTCGGGCTTCGGCAGCGTCTCCATCGACCACTTCGAGGGCATGAAGAACCGGACCGTCCAGCCGTCGTCGGCATTGCCGGCCTGCGACACCGGCGCCGTCATCGCGATCTCCTCGCTGTCCCCGTTTCTGGCGGCCTGACTCACCGGTGCCGTCATCGCGATCTCGGTGTCGCGCTGGTTGCCGCCGAAGATGTAGCCGGCCAGCCGGCGGAAGCCGGTGTTGAGGGCTTTCTGACGCTCGCCGGGGACGGTGGTCTCCGCAGCGATCCGTGAGCCGTACTGCCGGATCTCCACCCGGTCGGTGACCGGCCGGCTGATGTAGTGGGGTTCCTCGACAGTTCGCACGCCGACGATCGACAGCGCGGACTCCCCGAGTTGCCTGACGAATTTCAGTGGGTTCACGCCGGGTATTCGCCGCCGCCGCGCGCGCAGATGGGTTCTAAGGTGGCGGCGATGGATCTCGCCGACATCCTCGACCGCGTCCACGTCGTCGCCCTGCCGATGCGCGTGCGGTTCCGTGGCATCACCACCCGGGAGGTCGCGCTGATCGACGGCCCGGCCGGCTGGGGGGAGTTCGGGGCCTTCGTCGAATATGGGCCCGCCGAGGCCGCGCACTGGTTGGCCGCCGGCTTGGAGGCTGCCTACCAGCCGCTGCCGTCGACGCGTCGGGACCGCATCCCGATCAACGCGACCGTGCCTGCCGTCGCACCCGCGCAGGTGCCCGAGGTGCTGGCCCGGTTTCCCGGTGCCGGCACCGCGAAGGTGAAGGTCGCCGAGCCCAGGCAGTCACTGGCCGACGACGTCGCGCGCGTCGACGCGGTCCGTGCGGTGGTGCCGACGGTGCGGGTGGACGCCAACGGCGGCTGGAGCGTCGAGGACGCCGTCGCGGCGGCGGCGGCGCTGACCGCCGACGGGCCGCTGGAGTATCTCGAGCAGCCTTGCGCGACGGTGCCCGAGCTGGCCGAGGTGCGCCGGCGCGTCGACGTGCCCGTCGCCGCCGACGAGAGCATCCGCAAGGCCGAGGATCCGCTGCACGTGGTGCGCGCGGGCGCAGCCGACATCGCGGTGCTCAAGGTGGCGCCGCTGGGTGGGGTGCGTGCCATGCTGGCGATCGCCGCGCAGATCGACATCCCGATCGTGGTGTCGAGCGCGCTCGACTCGGCGGTCGGCATCGGCGCCGGCCTGGTCGCGGCGGGGTGCCTGCCCGACCTGCAGCACGCCTGCGGCCTGGGCACCGGCAGCCTGTTCGTCGACGACGTCGCCGCACCGGCGCCGCCGCTCGACGGCTTTCTGCCCGCGGCCCCGGTCACCCCCGATCCAGACCGCGTCGCGGCGCTGGCGGCGCCGCCCGACCGCCGGCAGTGGTGGATCGAGCGCATCCGAGAGTGCTTCCCGCTTCTGTCCTGATCTGTGGGGTGCACGTCCTGGACGCCATCACCGCCGTACCCGAGACTGAGGGCCATGGCGCGCCAGGTCTTGATCCTCGGCTTCGAGGGTGTGCAGGCGCTCGACATGGTGGGCCCGTTCGAGGTGTTCACCGGCGCCTCGCTGTACGCCGGCTCCCACGGTGCCGACGGCTACGACGTCCGCGTCGTCTCGGTGCACGGCGCGCCGGTCAGCACAGGCACCGGTCTGACGCTCGTCGCGGACCCGCTACCGGATCCCGCCGCACCGGTCGACACCGTCGTGCTGCCCGGCGGGTTCGGCACCGCGGCCGCCCGCAAGGACACCGACCTCGTCAACTGGATCGCCGCCGTCGCGCCGCACGCGCGCCGCATCGTCAGCGTGTGCACCGGCGCGGTGCTGGCCGCCGAGGCGGGCCTGCTGGACGGGTGCGTGGCCACCACACACTGGGCGTTCGCGCCGCAGCTGGCCTCGGAGTTTCCCGCGGTCACCGTCGACCCGGACCCGATCTTCGTGCGCAGCTCGGCGACGGTGTGGACGGCCGCGGGTGTCACCGCGGGCATCGACCTGGCGCTGGCCCTGGTCGAGGACGACCTCGGCACCGACGCCGCGCAGACGGTGGCCCGCTACCTCGTCATGTACCTGCGCCGGCCCGGTGGGCAGACGCAGTTCGCGGCCCCGGTGTGGATGCCTCGAGCCCGCCGTACCCCGATCCGCGACGTGCAGGAGGCCATCGAGGCCGCACCCGGGGAGGGGCACAGCATCGCCGAGCTGGCGCGTCGCGCGGCGATGAGCCCGCGGCACTTCACCCGGGTGTTCACCGAGGAGGTCGGCGAGGCGCCCGGCGCGTACGTCGAGCGGATCCGCGTCGAGGCCGCCCGCCGTCAGCTCACCGAGACCGACGACCCCGTCACGGTCGTCGCCGCGCGCTGCGGCTTCGGCTCGGCCGAGACGCTGCGCCGCAACTTCGTCCGCCGCCTCGGAATCTCCCCTGACCAGTATCGAAAGACGTTCGCCTGAAAGGACATTCGCATATGCAGGTCGCGATCGTGCTCTATCCCGGATTCACCGCCCTGGACTTCATCGGTCCCTACGAGTGCCTGCGGTGGCTGCCCGACACCGAGGTGCGCTTCGTTTGGCACCAGCCGGGACCCATCGCCGCGGACTCGGAGGTGCTGCTCGTCGGAGCCACCCACAGCTTCGACGAGACGCCGTCGCCGGACATCGTGCTGATCCCCGGCGGCATGACCACGCTCGAGCACGCCCGCGACAAAAAGGTGCTCGCGTGGGTACGGCAGGCGCACGAGACGTCGACGTGGACCGCGTCGGTGTGTTCGGGTTCGGTGATCCTGGCGGCCGCGGGCCTGCTCACCGGCAAGCGGGCGACGTCGCACTGGGCGGCGCTTCCGGTGTTGCGGACGTTCGGCGCGACCCCGGTCGGCGACGAGCGCATCGTCGCCGCCGACGAGCGCATCGTCACCTGTGCAGGCGTCTCGGCAGGCATCGACCTGGGGCTGTGGCTGACCGGCCGCATCGGTGGCGAAGCGAAGGCCAAGGCCATCCAGCTGTCGATGGAGTACGACCCGCAGCCGCCGTTCGACTCCGGGCACATGTCGAAGGCCTCCGCGTCGACCAAGGCCGCCGCCACCGCGCTGATGACCCGCGACCTGGCCAAGCCCGCGTCGCTCGCGGCGGCCGGCGGCCTGATGTGGGACGCCGCCCTCGCGCGCATCCGCCGCGCCCGCCGCTGACGTCGAGACTGCTCACAGCGCGCGATGTGGGGCTGATTCGACGCACTGGCCGCAGTCTCGAGCGGTCCGGCCAGTAGCGTCGTCTGGATGAATTTGGCCTATGACGACCGGGGCACGGGCGATCCGGTGCTCTTCATCGCCGGCCGCGGGGGTGCTGGCCGGACCTGGCATCTGCACCAGGTGCCGGTGTTCACCCGCGCGGGTTACCGGTGTGTGACGTTCGACAACCGCGGGGTGGGCGCCACGGAGAACGCCGACGGCTTCACGACCGAGACCATGGTCGGCGACGTCGTCGACATCATCGAGAAGCTGGGTCTGGCCCCGGTGCGCATCGTCGCGCTGTCGATGGGCTCCTACATCGCCCAGGAATTGATGGTGGCGCGCCCCGAACTGGTGCGTTCGGCGGTGCTGATGGCCACCCGTGGCCGCCATGATCGCGCGCGGGACTTCTTCTGGCGCGGCGAGCAGGCGCTGGCGGATTCCGGTATCGAACTGCCCATCGAATTCGAGGCCAAAGTTCGCTTGCTGGAGAGCTTCTCGCCGAAGACCTTGAACGATGACCACGCCGTGCGGGACTGGATCGACATGTTCACGATGTGGCCGCAGAAGCCGACACCGGGCATGCGCACTCAGCTCTCGATCGCGCCGCAGAGCAGCCGGCTGGCCGCCTACCAGAACGTGCAGACACCCGCGCTGGTGATCGGGTTCGCCGACGACGTCGTGCTGCCCGCCTACCTCGGCCGCGAGGTGGCCAACGCGATGCCGAACGCGACGTTCCTTGAGATCCCGGGCACCGGTCACCTCGGCTTCATCGAAAAGCCCCAGGTGGTCAACACCGCGATCCTCAATTTCTTCGCCGATACCCTGTAGTGGTGAACCCCTCGACCGCGCAGGCTCGGGTGGTCGTCGACGAGCTCGTCCGCGGCGGCGTCCGCGACGTCGTGTTGTGCCCGGGCTCGCGCAACGCCCCGCTCGCGTTCGCCCTGCATGACGCCGACCGGGCTGGCCGGTTGCGGCTGCACGTGCGCATCGACGAACGCACCGCCGGCTTCCTGGCCATCGGCTTGGCCGTCGCCCAGGGTGCCCCGGTGTGTGTGGCGATGACGTCGGGCACCGCGGTGGCCAATCTCGGGCCGGCCGTGGTGGAGGCCAATTACGCCCGCGTGCCGCTGATCGTGTTGAGCGCGAACCGGCCCTATGAGCTGCTGGGCACCGGCGCCAACCAGACCTTCGAACAGCTCGGCTACTTCGGCACGCAGATGCGGGCCAACATCAGCCTCGGGCTGGCCGAGGACGGGCCGGACAAGATGGCCGCACTGAACGCGCAGTGGCGGTCGGCGACGTGCCGCGTTCTGGTCGCCGCCACCGGTTCGCGCTCGGCCAATGCCGGGCCGGTGCAGTTCGACATCCCGCTGCGTGAGCCGCTGGTCCCGCCGGTCAGCGTCGAGGGCGAGCCCTACGCTCCCGAGGGCCGCCCCGACGGCAAGCCGTGGACGATCACCCCGCCGGTGACGTTCGATCAGCCTCTGGACATCGACGTCACCCCCGACACGATCGTGATCGCCGGGCACGGCGCCGGTGTGCACCCGAATCTCGCCCACCTGCCCACGGTCGCCGAGCCGACCGCCCCCTATGCGACCAACCTGCTGCATCCGTTGGCGCTGAACTTGATTCGACCGCAGCAGGTGATCATGCTCGGGCGCCCGACGCTGCACCGCCCGGTCTCGGCGCTACTTGCCGACCCGTCGATTCCGGTGTACGCGTTGACGACAGGTCCGCGCTGGCCGGACGTGTCGGGGAACTCGCAGGCGACGGGCACGCGGGCGGTCACTTCGGGTGTGCCGCACGAGGATTGGCTAAATCGCTGCGCGCAGGCGCACCGGCAGGCCTGCGAGGCGGTGCGCGACCAGCTGGCCGCCCATCCGTTGACCACCGGACTGCATGTCGCCGCCGCCGTCGCCGACGCGGTGGAGCCCGGCGATCAGCTGGTGCTCGGCGCCTCGAACCCGGTGCGCGACATCGCCTTGGTCGGCTTCAACACCGCCGATGTCACGGTCCGCTCCAATCGTGGCGTCGCCGGGATCGACGGCACGGTGTCGACGGCCATCGGCGCGGCCCTGGCGCACGAACGGGCCACCGGTGGTCGCACGGTCGCGCTGATCGGGGACCTGACATTCGTGCACGACAGCTCCGGTCTGCTGATCGGCCCGACCGAACCGGTGCCCAGCCGGTTGACGATCGTGGTGTCGAACGACAACGGCGGCGGCATCTTCGAACTGCTCGAGCAGGGCGATCCGCGGTTCGTCGACGTCTCGTCCCGCATCTTCGGTACTCCGCACGACGTCGACGTCGGCGCGCTGTGCCGCGCGTATCACGTGGAGAGCAGGCAGATCGAGGCCGCGCAGCTCGCCGCCGCCCTCGACGAGCCCCACGACGGGATGCGGGTTCTGGAGGTCAAAGCGGACCGGTCGTCGCTGCGGGCGCTGCACGCGTCGATCAAGGCGGCCCTGTGACGGCTCTGCTGGCACGCCTGAAGGCGTTGTGGCAGTTCATTATTCCGCACCTCTACGGCGAGCCGGGGGAGACCAGGCGCGCCCGGGTGCTGCGCCGGGTCCGCATCGGCATCGTCGTGGTGGCCTGCCTGGTGACGCTGCAATCAGTGCTGCTGATGGTGGGCGCGTGGCGCAACGACCGTCAGATCGAGCGGCACATGGGCGTGGCCGAAGCCACTGTGCTGGATGCGGGTCCGCGGCGCTCGACGATCGAGTTCGTCACCCCCGACCGGGTGACGTACCGGCCGGAACTGGGTGTGCTGTATCCCTCCGAATTGGAGAACGGCATGCGGATCTATGTCGAATACGACACCAACAACCCGGATTTGGTGCGAGTGCAGGATCGCGACGCGTCGCTGGCGATCATCCCGGCAGGCTCGATCGCGGTCCTGGGGTGGTTGGTCGCCGGTGCCGCGCTGGGTGCGACCGCACTGGTGCAGCGCCGCATCGATGCCCAAGCCGATGCCGATGCGGTGCCTCAGGAAGTGACGAGCTGATCCAGCCAGTCGGCCTCGGAGATGTCGATCTTTTCTCCGGAGTCCAGGTCCACGACGGTCGGCGTGCCGACGTTGGCCGGGTCCGCGGTGTAGAGCAAGTCGAAGTTGGCCTCTTCCAGCGCGGCGACGTCGACGGTTTCCTGATCGCGGGCGACGTTGTCTGCCACGGGTTCCGGCAGCCCCGCCGATCGCGCGATGGTGCGCAGTTCGTCACCGGTGAACGCTGGACCGCCCGGATCCTGTTGTGCCCACAGCTCTTCCACGAAGTGCTGGAACTGAGTGCCTGACATGGTCGAGTCGCCGGCGGGTTCGGCCGCGGCGAACATGGCGTTGACCACCGTCGCCGAGTAGCCACCCTCCTCCTCGTCGAGGAAGGTCAGGGGTCGATAGGTGACCTGCACGCCGCCCACCGCCAGGTAGTAGGCGATCTGGTCGCCGAACTCCTGCTGCAGGTCATGGCAGTGGGTGCACTGGGGTTCGGTGAAGATCTCGATCTGTGCTGGGGCGTCGTCGAATCCGGCGACGATGCCGAATCCGTCGTGTGACAGCGCCAGTGGCGCTGTGACGGGATCGGGCCGGGCGGTGCCGGTGACGTCCTTGGAGCAGCCGACAACGCCGAGCAGCAGCAGCCCGATCGCGATCAGGATCTGCACCGTCCGCCGTGTCCGCATGGCCAGAAGAATAACGCCGGAGAACGCGCAATTCGCGCGACATATCCCTGCAGGCAACCTGCGGTACAGGTCGTGATGTCACCGTCGTGGCGTGCGCGTCGCAATCGTCGCAGAATCGTTCCTCCCGAATGTCAACGGCGTCACCAACTCGGTGCTTCGGGTGATGGAGCATCTCCGCCGCACCGGTCACGAAGTCCTGGTCATCGCCCCGGACACCCCGCGAGGTCAACCCGCTGCCGAGAAGGTGCACGACGGGACACGCATCCACCGGGTGCCGTCGATGATGTTCCCGAAGGTGACTTCGCTGCCGCTGGGCGTGCCGCGGCCGCGGATGGTCGGCGTCTTGCGCGGTTTCGATCCCGACGTGGTGCACCTGGCCTCGCCGGCACTGCTGGGCTGGGGTGGCGTGCACGCCGCCCGCCACCTCGGGGTGCCCACGGTCGCGGTGTTCCAGACCGATGTGGCCGGGTTCGCGCAGAGCTACGGCATCGGGGTGATGTCGCACGCGGCGTGGGCGTGGACCCGCCGCCTGCACAGCAAGGCTGACCGGACACTGGCGCCGTCCACCGCCGCGATGGAAGACCTTGTCGCGCACGGTATTCCACGAGTGCAGCGGTGGGCGCGCGGAGTGGACGTCACGGGGTTCGCCCCGTCCGCGCGTGACGAGCACGTGCATCGCACCTGGTCGCCCGAGGGCAAGCCCGTCGTCGGGTTCGTCGGCCGGCTGGCCCCGGAGAAGCACGTAGAGCGGCTGGCCCCGCTGGCTGAGCGCGACGACGTCCAGGTCGTCATCGTGGGAGACGGCGTCGACCGGCCGAAACTCGAAGCGCAGCTGCCCAAAGCGGTGTTCACCGGCGCGCTGTACGGCACCGAGCTCGCCGCCGCCTACGCCAGCATGGACGTGTTCGTCCACCCCGGCGAGCACGAGACGTTCTGCCAGGCCGTCCAGGAGGCGATGGCCTCCGGTGTGCCGGTGATCGCCCCGGACGCCGGCGGGCCCCGCGATCTGGTGGCCCCGTACCGCACCGGGCTGCTGCTGCCGGTCGCCGAGTTCTCCGAGCGGCTGTCGGCGTCGGTGGATCACCTGATCGCCGAGCGTCGGCGCTACGCGCTGGCGGCGCGGCGCAGTGTGCTCGGCCGCACATGGCCGGTGATCTGCGACGAGCTGCTCGGACACTACGACGAGGTGGTCGGCCGCCGGGGCGTCCGCGCCGCCTGAGTTTGTCCCGCTTCCCCTCCGGGTATCAACGCCTGGTTGCGACGGTGCAGCGGAGAGCGGGGATGGCGATGATCGGTGCGGTGTACGAAGCCGCTCTCGGCGGACAGCGCTGTTGGGTCCGCGGCGCCGACTATCAGACGCGAGAACTGCCCGTCGAACGCTGGCTCGGCGAGTGTGACGACGATCCGTGCGACGCGGCATTGGTGGCCCGCTGCGAGGGCCCGACCATCGACCTCGGCTGCGGACCGGGCCGGTTCGTCGCGTGGCTGACACGCCAGGGCGTCCCTGCGCTGGGCATCGACCAGTCCGCGGTTGCCGTGCACCTGGCCGAGCAACGCGGTGCGCGGGCACTGCGCGGGGACGTGTTCGACGAGCTGCCTCGTGAGGGATGGTGGCAGACGGTCGTGCTTGCCGACGGCACCGTCGGTATGGGCGCGGACCCGCTGCGGCTGTTCAACCGGTGCCGCGCCCTGCTGCGCGTCGGCGGCCACTGCGTAGTCGAGTTCGATCCCGCGGTCACCGGCACCGTGACCACGATGCAGCGCCTGGAATCCGACACCCAGGTCGGTCCGTGGTTCCCGTGGGCGGCCGTCGGACTCGACGCGGTCGAGGAGTTCGGTCAGCGAGTCTCGTTGCGGCTCAAGGACGTCGAGGTCTTCGGTGACCGCGGCATTGCGGAGCTCGCCGCGATCTGAATCAGCCCTGCGCCTCGATGGACACCGGCTGCCACTGCTCCCACGTCGCGAGCCGCTTCTCGTAGTCGGCCTTTGCCGTTTCCAGTGGGGACGCGCCGAAGAACACCCGCAGCGGCGGCTCGTCGGCATCGACGACTTTGAGAATCGCCCGTGCGGACGCCTGTGGGTCGCCCGGATTCGCCCAGCGCGACGCCCGCCACTCGTTGACCTTGGCGTGCGCCTCGGCGTAGTCGGGCAGTTCGGCGGCGTGCCGGGCCGACGAGCCGGCCCAGTCGGTGGAGAACCCGCCCGGCTCGATCAGCGTCACGTGCACGCCGAAATCGGCGACCTCCTGGGCCAGCGCCTGGGAGAACCCTTCCAGCGCCCACTTGGAGGCGTGGTAGATGCCGACGTTCGGGAAGGCCGTGATGCCGCCGATCGAGGACACCTGGACGATGTGGCCGCTGCGCTGCGCCCGCAGGTACGGCAGCGCAGCCTGGGTGATCCACAGGGCGCCGAACACGTTGGTTTCGATCTGGTCGCGGGCGTCGGACTCGGAGAGTTCCTCGATGAAGCCGAACTGTCCGTAGCCGGCGTTGTTGACGACGATGTCGAGCCTGCCGAAGTGCTCGTGAGCCTGTGCGACGGCGGCGAAGTCGGCCGCCCGGTCGGTGACGTCGAGGCGGATCGGCAGCAGCGCGTCGCCGTACTTGGCGGCGAGATCGTCGAGGGTGGACACGTCGCGGACGGTCGCGGCGACCTTGTCGCCGCGGTCTAGGGCGGCGATCGTCCATTCGCGTCCGAAGCCGCGGGATGCACCGGTGATGAACCACACTTTTTCGCTCATGAGCGGTTCAATGCCGCCGCCGCTGGCATCCATTCCCGAAATGCCGCGGTGATACGTTCGCGGTTGTGAACCGTGCGTCGCTGGAGAAGGACCCCCACGAGGTCGCATCGATGTTCGACGGTGTGGCACGGCGCTACGACCTGACCAACACGGTGCTCTCCGCCGGCCAGGATCGGTTCTGGCGGCGGGCCACCCGCGAGGCACTCGGGATCGGGCCGGGTGACCGGGTGCTGGATCTGGCCGCGGGAACGGCGGTGTCGACGGTCGAGCTGGCAGCCTCGGGCGCGTGGTGCGTGGCGGCGGACTTCTCGGTGGGCATGCTCTCCGCGGGGGCGGGCCGGCCGGTGCCCAAGGTCGCGGGGGACGCCACGAAGTTGCCGTTCGCCGACGGGGTGTTCGACGCGGTGACGATCAGCTTCGGCCTGCGCAACGTGGTGGACCACGTCGCGGGGCTGCGCGAGATGGCGCGCGTGACGCGCCCCGGCGGCCGGCTGGTGGTGTGCGAGTTCTCGACACCGACGAACGGGCCGTTCGCGACGGTGTACAAGGAGTACCTGATGCGGGCACTGCCGCGGATCGCTCGCGCGGTGTCGTCGAACCCTGACGCGTATGTGTATCTCGCCGAGTCCATTCGCGCGTGGCCCGATCAGGCCGAGCTGGCCCGTCGCATCAGGGCCGCCGGCTGGTCGGATGTGGCGTGGCGCAACCTGACCGGTGGCATCGTGGCGCTGCACGCCGCCACCAAGCCCTAGTCCGTGTTCGGCGAGCGCACCTGTGTGCACGCGACACGCCGCGCGAATCCGACAGGTTGCGCGCGCTCGTCACACGTCAGATGTTCGAGGCATCGGCGGGGGCGTGCGGGGGCTGCGGAGCAGGCGAGTTCGTGCCCGTACCGATCACTCCGGTGAGCCCGAGCGTGTAGGCGGTCATCGACAGCGAGCCGTAGGAGTAGCCGCCGACGAGCACGTCCACCTCGTCACCACCCGCGGAGGCCAGCCCCGCCAGGTAGAGCGACGGGATGAAGTGGTCGGGCGTCGGCACGGCGGCCTCGAAGTCGGCGTGCCGCTGCAACCCGACGGCGGTGGAAGGCTGCGAGAGCAACAGCTCCTTGGCTGCATCGTCGAACCTGCGGGCCCAGTCGAAGCCGGTGTCGAGGTGCCAGTCCATCGCCCGCAGATTGTGAACAACGTTGCCGCTGGCGAGAATCAGCACACCGCGTTGCCGCAGCGGGGCCAGTTTCGCGCCCAATTCGAGGTGGTAGTCGAGCGGCTTGTCGGCATTGATCGACAGCTGCACGACGGGTATCGACGCATCGGGGAACGCGTGCACGAGTACCGACCACGTGCCGTGGTCGATACCCCAACTGTCGACGTCGGCGCCCACCCAGGTCGGGTGGACGACCTCGCTGACCTCCTCGGCCAACTCGGGGAGACCGGGGGCCGGGTACTGGACGTCGAAAAGTTCCTGGGGGAAGCCGTAGAAGTCGTGGATCGTCCGCGGACGTGCCATCGCGGTGACCGCGGTCGCGTTGATGTACCAGTGGGCGCTGACGACCAGGATTGCGCGCGGCCGCGGAGCACGGGCGCCGAAGGCGCGCCAGGCCGCGGTGTAGCGGTTGACTTCCAGAGCGTTCATCGGGCTGCCGTGCCCGATGAACGCCGCGGGCATCAGGTCCATGTGTCCAGCCTCCCATCCTCGGCTGTTGAATCCCAGATCTGCAGACTCTCCTCGCCCACCTGTGCATCGTGGATCTGCTGAAAGTTCCGCCCGCCTCGCGAGAACGTAGCGAGAACGGCTGCGGGGCAATGGCTCTCGACGACCGGATCGTGCCGCCACCGGCACGGTCGCACATGCACCAGGTCGACGTCGACCCCGTCGGCGTCGTAGAAATACGGCCCGCGCAGCCGGCCGAGGAAGAACAGGCCCTCCTCGTCGCGGGTCCATACGAATGACTCGTCGGGCACGGCAGCGAAGCGGTCAACTCGTCGCTGCGGCACGTCGATGCGGCCGAATCCGCACAGGCCCAGTCGCAGCGCGCGGTCGACGGCAAGGCCGTGATCGATGTCGTCCCGCCGAGAGCGCATCGGCGCTCGGTAGACCGACGTCACGTGAACGGCCGGCGCGCGTCCACCCGCTCCGACAGCCGTCCCGCGCCCCGCCACAGCCGCGCCACGGTGTCCTCGTCCTCCGCGGTGACGAAGTTGCCCATCACCCGCACCGCGACCGACATCAGCGCCGAGGACCGCATCGCCAACGGACCCGTCACCGGCAGAAATCGCGGAAAGGTCAGCAGCAACGCCAAACGGCGCGCGATCGAGAACCCGCGCGCATAGTGTGCGTCCAGCACGGCGGGCCACGCCCGCGAATAGTCCCCGGTCCCCAGCATCGACGCGGCCAGCCGCCCAGTCTCCAAGCCGTAGTCGATGCCCTCGCCGTTGAGCGGGTTCACACACGCCGCCGCATCGCCGACCAGCATCCAGTTCGGGCCGGCCACCCCGGAGACCGCACCGCCCATCGGCAGCAGCGCCGACCGTGCGGCCCGCACGTCGCCGTCGAACCCCCATTCGTCGCGGCGCAGCGCGACGTAATGATTCAGTAAGGGTCGTAGCGCGGTGTCGGCCGGCCGCTTCGAGGTCGCCAGCGCGCCGACGCCGATGTTCACCTCGCCAGTGCCCAACGGGAAGATCCAGCCGTAGCCGGGTAGCACCTCACCGGTCGGGGAGCGCAACTCCAGATGCGAGGTGATCCACTCCTCGTCGTGACGCGGGGTGGCGATGTAGGCGCGGATCGCCGTGCCGTAGACGGTGTCCTTGTGCCACTGCCGGCCCAGCGCCCGCCCAAGAGGGGACCGGGCGCCGTCGGCGACGATGAGGTCACGGCAGCCAACCACCTCGCCGGTGTCCAGCACCACCCCGGACACCCTACCTGCCGAATCACGCTGCACGTCAACGGCTTTGACGCCGAGCTTCATCTTGGCACCGTCGTCGACGGCGACCAGCCGAATGCGTTCGTCGAGTTCCAGCCGCGCCACCGCGCTGCTCGTCGGGGGGAACGATCGTCCCGGCCACCGGACTTCGACGTCGGCACCGAAGCCCGACATGCGCAACCCGTGGTGGGTGACCCGCCCGGCCAGCCAGCCGGCCAGACCCAGCCGTCGCATCTCGGCGATCGCGCGCGGGGTAAGGCCGTCGCCGCACGCCTTGTCGCGAGGGAACGTCGCGGAGTCGAGCACCAGCACCTCGCGCCCCGCGCGGGCAGCCCACGCCGCCGCCGCCGAACCGGCCGGGCCGGCGCCGACGACCACCACATCAGCGCTCGTGTGCATGGTTCCCAGTATGTTGGCTGTGTGAGGACACCGGCGAACGTGGTGGCGGGAGTGGATTTCGGCGACGCCGAGTTCGCCCAGGACGTCCGTGACGGAGTGGCCCGGATCGAAGCGCTGATGTCAGAGGAACTGGGCCGCGCCGACGAGCTGATGGCCGAAGCGGTGACGCATCTGTTCGAAGCCGGCGGTAAGCGGTTCCGCCCGCTGTTCACGGTGCTGTCTGCCCAGCTCGGACCCGAGCCCGATTCGTGGCAGGTCACGGTCGCCGGCGCGGTCATCGAGCTGGTGCACCTGGCCACGCTGTACCACGACGACGTGATGGACGAGGCCCAGGTGCGCCGCGGGGCGCCGAGCGCCAACGCCCGATGGAGCAACAACATCGCGATCCTCGCCGGCGACTACCTGTTCGCGACGGCGTCGCGGCTGGTCAGCCGGCTCGGGCCGGAGGCGGTGCGCATCATCGCGGACACGTTCGCGCTGCTGGTCACCGGCCAGATGCGCGAGACGCGTGGGGTGGCTGAGCACACCGACCAGGTCGAGCACTACCTGAAGGTCGTCTACGAGAAGACGGCGTGCCTGATCGCTGCGTCCGGTCGCTTCGGGGCCACCTTCTCCGGGGCCGACGAGGAGCAGATCGAACGGCTCGCCCGGCTCGGTGGGATCGTGGGCACCGCCTTCCAGATCTCCGACGACATCATCGACATCGACAGCGATGCCGACGAGTCGGGCAAGGTGCCCGGCACGGACCTGCGGGAAGGCGTGCACACACTGCCGGTGCTCTATGCGCTGCGCGAGACTGGCCCCGGCGCCGACCGGCTGCGGGACCTGTTGGCCCGCCCGCTCGAGGACGATGCCGACGTGGCGGAGGCGCTGCGGCTCCTGCGCGCCTCGCAGGGCATCGCCAGGGCCAAGGAGACGGTCGCCGAGTATGCGCGCCAAGCCGAGGCGGAGCTGGCCGCGCTGCCCGACGGGCCGGGTCGCCAGGCGCTGGCCACGCTGGTCGACTACACGATCAACCGGCACGGCTGAGCGCCCGGAACCTGCACGGCCTGCTCGGGCGTTGGACGGACGTATGAGTTCAACAGGTCAGATGAGGAGGACCCGTCGATGACGTGGCATCCGCACGCCAACAGGGCCAAGACGTTCCTGTTGTTGGTGCTGTTCTCGGGACTGATCGTGGCCGTGGGCGCGATGTTCGGCCGCAACATCATGTTCCTCGCGGTGCTGTTCGCGATCGGCATGAATGCCTACGTCTACTTCAACAGCGACAAGCTGGCGCTGCGCGCGATGCACGCCCAGCCGGTCACCGAGATGCAGGCGCCGGTGATGTACCGGATCGTGCGCGAACTGGCCACCACCGCCCGCCAGCCGATGCCGCGGCTCTACATCAGCGACACCGCCGCCCCGAACGCGTTCGCCACGGGCCGCAACCCGCGCAACGCCGCGGTGTGCTGCACGACCGGCATCCTCGGCATTCTCAACGAGCGCGAACTCCGTGCGGTGCTCGGCCACGAGCTGTCGCACGTGTACAACCGCGACATCCTGATCAGCTGTGTGGCGGGTGCGATGGCCTCGGTGATCACCGCCCTGGCCAACCTCGCGTTCTTCGCGAGCATGTTCGGCGGTAACCGTGAGGGCGGCACCAACCCCTTTGCCATCCTTCTGGTTTCCCTGCTCGGGCCGATCGCGGCGACAGTGATCCGGCTGGCGGTGTCGCGGTCGCGCGAATACCAGGCCGACCAGTCCGGCGCCGAGCTGACGGGAGATCCGCTGGCGCTGGCCAGTGCGCTGCGCAAGATCAGCGCCGGTGTGGAACGCGCGCCGCTGCCCCCGGAGCCGCAACTGGCCGATCAGGCGCACCTGATGATCGCCAACCCGTTCCGGTCCGGCGAGAAGATCGGCAAGCTCTTCGCCACGCATCCCCCGATCGCCGACCGGATCGCGCGGCTGGAAGCGATGGCCGGGCGGGGTCCAGGCCAGTACTGACGGGCCCGTCAGACTTTCCCTCTGCCGTCGCGCACCGCGGGACGTCATGTCTATGGTGTCGGACGTGCTGACCCGAATCCTGATCGGCGTCACGGCCGCTGCCGCGCTTGCCGCGCCGGCTGTTGCTGCGGCTGACCCGTCTCCGCTGAACGTCAATGCGCTGCCGCCGACCAATCCGCAGCCCTTCGCATCCCCGGACGGAGCGTGGTACTCGTTCGCCGCGCCCGGGGGAGTCACCTGCGTGATGGATCGCCAGACCGGTAGCTATGGATGTACCGGCCCGCTGCCCGGGGCCCCCGGCGGAGCCAACGTGGTGACGGGATGGGCGGGCGGCCCGCCGGGCTTCGGCCACGCGAACGGTCCGATGTACGGCGCCACGGCCAATCCGTTGCCGCTGCCGGTCAACACCCGGATGAGCTTCCGCACGGTCAGCTGCGGCACCGACGGCGTCATCACCTCGTGTGTGAACACCGTGGACCAGTCCGGCTTCGTCATCAGCCCGACGGGCACCTACGCGTACTGACCCAGCCCTCGGTTAACACTGCTGCCGCCTGCGGCGACATCTAGGCTGTGACGGTGTCGAGCAGAGCTCTCTTCGGGGCGTCGGTCCTGGCCGCGGCCGGTGTTCTCAGTGCGACCGGTCTGGCGGGCGCCCAGCCGCCCACCCCTCCGCCGCCCCCGCCGGCCCCCAACGTGAACGCCTGGGCCCCGGCCAACCCGAAGGACTACGCGGTCCTGGAAGGCTCGGCGTACGCGTTCAGCTCCAACGGGCTGACGTGCATGCTGCAACGGTCGGGCGGATACGGCTGCAACGGCGTCCTACCGGGCGCGCCGGAGGGCGCCAACCTGCTCAGCGGCGCGGCCGGCGGAGTGCCCGGGTTCTCTGTGGCGCCCGCCCCGATCTACGGCGGGCCGGTCAAGGCGCTGCCCCCGAACACGCGGCTGAGCTTCGGCACCGTCAGCTGCGGCGGTGACGGCACGCTCACCTCGTGTGTGGACAGCCGCAACCAGGCGGGCTTCGTGATCAGTCCGACGGCCTCGTGGGTGGTCAACGAGCTGAACCCGTTGCTCGCCCGGCCCGAAGGCACGAACCCGTACTTCAACTAGAAGCCCGAGCCGAACACCTCGTGGCCCGGCTTCTCCACCATCAACCCGCGGTAGGCGTCCTCGACGGTCGACCCGTGGTTGACCACGCCGTCGACCTCGCGTGCGATCGGCATCGAGATGCCGAGCTCCTTGGCGAACTCCATGATCACGCTGGACGCCTTGACGCCTTCGGCAACCTGGTTCATCGACGCGATGATCTCGTCGATCGGCTTGCCCGCGCCCAGCTGCTCGCCGACGTGGCGGTTGCGGCTGCGCTGACTGGTGCACGTGACGATCAGATCGCCCATCCCGGCCAGCCCGGCGAAGGTGTCCCGATGCCCGCCGAGCGCTTCACCCATCTTCGACATCTCCCGCACCGCACGCGCCATCACCATCGCGCGGGTGTTCTCCCCGATGCCCAGTGAATAGCCCATGCCGACCGCGATGGCATAGACGTTCTTGAGCGCACCGGCCATCTCCACACCGACGACGTCGTCGGTGGTGTAGGTGCGGAAACGCTTGGTGCGGAACAGGTTCGCCAGCTGCGCGGCCAGATGCTGGTCGGGCATGGCCAGTACGGCGGCCGCGGCATAGCCTTCTGCGACCTCACGCGCGATGTTGGGGCCGGCCAAGATTCCGGCCGGATGCCCGGGCAGCACCTCGTCGACGACCTGGCTCATGCGGTAGTTGGTGCCCTGCTCGAGGCCTTTGACCAGTGACACCACCGGCACCCATGGACGCAGTGAGGCCGCCAATTCGGTGAGCACCGAGCGGAACCCGTGCGAAGGCACACCCATCACGATGACGTCGGCGCATTCGGCGGCCTCGACGAAGTCGGTCGTCGCCTTGAGGTTCTGCGCCAGCTCCACCTCGTTGCCCAGGTATTTGGTGTTGCGGTGCTGATTGTTGATGTCGTCGGCGGTTTCCTGCGAGCGCACCCACTGCAGCGTCGGCCCGCGCCGCGCACAGATCGACGCCACGGTGGTGCCCCACGATCCGCCTCCGAGAACGACGACTTTGGGTTCGCGCTGTGCTGGTGCCATGGGAGATCACATTAGGGCGGCGGCTGCGACGACGAGGCGGGTTTCGAACCGAATCGGTGCGCCGACGCCCCGCGCCCCGCGGGCATAATGGACGGGACTTTGCTGAGGGGGTCCCTGGTGTCGGTCGCGGTGTCGACGGTCGAAGCATCTGATCCGCAGGGCGTGACGGCGGCCGCGAGTGAGCTCACCAGCCGCATCGCCGATCTCGACGGTGCTCTGGCCGAGCATCAGCAGGCGCTCGCCCGGGTGCGGGCGTCCTGGCAGGCCAGCGCCCGTGACGCCGCCGCGGCCACGGCCGAGCAGGACGTCGCCGCGCTGACGCAGATGCGCGACCGGCTGGAGTCTGTCCGTACGGCCCTGACGACCGGTGGTGCGCACCTCGACGCCGTCCGCACCGGGTTGGTCGGCCTCGTCGCGGCGCTGCGCGGCATGGGGTGGACGATCACCGACGACGGGCATGCCATCGCACCGGTCTTTCCGCCGCTCCTGAAGCACTTCGAGCCCGGCTTCAGCGCGGTCATTCAGCGGCTGCTGCAGCTGTTCGACCAGATCGACGCGACCACCGCGGAGGCGATCAGCAGGGCCGTCGCGCCCTGACGCGCGATCAGCGGTAGTTGACGAACTGAAGCGCCACGTCGAGATCCGCGCCGCGAAGCAAGGCCTGAACGGCTTGCAGGTCGTCGCGCTTCTTCGAGCTGACCCGGATCTCCTCGCCCTGGATCTGGGCCTTGACGCCCTTGGGGCCCTCGTCACGGATGAGCTTGGTGATCTTCTTGGCGTTCTCGCTGTCGATGCCCTGCTTGATGCTGCCGATGACCTTGTAGGTCTTGCCGGAGGGCTGCGGGTCGCCCGCATCGAACGCCTTCATCGAGATGTCGCGCCGGATGAGCTTTTCTTTGAAGACATCGACGGCGGCCTTGACGCGTTCCTCGGTGGAGGAGACGAGGATGATGCCATCCTCACCCTGCCACTCGATCGTGGTGTCGGTGCCGCGGAAGTCGAAGCGGGTGGAGAGCTCCTTGGCAGCCTGGTTGAGCGCGTTGTCGACCTCTTGGCGGTCGGCCTTGCTGACGATGTCGAATGATGAATCCGCCATTGGACCCGTCCCTCCCTCGTGATCGGTGCTTGGCTCCATCTTGGCCGCAGGCCTCGGCGGCGGCCACACCACCCTGGCGATTTGTTGTCGGGGTAGGCCGTCGTTGTATTCTGCTGTGCGCGCTACACGCGAACCCGGCAGGTTGCCCGAGCGGCCAATGGGAGCGGACTGTAAATCCGTCGGCTAACGCCTACACAGGTTCGAATCCTGTACCTGCCACGCTGGTCAGGCCCCCTTTCGAGGGGGCCTGATTGTGTCTGACGGGCCGACCGTCCGCAGTGCGTCCGCAGCAGTCCTGGCCGCGACATCGAATGCGTCCGCCACCGCATCCAGATCGTCCGGGGGCGCCCCGATGACATCCAGTGGCACAGTGGACCTCGTGTCCCCGGTCAGCTATGTTGACCCGGTGAACATGCTCCAGTGGGCCACCACTCGGTGCGCTGGGTATCGGGTCGTCGATCGGCAATATTCGGGGCAGGCAAGACACGTCGCGAGGTCGAAGTGGTGTGCTTTCGGCCCTGGCCACCATTGAGAGCACTCGGGGAGCAGGCCAGAGCGGAACTGGCCAGCCGCCGTTCCGAACTGCAGCCCGCGACCTGGAGACGGCGGCCCTCGTCGCCCGCATACCCAGTCCAGCGGTCAAGCAGTGCGTCCTGCTAGCGGACGCCGCACTTTGATACATCGTCGAGGACTTCGAGGAGACGAGTCTCAAACCCTGTTGTTCGACACCGCCGCTGAAGCAGACCGGGCGCGGAACGACCGTCACAATCCTCGCTGGGTACGGCCCCCACACCGCACCTCTGCGTGCGACCCAACTGCCTGAGGTTTTGTGTCTATGCCCGGCGCTATCGTCGGAACGGTGAGCGAAGGACTGGAGCAGCCGATCAGGCGACTCGATGAACGGGTCGTCCGAGACGGTGACGTGCGCCTCAGCAGCGACCGCTGGTACGGACCGCCACCCGAGGACGAATGCCCTTGTGGATCGCGGCGCCAAGCGGCACGCTGTCACCGCGCGGTAGACGGATCGTGGGTCGCCGAACCGCCGCCGCCGCTTCTTACCGGTCCGCGAACGGGCTACGGCAATCCGGGCTGCTATGCCCGCGCGAGCAAGGACTGCGATGAGGAACTGACCCGCGAGCATTTCATCAGCGACGACGTTCTGGGGTCGATCTCGTGGGACGGCAAGGTCGTCGTCGTCGAGGGAGCCGCATGGCAGGACAAAACGCAGCGGCAGAAGACGATCGGTCGCAACTCGCTGTCGTCGCGGATGCTCTGCCGCCGCCACAACAATGCGTTGTCGCCGCTGGACAAGATGGCTGCCGAGTTCTTCAGGTACTCATTGGATGACCACATCGACATCTTCAAATACCTCGGCAACGACGACCGCGACAGCTTCCCTCGCGGATTCACAATGATCAGCGGCCCCTATTTCGAGCTGTGGATGCTCAAAGTCATCTGGGGCGCAATCGAAGCTGGCGCGATGGAGGTCGACGGCCACGCCGCATACCGCTTCCGGCTGGGTGTGACCACTGAGCAGCTCGCGGGGATCCTCTGGCGCGGACAGCCATGGCCCGCCTCCTGGGGCTTGTACGTTCTGCTCGACCACGATCCAGACCATCCAGCGATCCCGAGAGCGATACGGCTGCGCCCGGCCAGTATGGGTAGCGAGATTCTCGGTGGCTACATCCAGATCGCGGGGTTCGAGTTCCTTCTCAGCTTCGAGACACCACCCGTGCGGCGGATTTACCGCCCGTGCGGAATCACGTTTAGCCGCCGTGGCTTCCCGCCGACCAGCTATAAGATGATCGCGTTCGCGTGGCCCGAAATCGGCCACCCGATCATCAACGTCGTATCGAACGTGCCGCCCGAAGAAAACTACGCGGTGCCCAAGAACCCGCGCGCCGCCTCGTTTCATCGTCGGATCGCAGAAGGCTCCTTGAACGTCCGCCCTGTTGCGGGTCAGGGTCCGAACAACCCATCCGTGCCCTGAGCGTCGATCTTCCGGCACAATTCCCCCGCAGCCGCGCTGAAGCTCCGTTCGGTCGAGCTGGCCGAGGGTGCGCTCAGAGGCAAGTATTAAAAGTTTTGCGTTCGCTGGTCACCCACACACGCCAGGTATCCAGCGTCGGCGGGTTCGGTCAGTTCCGACAGGGTTCGTCGGCAACTGCGGGCAGTTGGCGGGCTATTCGCAATTGCCGCTGGGCCAGTCAGCGCCCCCGGTCATCTCATCTCATAAGCGATGGGTTCCTGCGACTGAGACAAGGCGGCTCGCACGAAATCGGCCACCTGCCTGGACACGGAGCGCCGGCTGTCTTAAATACCTGTCTCATAACTGTTATTCCTATAACCGTGGAATCAACGGGTTTATGAGACGGGAGAACAGTGGCCAACATCGGATATGCGAGGGTCTCGACCGCCGACCAGAACATGGGGCTGCAACTCGACGCCCTCCGGGAAGCCGGTGTCGACCGCGTCTTTCGCGACCAAGGAGTGTCGGGCTCGACGTCGGCTCGACCAGGTCTCGACAGATGCCTCGATCATCTCCGTGGAGGTGATGTCCTGGTCGTCTGGAAGCTCGACCGCCTCGGACGGAACACCCAGCATGTCCTTTCTGTCGTCGATGACCTCATGTCACGCGGGATCGGTTTCCGCAGTATCACTGAGGGTCTTCACACAGAAGGCGCAATGGGCAAGGCAATGCTGACCATCATGGCGGCCTTCGCTCAACTCGAACGCGACACCATGATCGAGCGCACCCGCGCCGGACTCGCTGCGGCTGCCGCCAACGGACGTAAGGGCGGTCGGCCTCGCAAGGTCGATGACGCAGCCGCCTTGAAGGCGCGGAGCATGCGGGAGAAGGGCATCAACGCCGCCGACATCGCAAAGATGCTGGGTGTCTCCCGCGCCACTGTGTACCGGTATCTCTCAATGAGTGAGCCGTGTGTGAATGCTTGACGGAGTCAAGGCAACTCATCAAATTGAGAGCGACCGCCATTAGGACTCGGCATCGTCTCCCGGAATGTAGTACTGGGTCCGCAGCATGCCGCGCTGAGTACCGTCGGGCGCGCTCACCACTGTGAATCGAGAAGGATAGTTGCCGATCTGCCCTGCTCCTGTTGCGAAGTCGTTGCCGCCGAAGTCACCGCCCTCAGTAAGGGTGTGTTCAGTCATACCGGTCGCCGCAACCTTGACTGTGATCTCCAGTCGGTCCAGCAATGCAAGCAGTTCGACGGAGCCATCAGGAGATCGCATCGTCACATAGAGCCGGTGACCATTAAAGGTCGGCTCGTCCACCGTGAAGGTCGTCGTTTCATCTGACGCCTGTTCTGCCATAAAGGCTCCGAAAGTCTGCCTGGCGTTTTCCAGCGCGGCCTGCATTGCGAACTCATTGGCTCTTATCAATGGCGTTCCGTCCGCGCTCTGGTATTCGCAGGTGTTCACATCTGGCTCTGCCAATCTGAAGTCAGCGTTGAGACGGGGAGCAGAAGCTACGATTTGCACGCCCACGAGGCTCAACAACCCAATACTCATGCCCATCCTGGGTCCGCCATCGGTGCCAAAGATAGTTTTGGCCAAGCGTTGCTTGGAAATCGATGGGCTGATGGTCTTATAGCCCAACTTCCGCGCCTTCACCTCCGCAGAATGGTAGAACCCTCTGGCCGATACCAGCAGCACCGCGTTCGCCACCTGGAGCCTGCTGTGTTTGCCGTAGATCATCTCGACCCAGGTCGTGTCCATCTTCCGCGAGCGGTCAACGCACTCGACTGCGATCGCGAAGTCCTGGCCGTTCATCTTTCCCTTGACCAGGGCATACACGTCTACCTCCCGCATGACGCCGGTGTCAGGATCTTCAAACAGCACAGATTCTTCGACCACCGCACCGTCTTCCAGCAGTTCCACCACCATTGCGATGATCTGTTGAAAGTCGTTGGTCCGCTTGGGCACAGTTCCTGGAACCTATCGGCGAGTAGTTCGTTGGTCGGTGCGGGCACGCCGGATGCTTGTCGGGCTGCACACCAGACGGCAAGCCGATCTCGTGCCGTTCAATTGGTCGCAGCCATCCACAAGGCAACGTCGATGCGGCGAAGGAGGCTTACATGTGGTGGTGCATGTCGACAGACTCGCGAGATCGTTCTGCGGCGTGACTCATCCGACAGTTCATCGTGCATCGATACCCAAAACAGTTCGTGCCGAGGCTTGAGTAGACCCTGCACGCGCTCGTCGAGGATCGGGATCATTCGAGGCCGTTTGCACGCCAGGAGCTTTCCCGCTGTTACCCAGCCGACCTTGGGGAGCGTTACGAGCGCGGAATGTAGATCGTCGGCCTTGCTACCTGAGTCGACATCTATACGGCGGCGTTCCCAGAGGTCCTCTTCCCTTGGGACTTCCCGAAGCAGGCTGTTGAACCGCTCAGGGTCCGTCAGCAGCAGTACTGAGGCGGCTTCTGACGGGACCTGCACGCTCAATGACTCGACGGCGATGAGATCGGAAGCCTCGAACCTGTTGGGGTCCGCGATCGCGGCGAAGTGGTCGAACCAGCGGCCCGTGAATTGATTGCCGGGCTTGCCGCCGAAGTACCGGCGCAAGTCGCGCTCAACTTGCTCGGCGTGTTCTGTGAACCACTCTGCGAGGTCAAAGGCGAATTCTGGCATCGGTTCGAGTCTGCCAAATCAGTGACCGCTGTATGGCGTTTAGGACTGCTGTACGCAGGCTGCCTGGTACTGCCAACATCGACTTGAGGTCCGCAGATCGTCCGCAGTGCAGCTTGCGGCAGCTCATCGTTTCCGTCGCAGTCAACAATGTGACCTGTGCTTTCGCAATGCAGCCAACACAGCTTGGCGGTACAAACGTCGACAAGGCCGGACTGTAAATCCGTCGGCTAACGCCTACACAGGTTCGAATCCTGTACCTGCCACGCTGGTCAGGCCCCCTTTCGAGGGGGCCTGATGGCGTTGAGGGGGTGCGCCACGACCAGGAACGCGCAGCTGGGGACTTCTAGACTGCAGGGCATGGCGAGCCACGGTCTCGGCGAATACCTGCGGTCCCGGCGCGGCCAGGTGACGCCGGCCGCCGTCGGCCTGCCGAACGCCGGGCTGCGCCGGGTCAGCGGACTGCGACGGGAGGAAGTGGCGCTGCTGGCCGGGATGAGCGTCGACTACTACACCCGACTCGAGCAGGGCAGGGAGCGCAGCCCATCGCCGCAGGTGATCGATGCGCTCTCCGCTGTCCTGCAGCTCCCCGACGACGCGCGCGAGCACCTGTTCCGGCTGGCGAGGCTGAGCCCGCAGGAGCGGGGCAACGTCAGTAACCGCGTCGACCCGGCGCTGCTGGAACTGCTCGAGATGTGGCCGTTCAATCCGGCGTTCGTCTACAACCGCGCCTACGACGTGCTCGCCAGCAATGACATCGCCGATGCGCTGTTCCTGCAGTGGGCGCACTCGAAGAACATGATGCACGTCGTCTTCACCGAACCGGACGCCCAGACTTTCTATTGCAACTGGTCGGTCGTCGCGCAAGACGCCGTGGCCGGCTTCCGGCACGGCTTCGGCCTGGCGCCCAACGACGTGCGTCTGTGCACCGTTCGCGACGAGTTGCTCGAGGCCAGCCCGGCGTTCGCCGAGATGTGGACCCGTCACGACGCGCGACGGAAGTCGTTGCAGAACAAGTCGTTTCGACACCCAGTGGTGGGGCCGATCACGCTGACGATGCAGACGTTCGACGTCCGCTCGAGCCCCGGCCAGGAGCTCGTCGTCTATCACGCCGAGCCCAATTCCCCGAGTGCAGAGGCACTGTCTGTGCTGTGCTCGTGGGCCGCCACCGGCTGAATTCACCCATGACTCCTCGGGCGCACGTGGGCACCGTCCGGGGCTGCAGCGCACCGAGGTGTTCCACCCCGAGGACGCCGCCGACGGTCGTTTCCCCGGCGTCGTGACGTCCCTGGGTGCAGTGCACCCATTGTGCCCGGGCGACCGCTGGCTAGCGTCGATGGTGCAGTGATCATGGAAAGGATCGATCGTGAAGCGAACCACTCTCGGCGGGCTCGACGTGTCGGCTCAAGGCCTGGGCTGCATGGGGATGAGCGAGTACTACGGCGCATCCGACTGGGACACCAGCATCGCCACGATCCACCACGCCATCGAGGTCGGGGTCTCCCTGCTCGACACCGCCGACCAGTACGGCTCGGGCCACAACGAGGTACTGGTCGGACGCGGGATCGTCGGAAGGCGAGACGACGTCCAGATCGCGACCAAGTTCGGCATCGACCGCAGCAGTGGCGATGACGCGCGCGTGCACCGCGGCGATCCGCCGTACGTGAAGCGGTCCTGCGACGCCTCGTTGTTGCGGCTCGGCGTCGACCACATCGATCTCTACTACCTGCACCGGCCGCCGGACAACACCGAAATCGAGGAGACCGTGGGTGCGATGGCCGAACTCGTCGAAGCAGGCAAGGTCCGCTACCTCGGCCTCAGCGAGGTCAGCGCCGACCTGCTGCGCCGCGCCCACGCCGTGCACCCGATCGCCGCGGTGCAAAGCGAGTACTCGCTGTGGACAAGGGATGTCGAGGACGTGACGCCGGTGATGGCCGAGCTCGGCATCGGCCTGGTGCCCTACGCCCCGCTGGGTCGTGGGTTCCTGACCGGCTCGGTGAAGGCGGAAAATCTGGGCGCCAACGATTTTCGCGCCCGCAACCCTCGATTCACCGGCGACGCCGGCCAGCAGAACCAGGTCATCGCCGACACCGTGCGCGCCGTCGCCGACCGGCTCGCAGTCCAGCCGGCGCAGGTCGCTCTGGCGTGGGTGCACGCCCAAGCCGAGCGCCTCGGTGTCTCGGTGGTACCGATCCCCGGGACGCGCCACGCAGAACGGCTCGACCAGAACGTCGCGTCGCTGGATGTGGAACTCGACGACGACGCACTGGCGCAGCTGCAGCCCCTCAGCGATCAGGTGCAGGGTGGCCGCTACGCGGCCCGCGGCGTGCGCTGAGGGGGCAAAACCGGGAACATCACTCTGCTGACGGTTTCGCCCAGCCGCCACGCAATCGGTGCGCCCCACCCGAGTTGCGTAGCGCCTAACGCAACCGCAGTCCCCGGCGGCGCACCCAGAGCACTGCAGCGGCAGTGGACAGCGCCCACACCGCCACCGCGATCCCCAGGTGCACGAAGCTTTTGGTGTCCCGCCCGAGAATGGGGCCGATGGCCGCCGGCACCCGATTCCAGAACACCTCGTGGCCCACCCCGCCGATCGGGTCGGCGACGTAGTACAGCGCGTAGGGCAGCGCCAACGCGATCAGCCAGAACAGCAGCCGGGGCCTGTCGCTGCGGCGCCGCCATCGCCTGATCAGCGGCGTGGCCGCCACGGGCAGCAGCACCGACACCAGATTGCCGATGCCGAGCCAGGACACCACCGGCACCAGGACATTGGGGATGGTTCGGACCAGCCGTGACGGCGCATCGAACCAGAGCGTGAACACCACCGCGGCGATCAACGTCGGCACACCCACCACTCCGAACAGCGCGATGTTCTTCACCAGCAGGATGCGCCACAGCGGCGTGCCGGCCGCCATCGCCGCCTGCACCCGGTAGTGGTCGGAGCCCAACATGTTGGTGGTCGTGATGTCGGCGAGAATGAACGACGCGAAGTAGGTGTCGACGACGACGATCAGGTCGTTGTGCACGCCGTGCCGCGCCAGCGGCTGCACCAACAGCCACAGCGCTGCCAGCAGCGTGTTGGTGGCCACGCCCGTCAGGCAGGTGCGGGGCGGGCTGAACAGCCAGCGAACCTCCGCGGCGACGGCGCGCGGCAGCGGGAGGGAGAACGCGCGCGCCGCCCGTCGTGCCGTGAACGGGCGGGCGGCGCCCGCCCGCACCACCGCCCGGGTGCCGCGGAGAAGCACCGAATTCATGGACCCTCTCTGAGGACAAAGTGCTTGCACCCTACCTGTCGGCACCTGGAGTTTCGTCACCCCCGAGCAACGTCGGCGATGTACTGTGTGTCCGCTCGATTGACGACACCGACAGCGAGGCACCCGCGCCGTGAGACTGATCCTGGATTTGCTTCGCCCCTACCGGTTGTCAGTGCTCGGCATCTTCGCAGTCCTCTGTGTGCAGATCGCAATGGGGCTGGCGGCACCGTGGCCGCTGAAGGTCGTGCTCGACAGCGTGGTCGGCGACCATCCGCTGCCTCCGTGGCTGCACGGATTGCTGCAGCCCGTTCTGGGCGGTGAGAGCCGGATGCACATCGCGGGCCTGGCCGCGCTGATGGTGATCCTCATCGCGGTGATCGCCGCGATCGCCACGTATGCGGCCAACTATCTGACCGAGACGGTCGGCCAGCGGGTCGGCAACGATCTGCGCACCCGTGCCTATCACCATCTACAGCAGCTGTCGCTGAGCTACTTCGACACCCATCGGGTCGGGCCGATCCTGTCGACGTTGACCGACGACGTCGACACCATCCAGGATTTCGCGTCTGCCTCGACGCTGGGCATCGCGACCGACCTGCTCACGATTGCCGGCATGCTCGGCCTGATGCTGTGGCTGCAGTGGGATTTCACGCTCGTCGCTCTCGCGGTCGCGCCGCTGCTGCTGCTGTTCGTCTCGCGCATTCGCAAAGCGGTCAAGGCCGCCACCCACGAGGTACGCAAACGCGAATCCGACATCGTCGCCGTCGCTGAGGAAGGGCTGCAGTCGATTCGGGTCGTCAAAGCTTTCGACAGGGAAACCCTTCAGGAGCAGCAACTGGCGATCGCCGGTCAGCAGGCCGTCGACGCGGCGCTCAACGCGCGCCGGGTGAAGTCCGTGGTCTCACCGATCGTCGCAGTCGTGGTGGCGGCCTGCACGGCGCTGGTGCTGTGGCGCGGGTCGGCGCTGATCCTCGCCGGCGCGATGACCGCGGGCACGCTGACGGTGTTCATCAGTTACCTGGCGTCGTTCTTCAAACCCGTTCAGGACCTGGCGAAGCTGACAAACACGATCGCGATGGCCGCGGTCGGCGTCGAGCGGGTGGCTGCGCTGCTCGACGCCGAGACCGACATCGAGGAGAAACCCGATGCCGTGACCGCGGGAAAGATCAAGGGCGCCATCCGGTTCGACAAGGTCGCGTTCAGTTACGACGGTGAGAAGCCGGTATTGCGGGATGTGACGTTCGAGGTGGCGCCCGGTCAGCTGGTCGGCATCGTCGGGCACACCGGCAGCGGCAAATCGTCACTGGTGAGCCTGATTCCGCGCTTCTATGACCCCGGCATGGGATCGGTGCAGATTGACGACGTGGACCTGCGTGACTACAAGCTGCACGAACTGCGCCAGCAGATCGGGTACGTGCTGCAGGACACGGTGTTGTTCCGGGGCACGGTTCGCGACAACATCGCCTTCGGCCGGCCTGAGGCCACCCACGAAGAGATCGTGGAGGCGGCGAAATTGGCCAACGCCCACGAGTTCATCTCCGACATGCCGCAGGGCTATGACAGCGCTGTCGGGGAGCGCGGAATGACGTTGTCGGGCGGTCAACGGCAGCGCATCGGCATCGCCCGCGCGCTGATCCGTGACAGTCCGATCCTGATCCTCGACGAGCCCACCGCCGCGCTCGACGCGCAGTCCGAACACCTGGTGATGAGCGCACTCCAGCGGCTGATGAGCGATCGCACGGTACTCACGATCGCCCACCGGCTCTCCACGATCCGCGATGCCGACAAGATCGTCGTGCTCGAAGAAGGCCGCGTGGTCGAAGAAGGCACCCACGAGGAACTGCTGCAACGCAACGGCAGATACGCTGAGCTCCATCGCATCCAGTACGAGGACGAAACGCCGTGACCCGCTCCCTGATCATCCTGCCCGACGATTCGGCGCAGCCTGTTCTCGACGCCATCCACACCGCCGTCAAGTCGGTGCGCGTGAAGATGTTCGCGTTCAGTCACCAGCCGCTGCTCGACGCGATCGTCGCGGCGCACCAGCGTGGTGTCCTGGTCAAGGTGATGCTGAACCCGGAGCGGCGGGACGGCGAGACCGACAACGACGGCGCGCGGGACTTGTTGCGCCAGTACGGGATCGAGGTCACCGAGAGCAGCCCGTCATTCGGCTTGACGCATGAGAAGTCGATGGTCATCGACGACGAGTTCGCGTTCGTGGAGTCGCTGAACTGGACCGACGAGAACTTCACCGAGACCCGCGACTACGCGGTGGTCACGCCGAGCTCTCATGAGGTGCTGGAGATCATCGAGTGCTTCGAAGCGGACTGGGCGCGAGAGGAATTCAATCCTGGTGAGCAGGCCCGCCTGATCTGGTGCCCGACCAACGGGCGGGCCCGGATCGCCGACTTCATCGACCGCGCCCAGAAGACGCTGTTCGTGCAGAACGAGCGCTACCAGGATCCGGTGATCATCGAGCGGTTGGTGCGCGCGGCGCGCCGCGGGGTCAAGGTGCACGTGATGGCACGCGCCGCGCACCATCTCAAGGCCGACAAGCTGCTCGAGGGGGTCAGCGGCCTGCGCATCCTCGACGACGTCGGCATCAAGATCCACCGGCTCAAACACCTCAAGCTGCACGCGAAGATGATGGTGGCCGACCACGAGCGGGCGATCGTCGGCTCGATCAACCTGTCGCCGGGCAGTTTCGACCATCGCCGCGAACTCGCGATCGAGGTCGACGACAAGCACCTCATCAAGCGCCTCAACGAGGTGGCACATCACGATTGGAAGCATTCAGCGCCGCTGGATCTCAGCGATGCCGCGCTGCTGGCCGATCTCGCGCGCAGTGACCGACGTCAGGTCGAGCAGCTCGGTCTGCACAAACCCGAGGGGTGACGACGTCCGGTCAGCGGGCTCCGCTGCGTACCACTATTTTCTCGTCCTCGGTCTTCGCCTGGCCATCCGTTCCCTGATCGCCGGCCGGTACGAGCAATACCGGCACCGAGGCATGGGCGAGCACCGCCGCGGTGACGCTGCCGTGCAGATGGCCGACCAGTCCGCTGCGACGGTGCGGTCCCAGCACGATGAGCCCCGCACCGTGATCCTCGGCGGCGGCCACGATGCCCTTCCAGGTCGGGGCTGCCTCGACGGCCACGCTGCAGGCACGCAACCCGGCCGCCTCGGCGAGCTCGGCACCCTGGGCAGCCGTGCGCTCTGCGGCCGATCGAACGTCGCTGGCCCGGTCGGCGTCGACGTGTTCGCCGTCGACCGGACGGAATCCGACGTCCACGGGCTGCCACACGCAAACCACGACGGCGGTGCGGTGCGGCGCCAGGTGTTCGGCGGCCCGGTCGATCGCCGCGGCGGCCAATTCCGTTCCGTCGTAAGCGAACAGCACGGGCCGGTCACCGGTCGCGGACAGTGTGGGCGCCGTGGCCCGGGGTGCGCTCGGCACGCGCGGGGGCGGTGACGTCGGGAGACCGCGCACGCGAGCCAGAAGCGGGGGCGAATGCCATGCGGGGGAGTCACCGTCGAGGAACTCGTCGAGGTCCGGAGCTTGCGGCCGGGCGCCACTGAGGGCGTAGATGGCGACTCCGAACACCGCACCGCCGACGGCCAGACCGAAGCCGACCCACAGTGCAACGCCGGTCCCGGCGACGAGGTCGTCGGAGATCCGGGTTGCCAGGTGGGCGAAGATCGGGGCCACCATGAACGCCGCGACCGCGCGCAGCAGTTCGATGATCGCGAAGACCCGCTGCAGGCTGTTGGACTGCAGCGAGAACCCCGCGACGAACAGCGCGGGCGCGACGGTGGCGCCCAAGGCGAGGCCGGTCAGTGCAGAGCCGAGCAGAGCCAGGCTGTGGTTCGCCGGGAGGGAGAACCGGAACACCAGGATGCCGGCGGCCAGCAGCGCCATTCCGACCAGAGGCAGGTAGTGCATGGCGCGCCGGGAGATCACGAAGCCGAACACGACGGCCATCACGATGGCGCCGCCCAGTTCCGGTAGATACAGCAGGCCGACCTGCACGGGACTGAACGACTGCAGGAACACGGCGGCGGTCAACGCGGTCGCGGCCACCGATGCAGCCGCGGCGAACAGCGCGACGCCGACTCCGGCGACCGGGATCGCGCTGGTGAGCATCGTGCGGATGGTGAGCAGCGGCCGGGCGGCCCGGTACTGGTAGACGATGAGCGCGACGATGAGGAGCAACCCGCCCAGCATGGGACCCGTCACCGCGAGGTCGGAGATCTCGTGGCTGGTCAGTTGGGCGGCGCCGACGAACGCCGCGGTGCACCCGACGGTCGCGAGCACGATGGCGGGCACGTCCCGCGGTGCCTCACGGTCGGCCGGCGGGGCGTCATCGAACGTCAGTAGCGCCAGGACGAGGGCACCCAGTGCCACCGCGGCGACGATCCAGAACAGGGGTCGCCAGGCGTGCGCCTCGGCCTGCGCACCGCCGATGAAGGGACCGAGGGCGACGGCGCCGAACACGCACATGTTCATGATCACCGCGGTGTTGCGCAGCTTGTCGCGGGGGAAGCCGATGGTCAGTGGTGGGGCGGCGGCGATCAGCAGCATGCTGGTCGAAAGCCCCTGCAGCACGTGGCCGATCACGAACGTGGTGCCGTTCGGCGCGGCCGCGACGATCACCGAGCCCACGACCAGGAGTACGGCGTAGCCGACCAGCATCCGGCGCTGAGGCAGGTGTTGGGCGAATTGCACGGCCAGCACCGTGCCGACCGCATACGCGGCGTTGCCCAACCCGAAGCTGATCGCCATCGCCTGCGCGCTCATGTGCAGTTGGTCGCTGATGATCGGCACCAACGGATCCAGGGCGGCCGACAGCGCCAGGTACGGGATGAGCGCCAGGGTGACCATGGCCGCCACGGCGGGGTAGCGCCCGGCGAGAGGTCCTTGACGCATCAGCGCCATCCAGCGCAGCAGAGGTCACGAAGCGAGAACACAGGCACGTTCGGCGGCAACCCGGCCCCGGCGCCGGGCATTCCCCGTTCGGGCGTGTTCCCAGGGACCTCCCAGGAACGTGCCGTCAGACGACCGCCGTCGGTGACGTTCCGATGCGGACGATCTGGCCGGTGTCATAGCGCAACTGATACAGAGCGCCGTCGGCGCCTTGGGCGAGCACCACGGTGCCACCGGCATCTGCATCGAAGTCCCGGACGTTTCCGCACGAGGAGAAATCGGCGGTGCAGTCGAGCGCTTGGATCCACCCCTTCACCAGGTCGGCGATGAGCAGGGTGTTCTGGAATTCGGCGCCGAGTTGGCCTCCGGTGTAGAACAGCACCGACGTGATGGCCGCGCCGCCGCCGTGCGCATAGCTGTAGATCGGGTCCTGCACGTCCGCGCAGTTGCTCGTGCACGGGCCCTCCGACCCCGGCCAGCCGTAGTTTCCGCCCGCGACCACGTTGTTGACCTCTTCGAACGAGTTCTCACCGACGTCTGCGACGAGCAGCGCTCCGGTGGGGGTGAAGGTGAGCCGGAACGGGTTGCGCAAACCGTAGGCGTAGATCTGCGGTAGCGCCTCTGGGCCGAGGTCCGGGTTGTCGGCGGGGATCGTGCCGTCGGGGTTGATCCGGAGGATCTTGCCGTGGATCGTGCCGAGGTCCTGCGCGTTGTCCGAATTCTTGTTGTCGCCGACCCCCCAGTAGAGGGTGCCGTCGGGACCGAACCCGAGGGCGCCACCGTGGTGGAAAAACGCCGACCGGTCGGTGGACTGTAGCAGCACTTTCTGGGAGCCGAACACGACGCGGTTGCCGCGGACGGTGAGACGGGCCAGTCGGTCGCGGGCGCCGATCGTCGTGTACGCCACGTAGATGTAGCCGTTGGTGGCGAAATCGGGGTCGACGGCCAGCCCGCCCAGCCCCCGCTCCCCCTGGGTGAGGGTCGGAACCCGATACAGCGGCCGCCGCAGCAGGTCGCCGTCGTCGACGATGCGGATGCGGCCGTTCTTCTCGGCCACCAGGATCCGTCCGTCAGGCAGGAACTGGAAGTCCGTGGGTTGGGTGAAGCCGGACGCGACGACGGTGCGCTCAGGTGCGGCATCGGCGGCCTGGACACTCTGCCGCGTCCCTGCGGCGGCGAGTCCGGCGCCCACGACGTCCAGCACTCCGGAAGGCCGGGACGGGGGTGCGATCGGTGTCGCAGGTTCGGGTGAATCGATCGTCACCGTCCGCTCGCGGCGCTGGGCGACGCGCTCGGCTCGGTCGGCTGCGCGTTGCTCGCGGGCCGAAGCCCGCTCGGCGCGGGCTTCGGCCCGATCGGCTTTGGCTTCCGCGCGTCGGGTGGCGCGCGCCTCAGCGCCGTCGGCCCCAGCACGACGCACCCGGGGCCCGGCCGCGGCCGGTGAATCACTCTGCGCTGCACTCGTTTTCGCGGGCGATACACCGGACGAGGTGTCATCGCTGTCGGCGGATGCGGTCGCCTGACCCGTCAGCACTGCCGCGCCGATACCGAGGGCGACGGCAAGGCCGCCGACTCGCCCGATGTGCAGGGCGGTTCTCGTGCCGCCACTGCGCGCTGCTGTTGTCGGTGATTCCCCCATGACGCCTCCTCGCGAGCGGGGCTTGTCCACCGCGTGTTCTTTGGTGACCCGGCAACGCCCCGACGCCCCGACTGTAGGTCGCCGGTTGGTCCCGCACTGCGGTTTTCGCTGCGAAATCTGTGACGTCACTGAACACGTGATATCCAGGCGAGCAACGCATTTCGCGCAGCGGCGTGCTGATATGGCGAAGAGCTTCGCGCCGATGTACGGAGTCTCTGGTGCGCTGATACCGCTTGCCGTGGCCGACAGCAAACAGCGTTGTGCCAGCGCATCGGCGATCCAGAGTCAATGTGATCCAGCTCACAAAGGCGTAGTCTTGGGGTATCTCGAACGAGGAAGGAGTTGCGATGAAAGGTGCACATCGCGATCCGATCGATCATGTACGGACGACTCTGCCGCACAGCGGCGAGTCGTTCATCGACACGCTGTGGCTGCCCGGACTGCTGCTCATCGGGGTCGGCACGGTGCTGATCGCCGGCACCGTGGCGGCTACGGCCTACGGCAACCGCGACCTGTCGCTCATCCTGGGCCTGATCGCCGGCGCGCTGGTCACCGCAGGTGCCCTGTTGATCACGCTGGAGCATCAGCGGGTCAAACGGGTCGAGCGGCAGTGGCAGACCGACCATCCGGATACTCGTCACCTACGAGCCGGCTAGCTGGACGGCGTGGCAGCAACGACCGTGATGGCCCTCCGCCGCGGGTAGACGACCCAATTGACTCGCGCATCGAACTGTCCGTCCGAACATTCCGCGGGAAGTCGATGTGACAGCAAATTTCCCGTCGTACACTCTGCTGACCATACGAGGGGGAGGCAATGGGGCATCGTCGGGCGCGCACGCAAGGTAGGCACCGGGCGCAGAAGCCGCAATCGACCAAGCGCAGCGGCTTGCGTGGTGTGAAGGCCGCGGTGTCGGCCGCTGGCATCGCGGGAGTCGCGGTGGCCGGCGCAGCGATGATCGGGACGGCTCCGGCGATGTCGGTGAGTCCTCAATTGCTGGCGACTCTGCACTATCTGCGCGGTACCACCATCGGCCATCAAGCGACGCAGCAGGAGTTCGAAGACTTCATCGGCGTCGTGGTCAACGGCACCGCTGCGCCGACAACCGACGGGGCGTACGAAAAGGTGGACTACAACGCCGGGTTCTGGCCCATCTCCGCGGGCGGCTTCAAGGATCTGACATTCGACGATTCCGTCGCCGAGGGCGTCGCCAACCTGACGACGGCGAATCCAGTATTCGGCGACGTGATTTTCGGCTTTTCGCAGGGCGCCGCCGTCGCGTCGCAGTACAAAGCCACCCACGAGGGCAACACCTACATTCTGGTGGCCAACCCGAACCGGCCCAACGGAGGCATCCTGCAGCGCTTCGAGGGCATGCACATCCCACTGCTCGACGTGACGTTCAACGGTGCCACCGCGAACAACGGCGATCTCACCATCGACGTCGCCCGGCAGTACGACGGCTGGTCTGATTTCCCCACCTACCTGTGGAACCCGCTGGCGATCGCGAACGCCGTGGCAGGTATGGCGCTGGTGCACGGCAACACGCAATTCGAACTGACCGCCGACGACCTGAAGGCGGCCAGGGAATCGGGCGACAGCGACTACTACCAGGTCGACGAGGACTCCAACACCACCTACTACGTGGTGCGGACCTATCCCATCCCGCTGCTGATCCCGCTGGACCCCTTCCTGCCCGATCCGGTGATCGCGGCACTTGACGCACCGCTGCGCAAGATCATCGAAGCCGCTTACGACCGAAGCGATTACAGTGTCCCGACGCGCGCGACGTTCTTCCCGCGGCGGGCTGTGACTCAGGAGGTCGAGTCGGTCGACGAGGCGCCTGCGGTCGAGCAGCAACGTTCGACATCCGAGCCGCAGGAGCAGCAGCGCGGCCAGCGCCAGGACAAGGCCGAGGAGCGCTCGACCAAGCGCACGTCCTGGTACCCCGGCAAGCATCTGCGCGAGGGGTTGGAGAGCACGACGCGCCACGGAAAGAAGGTCAGTCGGCAGCAGGAGTCGCCCAAGGACGCCCCGACTGATCAAGGCGACAAGCCCGACCACACTCCGAGCAGCGCAGCAGCCGACCGCCCCGCCTCCGAGGGCGAGGCGGCCTGACCTCGGTCACCACACGCGGTGGAAGTGCCGGTGGTGACGGTGGCGATAGGTCACCGCGTCCGGGGTGTGCACATGGGTCCGCGGTGACGTCGCGACGGTCGGGCTGAACACGCGCGGCTGGGTCGGCATGTGCGACCGAGCGTCACGCGGGGTCGTCGCCACGTGGCCGTCGTGCTTGGGCGCTGTCGTCGCGGCGGCGGCGGTGCCGGCCAGGCCCAGCGTTCCGCCGAGGATACCTGCGGTCAGCAGGGGCAGCGCGACGAGGCGAGTGATGTTGTACATGATGACTTCCTTTGTGTGCGTTGGTGTTTGGTAGTTGTCCGCCGGCTGGTCCGGCGATGAGTTAAGAATGCCCGGGCGCGCGGCGACCGTCTGTCCGTCGGGCGGTGGATCGTGCGGACGACGGGGAGGTCCTCCGATCAGGGGATGCCCGCGCGCCGTCGGCATGCGATGTTGGATCGATGACGTCTGCGCACTGCTCGCAATGTGGGGCCGAGCGGCCGCCATGGCTGGGGGCTCCCCACCGGTGCGTCGGCAACGCCGACCTGTCGTGGCTGAGTTTCCACGAGATGAACGCCCACGCCGCGATGGCGTGGCGCCGTCACCTGCTCGGTGGAGGCGCGTGAGCGAGATTTGCGGACCATCGGCCGGGCGGTAGGGTCGACCGGTAGTCGCAAAAGAGATCGGATCGTCACGTCATGGACCTTGTGCTCGGCTTGTCGATGACGTCGTCATCGGTGCGCTGGGTGCTGGTCGAGGGCACCTCCGGTGACGGCGCCACGCTCGATCGCGGATCAGTGGATGCCGCCGGCCTGGACGCCGGCGCGCTGCTGGACACCCTGATCTCTGATATCGCACCCCGGCGCCTGCACGCCGTGGGTTTGACCTGGTCGTTTGCTGCTGAGCGCATGGCCAGCGCCGCCTGGCAGGCCCTCACCGACCGCGGCGTGGAGAACGTGATCGCGGTGTCCGATGTCGAGGCGGCCGAAGCGCTCGCACTCGGAATCGTCGAGATGGCCGGACGTGATCGTGTGGTGGTGTGTGTCGCCGAACCAGGGCCGTCGGTTCTCGTCACGGCCACCCCGGACGGCGTCATCGCAGACCGCGTCGATCCTGCGGCGCTCGCCGAGGCGGACGTCGACGCCGCCGATGTGGTGTTCGTGCTCGGTTCAGGCGACGTAGCGAGCGCCATGGCTCTCTTGCGGGAACGCACCGACGTCGCCGTGGTCTCTGCAGAACAAGCCGACCTGGCCTTGGCGCGGGGGGCGGCACTGGCTTCGGCGTCGGCAGTGGCCCTCCTCGACGGTGCAGACCGGTCCGCGGGAAGGCGCCTTTCGCCAACGGCCCTGCTCGCCTCGGTGTTGGCGGCCGCAGTCGTGACGTTGGTCGTATCGGTGTCAGCCGCTGTCGGGCTGAGCCTCACTCCAGAGCCCACCCCGCAGATGGCGCGCTCGGTGTCCGAACCCGTCCGCGAGGCCGCCCCGCCCGCACGGGAGGTGCTGCCGCCACCGCCTGCCGCCCCGCCTCCGGCGCCCGCTGCTCCCGTCGTCAACGAAATGCCTGCACCCGAGGCCGTCGAGCTGCCGGCCCCGCCGCCCGAGGTCGCCCCGGTGGTCGAGGAACCCGCGCCCGCGGCCCTCCCGCCGGCCCCGGACTACGTCCCGCCGGCCCCGCCCCCGGATTACCTGCCGCCCACGCCGGGTGCGCCGGTGCTGGTGCCTCCGGGCGGTCCGCTGCCGGCGGCCGTCCCCCCGCCCGTGGTCGTCGAGAATCCCCAGCCCCGGTTGCGGGACCGCATCATCGAGCGCATCCCGATCATCAACCGGTTCCACGAACCGCAGTACGACTACACGCCGTAGCGATGAGCAATCGCGGAACGGTCCTGCAGGTCGGTCCGTTGCGGCCGTCGCTCGAGCAGACGCTGGCCGATGATTACAGCGCTGTCCGGCTGCCCGATGACGACGCTCGGCAGACGGGATTCCTCGCCGATCGGGGCGAGGACGTCACGGCGATCGTCACGTCGGGACGCGCCCGCATCGGGGACGACCTGATGGCGACGCTCCCCAATCTCGGCGCCGTGATCAATTTCGGCGTCGGCTATGAACACATCGACGTCGCAGCCGCCGCGAAGCGCGGCATTGTCGTGAGCAACACCCCCGATGTGCTGACCGATTGTGTCGCCGACACCGCGGTGGGGCTGATCATCGACACGATGCGGCAGTTCTCCGCGTCGGACCGGTACGTTCGCGCCGGGCGCTGGCCTGTCGACGGCGACTTCCCTTTGACCCGCCAGGTGAGCAACGCCCGCGTCGGCATCATCGGGCTTGGACGCATCGGTTCGGCAATCGCGCAGCGGCTCAGGGCTTTTGGATGCACGATCAGCTATCACAATCGCCATCGGGTTCCCGATGTGCCTTACCTGTATGTGGATTCGCTGGTCGAGCTCGCGCGCCACTGCGACGTGCTGGTCGTCGCCGCGGCCGGCGGTGAGGGCACCCTCGCGCTGGTGAACCGCGAGGTGATCGATGCGGTGGGCCCCCAGGGCTACCTGGTCAACATCGCCCGCGGCAGTGTCGTCGACCAGGATGCGTTGGTGACTGCGCTCGTCGAAGGTCGCCTCGCCGGCGCCGGCCTCGACGTGTTCGTCGACGAGCCACAGGTGCCCGAGGAGTTGTTCGCATTGGACACTGTCGTGCTGCTGCCGCACGTCGGCAGCGCCACGGTGCAGACCCGCGCCGCGATGGAGACCCTGACGGTGCGCAACCTCGACGCTTTTCTCACAAGCGGCGTCCTCGTCACGCCCGTCTGACGAGCTCTCGCAATCAGCTCCGGGGTGACAGCGACACCGCCGCGATTCCCAGGCGTGCCACCGCCTCGTCCCAATCCTGCCGCGCGGGCACCCGATCGCCGGCGAACTTCAAGCCCATCATCCGCTGGGCCTTCTTCGCGCCATACCCGGTCGCCAACCGGTGCACGATGTCGGCGACCGCATCGGTGTCGGTGAGCAGCACCCCCCCGCATCGGGGTCGTGCGGCCGCGATGGGACACCTCGACGTCGGCGCCGCCGCGAAAGTTGTACTTCCATTGCGCTTCCATCACGGCGTAGAGCTGACCGTCGAGCTGGTGAGCGCTCACTGGGACGGTGTACTCGCGTCGAGACTTGCGCCCGGTGAAGCGCAGAAGCATGAAGTCCCCGATCCGCCCTCCCAGAGGTGTTCGCAACACGCGTCGCAATACCGGATTGATGGTCTTGAGCACGGCGTCCGGCGGGTGGACGGCCTCGATGGTGGCCATCTGCTCACCGTAGGGCCGTCGACCGGTCCACGAAAGTCCCCACACCACGGGCATGGGTCGCGCAGCCGTGGTAGAAACTTTTCACCGCGTCGTCCTTTTTGGGCAACCGGTCGTGAGCCCATGACATGCGCCGGGGCAGGCCCGGCAAACACGATGTAGAACGTCCGACAGACCGTTTGGCCGCAGCCGAGGAGAACACCGGTGAATGCGACACCATTCGGCCACTATCGACTCGAGAAGCTCATCGGTCAGGGCGGCATGGGCGAGGTCTACCGGGCCTACGACACGAAGACCGACCGGGTGGTCGCGCTCAAGGTGCTTCCTCACCACATGGCCGCCGACGCCGTGTTCCAGCAGCGCTTCCGCCGAGAATCCCAGGCCGCGGCCGGGCTGAACGACCCGCATGTCGTCCCCATCCACGGCTACGGAGAGATCGACGGCCGCCTCTACCTGGACATGCGGCTGATCGAGGGCCGCAACCTCGGCACGATCCTGCAGGACACCGAGAAGCCGCTCGGCGCGCCGTTCGCGGTCACCATCGTCGAGCAGGTCGCCGAGGCACTCGACGCCGCCCACGCGACGGGCCTCATCCACCGGGACATCAAACCGTCGAACATCCTGATCACCGGCGGCGACTTCGTGTATCTCATCGACTTCGGGCTGGCCCGCACAGCGGGGGAGCAGGGCCTGACCACCGCGGGCAGCACCCTGGGCACGCTCGCCTACATGGCGCCGGAACGCTTCGAAGGCGGCGAGGTCGACCGGCGGTCCGATATCTACGCGCTGACGTGCGTGCTCTACGAGTGCCTCACCGGTTCCCGCCCGTACCCCGCCGACAGCCTCGAACAGCAGATCGCCGGCCACATGGTGTCGCCGCTGCCCCGCCCGTCGGACACCGACGCGCGGTTGGCCGCCTTCGACGCGGTGATCGCCAAGGGGATGGCCAAGAAGCCCGAGAAGCGCTACCAGAGCGCAGGCGAACTGGCGGCGGCAGCCCGGCGCGCCATGACCGCCCCGGTACCGCGGACCGCGCGTGGTTCCCGACACGCGGCCCGCCCATCACGTCGGGTGCCGGTCAAAGCCCTCTCTGCGGCGGCCGCGGTGGTGCTGCTCGCCGTGGGTGCGGCCGGATTGTGGACGTGGGCGCCGTGGCGCGACGGCCCCGACCCGCAGAACCTGCCCGACGGCGCGGTCGCAGCGATCGCCGCCGCGGTTCCGGCCGATGTCCGCGAGACCGGCCGGTTGGTCATCGGGGTCAACGTCCCGTACGCGCCGATGGAGTTCAAGAACGCCGACGGGCAGCTCGTCGGGTTCGACGTCGAACTCATGACGGCCGTCACCCGGGTTCTGGGTTTGGTACCAGATTTCCGTGACACTCCGTTCGACTCCATCCTGCCGGGCGTCGTCGACGGCACGTTCGACATCGGCTCCTCGTCGGTCACCGACACCAGGGAGCGCGAAGAGCTGGTGGACTTCGTCACCTACCTCCGGGCCGGCACGCAGTGGGCCCGCCGCCCCGGCACGTCGCTGGGTCCGACATCGGCGTGCGGAGTGAAAGTCGGTGTGGCGCAAGGAACGTTGCAGGAAACCGAAGAGCTGCCGCGTAAGAGCGACGAGTGCACCGCGGCGGGGATGGCGCCGGTGGAGATCGTCGTGTTCCGTAGTCAGGACGAGGTGACGACGGCGCTGCTCAGGGGACAGGTGCAGGCGATGTCGGCCGACTCGCCGGTCACCGGCTTCGCGATCAAGCTCAGCCGCGGCGATCTCGTCCCGGCTGGCGATGTCTTCGACTCTGCGCCGTACGGCTGGCCGGTGAAGAAAGGTTCCCCATTGGCCGAACCGCTGCGCCAGGCGCTCGAACACCTGATGGACAGCGGCGAGTACCGGGCCATCGCGAACATGTGGGGCGTCGAGCGGGGCATGATCGACAGCCCCGCCATCAACGGCGCGACGAAGTAAGACGGTCACACATCCATTCGCCGGTGTAGATCGGATCAGCACGGGTAGCCCCCTCTCTGAAGGAGGCCAGATGACCGACGACAACGCTGCCCAAACACGAAAGAGCTTCGCGGATTCCGTGAAGGGCAAGGCCAAAGAAGTGGCGGGCGCTGTGACGGGCAACGATGCGTTGACCGCGCAGGGCCAGCTGGAGCAGACCGAGGCCAAGGAACGCCGTCAGGCCAGCCGTATCGACGCCGAGGCAGATGCCGAAGCAGCCGAGGCGCGGGACGCGGCGGCCGAAGCGCAGCGCGAGGGAGCGCAAGAGCGTTCGGCAGCCGAAGTCCGTGCCGCCGAGGCGAAGACGTCCGTCCGCGCACAGGAGGCTGCCCAGCAGAGTGCGACCGAACAAGCGGGACGGCGGGATGCGGCCCGAGCGCAAACTCAGTTCGAGGCCGAAGTGCAGAGCGAGGCGCTACGCGCGTCCGCGCAGGAACGCCAGCAGGTCGAGGCGGCGCAATCCGAGTACGACGCGGCGCTCGACAACTATCGCGACGAGGTCGGCGACGCTGCGCGTGCCGAAGCCGAGGCCGACAGGCTGCGGCGCCGAGCCGAGTCTGCCGACCCCAACTCCTAGGAGGACGTGATGAAACTCTCCGACGTTCCGTTCGCCATCCTGCGGTTCCAGTACCGTCTCGCGCGAACGCCCCTGCAGTTCGTCGAGGACCGGGTGATGCCACGCATCGACCAGGAGGCGCCCGGCCGGTTGATGTATGAGCGGGCCCTGGGTGCACTCGATGCTGCCGCCGGCAACGCGCTCAAAGATTCCGCCCTGGAAGAAAGCGGAATTTCCCGTATCGAGCGAGCCGCCGCACTGGGTGAAGCGGTGCGCCTCGACCAAGAGGCTGAGCAGAAGAAAGAAAACGCCCAAGACCAACTGGCCCGGAAACGCGAGCAGGCCACAACGGCACCGAAACAGGCACGCGAGCAGGCCGCGCAGCGCGTTGCTTCGGCGCGCGAAAACGCCGAGCAGGAGAAGCAGCAAGCCGCCCGCACAGTTGCCCAGCGCACGGCCGAGGCCAAACGAGACATCGCGGAGTCGGCCGATCAAAGCGTCGCGGCCGCCGAAAAGGCCAAGCGCAGCGCCCAGAATCGAAGCAAGGCCGCGGAGAAAGCGGTGACCGATGTCGCCGACGAAGAACTCGACGACGCCGCGGCAAAACGCCGCGCCGCCACGGGAGCGCGAGCCCGGGCCGACCGGCTCGAGGATCTGAGTGACAGTGAGAAAGAGCGGCAGGGCAACCCGTCGTGACAGCGCTGCCACCAGATCCCGACCCCATGGACACCCCCAGCGAGGAGCGCGCTGGGGGTGTCCCCCCGGGCGAGATCTCGCCGCAGTCCGCGCAGACGTCGGCTACGAAGAACCCGGATCCGACGGCCGGCCGCAACCTGAACCCGCGCACCGCGGTGGGCGTTGCCTCCATCGTGGTGTTCATCGTGATCTTCGCCGCGGTAGCAATTGTGCTCGTCATGCAACTCTCGGGGGCTTTCGGCTGATGGGCCGGTGGGACGTTGGGCGTACCAGAAAATGACCTTTGTCACTCAGCGAAGTGACAAATGCGCTACATTACCGTCTATTGTGACCATTCGGATTAGCTGCAGCCAGCCCGAGCTTATCCAAAAAGCCTTGATATAGCAGTTCAAATCTATTTTTTCTCCTAAAGCATTTCATGATCAGAATTGCTGAACATGCAAAAATGGGAATAGAACAGGTTTGCTGACTGCGACCGGATTTCCTGGTTTTACGCTTGTGCCACGCCGACGAGATGGCGTTTCCACAGCACTACCAACATCCGGGGACACTCATGAAAACCACCCTCCGCAAAGCCGCCGTCACGTGCGGTATCGCATTTGCCTCAGCATCTGTCGCCCTCTCCGGCGCCACCACCTCCTGGGCCAGCAGTTCCGCGTTGATCATCGGCGGGATCGGGGCCGGCACCATGAGTGACACGCTGATGGCGCCGCTGCTGGGCGGCCAATTCAAGAACCAGACCCGCGTCAACGTCACCTGGCCCGCGCAGGCCGGACCGATCACCGGCAAAAAGGACAAGAACCTGGGCGACTCGATCGGCATCGGCGTCACCAATCTGACCGCCGCGATCGACACCGCGCTCAAGCAGTTGTCCCGGGATGCCAACGGCAACGTCATCAACGGCGAGAAGGTGACCGTCGTCGGACTGTCGGCGGGCTCGCTGGTGGTCAACGAAGTCATGCGGAACATGGTGGCCAGCGGCCAGCTTGCCGATCCTGACGACATCCAGTTCATCGTGGTCGAAGACTCGAGCAGGCAGGAACTGATCAAGAATTCCACGAAGTACAGCACCAAGCTCAACTACACCTACCAGCCCCCACCGGTGACCCCGTACGACGTCGTCGTCGTCACCGGCGAATACGACGGATTCGCCGACTTCCCCGACCGGCCGTGGAACGCCCTCGCGGTGGCGAACGCAATGGCCGGCGCGATCCTCGTGCACGTGCCGGTGATGTATGGCGGCCTGGGATCGGTCCCGGCGAAGAACATCACTGTGGAGACCAACGCCAAGGGCGGTACCACCACCCATTACTTGGTTCCCACCGCGACATTGCCTCTGGTGCAACTGAACCCGAAGCTCAAGTCGCAAGAGGCCGCGCTGAAGGCCAAGATCGACGCGGGCTACAGCCGCAACGATCCGAAGCCCGTAGCGGCGAAGCTGACCGCTGGCGAGGTGGTGCCGGTCGTGGAGACGCCTGCACCGCAGGCCGATCCGGCACCGCAGGCCGATCCGGCGCCCGAGGCCGGAGCCGCCGCACGTCGCGAGGCGCGCGCGGCCCAGCGGGCCGAGGTGAAGGCCCAGCGGGCCGAAGCCAAGGCAGCCAAGCGCGAAGCCCGCTCGCAAGCCAAGGCAGCCAGGGCGGCGCAGCGCGAAGAACGCAAGGCAGCGCACGACGGCGCCTGACGAACCCGACCGAAGCCCCGGCCTGCTGGCCGGGGCTTCGTCACGTCAGGGCACGGGCACCGGCGCAGGGTGCTTGGCCTCCAACGCCGTCCCTTCGATGTCGAGGTCCGGCACATACCTGTCGAACCACTTCGAGTGCTTCCACATGCGATCGCCGAGTATCGCCATGACCGCCGGGATCAAGGTGAGCCGAACGACGAACGCGTCGAGGAACACACCGACAGCCAGCGTGAGACCGACCGATTTGATGATCGGATCGCTACCGGCGACGAACGCGATGAACACCCCGAACATGATCAGGGCGGCAGCCGTCACGACTCGCGCGGACAGGCCGACGCCGTTGCGCACCGCAGCCAGCGCGTCATCGGCATGTGCCAGTTCTTCCTTCATCCTCGACACCACGAACACCTCGTAGTCGCTGGACAGCCCGAAGATGATGGCCAGCACGATGATCGGCAGGAAGCTGATCGTCTCTCCGGGTGTGATCCCCAGAAGCGATGCGCCCCAGCCCCACTGGAACACCGCAACCTGGACGCCCAGCGCTGCGAACACCGAGAGCAGGAACCCGACGATGGAGGTCAGCGGCACCAGCGCGGCCCGGAAGGCGATGGTCAGCAAGACGAACGCCAGTCCGACGACCACGACCAGGAAGACCGGCAGGGCGGCTGCCAGCTTGTCGGAGGTGTCGATGTTGGACGCTGTGGTGCCGCCCACCAGAAACGTTGCGCCGGTGTCGGCTTCGATGGTGTCACGGTCCGCGCGGATCTTCTCGACCAAGTCCGCGGTCGCCGTGTCATTGGGACCGGTCTTCGGAATCACCTGGATGATCGCGGTCCGATCGTCGCCACCGGCGGGCGCAGCCAGGGCCACCCCGTCTTCGCGACCGATGTTGGCCGCCAGCGTGGCCGCCGCGCGCGGATCGGTGGCGCGGGTCAGGTCGGCCACCACCAGCAGCGGACCGTTGAAGCCGGCCCCCAGATGGTCAGCCGTGAGGTCATAGGCCTGCCGTGAGGTGTTCGACTCGGGCTGAGACGCCCCGCTGGGCAGGCCCAGATGCAGGCTCAGCGACGGCAATCCGATGACGACCAGCGCCGCCGCGCCGCCGACCAGCAGCGGCGTGCGGAACCGAACCACGAAACGGGCCCAGCGGGCACCCAGGGTGCGGTGGGGGGTGTAGGCCGCGACCTGCGCGACCTGCTTGGGCCGGCCGGGTTGCAGGGGCGGCTCGATGAACGCCGCGACCTTGCCACCGGCGAAGCCGAACAGGGCGGGCAGCAACGTCAGCGCGATCAGCATCGCGATCAACACGGAAGCAGCCGCCGCGACCCCCATGTAGGTGAGGAACGGAATGCCCACGATGGCCAGTCCGCACAGCGCGATGATCACGGTCAATGCGGCGAACACCACCGATCCGCCCGCCGTACCCACGGCCAGGGCCGCGGCCTCCTGGCGTGGCATCAGCAACAGCAGGTTGTTGCGGTAGCGGTTCAGGATGAACAGGGCGTAGTCGATTCCGCACGACAGACCCAGCATCAGCGCCAACGACAGCGACGCCGACGGCATGTCGACGAAGGCGGCGACGACGAAGATGCCCAGCGCGCCGATACCGACGCCGATGCTCGCCGTCAGGATCGGTAGGCCCGCGGCGACAATGGCGCCGAAAGTGACCAGCAGGATCAGGAACGCCGCCGCGACCCCGATGATCTCCGGGAGGTGGGGGACCTCGACCTTGTATCCGGGGAACACACTGCCCGCGTACTCGACCCGCACACCGGCGTCCTGGACCGGTTTCATCGCCGACTCGAGCTCGGTCAGTGACGCATCCGTCACCTCGCCGATCGCCGCCCGCCACTGCACGGTGCCCAACCCCACCTGGCCGTCAGGAGAGAGTTGACGGGTCTGTGCCGGACCAGCGGCCACGGCGATGTCGGAGTCCCGGGTCAGAGACGACACCGCCTGGTCGATCACCGGGGCGACGTTGGGATCGGCAAGGGTGCGTCCGGGCGGCGCGGCGAAGGTGATCTGCGTCTGTGCGCCGGAGAACGCGGGCAGGCGCTGCTGCAGCTGTTCGACCGCACGCTGCGACTCGGTGCCCGGAATCGTGAAGTTGTCCGACGGCTCTCCGCGGAAGCCGACGAAGGCGAGCGCAACGCCGATCAGCACAGCCAACCACGTGCCCAGCACCAGCCGGCGGCGGCGGAAACTGAACCCGCCGAGGGCGAAAAGGTAACGCGACATCGGTCTCTCCGTCGTGTGGTGAACAAGAAGTTGAATCTGTTCATTGATGCCCTATTGGTGCGGGGTTATGCGCGCTCGTCCTGTGATCTCGATGACCCGGCGACGGCCATCGGCAGGTCGGTGTAGGGTCGAGTGAAGGGTTGCTCAGCCTGCGAAGCGATCGTTGCGCTCGCGGATGTACGAACAACTCTCCTCAATCGTCAAAGGACGTGCTCATGGATTCGTCTGAACTGTTTTCCCACCGTCAGGTGCCACAAGAGGTCACGCGGGCGTCGTCGTCCGACGAGCCGGTGCAGGCCCCCGTGTTCTCCGATCTGCCGACAAGACAACATTCGGCTGATTCGCCTCATCGGTGAACGGCATACCGCGCGCCCGTCGCGCGTCCAAACCGGTTCGGGTCAGTCTTGCGCCCGAGCGGGGCGGCGTCATCGACGGGGCGTGGTGGCCGCACTCGTCGGCAATCGCAGCTGAACTACCCGATCTCATCGGTGCGCTGCATCGTGCGCTCGGAGAGGTGGTGACCATGCAGATCAACTGGTCACCGACCGAGGGCCAGATGGATCTGGAGAGTATCGCGGTGGGGTCGCGAATGACACTGCCCGGTGGTCATCATCGGCGGCCGAGATTGATGTCGATCGTGGGCCGGGACACGGGTGTGAAATTGCTTGTCGTTCCGAGCATGACGTCGCAGGCGCTGGGCTCGATGGTGCTCAGAGCGGCTGCGGGCCTTCCTCCCAACATCGATGCCACGAACAGCCGAATGTACGAAACCGCTTGTCTGGTAGTCGGTCTCGCTCGTACCGAGAGCGTGAATTGGGGTCAGGCCGCCGATTCGTGACAATTCGGCGGTCATGAGCGTGCTACGGTGGTAGAGGGACGCTGATCTGGCGTTTCATCCCATGAGAGAAGTTGAAAAAGTATGGCACAGGGAACTGTGAAGTGGTTCAACGGCGATAAGGGCTTCGGCTTCATCGCTCCCGACGGCGGCGCAGAGGACGTTTTCGTCCACTACTCCGCGATCTCCGGCGGCGGTTACCGCTCGCTCGAAGAGAATCAGCGCGTCGAGTTCGACGTCGAGCAAGGAAACAAGGGCCCGCAGGCCGTCAATGTGACGGCCGTCTAAGCGGCACGAGCTTCGATGGTGGGCTGGTGAGTCGTACTCACCAGCCCACTTTTCATTGCGCCACTGTTGTCGACATCGAGCAGTGACGCTCCTTTTGGCAGGGTCCCGCGCGGGCTCAGGCGGGATCACCCCATGACAGAGTCCGAGCACGCCGCAGACGTCGAGTGCGGCGTCCACTGATGCCCGCCCCGAAAACCAACGGCGACAACAATTCTCCGCGAAGTTTCTCGCATGCTGTATCGCATCCGATGCGTATCGGTCTCGTCGGAACATTCGCACCGACGGTCTGTGGCGTGGCCCGCCACAGCGCCGGCCTCTCCGACGGGCTGCGTGCTCTGGGCGCCAGCGTCGACGTGGTGCGGGTGACCGAGCAGCCCTCCGTATCCGACCCGGCCGAGCCGGAGTTGGTCAACGGTTCGGCGGCCTCCGTCGCAGCGTGCGCGGCGCAGCTCAACCGCTGCCAGGCCGTCGTCATCCAGCACCAGTACGGCATCTATGGCGGCACCCACGGTGACGAAGTGCTGGCGCTCATCGACGCCCTCGAGGTACCGACGATCGCGGTGGCCCACGAGGTCCTCGAGGACCCGGGGCCGCACCAACGCTGGGTGCTGGAAAGGGTGGTGGCGAGCACGGACCGCGTGGTGGTGATGTCCCACGCCGCGCGGGAGCGATTGTGCCGCGACTACGGCGTCGACCGCGCGAAGGTGGTCACCATCCCGCACGGCGGATCACAGTTCACCGGTCCCCGGCTCAAACGGCCGAGCCGGCCCACCATAGTGACCTGGGGCTTACTCGCACCGGGCAAGGGCATCGAGCGGGTCATCGACGCGATGAGTTCCCTGCAGAGCGTGGCAGGCCGCCCCCGCTACGTCGTCGTCGGCCAGACGAATCCGAAGGAGGCCGCTGTACACGGCGACGCTTATCGCGATTCCCTCGTCGCGCAAGCCCGTCGGTGCGGTGTCGCCGACTCGGTGTCGTTCGATCCCCGCCCCTACAACCCGGCGATGTTCATCGAACTCGTCCAGTCGGCGGCGGTGGTGGTGCTGCCCTACGACATCAGCGGCCAGGTCGTTTCGGCGGTGCTGGTGGAGGCTGTCGCCAACGGTCGGCCTGTGGTGGCCACGGCGTTCCCGCATGCGGTCGAGATGCTGTCCAGCGGAGCCGGCATCCTGGTCGACCCCGACGACCCCGCCGCGCTGGCGTCGGCGTTGCGCCGGGTCCTGACGCAGCCGCGGCTTGCCGGGGCGATGGCGGCCGAGGCGCGCCAGTTGGCCCCCGAGTTGTCCTGGCCGACAGTCGCCCGCGCGTATGCCGCCCTGGCGCAACGCCTGGACGGCGAGCGTCGTGCCGCCCGGCTGAGCGATATCTGCCGCTAGCTGACCAGGGCCAAGGCGTGCGCACGGCGCAGCTTGCCCGATGCGGTCTTGGGGATCATCCCCGGCGCGAGGACCACCACGCTGCGCGGGCGCACGTCGACCTCCGCGAACACCTCGTGGGCCACCTGGCGCTCCACCCGGCGCACCTGGTCGTCATCCTGAAAGTCCTTGCACTCCACCGCTACTGCGAATGTCTCGCGGGACAACCCGGCGTCCAGACGCACCGCCACCGTGCACCCTGCGCGCACCCCGTCGACGCGGGCGGCGGCACGCTCGATGTCGGTGGGATAGATGTTGCGCCCGGCCATGATGATCACGTCTTTGAGACGTCCGCACACCACGATCTCATCGGTCTCGGTCAGGTATCCCAGATCGCCGGTGTCATACCAACCGAGTTCGTCCTGGGCGGCGAGGAAGCCTGCGACGGTCGTGTAGCCGGCGCTGACCGCGGCGCCGCGAACCTCGATCACGCCGACGCCGCGCGCGGCCACTTCGGCGCCGTCCTCGTCGACCACACGGACGTCCATCCCGTCCAGCGGGCGGCCGAGTGAAACAAGTTGTCGGGTATGGCCTTTCGTAGCGGGCACAGCGCGGTGCAGTGCCGCGAGCAGATCCGCGTCGACCTCGTCGACGACCATGCCGCCGCCGCATTCGGAAAACGACACGGCAACCGTCGTCTCGGCCATCCCGTAGGCCGGGATGATGGCCTCGCGGCGCAGTCCGAACGGCGCGCCGGCATCGCAGAGGTCTTCCACGTCCAGCGGATCCACCTGTTCTGCCCCCGACAGCGCCCAGCGCAGAGACGACAGGTCGAACTGTCCCGGAGTGGCCTGTCGGCGTAACCGCTTGGCCAGCAACGTGTACGCGAAGTTCGGGGCAGCGGTCATCGTGCCGCGGTACTTGTCGATGAGCTTGGGCCACAACAGCGTATCTCCCAGGAAGTCCATCGGCGTGACCTTGACCAGCTCGGCTCCGAAGTACATCGGGACTGTCAGATACCCGGTCATGCCCATGTCGTGGAAGCACGGCAGCCAGCTGACGATCACATCGGTGTCCAGGTCGAAGTCGCAGCCGGCGGTCATCGCCTCGGCATTGGCCACGATGTTGGCGTGCGTGATCTGCACCGCCTTCGGCGAACCGGTCGATCCCGAGGTCAGCTGCAGCAGCGCCACATCGCCGTCGCCGGTGGCGAGCGGCGGCACGGGCCGATGGGTCAGCAGCTCGTCGACGGTCAAGACGGTGAGTCCGAGGCCGGCGAGGACGGGTACCGCGGCGAGGAACGGTTCGGAGACGACGACGGCTTTGGCCGCCAGCATGCCGATGACCGTGGTGGTCTCATCCGCCCAGCGGGCGAGGTCGGTGCGCGGTGTCGGCTGGTGCACCATCGTCGCGCTGGCGCCGCGCATCCAGATGCCCTGCGCGGTCGGGGCGATCTCGACCGGGGTGCCGGCGAGTACGGCGACAGCATCGCCGGGACCGACGCCGGCAGCGGCGAGACCGCCGGCGATGCAGGCGGCTCGCTGGTGCACCTCGAGCCAGGATTGGCGAAGCGGCGCGTCGGGCTCGCCGGTGATGAAGGACCGCACACTGCGGCGGGCATTGTCGTACAAGGTCTCGGTGAACTGGCTCAAGACAGCCCCTCAGGCTTCGGTCTGTGTGTGGATGAGCCGCTGGAGTACGACCTGCTTCGGAGCTGACCTCCCGTGACGGTGCCCAGATGTGTGTGGAATACCTGACTGTACGGGGCGAACGGTCCGAAACCGCGGACGCTACGCGATCCGTGGCGGATTCTCCGACAGGTCACGGATATCGTCGTCGTAAGGCGCCCTAACTGACTTCGTAGTAAGAATGCGCCGAAACGGCTCCGCCGGTCGCGGCGCGCACGGTAAGACTGACCCATGGGAGCGGGCGCATGTGTGGGTCGTGTCGGGAGTTTGGCAGTAGCACTCGGGATCGGAGCCGCGGTTCTCGCCGGTGCCGGCGTCGCGGCCGCCGAGGAGGGCTCTGACTCGGGTGCTGCGTCGTCCGGCTCGACCGGAGCCACCTCACAGACCTCGCAGACCTCGCAAACCGTCGAGGCGCCGCCGAAGGCGCCCAAGACGCGGCGTTTCGCGGCGAACAGGTCCGCGGCGACCGACAGCACGGACGGCGAGAAGCCGGATGCGGACACCAGGCCCGTCCGCAAACGGCCCAGGATCTCGCTCGCCGAACCCTCCGCCGGACCCGCCGCCAAGCCCGGCAAGGCTGCCGAGACCCAGCCTGGCGAGGCGGTCACCGAGCCCGACGTGGCGGTCGAGCCTGTCGAGACGGATGTCGCCGAGGTGCCCGCGATCGTGCACAAGCCCTTCTGGGCGAAGAAACCGGCGCTCGTGCGCGACGAGCCCGAGGTCGCCGAGCAGGTACAGCCGGCCCGGGCGGTGACGCCGCTGCTCGACCGGATCGCCAAGAAGCGGGCCGACGCAGGCATCGACGACGATCCTGCGCTGCCCGCGCTGGCCTCGCTGCTGATGTCCGTGGTGACCGCCGGTCGTGAGGTCACCAACGACGCTCCCACGCCCCTCGGCACCGCGCTCACCACGACCAGCCAATCCGACGACGGTTACCCGATCCCGGTCGGAGTGACGGTCGAGGAGGTGCATCCGCCGCTGTTCTGGCTGCAGCGGATCCCGGTGCTCGGCACCTTCGTCTTCACGCCGATCGTCCGCACGCTGCACGCTCTTCCGCTCGTCGGGGACGCCCTGCAGCCCATCATCGGCTTCCCCCTCAACCGTTTCGACCCGCCCGGAACACCGCAGCCGAAAAGCTACTGGGTGACGTCGTTCGACGGGACCAGGATCTTCGTCAACGTCATGCCGTCGCTGGTCTTCGACGAGAACGGCCAAGCGCCAACGGTTCTCGATGGTCCCGGTCTCGGACTGCCGGGATCGACGTCGTTGGCGCTGCAGAACGACAGCCTGTTGCCGTATGACGTGATCGGCATCGGGCGGCTCCGGGAAGCCGGCTACAACGTGGTGACCTGGGATCCGCGCGGCGAGTGGCGGTCGGGCGGGATCATGACGCTGGACTCACCGGACTACGAGGGCCGCGACATCTCGCAGATCATCAGCTTCCTGTCCACGCTGCCCTACGTGCGCCTCGACGCAGCCAACGATCCGCGTCTGGGCATGGTCGGCGCCTCCTACGGCGGTGGCATCCAATTGGCCGCTGCGGCAATCGATCACCGGATCGACGCCATCGTGCCGACGATCGCTTGGAACGATCTGGTCGACGTGTTGTTCCCGCGTGGCGCGGTCAACAGCGCCTGGGGCACGTTGCTGCCCGCCGTGCTGGTGCTGACGCTGGCCCGCGAACATCCGCGCATCCTGCCGGTGGCCGTCATGGGCGTGCTCTTCGGCATCGCGCAGCAGTCCGACATCGATCTGGTGGAAAGCCTCGGCTTCGCCGACCAGATCAAGGACATCACCGCCCCGACACTGCTCATCCAGGGCACCGTCGACACGCTGTTCCCGCTGAGCCAGGCCGACGCCAACGCCAAGGACCTGCTCGAGGCGGGCACGATCACCAAGGTGATCTGGTACTGCGGCGGCCACGGTGCCTGCCTGAGCCAACCCAAGCGCGGCGAGGTGATCCTGGACCGCACCATGGACTGGCTCGACCGCTACGTCATGGGCGACGAAAACGTCTCCACCGGGCCGGGATTCGAGTGGACCGACCAGAACGGCGTCTGGTTCGGCTCCGAGGAGTACCCGGTGACGAACGGTACCCCGATCATCGCGACCGAGGACAAGCCGAAGACCATCCCGTTCATTCCGTTCCTCGGCGGCTCGGGGCCGGACCCGCGCATCCTCTTCCACGGACCGCTGCAGACACTGCTCGGCATCGCATCGGCGGGGCCCGCCTTGAACGCGGTCAACCTGAAAGTGCCGCCGGCTCAAGAGCTCACGCACATCGTCGGGGCGCCCGAGCTGACGCTCACCTACTCCGGTCAGGGCAACGCCAAGCACGTGTACGCACAGATCGTCGACGACGAGACCGGCCTGGTCCTGGGCACTCAGGCGACACCGATTCCGGTGACGCTGGACGGCACCACGCATGAGGTGACGTTCTCGCTGGAGCAGGTCGCGCACACGCTGCAGCCGGGGCAGTCGGTGACCGTTCAGCTGGTCACCTCGACGGTCAAGTTCCTGAACTTCTATTCCTGGGGCCGGATCACCGTCGAGGGCATGACGATCAAGCTGCCCACGCTGGCCGCCGATGCCCTGCCGGAGGCGATCTCGGCCTGAGCCGGTGAACACGTTCGCAGAAAATGCTTCCCTCGCAGCGCGCGCGCGGCTAGAGAAGAGGCATGGCTTCTCGCACTCCCGACGACATCCGCACCGCACTCGAGCACTGTTACTCCACGATGGAGGCTCTCGCAGCTGACCTGAGCGATGCCGACTGGCAGGCTCAGTCGCTGTGCCCGGACTGGACAGTGCGTGGCGTGTTCGACCACGTGGTCAGCATCGAGGCCGTGTTGGCCGGCTGGCTGCCCGACAGTGTGGAGGCGTTGCCGCCCTTCGAGCGGGCTGCCGAGTTCATCGCCGATCCGGCGCCCTATCCGGAGAAGATGCACACCGTGTTCGAGCAGCGGCGCCGCGACCTCGCCGGGTTGTCGCCCGCCGACTTCGACCGGCCGTCCTGGATGCCCGTCGGCCCCGGCACCTACGGCCGTTTTCTCGCGATCCGCGTCTTCGACATCTGGGTGCACGAGCGTGACATCACCACGGCACTCGGGCGGCCCACTGACGATGGTGGCATCGCCGCGGAGCTGTCGGTGGACCAGGTGGAGAATTCGATCGGCTACATCGTCGGCAAGAAGGTGGGCCTGCCCGACGGCACGTCCATCACGTTCGACCTGACCGGGCCGGTCACCCGGAAACTGCACGTGCAGGTCGACGGCAAAGCCAGGGCGGTCGACCACCTCGGCCACCCGGACGTCGTCGTCACGACCGACTCCACCACGTTCGTCCAGCTGGCGTCCGGTCGCATCGACCCGCAGGCCCAGATCGACACCGGCCGCGTTCGCTGGACCGGTGACGACGAACTCGGCGATCGTGCCGCTCGCAATTTGAGGTTCACGATGTGATGAATCGTGTTGACTCGGTGGACTTCCACTTCGACATCATGTGCCCGTTCGCCTACCAGACGTCGCGGTGGATCCGTGAGGTGCGCGAGCGGACCGGGCTCACCGTCAACTGGCGCTTCTTCAGTCTCGAAGAGGTCAACCGCCAGGAGGGCAAGAAGCACCCGTGGGAGCGGGAGTGGTCCTACGGCTGGTCGATGATGAGGATCGGCGCCCTGCTGCGCCGACAGTCGATGGCCGCCGTCGACGCCTGGTACGAGCGGGCCGCCCGGGCGCTGCACGTCGACGGCCACAAACCGCACGACCCTGCCGTGGCCCGGCACCTTCTGACCGAGATCGGCTTCGACCCGGGGCTGGTCGACGAGGCCATCGCCGACCCCACCACCGGCGACGAGGTGCTGGCCGACCACCGCCGCGTCGTCGACGCCGGCGGCTACGGCGTGCCGACGCTGTTCTTCGCCGACGGGCAGTGCCTGTTCGGCCCCGTGTTGATCGACCCGCCGACGGGCGACGCGGCGCTGCGGCTGTGGGACGCCGTGGTGGCGTGGACGGAGTTCCCCCACCTCTACGAGCTGCAGCGGCCCAAGACGCCGGCCGATCAGCAGGCCATCGCCGAGGCGTTCCGCCCGTACCTCGAGGCTCGGGATTGGGTGTCGATCAATCGCGGCGAGGTGGTGCGGTTCGACTGAGTTTGACGCGACCGTCGAAGCGGGTACCTCGGCGTGGTGGAACGGCTGGGTGGGCTCGACGCGGGACTGTTGTACAGCGAATCGGCTGCGGTGCCGCTACACGTCTGCTCGGTGGTCGTCGTCGACACCTCGACGGTGCCGGGTGGCTTCACGTACGAGAAGTTCCGTCGGGACATCGGCGACCGCGTGCGTGCGCTGCCCGAGCTGCGGGCCAAGCTCAGCGACAGCCAACTGAACTTGGATCATCCGGTATGGGTGCAGGACAAGGCTTTTGACCTGGACCGGCACTTGAACCGGATCGCTTTGCCGTCGCCGGGTGGGCGTGACGAGCTCGCCGAGGTGTGCGGGCACATCGCCTCGGTGCCGTTGGATCGCAGCAAACCGCTGTGGGAGATGTGGACCATCGAGGGTCTCGATGGGGCCGCGCTCGATGCCGGCGGTCCGCTGGCCATGATGATCAAGGTGCACCATGCGGCCGTCGACGGCGTGTCGGCGGCGAACCTGCTGGAGACGCTGTGCGACTTCGAGCCGGACGCCCCGCCGCCCGCCCCGGTGGACGGGCCGGGTGATGCGACACCATGGGCCATCGCCGCCGACGGCTTGGTGCGCTTCGCGACCAGGCCGCTGCATCTCGCACGCGTGGTTCCGGCGACGGCGGCGATGGTGGGCAAGACGGTGACCCGCGCGGTGTCGGGTACGGCGATGGCCGCACCGTTCGCGGCGCCGAAGACGCGGTTCAACGCCGAGGTGACGTCGGAGCGCTCGATCGCCGTGGTCCAACTCGACCTGAGCGACGTCAAGAAGGTCAAGAACCATCACGACGTGAAGGTCAACGACGTGGTGATGGCGTTGTGCGCCGGAGCGCTGCGCGGCTTCTTGGCCGACCGCGACGAGTTGCCGCCCAAGCCGATGATCGCCTTCGTCCCCTCGTCGGTGCAGGGGCAGACGAATCGGCCGGGCCGGAATCAACTGTCGGGGATGTTCTGCAATCTGCACACCGATGTCGCCGACTCCAGTGAGCGGCTGCAGGCGATCGCCCAGTCCACCCGGCGAGCCAAGGAACACAGCGGATCGTTGGGCCCGACACTGCTGGTGGATCTCGCGCAGATGATCTCCCGTAACACGTACAACCTGCTCCTCGGAGTGTTGTCGCGCGCCCCCGTGCCCCCGGCCACCGCGGCCAACGTGGTGATCTCGAACGTGGCGGGACCACCGGCGACGTTGTACAGCTGCGGCGCCGAAGTGAAGGCGCTGTATCCGCTCGGTCCCATCTTCCACACCGCCGGGTTGAACATCACGGTGATGTCCGTCGCCGACCGGCTGAACGTGGGCATCATCTCGTGCCCGCAGCTGGTCGATAACCTGTGGGATCTGGCTGATCGTTTCGACGTCGAGCTGGGCGAACTGTTGCAGGGCTGCTGATCAGCGGTTAAGGAGCCGCCCGCAGCGGGAAGCCTGTTCGGCGTGCCCGTTGACGGACGGAAAGGACCATCTGTGAGCTCCCCGAAGGTCGGGACGCGGTTCGGACCCTACGAGCTGCGCTCAGTGATCGGTGTCGGGGGGATGGGCGAGGTGTACCGCGCGTACGACACGTCGCGGGAACGCATGGTCGCGATCAAGCTGCTGCGCCCCGAAATGGCCGCCGACCCGAGCTTCCAGGAGCGGTTCCGGCGCGAGTCCCGCGTGGCCGCCCGGCTGCAGGAGCCGCACGTCATCCCCGTCCACGACTTCGGCGAGATCGACGGCGTGCTCTTCATCGACATGCGCTTGGTGGAGGGCGCCAGCCTCAAGGAGGTGATCCGCACCCACGGCGCGTTGCAGCCGCGCCGCGCGGTCGCGATCATCCGTCAGGTCGCGGCGGCCCTGGACGCGGCGCATGCCAGCGGGCTCGTGCATCGCGACATCAAGCCCGAGAACGTGCTGCTGACCCCCGACGACTTCGCCTATCTGGTCGACTTCGGCATCGCGCACGGTGGCGGCGAGGCGACGGTGACGTCCACCGGGCTGGTGGTCGGGTCGTGCGCGTACATGGCGCCGGAGCGGTTCAGCGGAGAACGCGGCGGGCCGCCGTCGGACGTGTATTCGCTGGCGTGTCTGCTCTACGAGACGTTGACGGGCCGCGCGCCGTTCGAGGCGGGCGATGTGCGGCAGGTGATGAGCGCGCACATGTTCTCTGAGCCGCCGCGGCCGAGCATCATGCGGCGGGGGATCAGCCGCGCGTTCGACGACGTGGTGGCGCGCGGCATGGCGAAGGCGCCGGGAGACCGGTACACGTCGGCAGGGGACCTGGCGCGGGCTGCGGGAGCGGCTGCCGAACGTGCCCCGACTGCCGCGCCGGTCGCGCCGGCGGCGCCCCCGCCGTCGACGCGCCAGTTCTCGGCGGCGTACCCGCCACCGCCGCCGTATGCGCCCGCGCCGGTGGCGCCTCCGCAGCGGACGGCGCGGCGGTTCAGTCAGGGCCAGGTGGCGCTGATGGCGGCCACGATCGTGTTGCTCACGGCCGCGGTGGTGCTCGCGCTCGTCCTGGTGTTCAGCGGCGGCGGCACCGGCACGGCACCGTCGTCGCGGCTGGCGGCGCCGCCGTCGTCCACGTCGTCCGGTGAGGACACCACGTCGTCGTCACCTGGGGAGACGACCACGACCACGACGTCGAGCAGCCGACCGATCAGCGGGGTGTCAGGCACGGATTCGCAAGGCTTCGTGGGACATTCGGCCCGCTGCGACTCGGGGGACTCGCCGGCGGCCGCGATCCGGACGTCGCTGTCGTTGGCTGTGGTGTGCAAGTCCGGCGACAGCTACTACTACCGCGGTGAGCGGCTGCGCGACGGTGCGAGCCTCGAACTGCAGAACGCACAGCGCTCGGGCGCCGGATTCACCGTGACCAACCCGGCTGACGGCACGCGCTACGACGTGCAGCCCGACCAATTGACCATCTCCAGCAATCGGAGTGTCGATCCGGAGGCAGCAGTGGAGTACGGTTCGGGCTGACACAGGGGAGGGCGCCGATGACGACTACGACAGTGCCGCGGTCCAGCGCCGCCGAAACTCGGCGGGCGATCTGGAACACCATCCGGGGGTCATCGGGCAACCTCGTCGAGTGGTACGACGTGTACGTCTACACCGTGTTCGCAACGTATTTCGAGGGTCAGTTCTTCGACGAGTCCGAGAAGAACTCCACCGTGTACGTGTATGCGATCTTCGCGATCACGTTCGTGATGCGGCCGGTGGGATCCTGGTTCTTCGGCCGCTTCGCTGACAGGCGGGGTCGGCGGGCGGCACTGACGTTCAGCGTGTCGCTGATGGCGTTGTGCTCCTTGATCATCGCGATCGTGCCATCGCAGGCGGTGATCGGGATGGCGGCGCCGATCATCCTCATCGTGGCGCGGTTGGTCCAAGGGTTCGCGACCGGCGGCGAATACGGCACGTCGGCCACCTACATGTCGGAGGCGGCGACGCGCGAGCGGCGCGGCTTCTTCTCGTCGTTCCAGTACGTGACGCTGGTCGGCGGGCACGTCCTCGCGCAGTTCACCCTGCTGATCCTGCAGACCTTCCTCGATGACGATCAGCTCCGCGAATTCGGTTGGCGCATCGCGTTCGCCGTCGGTGGTGTCGCAGCGATCGTGGTGTTCTGGTTGCGGCGCACGATGGACGAGTCCCTGTCCGAGGACGTGATCGAGGCGGCCAAGGCGGGAGAGGATCCCGGTGCCGGATCGATGCGGGCGCTGTTCACGCAGTACTGGCGTCCGCTGCTGATGTGCTTCCTGATCACCCTCGGCGGCACCGTGGCGTTCTACACCTACAGCGTCAACGCGCCGGCCATCGTCAAGACCGCGTACAAGGGCGAAGGCATGACCGCGACGTGGGTCAACCTGACCGGGCTCATCTTCCTGATGCTGCTGCAACCGGTCGGCGGGATGATCAGTGACCGGATCGGCCGCAAACCGATGCTGGTGTTCTTCGGTGTCGGCGGGGTGATCTACACCTACGTGCTGATCACCTACCTCCCCGAAACCCGTTCTCCGCTGACCTCTTTCGCCCTGGTGGCGGTGGGCTATGTGATCTTGACGGGGTACACCTCGATCAACGCTCTGGTCAAATCGGAATTGTTCCCGGCGCACATCCGGGCCCTCGGCGTGGGCGTCGGCTACGCGCTGGCCAACTCCATCTTCGGCGGCACCGCGCCGTTGATCTACCAGGCGCTCAAGGAGCGCGACCAGGTGCCGCTGTTCATCGGCTACGTCACCGTCTGCATCGCCATCTCCTTGGTGGTGTACGTGTTCTTCCTGCGCAACAAGGCCGACACCTACCTGGACCGGGAGCGGGGATCGGCGTTCCGCGCGTGAGCTACTGCTCCAGCGCCATGTCCCAGAACGCGATCTCGTGCTCGAGGACTTCGCGCTCCCGATCAGCATGGGCGTGTGGCTCTGCTCGTTGTTCGAGTCCGTCGACGTAGGCGGCGAACCCGGGAACGGTCCAGTGCTCGACGAACTCCGCGAACGGGGAGCCGTCGGACGTCGCGTGTGTCCACGCCAGCAGATACACCTTCTCGATCGCCCACAGCGCGGTGAGTGCTTCGTCGGCGGGTGCGGTGTCCAACCGTGCGAGCAGTTCTCGATAGGACAGTGTCGCGGGCAGTGCCTCGTCCACCATGTCGAGCCCGCGCTCGTCGGCCTTGACGTCGAACCAGTCGAGTTCGGCGACCAGCGCGACGCAGCCACCGGCGAGCACGTTCTGCGCCGCGCGGGGCGCCCGCGCCAGCAGTCGAGCCTGGAAGGTCAGGAGGTCGGTGACGAACAGCGCATCCTGAACCAGCCAGCGGTCGAACGCCGCGGCGTCGATGCTGCCCTCACGGACCGCGTCGAGGAACCGATGCTGCGTGGCTGCCGTCCACAGCGAATCATGCATACCGACAAATTAATCGGTGTGATCGTCACGCCGTCAGCCACCTGGCAGGTCGAGCCTCTGGCGTACTGTGCCGGGTTCCGCACTGTCGTTGTAGGCGTCGATGACGGAGCGGCCGAGGATGCGGCCGAGTTCGGTGTACGCGGCGAACTGCGCTTCGGTGAACCACTGATCAGAGGTGCTGTCGTGGGGGAAGATCGCGCTGTTGCCCGCGTAGGTCAGCAGCCAGTCGGGGGCGCCTTCCCAGACCACCGCCTTGGCCAGGATCAGCAATCCTTCCCGCTTCTCTGTCGGTAGGCCGGAGGCCGCCGGGTAGAGGATACGGCCACGGACCACCGTTCCCTTGGTGATGCGCGAGTTCAGCAGCGCGAAGGCGTCGCCCGTGGGGAAGGGCTTGCCGCCGCCTGGCGTCAAGTTCTGCACCGCGAATGGTCCGGTCTCGTCCAGAGTGATCTCGACGCCGAGTTCGGACTTCGCCAATCGCATCGCGTCGGCCAGACCGGACAGGAGCGGCGGCGGGTCTCCGCCGCCGTCGATGCACACGACCACGCGGGCACGTCGTCGCAGCGCCTCCACCAACCCCAGGTTCTCGTAGTGACCGCCGTCGGTCACCTGGACCAGTCGCGCGTCTTTAGAGTTGCTGGCGAACAACTCCCGATAGAAATAGGTGAAGCCACGAACGGCAGGCAAGGCCTTGAGCAGTTCGCGACCGCGGGGTGGTTCCCCAGCCGGCATGATCGGGAACCGTTCACACAGCGTCGCGACGTGCCGCGGATTGGGCAGCCACGTGCCCAGCCGCGCGCCCGACACGGCGAGCAGGGCCTGAAAGCCTTTGTTCTGCCGGCCCATTGCGGACGCGAACGCCGCGCCACTGACAGCCACCGCGGCTTGGACGGTGAGGTCGCGTTTGAGACGTGGCGGGCATGCCGCCCAGATCTGAGGTGTCTTCAGCCAACCGAGTTCCGGCCCGCCGATGTAGTCCGAGGACAAGACGAACGACACCGCGTTGAGGCCGGGTGCCGGCTTTCCCTCCCCTGAGATCGCGGCCGCCGCGGCGAAGACGAACTTCGGTCCGCCGGCGACGGCGCCGTGAGTGTGCAGCCAGGTCGGCTCGGCGGCCGGGTAGATTCTCGCATACGGTTCCCGCGGAAGTGCGCCGCCGGCAACGTTTTTGAAGCTGCGGCGGACGGCAAAGGTGTTGGCGAGGCGCCACCTGTAGAACGGATGCAGGCTCAGCGACGTGACATCGGCGAAACAGAGCATGCCGATGACGACGGCGGTCCCGAGGAGCCACCATGCCAGCCAGGCGATCTGCCGGTACGGTGCGGCAACCCCCTGAGTGAGGTAACCGAACACGCCGGCGGCAACCGAACCCAACACCGCCAACCAGGCGATGGCGAGGACGGCGAGCGTGACGAGCGTCAGGAGGTAGGGCACGACACCGGGCGGCAGTAGGGTCCGCCACGAACGCTTACCGTTCGAGCCCCCGAGCGGGAGTCGGGCGCGGCGACGCCACACCATCGCGGCCAATGCACTGAGGTATTGCAAGCCGAGCACGCTCGCGACCGCACTGCCGATCTGGCCCGAGGTGAAGTCCGTTCCCACTGCGCTCGCGCAGAGCCGCATGAGCGCGGGAAGCCCGACGAGAAACACACCGACGGCAATGCCCACCAGCATGACGCCGTTCATCCGTACCAACAGCCGATTCCGCAGCGCCTCTTTGGCTTCCGAGAACGAGTTCACTTCGATACACAGCGCCACGACGAGAAACCCGAGGGAGGTGGCAGCGAAGATTCCCAGTGCCCACCACGCGTATGGATGGTCGATCAATGATTGGAAGTACCCGGGCTGTTCTGTGATGAAGGATTCAGTGAGGGGAAGCGGTCGATGTCTGTCGTCGTACCGGATCACGGGAACGATCGCCGCAATGGGCAAGTAGGCATAGAGATGGCCGATGGCGAGTCCGAGAGCGACCGGCAGCCAGAACAGGATGACGACCGAGGCCAGAAGATTGCGGAGAACATAACCCAGCGCACGTAACAGGGTGGGCAGCGAATCGGCGATGTAACTCGAGTGGCGACGGACGTGCTCGAATTCGACCGAACCTTCGGCGAAGCGCTCGGAGACACGAATCGGCCTGTCGCGCAACGTCTCTGTCGGTGTCACCGCCACACCGCGCTCCGCGGCTTCGCCGGGTTCCTTCTTGCAGGCCAGCAGGCGCGCACCGGCGGTGTATCCGCCGCCTGATACCGAGATGATGTAATCGACGGTGTCGACGAACTTCTCACCACCCGCCTCGGCGGCATTCGGGACGTCGGCTGCGGCTCGGGAGAGAACTTGCAGAGCGCCCATGGCGACCGACGCTGAACGGACCCCTCCGCCGGACAGGCATATCGCGTGGACGGGACGGCCGGCCCGCCGGCTGATGACGTCCTCGGCCCCGGGCACGTCATAGGCGCTGTTCCAGCTCCAGTTGTCGAAGCGCACATGCTCGTCAGCGATGGCGGGGGCGGACGTCTCCTGCCGGCATTCGTTCCACCACTCGTTGACGTGTGCGGGCGACGGGGGAGCCACCGAGAAGTGTTCAGCCTCGGGTTGGGCGTTGTTCTCGGACATGTCCCGGGAGAGATCTTCCAGGTTGCGCTGAGACAGCTTCAACTGCCGTCGGGAACGCCACCGGATCCACAGAACGACGATCGCGGCGGGCAATGCCAGCAGTGCGATGGCGAGTACCGACCACTTCAGCGTCGCGGCAGCGGCCGTGGCGGTGGTGACGAACTCGGCAAAGCCCTCCTGCTCGGGTACTTGGTAAAAGGTGCTGACGTAGAGACCGACATCTTCGGCGATATCCGCCACAGCGGCCACCCCGGTGCACGCCAGAGCGATTCGGCCGAAGCGCGTACCGGTGGCCGTCGTGGCGAGGCGGGCGATGATCAGCGCGCAGCTGCCGAGGACCAGAAGGTAGCCGGCGATGAATCCGACATCGGCGAGGAGCGGTCCGACGAGGTGGTCCGGCGGGGTCGGAATGGCGCGGTCACCGAAGGTGTAGCGCATGATGTCCGGGAACTGCGCCAGGTTCCAGGTGCAGACTGCGAGGACGATCCCCGCTACCACCGCAGCCCACAGCGCCGCGGTCGTGCCCGTGGACAGCGCCCCCGGCTGGACGGTCCGCAAGAGCCAGTCCGTCCAGCGTCGGCCCCGCGCCGGTCCGCTGCTGTCCTGCATGGCCACGCTCCCCACCGCCCGCCATCACTGCTTCGAGGCGAACAGTACGTCGGCGCGGCCGACGCGGCATGAGTATTCGACTACCTGAGTTCCTGGTCAGGCCCCTGCATGGCTCCTGTGCTGTCTCAGATCGAGAGCAGCCTGACGAAGAAGCTGCGGTAGCGCTTGAGCGCGCCCCCGACACGATCCCGGGTAGTCCACTTCTCGCGTAGACTGGGGGCCACACGCCGACCGTCGTCCGCAACGATTCCGCTCGGCACACACTTTCGGTTTCAGGGTCTGAAGATCTCGCCTTGGCTGGATCAATTCTCGAGGACACCTATGGCCATCACAGACGTTGCTCAATACACCCATCTCAGCGCCGCCGACATCGAGAGCCTCGGCCGCGAGCTCGACGAGATCCGCGCCGACGTCACCGAGTCGCTCGGTGCACGCGACGCTGCCTACATCCGGCGCACGATCCGGTTCCAGCGCACGCTCGACATGGCAGCCCGGGTGTTGCTCGCCGGCACGCGGTCCAAGGCCGGCTGGGCTACCGGGACGGCGGCGTTGGCGTTCGCCAAGAGTGTCGAGAACATGGAGATCGGCCACAACGTCTCGCACGGCCAATGGGATTGGATGAACGATCCCGAGATCCACTCGAGCACGTGGGAGTGGGACATGGTGGCGCTGTCGTCGCAGTGGAAGTCGTCTCACAACTACCGCCACCACGTGTTCAGCAACGTACTCGGCGAGGACGACGACATCGGGTTCGGCGTCATGCGGGTGACACCGGATCAGCGGTGGGAGCGCAAGCATCTGCTGCAACCGCTGCAGAACGTGTTCCTGGCCCTCACCTTCGAGTGGGGAATCGCGTTGCACGGGGTCGATCTGCGGCGGGGCCGCGCTGAGTGGACGGCTCAGCTCAAAGCCGTCGGCGCGAAAGCGGCCCGGCAGAGTTTCAAGGACTACCTGCTGTGGCCGGTCGTGAGCCTTCGGCGGTGGCGCCGGACGCTCGCAGCGAACGCAGTCGCCAACCTGCTACGCAACCTGTGGACGTACGTCGTGATCTTCTGCGGGCATTTCCCGGACGGGACACAGAAGTTCACCACCGATGTCCTCGCCTCCGAGACGCGCGCCCAGTGGTACCTGCGACAGATGTTGGGTGCAGCCAACTTTCGCGCAGGCCGCTTCCTCCGCTTCGCCAGCGGTAATCTCTGCTACCAGATCGAACACCACCTGTTTCCGGACCTACCCAGCAACCGGCTCGCCGAGGTCGCCCGTCGGGTGCAACCGCTGTGCGAAAAGTACGACCTGCCCTACCTGACGGGTTCGCTCACGCACCAGTACGCGTCGACGCTGCGAATGATCCACCGGCTGGCGCTGCCGAACGGGGCCTAATCTTCCCGCGCGTGCGGATAGATGGCGCTGCGCTGCTGAAACGACAGAATCTCGTCGTTGAGAACGACCCCGTCGCGCATCTCCACCGCACGCTGCACCGTGGCGCTGCCCTCCCACGCCGTAGGCCCGCCCAGGACCGTCTCCAGATGCGGGAGCAGTGCTTCGCTGATCTCCCAGGTCGCGGAGTTGAACAGGTATGACGGGCTGTGGTCGACGGCATAGTAGTGAATGCCGTTGCGCAACAGACGAAGCGGATCGTCGAACGAGGTGGGCTGCGCCCAGCTGAAACCCATGCCGGCATCGCAGGACACGTCGACGATCAGACTTCCGGGCGTGAAGTCAGTCAGATCGGCCTCGGTGGCGAAGATCAACGGCTTCGTCGGATTCTGCAGGACGCAGTTGACGGCGATGTCGTGGCCGGCGAGCAGCGCAGCGACGGGAATCACGCCGTCATCGGGAGTGTCCACCCAGGTCTGCTCGGGCGGAGCGTCGTCGTCGTGTCCCATCTGGATGATCTGAGTGGAGGGGATCGGTGCAGCGACGGCCGCGACATCGCGGTTGGTGAGGACGCGGACCTCGTCGACACCGTGCGCATTCAACGCGGTGACGGCGCCGCGCGCGGTCGCACCGAAACCGATCACAGCGGCGCTGAGCCGTCTGCCGTAATTCCCGGTGACGCCGATGAGGGACAGGGCATGCAGGACCGAGCAGTATCCGGCGAGTTCGTTGTTCTTGTGGAACACGTGCAGTGCGAAGCTCCCGTCAGCGTTCCAGTGGTTCATCGATTCGAAGGCGATCATCGTCAGCCGCCGGTCGATGGCTGCCTGCGTGATGCCGGGGTTCTGGACGAGGTGCGGCCAACCCCAGACGATCTGCCCCTCGCCGAATCCGGCCGCGTCCTCCGCTTCCACCTTGGGTAGCAGGATGACGTCGCAGTCGGCGATCAGGTCGTCTCGGGTGCGGATGCCGCCGACCAGACCGGCCAGCCCGTCGTCGGTGGCTCCGAAGTGCGCGCCATATCCGTGTTCGACGAAGATCCGGCTGCGGATCGACGGGTCGATGCGCGCGAAGTGATCAGGGTGGATGGGCAGCCGGCGTTCGTTCGGTTTGCGGGAGGTTGCGAGCACCCCCAGCGACAGGGCCGGGGCGTCAGTGTGTGCTGTCACCCGGCTGCCTTCGGCGGCTCGGCGCCGTCCGCACGGACTTGGTGTTCGAGCTTGGTGTCCCTGCCGCGCTCGACGAACGCCGCTTGATCGCGCAGGTGCGTGGCATCGCGACGCGCATCAGCAGAGCGGCTGGTGGACGGGCGAACGCCCGTCATCACCCACCGGGAAGCCTTCGCGCCGGATTCGAGGAGAGCAAGCAGTCGGGATTTGGCGACGGAAAACATGGTGATCTCAGATCTGCTCGACGGGAGATCAGTACACGCCGCGATCACCGGTGGTGTCAAACGGCGACCGGGGGCCGTTACGTCATAGCGGCAGCAGGATGCCCTTGACGCTCGGGTCGGTGGCGAGGAACTGTTGCACCGCGGGATCTTTGAACGTCTCGACGAGCTTCTTGATGTTGTCGGTGTCGGCCCAGCGGCTGCCGATGGTGAGCTGCCCGGCGAACTCGTCGGGAGCCGGCGGGGCGAAGATCTGCTGCTGAATCGGGATCTTCGCGGCCAGGTAGTACTCGGTGTAGCCCACCGCGGCGTCCAGGTCGGGCAGCGAGCGGGACTGTGCGGCGAAGTCGAGCAGCGTGAACTTCAGGTTCTTCGGGTTGGCGACGATGTCCTTCTGGGTGGCGGTCCACTTGTCGACGGCCGGGTTGAGGGTGATCAGGCCGGCCCGTTCGAGAAGCCACAGTCCTTGCGCCTCGTTGGCGGGGTCGGAGTACAGCGAGACGTTGGCCCCGTCAGGAAGCTGGTTGACGTCGGTGTACTTGTCCGACCAGATGCCGAATCCCCAGCGGAACACGGGCGTGGCCGCCTGCTCACGGAAGTCGGGGTTGGCTTCGAGCACCTGGCCCAGCCACAGCTTGTGTTGGTAGACCGTGCCGGCCACTTCGCCGTCGCTGACGGCGCGGTTGATCGTGTTGCTGTCGGCCAGCCCCCGGAACGCCACCGTGATGCCGTGTTTCGGCGCGACCTCGCGGCTGATGTACTCGATGAGAGCCTGCTCGGCGGCGTTGCCCTCGTTGGTCGCGACCACCAAGGTTGCCCCAGGAATCTCGTTGGCCGACTTGGTGTCACCGAAGAAGAAGAACCGGCCCGCGACCTCGGCGACGATCACGACGACCAGCCCGACGACGAGCCAGATCCAGCGGGGACGTTTCTTGAGGTCGAATCCGTGGTCGTCGGGACTGGCGACCTGGCTCTCGGTGGTGGTCATGCGGTGACGGTTCCTTTCACACGAGCGTGGGGGGTGGTGAAGCGCACTGCGGCGTCGCCGATCAGTTGGACGGCGGCGACGGTCGCGACGAGGATGACGATGGTGGCCAGCATGACGCCCTGGTCGAATCGCTGGTAGCCGTAGGTGACTGCGACGTAACCGATTCCGCCGGCTCCGATGGTGCCGGCGATCGCGGAGTATTCGATCATCGCGATGATGTTGATGGTCAGTCCGCCGAGGATCGACGGGACGGCCTCGTTGAGTTGGGCGGTGCGGATGATCTGCAGCCGCGATCCGCCCGAGGCCCGGGCGACCCTGACCACCGACGGCGGGACCGACCGCAGGGAGTTCTCGACGATGCGGGTGAAGAACGCGATACCGGCCAGCGACATCGGCACCACGGCCGCCGCGATGCCGATGTTGGTGCCGGTGATGAATCGGGTGAACGGCATGATCGCGGCCATCAGGATCAGGAAGGGCAGTGAGCGGCCGATGCTGATGATCCAGCTCAACACCGTGTGCAGGGTGGGGTTTTCGTACAGTCCGCCGGGCGCGAGGTTGTGGATCAGCGCGCCGAGCGGCACTCCGACGAGGACGACGATCGTCATCACGATGCCGACCATGATCAGCGTGTCGATGAGCGCGGGGAACAACAGGCCCGGCAGGTCGTTGACCGGGACTTTGGCGTTGGCCAGCAGGGTGCGCGTCATGCCGCGCCCCGCAGCGGTGCTTCACCGGTGGCCAGGCCATAGCGGGCCAGCACATCGGCGGCTCGGCTGGACAGCTCGACGGGAATACCGAGGGTGGCCGAGCCTACGGTGACACCGTGGACCTGCTGCACCGAGGCGCCGAGGATCGCGATGGGCGCGCCGAGGTCGGCGCTGGCGCGGGCGATCCAGTCGCTGGGCACGCTCGGCGAGTCGTACACCACCTGCAACACCCGCTGACCCACGGCAGCATCGCTGGAGACACCTTGCGGCCGCAGCTCGGCGCCCAGGGACGACTCCGGATCGGTGAGAAGGTCGACCAGACGGCCGGATTCCACGATGCTGCCGTGGTCCAGTCGGGCCGCCGAATCGGCGATCTTGAGCACGGTGTCCATCTCGTGGGTGATGAACACGATCGACAGGTTCAGATCATCACGCAGCTCGCGGAGCAGCTCGACCACCGACGCGGTGGTGGTCGGATCCAGGCCTGCGGTCGCCTCGTCGGACAGCAGCACCGAGGGCCGCAACGCCAACGCGCGGGCGATACCGACGCGCTGCTTCTGCCCGCCGGAGAGCTGGAACGGGTAGTGGTTGGCCCTGTTGGACAGCCCGACTCGGTCGAGCAGTTCGGCCACCCGCTTCTTCGATTCCGCCGCGGTGACCCCGAGGTACTCCAGGGGTAGTGCGACATTCTCTGCAGCAGTTCGCCGTTCGAACAGGCCCGCCGACTGGAACACGGTGCCGATCCGCCGCCGTGCGACGCGCAGCTTCTGGGCGGACAGCGTGGTCAGGTCTTCGCCGTTGACGACGACCGAGCCCGACGTCGGCAGGGTCAGCAGGTTGATGCACTCGGCCAGCGTGCTCTTGCCTGCCCCGCTGGGCCCGACGACGGCCAGGATCTCTCCGGCGTCCACACGGAACGTGATGCGGTCGAGCACCACAGTTCGGTGTTCGCCGCTGCCGTAGACCTTGGTCAGCTCGGTCAACTCGATCATGGGGGCGAACGGTGTCAAAGCGCGACGATGCAGGACACCTTTGCGCTCAGGGTGAGTGGATCGCGATGATCGCAAACCGAAGTGCCATGATGGCGGTCATGGGATTCGAGCGGATCGACGAACTGCTGGACGGTGTGACGGCGAGCGGGTCGTTGCACGGCGTGGCGGCGACCGTGGTGGGCCGCGACGGCGTGCTCTACGAGCACAGCTCAGGAGATGCCAAGCCCGACACGATGTTCCGCAATGCGTCGATGACCAAGGCCGTCGCCACCACCGGTGCGCTGCAGCTCGTCGAGCAGGGGCGGCTGGCCCTGGACGCGACGGTCGAGTCGATCCTGCCAGAGTTCGGCGAGCTCCAGGTGCTCGACGGCTTCGACGGCACGGAGCCGATCCTGCGGGCACCCAAGACACAGGCCACGATCCGGCAACTGATGACGCACACGGCCGGCTGCGGCTACCACTTCACCAACGAGAAGCTCTTCACCTACTGCACGGAGCTGAACTTCCCCAACGCACTCGACGGCGTCAAGCGCAGCCTGAGCGCGCCGCTGATCAACGACCCCGGCACCGCCTGGGAGTACGGCGTCAACACCGACTGGCTCGGCCTGGTGATCGAGAAGGTCAGCGGTCAGTCGCTCAGTGACTACCTCACCGAGCACGTCTACCGCCCGCTCGGCATGACGGACACGACGTTCGACCCGGCTGACGAGCAACGGGCCCGGCTACTGCCGATCCGCTTCCGCACGCCGGACGGCAACCTGGTCGCAACCGACCTCGACCTACCGGCCGACCCGGAGTGGGACGCCGCGGGGCACGGGTCCTACGGGACGATCGTCGACTACGGGCGGTTCGTCCGGGCCTGGCTGAACGGCGGCGAACTCGACGGCACCCGCATCCTCGCCGAGGAGACCGTCGATCTCGCGCTGCGCGATCACCTCGACGGGGCGCCGCTGCCGAAGGAGTCGATCTCGACCGTCCCGGAGCTCAGCAACACGGTCGCGCTGCTCGACGTGCCGCAGGGCTGGGGGCTCGGATTTCACCTCTACCAGGTCGACCTGCCGGGCATGCGCAGCGCCGGCTCCGCGGACTGGTCGGGCCTGTTCAACAGCTTCTACTGGATCGACCGCACGGCAGGCGTCGCCGCGGTCATCGCAACGCAGGTGCTGCCGTTCTTCGATGACGCGATGGTGAAGACGATCCTCGGGTTCGAGGCCGCGGTCTACGCAGAACTCGGTGCGGCCGCCACCCCTTAGCCTGGGGTATGGCCATCGACGCCCTGGGAGCCGTCCGCACGCGGATGGGTAGCGCGCTGTTCGGGATGGTGGCGGGCCCGGAGGGGCCGGAGAACCGCGCCCGCATCCACGAGACGCCCGGCCCGCGCTGGTTCGCCGACGATCGCCCGATCCGGCAGGTGCACGGGGATGCGTCGATGTTCGTCGGCGGTCTGCGGGCGCTGCTGCTGCAGTCGCTGCACCCGCTGGCGATGGCCGGGGTGGCCGAGCACTCCGACTACCGCGGCGACCCGTGGGGCCGGCTGGCGCGGACGAGCACGTTCCTGGCGGTGACGACGTTCGGGCCGGCCGATGACGCGCAGCGCGCGGTCGACAAGGTGCGCGGCATCCACCGCAGGGTGCGGGGCGTCGCGCCCGATGGGCGGCCCTACGAGGCGGGGGATCCGCACCTGCTGGAGTGGGTGCACATCGCCGAGGTCGACAGCTTCCTGCGCGCGCATCAGCTCTACGGCTCGTCGCCGTTGGATCAAGCCGGCCGCGACGGGTACGTCGCCGACACCGCGGAGGTGGCGTCCCGACTGGGGGTCATCGATCCGCCGCGCACGGAAGCCGAACTGGCGCATAGGCTGTCGGGCTACCGTCCGGAGCTGCGCGGGACGGCCGCGGCGCGCGATGCGGCTCGCTTCCTGTTGCTGACACCACCGTTGCCGGTGCTGGCCAGGGCCCCCTATGCCGCTCTCTCGGCGGCTGCCGTGTCGATGCTGCCGCGGTGGGCGCGCGGCCCGCTGTGGCTGCCGTACTTCCCGCCCGCGGAGGCGACGGTGGTGCGGTCAGCGGGACACGTGCTCGTCGGCGGCATCCGATGGGCGATGTCCGCCAACGCGGGGTGAGCGGTTCTTACAACCTCTTGATCTGCAGCTATTGCGTCAATACGTCCGATATCGGACTATATATGCATGCCTGAAATGACGGCGGCCGACGCCGCCGAACACCTGCAGGTGTCCCAACGGCAGGTGCGACGCCTGGCCGACGACGGCGTTCTCATCATCAGCCGCGTGGTCGGGCGCTCACTGCTCCTCGACGCTGCGTCGGTGCACCGACTCGCGGGGCGCGTCCGTCACAACGGGAGACCGTGGACCCCGGCGACCGCGTGGGCCGCACTTGCACTCTTGTCCGGCGGGAGCGCGCCGTGGATGGATTCCGCGGCCCTGTCCCGTTTGCGCCACCGCCTACGTGCCGCGCATGCATCCGAGGTGGCGTGGTTGGCTCGCGGGCGTGCCCGTGTGCATCAGATGCGGGGCTGGGGTCGGGACGATGGTCTCGTCCTCACCGGCGTAAGTGCGCTGCGCAATCCGGAGGTGGCCGCACGGTTTGGCTTGTCGCCTACGGAGCGGGGAGCCGACGGTTACGTCGCGGCAGGCGACTTCACCGACACCGTAACCAAACTCGGTCTTGTCGAGGATCTCGAAGGTGACATGACCGTGCGCGTTGTTCCAGACGATGCCGGATATTCCGTCGATCGGCCGCTGATGGCAGCTATCGCCGTGGATCTGTCTGAGTCTCTTGACACTCGTGAAGCGTCCGCGGGGGAAAGGGTGCTCGATGAATTGCTCGACACATTCCGCGCCGGCAACACCCGCGGCGAAAACGTCCGGTGAGCCAAGCTGGGGCCAGCGAGCGTCCCGTGTCGAAGATTGAAGCCCCTCCGGGAGGTTGGCCCCCACCGTGGCCACAGCTCTTTGAGATCGCCCGAACCATCCCGCCTACCCAATGGACGCTGGTCGGCGGACTGATGGTGCAACTCCATGCCGCGAGGGCTGGATTGGCGCTAACCCGGCCAACGGTCGACGTCGACATGATCTTGCATATCCAGACAGGGGCGGTCACCTTCAGCAGTGTCCGCGATGACCTGGAAGGGCTTGGGTACACGCTCGTGGAACCGATGGGTGACGGGCCGATCCACCGATACGTTCGGGGACGGACCAGCACAGAGACAATCGACGTGATGGTGCCGGACCGCCTGCCGGAGGGAAAGCGGCCGAAAGCTCTGCGGCGACTCGTGTTCGCAGTCCCTGGCGGCACCTCGGCCTTGAAGAAAACTGTGATCTGCGGAGTGGACGATGGCGGCGATCTCTTGACATTAAGCGTCCCAGATGTCCTTGGTGCACTCGTGCTGAAAGGCGCGGCTTACATGGCGGATTCACGAGACCGCGTCCGCCATCTGGACGATGCCGCCGTGCTCGCCTGCGCTGTGACGGACCCAGTTGCCGACCGGGAACGCAGGATTGGCAGCGACCGTAAGCGACTCAAAGCGCTGTGGAAGCAGCTACAGGACGTAAACCACCGCTCGTGGATCGCGACCGGGACTGCTGCCCGTCGTGGGCGCGCAGCGCTTCAGGTGCTGGCCGGCGACTGAGTCAGCCCGACACCGATACGGTGACCACGACCTTGTCGCCGCAGCGTTGCGCCGCTGAGGCGAACGCGTCGGCAGCCTCGGCGAGGGGCAGTCGCTGAGTGACGATGGTATCGAGGTCGATACCGCTGGTGGCCAATTCGATGGCCCGCGGGTAGGTGTCGTTCATCCGCCGCACCATCGCGAACGTCAGTCCTTTGCGCCGGGCCGCGGCGGCCGGGAACGACGACGAGTCCTCAGACGGGATGCCACCGAGCGCAATGCGCGCGCCCGGCCGGGACGCAGCCACCGCGGTCGCGATCGCTGCGTCGGTGCCCGCCATTTCGATCACCGCGTCGACACCGCGGCCCTCGGTCGCATCCAGGATCTCCTCGTTCGCCGTGTCGGGCAGGAATGCTGCGTCGGCGCCGCACCACAGTGCGGTGGCGCGCCGATGCGCGAGCGGCTCGACGACGAACACCCGGCGTGCGCCGGCCCGGCGAGCCACCTGCACGGTGAGCACCCCGATCGGCCCACCGCCGACGACGAGGACGTCCATCCCAGGCCGGACGTGACCGACCCCGACCGCGTGGACGGCGACGCCGAGGGGCTCGAGCAGCGCACCGGCGTCATCGCTGAGGTCGTCGGGCAACGGATACAACAAATGGTCCGGCCACACCAGCTGCTCCCGCAGGGCGCCGTCGAGCGTGCCGTGGCCCGCGAATTCCACTGTAGGACAGAGGTTGTGGTAGCCCGCACGGCACATCTCGCAGTTCTGGCACGGGATCGCAGGGTCGACGGCGACACGCCGGCCGGCCAGCGGCCCGGTGAGCGCCACGGCGGCGAACTCGTGTCCGGGCACGACGGGCCGCTCGATGCGGTTCTCCCCGATGCCGCCGTCGGTGAACCAGTGCAGGTCCGAGCCGCAGATGCCGACCGAGGTGACGGCGAGCAGCGACCAGCCCGGCGGGGGTTCGTCAGGGTTGAGTTCGCGGTACACGCGCAGATCACCGATGCCGTGCAGACGTGCGGCGAGCATCAGCGCGCCACCGCGTCAGAGTCCGCCGGCAACATGGTGGTAGACCCGGTTCCACTTGAGCGTGTTCTGGAAATCCCGCACCGTGGTGGCGGAGTCGATGACCAGTAACTCCGTGCCGGTCATCTCGGCGAAGTCCTCGACGGTCTCGGTGTCCACCGCAGTGGTCAATACCGTGTGGTGGGGGGCGCCGGCCATCAGCCACGCCTCGGCCGAGGTGGACCAGTTCGGCAGCGGCTCCCACACCGCGCACGCGACGGGTAGGCGCGGCAGCTCGGCAGACGGCTCGACCACGCGAACCTCGTTGGCAACCAACCGGAACCGGTCGCCCATGTCGCAGATCCCGACGATCACGGCGTCGGCCGGGGCGGCGGTGAAGCGCAGCCGCACCGGGTCGTCCCGATCCCCGATCGAGAGCGGATGCACCTCCAGCGTCGGCACGTCGGCGGCGATGCTCGGGCAGACCTCGAGCATGTGCGCGCCGAGAATCCTTTCCCGCCCGGGGGTCAGGTCATAGGTGTAGTCCTCCATGAACGAGGTGCCGCCCGGCAGACCTTCGCCCATCACCTTGATCGTCCGCAGCATCGTCGCGGTCTTCCAGTCGCCCTCTCCGCCGAAGCCGTAGCCGTCGGCCATCAGCCGCTGCACGGCGAGGCCGGGTAGTTGCCGTAGTCCGCCCAGATCTTCGAAGTTGGTCGTGAAGGCGTGGAAGTCGCCCTGCTGCAGAAACTTTCGCAGTCCGAGTTCGATCTGCGCGCCGACGCGCAGCGAGGTGTGCCGGTCTCCGCCGGGCAGCAGTTCGGGTGCCACCCGGTAGGTGTGGGCGTATTCGCGGACCAGCTTGTCGACATCGGCGTCGCTGATGTTGTTGACGACCCGCACCAGGTCGTTGACGCCGTAGGTGTCCACCGACACCCCGAAGTGCGCCTCGGCCTCGACCTTGTCGCCTTCGGTCACGGCGACGCCGCGCATGTTGTCACCGAACCTGGCGACCTTCAGCGTCGAGAGCTCGGCATGTCCGAGGGCCGCACGCATCCAGGAGCCGACGCGGCGGCGGGTGCGCGGGTCACTGACGTGTCCGGCGACAGTCTTGCGCGGGTGCGACATCCGGGTCTGGATGTAGCCGAACTCGCGGTCGCCGTGTGCGGCCTGGTTCAGGTTCATGAAGTCCATGTCGATGGACTCCCAGGGCAATTCGACACCGAACTGGGTGTGCAGGTGCAGCAGCGGCTTGGTCAGCGCCTTGAGACCGCGGATCCACATCTTCGCCGGCGAGAACGTGTGCATCCACGCGATCACCCCGATGCAGTCCGGTGAGGCGTTGGCCTCGGCGAGGACGCGGGCGATCTGGTCGGTGTCGGTGACGACGGGCAGCCAGCGCACCTCGACCGGGATCTCGGGGCCGGCGTCGAGCTGCTCGGCGATCTGGCGGGACTGCTCGGCGACCTGGTCGAGGATGGCCTGTCCGTACATTGACTGGCTGCCCGTCACCAGCCACACCTGGCTGGTGACGAGTCGGGACGCGATCATCGCAGGGTCTCCTCGGTGTTGGTGCGGCCGGGCTGGCCGTACACGTTCTGGTAGCGCTCGAACAGCGCGGTGACGTCGTCGGCGTCGATCTCCGGCGGTACACCGAGCTGGCGGCTGATGTGCACGGTCCGGGCGACGTCTTCGACCATCACGGCGGCCTTGACGGCGTCGCGGGCCGTGCGACCGATCGTGAACGGTCCGTGGTTGCGCATCAGGACCGCGCGAGACCGGCTGTGCTGCAGAGTCTCCACGATGCCGCGGCCGATCGAGTCGTCGCCGATGAGCGCGAACGGGCCGACGGGGATGTCGCCACCGAATTCGTCGGCGATCATCGTCAGCACGCACGGGATGGGTTCGCCGCGGGCAGCCCAGGCGGTGGCGTAGGTGGAGTGGGTGTGCACGACCCCGCCGACGTGCGACATGTGCCGGTACACGTAGGCGTGGGCGGCGGTGTCCGACGACGGCGACAGCTCCCCGTCGACGAGATTGCCGTGCAGATCGCACACCACCATGTCGGCCGGTGTCATCGAGTCGTAGTCCGCACCGGAGGGTTTGATGACCATCAGGTCGCGGCCGGGGACCCGGGCGGACACGTTGCCCGCGGTCCAGATGACCAGTTCGTACTGGGTCAGGTGGCGGTGCAGATCGCAGACCTGGCGGCGCAGATCGGCGATGGCGGCGTCGACGTCGGAGGTGATGGTCACGACAGAACTCCTACGGGTTCGGGGGTGCCAATGCGGCGCAGCCGCCGCATCATGCCGTTGCCGCGACCGAACCACTCGTAGGCCGCGACGTACTCGCGGTAGAGCTGTTCGTAGGCAGCGACATTGGCGGGGATCGGGGTGTAGGCGTTGCGGATGCGGCGGCCCATCTGCCGGGCAGCCGCCGGCACGTCGGGGAACGCGCCGGCCGCAGTGGCGGCGTGGATCGCCGAGCCGAGCGCCGGCGCCTGCGGGGACGGCACCACCGACAGCGGCAGCCCGACGGCGTCGGCGTAGATCTGCATCAGCAGGCTGTTCTTCAGCAAGCCGCCGGCGACCACGAGCTCGTTGACCGGGACGCCGCTGCGCACGAACGTCTCGACGATCATCCGGGTGCCGAACGCGGTGGCCTCCAGCAGGGCCCGGTACATGTCGACGCACGTGGTCGCCAGTGTCTGCCCGACCATCACGCCCGAAAGCTCGTGATCGACGAGCACAGAACGGTTTCCGCTGTGCCAGTCCAGTGCGATCAGGCCGTGCTCGCCGACGCGCTGCTGACCGGCCAGCTCGGACAGATACTCATGCAGGGACAGCCCGCGGCGCCGTGCCTCGCTCTGGTAGCTCTCGGGCACGCAGTTGGCGACGAACCAGCCGAAGATGTCGCCGACCCCGGACTGTCCGGCTTCGTAACCCCAACTGCCGGAGCTGATCCCGTCGAGCACCACCCCGCACATGCCGGGGACTTCGCGCAGCACGTCGGAGTTCATCACGTGGCACGTCGAGGTGCCCATGATCGCGACCAGCGATCCGGGGTCGAGTGCATCGGCGGCGGCGACGGTGACGTGAGCGTCGACGTTGCCGACCGCCACCGGGATGCCCTGCGGCAGGCCCGTCCACGCGGCGGCCTGCGGGGTCAGGGTTCCGGCGCTGTCGCCGAGCCGGCCGATGCGGTGGTCGAGCTTGTCGGTGACGAAGTCGGCGAACTCCGGCCGCACCGCGGCGAGGAAGTCCCGTGACGGATACTGGCCGTCCTGCCGGATGCCCTTGTACCCGGCGGTGCACGCGTTGCGGACGTAGGTTCCGCACAGCTGCCAGACGATCCAGTCCGCGGCTTCGACGAAATGGTCCATCGCCGCGTACACCTGCGGGTCTTCGTCGAGGATCTCCAGGGCCTTTGCGAACTCCCACTCGCTGGAGATCAGCCCGCCGTAGCGCGGCAGCCAGGACTCGTCCCGTTGTGCAGCAACGGTATTGATGCAGTCGGCCTGCGGTTGCGGGGAGTGGTGACGCCACAGCTTGGCGTAGGCGTGCGGCCGGTCGGTGAATTCGGGGAGCTCGCACAGCGGGGTGCCGTCGCCGCGCACCGGCACCATCGTGCAGGCGGTGAAGTCGGTGCCGATCCCGATGACGTCGGCCGGGTCGATGCCGGCGGCGGCGACGGCCTGCGGGACCGCGGTGCGCAGCACGTCGACGTAGTCGCTGGGCACCTGCAGCGCCCACTGCGGGGGCAGCCGGTCGGTGCGGCCGGGCAGCGTGTCGGTCACCACGGCGTGCCGGTACAGGTGCTCGGCGCTGGCCATCTCGTGACCGTCGCTGACCCGCACCACCAGTGCGCGTCCGGACAGGGTGCCGAAATCGACTCCGACCGTGTACTTCTCACTGCTCACGAAGACTCCTTCGGCGGTGCGGTGCTGGCGCGGACGATCAGTTCGGGGGGAAGGAGCGGGACGTTGGTGCTCGAGCCCTCGAGGGTGGCCATCACCAGGTCGATGGCACGCCGGCCGATCGCCTGGAAGTCCTGCCGGATGGTGGTGAGCGCGGGGATCAGGAAGCCGGCTTCGGGGATGTCGTCGAACCCGACAACGCTGATGTCGTTCGGTACGGCGAGCCCGGCTTCGGCCAGCGCGTGCAGCACGCCGATCGCCATCTGGTCGTTGGCGACGAACACCGCGCTGACGTCCTTCGTGCGGGCGAGCTCACGACCGATCTCGTAGCCGCGGGCCGGCGTCCAGTCGCCTTCCCACGGTTCGCGCGGGGTCAGGCCGGCGTCGCGCATGGCCTGCTCGTAGCCGGTCTGCCGACCTTTGGCCTCGGTCCAATTCAGCGGTCCGGCAACGTGTTCGATCGCGGTGTGGCCGAGGTCGATCAGGTGCGCGGTGGCTTGGTGGGCGCCGCCGATCTGGTCGACCCCGACGCTGAGACCCCGGCCCGACAGGTCGCCCTCGACCACCACAAGCGGCAGATCGGCGTGGGCGGAGTGCACGACCTCGAGCGCGTCCTCCTGGGCCGCGATCATCACGATGGCCTCGACGGACTGCCGGGTCAGGTGGTCGAGCGCATCACGCAGCGTCTCGAGGGTCACCGTCTCCAGCGGGACCAGGCTGGAGAAGTAGCCGGCCGCGCGGGCTGCTTCCTGCACGGAGCGCTGGATGCTCGACGGACCGAAGAGGGCGCTGTTGGTGCCGACGATCCCGATGATGCCCGACCGCCGGGTCACCAGGGCGCGCGCCGCGGTGTTGGGCCGGTAGCCGAGTTCCTCGATGGCCTGCTCGACGCGGGCTTTGGTGGCGGGGCGGATGCTCGACGATCCGTTGATCACCCGGGACACGGTCTGGTGGCTGACCCCGGCGAGGCGCGCGACGTCGGCCATCACCGGCTTGGCTGCCGTCGGGGGAGTGGGTTGGGTGCTCATCCGGGTTTCCTCACCAGTAGTCGTTGAACCAGGACGAATATCAGCAGCAGAACCCCCGTCATGATGCGGGTCCAGTAGGAGTCGAGGTTGGCGGCGGTGACGAACGTCCCGATGGTGCCGAGCACCAGCACGCCGATCAGCGACCCGAGCACGAACCCGACGCCGCCGGCGAGCAGCACCCCGCCGATGACGGCGGCGGCGATCGCGTCGAGTTCGAGCCCGATGCCGTTGAGGCTGTAGCCGGACAGCTTCTGCATCGCGAGCAGCAGACCGGCCAGCGCCGCGCAGAACCCGCTGATGGCGTACACCCCGACGCGAGCGCGAGACGCGTTGAGCCCCATGAGCTGTGCGGACTGACGGTTCCCGCCCACCGCATAGACGGTTCGGCCGAAGCGGGTCTGGTGCAGGGTGTAGACCGCGGCCGCGACGACGACGAGTGCGATCACGACGGTCCAGCGGATGAACTTGTCCTCGTAGAGGTACACGTAGTTCAGCCCGATGGCACGCATCACCGGATCGTCGATCGGCAGGGTGTCGACGCTGATCACGTAGCAGAGGCCGCGCGCGAGGAACATGCCGGCGAGCGTGACGATGAACGGCTGGACGTCGAAGTACTCGATCACCAGACCCATCACGAGGCCGAGGACCGGGCCCACGATCAGCACGGTGGCCAGCGCCAGCGGCGTGGGCCAGCCGGCGCGCAGCGTCGTCGCGACGATCACGGTGGACAGCGCCACCACCGACCCGACACTGAGATCGATGCCGCCGGTCAGCAGGACGAACGTCATCCCGACCGCGAGAACGATCAGATAGCTGTTGTCCACCAACAGGTTCAGGAACACCTGGGCGGGGCTCGCGAAATCGAAGCGGGTGACGACGGCGACGAACATGACCAGGAACAGCGCCAGCGAGGCGAGCGGCGAGAGGTAGCGGCCCCGGGCGTAGCGGGCGAGGCCGGCGACGGTGCTGGGCCGGGTGGCGGCGACGGTCATCGCGTCACCACCGGCTCGGCGCTGCGGACACTGACGGGCGCCACGGTCGCGGCTCGGCCGCTGCGCTTCCGTCGCAGCAGCGCCCGGAACTTCGGCGCCTGCAGCAGGCACACCGCGATGACCACCAGTGCCTTGAACACCAGCGTGGTCTCCGGGGTGATGCCCGCGGTGTACACCGTGGTGGTCAGCGTCTGGATGATCAACGCACCCAGGATGGTTCCGGTCAGGCTGAACCGGCCGCCCAGCAGCGAGGTGCCTCCGATGACGACGGCCAGGATGGCGTCCATCTCGATCCACAGTCCGGCGTTGTTGGCGTCGGCGGCCGAGATGTTCGAGGCGATCATCAGTCCCGCGATGCCGGCGCACAGGGCGCTGAACACGTACACCGCGAACACGATCGAGCGGTGCCGCACGCCGGCGAGCCTGCTGGCCTCGGGGTTGACGCCGACCGATTCGAGGAGCATGCCCAGTGCGGTGCGCCGGGTCAGCAGGCCGACGAGGGCGAACACTCCGAGGCTGACCAGGATTGCGACCGGGAGCCCCAGCGCGAAGCCGGCGCCGAGCACTTTGAACGGTGCGCTCGCGGTGGTGACGATCTGGCCGTCGGTGATCGAGAGGGCGATGCCGCGGCCGGCGGTCATCAGCACCAGCGTGGCGATGATCGGTTGCACCCCGAACACCGACACCAGGGCGCCGTTCCACAGCCCCAGCACCACGGCGACACCGAGCGCGAGGCCCATCGCGGTCAGCACGGTGGCCGGGCTGCCGGGATCGCCGGACGCGGCGATGTGCGCGCACGCCAGCGCGCCGCTGACGGCGACGACGGCGCCGACGGACAGGTCGATGCCGCGCGATGCGATCACCAGCGTCATGCCGAGTGCGACGAGCATGGTGGGGGCGCCGTTGCGCAGGATGTCGATGAGGCTGCCGAACAGGTGACCGTCCTGCACGCGGATGCTCAGGAAGCTCGGCGTCAGCACGACGTTGACGGCGAGCAGCGCGACGAGCGCCAGCGCGGGCCATAGCAGCGGGGAGGCGGTGAGCTTCTTGATCACGCTGCACCGTCCCCGGCGATCAGTGCGGTCAATTCGCGCACGCTGCAGTCGTTTCCGACCTGCGCGACGCACCGGCCCTCCCGCAGCACCGCGATCCGGTCGCTGATGCGGGCGACTTCGTCGAGTTCGGCGGAGATGAACACGACGCCCATGCCGTCGGCGGCCAGCTCGGCGATCAGCTTCTGGATCTGCGCCTTGGCGCCGACGTCGATGCCGCGGGTGGGCTCGTCGAGGATGAACAGTTGCGGTTCGGTGATGAGCCAGCGCGCCAGCAGCACCTTCTGCTGGTTGCCGCCGCTGAGGTTCTTCACCGGCAGCGAGGCGTTGCGGGGACGGATGTCGAGCGCCTCCATGTAGCGGTCGACCAGCGCGTCCTTGGCGGCGCGGGAGAGGGGACGGGCGAAGCCGCGTCGGGCCTGCAGTGCGAGGACGAGGTTGTCGCGGATCGAGAGTTCGCCGATGATGCCTTCGCCCTTGCGGTCCTCGGAGGAGAACGCGATCCGGTGCGCGATCGCGGCGCGCGGTGAGCGGATCGCGGCGGGGTCGCCGTCGACGGTGATCTGCCCGCTGGTGGCGCGGTCGGCGCCGAACAGCAGGCGGGCCAGTTCGGTTCGGCCCGAACCGAGCAGCCCGGCGAGTCCGACCACTTCGCCGCGGTGGACGTCGAGATCGAGCGGGTGCAGCGCCGGCGCCCGGCCGAGCTCGCGGGCGCTGAGCACGACGTCGTCACTGACCGGTGAGCCCGCGCTGTCGGCGATCTCGTCGAGTACGGCGAGTTCGTGGCCGAGCATCGCGGAGATCAGCGTGAGCCGGTCCAGCGTCGCGGTCTCGTACTCGCCGACGCGGCGGCCGTTGCGCAGCACCGTCATCCGGTCGGAGATCGCATAGACCTGGTCGAGGAAGTGCGAGACGAACAGGATCGCGGTGCCGCCGTCGCGCAGGCGCCGCATCACCCGGAACAGTTCGGCCACCTCGTCGGCGTCGAGGCTCGACGTCGGCTCGTCGAGGATCAGCACCCGCGCCGACACCGCCGTCGCGCGGGCGATGGCCACCAGCTGTTGCAGCGCAATCGGGTGGGCGCCCAGCGTGGACCGCGGATCGATGTTCAGGTCGAGGTCGGCGAGCAGCTCGGCGGCGCGGCGGTTCATGGCCCGGGTGTCGATGCGGCCCCAGCGTCGCGGCTCGCGGCCCAGCAGGATGTTCTCTGCCACGGTCAGATTGGGGCAGAGGTTGACCTCCTGGTACACGGTGCTGATGCCGGCGTCCTGCGCCTGCCGCGGACCAGTGAACCGCTGCTCGACGCCGTCGACGGTGATGGAGCCCGCGTCGATGTCGTAGACCCCGGTGAGCGCCTTGATCAAGGTCGACTTCCCGGCGCCGTTCTCACCCATCAGCGCATGGATCTCACCGGGCAGCAGACGGAACTCCACCCCGTCGAGGGCCTTGACGCCGGGGAAGTCGATCGAGACGTCCCGCATGTGGACGACCGGGTCGGCGGTCGTTGTCGTCATCACGGAGGTCACGCGCGTGGTCAGTACTTGCGCTCGGGCAGGACCGCCTTGGCCTGCTGCTGGTCGAAGGTCTGGTCGGGGGTCACCACGCGGTCCGGAACTGGTTCACCAGCAACGACTTTCTTGGCCAGGTCCATCAGTTGCGGCCCGAGCAGTGGGTTGCACTCGACGATGAAGTTCATCTTGCCGTCGGCGAGTGCCTGCATGCCGTCGTGGGTGGCGTCGATCGCGACGATCTTGATGTCCTGCCCGGGCTTCTTACCCGCCGCCTCGATGGCCTCGATCGCGCCAAGGGCCATGTCGTCGTTCTGCGCGAACACCAGGTCGATCTTCGGGTTCGCCTTGAGGAACGCCTCCATCACCTGCTTGCCGCCCGAGCGCGTGAAATCACCGGTCTGCGAGGCGATCACGCTCAGGTTCGGGTTGGCGGCGATGGCCTTGCTGAACCCGGTGCTGCGCTCCAGCGCGGGGTCCGAGCCGGTGGTGCCTTCGAGCTGCACGATGTTCACCGGCCCGGTGGCGTTGGCGAACTCCTTGACCACCCACTCGCCGGCCCACTGGCCCTCCTGCACGAAGTCCGCGCCGAGGAACGTCTTGTAGACGTCCTTCTCCTGGGTGTCGACGGCGCGGTCGGTCAGGATCACCGGGATGTTGGCGTTCTTCGCTTCCAGCAGCACCGCGTCCCAGCCGGTACGGACCACCGGGCTGAACGCGATCACGTTGACGCGCTGCTGGATGAACGACCGGATGGCCGAGATCTGATTCTCCTGCTTGCCGTTGGCGTCGGAGAACTTGAGGTTGATGTCGGCGGCCTTGGCCGCGTCCTGGATCGAGGTCGTGTTGGCGGTGCGCCAGCCGCTTTCCGCGCCGACCTGGGAGAAGCCCATGGTGATCTGGCCGTCGGCGCCGCCGCCTCCTCCGGGGGCGTTCCCGGGTGCCGGTCCGCTGCCGCACGCGGCCACCATGCCCGCCGTTGCGACGGCGAGCATCGCAGAGAGGATTTTCTTCACGAGGACTCCTTACGGGATGCCATCGGACCAGGTCACGTCCGTGATTGGCGGGGATCGGCGACGTCGGTGCCCATGTGACCGGCGTTACACTGCGGCGATGTTAACGCTCACATTCGAGTGCTGTCAACGGATTGTTAGCGCTCACATTTCTCACGTGTGAACCCTTGACACGGGCGTGAGCCGCGTCACAAGATGGCCGATGTTAGCGCTCACATCGTGACGGCGGTCCGCATGCCGGACCCGCGATGAGCGCCGAACCAACCGGAGGAATCCATGCGAAAAAGCTCTCTGCGCATCGCGGCGGCGCTGGCCCTGACGGCCTCGCTCGCCGCCTGCGGCCGCTCGACCGGACCCGAGGCCACCGGCGGTGGGGGCGGGGGTGACCGCAGCGGGACGATCGGCATCGCGATGCCGACCAAGTCGTCGGAGCGGTGGGTCGCCGACGGCGACAACATGGCCAAGCAGTTCCAGGACCTGGGTTATCAGACCGACCTCCAGTACGGCGACGACGTCGTGCAGAACCAGGTCTCCCAGATCGAGAACATGATCACCAAGGGGGTCAAGGTTCTCGTCATTGCGCCGATCGACGGCTCGTCGCTGACCGACATCCTGCAGCGCGCCGCCGACGCGAAGATCCCGGTGGTCAGCTACGACCGGTTGATCCGCGGCTCGGCCAACGTCGACTACTACGCGACGTTCGACAACTTCAAAGTCGGTGTGCTGCAGGCGCAGTACATCGTCGACAAGCTGGGCGTGGCGCAGGGCAAGGGGCCGTTCAACATCGAGCTGTTCGCCGGCTCGCCCGATGACAACAACGCGACGTTCTTCTTCAAGGGTGCGATGAGCGTGCTGCAGCCCTACCTGGACAGCGGCAAGCTCGTGGTGAAAAGCGGGCAGACCTCCTTCGACCAGGTGGCGACACTGCGCTGGGACGGCGGGCTCGCGCAGTCGCGGATGGACAACCTGCTGAGCCGCTCGTACACCAGCGGCCGGGTCGACGCGGTGCTGTCGCCCTACGACGGCATGTCGCTCGGCATCATCTCGGCGCTCAAGAGCGCCGGCTACGGCACCCCGGCCAACCCGCTGCCGATCGTCACCGGGCAGGACGCCGAACTCGCGTCGGTCAAGTCGATCATCGCCGGTGAACAGACCCAGACGGTGTTCAAGGACACCCGGGAGCTCGCGAAAGCTGCTGTGCAGATGGCGGATTCGCTGTTGACCGGCGGTAAGCCCGAGGTCAACGACACCACCACCTACGACAACGGGGTGAAGGTCGTGCCGTCGTTCCTGCTGCAGCCGGTCAGTGTGGACAAGTCCAACTACCAGAAGGTGCTGGTCGACTCCGGCTACTACACCTCCGCGCAGCTGGCCTGATGGGGAGCGAGGGCACCGCACTGCTCGAGATGCGGGACATCACGAAGCGCTTCGGTGCGGTGACCGCGCTGAGCGACGTGAACCTCACGGTCCGTCAGGGTGAGATCCACGCCATCTGCGGGGAGAACGGCGCCGGCAAGTCCACGCTGATGAAGGTGCTCAGCGGAATCTATCCGCACGGCTCCTACGAGGGAGAGATCGTCTTCGACGGTGCGCCGGGCGATTTCAAGGACATCCGGTCCAGTGAACGGCGTGGCATCGGGATCATCCACCAGGAACTCGCACTGGTCCCGGTGCTCTCGATCGCGGAGAACATCTTCCTGGGCAACGAGCACGCCTCGGCCGGGGTGATCAGCTGGCACGAGACCACCACGCACGCCCAGCAGCTCCTCGACCGGGTGGGGCTGCGGGAGAGCCCGGGCACCCGGATCTCCGACATCGGGGTGGGCAAGCAGCAGCTCGTCGAGATCGCCAAGGCGCTGTCCAAGAAGGTGAAGCTGCTGATCCTCGACGAGCCGACCGCCGCGCTGAACGACGAGGACAGCCGGAACCTGCTCGACCTGATCTTGGAGCTGCGCCGCCAGGGGCTGACGTGCATCATCATCTCCCACAAGCTGAACGAGGTGACCCGCGTCGCCGACCGCATCACGGTGCTGCGGGACGGCCGCACGATCGAGACCCTCGACGTGGGGCCGGATCTCACCGAGGAGCACATCATCCGCGGCATGGTGGGCCGGCCGCTGGTCGACCGGTTCCCCGAGCGCACCACCCACGAGATCGGCGACGTCACGTTCGCGATCGAGGACTGGACGGTGTACCACCCGCTCGATCAGCAGCGCAAGGTCGTCGACGGTGTCTCCTTGAACGTCCGCCGCGGTGAGGTCGTCGGGCTCGCCGGGCTGATGGGCGCCGGCCGCACCGAGCTCGCGATGAGCGTGTTCGGCCGCAGCTACGGCAAGAAGGCCGGCGGGTCGGTGTTCAAGGACGGCAGGGAGATTCGCACCCGCACCGTGCCCGAGGCGATCAGTCACGGCATCGCCTACGCCACCGAGGACCGCAAGCACTTCGGACTGAACCTGATGGACGACATCGCCCGCAGCATCACGTTGGCGTCGCTGCCGAAAGTCAGCCGGCAGTCGGTGATCAACGAGCACGAGGAGACCAAGGTCGCCGAGCGGTTCCGCAAGGACATGCGGATCAAGGCGCCGTCGGTGAAGGCGATCACGGGAAATCTGTCGGGCGGAAATCAGCAGAAGGTGGTGCTGAGCAAGTGGGTGTTCGCCGACCCGGACGTGCTGATCCTCGACGAACCCACCCGCGGCATCGACGTCGGCGCCAAGTACGAGATCTACACGATCATCAATTCTCTGGCGGCGCAGGGGAAGGCGGTGATCGTCATCTCCTCGGAGCTGCCGGAGCTCATCGGCCTGTGCGACCGCATCTACACACTCAACGAGGGCCGGCTCACCGGTGAGGTGGCTCGGGCCGACGCGTCGCAGGAGACGCTGATGCGCTACATGATGAAGGGACGAGGATAGATGACCACCACCCCGACGGTGTCGACGCCGCCGAGCGCCCCGGCGCCACCGCCTGAGGACTCGACCGCGTCGCGCGTGAAGGCATTGCTGCAGGGCAACTTCCGGCAGTACGGCATGGTCGTCGCGCTCGCCCTGATCGTCATCCTGTTCCAGGTGTGGACGGGTGGCATCCTGCTCAAGCCGCTGAACGTCACGAACATCGTCCAGCAGAACGGCTACATCCTGATCCTGGCGATCGGGATGGTGATCGTGATCATCTCCGGACACATCGACCTGTCGGTGGGCTCGATCGCTGGGTTCATCGGGGCGATGTCGGCGGTGCTGATGATCCGCAACGACATGCCCTGGCCCGTCGCGGTGGCGCTGTGTCTGCTGCTCGGTGCGTTGATCGGGGCGTGGCAGGGCTTCTGGATCGCCTACGTCGGCATCCCGTCGTTCATCGTGACGTTGGCCGGCATGCTCGTCTTCCGCGGCGCGACACAGTATCTGCTCGAAGGGCAGTCGATCGCGCCGTTCCCCCGCAGCTTCAGCCAGGTCAGCAGCGGCTTTCTGCCCGAGCTCGGCGCGAACGCCGTGTACCACTGGCCCACGGTGATTCTCGGCGTGTTCGTGATGTTGGCCGCGGTGTGGCAGCAGGTGCGGCAGCGACGCGCCCAGAGCCAGTACGGGTTCAGCGTGCTGCCGCTCGGCTGGTTCGTCGCCAAGTGCGCGGCGATCGTCGCGGCGCTGGCCGCGTTCACGCTGCTGCTCGCGAGCTACCGCGGTGTCCCGGTGGTCGGCATCATTCTGGCCCTCGCGTTTGTCGTGTACGCGTTCATCATGCGCGGCACGGTGATCGGCCGGCAGGTGTACGCCGTCGGCGGCAACGAGGCCGCAGCGCGGCTCTCGGGCGTCAAGACCAAGCGAGTGACGTTCCTGGTGTTCGTCAACATGGGGTTGCTCTCGGCGCTGGCCGGGTTGCTGTTCGCCGCGCGGCTGAATTCGGCGACGCCGCAGGCGGGTATCGGCATGGAGCTGGAGGCGATCGCCGCGGCGTTCATCGGCGGCGCCTCGGCCAGCGGCGGTGTCGGCACGGTGTTCGGCGCGATCATCGGCGGCTTCGTGCTCGGTGTCCTCAACAACGGCATGTCGTTGATCGGTATCGGCAGCGACGTGCAGCAGGTGATCAAGGGCCTCGTGCTGCTGGCCGCGGTCGGCTTCGACATCTACAACAAGAAGAAGGGCGGGGCCTGACATGCCCGGGATCGCGGATCGCTACGAGCACGACATCGTCACCTTCATGCGGAGCTGGGCGCCCTACGGCGGCCCGCCCGCCGACGAGGTGCTCCCGGAGTTCGGCTTGACCCGGGAGCAGCTGGTCGCGCGCTACCATCAGATCCTGGACGCTGAGGCTATGCGCCGGGCAGAGGAGTTGCGTCAACCGTGGTTGAGAATCCGTCGCGCACGGACGCAGTGACGGCATGGACCCTCGCCGACGGACGCGATCTGTTGTTCTTCAGTCTGCCTGGCCGGGAGCCGGCTCCGGTTCCTGACCTCCGGCCCCTGCCCCCGCGGTCAGAGTCGCTGTCGGAGTTACGATTCGACCAGACCACCGGTCAGTGGGTGATCGTCGCTCCGGCCCGCCAGGACCGCACCTACCTCCCGCCGCGCGGGCAGTGCCCGTTGTGCCCGGGGCCGTCCGGCCTCACGAGTGAGATTCCGGCGCCGGACTACGACGTCGTCGTCTTCGAGAATCGGTTCGCTTCTCTCTCAGGGGCGGGTGGTCCGCTTTCGGCGTCTTCGGACTTCGATCCGGTGCCCGGCAGCGGCCGCTGCGAGGTGATCTGCTTCTCCAGCGACCACGACAGCTCGTTCGCCTCCCTCGACCCCGCGCAGGCCCGCCTTGTCGTCGAGGCGTGGCGGCACCGCACCGCTGACCTGCTCGGTCGGCCGGGCATCGCGCAGGTGTTCTGCTTCGAGAACCGCGGCGAGGAGATTGGGGTGACGCTGACTCATCCGCACGGGCAGATCTACGGCTATCCATTCCTGACGCCGCGGACCGAGCAGATGCTGCTTCGCGCTTCTGCTTATCGGGAAGAGCACGGCAGCAATCTTTTTGGCGATCTGGTGGCGCGGGAAGTCGAGGACGGTCGTCGGATTGTTGCGCGGGATTCGGCGTTCACGGCGTTCGTGCCGTTCGCTGCTCGATGGCCGGTGGAGGTGCACATCTACCCGAACCGGTTCGTGCATTCGCTGCTCGACCTTTCGGGGGCCGAGCTGGATGCGTTCAGTGGCATGTACCAGGAGACCCTGCGGCGGCTGGACCGGATGTACGACGCGCCGCTGCCGTACATGGCGGGGCTGCACCAGTACCCGGAGGGGGAGGGCTGCTTCCACGTCGAGATCATCTCGACCCGGCGGACCGCCGACAAGCTCAAGTTCCTGGCGTCGTCGGAGTCGGTGATGGACGCGTTCATCAACGACGTCGTGCCCGAGGCGTTAGCGGAGAGGCTGCGCGGCCTATGAGCATTCGCTTCTCTGCGCCGGGCCGGATCAACCTGATCGGCGAACACACCGACTACAACGCGGGTTTCGCGTTGCCGATCGCGCTGCCGGGGCGCACGGTCGTGGAGTTCGAACCGGCCGACAGCGGCGAGCTGGTGGTGCGCACGGACCGGGAGCCGTCTGCGGTGCGCGTCGCCGTCGACACGGTGCCCGGCGACGTTGATGGATGGGCGGCCTACGTGGCAGGGGTGGTGTGGTCTCTTCGGGAGGCCGGCTACTCGGTGCCGGGTGGCACGTTGGCGATCAGCGGGGGTGTGCAGATCGGCTCGGGTCTGTCATCGTCAGCGGCGCTGGAATGCGCCGTCCTGGGCGCGTTGCTCGGTGACATTGCGGTCGATCGTGTCGAGCAGGCGCGGATCGCCCAGCGCGCGGAAAACGAGTACGTGGGTGCGCCAACAGGATTGCTGGACCAGCTGGCGATCCTCTACGCGCAGCCGAGGTGCGCCCAGCTGATCGACTTCCGCGATCTGACCGTCACTCCGGTTGCGTTTGACCCCGATGCGCACGGGGTGACGCTGCTGCTGATCGACTCGCAGGCACGGCACGAGCACGCGGGTGGCGAGTACGCCGCGCGGCGGGCGTCGTGCGAGCGGGCCGCGGCGGCGCTGGGTGTGGCGTCGCTGCGGGAGGCGTCGTCTGTTTCCGGCCTCTCAGGCGAGGATCAGCGCCGGGCCCGGCACATCGTCACCGAGAACCAGCGGGTGCTGGACACGGTGGAGGCGTTGTCGGTGGCGGACTTTGAGCGGGTCGGGGCGTTGTTCACCGCGTCGCATGAGTCGATGCGGGACGACTTCGAGATCACCACTCCGCATCTCGACCTGATCGCTTCTACCGCGGTGTCGGCGGGAGCGTTGGGGGCGCGGATGACGGGCGGCGGTTTCGGGGGCTGTGTGATCGCGCTGGTGCCGTCGGGCTCGGTTGATGTCGTCAGTGGTGCGGTGCGCGACGCGATGCAGGCGGGCGGTTATCCGGCGCCGACGATCGAGCCGACGGTGGCGGGCGCCGGGCCCGGTTAGCGGTTCGGCTTGATCAGCCACAGCGCCAGGATGATCGCGATGATCGGTCCGGCGGCCATGATCAGGCTCAGCGTGTGGATGGCGTCGATCGCGTTGTTTGGCGCCTGGTCGACGATGAGGCGCGCCTGGTCGGGATTGACCAGTGTCGCGCCGGTGTGACCGCCGTGGGAGGTGACCAGGGCTTCGCGGGTCTCGGCGCGGGTGACGCCATCTTTCGACAGGTCGTGGGCGCTGTCGGTGAGGAAGAGGTTGATGCCGACCAGTGCGAAAAGTGCTGGGCCGAGGGAGTATCCGCCCTCGTTGACCGCGCTCTTGACGGCGGACACGGCACCGCCGAGGTCGGCCGGGGCACTGTTCATCATGATCATCGCCTGAGGGGTGGTGACCAGTGCGCCGCCGACGACCATGAATGCGGCAGTGACGAACACAGTGACGCGGGTGGTGTCGAGGGTGTAGCTGTGCAGTACCACCAGGCCGGCGAGCATGAGGACCAGGCCGGTGACCATGACGGTGCGGGCACCGAACTTGTTCGCGACGGGTCCGGCGGAGAGGGCGGCAAGCGCGGCCATGGCGGTGGCAGGCATGAGGAGGTAGCCGAACAGCTCGTGGGACTCCTTGCGGATGGTGACGAGGTAGAAGGCCAGCAGGATCATCGAGCCGCCGAGCACGATGTTGAACACGACACCGGCGGCGACGGCGGCGTTGAAGCGGCTGGAGCGGAAGACGCGCATGTCGAGGGCGGGATGGTCGGTGCTGCGCTCGCGCACGACGAAGGCGACGCCAGCAGCGAGCCCGGCGGCGATGCAGGTGAGGCCGATGGCGTCGATGCCGGTCTCGATGTGGGACATGCCGTAGATGAACGAGAGCAGCGCGACGGCGAAGAGCGCCATGCCGGGTATGTCGAGGCGGCGGCTGTTGCGCAGTGTCTCGGGGACGAAGCGCCAGGTGATGAGCAGGCCGATGGCGGCGATGACGGGGACGAGGAAAAAAGTTGCGCGCCAGCCGATGGCGTGGGCGAGGGTGCCGCCGAGTGCGGGCATGGGGGTGGAGACGGCGTAGCCGACGCTGAAGTAGGCGGCGATGGCGGCGGCGCGACGCTCGGGGGAGAAGACGGCGTTGGTGAGGGCGAGGGAGAGGCCGATGAGGAAGGCCAGGGCGATGCCGACGCCGGCGCGGGCGATGATGAGGACGGCGGCGACGGGGGCGGCGGCGGCGAGAATGCTGAACGCGGCGGCGCCGGCGAGGCCGACCATGTAGAGGCGGCGCATGCCGTAGAGGTCGCCGAGGGCGCCGGCGGAGAGGACTGCGGCCGCCATGGTCAGGGTGGCGAGGCTGGCGATGAAGGTGGCGGTGCTGCCGGTGATGCCGAGCCCGGCGGAGACGACCTGCAGGTTGGCCGACAGGGTGGTGGGGTCGCCGATGGAGACGGCGTAGCCGAGGCCCATCGCGAGCACGGTCATCACGGCGGCGATGCCGGAGACGTGGCGTTGCTCGGTGGCTGTTTCGGGGTGCACGCGGTGATGGTAGGGCGTTGACCGGCCGCTGCGCAGGATCACAGCCGTTTCAGGCCGGCGGTGGAGGCGGGGGAGGAGGGGCCGGCCAGGGCAGCACGATGGGCGGGAGTCCGGGGATGGTGAGGACGTTCGGCGGGGGAGGCGGCGGCACGTCGGGAGGTGGTGCTCCCGGCGGCGGTGCGCTGGGAGGCGGCGGCTGGTACACCGGCGCGGGGACGTATCCGAGGCTGGTGTTGATCGTGACGATGGATCCGGGGATCGTCCTGCCGGTCGGTGTCGTGCCGACGACGCTGCCCTTCGTCGACGAACTGTAGACCGCGGTGGGTGCGGGGGCGACCTGAAAGCCGGCGTCGGTCAGTTTCTTTCGCGCGGTATCGAGATTCAGCCCGGCGACGCCGGGCACCTCGCTTCCCGGTCCGCCGTCGACGTAGCGCGGATCGGTAGGCGGCAATGCGATGGGGCCGAAGTCCTCGGCGATCGGTGTCATCGCCGCGAACCACGTCCGCGCCGGTTCGGTCCCGCCGTACAGGTCACCGTCGCTGCATTCGCGCAGCGGGGAGGAGCACAGACCCGACGGTGTCGGGGAGTCGTCGAAGATGTAGTTCGCGGCGGCGTACTGATTGGTGAAGCCGAGGAACCCCGATGACCGGTGCGACTCGGTGGTGCCGGTCTTGCCCGACATCGGCAGTGTCCAACCGGCCGAACTCGCTGCGCCCGCCGCGGTTCCGTTGACATGGTCCTTGGCCAGCGCATTGGCCAACGTGTTGGCGAGTCCCTCAGGGACCACCTGCTCGCAGCGCTGGGCTGCGAGTGGCACGTCGTGACCGTCGCGGTCGTAGACAGCGTCGATCGGGCTGGGCGGACACCACATGCCGCTCGAGGCCAAGGTGGCTGCGACGTTGGACAATTCGAGCGCGTTGAGTTCGAGGGGGCCGAGCGTGAACGATCCGATGTTCTGCCGTTTGACGAAGTCGGCGAGGCTCTCGTTGGACTGCGGGTCGTAGGCGCGGGCGGTGCCCGGCTCGGCGTAGGACCGCAGGCCCAGCCGCACCGCCATGTCCACGGCGCGGGGCACCCCGATCTGGGCAATCAGCTTCGCAAACCTGGTGTTGGGCGATTTGGACAGGGCGTCGGTCACCGACATCTGACCGGGATAGTTGGGCGAGGCGTTCTTCACGCACCAGGTTTTCGGCGGGCATCCCGGTTCGGTGCTGTCACCCAACCCGGTGGCCCGAAAGCTCTGCGGCACATCGAGGGTGGCGTTGATACCCATCCCCATCTCGAGTGCTGCGGCGGTGGTGAAGATCTTGAAGATCGATCCGGCACCGTCGCCGACGAGCGAGAAGGGCTGCGGCTGCACTGTCTGGTCGGCGCCGGCGTCCAGGCCGTAGGTGCGGTTGTCGGCCATGGCGAGGACGCGATGGGCGTCTCGGCCGGGGCGAATCACGCTCATCACGCTGGCGACGCCGTCGGTGGTCGGGTCGGCGTAGTTGTCGACGGCGCTCTTGACGCGGCTCTGCACCGCGGGGTCGAGGGTGGTGCGGATCAGATATCCGTTGCGCGCGAAGTCGTCCCGGCTGAGTCCGGCACGGGCCAGGTACTGCAATGCGTACTCACAGAAGAAGGCGCGATCGCCGGCGGCGATGCAGCCCTGCGGCAGCGGGTCGGGGCGTGGCAACACTCCCAGCGGGGCGAGCTTGGCCGTGCGCAGTGCCCCCGCCTGGTCGGGCAGGTTCTCGATCATGGTGTTGAGAACCACGTTGCGTCACTCCAGTGCCGCGTCGGGGTGGAGGTAGGGGTCCAGCGAGCTGGGGGAGCGCACCACGCCGGCAAGCAGGGCTGCCTGCTGCCAGTTGAGGTCGGCGGCGTTGATGCCGAAGTAGGTCTTGGCGGCGTCCTGGACGCCGTATGCGCCGTTGCCGAACGACACCAGGTTCAGGTAACGGGTGAGGATCTCGGCCTTGGGCAGCGCGACGTCCATGGCCAGGGCGGCGCGGATCTCGCGCAGCTTGCGGGCCGGGGTGATCTCGATCGCGGCGCGCCGGTCGGCGTCGGAGCGGGCCTTCACCAACAGGTTGAAGTTCTTGACGTACTGCTGCTCGATGGTGGACCCGCCGCGGGTGCTGGGGTCACCGCGTAGGTAGCCGGCCAGGCCGGTGAGGGTGCCCTGCCAGTCGACGCCGTCGTGGTCGGTGAAGCGTTTGTCCTCGATCGAGATGATGGCCAGCTTCATCGTGTCGGCGATGCGGTCGCTCGACACGATCCAGCGGCGTTGGTCATAGAGCCAGGCGATGGGGTTACCGTCGGCGTCCACCATGGTGGAGACGATCGGCACGTCACCGTCGACCAATTGGGTGAATTCTGCTGTTGCCGAGTCGGTTACACGCATCAGCGCGCTGCCCGCGCCGCCCACCGCCGGGAACATCAGGGCGGCGGCGAGGAGCCCGGCGCACACACAGCAGCCCGCCAGTCTGGCGACGGCGATCCATTTCGCCAGGCCCTGGGCGCGCATGGCGCGAGAGTAGAACCGATCGCCGTTCCTCGAGGGGTGAATCGGCCGGGAGAGGACTTAGGACCCAGGTCGCCTGCGAGGACGGCGCGCGAACCAGAGGGGACACCGTGGTGCGGACCGCGGTGTGTACGCGCTCGGTCAATCCCGGAAATTTCGTGCACTGAGGCGTCGTGAAGCTGATCTAGGGTGGACGGCGAGGGAGGTGTCCGGCGTGAGCTTGTTGGGTGATGCGCTCGACCTGCTGCGCCGCTATGGCGACGTCGTCGGTGTCGATTGGGACGACAAGCCCGGCATCCTGGATCGCGCGTCGAACACCATCACGGCCGTCACCGGGTCGCCGATCCTCGCTGCCGCTCAGGTCACGATCCAGGGCATGAAGGCAACCACTGGCTCGGGCGAGCCGCAGGCGGGCGAGGCGCTCACCAAGTCGTCGGAGCTGTACGAAGAGGCCGGCGACCTTCTCATCGATGCCACGCCGAAGGACGACCTGTGGGATGGCACTGCGTCGAATACGTACCGCGACGCCAACAACACTCATCGTCACCTGACCTTGGAGGTCGTCGAAGCGGAACGGGAGGTGCGGGCCGCGCTGCGCAGGTTGGCAGCCCAGGTGACGGAGACCCGCACGGATCTGCAGGATGCGATCGACTTCCTGTCCGATTACGACACGTCGACGTCATGGATGAACGCCATTCCCGGCGGCGCTCAGGTCAAGGCTGCCGGCGATCTCGCCGTTGCCGCGACACAGATCGGGCTGGCCGGAGCGTCAATCGCGAAGTTGGTCGCCGAATCGGCGTCGGTGGCACTCGCGCTGCGCACCCCGCGAGGTCGGTATCAATCCGCGGCCGACGAGAAAGACCTCGACCCTGACGGCAGCTTCCCGTGCGGGGAGCCCCTCGGTGATGAGCGGACCGAAGGGACACTGCCGTCTCGCACGAATACGACGGTGCCCTACACACCGCCCGAGCCCGACGGCCCGCCGGTGTCCTATCCGCCCGCGAGGCCGTACGAGTCTGTACCCCCGCGTTGATTCTCGTGATCGAGGAGGAATGTGCATGACGGGCCAACAAGACAACCTTCGAGTGCTCACAGAGCACGTCGACGAACTTGCTGCCAAGCAGGCCTCAGCCGCGGGCCGATTGAAGATCGCAGGCGAAACGGTGAATGATCTCGCGTCGAGTGTGTGGGCCACACACGGCGTCGTCTGCGCGGCCAGCAACATGGCGGTGGACGCCATCGAAGCGGCCCGGGATGCAGCGAACGCGAAGCTCTGGAGAAAGTCGCACGACCTGTCGGAGCGGTTGAAAACCGCGTCGACGAACTACAACAACGCGGATTGGCTCGCGCGCAAGTACATCGACTCGTGCAGTCTATGACTTTCGTCGGCGGATTTGGAGCCTGTCGACATGCCATCTGATGCCGGGTGGGATCAGGAGGTCGAAGGGCAAACGGATGCCGGCGACGCGTATTCCGACGGGCTCGATGTTCTTGCCCAGTACGCACCTGATGTTTCGAGCCACTCCGAAGACCACTGGGAAGCGGGCTGTTCAGCGGATCCCCCGCATGACAACGTGGAACGTCCGGAGGCGTGGTTCACCGTCACCAGCCCGACCGGGGCTCTGTCGGCCACCGCGACGATAGGAGGACGGCTGCAGCGCATCGACGTGTTCAACCTATCCGACTTCGACGAAGTCCGGCTGGGCCAAGAAATCAAGGAACTCGCGACTTTCGCGAAACACAAGGCACGCGCTGCCCAGCGCGAGGTGATCGTCGACTTGATGCGCAACCTCGGCCACGATCGTGCAGGTACCGGCGCCTACCTGCAACATGCCCTCGGTGTGCCGTCCTGGGAGGACTTCAACGCGCAGCTGGCCGAAGCGTTTGCGGCTCGCCGCCAATTAGGTACCGGCTGATACCTCCATGTGGACGGGATCGATTCGGCGCCGAGGTCTCCTCATATCGGCAGCAGTGCTTGTGGTCGTCGTGGTTTCGGCAGTAGCGGTGTTCACCTGGTGGCTGCCTGCCCACCGCCTGGACGCGGCGAGGGAATCGTGGCAGCCGCCACCGCAGGCGATGCTGTCTTCATCAATGCGCGAGGAACCGGTGCCGGGATGGCGCACGACCGTCAGCGATCTGGGGTTGCCGGCCGTTGGTGACAGCCGTATCGCGGTCAGCAATGATCCACGCGGACCGCGGCCGTTCATCGGAAGCATCGACAGCCGTGCGTACCTTCTGGCGAGCAGCGGCGCGCCTGAGACTCCTCAGTGGTGGCTTGTCGGGGTGGATGTCACCAACGGGCGACCATTGTTCGAGGCCGTGCCACTGAGTGTGGCGGCGCGGAACCCCGAGTGCTTTCTCAACGGGCCGAACGACATTCTGTGCCTCGACGGGTTGCCGTCAGTCACGGCGCGGGTGATCGACGGCCGTTCGGGCGCAGTCGATTACGTCGGCCCGTCGGATCTTCGTCTGGGCTTCGGCACGCTGGCGGTGAAACAGGTTGGTGTGTACGCGGTGGCGACGACGCAGGATCAGGGTGTGTTCGGCATCGGTCGGCGCGCCGAGACGACATGGTTCGTCCCCGGTGACGGATTGCTTGCCGTGGAGCCGGGGGAGCGTCCAGCTGCACGATCGCAGACTCTGACGGCGCAAGGTGACTCCAACCCCAAGAAGTTCGAGAAGACGGTCTTCTCCGTGGCCGACGGTCGGGTCGTTCAGCCAGAGATCGAGGAGGACGCCTCGATTGTCGAGACATCCTTCTACTCGGGCGGATTCGCGGGAAAGATTGCTGGGGCCGACGGAGCACCGGGTGACATCTACTTCTTCGACGGCAGCGGAAAGCGCGTCGGTGGCAGTGCGGAGGGCTCTCTGAGGGAGGAGGCGGCAGACCTGCCGGTGACGACAACGGAATCCGACGATGCGAACGCCGTGTACTCCGCCGAGGGAAAGAAACTGATCGAAGTCCCGACCGGTGTGACGCAGCTCGTCGGAACGACGCTGATGGTCAACATGGCCAAGAGCCAGGCTTTTCCGCGCTGGCAGCAGTACAACCTGAAGGATGGCGCCGAGGGACCCGCTTGCGACTATCCGGCGCAGAACTTGCTGGGTACTGAAGGAACAACGCTCGTGTTCGGGGTCACCAGCCCCAACTCGGACGTACTCGCGAAGGCGTACGACCTCTATTCTTGCGAACGGTTGTGGTCGATTCCGAAGCAGGCGGGATCGGTCGGCCGGATCTGGCGGATTGGTAGTCACCTAGTGCAGCTGACCTCCAGGGCAACGGAACTGACCTCGCTCGTCGGGACGAGCTAGTTGCTCAGAGACGTTGAGCACCGCGACCGTACGGTTGAGTTCCGAGCTATCCTGAACGCTATCAAATGCACGGGTTGGTGGACACGGCTCTCAACCCGTCGTGGCGCGAGCTTCAGAACTCCAAGTAAGCGGTCACGCGCCGCATTAATTCGTCGGTGACCGGACGGCGGTGAGCAAGATCGTTTCGCACGTCACGAAACGTTTGTAAACGTTCCCGATGTGACTTCCCGATGTCGACTCTCCGTGTGTCTACAAGCCAAGCGAGGGAACCGATCTCGATGATGTCATCGTCGCGAATTCGCAAGCCCTCAAGTGACCTGCGAGAGGTTTTGGACAGAATCATCCGCTCATACTCGGCGCGCTCTTCGTCCACGTATTGACCGAGGACGCGATTATGCGCCATCCACAGCCTCTGAGTCACGTCGACGTCGTTCAAGATATCTACGGCGCTTCTGATTCCGTAAGACCAACGGTCCACCAGGCCATTTCGCCAAGCCTGTTCGAGGTGTGCAGGTGGCTCTGTGATAAGGCGCCGACCGTGGCCCATTTCCGGAATATTGGAGGGTTCGATCACTCGGGAACGGTAGCGATTGAGTGACTCCTGCAGCCCGGCCGTTGTCCCGTCCCAGTCGCCCACGAGGAAATCCACGCATCGGAGCTCCCAGCCGGCAACTTCAACAATGACTGCAGACTCAACAGGATTGAGCGGCCTGTCTGATGAGAGTGCGAGCCGCAGTTCAGTGTCGATTCTATCGAACACTCCCCACCACCAATGCACTGCAACGCCACTGCGGTCGACGTGTGCGATCTTCTTACGTGACAGATCGCCTAGCCGTGCGCCGACGATCAGCTTCGGTCGGTCCTCCATCGACAGGCCGCAAGCGGTGAGCTGAGGCGGCCACCGGTCAACGACTTCCTCAGCATCGTCATGGACCCACCCTCGAATGACCACCCACGAACCATGCCAGGGTCCCCAATCAGCGATTGTGTCCCAATCCGCGAAGTTCGTATCTCGACGCGGGTCGGCACCGAATGTTATCAGCACTCTTTCAGGGAATGGCTCAGTCGACTCGTAGCAGGAGGTGGTGCCGACTCCCTCCCGCCCGAGGTTGTATAGCACCACGTCTGCGATGCCCTCGTCTACAAGCGAATCAGGGAACACAACGATTACAGACTTTCCGGCGTTGAGATCATCAGCGACGCGGTCAACGAACCGGGTTGGCCCGGGAAGTGCGGCGATCTCCTCGGTTGCCGGAATGACCGTCATACCAGCTTGCTCAGCGAACGTGCTACCACCGCATCGATTGCGTAAGCACCTTGGCTTTCATTGACCGCGCCAATCAGGGCGAGATTTGTTGCCAGTCTGCGTACCTCGATGGCATCGCGATCCAGCACGGCGGCAACATCTTCGATGCTTTCGTATGTCTCCGAGCCGAGCTCTGCCCATGCAGCGAGAAGCGGCACCTGCTCCTGGGTTACGCCGACACGTCGCAGGAACGACTGCGCGGTCGCGCGGTCCTCCGGAAACTCAGACAAACGATTCCACTGCTCCGCATAGCTGACGTTACGGGTTGCGGCATCAACGATCGCTTGCTCGACGAGCTCCGGCCATCCGCCCGAATATCTCAATAGATCGACCCGGTCGGCGGGCGTATTGAAGGGGTTGTCATGGCGGGAGCGGATACCGTCGCCGGACCACTTTTCCAGAATGATCAGTCTCGGTTCGTCCCCTGATGGACTTCTATTGAATTGTGCCAACGTGTCAACGCCGCCGGGCCCAACCACGAAAATGAGGTGCCCGTGATTTCGACTGCGCACGGATGCCAAAGCGGCAGCTGCACTCTCGGCATGCGTTTCGCTCGCGCGTGCGGCGTTCACGACAAGAATCCGTGGTGCACTCGTACCACCGCCAGTCCAACGGAATTCACGGAGACGGGCAAGAACGTCGTCACGCTCGGCATCAATCACCGTTACCTGAACGCCGCGCTCTGTACCAACCGAGGATACAACTACCTCAACGTCTTTGATTCCGAGAGCTTCGCCACCGACGACGACGAATGTCCTGGCGTCATATTTTTTTGTGACTGGTATGAGCTGACTTAGATCGTGTTCGCTCAGCGGGCTGCGGAAGACGGCTGTGTCCGTCGTCAGCTGGCGCCTTGTCGATCTCGGGTTGTACTCGTGCGGCAGCTCGAATTGCTCGATATTCTCGATTAGCTCGGTAATGAGCTGCTCCTTGGTGCCAAGCATGGTCACGATGTTTGGTGAACGGACGGCGAAGAGGTTCTCTTTATCCTTTGTGAGCACCCCAAGCCCAACGAGCTCTTCGAGATACACTTCGAACTCAGCACTGTTCAAGTCTTGGAAACCTTGCTGCCAGTAATCCTGGCAGTTCTGGCGAATATCGACCGCGGTGTACTTCTCGCGAAAGTTATCTTCCATGCTGATGATCGCTACAGCGAGCGCGATCACCCGGTAGCGATCCTCGAGTGCAATCGTCAATCGAAGCTTCTCTGCAATCTTGCTTCGGGTGATCTCGGCGCCGGTGACGAAGTCGACGTCAGCTTCGCTTATGGCGATCAGTGGCTCGCCCTTTCTCAGCGGCCGGGCCTGCAGGTGAGCCACAAGGTCATTGCAAACGACCTGTATGAGGCCGGGCTGCAGGTTCGTAAAAGCAAGAAGGCGCCATACTGTCTCGGGATTATCGAACCTGTAACCGAGGGCTTCTAGCGGTTTCACCACGAGGTTGCGGGCGGGTCCGGCAGCCAAGGGTCCGATGAGTACGTCGCGACCGCCGTGGGCGAGTGGCGTGTTGGCCACGTTCTGTAGTCGTTGGACCTTATGCAGGCCGGCAAATACGGGTTTGAATCTTCCTTCGCTGTGATCGAAGAGCCCTTTGAGAGGCCCGATGTTTCGGAACCCGTTCGGGCCGTCGCGCGACTCTTTTTCCAGGAAGGCGTCAGCTTCATCGAGCAGAAGAAGTAGACGGCGGGAATCTTTCGCGTCGAGCCAGTTCCGGATCGCCTTGGTCACCACGTCGTGATTTCTCACCGCAGAACTGGCCTTGATACCCATGCTGCCAATCTTTGCGAGCTCGTTGTGTAAGACGGGCCAGATCTGTTGCGGATCGGCCCAAGTTCCCATTCCGTGGGAGTTGAGATCGATAAAGATCGCATGCTGGTCCGGCACCGCGCTGAAGTCGCGCTGAATCTTGCGCAGCAATGCGGATTTGCCGAGTTGACGACCTCCATAGACGAAGAGGCTTCCCGTGCGGTCGGCCAGCTGAGCGAGTTCTTCATTGCGGCCAACGAAAACTTCGTCTGGAACGTTGCCGGCGACCACCGTGTAATGCGTGAAGCACGTGAACGGCAACGTCAGCTGCTGAACGGCACGGAATGACCGTGGGTGTCGAGCCGCTATGAAAGCGGCCACAGCATGATCGACGACAATTGCGCTGATCTTCTTCTCTCGGCAGACCGACAGACACTGTCTGCGTTGATCCATCGTCAGAACGCCGTCGAAGAGGACGATGTTTGGACCGCTCTTAGCGGGAAATCCGGACGAGAGTGTTTCCCGAAGTAGCTTGTGGTCAGCTGTAACGGCAACCATGTAGTGCGTGGCCTGGCTGCCGAGCCCAGGTACCAGCGACCCGTCGACAGGAGTTGCGTTCACCCGGAAAAGATCGAAATGTCTTACACCGGGCAAGGTTTGTCGCGAGGGCTCTCCTCTGGTGTCAAGCCCGAGTCCGCGAAGAGCGGAGAAGAGCTTTCCGCCGCGATCGTGAGACCGATGGCGCCCCCGCGACGCCAGATCACCCCAGCTGCTGAGTCGTGCCCTATCGCTGTCGCTGATTCCGCCGTGTCGACTGTCCGCAAACCTGTCGATCAGGTCGCCCACCGAGATCCCGGGAGACAAATTGATGTCGGTCAGCGCTTCTACGAAGCTGTCAAACAACTCCGAACCGGTTATTGCCCGGTCGTTTGCGAAGTCAGGTAGCGGACCACGGCGCGCGAGCGCAATGAGTTCGTTGGCGCCTACGAAGTCCTCGGCATCGATCAATGCGAATATTCTCTCGCGGTCGGACTGATCGTTGATCTCTGCTTGGACACGCTGGCGCAGGTCGTCGGCGGATGCGGCACGGTGACTGGCGAGCGCAGAACGCAGGCTTTGAAGCTCAGCGATTTGAAGGTCGTAGCGATCACCGGCGTACTCGTCGGGCTCGACCAGTCGGGCTTCCGCCTCAACCTGATGAATGGATGCTTGCGGGCCGCGCATCGCCTCGTCGGCATAGGTCCTCGCAAGATCTGCGCGCACGGCGCTGACCTCACGCTCCAAGCGGCGCTTCCAGTCACTCCTGGCGATGGCCAAACGATCCATCAAGTCCGGCACCTGCCGGGCGACGATTGCTGCTTCCTGCAGATCGCCGCGGGAAACGTAGGCTTCGAACAGCGCGTGAAAGTCGACCGGTGATCGAAGCTCTTCGATAGTCGCTGCCGCGCAGTGAGGATCCACGACCGGGAGTCCGTCCGCGTCTCGTGGCGCGGACACAGCCGGTAATGTTTCGTCGAGAAGCAGCTGCAATTCGTTCGGCCAACGGAAGGGTGCGGCTGGCTTAACTATCCACTCCAGCAACCGCGCAATTGCCGCGTCGCCGGGGCCCGCGGACGCAGAGATCTGGACAGCTCGCGCTGCGGAGACAAGAGTGTGCTGAACCTCCTGCGCCACAATGATCTGTGAGTCATCAGTGCTATTGACTGCGGAGTTGAGGGCGTCGGTGACACATTCCGTGACCGATTCGATCGCACGACGCAAACGCCGCAAAGCATGCGATTCAATGGGATTGCGTCTTTGCTGATGTGTGCTGACTGCGGCGTCCGCCGCTTCGATCACCTCGTCCGAGGAGTCCAACGCGGCGAGTGCTTCTGTGAGCGTGATCTGCCTGTGTTCCCCGTTCGTATCAGCCAAGATCGCATCGAGAGCGTGGCCGATCGGTTGATTCGCACGCAGAAGATACTTGAGGACTTTGTCAGCTCGCGCGAACTTGATTCGCAGGCCGTCGAGTTCGGCTCGCAGCTCGCGCGCTTTGTCCTGAACACTTTCCGGCGGCAGACCTGCGTCTCTCCCCAGATTGTGGAAGTGCTGATAATTCCGGTCGCTTGCAGCGACAACCGCCATTACCAAATCACGCTCGCCTGAGTCCAGATTAGCTAGTGCAGCTAGTGCTTCGAGCTCGGATCTTGGTGACCAGCCCGCAGCGAGTGCGGCTCGGAGAGTGGCGGCCAGCGCAACCCTCGCGGATTGGGTGGATATCTCCGCATTAGTAGAGTTGCTCGCCAGACTAATCAGGACTTCGGAGGGCTCTATCCCACCGTTAGGGATGCTGTGAAATGCAGCAGCGGCCACCCTGTAGATCTTGACTTCATGTTCCGGAAGGCCCGCCGCCGATGCAACGAGCCAGGCGGCGCCGAAGCGGCCGGCAGTAACCTGTGCCGTCAGTTCCTTACCCGTATCGCATGACCACGGGGGGTGAGGATCGTGCTTGGTAAACCCCGTTGTCGGCGAGTCAGTCGACGGGACGTTCGTGGGCGTTGATCCCGAACCCAATCTCTCGGGTGCTCCGGCTTGTTCAGCCGAGAGTTCGCCGGCTTGTTCTACTTCCGGTGTTGCCCCTGTGTCGACGCGGAGCTGCCTTTCCGCTGCCGCTTCGATCGTGTTTTCGTCGGACTGCGCGGACAGCCACTCCGCTGCTTCTGGAATGCTGCTGATTTCGTCCTCACGCCCATTTTCGAACTTCGAGGACTTGGTGGCCTCCTCCTCGCTCGCTATGGGCTTAGTGCCGCCATGATTTAGCTCTGCGTCGACGAGACTGGGCGCATCTTCTGTCGCCAAGCTGAGTTCTTGCTCGAGAGTCCTTACTTGCGCCAACGCGAGCTCATAAGCACTCAAGAATGTTTCGTTGGTGTGCATCAGCGGCTCTAGGCCAGCCAGGGAAAGACGTAGCTGCTCGAGTTGAGCGACCTTTTCGTCTCTGTCGATTCGTGCTTCGGCAGCAGCGGCCTCAAGTTCTGCGATCCGCTGCGCCAGATGGGTGAAGTTATCGAACGAGATGCTCCACTCGGATGGTCCGCCTAGAGCAGCCCACGCTGAGAGGAGGGCAGAGTTCCACGAATCTACGTCCTCACGCAGGTCAGATACGGTTCCACCTTGAAGGGCGCCTTCCGCTGCTGTGGAGAGTTTCGATGCCAGCTGTTGGGCTTGCGTGCGCAACTGGGCGATGAGTTCGTGTGCTCCAGCGGAGTCGAGATCATCTGCAGGGGAAATCTCCTCAATCCCCGCACTCGACGTCGGCTCGGCCGTTTCCGCGTTTGAAGTCTTCGGCTCGGAATCATCGCGGAGCCTGGCGAGCACTTCTCCGGGGAGGTGCTCCTCCAAGCGCTTGTTCACATTCGCAACTTCGTTCTCTGACAGCGGACGTCTCGCCGCAGCTGTTAGTTCGTCAAAGCGCTCTACCACCTCAGCGCTCACGTCGTAATCGGCTGCGGCGAGGCAGCTCACCAGAGCTCGCGCTCCGGCGCTGCCGATCAACGTCGCGGCGATTCGAATGCCGTGAAGCATTGGGTCCCGTTGATTCGCTTCGTTCTCCAGACCGAGGGTGATGCTGATATGCCAGAGTTTGGCGAGATCGGCGGCGAAGCTACTGGCGTCTTTCATCATCGCTGTTTTCAGGGCCATCACAGCGCGCTGTTGGCGTCTTGCAAGGTCTGCGCTCTTGACATTGGCGCGCTTTGCCCACATCGGACCAATGATCGGGTGCACCGCGATGAGGCCGATGTCGTCTGCATCGAGCTCCAAGAGTCGCTTTCTCACTTCATAGCTATCGGCCACACGCGTCCCCTCGCCATCTACTTAAGCAATCATCTAGCCCGACAGTTTGTTGATTGACTGTGCAGGCGCTGGTTGTTTCGCCTGAGACGTTTGAGGAGCCCCCGCCTGTCCTCGTTCGAAAGAGTTGGCCTCCAGGGGTGGCGGTCTGGCGGACCCGTGAGACGCCGATCTCATCTCTGCGGAGCAATCGAAGATCTCTGGCCCGACGAGATGGCATACAGTCATAACCAATGCTATCCGCTCGTTGACCGATCACTTCGAGTGCACGTGGCGCGCCAAACACGTTCTTCGGCAACCCAATCCAATCGTACGGCGCCTGATGCAGTGCTGCTCGGATTCCCGATCTGCTGGAGGAATAGAGGTACGTAGGTCTTCTCGGGTAATGCCCGCCCAAGCATCCGATGTGCCGGGATACGCTTGATTGGCACCGAACCTTCACGATTGTCCAATTGCCTTGCCACGGCGACGTCGCCGCGGCGCTGCTTCCTCGGTTCCCAGCACGGAACGTGCCATCTCGGTCCACGCGGGAATATCGACGCCACCGGCATCATTCGTCCAGATCAGTGATCCGTTCGGTCCGCCGCTCAGTTGGCTCAAGGGCTTTCCGACCGCGTCCAGTGCCGGCAGTATCCCGTTGGCCCGATACCACTCCAGTTTCTCGGTCCACCGTTTGGCGTAAGAAGGTTGATCCATCTTCCCGAGGTGCTCCCAGTAGACGGGCACACCAGACGTGCGAGTGATGGTGAAGTCGGGTCTGCACCAAGAGCCGTCATCTCCTGTCAAGAGCACCTCATAGCGCCATCTGCCGGGTGAGAGCTTCTCGAGAATGTCGGCGACTATCACTTCGTTCTTGCTCCGGACCATCTGACCATTGGTCGCAACATGGATGAGATTTTGGTCAAAAGGCTGCGGAACGCCATCAACTTCGACAACGCGCGGTTTCGAAGCTACAAAGAGATCGGTCAGCCTCCGAGCGGTCTCCGAGTACCGGGGATGAGCAAGCTCGACAAGCTCGTCGACCGTTCCATCGTGGAGAATGATCACGCGGTCTTGCTGACGGGTCAGTGCGGTGTAGAGCAGTTCTCTAGAAACCCTTGTGTGCTTTGGTAACACGAGCACAGTAGTGCCAAACTCCGAGCCCTGAGACTTATGGACGGTGACCGCCCAAGCTAACTCCAGAGGCGGGTCGTCGCTGCTAGAAGGCCAGTAGGTGTACGTCGCGCCTGGTTGTGACGAAAATTCCACGTTCGCCGGCAGCCCGTACTTGTCTCCCCACCGCCCGACAACAACGCCGATCTCGCCATTGGCGACATAGTTGAGACCATTTTCGGGAGGATAAGCCTTCGCACGGGAGTCGTTTCGGGTCTGCATGACCTTATCGCCGCGGACGATCTGTTCCGGACCGATCGGCTTTGGGTTGCGCCAACCTCTGTATCTGAACGCCAGGTTGAGGTCGGTCGTCCGCAGCGTCCGCTTGATGTGCCGGTTGATTTCGACTGTCCCGAAAGCCCGTGAACGGTGCGGGCTCAGAATCTGCCAGCGCTCCGACTTGTCGCCGGCCCCACCCTTGCCGGTGGGCCAGTTGAGGTACTTGCCATCCTTACTGAGGGCGCCGCCGTAACTAAGCTTGAAAGCAATTTCTCGATCTTCATGGGCATCCCAATCGATCAGTCCGTCGAGGGTTTGATCGATCGAGCCGACGATATCGCCATTGCACCAATTGCGGTATTCCAGATGTTGCGAAGTGGTGCCCGCTCGAAGTCGCTCCCAAACCGAGTCAGCACCTGCACCGAGTTCACCGTCGCCGAACCATTGTGCAAGCAGAACGTCGTCGCGACTACTGCCGCCCTGCCGACGCGATACGGTCAGCTCCACGTAGGAGGCACCGACCCGCGACGAACCGACGAATGAAGCGGGACGGAGGTGGTTGACAAGATCGACGAAGGGCCGTCCCGCACCGATCGGCGGTAGCTGCTGTGGGTCTCCGACGAGGACCAGTCTCTGCACGTTGCCCAGCGCCGATAGCGTTGAGGCAAGCATTTCCTCGGTCAGCATTGATGCTTCATCGATCACAACTAGGCCGGCGTCGACAGCCTCTCGCGGGTCAACCTGGAGATACATGTCGCGATCGGGATCATATCCGCGCTTCTTGACGAGGAAAGACGCCAGCGTGGACGCCGGACGGCGAACTTTGGTGCGTAATTGAACACTGGCCTTGCCCGTCGGCGCTAGCAGCAGCACCCCTTTGTTGGACACCGCCGGCAGGTTGCATAGAGCCTCCAGGAGTGTCGTCTTCCCGGTACCCGCAGGCCCGATCAGGACTGAGAGTCGCGATCGGAAGAGTACTTCCAGTCCAGCGGCCTTCTCGCGTCGGGCGGCATCCTCGTCTTCGTCTGTAGCCTCCGGATGGCCGCCGGCCAGAAGGATTGCGTCGATTTCCTCTCGGGCGTCGAAATCGCCGTCGAATGATGAAGCCTCCACACGCGGCTGAATCCATTCGAGGATCTTTTGCTTCGCGTCGACCAACTCAAGCAGCTTGTAGGCACTTTCACTCTCGCCCAGGATCGCTCCATAGAAGGGTTGCCACTCACCGGAATCGCTGAGGGAATCCGTGTCCAATTGCAGCCCGGCGAGCAAGGCAGGGCTGACATCGATGGGTTCGGTGAGATCGAGCTCCTTCATCCACTTGATGAGGGTGGCTTGAGCCACGATGGTATGGCCGTCTTTCGCGGCGACTCGCAAGCCTTCAGTCATGAATGCGCGGACGCGTCGGCAGTCGCGACTGTCTGTCATCTGGCATTGATCCGGTACTAGCGAGCTCCAGCGCGCATGTGCCGCAGGGAACAGCGCGCGGTCGACGGTACGCACATCGATCTGCTCGAGATCCGTGTGGGTGCAAATTGCGGCGAGGTACGGATCATCGATGAGCTCAACAGGATCGAGTCCACTCGCGGCGCTTCCGGACATCAGTAACGCGATCTGGTCGGGGCGAAGATCCATTGTCGAGAGGAGCTTCAGCACCGTACGTGTACTGGCGTCGGTGTGTTTCCATTCGGCCCCGACGGATGGCGGGATGGTTCCGCGAAGGTGCTCAGGCCACACATCGTCGTCGAAGCCCTGTTGTAGAGTCCGCCAAGGGTCGGTGCTGGCCTCGCACAACTCACGCGCGACAAGATGTGCGTGCCTGATCTGTAGATGAGCTAGTACGGCGGCGAGACCTGGTGTCGCTCCGCGCTCATTCCAAAGGCGATGGATCTGAGCATCGATCCATGACAAAGCCGAGGACGGTATCTCGATCCCGAGGTTCTGCATTCCCTCCGCAGCAGAGCGCAGCGAACCGAGGGCATCGATCGCGATATCACTGCTCACATGTTCAGTGACGTATGAGAACTCGACGGTCTTTCCTTCAGGTGCCCACGCCAACGCGCGCGAGATATCCTCTCCCGCGTCCAACTTGTCGACGAGGTGCTGATAGGGCAGCAGTACGCCCTGCCGTTGATCTGCCCGTAGCGAGTGGACGATCTTCGTCTCCCACATCGACGAGTCGAACGGCTGATCGCCAGACTGTTTCCAAAAGCCCGGAGGCGCGATGGATTCGATCATGGCTGCACCCACGAGCAGACGATCAGTTCTTTCGTCCTGGAACGGTGAGTGCTTCAGATACGCGAAGACCAAGCTTGTCTCAGCGACCACCGGTTCGAAGAATGCCCGGATGACGGCCTGTTGGTTCCGGCCGTCCATGATCCAGTTCGTCTTTTTAATTCCCAATGATCTGAGGGCGCGCTCCTCTGCGTCTGGGTCGTAGTCAGCCCGCCAGGCATGCCACAACTCCGATTCGAACGTCTCGCGTCCCAGCCAGCGGTACGGGATAGCTTCGAACGAGTAGGCCGGCATGCTCAGAACGGTCGGCTCGAGGTGCCCTTTCAAGGCTTGGTTGTAGCTGTAGGGATGCGTCTTCGTCACTTGATATCCCCTGGAGGACATGAAAGTTCCACGCTCGCTCAAACATGGGATTCCGTTGAGCTGGCCGATGTCTCCAAGGGCATGCGTCATCTCGTAGTCATCGTCGCGCTTGTCGCCGATGCCCTTGAGTAGAAGGCAGGATGAGTTGTCGAGAGGATGCGCGCAGACGCGATGATCCCACGGTTGGTCACGCCAAGGTACACGCATGGACAGGTGTTTGATCATCGCCGCAGTCTTTCGGGTAGCGATTTCGAATACAGTACGGCCAGCTCGCGGTTTGCCCGCGTCAAGGCCGTATAAAGGGGGCCTTGGCGCCCGACATTCTCGGGAAAGTCGGAGGGCTCGAGCACAACGACCGCATCGAACTCCAAGCCTCTTGCTTCGTCGATCGCCAAGACTTCCAATACGTGCTCACCGTGTCTCCACGCCTGCGGATCATGTGGCGAACTGGTCCAGTCCCGTGCACGCAAAGCCCTGGCGATGGCCGCCGCATCCACAGAGATGACCGCAACGGTCCCGCTGGAATATGCGGCGAGGAGCCTTTCGGCTTCGAGGATCGCCTCGTTTGTGAGTGCTTTCGATGGCACCTTGCGCGGGCTGGGTATTGGCCCCGTCTCCTGCAGCGCAAACAACTTCCGCTGTTCGCGTGGCAAGAGTCGGTTCGCAAATTCCAGAATCGGCTTGGTCGAGCGATATCCCCGCTTCATTCGGCGTACCGGTGTGTCCGGATCGATGGCGATCACGTCCAGAATCTGCCCCCATGTGGGCAGCGTGTGATCGGAACGGCGCTGGTTGAGATCACCGAGGATCGTCCATGCGTCGGCTTCATTGATCTCATCGAGGAGTAACCATTCCAATGGTGTGACGTCTTGTGCTTCGTCCACGATTACGTGCTCGACGCGAGAGATATCGGACGGTCGTTTCACTTCCCATTTGATGAATGCGACGAGCACACCGTGGATTCCGTTGCTCACCGCCTCTTTGTATGGCGGTAAACCGCGCAGGTAGCGGGCCCAGTCTTCGTCTCGTGTTACCGCGCCAGAATTCTTCCTAAGATAGTCGTAGACCGATTCTGGTTCGGGCATAACGCCTTTTGAGGCCTTGAGCTTGTGCAAAGCCGAGCGTGCGAACTTCGCGAGGTGCCAGTCGACGTCCTGCCATTTGCGCGAGTAGTGGGACCGAGGCGGTTGATTCACGCCAATGATGTGATTGATCAGTTCGGGCAGTGACATCACCCGGATTCGATCCGTCTGACCGGCCAGTCGTCTGACGACATCCCGCACATGCCGCGAGTAGCCCGATGTGGGCCCAACAACAAGCACAGAGCCGTCGAGTGTATTCTCTGGCGGAGTCTCCTCATCAACGAGATAAGCAGCGCGATGCGCCGCAACAATCGTCTTGCCGGTTCCTGGCTGACCTTCAACGATGACGCTATCCATCGCCGGAATTGTCACCAGGTCGTACTGATCCGGCTGCAATGTGGAGAGCACAGGTGCAAGAGTTTTGGTCCGCGGAGCCCATAAGCGTTCCCGTAGCAGACGTTCAGCCCTCAGAGGAGAAAGGCCATCATTCTCGGTCCTCGCTTTCGGCGCTCCAATTGAAGGCTGTCGCTCGCTCAACGTCGCCTCGGGCATCTTCGGGGCGGTCGTCGGAGCAGGACGAGGCGGGGAGAGCTTTGGCCCCACCGGAGGAGCCGGGATGCTCAATCCGCGCTTAGTGAACGGTTGGGCGGGCGCGTCCTTCCGGATGATCTCATCGACGAAGTTTTCAACCTGACCGTTCTGAACGTCGAGCGCTCGAACAACTGCGACATCGTTGCACAGGTAATGCTCTGAGGACCCTCGAAAGAAGGTGGCGGCGATCGGGTTTGACCATCCATAAACGTAGATGCCGTTGACTTTCGCGAAGGCATCTCCGATGTAGTAGTCCGTCCCGCCGTCGAGGAGATCTTCGTCCGGCCGTATGAGCGCTACCCGCCCCACGAGGTCACCGTCGGCAACTTTCCGAGACTTGGGTATACCGTCGCGGGTCCATTGGAGGTTCGCAGGGCCGCTGAAGGCAACTGGCGCCTTGGCTTTCTCCTGCAGCACTTTTCGGTACTGCTTTTGGGCTGTGCGCTCGTCTTCGAGTTCCATCTCCTTGTGGTGTGCTGCGGTCATGCATGGGCCGCCTGAACAGTGATGTCTACGATGCAGGCTGCCAGCGGTTCAAGGCCGATGACTGGCTGGGCCTGGTTCTGAAGCTCCTCGACGAGAATCTTTTGTCGTTCTGTGGCCCGCCGCAGCTGACTCCGGAACAATTCGATGGTGCGATCACCACGGCCGCGTGTCCGGGCGGTCGCGATGCGATTCTCGATGGCCTCCTCCCGACGTTCATACTGTGACTGGAGGCTGATGAGCTTGGCATCTCGGAGCGCGTCGAACTCGCCGTCTCGCTTGTCCTGTTCCGCCTGATGGCGGATACGAAGCTGATTCATGGCGCGGTCAGCGAGACGTTCGATGCGCTCGATCGGCCGCACGGGGCCGTCCTCGAGCTTGCCCTCCGCAAGCGCGGCCAGAAGCACGTTCACTGGTCCTTCTCCAGCATTGCGTCCTTCATCCGTCACGGCACACCCCCAGATCTCGTCCCCACCCCGCGACGCGGAGACCGCCGTCGCTAGCACGACAACATAGACACCGGGTACGACATCTCTTTCTGACGTCGCGATCTTCAGGCATGCGAACCTCGCCTGGCGGTGACCCGGTACGCCGGCGGCGGCCATCACAAGCGGATTGGTCGCGGTGAGCAATGTCCCTCCGCTCGTTCGCGCGAACTCCTGGTCGAGAACCAGCGACATCGGCGACTCGTTGCGAAGAAAGGCAATGGATTCGTTGATCTCGTGACGCGTTCGCTGCTTGGACTTCACCAGGTCGTCCAAGCGAGCTGCCATCGCAGGATTGCCACGCAACTCGATCGTGTGACCGCGGAGAAAAGTCACCCCCTGCGCGCCGTCGATGCGAGCCCAGTCATCGAGCAACAGCGCCAGCTCCCGCTGGCCAATGTATTGGCCGGTTCTGATGAGATCGTCTTCCAACCCGGCGACGTCGACATCGTTGCTCACAAGCAACGCGCTCGAGGCATCAGAGATGTCCTGGACGCCCGCCCGCTGTTCCTCCAGCGCGGTCAACATCTCATGTACTTTCTGTTCGCGTTCAGCGGCTGTCAGAGAGAAGTCAAACCCAGCTTGGAGGACCTTGGGTGCGCTAGCCGCGATGATCGGCTCCAGCGCCCCGATCGAGGATTCGAATATGTCGATGCGGTCCAACAATCGACTCAAGATCCGTTCGTCGATGGTGCTGTCGTTGACGAAGTTGACGACTAGGATGCTTTCTTCGTGCTGGCCGATACGATCGATGCGGCCGATGCGCTGCTCGATCTCCATTGGATTCCACGGGAGGTCGTAATTGATCACAGCCGAGCAGAATTCGAAGTCGAGGCCCTCGCTGGCAACACGATTGGCGAGGACAAAGTCGTAGTAGCCGGCGCGGAAATCTGCCATGATCTTAAGTCGCGCGTCCCGCTTGACACCACCATGCATGACGGCGACCCGGTAGTCGTTGCCCAGCCGATCTTTCAAATAGGCGAGGGTGGGAACGGAGAACGTGAAGATCAGTGCCCGGCGCCTTCCCGCATGCAGGGCGCCAAGAACTTCGCACAGATTGTCGAATTTGGTGTCAACCCCGTCGGGTAGCGCCTTCGCTGCCGCCGTCAGTGCACTCGGCGGCGCGAGCCGAACGGGTGCCTGCTCTGAATCCGCGTCCTTGATGGTGCCGAAGCCGATTGGGTCTAGTACCGCACGGCGCGCCATCGGCAAGCAGGCGCTAGCCAGTCGCAAGGGCATCTGCATAGCGAAGTACAGCGGGCGGCCCATGGCGTCCGCGCGCATCCGACACCATTCGAGGTATTCCGCATAGAAAGCTTCCTCCGCCTGGGTCCAGTGGACGTTTCGGCGGTCTTCCTTTCTCTTGGCTTTGCGATCGTCCACCTCCACCTTCTTGGTGCGAGTGATGACGGTGGACAAGGTGTTCAGGTCGGATAGATAACGCTTGGCATCGACGATGTCCCGAGGTGTCAAGGCATCCTTGCCGAGGAGCTCGCGCAGCAAGGCGAAGTCTGGGCGTTGCATCAGCGTGCTGCCGAGGGCCATGTCTGACAGCTCTTCAAGTGAATCCACGAGGTCTCGCCCGCGGACGCCTTTTTGACCTAGCCTGGCTGCGATTTGGTTGATGACGCGATTGGGTTCGAGTCGCATCTCAAGGTCACGAATGTCGCCGTAGTCCTCGGGTGCAAGTAGTTCCAGCAGATTCAGCAGATCCTCTTGGCGCAGATTGATTGGCGTGGCCGTCAGGAAAACGAGGTTGTCGGCCCATTCGGCAAGTTCCGTTCCAAGGGCGTAGCTCTTCGTATCTGAGTTCCGCATCGAATGGGCCTCGTCAACGATCACCAGGTCGAACTCCGGTGGAACTTCCCGAAGTTCGGCCACTCCATCCCACATCCGCAACCGCTCGAGACTGCAGATGTAGGCATGTCTACGCGGAAGACGATTCTGTCGATGGCGGTCAAGGAACTGGGCTAGCCCCTTGGTGTCGAGTTCGGTCAACTCGAAGCCGAACCGGTCAGCCATTTCCTCCGTCCATTTGGTCAGAAGGCTCGACGGGCACACCACCAGTACTCGGTCTGCCTCTTGGCGAGCTTCGAGTTCCGTCCAAATCAAACCCGCTTCGATCGTCTTGCCGAGGCCGACTTCATCTGCGATGAGGAGGCGGGCCTTGCCGGTCTGCAACAGCTTGAGCACCGGCTTGAACTGGTAGGGACGGAAGGTCGTCCGAGTCGCCCGGAAAGAGAACAACGTGTTGGCGAACTTGCCGAGTAACTTTGCGCGGGTCAGGGTGGCGCCGAATCTGCTTGCCGGCGTAGGTTCTCTGGTCACCCATGCGCTGGGTTCGTCGAGCTGGGGCTGCGGTCTGAGCTTGGACTCGGTGACCTCCTTGGACCGGCCTTCAGCCAGGACTGAGTACGACCACTCCTTACCCAAGAACTTGCGATCACGGATGGTGACGTCCACGTCGCCGGGGTGGGTGACGGCGGCCTCGTTGACTCTGAATCGGGGAGCGGGGACCGGCGCCGCCTGTTCCCATAGCCGTTCGGCCCACGACCACGCGTTCATCAGCGGGTGACCGTCTTCAAGTGCGTACAAGGGCACGAGTGCCGCGTCACCGGGCGGTTCACCGACGACCTGCATTAGCAACGGGTCATCAATGCCTTCGAACCAGTACACGCCTTCGGGAAGGGAGACCTCCGGATGCCAAATAACACGGCATTCGGCAGCGCGATCAATAAGATCGCGAACTGGATTTTCGACAATGAGTGCTCGCCGAATAGAGCCTGAAGCAAGCGCACGGTCAATTCCCTCGGGATCCGGGTGGTAGCCAAAGGATGGAGTCATGCATTCGGGGGAGGGGTCAGCAGTCATCGTTCCTATCTGTAATCCGCGTGCGACTGAGGCTGTCCATCCGCTACGAGTGGCAGCGATTGATAATGAGATCGCCCGCTGGCGCCCGAGTCGTCGCTCCTGACCTCCGCGGGTCCACAGTGCGAAGTGCATGCAGGGGCTCCGCGGCGCCGCTAGTCACGCGTTCTCCCTGTGAATCCAGCATCCATGGCAGACTCATCCCCACCCCTCAACCAACGTGCCGAAGTCGAGAGTAACCTGCCGGCTGCGTTGAGCGGCAGCAAACGAGACCAAGAATTCGCGACACTTATTCAGCGTGCTCGTACGCGCCGCGATCGACGCTGCACCCACACAAAGGAGCCCTGACGTCTCAGTGTTCGCGATTTAGCCCAAGTCCGTTCGGGCGTCTTCGGAGGGCAATGAGTCGGCCTTAATTGTGGCCATCTGTGGCGGCGCTCATTAAGAATTTTCAGGCGTGCTCGTTGGAATATTCCGAGCAAATACTGCGGTGGTTGGTGGGGCACCGTGCGGCATGTTCGGCGGCGAATAGGCGGGTAGCCGGCAAGTGCTGCAGCAGCAACCCTCGCCAAGATGAGCACACACAACGGATGGTTATTTTCTGCGCGCCCAGCATGGAGGGTCACTTGATATTGCTCTGTTGGCCTTCCGCCCGTGCGACAGGACCAGGCCGGACCACACCCCGGGCGTTCAGTCATCGGCCACGCAACTCTGGACCGCCTTGCGGTCGAAACCGAGGTGGCGGGCGATCGCCGGGACTGACTAAACCCTATTTTCGCAGGAAATGTGCCCCCGCATCCTCGTCCTTGTGACCACGCGTAAGCGGGCCGCCCTTGATCAAGGGGCTGGTATTGAGGAGGAATTGTCAATACCTGTGGATCGGCTTGTTTCAGGCGACCTCCGTTCCAGTTGATTCGGTCGGTGCCGAGTCCGCCGACGGGGTGATGTCGGTGGGTCGCTCGAGCAGTTTGCCTTTGTGGAAG
>JBFMGT010000016.1:0-131249 GCA_040752555.1 Actinomycetota bacterium | reverse complement strand
TATCCATCACGAACTTACTCCAGAGTAAGAACGGTGGGTAGTATGACCCTCGACACCTAACATCCTCGCGACGCCGGGAGGCAGACGTGGCCGACAGCAAGACAACCCGACGGGTAGCCATCCTCGGAGGCAACCGGATTCCGTTCGCGCGTTCGGACGGCGCCTACGCGAACGCGTCCAACCAGGACATGTTCACCGCCGTCCTGGACGGGCTGGCCGAACGGTTCGACCTGAAGGGAGAAGCCCTCGATGCCGTGATCGGCGGCGCGGTGCTCAAGCACAGTCGCGACTTCAACCTGATGCGCGAATGCGTGCTGGGCAGCTCGCTGTCGTCATACACGCCCGCATTCGACCTACAGCAGGCCTGCGGCACGGGCCTGCAGGCGGCCATCGCCGCCGCCGACGGCATCTCCGCCGGCCGCTATGAGGTCGCCGCCGCGGGCGGGGTGGACACCGCCTCGGATGCCCCGATCGCCCTCGGTGACGATCTGCGCTCGGTGCTGCTCAGCCTGCGCCGGGCCAAGTCGAACGTCGACCGGCTCAAGCTGGTCGGCAAGCTGCCCGCGGCGCTGGGCATCGAGATCCCCGTCAACAGTGAGCCGCGCACCGGCATGTCCATGGGCGAGCACGCCGCGGTCACGGCCAAGGAGATGGGCGTCAAGCGCGTCGACCAGGACGAGCTGGCCGCCGCCAGCCACCGCAACATGGCCGCCGCCTACGACCGTGGCTTCTTCGACGACCTGGTCAGCCCGTTCCTCGGGCTCTACCGCGACAACAATCTGCGGCCGGACTCCTCCCCGGAAAAGCTGGCCAAGCTCAAGCCCGTGTTCGGGGTGCGCAATGGCGACGCGACGATGACGGCCGGGAATTCCACGCCGCTGACCGACGGCGCGTCGGTGGCACTGCTGGCCTCCGAGGAGTGGGCGGCCGCGCGCTCGATCCCCGTGCTCGCGTACTTCGTCGACGGCCAGACCGCCGCGGTGGACTACGTCAACGGCCGGGATGGCCTGCTGATGGCGCCGACGTATGCGGTGCCCAAGTTGCTGGCTCGCAACGGTTTGACGCTGCAGGACTTCGACTTCTACGAGATCCACGAGGCGTTCGCGTCGGTGGTGCTCGCCACGCTCGCGGCGTGGGAGTCGGAGGAGTACTGCAAGGAGCGCCTCGGTCTGGACGCGGCACTGGGGTCGATCGATCGGTCCAAGCTCAACGTCAACGGCTCGTCGCTGGCGGCAGGGCATCCGTTCGCGGCGACCGGCGGGCGCATCGTGGCGCAACTGGCCAAGCAGCTCGCGGAGAAGAAGGCCGAAACGGGTCAACCGGTCCGCGGCCTGATCTCGGTGTGCGCCGCGGGCGGCCAGGGCGTGACGGCGATCCTCGAGGCCTAGCGCTCGTCGAGCCACTCGGTGATCGCCCCGACGGCGTCGCGGAAGAAGATCCGGTAGGGCCGGTCGGCCACGTAGCCGATGTGCGGCGTGGCCGTCACGTTGGTCATCGTGCGCAACGGGTGCGCCGCAGGCAGCGGCTCGGTGTCGAAGACGTCCAGGCCGGCGCCGGCGATGACACCGGAGCTCAGTGCATCGATGAGCGCGGCCTCGTCGACGATCGGTCCGCGTGATGTGTTGATCAGGAGCGCGGTCGGCTTCATCGCGGCCAATTCCGCAGCGTTGACCAGCCCGCGGGAGCGTTCGCTCAGCCGTAGGTGCACGGTCACCACGTCGGCCGTGGCGAAGAACTCCTCGCGCGGCAGGTAGCGCGCTCCTGCCGCGGCCGCGGCGTCGGCGGTGAGGTTCTGACTCCACGCCACCACGTCCATGCCGAAGGCCGCCCCGATGCGGGCGACCCGGGACCCGATCCGGCCGAGGCCGAGCACGCCCAGCACCCGGCGATCCAGCTCGCGTCCGACCGTCGTCTGCCACCCTCCGTCGGCGATCGACCGGCTTTCTGCGACCAGGTGCCGCGACGCCGCCAGGATCAGCGCCCACGTCAGTTCCACTGTCGATGCCACGCTGCCGCCGGTACCGCTGACGTGAATGCCCAGCTCCTGGGCCGCCGCCATGTCTATCGACGCATTGGCCGGACCGGTCGACGCGATCATCTTCAGCCGGGGCAATCGCTCGAGGACCGTGCGCGGCAGCGGCGTGCGTTCGCGCATCACGAACACCACGTCGAACGGTGCAAGGCGCGCCACGAGATCGTCCTCGTCAGACAAGTGGTCGGAGAACGTGGTGACGTCGGCGCGTGCGGTGACCGGTGACCAGTCGGCCGAGGTCAGCGCGACGCCCTGGTAGTCATCGAGGACGGCGATCCGGATCCGCGGGCTGCTCTCGGGGGTGCTCATCTCGCGACGATATGCCTGTCGAAAAATTTTTCTCCGACCGTGTAACGCCCCGGCTCGGGTCGTCGATACACGTGATAGCTCCGTGTTGCCGTCTGACCCCCCGACCCGACGGCAACACGGGGCTCTTACATTTTGAGCATGCAGATCAGCATGTTCGGACAGCTCTCCGGCCTCGGTGCCGGGTCTCCCATCGATGCCACCATCGACTACCTGGCGCAGCTGCGCGACGAGGGCTTCGGCCGCGTGTGGATGAGCCAGCTGCCTCACGAGCCGGACCTTCTGACGATCCTCGCCATCGCCCTGCGTGAGGTGGACACGATCGAGGCGGCCAGCGGCGTCATCCCGATCCAGAACCAGCACCCCATGCACATGGCGCAGGCCGCGCTGACCGTCAGCCTCGCCTCCGGTGGCCGATTCGTGCTCGGGCTCGGGATGACCCACGCGGCGGTCACCGAGGGGATGTGGGGCATTCCGTGGGACAAACCGGTGCGACGGCTCAACGAGTACCTGGACGGGCTGCTGCCCTTGCTGGCCGGAGAGGCCGCCGACGCACCGGGTGAGACGGTGACGACGCGTGGCGCCCTCGTCGTGCCCGGCGCGCCGCGTCCCGACGTGTACGTCGCCGCGTTGGGCCCGCAGATGCTGAAGCTGGCGGGCCGACGGACGTCGGGCACGTGCACGTGGATGACGGGGCCGGCGACGCTGAGTGGGCACGTCAGCCCGTCGCTGCGCCAGGCCGCCGCCGACGCGGGCCGCCCCGAGGACGCGGTGCGCGTCGTCGCGGCGCTACCGATCGCGGTGACCGACGACGTCGACACGGCGCGGGCCCAGGCCGCCGAGCAGTTCGCGATCTACGGCACCCTGCCGTCCTATCGGGCGATGCTCGACCGGGAGGGTTACGCCGGCCCGCAGGACGCGGCGATCATCGGCGACGAGGCGACGGTGCGCGACCGGCTGGCCGAGCTGCGCGCGGCCGGGGTCGACGAGTTCGTCGCCGCCACATTCGACCCCTCCGAGGAGGGCCGGGCCCGCACCCGCGCCTTCCTCCGCTCCGAGGGCTGAGTTTCTTCCGCGAGTAGACGCGAACTCGAGTGATTCCGCGGCGTGTCCACTCGAGTTCGCGTCTTGTCGCGCAAAGAAAAGACGCCCCCGGGAAGAGTCCGGGGGCGTCTCGTGGGCGATGCGGTCTAGAAGGCCGCCTCGTCCAGTTCCATGACCTCGTTGTCGAGGTTGTCGATGATCGCGCGCGTGCTGGTCAGCATCGGCAGGAAGTTCTTCGCGAAGAACGACGCCACCGCGAGCTTGCCCTCGTAGAAGGAGCGGTCAGCGCCCTCGACGCCGGCGTCCAGCTTCTCGATCGCCACCGCGGCCTGACGCTGCAGCAGCCAGCCGATCATCAGGTCGCCGACGCTCATCAGGAAGCGCACCGAGCCAAGGCCCACCTTGTAGATGCTCGCCGAATCTTCCTGAGCGGCCATCAGGTAACCGGTCAGCGACGCGGCCATGCCCTGCACGTCCTCGAGAGCGGTCGCCAGCAGTGCACGCTCGGCCTTCAGCCGGCCGTTGCCGGTCTCCGACTTCACGAACTGCTCGATCTGGCCGGCCACGTGCGCCAGCGCCACACCCTTGTCGCGAACGATCTTGCGGAAGAAGAAGTCCTGCGCCTGGATGGCGGTGGTGCCTTCGTACAGCGAGTCGATCTTGGCGTCGCGGATGTACTGCTCGATCGGGTAGTCCTGCAGGAAGCCGGACCCACCGAAGGTCTGCAGCGACTCGGTCAGCTTGGCGTACGCCTGCTCCGAACCCACACCCTTGACGATCGGCAGCATCAGGTCGTTGACCTTGACGGCCAGCTCCGGCTCGATGCCGTGGATCGCCTTGGCCACCTCGGCGTCCTGGTGGGTGGCGGTGAACAGGTACAGCGCGCGCAGGCCCTCGGCGTACGCCTTCTGGGTCATCAGCGAACGACGCACGTCCGGGTGATGCGTGATGGTCACGCGCGGCGCGGTCTTGTCGGTCATCTGGGTCAGGTCGGCACCCTGCACGCGGGACTTGGCGTACTCCAGCGCATTCAGGTAGCCGGTCGACAGCGTGGCAATGGCCTTGGTGCCCACCATCATTCGGGCCTGCTCGATGACGTCGAACATCTGCGCGATGCCGTCGTGCACCTCGCCGACGAGCCAACCGACGGCGGGGGTGCCGTGCTGACCCAGCGACAGCTCACAGGTGGCCGAGACCTTCAGGCCCATCTTGTGCTCGACGTTGGTGACGAAGACGCCGTTGCGCTCGCCCGGCTCCCCGGTCTCCGGATCGAAGTGGAACTTCGGAACGAAGAACAGCGACAGGCCCTTGGTGCCCGGTCCGGCGCCCTCGGGGCGGGCCAGCACCAGGTGCATGATGTTCTCGAACAGGTCGTCAGAATCGGCCGAGGTGATGAAGCGCTTCACGCCGTCGATGTGCCAGGTGCCATCGGGCTGCTGGACGGCCTTGGTGCGGCCTGCGCCCACGTCAGAGCCGGCGTCCGGCTCGGTGAGCACCATGGTCGAGCCCCAGCCGCGCTCCGCGGCGAGCATGGCCCACTTCTTCTGCTCTTCGGTACCGAGGTGGTAGAAGATGTCGGCGAAACCGGCACCCATCGCGTACATGTACACAGCAGGGTTGGCACCCAGGATGTGCTCCTGCAGCGCCCACGACAGTGCGCTGGGCATCGGCGTACCGCCGAGCTCCTCGCTGACCGACAGCTTGTCCCACCCGCCTTCGACGACGGCGCGCACCGACTTCTTGAACGCCTCGGGCAGCGTCACGGTGTGGGTCTGCGGGTCGAACACCGGCGGGTTACGGTCACCTTCTTCGAAGGAGGCCGCCACCGGGCCCTCGGCGAGCCGGGAGATCTCGCCCAGCATGTCGACGGCGGTCTCGACGTCGAGGTCGGCATACGAACCCTGACCCAACGCCTGGTCGACCCCGAGAACCTCGAACAGGTTGAACACCTGGTCACGAACATTGCTCTTGTAGTGGCTCACTTTTCCTCCTCGTCGAGAACGCCACATGCGGTTGGGTACTCACGGCTAAGTTACCCACCAGTAACTGCGCGCTACTATACCGTCCGGTAACTTCAACGCAAGATCACTGTGAGCAATTTCTGCGCATCAACCAACCGAGCAGTTGGCCGGGCCCGGTTTTCGGCACAGATCCTCGCCCTGAGCTGGCATTATGCGGCCCTGTGATGATTGTCACGTTTAGTTGTCTAGGGTGTGGAGGATGTCGTCCAGCATCGAGGTCGCGGTATGGGGAACGGGCAACATGGGTGCGACGGCGATCCGCTCGCTGACGGCCTTCCCCGGGCTGCGGTTGGCCGCCGTGCTGACCTCATCGCGAGACAAGGCCGGCCGCGACGCGGCCTCCTTCGCCCGGCTGGATACCCCGACGGGGATCCTGGCCACCACCGAGGTCGACGCGGTGCTTGCCGACGTCGACGCGGTCGCCTACATGGCCTCCGGTGACATCCGGCCCGACGAGGCTGTCGCCGACATCGAGCGGTGTCTGCGCGCCGGCGCGCACGTCGTCACTCCGTCGCTGTACTCGCTGTACGACCCCGCGTCGGCGCCGCCGGAGTGGGTGCAGCGCCTCACCGCGGCGGCCGAGGAGGGTGGCGCATCACTGCTGGTCAGTGGTGTCGACCCGGGATGGGCCAACGACGCGCTGGCCGTGACGGCCGCCGGGCTGTGCACCCGCATCCGCACGATCACCTGCCAGGAGATCTTCGACTACTCCACCTACGACCAGCCGTACGCCGTGCGGGTGTCCTGCGGCTTCGGCGGGCCGATGGACGAGACGCCGATGATGCTGCTGCCGACGATCCCGACCATGGTGTGGGGCGGCAACATCCGGCTCATCGGCCGGGGGCTGGGCCTGGAGATCGACGAGATCACCGAGGAGGTCGAGCGACTGCCGCTCGAGCACACGGTCGACACCGTGATGGGCCGCTTCGAGGCGGGCACCCAGGGCGCCTTCTTCCTGCGCGTCATCGGATGGAGCGGCGGCACGCAGCGGGTGATCGTCGAGCACATCACGCGCATCCACCCCACCTGCGCCCCGCACTGGCCTCAACCCGATCAAGGAGTTGGCGATCACCGGGTGATCGTCGACGGCGACCCTCAGCTGACCATCGTCACCCGGGCCGACGTGCCGGGCGGCACCCGCGCCGACGGCGGCAACACCACCGCCGCCAACCGCCTGCTCGGGGCGATCGGGTGGCTGGTCACCCAGAAACCGGGGATTCACGACGGGCTCGACGTACCGCTGCATCCGCCGCTCGCGACGCAGGTGGAGGCGACGCGCTGGGCCTAATGCCCGGCCAGACGCTTGTTGACGAGCCTGGTGAGCCACGCCGGCGAGAACCGGGCTCCGGCCGCTAACGCCTTGGCCTGAGTGCCGACCGGAAAGTGCACCTGGCGCAACACCTTTCGCGGCAGCGTTGGTTCGATGGCGGCGGCGATCCCCTCGGCGATGTCTTGGGCGGTCAGCCGGATGCCGAGCGAGGTCGTCGTGCCGGTGCTGACGTCGCGGGTCATCGCGGTGTTCACATACAGCGGCCACATGTCGATCACCCGGATGTCGTGCCGGCCCCACTCCAGGTTCAGCGCCTCAGTGATGGCCCGGACGAAGAATTTCGTCGCGCTGTAGTTGGCGAGTTCGGCCTGGCCGTAGATCGCCGACGCCGAACCGAGGTTCACCACCACCGCGCCGGGTGTGCTCTTCAAATACGGGAAGCCGGCGTGCAACCCGTTGACCACGCCCTTGACGTTGACCTCCACCTCGCGGTGGTGCACCTCGAGCGGAATCTCCTCGAAGCGGCCGGCGTTGAGCAAGCCCGCGTTGTTGATCAGGACGTCGAGCCTGCCGCCGGCCGCTTCGTGGAATTCGGCGAGCCGGCGGCCCATCTCGTCGGCGTCGGTGACGTCGAGGTGACCGACCACGCCGCGGCCGCCCACCGCCTCGAGGTCGCGGTCCAGCACCGCCAGCCGGTCGTCGTCGATGTCGTAGGCGCCGACGAAGTAGCCGCGCTGAGCCAGGAGCAACGCGGTGGCCCGGCCGATCCCGGTGGCGCCTCCGGTGATGAACACCGATCTGGACATGGTTGCTCCTCCTCAGGAATTGAGTTGCCAGACAGCGAAATTCAAGCTCAAGGCGAACGTCGTCCACGCCAGGTAGGGAATCAGCAGCCAGCCTGCCGCCACGCTGCGGCGAAAGAACAGCACGACGGTGCCGATCAGGACCACAGTGAGCACACTCAGCTCGGCGAACGCGATGCCGCGCCGGCCCAGGCCGAAGAACAGCGGCGTCCACGCGGCGTTGAGCACCAGCTGCACCGCATAGGCGATCAGCGCGGGCCGGGTCTGTGACCAGGGGCCGCTGCGCCACACCAGCCAGGCCGCGACGGCCATCATCGTGTACAGCAACGTCCACACGGGGCCGAACACCCACGACGGCGGCGCCCATGACGGCTGCGCCAGCCGCGCATAGTCCTGCGCCGAGGTCGCCGACGCAAGCCCGCCCAGGGTCGACGCCACCACCACGGCCGCCACCGAGATCGCGAGCGCGATAACGGATTTGGAACGCGCACGCGGATGACTGTCAACCATGCCGAATCACCCTACCGGGCGGACGTCGGCCGACGGCCGGCTTGGCCGTGACGTCGGAATTCCGTTCGATTCAGCCCTGCTGGTCGGTCTCCGCGGGTGGTTCGGCGTCGGGCAGCTGCCCCACCAGGTACTCGGCCAGCCCGCCGATGGTCGGGTAGTCGAACACCGCGGTGGCGTTGATCGTGAACGCGCCGCCGAACTGGCTGTGCAGCCGGTTGCGCAGCTCGATCGCCATCAGCGAATCGGTACCCAGGTCGAGGAACCGGGCCGATGCCGCCGGGGGCTGCGCCAGTCGCAGGAAGTTCTGCACCTCGCGCTGCAGGAACTCGGTGACGAACGCGGCCCGCGCGGGCACCGGGATCTCCTGCAGTTGGCGCAGCAACTCGCTGTCGCCGGTCACCTCGTCGCCGTCGCGGGGCAGCACCAGGTCCAGGATCGGCGGCCGCGCCGCACCGAGCACCTTGGCCGCGCGCGCCCAGTTGGCCTTGATCACCGTCGCCTGCCCGGTGCCGTTGGCCACCACCTCGGCGAGCGCGCTCAGCGCTGCCGATGGCTCCAGCGGAATCAGCCCCTGCGCACTGATGTTGGCAGTGGCTGCTTCCGACGACGCCATCCCGCCGCGACCCCAGGGACCGAAGTTCACGCCGGTCGCCGGCAGGCCGACAGCGCGCCGCTGGGCGACCAGACCGTCGAGATAGGCATTGGCGGTGGCGTAGTTGGCCTGCCCGGGGGAACCGAACACACTCGACACCGACGACGACACGATGAAGAAGTCCAGATCGTCCTCTCGGGTCAGCCGGTCCAGGTGCGACGCCCCGAATGCCTTCGGCGCCAATGTCGTGCGGAACCTGTCGAGGTCCAGCCCGGACAGCAGTGCGTCGTCGAGCACACCGGCCAGATGGACGACGCCCGCGAGGGGCGGCAGCTCGGCCCGGATGCGGTCGAGAAGCCCGCCGACCTCGTCGGCGTCGCCCACGTCGGCGGTGACGACGTGCACGCGGCACTTGTACCGCTCGGTGATGTCGTCGATCAACGCCTGGGCCTGCTCGGACGGTGCGCGGCGGCTGGTGAGCACCAGGTCGCCCGCACCGAGCTGGGCCAGATGCGCTGCGGTGTGCAGCCCGATCGCGCCCAGACCGCCGGTGATCAGATACGTCCGATCAGGCTGCGGCTGCAGCGGTGTGGGCATCTGCACCACGATCTTGCCGATGTGGCGGGCCTGCTGCATCCGGCGGAACGCCGACCTCGCCTCGGTCAGCGGGTAGATCTCGGCGGGCAGCGGCGTCCACTCGCCGGCCGCCAGCCCGTCGGACACCTCGGTGAGCAGATCGCGGATGCGGTCGGGCTCGGTGAACATCACGGTGTCCAGCGCGACGATCTCGTAGTCGATGTCGGGCCGGGCCGCGGCCATCTGCTCGGTGGTCCAGATGTCGCGTTTGGCGATCTCGGCGAACCGGCCGCCCTTGGCGGTGGCGCGCAGCGTCGCGTCGATGAACCCTTCGCTCGTGAGGCTGTTGAGCACCACGTCCACACCGGCACCCCCGGTGTCGGCGAGGATCTCGTCTGCGAATTCGGTGGTGCGCGAGTCGTAGACGTACTTGACGCCCAGCCGGCGCAGCGTGTCGCGTTTGAAGGTGCTGGCGGTGGCGTACACCTCGGCGCCGCAGCGCTGCGCCATCTGGACCGCGGCCAGACCCACTCCGCCGCTGGCGGCGTGGATGAGTACCTTGTCGCCCGGCTTGAGCTGCGCCCAGTCGAACGACAACCGAACCGTCAGTGCGGCGGCGGGGATCGTGGCGGCCTCCACCGCGCTGATGCCGTCGGGGATCGGTGCCAGGAACTGGGCCGGCACGTTGAACCGACTGGCGAAGGCGCCCTGCATGGAGCCGTAGACACGCTGTCCGACGGTGAGTCCGGTGACGCCGTCCCCGATCTGGGTGACCGTGCCGGCGAAGTCGCCGCCGATCGGTCCCGGGTCGCCGGGGTAGAGGCCCAGCACGTTGAGCACGTCGCGGAAGTTCAGCCCCGCCGCCTCGACACGCACCTGCACGTAGCCCTCGGCGGGCGGGGAGACCTCGGTCTCGGTGATGCGCAGGTTGTCGATCGCGCCCCTTTCGGTGGGCGCCAGCACGTAGTCGCTGGACCGCGGCACGCTCAGGTGTCCGCTGCGGGCCCATGGCAGCAATCGGGAGGCCAGCAGCTTGCCTTGCCGCACCGCCATTTCCGGCTCGTCGACGGGCTGTGCCACCAGGTGGGCCAGCACGCGGACCGCCTCGGCCGACCCGTCGCAGTCCACGAGCCGGGGCCGCAGCGCCGGCTCCTCGTTGCTCGCGGTGCGCCCGAAGCCCCACAGCGCGGCCTGCACCGGGTCCACCGGCTCGCCCGATTCACAGGCCACCGCCCGCTCGGTGACGATCCACAACCCGCCGGGCAGTTTCACCTCGCCGCTCTGGACTGCATGCACCGCGCTGAGCAGCTCGGAGATCTCCTGCTCCAACCGCGCCTGGAGCGCACCGCTGTGCGGGCCTGCAGCACGCCAGACGACGCCGGAGAAGCCGACGCCGCGCTGCTGCGCGTCGGTCAGGAGCTCACCGAGCGGCGTCGGGTCGGTGGCGCGGTCGACGGCGATCGCGCCCGGAACCGCAGCGGCGAGCTCGGCGAAGTTGGCGATCAACCAGGTGCCGCTCGGCTGGGCGTCCTCGACCTCCGAGACCGGCACCTCATGCCAGCCCACGGTGTAGAGGAGCCGGCTGGCGTCGCCGCCCAGCCCGCGGAGCAGGGCCTCGCGGGGTGCGCGTTTGACCGTGAACTCCCGGATGCCGCCCAGTCGGGTGCCGTCGCGGTCGACGAAATCGAGGTCGAAGACCTGGGTTTCGCTGTCCAGGGCGCTCTGGTGCCACGTCGCGCGGCAGTAGAACCGCCGAGGCATGGACTGCTGCACCGACACCTGGCCGTAGCGCAGCGGAAGGAACAGGTCGGACACGCCCTGCTCGGCGGCCAGCACCGCAGGGAACGCCGGGAACGCGACACCGGTGCACAGGTCCATCAACACCGGGTGCATCGGCTCGCTGCCGAGGTGTTCGGCCAGTTCCGCGCCGACCAGGATGTCGCCGATCGCCTCACCGTCCCCGAGCCACAACGACTTCAGCGAGCCCGACCAGTTCGGGCCCCACGCCAACTCGAGATCGGCGAAGGTCTCGAACAGCTCCTGCGGCCGCATCCGGGTGAGCCGTTCCAGTGCCTCGTCGACTGGTCCACTGTCGGCTCCGGCCGCCGAGGGCGACTCGTCCCGTCCGGCGACGACGGTGCCCTCGGCGTTGAGTGACCAGTCGGCGCCTTGTTCGCCGTAGGCGCGGCTGTGCACCTGGAACGACCACTGGCCGGTCTCCTGGGCGGGGTGCAACGTCAGCTGCACCTCGCGAGACGCCTTCTCGGGCAGAATGATCGGCTCGTAGAAGAAGACGTCGGTGGCGCGCGCCGGTGCGCCGACGGCTGCCAGCGCCATCGCTGCGTATGTCGCGCCGGGCACGACGACGGTGCCGTAGATGACGTGATCTGCCAGCCACGGCTGGGTTTTCACCGACAGCCTGCTGGTGTAGATCGTGTCGCCGGAGGCCAACTCCTTACCGCTGCCCAACAGACCCGACCCCACGGCGGCCATCCCGCCGTCGGCCGCGATGCCGGCCGTCTTGGGCCAGAACCGCCGACGTTGGAACGGGTAGGTCGGCAGTTCGAGCACCCGCCGATCGCGGTGTGCGACAGCGGCGAAATCGGGCTTGTGCCCGGCGATGTACACCGCGGCCAGCGCGTCGGCGATCTGGCGCCGGTCGGCGACACCCTTGCGCAGGGACGCGACCGCGCGCGGCGCAGGCAGGTGTTCGGGCCACACCTGCACCGCCGCGCCGGTCAGCACCGGCTGCGGACCGATCTCCATCAGCACCGAGCAGCCGAGGCCGGCGACGGTGCGCACGCTCTCGGCGAACTGCACCGGCTGGCGGGAGTGTCGGCGCCAGTACTCGGCGTCCAGCGTGGCGTGCCCGGTGAGCACCGCGCCGGTGCGGTTGCACACCAGCGGCAACGTCGGGCTGGCGAAGTCGAGTTGCGCTGCACAGGACTCGAATTCGTCGAGGACGGGATCGAGCAGCTCGGAGTGGAACGCGTGGCTGGTCTCCAGCCAGGTGCACCGGATGCCGTCCTCGCTGAACGTGGCGACGATCTTCTCGAGATCTTCCCCGGGCCCCGACAGCACGGTGTTGGGGCCGTTGTAGGCGCCCACCGAGACCCGCGGGTGCTCACCGGCGGCCTGTTCGACCCGGCTGGCGTCGGCGAACACCGCCACCATGCGCCCGCCTTCGGGCAGGTCGCCGAACAACCGGCCGCGCTGTGCCATCAGCCGGGCGCCGTCGGCCAGGCTGAACACCCCGGCAACGCACGCCGCCGCGTATTGGCCGACGCTGTGGCCGAGTACCACGTCGGGTTCGATGCCCCAGGACTGCCACAGCCTTGCCAGCCCCATCTCGACGGCGAACAGCGCAGGCTGAGCGAAAGAGGTGTGGCGCAGTCGCTTTCCAGCTTCGCCACCGGTCTCCCGGTCCGTGGCGAACAGCACCTCGAGCAGGGGGGTGGGGAGCAGATCCTCGACCGCAGCCGCGCACTGATTCACGGTGTCGGCGAACACGGGCTCGGTCGCGTACAGCTCGCGCGCCATGCCGGGGTACTGGCTGCCCTGTCCGGTGAACAGCCACGCCGTCGTCGGGCGGTTGGTGTGCTCACCGCGAAGGACGCCGGGCCGCAGCCGGTTCGCGGCCAGATCGGCCAATCCGATGCGGGCATCGGACACCGACTCCACCACCAGCGCGGCGCGATGCTCGAAGTGAGATCGCCCGGTGCCCGCGGTCAGGCACACGTCGGCGATGTCGGCCTCGGGGTGGGCGGTCAGCCACGCCTCGTACCGCTGCGCCAGCGTCACCAACGCTTCCGGTGAGCGCGCGGACAGCGGCAGCACGCTCACGGCACCCTGGCCGTCCTGCGGTGCAGGCGCGGTCCCGGACGTGGCCGCCACCGGCGCCTCCTCGACCAACACATGCGCATTCGTGCCGGTGAAGCCGAACGAGCTCACGCCGGCGCGGCGCGGCCGGCCGTTGGTCTGCCAGGGCGTCGCGTCGCCGAGCACCTGCACGGGCAGCGTGTCCCACGGGATGTGCGGGGACGGGGTGTCGAAGTGCAGGCTCTTGGGCAGCATCTCGTGTTGCAGCGAGAGCACGACCTTGATCAGACCGGCGGCGCCCGAAGCGGATTCGGTGTGACCGATGTTCGTCTTCACCGAACCCATCAGCAGCGGTTGCGAGCGCGAGTCGCCGTACGCGGCGGCGGCGGCCTGCACTTCGATCGGGTCGCCCAGCGGGGTGCCGGTGCCGTGCGCCTCGAGGTAGTCGACATCTGCGCCGGTGAGCCCGGCGCGGGCCAGCACCGACCCGATCAACCGTTGCTGCGCACCGCCGTTGGGCACGGTGAGGCCGCTCGACGCACCGTCCTGGTTGACCCCGCTCCCGGCGATGACCGCGCAGATCGGATCACCGTCGCGTTGGGCATCGCTGAGTCGTTTGAGCACCAAGATGCCGCAGCCCTCGCTGCGCACGTAGCCGTCGGCCGACGCGTCGAAGGTCTTGCACCGGCCCACCGGTGACAACATCCTGGCCCGCGAGGCGGCCACCGTGGTGACCGGGCTGAGAAGGACGTTCACCCCGCCCGCCACGGCCAGGTCGCAGTCGCCGGAATGCAATGCCTGGCAGGCCTGGTGCACGGCCACCAGCGCCGAACTGCACGCCGTGTCGACGGCGACGGCAGGGCCTTCGAGGCCGAGCGCGAACGCCACCCGGCCTGAGATCGCGTTGAGCGCATTGCCGGTGATGAAGTGCGGTTCAATCTTGTCGATCGATTCGGCCGACAGCAGGTGGGCGTACTCGTTGGCCGCCACCCCGGTGAACACACCGGTGCGGCTGCCGCGCAGTGCCGCCGGGGAGAATCCGGCTCTTTCCAGCCCCTCCCAGACGGTTTCGAGCATCAACCGCTGCTGCGGTTCGATCCACACGGCCTCGCGCGGGGAGATGCCGAAGAACTCGGGGTCGAATCCGTCGATCTCGTCGAGGAATCCACCGAATCGCGTATAGGTCTTGCCTGGGGCGTCGGGGTCGGGATCGTAGAACTCGTCGATGTCGAAGCGGTCCTCGGGGACCTCGCGGATGGCGTCGACGCCACCGGCCAGCACCTCCCAGAACGCCTCCGGGTTCGGCGCTCCGGGGAACCGGCAGGACACTGCGACGATCGCGATCGGCTCGTCGGTGCGGGCGGCGGGGGCGACGGCAGCCGGGCGCGGCGCCGGCGCTTCGGTGAGGCCGAGGACCTCGTCGAGGAGGTAGTCGGCCACGTCGGGTAGCCGTGGATGGTCCATGGCCAGCGTCGCGGGAATCGGGTGCCCCGTGCCGGTCTCGATGCGACGGCGCAGTTCGACGGCCATCAGCGAGTCCATGCCGATGTCGAAGAAGCCGGCGTCCTCTCGGATCTCGGCGGCGTCCACGCGGGTCACCTCGGCTACCGCCTCGCGCAGGTAGTCGATCAGCAGCTTGCGGCGCTGCTGCACCGGGGCGTCGGTGAGGCGTTTCACCAGCTCGGTGGGTCCTGATGCCGGTGCGGGCGAGTCCTGTTGGGGCACTTCACGACGGAGTTCGGTGAGTAGGCCGCGCTTGCCGGTCTGCTCGTAGATCGGCAGGAACCGGGACCAGTCGACGCGGGCCACGACGGCCTGCGGCAGGTCGGCCGCCATCGCATCGGCCAGGCCGGCGAGGGCGTCGGCGGGGGAGAGCGTTGCGATGCCGCGCTCCTCGAGCCGCGCCCGGGCCTGCGCATCAGCCATGCCCGCCGATGCCCACGGCCCGAAGTTCACCGCAGTGCACGTGGTGCCGCGCTCACGCAACCGCCAGGCCATTCCGTCGAGGAAGGCGTTGGCGGCGCCGTAGGCGGTCTGGCCGAAGCTGCCCCACACCGAGGCGATCGACGAGGTGCTGATGAAGAAGTCGAGGTCCAGGTCCGCCACTGCTTCGCTGAGATGCCAGGCGCCCCAGACCTTTCCGGCGAAAACGCGGTCGATCTCCGCGTCGTCCTGCGCGCTCATCGGGCTCGCGCCGATCTCCCCGGCCGCATGCACGATGCCCGCCAGCGGGCGACGGCCGGACTGCGCCGTCGACAGCAGCTTGGCGACGTCGTGGGCGTCGGCGACATCGGCGGTGGCGACTTCGACCTGGCAGCTGTACCGATCGGCGAGCGCGGTGATGCGTGCGCGGGCGGCCTCGCCGGGCGCGCGGCGGCTGGTCAGCACCAGGTGCTGCGCGCCGTGCGCGGCCAGGTAGGTGGCGATCTCCAGGCCGATCGAGCCGAGCCCGCCGGTGACCAGATAGGTTGCCTCGGAACGGATTTGCAGTGCATCGGGGGTCGGTCGGCCGGTGCGCCGGGTCAGCCGTGGCACGTAGGCGCCGTCACCGCGCAGCGCGAGCTGGTCTTCCCGAGTGTCCGCCGTGTCGGCCGCGGCGATGCATCCGATCAGCGCTGACCATTCTCCGTCGGTGGCCGAACCGAGATCGGCGAGCCCGCCCCACAGCTGGGGCGCTTCGAGCGCGGCGGCACGACCGAATCCCCACAGGCAGCTCTGATCCGGCGCGACGACGTCGCCGTCGGTGATGCGTTGCGCGCCGCGGGTCAGGACCCACACGGGAGTGCGGACGTCGGCGGCTGCGGCGGCGCGGAACAGCCGTCGGGTGCCGGGCAGCACATGATGCTGCATCCGGAGCAACGAGCGCATCGACGACGGGGCGCCGTCGAGCGCGGCGACGTGCAGGATGTGCAGGTTCGCGTCGGCCGCCGCGGTGCGCAGCGTGTCGGTGAGCTCGGCCTCCTCGGCATCCGAGGCGGGCAGCCCGACGATGCGATGGCTGTACCCGCGGGCGCTCAGCAGGTCGATCAGCGGGCGGGTCGCCTCGGTCTCGTCGCCGACGATGAGCCAGGATGCGCCGTCAGCGGCATCGGCGTGCCCGATAGACGCTTGTTCCCAGATGATCTCGTAGCGGGCGTCGGCGATCGACTCCGCGTCGCGCTGCTGGTTGTGCTGGGCGGCGAGCTTGGTCAGGATGTCGCGGGTTTGCGGATCGTCACCGGCGGAGCCGAGCAGTGCGGCGAGTTCGTCGATGCGGCCGTCTTCGAGCAGGGCCATGGCGGCGGTTCGAGGGCCGCGCTCCTTCGGCGCTGCGGTCTGTTCGCGCTCGTCGCGGAACCAGTACCGCCGATGCTCGAATGGATAGGTCGGCAAGTCGAGCTTGCGGGCAGCGGTCGTCCGCACGGCGCCGAAGTCGGGCAGGTGGCCCAGCACGTAGGCGTCGGCCAGCGCCTCGGCGATCTGGCGCTGGTCTTCGGTGGTGGGCCGCAACGAGGCGATGACGCGCGGTGCGGTGGCCGGCTCGGGCCAGGCGGATAGCGCCGCCGCGGTCAGGACCGGCCGCGGTCCGATCTCCACGAGCAGCTTGCAGTTCAGTTCCGCGAGCGTGCGGACACTGGCGGCGAATTGCACGGGCTGGCGGGCGTGTCGGCGCCAGTACGCGCCGTCGAGGGCCACGCTGCGGCCCAGTGCCGCGCCGGTGCGGTTGTCGATCAGGATCCGCTGCGGCGTGGAGAACGTGAATTGCCCTGCCGCTGCCTCGAATTCGTCGAGGATGGGGTCGAGCAGCGCGGAGTGGAACGCGTGGCTGGTCTCCAGCCAGTCGCAGCGGATGTTGTCGGCGGTGAGTGCGGCCACCGCCTTCTCGAGATCGGCTGCCGGGCCGGACAAGACGGTGTTCGCGCCGTTGTAAGCGGCCACCGAGAGCGTCGGGATGTCGTCGACCACGGCCTCGACCCGGTCGGCGGGCGCGAAGATGGCCGCCATGCGGCCGCCGGCGGGCAGGCTCCCGAAGAGCGTGCCGCGCAGGGCCATCAGCCGTGCGCCGTCAGCGAGGTCGAGGACGCCGGCCACACAGGCGGCCGTGTACTGCCCGACGCTGTGGCCGAGCACCACGTCGGGCTGCAGTCCCCAGGACTGCCAGAGCCGGGCCAATCCCATCTCTACGGCGAACAGCGCCGGTTGGGCGTAAGTCGTCTGACGCAGCGACTCCTGCGCATGCGCACTGTCGACGTCGAAGATCACGTCGAGCAGAGGCACCTCGAGCAGATCGGTGACCGCGGCGGCGCAGGCGTCGAGCGTCTCGGCGAACACCGGTTCGGAGTCGTAGAGGCCGCGCGCCATGCCCGGGTACTGGCTGCCCTGCCCGGTGAACAGCCAGGCCGTCTTCGGCGTGTCGTGGGCTTCACCGCGGACCAGGCCCGGAGCGGGACGGTCGTCGGCCAGGGCGTCCAACAGCTCGAGTGCCGCCTCGCGGGAGTCGGTGACCAGCGCGGCACGGTGCTCGGCGTGCGCGCGTGCCACGCCCGCGGTGAAGCACAGGTCGGCGAGCGTGGCCTCGGGATGGGCGCTCAGCCAGTCGCGGTACTCGCCGGCCAGCGTGCGCAGCGCGGTGGGTGTGCGGGCCGACAACGGAAGCACTCGGGGACCGTCGGACACCACGCTGTCGACGTCCGCACCCGCCACCGGGGCTTCTTCGAGGATCACGTGCGCGTTCGTCCCGGCGAAGCCGAACGAACTGACCCCGGCGATGCGCGGTCGCCCGTCGCGGCGCCACGGGCGGGTCTCCTTGACCACCTCCACCGGCAACCGGTCCCACGGGATGTGCGGGGACGGCCTCTCGAAGTTCAGGTGCTTGGGCAGGGTCTCGTTCTCGAGGGCGAGGACGACCTTGATGACGCCGGCGATGCCTGCGGCCGCTTCCAGGTGCCCGATGTTCGTCTTGGCCGAGCCGATCAGCAGGGGGTGGTCGGCCTCCCGGCCTTCGCCGAACGCCGCGCCCGCAGCCTGCGCCTCGATCGGGTCGCCCAGCGACGTGCCGGTGCCGTGGGCTTCGAGGTAGTCGACGTCGCGGGGGGCCAGGCCGGCGCGGCGCAGGGCGGCGCCGATGACGCGCTGCTGGGCGACGCCGTTGGGCACCGTCAATCCGCCGGACGCACCGTCCTGGTTGATCGCGCTACCGCGGATCACCGCGCGGATGTGGTCGCCGTCGCGCACGGCGTCCTCGAGCCGTTTGACCACGATGATCCCGCAGCCTTCGCCGCGCACGTAGCCGTCGGCGGCCGCGTCGAACGTCTTGCACCGGCCGTCGGGGGCCAGCATGTGCGCGTTCGAGAACGTGATCATCGTCGCCGGGGTGAGCAGCACGTTCGCTCCGCCGGCCAGCGCCAGGTCGCACTCCCCCAGGCGGAGGGCCTGGCACGCCTGGTGGATCGCGACCAGCGAGGAGCTGCACGCGGTGTCGACGGCGACCGCGGGTCCCTGCAGGCCGAGTCGATAGCTGATTCGCCCCGCGGCGGCGGCGTTGGACGTCCCGATGGCCATGTACGCCTCGATCTCGGGGTAGTCCAACGCGTCGGACATGATGCCGAGGTAGTCGTGGGTGGCCAGCCCCACGAACACGCCGGTGTCGCTACCGGCCAGGCTCGACGGCGCGATACCCGCGTGTTCGAGGGCGTGCCACGCCGTTTCGAGGAGGAGGCGGTGCTGCGGGTCCATCTGCCGGACTTCCCGCGTGGACATTCCGAAGAACGGGGCGTCGAAGCCGGTGACGTCGTCGACGAAGCCGGCTCGGCGCGTCACCACCTTGCCGGGGGCGCCGGGTTCGGGGTCGATGAACTCCTCGGCGTCCCACCGATCAGGGGGCACCTCGGAGATCCCGTCCCGACCCTCCCGCAGCAGGTCCCAGAACGCGTCTGCGTCGGCGGCGCCTGGGAGGCGCGCCGCATAGCCGACGATGGCGAAGCGTGGTGTCGGCTCATCTGAACGTGCAGTGGAGACCATGCCGCTTACCCCCTCATCAGCGGTGAACTTACTCGGCGGTCAGATTAGCGTGATCATCGTGCAGAATGACACCCGAATGCGATGTCTTCTGCCTGCCTGTCCACCGCACCGTTCCCGCTCGCACGCGCCTGGCAACTGGGTGCGATGTTGCTGGGGCGGCGCTCGGTAGGGGCCGCGTGACAAGGGCATTCGGTAGCACGTTCGGTATGTTGATCCCGCGAAGAAGCGGGCTGTCGGTACCGCTCGCCGCGGGCACGGCAGCGATGGTGGGGAGGACGACGCGGTGCGCATCGGCACGATAACGGTGGGGACGCTCGACGAATGGTCGTTACGCCCGGGCAAGGTCACGTCGTGGCATCCGACCGACGCGGCCAGGGACAAAGCGCGTCGCGCGCCGCTGAGTCCGGTCCCGGTGAGCTTCATGCAGGGCCAGCATCTGCGTAACTACTGTGATCGCCAGGCCGCCGGCCTGAACTTCTCCCGGCAGATCATCGCCAGCTGCGATGTCGCGGGCCAGTGCGACATCGCAGCGATGGACCACGCCGTCAACGCGTACCTGCGTCGGCACGACACCTTCCGCAGCTGGTTCGAGCCGACCGACGACGGCGGTTTCCTGCGGCACGCGCTGGAGGATCCGCAAGACATCGAATTCGTCCCGGTCGAGCACGGCCACATGACGGTCGAGCAAATTCATGCCCATGTCATCGACATCCCGAGCCCGCTGGACTGGGGGTGCTTCACGTTCGGCGTCATCCAAGGTGAGGACCACTTCAGCTTCTTCGCGTCCATGGACCACGTGCACGGCGACGCGACGCTGATCGGCACCACGATGATGGAAGCCAACGGCATGTACTCGGCGCTCAGCGGCGGCGGACAGGCGCTGCAGCTACCCGATGCAGGCAGCTTCGACGACTTCTGCGTGCGCGAACGCGAGCACACCGACCAGCTGACCGCGGAGTCGCCCGGGGTGGCGACCTGGATCGACTTCGCGGAGAACAACTCCGACGGCTTCCCGGATTTCCCTCTGCCGCTCGGCGACCCGCAGCAGGCGACCCGCAGCACGATGACGTCGCTGCTGCTGCTGGACAGCGCCCAGACCGATCGCTTCGAGGCTGCCTGCGCCGGGGCCGGGGCGCGCTTCGTCGGAGGGTTGTTCGCCTGCCTGGCCCAGGTCGAGCATGAGCTGACCGGTGCGCTGACCTACTACGGGCTGACGCCGCGGGACTCCCGCAGCGCATCGGACAACTTCATGACCCAGGGGTGGTTCACCGGGCTGATCCCGATCGTCGTGCCGATCGGTGCAGCCTCGTTCAGCGACGCCGCCTGGTCGGCGCAGTCGGCCTTCGACGCCGGGCTGGCCATGGCCAAGGTGCCCTACTACCGCGTTCTGGAGCTTGCGCCGTGGCTGAAGTGGCCTCAGGCGAATTTTCCGGTGACGAACTTCCTGCACGGCGGCGCGGCGCCGATGAACGCGATCCTGGCGGCCGGCGAAATGGGGCTCGCCGACAACATCGGCATCTATCCTGACGGCCGGTACTCGTATCAGCTGACGATCTACATCTTCCGCTACGGCGAGGGCACGGCCATGGCGATCATGCACCCGGACAACGCCGTCGCTGCCAAGTCGGTCGACCGTTACATGGAAACGATGAAGTCGGTGGCGCTGCGCGTCGCCGAGCGCGGACAGTGGGGACGCGTCGCCTGACGTGGGGTACGGCGAGGGCTCGGGGGTGAGGTCGACATGCGGCGGCTAGCCGGTTTCGTGGTGCGTTTCCCCTGGGCGGTGATCGCCGTGTGGGTGGCGCTGGCCGTGGCCCTGCCGCTGAGTTTCCCTTCGCTGAACGAGATGGCGGCGAAGCACCCGCTGCAGATCCTCCCCTCCGATGCGCCATCGAGTGTCACCGCGACGAAGATGGCCGAGGCGTTCAAGGAGCCGGGGTCGGACAACCTGCTCGTCGTGGCGTTCATCAACGAATCCGGACTGACCCGGGCCGACGAGGGCGTCTACCGCAAGGTCGTCGATGCGCTGCGCGACGATGTCACCGACGTGGTGTCGGTGCAGGACTTCGTCAGTACCCCGCAGCTGCGCAAGTTCTTGACCAGCGACGACAAGACCACCTGGGTGCTGCCGGTGACGCTGGTCGGAGAACTGGGCACCCCCCGCGCCTACGAGTCGTTCAACCGCGTCGCCGACGTGATCTCTCATCGCGCGCCGCCGCGCGGCAGCCCCTTGACCGTGCACGTCACCGGTCCCGCCGCGACCGTCGCCGATCTGACGGTCGCGGGTCAGCAGGATCGGCTGCCCATCGAGCTGGCGATCGCGATCCTGGTGCTCACCGTGCTGCTGGTGGTGTACCGCAACCCGGTGACCATGCTGCTGCCGCTGATCACGATCGGCGCGTCGGTGCTCATTGCGCAGGGCGTGGTCGCCGGCTACTCGCACCTGACGGGTGCGGGGGTGTCGAATCAATCGATCGTGTTCCTCAGTGCCATCCTCGCCGGTGCCGGAACCGACTATGCGGTGTTCCTGATCAGCCGGTATCACGACTATGTGCGCGGTGGCGCGAACGTAGACGACGCCGTCACGCGCGCGATGCTCTCCATCGGCAAGGTCATCACCGCCTCGGCCACCACCGTCGGCATCACGTTCCTGGCGATGAGCTTCGCCACCATGGGGGTGTTCAAGACAATCGGGGTGTCCGCGGCGATCGGGGTGGCGGTCGCCTTCCTGGCCGGGATCACCTTGTTGCCGGCGATCATGGTGCTCGCCGGTCCGCGCGGCTGGATCCGGCCGCGGCGGGAGCTGACGGCGGGAATGTGGCGGCGCTCGGGCATCCGCATCGTGCGCAGACCCGTGCCGCATCTGATCGCCAGCCTGCTGGTGCTGGTCCTGCTCGCCGGTGCGGGCGCGTTCGGGTCGTTCAACTACGACGACCGCAAGGCGGTGTCCCCGTCGGCCCCCAGTTCGGTCGGTTATGCCGCACTGGAACGGCACTTCCCGATCAGCCAGTCGATCCCGCAGTACGTCCTGGTGCAGTCGCCCCGCGACCTGCGCTCGCCCGCAGCGCTGGCCGACCTCGAACAGATGGCGTCGCGCATCGCGCAGCTGCCCGACGTGGGGTTGGTCAGCGGTATCACGCGGCCGCTCGGTGAGGTGCCGCCCGAGTTCCGGGCCACCTTCCAAGCCGGGATCGTCGGGGACCGGCTGGCGGCGGGCTCGGCGCAGATCGGGGAACGCAGCAGCGACCTCAACCGGCTCGCCACCGGCGCGGACACCCTCGCCGACAGCCTCGGGGAGGTGCGCGCCCAGGTCAACGACATCGCCCCGAGCCTGAAGGGGCTGCTCGACACCTTCTCTTCGATCCGGGTCCAGTACGGCGGCGACAAACTGGTGCGCGACGTGGCGACCGCCGCCAAGCTGGTGGACAGCGTCAACAAATTGGGGCTGTCGATGGGCCTCAATTTCCGGGCCGTCCGCGACATGTTCGCCTGGGTCGGGCCGGTGTTGACCGCGCTTCGGGGCAACGCGGTGTGCGATGCCAACCCCTCCTGCGTGGACACCCGTGCGCAGTTCGAGAAGCTCACCACCGCGCGCAACGACGGCCGCGTCGACGAGATCAACCGCCTGGCCGGTCAGCTGCAGGGGGTCGACGACAAGCAGAGCCTCACCTCGACCGTGAACCAGCTGAACACGATGTTCGCCAAGCTGACCACGACGATCTCGGCACTCGGATTGGACAGCCCCGCAGGAGCCCGGTCGGGCTTGAACGACCTGCAGCACAATGCCGATCGGCTGGCCGACGGCAGCAGGCAGGTGGCCGGGGGCGTCGAGCAGCTGGTCGAACAGATCAAGGTGCTGGCCGCCGGGCTCGACCAGGCTTCGACGTTCCTGCTGACGATGCGCCACGACGCCGCCGCCTCGTCGATGGCGGGCTTCAACATCCCGGCCGAGGTACTGGCCGCCGAGGAGTTCAAGAAGGCGGCGGCGGCGTTCATCTCGCCCGACGGCCACTCGGTGCGTTATCTGGTGCAGACCAAGCTCAACCCGTTCAGCCCGGAGGCGATGGATCAGGTCAACACCATCAGCGACACCGCGCGCGGCGCGCAACCCAACACGATGCTGGCGGACGCGACGATCTCGATGGGCGGCTATCCCGCCGCTCTGCGCGACACCCGCGACTACTACGAGCGTGACATCCGGTTCATCATCGCCGTCACGTTGGTGATCGTGCTGCTGACCCTGATGGTGCTGCTGCGTTCATTGGTCGCACCGCTGTATCTCGTTGCCTCCGTTGTGCTCTCCTACTTCGCCGCGATAGGCATCGGGGTGCTGACGTTCCAGTTCCTGCTCCATCAGCCGCTGCACTGGACCGTCCCACCACTGGCGTTCGTGGTGCTGGTCGCGGTTGGCGCGGACTACAACATGCTGTTCGTGTCCCGGTTGCGGGACGAATCGCCGCACAGCGTGCGCTTCGGCGTGATCCGGACACTGGGGTCCACCGGCGGCGTGATCACCGCGGCCGGGTTGATCTTCGCGGCGTCGATGGCCGGGCTGCTGTTCTCGTCGATCGGCATCGTCGTGCAGGGCGGATTCGTGATCGGCGTCGGCATCCTGCTGGACACGTTCGTGGTGCGCACCATCACGGTGCCCGCGATCGCCGCGCTGATCGGAAGGGCCAACTGGTGGCCCTCGAGGGTGACGTCGCGGGTGACGGGGACGGCGCCGCCCACGGCGGCGCAAGCAGAGACGGTCTGACGATGCGGAGGTTCGCGCCGATGGGCGGTGTGTGTGACACTACGACAACGTTGCGGAGCGGTCGGGGGTTGGGTATGAGCGTGCTCTCTGCATTTTTCGACACGGCATGTTTCCACGCGGATGCCCGGTTCGATACGGATCCGTCATGACCGGAACGTCCTCCGTGCTGTCGATGCTGCACGGTCGGGCCGCGCTACGGCCCGACGAGACCGCGTTCACCTTCACCGACTACGCCGATGATCCCGCAGGCCGAGAGCAGACACTGACCTGGTCGCAGCTGTCCCGCCGCACGATGAGCGTGGCGGCCGAGATCGCCGCCCACGGGGCCACCGGCGACCGTGCGGTGATCCTCGCGCCGCAGGGACTCGAGTACATCCTGGCGTTCCTCGGCGCCATGCAAGCCGGGTTGATCGCCGTGCCGCTGCCGCTGCCCCACCGCGGGTCGAGCCACGACCGGGTCAGCGCCGTGTTCGCCGACACCACACCTGCGGTGGTGCTGACGACGTCGGCCGTCGCCGCCGACGTCGGCGACTACGTCGATCAGGCGCGGCTGTCCGCCGCGCCGACGCTCCTCCATGTCGATACCCTCGATCCGAACGCCACCGGCGTCTCGTTCGGCCAGCCGGCCGATTCACCGAAAACCGCTTACCTGCAATACAGCTCGGGGTCGACGCGACTGCCCACCGGCGTGATGATCTCGCACCGCAACCTGTCGGCCAACTTCGATCAGCTGATGCGCAGCCTGCGGGGCGACCAGCCGACGTCCGGCCTGACCGTGGTGTCGTGGCTGCCGTTCTACCACGACATGGGCCTGGTCCTTGGGGTCTGCGCACCGATTCTCGGGGGGTTCTCCGCGCACCTCACCAGCCCGGTCGCGTTCCTCGAGCAGCCGGCGCGCTGGATTCGGGCCATGGCGATGGCGCCGAACGCGTTCTCGGCGGCGCCGAACTTCGCGTTCGAGCTCGCCGCCCGCAAGACCAGCGACGCCGAACTCGCCGGTCTGGATCTCGGCGGCGTGGTGGGCATCATCAACGGCGCCGAACGCGTCGACCCGGCCACTCTGGCTCGCTTCTCGGATCGCTTCGCGCACTTCAATTTTCGCGACGAGATGTTGCGGCCGTCCTACGGCCTGGCCGAAGCCACGGTGTTCGTCGCATCGGGCGTCTGGGACGAGTCCGCGGTGGTGGACCGGTTCGACTCCGACGAGCTGTCCGCGGGCCGGGTCCGTAGGTGTACATCGGGCGGCTCGGCGCTGGTGCGTTACGAGCTGCCCTCCTCACCCGTCGTCCGCATCGTCGACACCGACACGTGTGCCGAGTGCCCGTCCGACGTGGTGGGCGAGATCTGGGTGTGCGGCGACAACGTCGCCTCGGGGTACTGGAGCCGCCCGGCCGCCGAGCAGGAGTGCTTCGGCGCGGCCATCACCGAGCCGTCCCCTGGCACGCCCCCGGGGCCATGGCTGCGCACCGGCGATCTCGGTTTCGTTCACGACGGCGCGCTGTTCATCGTCGGCCGGATCAAGGATCTGCTGATCATCCGCGGCCGCAACCACTATCCCGAAGACATCGAGGCGACGGTCCAGGAGATCACCCGCGGCCGGGTCGCGGCGATCTCGGTGCCGGTGAACAGCACCGAGAAGCTGGTCACCGTCATCGAACTCAAGAAGGCCGCCGATGTGCACGAGGTCAAAAGCACTGTCACATCCGCGATCTCGACGGTGCACGGACTCAGTGTCGAAGATCTGGTGCTGGTGCCGCCCGGCTCGATCCCGACGACGACCAGCGGCAAGGTGCGCCGCGCGGCCTGCGTCGAGCATTACCGAGCCGACCAGTTCGAGCGGTTGGACGCCTGAGTGTCGCGCGGTGAGAAGGTAGGGTCGGAAACGATGCACGAGCGAGTGGGCGGGAGCGGTCCAGGAGTGACGATGCGCAGAGCGCTCGCATCGGTCACGGCACTTCTCACCGTCGGGATGGCGGGCGGTCTCGGCCCCGGTCTGGCCAGCGCAGACGAGTCGCCGGTCGTCCCTCCTCCCGCGCCGCCCGGTACGCCGATGTTGGGGACGCCCGGACGCGCCTACGCACTGGGCGGCGCCCACGTGCTCGGCATCCCGTACGACGAATACATCATGCGCACCGGTGCCGACTGGTTCCCTGGGCTGGACCGTCAGATCGTCGACTATCCCGCCGGCCAGGTGCAGGGCCACACGCTGGAGCGGCTGTTCCCGGGCATCGGAGCGTTCGGGGAACGGTTCGTCCCGGGTCTCGGGCTGGACGGCCCGAGCATCGGAGAGTCGGTCGACGTCGGTACCCCCAACGTCATCAACGCGGTCCGCCAGGGCGGGCGCGGGACGGCCATCGGACTGTCCGAGGGCGCGATGGTGCTCAACGACGTCCAGGCCAAGCTCGCCTACGACCCCGCCGCCCCGCCGCCGGATCAGCTGAGCTTCGCGATGTACGGCGACCCGGTGGCCAAGCACGCGTTCGGCGAGAGCTTCCTGACCCAGAACTTCCCGGTCGGCAGCGTGGTGCCGTCCCTGGACTACCGCATCCCGGCGCCGGTGGAGAGCCAGTACGACACCTACCAATTCGTCTCGGCCTACGACAGCATCGCGGACTGGCCGGACCGGCCGGACAACTGGCTGTCGGTGGCCAACGCGATCGTGGGGCTGGCCACCGGGCACACCGCGGTCGCGTTCACCAATCCGACCAACGTGCCGCCACAGAACATCAGGACCACGGTCAATTCCCGTGGGGCCAAGACCACCACGTTCATGATCCCCGAGGAGCACCTGCCGCTGGTGCTGCCGTTCAAGTACCTCGGCGTCGACAAGAACACGCTGACCGAGCTGGACAAAGTGCTGCAGCCCTACGTCGACGCCGGCTACTCCCGCAACGACGACCCGGCGACCGCGCCGATCACCGTCGACCCCGTGAACGGTTACGACCCCGCCGCGGTGACCGCTCCGGCGACCCAGGCGGCGTTCGGCGGCGGCGCCGACCCCGTGTCGCAGCTGCTCGCCGGCCTGCAGTACGTGGTCAACCACCAGGGCTAGAGCCCGAGAACCCCGACACCGACGAGCACACCGCCGACGGCCGCCAACAGCGCGGCGACTGCTCGTCGTCCTCCCGCCCGAACCCGGTCGTGGACGACGATGAGCGCGGCCCGCGTCTGCTCCGGCGCGACGAGATAGGCCAGCAGTGGCACCTCGACAAGGGCGAACGCCACCACGTTGAAGGTGATCAGCGCGCCGAACTGCACGGACGCCGCGGCGCCGGAGGCCACGATCAACGCCAGTGCGGCCAGGTAGTCGACCGACGGCAATGCGATACCCAACCCGGCGACACCCGCGATCCACAGCGAGCGGCCTCCGAACACGCGCCGCGCCACGCCCAGCAGACGACCGTCTCCCGACGGGGCCCGCCCGATCCACCCGGCGGCGATCAGCGCAGCATTGGCCAGCACCACGGCACCGACGACGATCTGGATGACCGGCAGCGTGAACTGCGCCGAGTCCAGCGCCGGCCGCAGCACGAACAGCACCACCACCCCGACCGCGGTACCCATCACGAACCCGCCCGCCAGAAAGGCGAGCAGCTGCAACGCAGGTCGCGGACGGTTGACCATCACGACGGTCATGCCGATGCGGAACGGCTCGAGGCTGACCGCGAGGGCCATCAGCATGAGCGGAATCCACATGATGGCGTCAACTTACCGCGGCGTTGCGCTCAGCAGGATTCTCATCGTGGCAGTGGCCGGCGAACACGTGTGAAGATGGAGGCGATGAGCGGAATACACGCGGACATCGAGCTGAGCCCGTCCTCGCTGCGCGAGGCGTTCGGGCATTTCCCGACCGGAGTCATCGCGATCGCGGCCGAGGTCGAGGGCACCCGGGTGGGGCTGGCGGCGAGCACGTTCGTCCCCGTCTCGCTGGACCCGCCGCTCGTGTCGTTCTGCGTCCAGAACACATCGACCACCTGGCCCCGTCTGGTCGACGCCCCCTACCTGGGCATCAGCGTGCTCGGCGAGGCGCACGACGACGCGGCACGCACGCTGGCCGCCAAGACGGGAGACCGGTTCGCCGGGCTGCAGACCACGTCAACCGAGCGCGGGGCGGTGTTCATTGAGGGCACCAGCGTGTGGCTGGAAAGCTCCATCGAACAGCAGGTGCCTGCCGGTGACCACACCATCGTGGTGCTGCGGGTCAGCCGGATCACCGTGCACCCAGAGGTGGCCCCCATCGTGTTCCATCGCAGCACGTTCCGCAGGCTCGGCGCCTGACCGCTGCTCAGGGTCGGGCGCTCAGTTCCTCACGGTAGTGCCGGACGCGTTGATCAAGTTCGGCGGCATCGGCCGCCCTGCCCTCCCGCCGCGCGAGCTCCGCGCGGCTGCTGATCTCCCGGATCGCGGTTCGAATGTCGTTGGTACTCAACGGGTGATGAAGCGTCACTGCGCTGCCTTTCGACGGTGATTGGCTGCTGGCTGCGAGCGTACTCCCGGAGTCTGAGGGAAGCTACGGATTCATCTGGTAGGCGCCGTCGTAGGCGGCGACCTCGTCCCAGATCCTGTCGAATCGGACGGCATCGGTGACGGGCTTGCGGATCGCTGAGAGCGCCCACGCCTGCTGTGCCTCGGTCGAACTCGGTTTGCCGTGTAGCGCGACCGCATACGCCGAGAAGTCGCGCACCATCACGTCGAAGATCTGATCGGTCAGATCGGCGTCGACATCGGTCAGTTCGGCCTGCTCCAGGATCAGCTGCCCGTACACCACCAGTGAGAACAGGTGGCCGACCACGAGGACGAAATCCAGGTCGCTTCGCTGCGTGGCATCGGGTGCGGCGGTGGCCAGGAACTCCTTGAACGCGGTGACCTGCTCGAAGAAACGACCGACGTTGGGGACGCCGACGTGACGCTGGTAGATCGGTGCCCAATCGGCGAACCGAACCTTCGACGCGCCGCGGGCCGGGCCCTGCGACCAGAAGAACACGTCATCGGCCGGGTCGTCGCGGGTGCCGATCTCGGGGTAGTCGGCCGGGTTGAACATGTAGTTGGGCATGAACTTCAAGATCTGCGCGACGTTGACGTGCACGGTGCCTTCGAGTCGCGGTAGCGCACCGATCAGCCGCGTCACCTGACTGAAGTACGTGTCCTTTTCGAAACCCTTGGCGGCCAATACATCCCACAGCAAAGTGACGACCTTCTCGCCCTCTGAGGTCACCTTCGACTTCGTCACCGGGTTGAACAGCAGGTAGCGCCGGTCCTCGGGGCTCGCGCTGCGGAAGTAATCGATGGCGCGGTCGCTGAACAACTTCATCGCCACCAGGCGGGCGTAGGCGTCGACGAAGCTGGCCCGCACATGCGGGAAGACGGTGACCGGGTTGCCGTACAGGATGCGGTTGTTGGCGTGGGTGATCGCCTCGTAGAAGGCGTGCTCACACATGCCGATCGAACCGCTGCACAGGTTGAACTTGCCGACGTTGACGGTGTTCAGCGCGGCGGAGAATGCCTCGGGTCCAGTGACGAGAATGTCCTCCTCGTAGACCGGGTAGTCGTGCAGCGCGAACGTGCTGACGAACATCTGACCGTGCACCACGTTGTCGATCAGTTCGTAGTTCTCGTGGCCGCTGTCCGCGACGAACCACACGTAGCCGTCGGCGCCGTCGACGTCGGTGCGCCGCCCGAACACCGACACCATGCCGGCCACGTTGCCGTTGCCGATGTAGTACTTGGTGCCCGAGGCGCGGAAGGCGGGCCCGTCACGCTCGTCGTCAGCCGGCGTGAGCAGCAGGTCGGTGTTGTAGATGTCGGCACCGTGCGCACGCTCGGACAGCGCGAACGCCATCACCTGGCCGGCCTCGAGTTGCGCGGCCGCCTTCTCCCTGGCCTTGACGTTGTCGCTCTGCCAGATGGGCCCGAGGCCGAGAATCGTGACCTGCTCGGCATACCAGTACGACAGCCCGTAGAAGCCGAGGATTTCGCTGAGCACCGCGTTACGCGAGGTGTCCCACCGCTTGTGGGGATCGCCCCCGGCGAATTCCGAGGGCGTCAGGAACGTCGCGAACAGCCGCTCGCGCTTGACGAAGTCCAGGAAATCCGACACCCACGCCGCGTTGAGGTCGTCGCGTAGCAGTCGCGTCTTGCCGCGCTGTTCGAACCAGTCGATCAGCGCCCGCAGCTGCCGGCGGGACTCGGGGTCGAGCCGGTCGGAGTCGAACGTGTGCGGGTTGAGCAGGCGCGCAGTCGGCATGGGTGTCAACGTAGCGCGCTCGGCTGTCCGTCAGGCGTGAACGTCGCGCAGACCGACAGCGTTGCGCAGCCCTGAGCAGTTCACGCAGCCCACACAGCCGATGCAGTCGTCACAGCTGACGCACCCGACGCACGCGCGGCATCGCCCGCAGTCGACGCATGCCAGGCAAGCCAGACAACCGCGACAGGCGATGCAGAGCACGGCCAGCACGCACCCCGCGATCGCTGCGCTGCCCGCCGTGGCGATCGACCCGGCGACGCCCGCGCTGCCGGCGGTGCCGATCGCCCGCACCACCGCGGCGCTGCCCGCAGTACCCACCGATCCGACGACGCCCACACTGCCCGCGGTCCCGATCGACCCCGCCACGGCGGCGCTGTTCACCGTGCCGATGGACCCGGCGACCGCGACACTGTCCGTCGTCGCGAGCGACCCCGCGACAGCTGTCATTTCCGCCTGAACAGCTTGTTGCCCAACCACACCACCGGGTCGTACTTGCGATCCGCCGCACGCTCTTTCATCGGGATCAGCGCGTTGTCGGTGATCTTGATGTGCTCGGGGCACACCTCGGTGCAGCACTTGGTGATGTTGCAGTAGCCCAGGCCGTTCTCCTCCTGAGCCTGCTCGGCGCGGTGGCCGTGCGTGTCGAGCGGATGCATGTCCAACTCGGCCTGCCGCATCAGATACCGCGGGCCGGAGAACGCGAGCTTGTTCTCCTCGTGGTCACGGTTGACGTGGCAGACGTTCTGGCACAGGAAGCACTCGATGCACTTGCGGAACTCCTGGGACCGATTCACGTCCTCCTGCGCCATCCGGTACTCACCGGGCTGCAGATCCTTCGGCGGCGTGAACGACGGGATCTCCCTGGCCTTTTCGTAGTTGAACGACACGTCGGTCACCAGGTCGCGCATCACCGGGAACGTGCGCAGCGGGGTGACGGTGACGACCTCGTCCTCACCGAACGTCGACATCCGCGTCATGCAGGCCAGCCGGGGCCGGCCGTTGATCTCGACCGAACACGAACCGCACTTGCCGGCCTTGCAGTTCCAGCGCACGGCGAGGTCCCCGGTCTGGGTCTGCTGCAGCCGGTGGATGATGTCGAGGACGACCTCGCCTTCGTTGACCTCGACGGTGTAGTCCTTCAATTCGCCGCCGGAGGCGTCACCGCGCCAGACGCGCATCTTCGCGTTGTAGGCACCCATGATCTCAGCCCTTCCGTTGCGGGTGTTCGAGGAGTTCGTCGTCGGTGTAGTACTTCTCGAGCTCGGAAAGTTCGAACGTCTCCAGCAGGTCGGGCCGCATCGTGGGTTGGCGTTCCTTGCTGACACTGACGTCGGGCACCACCGGATCGTCGCCCTCGGAGCGGCACACCAGCAGATGGTTGCGCCAGCCGGCGTCCATCGACGGGAAGTCGTCGCGGGTGTGACCGCCGCGGCTCTCGGTGCGGGTGATCGCCGACTTCGCCACCGACTCGCTGACCAGCAGCATGTTGCGCAGGTCCATCGCAAGATGCCAGCCGGGGTTGAACTTCCGCTCACCCTCGACCTTGACCCGCTTGTAGCGGTCGCGCAGTTCCTGCAGCTTGTCCAGCGCCTCCTGCATCTCGTCGGCCTTGCGGATGATGCCGACCAGGTTGTTCATGGTGTCCTGCATGTCCAGCTGCAGCGTGTACGGGTTCTCCGGCGCTGAGCCGTCGGCCGGCCCGTCGAACACGGCCAGCGCCATGTCCCTGGCCTTGTCCACGGCGTCCTGCGTCACCGCGGGCCGGTCGGACATCGCGCGCACGTAGTCCGACGCGCCGAGCCCGGCTCGGCGGCCGAACACCAGCAGGTCGGACAGCGAGTTGCCGCCCAGCCGGTTGGACCCGTGCATGCCGCCCGCGCACTCACCCGCGGCGAACAGCCCCGGCGTCGCGGCGGCCCCGGTGTCGGGGTCGACCTCGATACCGCCCATCACGTAGTGACAGGTCGGCCCGACCTCCATCTCGTCGGTGGTGATGTCCACCTCGGCCAGCTCGATGAACTGGTGATACATCGACGGCAGCCGGCGCTTGATCTCCTCGGCCGACATGCGCGAGGCGATGTCGAGGTACACCCCGCCGTGGGGAGTGCCGCGGCCCTCCTTGACCTCGGTGTTGATGGCGCGGGCCACCTCGTCGCGGGGCAGCAGGTCAGGGGTGCGGCGCGCGGAATCGTTGTCCTTGAGCCACTGGTCGGCTTCTTCTTCCGACTCGGCGTACTGACCCTTGAAGACGTCGGGAATGTAGTCGAACATGAAACGCTTGCCCTCGGAGTTCTTCAGCACTCCGCCGTCGCCGCGCACACCCTCGGTGACCAGGATCCCCTTCACCGACAGCGGCCACACCATGCCCGTCGGATGGAACTGGATGAACTCCATGTTGATCAGCGACGAGCCGGCGCGCAGCGCCAGCGCGTGCCCGTCACCGGTGTACTCCCACGAGTTCGAGGACACCTTGTAGGACTTGCCGATACCGCCGGTGGCGAGCACTACCGCCGGCGCCTCGAACAGGACGAAGTCGCCGGTCTCGCGGTAGTAGCCGAAGGCGCCGGCGATCTTGCCGTCATCGAGGATCAGCTCGGTGATCGCGACCTCGTGGAAGACCCGAATCCGGGCCTCGTAGTCGCCGAGTTCGCGCTTGTCCTCCTGCTGCAGCGAGACGATCTTCTGCTGCAGGGTGCGGATGATCTCCAGGCCGGTGCGGTCACCGACGTGGGCCAGCCGCGGGTAGGTGTGCCCGCCGAAGTTGCGCTGGCTGATCTTGCCGTCCTTGGTGCGGTCGAACAGTGCGCCGTAGGTCTCCAGCTCCCACACCCGGTCCGGTGCTTCCTGGGCGTGCAATTCGGCCATCCGCCAGTTGTTGAGGAACTTGCCGCCGCGCATGGTGTCACCGAAGTGCACCTGCCAGGAGTCCTTGGTGTTCACGTTGCGCATCGCCGCCGCGCAGCCGCCCTCGGCCATCACGGTATGTGCCTTGCCGAACAGCGATTTCGTCACCACAGCGACGCGCAGGCCCCGCTCCCGCGCCTCGATCACCGCGCGCAGTCCCGCCCCGCCGGCGCCGATCACGACGACGTCGTAGGAATGCCGTTCCAGTTCTGCTTCGTCCGAAGCCATCAACCCTCACTCGTCCTTGATCAATGAAAAACTCTGTGGGCCAATCCGATTCATCGGCTGATCAAGCCAGTCCGCGTCAGCCGATGAACCGCAGATCGGAGATCGTGCCGCTGGCCACCAGCATGACGTAGAAGTCGGTCAGCATGAGCGTGCCCAGCGTGATCCACGCGTAGAGCTTGTGCCGGGTGTTGAGCTTGCTGATCTGCGTCCACATCCAGTAGCGGATCGGGTGCTTGGAGAAGTGCTTGAGCCGGCCGCCCGCGACGTGGCGGCAGGAGTGGCAGCTCACCGTGTAGGTCCACAGCAGGATCACGTTGACGACGAGGATGACGTTGCCCAGGCCGAACCCGAACCCGGACGGGGAGCGGAACGCGATGATGGCGTCATAGGTGTTGATCACCGAGATGATCGCCGCGATGTAGAAGAAGTAGCGGTGGGTGTTCTGGATGATCAGCGGAAAGCGGGTCTCTCCGGTGTATTTCGCGTGCGGCTCGGCCACGGCGCAGGCGGTCGGCGACTGCCACACCGACCGGTAGTAGGCACCGCGGTAGTAGTAGCACGTCAACCGGAACAGCAGAAGGAACGGCAGCGACACCGCCGCGTAGGGCAGCCACCACACGTCGGGCAGGAACTGGCCGAAATGGCTTGCCTCCGGGATGCACCCGGTGGACACGCACGGCGAGTAGAACGGCGTGAGGTAGTGGTAGTCGGCGACGTAGTAATTGTTCTGCATGAACGCCCGCACCGTCGCGTAGATGATGAACGCGGCAAACCCCAGGTTCGTGACGATGGGCGCCTTCAGCCAGCTGTCGGTGCGCAGTGTGCGCTGCGCGATCTGAGCACGGCCAGGGGAGAAGACGCCGGTCGCCTTGCGGTCGGCGGTGGGTGCGCTCACATTTCCCTCTCGATGAGTGTTTCCGGGTAGACCCGTCCGGGCGCCCTCGAGCTCAGTGCGTTCCGCCGAGGCCCTCGTCGTCGACACCGCGCCAGAAGTCGGTGTCGTACTGGGTGTCTGGAATCGCGATGCGCTCTCCGGCGTGGTGGTGCCGGGACAGACCGCGCGCGAGTTCCAGTTCCTCGGCGTCGATGTCGAGTCGATCGATATCGTTGAGAATGCGTTCGGCGTCGTTCACGATGCGTCGGGTCGCGGGGCTGTCCCCGTAGCGCGACGCCAGCGTTGTCACGCATCGCCGCAGGCTTCCGATCAGATCGTGAAGCTCGGCGAGCTCGGTGGTGCTGGTGGACAAGTGACCTCCTTGGGCTGAAGGGTGTCATGGATCACAGTACGCACTTGATGCTAGCCACATCACCCGCTCCGGGGGTGAGACAGATCACTTTGATGACATGGAGGTAAGAATGGCGCACGACGTTCTGAAGAGCCGGGCCGAGACGTTGCTGGCGCTGCACCGGCCCGGGGATCCCGTCGTTCTGCCGACCGTGTGGGATGCCTGGTCGGCCCGGTTGGCGGAGGGGGCGGGCTTCGCGGCGCTGACCGTGGGCAGCCATCCGGTGGCCGACTCGGTCGGCAAGGCCGACAACGAGGGCATGACGTTCGACGACCTGATCACCCGCGTCGCGCAGATCACCGCCGCGACCGATCTGCCGGTGTCGGTCGACATCGAGTCCGGCTATGGCGAAGCACCCGCGCGGCTCATCGAAGGGCTGCTCGGCGTCGGCGCCGTCGGCCTGAACATCGAGGACACCGTGCACAGCGAGGGGGGCCGGCTACGCAGCCCCGAGGAGCATGCCGAGCTCGTCGGCGCGTTGCGCGCGGCGGCCGATGCGACGGGGGTGCACGTGGTGATCAATGCGCGCACCGACCTGTTCCTGCGGCAGGACGGCGACGAGTCCGACCGGGTAGACCGGGCGATCGCCCGGCTGCGTCTGGCCGCCGACGCCGGGGCCGACGTTCTCTATCCGGTGGGCCTGCACGCGCCGGAGACCATGCAGCGGCTGACCGCTGAGTTACCGCTGCCGGTGAACGCGATCGGCGCCCCGGACAAGGCAGATCGCGCGTCGTACGGCCCGCTCGGCGTGGCGCGGATCAGTTTCGGTCCGTTCTGGCAGGCGGCGCTCGCGGAGCGCTCGAAGGAGCTTCTCGCGCGCTGGCGCTGAGTCCGGTCAGGCGCAGGTCAGTTGGTGTCGACCACCAGCACTTCTGTGGACGACTTGCGCTTGACGATGCGCGGTACCGAGCCGACGAGGCGGCCGACCATCGACGTCATGCCCACGCTGCCCACCACCAGCAGATCGGCGCCCACCTCCTCGGCGAGCGCGACGAGCGCGTCGGCGGGTGCTCCCGTCACCGCGCGTTCCGCCACGTCGGTGGCCCCGCCCTTGCGAGCTCGCTCAGCGGCGTCGCGCAGCAGGTCATAGACGGGCGCGTCGCCTTCGGTCCGGTAGTTCTCCCCGCGGGGCTGATCGGGATCCGGGCCCGCGGCGTCATGTCGTTTCGGCGAGTAGGCCGAGGCGATGATCAGCCGCGCGCCGGACTCCGCGGCGATGGACGCAGCCTTGTCCACCGCGCGCAGCGAGGTCTCCGAGCCGTCGGTGCCGACGACGATGGTGCGGTAAGTGGTCACGTGGCGCCCCTTCCCTGGTGCTCCAGTGAGCGTACAAGTGTTCACTGGAGCTTCTACCCGGAATGGGCGGACGCGAACCGGGCTCAGCGGTGCACGTCGGTCACCACGACGTCGATCGCGACGCCCCCGGCGTCACCGATGACCTCGAGGATCACCGCGACGGCCTGCGCCCGGGCCCGCTCTGCGGTGGCCGACAGGTCGCTGCCGTATCGGCCACTGACCTCGATCCGCACCCCGCGCAGTGCCTTGTCCTCGACAGTGACGGCGATGTCGATCAACTTCACGTCGGCGAACGAACGAAGGGCCCGAGCCAGGGTGGCCCGCACCACGAGGTCGCTCACCTCGATGTGGCCGGGGGCCTGACCAGGGTGCGGATCGACGACGGCCACCGGCCAGCCGGAGCGGGGAGTGGCGCGCACCGCGTCGATGACGCGCCGTTCGACGGCCGGCCAACCGCGCTCCGGCATCGCGCGCAGCTCGCGGGACGCCCGGGCCAGCACGTCGTGATCGCCTATCGCCATCGTTGCAGCCTCTGTTGCAGGGTGGTCCTGGCGCGGTGATGATGCCCCCGCGCCCCGTCGGGGCTCAGGCTCAGGATCGTCCCGATCTGCGGGAAGGTCAATTCTTCGACCTCGCGCAGCAGCCAAACCGCCCGCTGTCGGGGCGGCAGTTCGGCCAGCGCGTCCTCCAGGGCCGCGAGGAACTCGCTGTTCGACAGCGTGGCGAACGGGTCAGCGGCGGCGGAGGCGTCGACCGGATCGAGCAGCCGGTCATCGAGCGGAACGGCCCGCTTCACCCGATGCGAATCGGCCACCTTGCGGGAGCAGATGGCGAACAGCCACGTCCGCGGACTCGAATCACCGCGGAAACGGTCGATCTGCCGCCACGCCGCCACGAACGTCTCCTGGACGATGTCCTGCACGGCGGCGTCGTCACGCGTCATCCGGCGGGCGTATCGATGCAGCGCGGGACCGTGGCGGCGGATCAGGGCCTCGAACGCAGTGCGGTCACCGGCGGCCGCGGCGGCAGCCAGGTCCCGGTCGTCGACGTCGCTCTCGACCGGCGAGTCGCCGGCAAACATCGTCGGATCGGTCCTCTCGACTGTCCAGAACGCGAAACGGCATGACGCCGCGAGCCTAGCCAGCAGCTGCGGCGATGATGTGGTTGGTGACACATTCGTCAGACATTCGGATCGGCCGGTTCGCCCACGACCAACCGTTGACAACATCACCGCCGACAGGAGAGTCATGAGCACCGAACGGGACACCAGCCGCGAGCCCGCCGACACCATCGCCGACGTCGTCCGGGCCGTCCCCGGAGTCGCGGGGTTGCATCCCGGCATGTTCGGAGAGGTGGGCACCTATCTGCCGGGCCGTCGGGTCGACGGGATTCGGCTGGGCGATGCCGGCATCGACGTACATCTGAGCGTGCTCGAGGGCGCGCCAGTACGTGAGACGGCGGCAGTGGTCCGCGCCGCGGTGGCCCGGCGGTTCCCGGGGCAGGCGGTCAACGTCACCGTGGAGGATGTCGTCACGGCGGACTGACGCTCACAGTCGGCGCGGCGGCGTGGTGAGCACACCGTGATGGGCCCTTCACACAGGGCGACACAGCGGCAATATCGGGTTCCTAGCGTGAAGCCATGGCACGTTCACGAGCTGTGGTCGTCGGCCACGGCATGGTCGGTCACCGCTTCGTCGAGGCTCTGCGGTCCCGCGACACCGCCGGCCGGTGGCACGTCACGGTGTTGGCAGAGGAGCGCGACGCCGCCTACGACAGGGTCGGCTTGACCGGATACACCGAGCATTGGGAGCGTCCCCGACTTGCCTTGGCGGGCAACACCTATGACGGCGACGAGCGGGTCGACCTGCGGCTCGGCCAGCGCGTGGTGGCCATCGAACCGGCCGCGGCGACCGTGACCACCGCCGACGGTGACCAATTCGGCTACGACGCACTGGTATTGGCCACCGGCTCGTATGCGTTCGTGCCGCCGGTACCGGGACACGACCTGCCGGTGTGCCACGTGTACCGCACCCTCGACGACCTGGACGCGATCCGGGCCGATGCGGTGCGCGCAGGAGCTGCCGCCTCCGGTGACGCCGCCGGTGTCGTCATCGGAGGCGGGCTACTCGGACTGGAGGCCGCCAACGCAATGCGCGGGTTCGGGATGACGCCGCATGTGGTCGAGATGGCGCCGCGCCTGATGGCCCAGCAGCTCGACGAGGCGGGCGGTGCGCTGCTGGCCCGCATGATCGGCGACCTGGGCATCGCCGTGCACGTCGGGGTGGGCACCGAGCGCATCGAGCCGGCGGAGGTCGGGGCGCGGGTCACACTCAGCGACGGCACCGCCGTGGACGCCGGTGTCGTGGTCTTCGCCGCAGGCGTCCGGCCGCGCGACGAACTGGCGCGCACCGCCGGGTTGGCGATCGCCGAGCGGGGCGGGGTGCTCACCGACACGTCCTGCGTGACACGGGACCCACGGATCTACGCGATCGGCGAGGTCGCGGCGATCGACGGCCGCTGCTACGGCCTGGTGGGGCCGGGCTACACCAGCGCCGAGGTCGTCGCCGATCGGTTGCTCGGTGGCGCAGCGGAATTCGGCGCGGCAGACATGTCGACCAAGCTCAAGCTGCTCGGTGTCGACGTGGCCAGCTTCGGCGACGCGATGGGCGTCACGCCGGGCAGCCTCGATGTGGTGGTCAACGACGCGGTCCGACAGACCTACGGCAAACTGGTGCTCTCCGACGACGCAGGCACCCTGCTGGGCGGCATCCTGGTCGGCGACGCTTCCGCTTACGGTGTGCTGCGGCCGATGGTCGGCGAGCAGCTTCCGGGCGACCCGATGTCCTATCTCACCCCGGCCACAAGCGACTCGGGCGCAGCGACTTTGGGGGTGTCGGCACTGCCCGATACCGCGCAGATCTGCTCCTGCAACAACGTCACCAAGGGTGACATCGCGGCGGCGGTCGAGGCGGGGTGCTGCGACGTTCCCGCGCTGAAGTCGTGCACCAAGGCGGGTACCTCGTGCGGGTCGTGTGTCCCGCTACTGAAGCAGCTGCTCGAAGCCCAGGGGGTGGCGCAGTCGAAGGCGCTGTGCGAGCACTTCGCCCAGTCGCGCGCGGAACTGTTCGAGATCATCAGTGCCACCGAGATCCGCACCTTCTCCGGGTTGATCGACCGCTTCGGCACCGGAAAGGGTTGCGACATCTGCAAACCCGTGGTTGCATCGATTCTCGCGTCGACGAGCAGTGACCACATCCTCGACGGCGAGCAGGCGTCGCTGCAGGACTCCAACGATCACTTCCTGGCCAACATTCAGCGCAACGGCAGCTACTCGGTGGTGCCGCGGGTGCCCGGTGGTGACATCACCCCCGAGCACCTGATCCTGATCGGTGAGATCGCCCGCGATTTCGGCCTGTACACCAAGATCACCGGCGGCCAACGCATCGACATGTTCGGCGCCCGGGTCGACCAGTTGCCCGAGATCTGGCGGCGGCTCGTGGAGGGCGGCATGGAGTCCGGGCATGCCTACGGCAAGTCGTTGCGGACGGTCAAGAGCTGCGTGGGTAGTGACTGGTGCCGCTATGGGCAACAGGATTCGGTGCAGATGGCGATCGATCTCGAGCTGCGCTATCGCGGTCTGCGCGCGCCACACAAGATCAAGATGGGGGTGTCGGGGTGTGCCCGTGAATGCGCGGAAGCGCGCGGGAAGGACGTCGGTGTCATCGCCACCGAGACCGGCTGGAACCTCTACGTCGGCGGCAACGGCGGCATGACGCCGCGGCACGCACAGCTGCTGGCCGGCGACCTCGACGACGACACGCTGGTGCGCTACATCGACCGGTTCCTGATGTTCTACATCCGCACCGCCGACCGCCTCCAGCGGACCGCGCCATGGGTCGAGGAGAAGGGGCTCGACCATCTGCGTGAGGTGATCTGCGACGATTCCCTCGGTCTGGCAGCGGAATTCGAGGCGGCGATGGCCCGGCACGTCGCGGGCTACTCCTGTGAATGGAAGGGTGTGCTCGACGACCCGGACAAGCTGGCGCGTTTCGTGTCGTTCGTCAACGCCCCCGGCGTCGAGGATCCGACGGTCACGTTCACGCGGGATTCGGGGCGCATGGTGCCGACTCCGCTCGGGTTGCCGAAAGTGGGTCAGCCATGACGCTTCTCAGCGATGTCGGCGCGGTCGGAGTGTGGACGACGGCCTGCCGCTATGACTTCCTGCTGCCGAACCGCGGCGTCGGCGTGCTGCTCCCCGACGGTGCGCAGGCGGCGCTGTTCCGGCTCGACGACGGCACCCTGCGTGCCGTCGGCAACATCGACCCGTTCAGCGGCGCCGCGGTGATGTCGCGGGGCATCGTCGGTGACCGGGGCGGCTGCCTCACCGTGCAGTCCCCGCTGAAGAAGCAGGCGTTCGCGCTCGACGACGGGGTCTGTCTCGACGACCCGACCTACCGGCTGCCCGTCTACGCCACGCGCATCACCCAGGCCGGCGACGTCCAGGTCGGTGTCCCCGCCGCGCAATAGCATTCCCGGCTGTCCACGGGGCACATCCACAGCCACAGCTTCTCTTTGGTTGCGAAAATTAGGGGACTTTCGGCCCGCGACAGCGGGCTGGGAACTACCTACCGTCGTAGCCATGACGTATGTGATCGGAAGCGCGTGTAGGGACATCGTCGACAAGTCCTGTGTGCAGGAGTGCCCCGCCGACTGCATCTACGAAGGGGCGCGGGCGATGTACATCAACCCCAACGAGTGCGTGGACTGCGGTGCCTGCCGCCTGGCGTGCCGCGTCGACGCCATCTATTACGAAACCGACCTGCCTGACGACGAACTCGTCTACCTCGAGGACAACGCGGCGTTCTTCACCACGCTCCTGCCGGGTCGTGACACCCCGATCGGTGACCCCGGCGGCGCGGCGGCGCTGGGCCGGATCGGCGTCGACACCCCACTGGTCGCGGCCCAGGCGCCGTCAGTGACCGATCACCCCTGACCGGGCCAGATCCAGCGTCCGGGCCCGCACGAAGCGGCTCGCGATCAGCCGCGTGATGCCGGGGTGCCGGCCCAGCGGATCGGTGACCATGTCGGCGCCGCTGTCGCGGAGGCGATCCTGGAACAGCCCCTCCGACAGCAGGTACGACGCGACCACGACGCGTCGGTCGCGGGTTCGCACGGCGGCGACGGCGTCGGCGACCCGGGGTTCCCCGGTCGCGGCGAACGCGAGCTCTACGCGAGAACCGATCGTCGCCGACAGCCACGCCGCGGTGGTGTGCAGGTCTCGCAGCGCCGCCGGGTCCGATGTGCCCGCAGCGGCCAACACCACGGAATCCTCGGTGCGCCAGCCTGATTCGACGAGCCGATCGACCAGCACGCGCACCAACTGCGGATCCGGGCCCAATGCCGGGGTCACGGTGACGGCCTCGTGCCTGCTGGCGCGCACATGCGCGGGGATGTCGGTGCTGACGTGATAGCCACGGGCCAGGAACGCCGGCACCAGCACGGCGGGTTCGTCGGCGTGGGCTTCGAGCACCTCGGCGGGCGTGGGGCCGATGACGTCGACGAACGCGACGTGCACTGGGTGTCCCAACGTCGCAGCCACCTGGTCGGCCAGGTCGCCGATCAGCGCCACACCCTGGGCTTTGCGGGTGCCGTGCGCCACCAATACGTGGCTCATGACGCGTGCGCTTCGTCGACCGGCAGCCGGTAGCCGCGTTTGACCACGGTGGCGACCATCTTCTTGTCTCCCAGCGCTGTTCGCAGCCGGAGCACGGCCGTCTCGACGGCGTGGGTGTCGGTGCCGCTACCGGGTAGGGCGCGCAGCAGGTCGGCCCGCGATACCACCGCACCGGGGTGCTGGGCCAACGCCCGGATGGTGGCCATCGCCGCCGGCGACATCGCCTTGACGGCTCCGTCGACCAGCACGCAGTTGCCGCGGATCTCCAGCAGGTGACCAGCCACCTGCACGGTGCGGGCCTGCAGCAGCGGCAGCTCGTCGGTGATGTGACGGGCCAACGCGCCCAAGCGCATTCGTTCCGGCGCCGAGGTCGGCACGCCGAGCCGCACCAGCGGCCGCGCGGTCACCGGGCCCACGCACATCGCGTGCACGCTGCCGCGCAGTGCCGCGAGCACCTGGTCTTCGAGACCCAACTCCTGGGCGCGCATCAACACCGAGGCCACCGCCGGCGCCGACGTGAAGCTGACGGCATCGAACTTCTCCTCGGCGATCCCGGCGACGAGCGCGTCGAACTCGCCGTGCCGGGGCGCAGGGTGCCAGCGATACACGCGGATGGGCACCACATCGGCGCCGGCGGCGCGCAGCTCGTCGAGGAATTCCGGGAACGGATCCCAGTCGGCGGTCGCGCCGTGTAGCTGTACGGCGATGCGGGTATCGGCGATGCCGCCCTCCAGCAGATAGTGCAGCACCTCGCGCGAGGATTCCGAGTCCGGTGACCACTCCTCGGGCAGGCCGGCGGCCCGTAGTGCGCCGGTGGCTTTCGGGCCGCGGGACACGACGCGGGCCTTGCCCAGCGCGGCGATGAGCTCGGGGGCCAGGCCCCAGCCGTCGGCCGCGGCGATCCATCCCCGCAGCCCGATGCCGGTGGTGGCGACCACGATGTCGGGCGGCTCCTCGATGAGTGCCCGGGTGCGGTGCCGCAGCTCGTCGTCGTCGGGCAGCGGCACCATCTCGATGGCGGCCGCACTGGTGACGGTCGCGCCGCGACGGGTCAGGAGCGCAGCGAGTTCGTCGGCGCGTCGCGCTGAGGTCACCGCGACCCGGAATCCGGTGAGCGGCGACCAGTCCGGCTCACTCATGCCCACTGTCTATTCAGGCCGTGTTTCGCGCCGGTTACCCCGCCGTTGCGCCGCGGTGTCACGGCCGGACAGGCCGTGAATTTCCGCTCACCGCCGGCCCGGGCCCGCTGTGAGGCCTCACCAGACGTCACCGTCGCGCCAGTCGCAGGCAAGGTCGGCGGCAGCTTCGAGGTCCACCGTGGAGGCCACCGGCAGCACGAACACCGTGCCGTCGTCATCCGGGGTGCGCACCAGCCCGCCGGGCGTCAGTGCCGACGTCGTTCCCGGCCACGGCATCCAGCCGCGGCTGGTGTAGAGCGGCCGGCCCAGCTCACTGGTGCTCAGCGCGCCGATGACATAGCCGCCGCGGATCACCTGCTCGGCGGCCTCCATCAGCGCGTGCGCCAGGCCCTGTCCGCGGTGGTCTTCGCGCACCGCGACCGCTTCGACGTAGCCGCACCGCAGTGCAGTGTCGCGGTAGAGCAGCCTGCGCTGCACGACGGCCGCGTGCCCGATCATCGCCCCGCGGTGGCAGATCACCGCGTGCATACCGCCCAGTGCGTGCTCCCAGTCACTGTCCGAGAACTCGCCGTCATACGCCTCGGTGAGCATTCTCCGCGCGTCGGCGCGGGAGTCGTCGTCGAGATCGGAGGTGTGGACGAGGCGGGCACGCACACTTGCAGGTCTACCAGGAGAACCGCTCGTCCGGCGGGGAGAACGGTGCCCTCGGCCGCGCCCAGTGCAGCCGCACCGTCTGTCCCGGCCGGGCCTGGGCGATGGCATCGACGTCGTCGTCGACGACCACACCGATCACCGGGTAACCGCCGGTGACGGGATGATCGGGACCGAGGATGACCGGAAAACCGTTGGGCGGCACCTGGATCGCGCCGCGCATGGCGCCCTCGCTGGGCAGCTGGCGGTCCGGCCAGCGATACTCCAGCGGCATGCCGACCAGCCGCATGCCCACCCGATCGCTGCGGTTGGTGACCTGCCAGTTGGTGCGGACCAGCACGTCGGGGTCGACGAACCAGTCGTCGCGCGGTCCGGGAACCACTCTGAGCTCCATGGCATCGTCGTCGAGCGCGGCGACCGGTGCCTGGTCGAGTTCGGGGAAGTCATCGGTGTGCTCGCCGACGCTGAGCACGTCGCCTGATTTCAGCGGCAGTGGTCCGAGCGCAGACAGCACGTCGAAGCTGCGTGACCCGAGGACCGGGGTGACGTCGAACCCGCCGCGCACCGCGAGGTAGGAGCGCAGCCCTGCGCGGGCCGGGCCCAGGGAGATCACCTCACCGGCGCGGACATGGTGAACACTGTTGGTGCCGAACGGGATTCCGCTCACTGCGGGATCGGTGTCGGCGCCGGTGACCGCGATGGCGACGTCGCCGCCGCACACCCGCGCGGTGAACCCGCCGAGTGTCACCTCGACGGTGGCCCGGTCGTCGGTGTTGGCCACCAGCCGGTTGGCCAACGTGTGGGCGCGCCGGTCGGCTGCTCCCGAGCGGGTCACCCCGAGGTGCGATAGCCCGGGCCTGCCGAGGTCCTCCACCAGCGCGAGCGGGCCGGGTTGCAGGATCTCCAGCGTCACCCCGGTCATGCCGGCACCGCCCGGAACTGCACCCAGCGGCCCGGGGTGAGCAGCGCGGGTTCGTCGCGGTCGACGTCCCACAGCACGGCATCGGTGCGGCCGATCAGCTGCCAGCCGCCGGGTGATTCGCGGGGGTAGACGCCGCTGAACGGGCCGGCCAGCCCGACGGAGCCGACAGGCACTTTGGTGCGGGGTTCGGCGCGCCGGGGCACTGCGAGCCGTTCGTCCCCGCCCAGTAGGTAGCCGAAGCCCGGTGCGAAGCCGCTGAATCCGACGCGCCACGGTGTGCCGGTATGGGCGGCGATGACGTCGTCGACCGACATGCCGGTCAGCCGGGCCACCTCGTCGAGGTCCGCGCCGTCGTAGACGACGTCGAGTACGACGTCGGCCGTGCCGCCGGGCGGAGCGCTCGATTCGGCGATGGTGTCGGTGCTGGGTGCCACCCGGTTCAGGCGCTGCCGCGTCGGGGCCTGGTATCGGGCACCGGCCAGAACGATCAGGACCGTCTGCGCGGCGGGGACCAGGTCAAGCACGCCGGGCAACTCGGCCGCTCGCAACGCCTCGGTCCAGGCCAATACTTCGTTCGTCGTGCCGAACTCGAGCAGCAATGCCCGGTCGCCGTAGTCGTGGATCGAGGCCGGGGCTCCGCTGCGCCGGGCTCGCATCGCTTCCGATGTCACGCTCATCTTCCAAAGCTACCGTCGGGTAGCGTCGCCGGCCGCTGCTGTGCGCAAGCTCTGAATACCTTGCCAGAGCTGCCTTAACAATGGCTCAGACTGGCTCAGACGTTCCGACCCAGCCGCCTTCCTCGGCGAGGTTGAATGCACGGATGGGTGGGGGTTCGGCGCGCGCCGGGGCGCTGATGGCGGTGACCGCGATGGTCTCGGTGCAGCTGGGGATGGCGGTGGCGGTCAATTTGATCGAGCACATCGGCTCGGACGGCACCGCGTGGCTGCGGTTGGCGTGGGCGGGGTTGATCCTGCTGCTGCTGGTGCGGCCCAGGCCGTCGGCCTTCACCCGGAAGACCTTCGGCATGTGCGTGGTGCTCGGCGTGGTCAGTGCGGCGGTGTCGCTGTTTTTCATGGCCTCGCTGGACCGGTTGCCGCTGGGGACGGCCACCGCGCTGGAGTTTCTCGGGCCGCTCACGGTGGCCGCCGCGCACGGCAGGGGCCGGGCTCGGGTGCTGTGGCCGGGCTTGGCCGCCGTGGGGGTGATCCTGCTCAGCCAGCCCTTCAGCGGCGGCGTGGACCTGAAGGGAGTGGGGCTGGCGCTGGCGGCCGGCGCCGCGTGGGCGCTCTACATCCTGCTGACCCAGCACGTCGGCGATCAGGTCGCCGGTGTGAGCGGGTTGGCGATCTCGATGCCGGTGGCCGGCATCGTGTCCACGTTCACGGTCAGCCCGGCGGTGTTCGAGCGGATGACGCTGCACGTGCTGCTGGTGGGTCTGGGCATGGCGATCCTGCTGCCGGTGGTGCCGTTCGTGCTCGAACTGTTGGCGCTGCGGCGATTGACGACGGCAGCGTTCGGGACGTTGATGTGCCTGGAGCCGGCGCTGGCGTTCGTGGTCGGTTCCACGCTGCTGCACCAGAGCCTCGGCATCTCGGCGATCGTCGGCATCGTCGTGGTGGTGATCGCCGGGGTGGGGGCGGCGCGCAGCGGCGGCCGGCAGGCGGACATGCACATCGAGGTCGGCTGAGCCGACAATTCAGCAGAAGTGGGTTAGCCCACCAGCTGATAGGTCGGCTCACGCCGTTTGATCACCGCGATCACCCGGTAGGTGACGGGCAACATGACCACCTCGACCGCAGTCTTGTAGACCCAGCCCAGGGCCGTGTAGACGGCGAAGTCCTTGACCGTGGAGATGCCGATCGCGCTCGCGGCGATGGTGCAGAACACCAGGGTGTCGCCGAGCTGACCGACGAACGTCGACCCCACCAGCCGCGCCCACAGATGCTTCTCCTTGGTCCGCTCCTTGATCGCCACCACCACCCACGCGTTGAGGGTCTGCCCGACGATGAACCCGGCGAGCCCGGCGACGATCAGCTGCGTGTAGGCGTGCACGACGTTCTCGAAGTGCTCCTGGTTGGTGTAGAAATCCGCCGCGGGCAGATAGATGGTCACCCAGAAAGCCAGGGCAGCAAGGATATTCATGGCGAAGCCGGCGAAGATGGCGCGCCGGGCGGCCCTGAACCCGTACACCTCGCTCAGCACGTCGCCGATCACGTAGGTCAGCGGGAACACGATGAACCCGCCGTCGGTGATGATCGGTCCGAACGCCACACCTTTGGTGGCGGTGACGTTGGAGATGATCACCAGCGCGGTGAACACCGCGACGAGGATCGGATAGTAGGCCGAGCCGACGCGCGCGAAGGTGGCGTGTTCTGCGGTCTGGGGCTCGGTCACCGGCCCATTAGATCAGCTCAGCGCGGTCGCGATCATGGGCGGCAGCTTGTCGACCACCACGGGATACGACAGCACCGAGGCGTAGGCGATCGCGCCGGCGAGCTCCTTGCCGGTGAACACGTTGCGCTTGCGGGCGGCCGCGCGCGACCCGGCGACGGTGGGGTCAGCGAGCAGGGCGGCCTGCTCCTCGTCGCTCTCGGTGGTCCAGATCACGACGTCGGCGGCGTCGAGCGCCTGTCCGAGCCGGTCCCGCGGAACGACGCCGTCCGCGTCGGCGAGCGTCAGACCCATCTCGGTGAGGAACTCACGTCGCCACGCCGGGCCGCTGACGCGCGCACCGTCGCCGTCCATCCGGCCGTCGAGCAGCAGCACCGACTTGTTCGCGAACTCCGGGTGGTTGTCCTTGACGGTGCGCAGCGAGGCGTCGATGTCGGCAACGAGTTTGCTCATCTCCTCGTGGTGGAACGTGGCCTGGCCGATCAGCGCGGCCTGGTCTCGCCAGGGCTCGAAGAACGCGTTGCGCCCGGATTGCGCGATCGTGGGTGCGATGGCCTTGAGCGCCTGATACGTGTCCTGGTCCAGGCCCGCGTTGGTGGCGACGATGAGGTCGGGCTTGGCCGCGGCGATCTGTTCGATCTGCAGCCCGTCGGCCAGCGACAGCACCGCCGGGGTGGCACCGCCGAGCGTGGCCTGCGCCCACGGCCACACACCGAAGGGCTCGCCGCCGAACCAATCGGTCACCGCGACCGGCACGATCCCGACGGCCAGCAGGTCGTCAGCGTCGTTGAGCCCGGCACTGACGACGCGGGTCGGGGGCTTGGGAATCCTGGTCTCCCCGAAGGCATGCGTGACGGTGACCGAGCCGTCCGAGGCGACGGCGCCCGGCTTCTCGGATCGGCAGGCGGCCAGGAAGGCCGCCGTGGCGGTCAACGCCAGAACGTTCCGCCGGGACCACAATTCGGGCACCCGGCGAGAATATCCCTACAGTGGCGTGGCTTCGTGCCATGCGGTGAGCACGTCGCCGGCCTTGACGTCGGCTTTGTCGATTCCGGTCAGCAGGATGCCGACGGTGTCTCCAGCCCAGGCTTCGGTGGCCTTCTTGGGGAACATCTCGATTCCCCCTACCGTCGCGCTGCGCTCGCCGTTGATCTGCACAGTGTCGCCGACGCGTACCGCGCCGCTGTCGATGCGACCCGTGGCCACCACACCCCGGTTGCGGATCGCGAAGACGTCCTCGACGGTCATGCGCATGAAGGAAGGCTAGTGCGGTGCGGCGCGCGGTGTGTGTTCCGGAGTCAGCGGCAGGCCGGCGTCGAGGAAGTCCAGCCCCGCGACGATCGCGGCGGGGTCGATCGGCGTGTTGTGCAGCGCGGCCATCATGACGCCGGTCATCGCGCCGGCGGTCATTCTCAGGTGGGGGTCCTCGGCGGGACGGCCGAGCCTGGTCGCGAGGGCTTGGGTGATCAGCTCGATGGTGTGGATGTATTCGGCGTAGAGGGCGCCGCTGGCCTCAGGGAGTGTGTAGAGCAGTCGTTGGCGCGCCATCTCGTCGTTCCACTCCGGTCCGGCGAGCCCGGCGAACACCTGCTCGACGGCGTGCCGGTAGGCCGCGATGGGGGACAGGTCGGCGGGCGCGGCGAGGAACCGCTTGATGATCGGCCTCATCAGATGATCGGGGATCAGCAGTGCGGCCTTGTTGGGGAAGTAACGGAAGAAGGTGCGGGGAGAGACGTCGGCTGCCTCGGCTATTTGCTCGACGGTCGTCTCGGAGTAGCCGAATTGCTCGAACAGTCGAAAGGCCGCGAGACGAACCGCTTCCCGGGTCTGACGCTTCTTGCGCTCTCGGAGCCCCTCAGCGTGGTTGGGGGACATCCCTCGATTGTGGCCTACTCGCGTCCGCCCATCGGTGGTTTGCTGATCAGCGCAACAACAGCGTTGCGCCGAGCGCGCACATCACCACCGCGATGCCGCCGTCGAGCAGCCGCCAGGTGCGCGGCATCTCGAAGAATCGGCGCAGCCGGGTGGCGCCGAACCCGAGCCCGGTGAACCAGACCGCGCTGGCACACACGGCGCCGATGCCGAACAACCACCGGCCGTCCCGGTGTTCGTTGGCCAGCGCCCCGAGCAGCACCACGGTGTCGAGGTAGACGTGCGGGTTGAGGAAGGTCAGGGCCAGGCAGGTGGCGAGTACGCCGGTCAGGCGGGCCGGTTGGGCGTCGGCCGGGGTCAGGGTGCCCGGGCGCACTGCGCGCCGCGCCGCCATCAGGCCGTAGCCGAACAGGAACGCCGCCCCACCATAGGTGGCGATCGACACCAGCCCGGGGTGGGCGCTGACGAGCGCCCCGAAGCCGGCGATGCCGGCGGTGATGAGCAGCAGGTCGGACACTGTGCACACGGCGACGACGGGCAGGACGTGTTCACCGCGGATGCCCTGTCGGAGCACGAAGGCGTTCTGCGCCCCGATCGCCGCGATCAGCGCCATCGAGGTGGCGAAGCCGGTCAACAGGACCAGAGAGGCAGGGGTCATGAAGGTGACGGTAGGTAGCAATGTCCCAGCAGTACAGCTAAAGATTCTTCACTTGAATCAGAATTGCTAATGTTAGGCCGAGGCGGTCTGTGCGTCCCGCGCCGTGGCAGTCGTCGACCGCACGACGAGCTGAGGCGTCAGTACCGCGACCACCGGCTCTGTGCGTTGCGCGTCGAGCCGTTCGGTCACCGCAGCGACGGCGCGGTCGGCTTGCTCGAGCGGCGCCTGGCTGACCGTGGTGAGGTCGAGATGGCTCAGTCGGGCCAGCGGGCTGTTGTCGAAGCCGGTGACCGAGACCTCCCGCGGAACATCGACGCCGGCGCGCCTCAGCGTGTCGAGAATCCCGATCGCCATACGGTCGTTGGCCGCGACCACGGCGGTCGGCAGCTCAGAAGATGTCAGCAGCGCCTCGGCTGCTGCGATGCCCGAGCCCTCGGTGAAATCGCCGTCGATGATCGAAACATGCTCGCCGAGACCGTACCGCCTCATGGTGCGGAGGTAGCCGTCTCGGCGGTCCGCTCGGATCGAGCCGCTGCCGCCTGCGACGTAGACGATGCGGCGATGCCCCAGCCCGACCAAGTGCTCGACGACAGCCGATAGGCCACGGGAATCCGCGGCGCGAACGACGTCGAGCGTGGGTATCGACAGACGCCGCCCCACCGACACCACCGGCACGCGCTCACTGAGCTTGGTCAGTTCGGAGGGGGTGGCGACCGGTCCGAGCAAGATGATGCCCTCGCACCGGAAGTCCAACAACGTTTCGATAACCCGAGATTCGGAGTGCGTCGGTGTGATGGCGCCGAGCACGACTTCGTACCCGGCCCTGTCGGCCGCACTGACGATGTACTCGACCAATTCAGCGTGGAATGTGTTGCGGACTTCGGCCGTCACACCGAGTAGCTGCGTGCGCCGGGCCGACATGAGCGCGGCGGTGCGGTTGACTCGGTAGCCCAGCTCTTCGGCAGCGGTGAGGACCCTGGCCCGCGTCTCAGCGCTCGGGCCCGGTGCCTTGCGTAAGACCAGTGATACCAACGCCTTCGATACGCCGACCCTGTCGGCGACGTCCTGCATGGTCGGTCTGGTGTGGTCGGGCAAGCCGGCTCCTCACTGTGCATCCGGGGTATTGACTTTAACTGTGGTCCAGCTCATAGTAATGGACTTAGACCGGTCAAATAGACCGGAACAAGTCGGGTTGGGAACGGGACGGATCATGAGAGCACGAGGAAGTGCCTACAAAACGCTGATCACCGCCGCGGTCGTCGTGATCAGCATCGCCGGATGCAGCAGCACCGGCGGCAGGCCGGCGGCCAACGGCGGCGGGAGCTCGGGTGGCACCGTCGACACGCCCCGGATCAAGATCGCGATGGTGACCCACGCTCAGGTCGGCGACACCTTCTGGGACGTCGTGCGCAGGGGAGCCGAGACAGCCGCCGCCAAGGACAACGTCGAACTCACCTACCAAGGTGCCGAGCAGGCGCCTGAGCAGGCCAACGCGATCCAGAGTGCGATCGACTCGAAGGTGGACGGTATCGCTGTCACGCTGGCCAAGCCGGACGCGATGAAGCCTGCCATCGCGGCGGCCGAGAATGCTGGGATCCCGGTGATCGCATTCAACGCGGGTTTCGACGCCTGGAAGTCCGACAAGGTATTGGGCTACATCGGAACCGATGAGCAGGCCTCGGGCCGGGCGGTCGGGGATCGCCTCAATCTGGACGGCGCCCAGCACGTGGTCTGCGTCAACCATGCGCAGGGCCATGTCGATCTCGAAGCGCGGTGCGCGGGTATCGCCGAAACGTTCAAGGGCCGTACGGAGAACCTCTACGTCAACGGAAACGACATGCCCGCCGTGCAGGCCACCATGACCGCCAAGTTGCAACAGGACCCCGGCATCGACTACCTCGTCACCCTGGATGCCCCCTTCGCGATGACCGCACTCAATACCGCTTCGGCCGTTGGCAGCAAGGCCAAGGTGGGCACCTTCGGTACCGACGACGAAGTGGCGAAGTCGATCCAGGACAAAGGCGTCCAGTGGGCCATCGACATCCAGCCCTATCTGCAGGGGTACCTTGCGATCGACTCGCTGTGGCTGTACATCAACAACCGCAACGTGATCGGCGGCGGGCAACCCGTTCTCACGGGACCGGCCTTCATCGATGCGCAGAACGTCGCCGGCATCGCCGAGTATGCGGCCAAAGGGACACGATGACCGACACCATCGGGGTGGCAGTCATCGGCGGCGGAATGGCCGGCCGCGCCCACGCCGCTGGGTACCGCAGCGCGACAACCCTGTTCGGAGTGGACCGCCCCGACGTGCGATTGGTCGCGATCGCTGACGCCGCGCGGGCCGTGGCCGACGACGTCACCCGGCGGTACGGCTTCGATCGTGCTGTGTACGACTGGCGGGCCATCGCAGACGCGCCCGACATCGACGCCGTGAGCGTCGTGGTGGCCAACCACCTGCATCGCGAGATCGTCGAGGGGCTGCTGGACGCCGGCAAACATGTCCTGTGCGAGAAACCGCTCGCCGCGAGCTTGGTTGACGGCGAGGCGATGGTTGCGGCGGCAGATCGATCCGACCGGGTGACCGCGGTGGGATTCACCTATCGGCGATCACCAGCAGTCGAGGCGATCCGACGCGTATTGTCCTCCGGCGCACTGGGCGAACTGGTTCACTTCAACGGCCACTACTGGTGCGATTACGCGCTCGACGCCACTGCACCCATCACTTGGCGATACCGGGGCGGACCCGGTACCGGTGCACTCGCTGACGTGGGCAGCCACCTGATCGATCTGGCCGAATTCCTGTGCGGGCGCATCGTCGAGGTCAGCGGCGCCGCGTTCAGCACTGTTATCACGGATCGTCCGACACCGCTCGGGGTGACCTACGGCCACGCCAAGGGTGCGGTCAGCGATGAGCGCGAAGCGGTGGGCAATGAGGACATCGCGACATTCACCGCCCGGTTCGAGAGTGGGGTGTTGGCAACATTTTCTGCGTCGCGGGTGGCGCACGGCCGGCCCGACGGACTCGGTTTCGAGGTGTTCGGCTCAGCCGGTTCGGCAGCCTGGGATCTGTCTCGCGCCGCAGAATTCCAGATCTCGACGACCGACGTTCCTGCCGGTGTCAACGGCGAGCGCCGCGTCATCATCGGCCCCGAGCATCCGTACATCGAGGGCGGCCTCCCGATGGATGCCGGCGGCGTCGGACACGGCAAGGCTGAATTCTTCGCCTATCAGGCCCGCGCATTTCTCGACCAGATCGCCGGCATCGGCGAACTCGGTCCACTGGCGAGGTTCGACGCGGGACTCCATGACCTGCAACTGATCGCAGCCGTGGCCGAATCAGCGTTCCTGGGCGGATCCGCCGTCAAGGTCAGCTGAATCTCCTTTCACCACAACGAACGGTATCCACATGAAACTCGGTGTCTACACTGCAATCTTGCACGACAAGCCGCTCCGCGAAACCCTGGACATCATCGCGTCGCTCGGGCTCGCTGGAGCAGAAATCAACGCCGGCGGATTCTTGCCGACCCCACACTTGCCGGTCGACGCGTTGCTCTCCGGTGTGGTCTCGCGCGAACAGTACCTCAGTGCTTTCGAGGACACCGGTGTGTCCATCGCCGGGCTGAACTGCAACGGAAATCCGCTTCACCCCGATCCCGACGTCGGGCCAGAGGACGCCGATGATCTCCGAAAGGCCATCGAGGTCGCAGCGCTGCTCGGCGTGGATCGAGTGGTGGCGATGTCTGGTTTGCCGCAGGCACATCCGGGGGGACAGTGGCCGGCGTGGAATGTGAACACGTGGGACTCGGGATACCTGGACTCACTGGAGTACCAGTGGCACGACGTGGCGCTCCCGTTCTGGTCAGAGATCGATTCCCTGGCCAGAGCGCACGGTGTCAAGGTAGCCGTCGAAATGCATCCCCAGAATCTGGTGTTCAACCCCCCGACCTTGAAGCGTCTGGTCGACAACCTCGGAGCGACGAACGTGGGCGCTGAGATGGATCCGTCGCATCTGTTCTGGCAGGGCATTGACCCGGTGGCCGCGATCGAGTGGTTGGGTCCACTGGTGTTCCACGCCGCCGCGAAGGACACGCGGATCAACGGCAACTGCAAGATCTACGGCGTGCTCGACGAACGATTTACGCGAATTCCTCGAGAGCAGAATCCCACTGGCCTCGGTGGACGTCACGTCGTGAACAAATGGCCGGAGGATTCAGCCTGGGACTTCGTCGCGGTGGGCCTCGGTCATGACACTGCTTACTGGTCGCGGTTCCTGCACGCATTGGAGCAGGTCGATCCTCACATGTGGGTCAACATCGAGCACGAGGACGTGTCGTTCGGCCCGCTGGAGGGCTTGCGGGTCGCCGCTGAGAACCTCCGGGCCGCGAACTCCGCCATGGTGCACTGAGAACCCTCCGTGTCGACGGACCGATCCGAGAATCTGGAGCTGAGCTGTGAGAATTGCGCTGGACCCCACGCCCTTTCATCACGATCATCCGTTGCTGGAGCTGCCCGCGGTGGTGGCAGACTGCGGGTATGAATGGTTGCAATTGACCCCGCACCGCGATTTCATTCCCTTCTTCAACCATCCGCGCGCCGACGACGCGCTCGTAGCCAAATTCGCCAAGGCATGCGCGGACGCCGGTGTTGGGATCGCCTCGGTCCTGCCGGTACTGCGCTGGTCGGCACCGGACGAAGATGCTCGCGAGGCAGCGGTGCGCAACTGGAAACGGGTCATCCAGATCACCGTCGATCTCGGCGTCAACGTCATCAACACGGAGTTCTCCGGAAGGCCCGAGAAGGCCGAAGAATCCGAACGGGCGTTCTTCCGGTCGATGGAGGAGTTGCTGCCGCTCTTCGAACATGAAGGCATCGATGTGCGGATCGACCCGCACCCCGACGACTTCGTCGAGGACGGTTTGGAGGCGGTGCGCATCATCCGGGGAGTCAACTCTCCCAACATCGGAATGGTCTATGTGGCGTGTCACACCTACCACATGACCGGACCGACCGGCACGACGATGTCGCAGATCATGGATGCTGCCGGCGACAAGCTCAGACTGGTTCACGTCGCCGACACCATGGATCACCACGCTTCCCACGGTTTGCGGTACATCACCAACCCGCCGGGCAATCCGGTTCGTGTGCATCAGCACCTCAAGATCGGTGACGGGGACCTCGACTGGGACGAGTTCTTCGGCGGTCTCGCACGTCTGGGGTTCTACGATCGCGACGACAGCGTCATGGTCTCCAGCGTGTTCGCCGAAGACGAAGCTGCACATGAGGTTTCCCGCTACCAGCTCGCGACGATGACGGAGTACGTCGACAAGTACCGCGGACGTCGAACTGCTGCGAGGTGACTCGACTCGTGCCGAGCGCATCCGGTGCCTGGCGCCAGTTCACTACCGCTCCAACAGCCCGAGCACCTGCAGGCCTCAAGCTACGGCGTCGATCAGATGGGTAACTTCCGTCGGCGTCGTTGTGACCGCTTTCCCCACGTGCGGCGGTCAACGCGCAGGACGTCAACGGGGGATGATCCGTCAGCGTTTGTTCAGTACCTGCCTGCACGTGAAAAACCGCTTTCATGAACTCCTTTGGCGTCATACCGTGTAGCTGTGGAGGTTTGGACGCACGACGACGCGAACGGTTTCCGCGCGCTCGCTGGGCCGCTGTACGCGCGCGAACCGATCCTGCACACCGTCGAACTCACCGCGCTGGCCTCGGGCGTCGCCGACGACGCGCTGCTCCTGACGGTGCACGATGGCGGCGACGTGCTGGGTGCGGCGATGCAAACCCCGCCCTATCCGTTGCTGGTCAGTGGCTTACCGATCGAAAGCCTGTACAGCGCAGTGGAATTCGTCGCTGCCGTTCGCCCCGGCTTGAGCGGGATTCGAGGTCTTCGTGATCGTGCGCAGCGGTTCGCCGCCGGGTGGCAGTCGAGGGTGGGTGCGCAGAGCCGCGTCAACACCGAGGAGCTGCTGTACCGTCTGGCGGCCTTGACCCCGCCGGTGGGTGTGCCCGGCACGCACCGACTCGCCACGGAGGCCGATCACCCGCTGCTGGCCCTGCGAGTGGAGGACTTCTTCGTCGAGGCATTCCGGGACCACCGTGACGAGGCAGCGGGCCTGCGGTTCGTCGAAGACGCTGTGGCCGTGGGTCACCGGTTCGTGCTGTGGACGGTGGGCGATGAGCCGGTCAGCATGGCGATGCTGCGCGCCCCGGCGTCGGGCGTCTCACGCATCGGTCCGGTCCATACTCCGGCGGCGGCGCGCGGGCGCGGTTTCGGTTCGGCGGTGACGGCGGCGGCGGCTCAGCTGGCCCTTGACGAAGGTGTTTCCGAGGTGGTCCTGTTCGCCGACTTGGCCAACCCGGTGTCGAATGCGATCTACCGTCGCATCGGCTTCGAGCCGGTCAGCGAAAGCGTCCGGATCGACTTCGTTTCGGCTAGGGCAGCTGGCGCGTCGTCAACAAGCCCTCGGTGAGGTCACGATGCAGCTGCTCGAGCATGGACCGGGCGCGCAGAGGTGGGCTCGCCGAATGTGCCTGCTGCGCCACCCCGGTGATGACGTCGGTGAGCGCGGCGACCGAGGACCACTGCGGTTCCCAGCCGAGCTCACTGCGTGCGCGCGAGCAATCCAGCAGCGGCACACTGAACGCGAGGTCCAGCCAGCCGCGGTCGATCGGCTGCAGCCGAACCCGCCAGCTCAGGTCGACCAGCGCGCCGAGTATCCGCGACGGCACATGAAACTGGAACGAGCCCAACACTTTTGCGACTTCATCCCGGGTGATGGGCGGTTCAGCGGCCAGGTTGAACGCGCCCGTCGCGCGTCGTTCCAACGCGCGCAGTATCGCCGCGGCGACGTCGTCGGCGTGGATCAACGGGATGCACAGCCGGCGATCCAGCGGGAGCACCGGTAGCAACGGCACCGCGAGCATCGGCACCCAGCCCGGCAGCGCATACCGCATCAAGCCGCTGGCCGCCGCGCGCTGCACGATGAAACCCGGTCGCATGCGGGCGATTCGGATGGCGTCGCCGCTGTGGTCACGTTCGTAGTCGTCGAGCAGTTGTTCGGCGGCGGACTTGTCGCGGCTGTACGGCGAGGACGGGATGCCCGAGGTGACCCACGCCTCGTCGACGCGCCGGGCGTAGCGGCCCGCGGCATAGGTGCCCACCGACGACATGTGGATCAGGTGGCCGATCGACGCCTGCTGCGCCGCCTGCAGAACCGCCGACGTCCCGCCCACCCCCAGCCGGGTCAGGTACTCGGTGTTGCGGGTCGGCTGGAACCCCCACGCCAGATGTACCACCGCGTCGGCGCCGTCGAAGAGCGGTGCGAGGCGCTGCGCTACGGCGGGTTCGGCGAGGTCGACGCTGTGCCAGCGCACGTGCCGGTACACGCCCTCGAGTTCGGGCGGGCGGCGGACCACTCCGTCGATGTCCCATTCCGGAGCCTCGTCGGTGAGCCGACGCAGCAGTGCGGTGCCGACGTTGCCGGACGCGCCGGTGATGACGACGCGCATCGTGTCATGCCGTCGCGGCGGGGCTCTCGGGCACCGGGATCGCCTCCGCGCTCGACGGTGACCGGTCTCGTCGGCGCGCGATCACGAGCGCACCAGTCAACAGCGCTGCCGTCACGAGGGTGGGCACGAACAGGAACTGGGCCAGCGCGACCCTACGTTGGATTTTCAGCCCCGTGCGGGCCGCGGACCGGGTCCGGCTGGTGACGCTCATGACTGCCTCCGCTTCGTGAGTGTGCGTCGGCCATACCCGACTCCTCGGTCTCGCAAACAGCGCCGTCGGGCTCGGGCTTGTGGAACGTGACGTCGACCCGCTGAAAACCCTTGGCCTGCTGCGCTTCCGCCTGGCCGGCGTACATCTTGCGGTCCGCCTCGGTGAGCTCGACGTTGTCGGTGAACGGGGTGAGCAGCGCGCGCGGATGCAGTCTGTCGACCCGCACTGCGTTGATCTCGGCGCAGATCAGCAGCGACGTCGACACCAGATACAGGAACGCGAGGAGTCCGAGCACGATTGCGAACACGCTGTTGGTGGCGCTGGCTGAACCGAGCACATAAGCGACGTACGCGGCCCCGAACCATTGGAGCATCTGCCACACCACCGCGGCCGTGATTGCCCCGGGCAGCACGTCGCGGTAGCTCAGCGGCCGCACGGTGGTCACCCGGAACGCGGCGACGATGACTGCGGTGTTCAGCGCCAGCGACGCCAGGACGACGCCGGCGGTGCCCAGGAACCCCAGGCCGGCCCAGGCTCTGCCGACGGCGGTCAGCGCCGTCGTGCCGATGATCGCCGAGCCCAGCACGAACAGCAGCAGCAGGCTGTACAGGCGTGCCCGAATCGGATCTGGACGGGTGTACCTGGGCACCGCCCACACGGTGTTCATCGCGTTCTGCAGGGCGTTGCCGACACCCAGGCCGCCGTACAGCGCGCCCGCGATACCGATGACGACCGCGGTGGTTCCACCGCTGAGCGCTTCAGGCCGGCTGAGCTGCTCGCCGATCACCGGGAACTGATCGATGGCTGCGTTGACGATCTGGTCGCGCCACTGCGGCCGGCCCGAGAGCACCACACCGAGCACCGTGGTCAGCAACAAGAGCAGAGGAAACAGCGAGACGAACGCGTAGTAGGTGATCAGGGCGGCCAGGTAGCCGGCCTGGTCGTCGACGTACTTGTAGACCACGGCGATCGTGAATCCAGCCGCCCGGCTGCGCTGTTGCACGCGATCGAGCCACTTGACCATCGTGACCTCCCACGCGTGTACGGCCTTGCGCCGCCGCGGGGATACCCATTCACCTGCGCGGTTAAGCCCGTTTGCCGCGGGAACGGCGCAATGTGCGGCCCTCTCGGCGCAGCTTCTTCTCCTTGGCGGTGTTCTTGTCGATCACGGTCGTGTCGCGCAGCGGCAGCTGCAGGTCGTCCTCGGCCGCGATCCCCGCCTGCAGTTGGCGTCCACGCTCGAGCTCGGCGTCGACCTCCGCGCCGAACAGCAGCGCCAGGTTGGTCAGCCACAGCCACAACAGGAACACGATGACACCGGCCAGCGTGCCGAACGTCTTGTTGTAGCTGCCGAAGTTCGCGACATAGAGGCCGAACAGCAAGGAGGCGACGATCCAGGTGAGGATCGCGATGGCCGCCCCCACGCTGATCCACCGGAACTTCGGCTGTTTGACGTTGGGGCCGGTGTAATAGAGCGTCGCCACACCGACGACGACAAGGGCCAACAGCACCGGCCACCGCGCGATGTTCCACACCGCCAGCCCTGTTTCGCCGATACCGAGGCGGTCGCCGAGTGCCTCGGCCACCGGCCCGCTGACCGCCAACAGGAATGCGGCGATGGCCGCGATGATCAGCCCGGCGAAGGTGAGCGCGAGCTGCTGCCCCCGCAGCTTCCACGCCGGCCGGCCCTCCTCGACTTCGTAGATCCGGTTCATCGCGCGTCCGAAGGCGCCGACGTACCCGGACGCCGACCACAGCGCGCCGAGGATGCCGGCGACCAGGGTGAAGCCGGCCGAGGGGGCGTTGACGAGTTGCTCGATGGGTTGGCGTAGTACGTCGACCGCCGCACCCGGGCTGACGTCGTCGACGATCCCGAGGATGGCGTCGGCGGTGCGCTCACCCTGCCCGACCACTCCGAGCAGGGACATGACGACCAGCAGCGCCGGGAACAGGGACAGCACGGCGTAGTACGTCAGCGCCGCAGCCAGATCCATGCACTGATCGCGGGTGAATTCACCGGCAGTCTGCCGCAGGACGTACAGCACGGACGGGCGGGTGAGCTCGGTCGGTGACTCCGGCTTCCGCGGGTCATCAGCGTCGGGCCGCGGCTCGTCGGCATCCTGCCCGGGATTCTCCTCGGACGCCGGCGGCGATGGCGGCGGCACCGGGCGGGGCGGTCCGGCGGGCTTACGCCCGGACCGCGTCAGCGCCCCGGTCGCCAGCCCGGCCAGGAACGCGCCGGCCAGTGCGACCGGGCTGCGGCGTGGTCGAGGAGCTCCTCGAGGAGCCATCAGCTGCTGCTGCATTGGGCGTAATTGCCCCGGTAGTCAATGCCGCAAACTCATCAAAACGCGTATCGGACGCGGCAGTCCGGCAGCGTGGTGCCGATCAAGTCGGTCAGCTGGGCCACCCAGCGCCCCTTCCACGGCGACTTGTAGCGCACGTTCCACTGCCCACTCTGGCTGCGTTTGACCTGCTGCAGGTCCGGGCGCCACAGCAGGTCCTCTCCGCGCGGATGCCAGCCGAGGTTGACGTCGTGCAGGGCCTCGTTGTGGGTCAGGAAAATGATCTCGGCGGCCAGCTGGCTGCGGGTCCGCGCACTGGTGCCGTCGGCGATCTGCTCGAGCAGCTCCGCCCAGTCCGGGAGCCAGTTCTCGTGCACGATCACCGGGCTGAAATTCAGGTGCACCTCGTAACCGGCGTCGACGAAGTCGTCCAGGGCGGCGATGCGTTCGGCGATCCTGGAGGTGCGGACGTCGACGACGCGTGAGGTGTCGGCGGGCATCAGGCTGAACCGGATGCGGGTGCCGCCCCGCGGGTCGTAGGTCAGCAGATCGGGGTTGACGAGCTTGGTGGCGAAACTGGCCTTCGCATGCGGGAGGCGGGCGAACAGCTCGACGAGATCACGCACGTTGTCCGAGACCATCGCGTCAACCGAACAGTCGCTGTTCTCTCCGATGTCGTACACCCAGTCCACCGGATCACATTGATTCGGAACAGTTTTCACACCCTGCCGGCCGGCGTGCCGGTCCAGGTAACCGATGATCTTCTCGATGTTGGCGAACACGGTGATCGGGTTCGCGTAGCCCTTGCGCCGCGGGACGTAGCAGTACGCGCAGGCCATCGCGCAGCCGTTGGATGTGGACGGCGCGATCCAGTCGCTGGACCGTTCGTTGCGGCGTGCGCTGAGGCTCTTCTTCTCGCCGAGCACCAGCACCTCGCGCTTGTTGCGCACCCAGTCCTCGACGTGGCCCTGGTTGCCGTAGAGCCCGGGGATCGCTTGGTGTGACAGCACCTCGATGCGTTCGGCGTCGGGGTAGCGGTCGAGTACCTGGCGGGCGCGGGGAAAGCGCTCGATGTCGGGCTCGTGATAGATCCTCTTGACATCGAGCAGCCGGCTGGCGAGGGCTTCGGGGGTCCGGCGGTGCACCCGAAGACAACGTTGCCCGCACCGTGCGGGTTCCGGGTTTGTCCGGTGTCACAGCGGGCACTCAGCGAAAATGACGGAACCGAAGACCGAACCCTCCACCGGGGAGTTGTTGGGTCAACTGTCGGCTCAGACGTCGCGGCTGATCCGTGACGAGTTGCGGTTGGCGCAGAAGGAAATGCAGGAGTCGGCCAAGCACGCCGGCAAAGGGGCAGGCCTGGCCGGGGCAGCGGGGCTGCTCGCGGTTCTCGGCCTGGCCACGCTGATCGCCGCGGCGGTCGCCGCCCTGTCATTGGTGCTGCCGGTGTGGGCCGCCGCGGTGATCGTCGCCGTGGTGTTGTTCGCCGCCGCCGGCATCGCCGCGCTGGTCGGCAAGAAACAGGTCGAGCAGGTGCCGCCACCGGCCGCGGTGGCGGTGGACAGCGTGAAGACCGACATCACCGAGTTGAAGGCCCACACGAAAGGCGCCCGCCATGGCAGCACAGCCTGATCCACGGCCCGAGCCCGGCCCCGACGCCGGCATCGACGACCTACAGGCCGACATCGAACGCACCCGCGCCGAACTCGGGGACACCGTCGGTGCGCTGACCGACAAGCTGGATGTCAAAGGCCGTGCCCAGCAGAAGGTCGCCGACACCAAAGAGGCTGTCGCACAACGTAGTCACGAGGCAATCGACACCGTCAAGACCAAGCCGGCCATTCCGGTCGGTGCGTTGATCGCCGTCGCGGCGACCGTGGGCGTACTGCTCTGGTTGCGCCGCCGTAACTGAGAAGTTCAGTCGTCCTCGGTCAATTCCGGCGCATTCTCCCGGGTGGCCATGCCGCCTTCGCGGCCGTGATCGGCCGGGCCCGGCCGGTCCTTGGCTTCTTGGTGGTCGTCCTGATCGTCCTGCTCTTTGGCCATCGCGTGCCCTCCTGACCGGTCCAGGCTATCGGTCGCGCGTACGCTGACCCTCCGTGATCGACATCGCCCTCAGCGACATGCGGGATTGGTTCGGCTTCGGCGTGGCGGGCAACTTCGCCGGTCACCTCGAGCAGGCCGGCGAGGCCGTGGACTTCGTCAACGTGGCCAGTGAAGGCACCGCCCCCAAGGGCATCTTCCCCTGGTATGCGCCTGGTTCGGACACCTTCCTCGGCGAGTTCCCCCTGTCCAACGACGAGGTCCGGCTGCCCACGGTCGGCCCAGATGACGGGCCGCTGAACCTGCAGATCGAGCCCGAAGTCGGGCTGGCGTGCCGGGTGGTGTGGGAGGGCGACACCGTCGTCACTTTGCAGCCGTTCGCGCTGGGTGCGTTCAACGACTGCTCGATCCGCAGGCCCGGCGCCAAGAAGATCAGCCACAAGAAGAACTGGGGTCCCGCGTCCAAGGGCGTGTCCAAATCGTTCTTCGAGATCAGCGACCTGACCCCGGACGGGCCGACCGCCACGCTGCGGTTGGTGTGCTTCCTGCACTCCGACGGGCAAGAACACGCGTACGGGGTCGACAGCCCGCTGATCGGTTACTCCTACTACGGCGAGGTCCTCCTGGACTGGATCGTCGAGCGCCTCGCGAACCAGAAGGGCTCGGCCGACACCCCGCTCGAGGACGTCGGCGCGTTGATGGTCGCCAGCGGTCATCCCGAGAACGTCCTCATCGGAATCGGGGCCACCCGCTACACCGAACTGGGTGAGACCACGTTCCTCAAATCCGGCGACGACGCGATCGTGCGCGTCTACGACTCCGCCACCGATGCCGCGGCCGAGCTGCGCCAGACGGTGCGGTAGCCCCCGCCCGACGCGCGCGCTCGATCGCGTCGGCGGTCACTTCTGGAATTTTTCACGCAGTCCTCGGCATTCAACGTAGTGCTGCCAGCCGGGCGGCCACGACGGAGGAGACCGAGATGACCGATCAGCACACCGTTCGACGGGCCCTCCTGCTGGGCGGCATCGGCGCGGTCGCAGCCGCCGGGCTCATCGGTCCCGGCGCGGCGAGCGCGAATGCCGCCGACTCCTGCCCTGACGTGCAGGTGGTGTTCGCCCGCGGTACCGCCGAGCCGGCCGGACTCGGCCGGGTCGGTCAGGCCTTCGTCGACGATCTTCGTAGTGAACTGGGCGGCCGCAGCGTCGGCGCCGCGGCCGTGAACTATCCGGCGTCCTATGACTTTCTGCAATCCGCCCCCGCCGGCGCCGACGACGCCAGCGCCCAGATCCAGGCCACCGCCGCCCGCTGTCCCGACACCCGCATCGTGGTCGGTGGATACTCACAGGGCGCAGCAGTGGTGGATCTGATCGCCGGCGACCCCGCCGCCACCTTCGGTTTCGGCCGGCCGATGCCGGCCGAGGTCGCTGACCACGTCGCCGCTGTCGCCGTGTTCGGCAATCCCGCCGGGCGGATCGGGCGCACCCTCACCACGTCGAGCCCGTTGTACGGAGCCAAGACCATCGACCTGTGCAACGGCGCGGACCCGGTGTGCTCCAACGGTGACGACCGGCCCGCACACAGCGACTACGTGCAGGCCGGCTTGGTCTCGCAGGCAGCCGATTTCACCGCCGCGCGGCTGAGCGGGTCCGCCCCGGCCGGCGTGATGGTGGACGCGTCGGGCACCGTCGGCTGACTCTCCTACTCGCACGGACAGGCCGATCGGGATTTTGTTCAGATGAACTGAACATAACCGGCCCACCATTAGCATTGCTGAGGTGGCAGAGCAGGTCGACAGCGGTCAGCTGGCAGCGCTGGCTGCGGTGGTGGAGTTCGGCAGCTTCGACGCGGCCGCGGCCCACCTGCACGTCACACCGTCGGCGATCAGCCAGCGCATCAAAGCCCTCGAGCAACGCACCGGCCAGGTTCTGGTAGTTCGCGAAAAGCCCTGTGTCGCAACACCAGCCGGGGCGCCGCTGCTCCGTCTGGCGGCGCAGACGGCGCTGCTGCAGGCCGAGGCACTCGCGGAGATGCGCGGCGGATCGGCCCAGCGGCCGCGCATCGCGCTGGCCGTCAACGCCGATTCGCTGGCGACCTGGTTCACCGGTGTGTTCGCCCACCTCACCGATGCGCTGCTCGACGTGCGGATCGAGGACCAGGACCTGTCCGCGCGCCTACTCCGCGAGGGCGTCGTGATGGGTGCGGTGACCACCGAACGTGCCGCCGTTCCCGGATGCCGGGTGCAGCCCCTTGGCATCATGCGGTACTGGCCGGTGGCCACCCGTGCGTTCGTCAGCCGCCACCTGCCTGATGGTTTCACCGCCGAGGCGGCCAGGGAGGCCCCGTCACTGGCGTGGAACCGCGACGACGCGCTGCAGGACCAACTGGTGCGCAAGGTGTTCGGGGCTGACGTCCGCCGCCCGGTGCACTACGTGGCGACTGCGGCAGGGTTCGGGGCAGCCGTACACGCTGGGCTGGGCTGGGGGATGTATCCCGAGCAGCTGATCGACGCGTCGTTCGTGCGTATCAGCGACGAACACCTCGACGTGCCGTTGTACTGGCAGTGCTGGAAGCTCGACAGCACCACCGTGACCTCGGTGACCGATGCGGTGAGATCGGCGGCGTCGGGCCTGCTGCCGCCACCCTGAGCGGGGCCGGGGACAATCGTGGCCATGGGTGCGCCGGTCAGGGTTCGAATCCTCGGCGTCGGTATGGGTCCACAGCACGTGACCCGCGAGGTCGCCGACGCGCTGAGGTCGGCGGACTATGTGCTTGCCGCCGAGAAGACCGACGACGACCCGCTGCTCGCGCTGCGTAGGGCCGTCGTCGACGCCTATCCCGGCCCCGGCGGTCCGGCCGATGTGGTGGCGATCGCCGATCCGCCCCGCGATCGCTCGACCGGGCTGGACACCAGCGAGTACGAAGCCGCGGTTGCCGACTGGCATGCCGCCCGGGCCGCCCGCTACGCCGACGTGCTGCGCGAGCGCGCCGGGACCGCGGCCTTTCTGGTGTGGGGCGATCCGTCGCTCTATGACTCCACGATCCGCATCGTCGAACACGTGCAACGGCTGGGTGTCGAACTCGACTACGACGTGCTGCCCGGTGTGAGTGCACCGTCCTTGCTGGCTGCGCGGCACCGCATCGTGCTGCACGAGGTCGGCCGTTCCGTGCACGTGACCACCGGGCGGCGGCTACAGGAAGCCGTCGCCGCGGGGCTCGACAACATCGTCGCGATGCTCAACCCGCCGCCGCATCGCCTCGACCTCACCGGGCTGCAGGACTGGACCATCTGGTGGGGCGCCAATCTCGGTGCGCCGGGGGAACGCCTGCTCCATGGCAGGCTCGGGGACATCACACCGCTGCTGGCCGAGGCCCGCGCCGCCGCCACCGACACCGACGGCTGGGTGATGGATCTGTTCCTGCTGAGGCGGACCTGATGGCCGGTCTGCTGATCGCCGGCACCACCAGCGACGCAGGCAAGACGCTGGTCACGACCGGGCTGTGCCGGGCGCTGGCGCGCCGCGGTGTCAGGGTGGCGCCGTACAAGGCGCAGAACATGTCGAACAACTCGATGGTCGCCGACGGTGGCGTGGAAATCGGACGCGCGCAATGGATTCAAGCAGTGGCGGCCGGCGTGATGCCCGAGGCTGCGATGAATCCGGTACTGCTCAAACCGGGCAGCGACCACCGCAGCCACGTCGTGCTGATGGGCGCCCCGTGGGGCGAGGTGTCGTCGGCGGACTGGCTCGACGGTCGACGTGCTCTGGCCGCCGCCGCCCACGCAGCGTACGATGACCTGGCGGCGCGTTACGACGTCGTCATCGCCGAAGGTGCCGGGAGTCCCACCGAAATCAACCTCAGAGCAGGCGATTACGTCAACATGGGGCTGGCCCGCTACGGCGGTTTGGCCACGGTCGTGGTCGGCGACATCGACCGCGGCGGAGTCTTCGCCGCGTTCCTGGGCACCGTGGCTTTGCTCAGCCCGCAGGATCAGGCCCTGATCGCAGGTTTCATCGTGAACAAATTCCGCGGTGACCTCACGTTGCTGCAGCCAGGCTTGACATCATTGGAAAAAGCAACGGGCAGAACAATTTACGGGACGCTGCCATGGCAACCGGACGTCTGGCTGGATTCCGAGGACGCCCTGGATCTCGCCGCGGTACGCCCCCCGAGATCCGGCACTCGCCGGGTGGCCGTCGTGCGGCTGCCGCGCATCAGCAATTTCACCGATGTCGACGCGCTGCGCCTGGAGCCAGATCTGGAGGTGGTGTTCGCCTCGCAGCCCGGCGCGCTGGCCGACGCGGACCTGATCGTGCTACCCGGCACTCGCTCCACAATCGCCGATCTGGCGTGGCTGCGCTCACGGGGGTTGGCCGACGCGGTGATCGCTCACGCCGCGGCGGGCCGTCCGCTGCTGGGCATCTGCGGCGGCTTCCAGATGCTGGGTCGCGTCGTGCGTGACCTCCCGGGGGTGGAAGGTGAGCCCGCCGAGGTGCCCGGACTGGGCCTGCTCGACGTGGAGACCGATTTCGTTGCCGAGAAGACTTTGCGGCTGCCGCGCGGAACCTGGCTCGGCACAACGGCATCTGGGTACGAGATCCACCACGGTCGCGTCACGGTGTCCGGCGCAGCGGACGACTTCCTCGGCGGCGCGCGTAACGGTGCGGTGTTCGGCACCATGTGGCACGGCGCCCTGGAGGGGGACGCGCTGCGCAGCCGGTTCCTCCGCGAGACGCTGGGGGTGGCGCCGTCGGGCGTCTCGTTCGCCGAGGCGCGCGAGAGACGGTTGGACCGGCTGGGCGATCTGGTGGACGAGCACCTCGACGTCGACGCGCTTCTCGACCTGGCGCACCGCGGTGCGCCGGCCGACCTACCGTTCCTGCCGCCGGGGGCACCGTGAGAATCCTGCTCCTCGGTGGCACAGCGGAGGCTCGCGCGCTGGCTGACATCCTTACGGTCACCGACCATGTCACGACGTCGCTGGCCGGCCGGGTGGCCGATCCACGACTTCCGGTGGGGGAGGTGCGCATCGGGGGATTCGGCGGAGTCGACGGTTTGTCTTCTGCGCTCGAGGGTTTCGATGTCGTCGTCGACGCCACACACCCGTTCGCCAAGACGATCTCGGCCAACGCCGCTGCCGCATGCGCGCGCCGCGGTGTGCCGCTGCTGCGGCTGGAACGCCCGGGCTGGGCCGGCCGCGCGCGCGACTCGTGGCAGTGGGCGGCCTCCCACGACGACGCCGCGGCCCTGGCCGCCCGGCTGGGCCGCCGGCCGCTCCTCACGGTCGGTCGCCAGGAGATCGCCCGCTTCATCCCCGCGCTGCGTCGGCACGCGACGCTCGCGCGGGTCGTGCAGGCGCCCGACGAGAGCCTGCCGCCGAGTTGGCGCCTGGTCACCAGCCGCGGTCCGTACGAGCTGGCCGGCGAGCTGCAGCTGATGCGCGAGCACGCCGCCGACGTGCTGGTCACCAAGGACTCCGGCGGAGAGTTCACCTGGCCGAAGATGGTCGCCGCCGAACAGCTCGGCATCCCGGTCGTCATCGTGGCCCGCCCTGCGCGCGCGGCCGGCGTCCCCACCGTCGCCGACATCGGTGAGGCCGTCGCCTGGGTGCGCGCGCTCTCCGGGATCACCCGGTGAGGGTCCTCGTCACCGGCGGCGTCCGCTCCGGCAAATCCCGGCATGCCGAACAGCTGCTGACCGACGCCGCCCGTGTCACCTACATCGCTCCCGGCCGGCCCGCTGACGGCCGGGATCCGGACTGGGATGCGCGTGTGGCCACGCACCGCCAACGTCGCCCGGCGCACTGGCAGACGCTCGAGACTGCCGACGTGACTGCTGCGCTCGCCAGGATGGATGGACCAGTGCTGCTCGACTGCCTGAGCACCTGGGTGGTCGCACTCGTGGACGAAAAACAACTGTGGGATGCGGATTCAGCGCAGGCGCACAGCGTGGTCGCCGCGCACACCGACGCGCTGTGCGAGGCGCTGCGGCGCACCCCCGATGCGGTCGTCGTGACCAACGAAGTCGGCCTGGGGGTAGTGCCCGCGCACCGCTCCGGGGTGCTGTTTCGCGATCTGCTCGGAATCGTCAACCAGCGGGTCGCTGCGGTGTGCGACGAAGTCCATCTGGTGATCGCTGGTCGGGTGCTGCGCCTCTAGCGTCAACGCGGCCGGTAGCGCTCCTCGTGCACGACGGAATCCAATGAGCTGCGGGCCCGCCAGCCGAACCGCTCCAGATCGGGCACGTCCGGCACGTCGGCCACCGACCCCACGCACAGCCAGGCCACCGGCCGTACGTGCGCAGGCATGCCGACCAGGTTGCGCAGGAAATCTTCGCGGTAAAACGACACCCAGCCGACGCCGAGCCCTTCGACAGTTGCTGCGAGCCAGAGGTTTTGAATCGCGCACACCACGGAGTACAGCCCGGCGTCGGCGATGGCGTGCCGGCCGATAACCTGCGGACCGCCCCTGGTGGGGTCGTAGCCGACGACGACCCCGAGGCCGGATTCGCAGATGCCCTCGATCGTGATCCGCGAAAACGTCTGAGCGCGTTCGCCGGTCAGGGTCGACGCGAAGATCTCGCGTTCGGCCGCGACGTGCTCGCGAAAGGCTCGCAGGGTCTGCGGCGAGCGCACCAGCACGAAGTCCCACGGCTGGCTCATCCCGACCGACGGTGCCGCGTGGGCGGCCAGCAGCACGCGCTCCAGGACATCGTCGGAAACGGGTTCGCCGGTGAACTCGCGGCGCGTGTCGCGGCGCCGGCCGATCACGTCGTACAGATCGGTCACGGCCGTACCGACCGGTCCCGCGCGGGGTCGTACAGATGGCTCTCGCCGGCGCACGGATCGGTGCTGTCGGCCAGCGCCGGGCCGACCAAGATGACTGCGGCACTACGGAATCCGGCGTCCTGCACGGCATCGGCGATGTCTGACACAGTCCCGCGCAGCACGATCTCCTGAGGTTGGGACGCCCGGTAGACCACGACGACAGGGCAGTCCGGTCCGTAGTCGGGGGTCAATTCGGCCATCAGCTCCCGGACACGGGTGACGGCCAGGTGCAGCACCAGCGTGGCGCGGGTGGCGGCGAACGCGGAGAGCGACTCGGTGTCGGGCATCGCGGTGGACCGCTGCTGGGTGCGGGTCAGCACCACCGACTGCGCGACCAGGGGCACAGTGAGTTCCCGACCGACGCGGGCGGCCGCGGCCGCGTAGGCGGGCACACCGGGCGTGACCGTCCACGGCACCCCCGCGGCATCGAGCCGGCGGGTCTGCTCGGACACCGCCGAGTACACCGACGGGTCTCCCGAGACGAGCCGCACGACGCGACGGCCGGCCCGGTGGGCGGTGACGAGGCGCGCGACGATGGCGTCCAGATCGAGGTCGGCGGTGTCGACGAGCTCGGCGGCGGGGGAGCAGTGCACGAGAACATCTCCGTCCAGATAGCTGCCGGGATAGAGCACGAGGTCGGCGTCGGCCAGCAGGCGCGTGGCCCGGACCGTCAGCAGGTCGGCGGCACCCGGGCCGGCACCGACGAACTGTACTGCCCGGCCGTCATCCATCGACCCGAAGTGTAGGGCAGGGCTCCGGCATGACGGGTTCGTCGTCGACCAGGCCACCGACCGGGCCGGTGGCGCGCGCGATCAGCGGGCTGGCTGCCGCGACGGCCGCGAACAGCGTCGCCGCCACGATGGCACCCGCGGGACCGTGCGCGTCGGTGGCCGCGCCGGCCGCGGAGGTGCCAAGGGCCGCGCCGATCAGCGACCCGCTGTGCAGCCAGCCGAACGCCTCGGTGGACACTCCTTCGTCGACGTCCTGCGACACCATGAAGTACAGGGCCGACATCGCCGGGGCGAACCCGAGGCCGGACACGAACAGCGCACAGAGCTGCAGGGCCAGGACATGGGTGAGTCCGAAGGACGCGGTGCCCGCCGCCACGACGGTCAGGGCGGCGACGACGCCCCGCAGACCGAAGCGGCGGTGGCCCCAGGTGAGACCGCCGACGATGGAGCCGACGCTGGCCAGCGCGATGGCCGCGCCGGCGGTCAGGCCGCTGTTCCCGAGTTCGGCCACCACACCCACCTCGAGTGCGGTGAAGGAACCGACCAGTGTGCACCCGGCGACCATCGCCAGCAGCACGCTGCGCCGGGTCAGCACCCGGCCGCGGCCACCACGCGGACGCGGGCGCGGCCGCAGCCCGCGTGCGCTCGCCAAGAACCACGCCGTTCCCACCAGGGTGATGGCCGCAGATACGATGAGCGGCAGCGCCGTGGACACCAGCGTCGACAGCCCCATCGCGGCTACCGGGCCGACGACCCAGATCATCTCCTGCGCGGTGGTGTCGAGCGCGAACAGTGCGCGGACGCCGTCGCGGGGCAGCATCTGTGGGTACAGCGCCCGGACCACGGGCATCATCGGCGGAACCGAGGCACCCACGATCAGTCCCAGCGCCATCGATTGCAGACCGGAGGTCGTTGCGAACGCCAGCGCCAGCATGCTGGAGCCGTTGATGACCGCGCACGTCATCAGCGTCGCGGCCGTTCTGTTGCCTTGCCCGGCAAGGCGCGACGTCAGCGGCATCGCGATTGCTTCGCCGACCGTCAGGCAAGCGACCACCGCGCCTGCGGTCGCGTAGGACCCGCTGTGGTGTTCGACGTGCACCAGGATCGCCAGCGACAGGATGCCGAGGGGGAGCCGGGCGAACAGCTGGGCCGCTGTGATGCTCAGGACGCGGGGCACACGGAACAGATTCCGATAGATCCCCATGTCCCGGACTGTACCGTCCAGACGGTTCAGTAAACCAGCGGGTTTTAGGCTGGGCCCATGTCCTCGCGCGATCGCATCCTCGATGCCTACGCAGACCTGCTGGCCGAGGAGGGAGAACGGTTCGCGACCGTCGACGCCGTGGCGGCCCGCGCAGGAGTGTCCAAGGGCGGGGTGCTGTACCACTTCCCGTCGAAAGACCATCTGGCCGCCGCGGTCTGTGAGCGCCTCGACACACTGGCCGCCGACGATGCCCGCGCGATGCGCACCGCCGCGGAGGGCCCGGCGCGCTACTACGTGCGCTCGTCTCACTACGCGGGCACCCGGCTGGACCGGACCTTGGTGGCGGTGTCGCGGCTGCGGCAGGCCGGCGACGCCCGCGCCTGGGCGGCGATCGAGGCCGCCGCCGCGGACTGGTTGGCGATCCTGCACGAGGCGATCGGCGACCTCGACACCGCCCGGGCGGTCAAACTGATCGGCGACGGCCTCTACTACAACGCGCTGCACCGGGCGCTGGGCGGGCAACCCGAGCCTTCGGCGGCGGACGAGGGACTCCTGACGGTGGTCGATCGGATGATCGCGTCGGGTACCTCAACTCGCCGAGAATGTGTGTAGCGCGCTCGAATCGGCGAAAAGTCCGCGGAGAACACAGTTTCGCGGGCCCCACGCGAGATGGCCGGTGTTGCGAACAAGCGAAAGCTAACGGTGTCGCCGCCGAGCGCGCGACACCTCAGACGCCGAGCAGCGATTCCAGTGGAGTGCGGGCGAAGTAGATCGCGAAGCCGACGGCCACCACCCACAGCAGCGGGCTGATCTCGCGGGCCTTGCCGGCTGCGGTCCTCATCACCACCCAGGTGATGAACCCTACACCGATTCCATTGGCGATCGAGTAGCTGAACGGCATCACGGCCACGGTGAGCACCACAGGCAGGGCGACAGAAAACTCCGAGAGGTCGATATGGCGCAGATGGGACACCATCATCGCGCCGACGATCACCAGTGCCGCGGCCGCCACCTCCGTCGGCACGATCGACGCCAACGGTGAGACGAACATCGCCGCCAGGAACAGCACACCGGTGACCAGGTTGGCCAACCCGGTGCGGGCCCCTTCCTCGATGCCCGCCCCGGACTCGATGAACACCGTGTTCGACGACGACGACGTGGCACCGCCGACCACCGCGCCGGCCCCTTCCACGACCAGCGCGGCCCGCAGACGCGGGAAATTGCCCTGTGCGTCGGACAGTCCGGCTTCCCGTGACAGGCCGGTCATGGTCCCCATCGCGTCGAAGAAGTTCGCGAACACCAGCGTGAAGATCAGCATGACCGCGGCGATCACGCCGATGCGGCTGAAGCTGTTCAGGCTGAACTCGCCAACCAGCCCGAGGTCGGGCATCGCGAACGGAGATCCGGACAGCGTCGGCACCGACAGAGCCCACCCGCCAGGCTTCTCCGTCGCCGAGCCGAGATGCCAGATGGCCTCGATGACGACCGCGACGAGGGTTCCGGCGACCAGCCCGATCAGGATGCCGCCGCGCACGCGTCGGGAGACCAGGATGCCGGTCAACAGCAGGGTGAGGATGAACACCAGCGTCGGCACCGTCGTCAGCGAGCCCAGTCCCCCGGCGCCCAATCCGACTGGGGGAGAGGCCAATCCGGTCGAAGAGATGAAGCCCGAATCAACCAGCCCGATGAACAAGATGAACAACCCGATACCCGCGGTGATGGCCAGCTTGAGCGGCATCGGCACCGCATCGAAGATGAGCCGGCGCAGCCCGGTGACAGCCAGCAACACGATGATCACGCCGTTGATCACCACGAGGCCCATCGCCTCGGCCCAGGTCAGTTGACCGACGACCGTGGTGGCCAGGAACGAGTTGATGCCCAGTCCCGCGGCGAACGCGAACGGCAGCCGCGCGATCAACCCGAACAGGATCGTCATCACGCCGGCGGCCAGCGCGGTGGTGGCCGAGACCTGCGCGAAGTTCAACGACTGGCCGGTCACGTCCTTCGGGCTCGACAGGATGATCGGGTTCAGCACGATGATGTAGGCCATCGCGATGAACGTGACCACGCCGCCGCGTATTTCGGTGCCCAGCGTCGACTGGCGGGCCGTGATCTCGAAGAAGCGGTCCACTCGGTTCATCGGCGGCTCAGTACTGCGACGTCGGAGCAGCAGGCGGCGGTGGGGCCACCGGCAAGCACAGACCGGTGTTCAGGTCGAGTGCCTTACCCGGCAGGCAGAACGGCGTGCAGCCGTAGATCACACCGGTCTGCCCCGGCGGGCAGGATCCCGGGGGCTGCGCGGTGGCGGCCGGCGCCGCGGACAGCGCACCCACCGGTATCGCGACTGCCGCGGTGATCACCGCGGCTCCCAGCCCTTTCCGTAGTGCCTGTCTCACAGCCATTCCGTCCCCTCTCAACGTGGCATGCCGGTAGCGACGCGCGGTTGCGGTCTGTCGGTCATGGCGTCGAACACGAGCTCGGCGACCCGGGCGCGGTGCTCTTCTGCGCTGCCCAACAGCGCGGCGTTGGTGTACGCGCGCTTGTAATACAGATGGGCCTGGTGCTCCCAGGTGAAACCGATACCGCCGTGCACCTGAATGGTGTCGTTGGCCACCCGCGTGAGTGCGGCCGAGCAGACGGCCTGCGCGATGCTGACGGCAAGAGCCGGATCGTCGGTGCCGTAGGTCAGCGCCCAGACGGCGTGGTAGGCGGTCGAGCGGGCGTGCTCGACCGCCACGAGTGCATCGGCCAGCCGGTGTTTGACGGCTTGAAACGAGCCGATCGGACGACCGAACTGCAGACGGTTCTTCGCGTAGTCGACGGTCAGATCGAGCAGATGCTGTGCCGCCCCGACCTGTTCGACCGCCAACAGCGCCGAACCCACGTGCAGCGCGTGGGCGATCACCCGGTCCGCTTCCTCGGGGCCGGCGATCAGCCGCGCCGGCGCGTCGGACAACGTCACGGTGGCCTGCGGTCGGGTGGGATCCAGCGTCGTCAATGGAACCTTGTGCACCGCAGCCGAATCGGTGTCGACGGCGAACAACGCGGTGCCGTCCGGACCGTCCGCGCCGACCAGCAGTACGTCAGCGGTCCCCGCGTCGACCACGCGCTCGACCGTTCCCGAGAGACGCCAGTCGTCGCCTGAGCGCACCGCGGCGACGTCGCCGATCGCGAATGCGGCGGTCCGCGTGCCGTCGGCGAGCGAGTCGAGCAGATCCGACGGTGCCGACGCGGCGACCAGCGCGGGGATGGCCAGGTAGACGGTGCCGAACAGAGGTCCCGGCGCCAGCGCCGCGCCGAGTTCTTCGATGGCCACCGCCTGGTCGACGAGTGTCCCGCCCGCGCCCCCGGCAGATTCGGGCACCGCCAACCCGAGCACGCCGAGCTCGGTGCCCAGGCGGGTCCACACTGTCGGGTCGTGCGGCGGGTCGGAGTCCATCACCGCGCGGATCGCGCGCTCGTCGATGCGCTCGGCGCAGAACCGCCGCACCGCCGCACGCAACTGCTGCTGCTCGTCGGTGAAGACGAACTCCTCGCCCGCCGCAAGCTCCTCAGCCGTGCCCTTGGGCTGATCCGCAAGCTCCTCAGCCGTGCCGTTGGGCTGATCCGCAAGCTCCTCAGCCACGGTCGTCTCAGCCACGCGGAATCTCCTTCCACGCCATCCCCGCATCCGCCCGCAGGTCCCCCGGCAACCCGAGCACCCGCTCGCCCAGGATGTTTCGCATCACCTCGGATGTACCGCCTTCGATGGTGTTCGCCCGGCTGCGAAGAAAACGCTGCTGGATCGGTCCGCGATAGTCGTCGGGATCGCCGTCACCGGCGCCGTACCCGTCGTAGAGCAGGCCTTCCGGCCCGAGGAAGTCCATGCAGAACTCGTAAATATGCTGATTGAGCTCCGCGCCGACCAGCTTGCCGATCGACCCCTCCGGACCGGGGCCGCCGACCGTGGCCGAGGCGCGGGACCGCTCCGAGGTCAGCCGCTGCGCCTCGGCGCGCAGCCACAGGCTGGTCAGACGGTCCCGCAGCACGGCGGTCTGCCGATCCGGTCGGGACGCCCACAGCGCCACCGCGTCGGCGATCGTGCCGGCGCCGCGGCGGCTGCCGCTTGCGCCCAAAGCGCTGCGTTCGTTCATCAGCGTCGTCATCGCCACCCGCCAGCCGTCGCCCACCCCGCCCAGCCGGTGACTGTCGGGGATACGGGCGTCGCTGAAGTACACCTCGTTGAACTCGGCGTGCCCGGTCATTTGCCGCAGGGGACGGGTCTCCACACCGGGGCCGTGCATGTCGATGACGAAGTAGGTCAGTCCCTTGTGCTTGGGCGCGTCCGGATCGGTGCGGGCCAGTAACAGCCCCCAGCGCGCGCGATGCGCAAGGCTGGTCCAGACCTTCTGCCCATTGACCACCCAGCTGTCGCCGTCGGGCACCGCGGACGTCGCGAGGCCGGCGAGGTCGGACCCTGCGCCGGGTTCGCTGAACAGCTGACACCAGATGTGCTCGGTGGTGGCCAGTGGCCGGAGCAATTGACGACGGACCTCGTCGGTCTGGGCGTGTTCGCGAATGGTCGGCGCGGCCATGCCGTAGCCCATCGGGTTCAGCCCTAGGGGCACGGGTCCACCGGCACCCTGCAGGATGCGATCGGCCACCGCCTGCAAACCCCGCGAGGCACCGAGGCCGCCGAATCCTTCCGGAAAATGCACCCAGGACAGGCCTGCGTCGAAGCAAGCTCCGAGGAATTCCGGGATGGGCACCGTGCGGGGATCGTGCTCGGCCACCACCCGGTGCGCGGCCTCGGCTACCCGGTCAGCATCGGCGGCAGTGCCCATACGAGCACCTTAACCGGCGATGGCTGTTCGTCTAGCCAGCGGTGAGCGCCAGGCGTTCGGCCTCAGAACGGTGATGACGCTGCAGGAGGTAACGGAGCCACCGAACATCAAGTAACACAGTGATCCTTACGCAGTCTTGGTGAGCAGGGGGAGCAGCTGACGCCGAGCGACCATCGCGTCGGCAAAATGATTGAGAGCCTCGGGTACGGAACCGGCCGCATCGAAGTCGATGCCGTGGGCCCGCAGCGTCTGCTCGACTGAACGGCTGGCCACCAGCGACCATTCCACTCCGGCCGCGCTGCATGCATCGTCCACGGCGAACAGTAGGGAAAGCGCTTCGCCGTCAAAGGAAGTCACAGCGCTGAGGTCGAGCACGAACGGCTTCTCCGCGAGAACGAAGCGGCGCGTGTACTCGGTGGCGCGGGCGACATCGCAGTCGCCGAGCGCACCCGTGATCGTGACCACGGTGGCCAACTGGCGGCAATGCGCGCGAATCTCGGCGCCACCGCAATTGAACGTCGGATTGCCGTACATCGCCGCCTCCCTCGATCATGTGCTGGCGGGTCCGTCTTCGAACCCGACATGACTGAAGGTAGTGAGCCAATTTAAGGCCGTGGGGAGTAGCGACTAATACTTCGCTAAGAACTGTCTTCAGACCCGCTAGCAAACTCGTCGGTAACCTTTTCCCCGCGGCGTTGCTGTTGGGAGCCGGTGTATCCGGCCCAGGGGTTGTAGTCGGCCAGCAGCTCCTGCTGGCCGGGCCTGGCAGGTTCGGGCACGTGCTCGAGGTTGATGCGGATGCGATACCAGATCGAGCTGGGACCGCGCATCCCGTCCACGAGAATGTCTGTGGGAGCGAGCTTTTCGGCTGCTTCGGGGTGCATCTGCTGCCACTGCGCCAGCGCGGTCATGGCCTCGTCCTTGGTCTTGGTCCTGGCGATCTCGATCAACGGTTTCGTCGAGTGCCGCCGACCGTCGGTGACCCGGTGGGTGCCCCTGGGCGCTTTCTCGGCCGGTCCCAGCCGATCGGCCAACTCGAGCAGGGATTCGAGTCCGCCCGGGGTGTCGTCCATTCCCTCCCAGGGATCGCCCTGCTCGGCGAACCGGCGCGGCACCGTGGCGATCGTGAACTCCTCCGGGCGGCAGCCGGCGACTTCGTCCCAGAACAGGGGCGTCGAAACCCGCGCATCAGGGGTGGCGCGCACCGAGTAGGCCGAAGCCACCGTCCGGTCCTTGGCGTTCTGGTTGAAGTCGACGAAGACGCCGTGACGCTCCTCTTTCCACCACCGCGCGGTGGCGGATTCCGGGGCCCGCTTCTCGACCTCGCGGGCGACGGCCTCTGCGGCCAGCCTCACCTGCTTGAACGGCCAGCGCCGGTGAATGCGGGCATAGATGTGGAAACCGCGCGACCCGGACGTCTTCGGCCACGCCGCGAGTCCGTGGTCTTCGAGCACCTCCCGTGCCACGAAAGCGACGTCGAGTATCTGCCGCCACCCGACCCCCGGCATCGGGTCAAGGTCCACGCGCAGCTCGTCGGGGTGGTCGAGGTCGTCGGCGCGCACCGGGTGCGGATTGAGGTCGACGCAGCCGAGGTTGACCGCCCAGATCAGACCGGCCGGACTGCGCAGCACCGCCTCCTTGGCCGACGTGCCCGATGCGTACTTCAACTCCGCCACGTCGACGAAGTCGGGGCGTTTCTCCGGTGCCCGCTTCTGGAACACCGCTTCCTGGGCGATGCCCTTGACGAACCGCTTGAGGATCATCGGACGGTCAGCGACGCCGCGCAGCGCTCCGTCGGCGACGGCTGCGTAGTACTCCATCAGTGCGCCTTTGGTGACGCCCAGATCGCCGAACACCACCTTGTCGGGATTGGAGATCGGCACTTGCTGCCCGCCGATCTCGAAGGAGTCCCGAGCAGCCATGCCCTCATCGTAGGTTCCAGGCCGGTCTGCGACCGCCGTCACATAAAGTTGATGCCATGTCCAAGCTCACCGACCTGTCCGCGCAGGCGCTCGGCAAGATCGTCTCCTCCGCAGAGATCTACTGGGATCGCGGTACCGCGGAACTCCACTACGCCCGCAAGATGTTCGAGGCGGGAGCGTTGAAACTCGAACCGCCGCAAGACATCGCCGCGTTCTTGGCCGACATCCGCCGCTGGGGTGAGATCGGCATGATCCCCGCCCTCAACGCCCGCCGCACCCCGCACCGCACCGCAGTGATCGACGACTTCGGGAAAATGACGTTCAAAGAGCTCGACGACGCGGCCAACGCGGTGGCCAACGGACTGCTCGCCAAGGGCGTCAAGGGCGGGGACGGCGTCGCGATCCTGGCCCGCAATCATCGGTGGTTCCTGGTGTCGTGGTTCGGGGTGGCCAAGACGGGTGCGCGCATCATCCTGCTCAACAGCGAGTTCTCCGGCCCGCAGATCAAAGAGGTCTCCGAGCGCGAGGGCGCCAAGCTGGTCATCTACGACGACGAGTACACCGCCGCGGTCGCGCAGGCAGAACCTCCGCTGGGCAAACTGCGTGCGCTCGGTGTCAACCCGGACAAAGACGAGCCGTCGGGCAGCACCGACGAGACCCTCGAAGAACTCATCGCGCGCACTGGGTCGACCCCGCCGCCGAAGGTCACCAAGCATTCCTCGATCATCATCCTGACCAGCGGCACCACCGGAACGCCCAAGGGGGCCAATCGCAGCGCCCCGCCGTCGTTGGCGCCGATCGGTGGTGTGCTGTCCTCGGTGCCGTTCAAGGGTGGAGAGGTCACCTCCCTGCCCGCGCCGATGTTCCACGCGCTGGGCTTCCTGCATGCCACGGTCGCGATGATGCTGGGGACCACGCTGGTGCTGCGCAGGCGGTTCAAGCCGGCAACCGTGCTCGCCGACATCGAGAAGCACAGGGCCACCGCGGTTGTCGTGGTGCCGGTGATGCTGTCTCGCATGCTCGACGAGCTCGAGAAGAGCTCGCCGAAACCGGATCTCTCGTCGCTGCGCATCGTGTTCGTCTCCGGCTCCCAGCTCGGCGCCGAGCTGGCCACCCGTGCGCTCAAGGCGCTGGGCCCGGTGGTCTACAACCTGTACGGCTCCACCGAGGTGTCCTTCGCGACAATTGCTGGGCCACAGCATCTTTCGAAGAATCCGTCGACTGTCGGGCCGGTCGTCAAGGGGATGAAGGTCAAGATCTTCGACGACAACGGCAACGAGCTGCCACAAGGCGAGGTCGGCCGCATCTTCGTGGGCAGCTTCTTTCCGTTCGAGGGATACACCGGCGGCGGCGGCAAGCAGATCATCGACGGGCTGCTGTCCTCAGGCGACGTCGGCTACTTCGACGAGGATGGCCTGCTCTACGTCAGCGGCCGTGACGACGAGATGATCGTCTCGGGCGGCGAGAACGTGTTTCCCGCCGAGATCGAGGATCTCGTCAGTGGACATCCCGAGGTTGTGGAGGCCACCGCGCTCGGCGTGGAGGACAAGGAGTGGGGGCACCGGCTGCGGTGCTTCGTCGTCAAGGCCGAGGGCGCGTCGATCGACGAGGACGCGATCAAGGCCTATGTGAAGGAGAACCTGGCCCGCTACAAGGTGCCGCGCGAGGTCATCTTCCTCGACGAGCTGCCGCGCAACCCCACGGGCAAGATCCTCAAGCGGGAGCTGCGGGAGATGGACGTCGACTAGTTCGGCGGAATAGTCGGCCGGTCGCGGTGGTAGTACACGGTCGTGAACATCGACCTGACTGGAAAGACCGCACTCGTCACGGGTTCGACTCAAGGCATCGGCCTGGCCATTGCGCAGGGGCTCGCCACAGCGGGAGCGCGGGTGGTGGTCAACGGCAGAAGCCGTGACCGCGTCGACGCTGCCGTCGCCGCCATCGACGGCGACGCCACCGGGGTGGCCGCCGACGTCTCCGACGCCGACGGTGCCCAGGCGTTGCTCGACGAGGTGCCCCACCTCGACATCTTGGTCAACAACCTCGGGATCTTCGGGGCGGTCCCTGCCCGGGAGATCACCGACGAGCAGTGGCGCACCTATTTCGACGTGAACGTGCTGGCCGCGGCCCGGCTGATCCGGTTGTACATGCCGGGGATGGCAGAACGCGGCTGGGGCCGCGTGCTGCAGATCGCCAGCGACTCGGCCATCGTCACGCCTGCGGAGATGATCCACTACGGCGTTTCCAAGACCGCGCTGTTGGCCCTGTCGCGCGGGTTCGCCAAGGATGCGGCGGGCAGCGGTGTCACGGTGAACTCGGTGATCGCGGGGCCGACGCACACCGCCGGCGTCGAGGACTTCGTCTACCAACTCGTCGACAAGTCCCTGCCGTGGGACGAGGCGCAGCGAGAGTTCATGCGACTGCACCGCCCGCAGTCGCTGATCCAACGGCTGATCGAACCCGAGGAGATCGCCAACATGGTGGTCTACCTCGCCTCACCCCTCGCGTCGGCGACCACCGGCGGAGCGCTGCGCGTCGACGGCGGCTACGTCGACGCGATCCTGCCCTAGGCGCCTACTTCACCGCGCCGGCCATGATCGCCGACCCCGGCACGGCGAGCGTGAAGAGCATCGCCAGCATCAGGAACCAGCCGGCGCCCTGCCATGCTGCCCAGGCACGTTCGGCCTTCCACTCGCGATAGGTGCGCACGAACGCGCCCAGTCCGCCGAGGAACAGGAACGCCGGCACCAGCGACGCGGCGTAGACAGAGTCGCGTGCACCGAACGCGTAGAACGCGAAGGCGCACGCGGCCACGGCGACGACGACGGCGGTGTAGGCGACTGCCGCGCGCGCCGTCCCGGGCTTGTCGAACCGTTTCTCGGCGAAGTCACGGTCGTTGGTCATGGCGATGGGGTTCCCGGCCGGACGGCCGGAAAACGCGCATTACGGATCGCGCGGCAATCCGAGGAGCCGCTCGGCGATGATGTTGAGCTGCACCTCCGAGGTGCCGCCGTAAATCGTCGTCGCCCGGCCGGCCAGCAGGTACTCGGCCCACTTGCCGGAGAGTTGGCCCTGGTCGCCGATGGCGGCGTCGGTGCCGAAGGACGACACCCCGAACTCTGCGTACCCCTGACCGGTCTTCATCGACAGCAGTTTGGAGATCGCGGCGGCCGGCATCGGATCGCCACCGGCCAGTGTCAGCAGCGTCGAGCGCATGTTGAGCAGCTTCGCCGCGTGTCCTTCGGCGATCAGCCGGCCCGCCTCGTTCTGTTCGATCTGGTCGAAGTGGCCGTCGCGGACGAACTCGACGAACTGGTCCAGGCTGGCCAGGAACGGCGGCTCGCTGCTGCCGATCGAGACGCGCTCGTTGGTCAGCGTGTTGCGGCTGACCTCCCAGCCGCGGTTGACCTCGCCGAGCACCATGTCATCGGGCACGAACACGTCGTCGATGAACACCGTGTTGAACATCGCGTTGCCGGTCAGCTCACGCAGCGGCTTGACCTCGACGCCTTCGGATTTCATGTCGAGCAGGAAGTACGTGATGCCTTGATGTTTCGGAGCGCTGGGGTCTGTTCTTGCCAGCAGGGCACCCCACGCGGAGAACTGCGCCCCGGTGGTCCAGATCTTTTGCCCCGTGATGCGCCAGCCGCCGTCGACCTTCGTGGCCTTGGTCGTCAGGCTGGCCAGATCGGACCCCGCGCCGGGCTCGGAAAACAACTGGCACCAGATCATCTCGCCGCGGAAGGTGGGCGGGAGGAACTGCTGCTGCTGAGCCTCGGTGCCGTACGCGACGATCGACGGAATGATCCAGGCGGCGATGCCCATCTGCGGACGCCTGACCCGACCGGTGGAGAACTCCTGGGCGATGATGATCTGCTCGATCGGGTTGGAGGCGCGACCCCACGGCTTGGGCAGATGCGGCTGCACCCAGCCGCCCTCCGCGATCGCGGTGTTTCGGTCCTCTTTCGGAATTGCTTTCAGCGCAGCGACTTCGGCGCGGATCTCCTCGCGCAGCTTCTGAGTATCGGGATCGAGGTCGATGTCGATCGAGCGCATGCCCGTCGTCGTCGCGGTGTCGACGACCTGCTGCGGATAGTCGGCGTGCCGGCCGAACGCGGCGGCCAGCACGATGGCTCGCCGGTAGTAGACGTTGGTGTCGTGTTCCCAGGTGAACCCGATGCCACCGTGCACCTGGATGCAGTCCTGCGCGCAATGCTGCGCGGCGACGGGGGCCAGGGTGGCGGCGACGGCGGCGGCGAACTCGAAGGAACTCGCTTTCTCTGAACTACCCTGCAGTTCTTCGTCGATCGCACGGGCGGCGTCCCACACCGCACTGGTGGCGCGCTCGGTCTCGGCGATCATGCCGGCGCACTTGTGCTTGATGGCCTGGAACTGGCCGATCGGCCTGCCGAACTGCTCGCGGATCTTGGCGTAGGCGGAGGCGGCGTCGGTGGCCCAGCGCGCGACGCCGATGCATTCGGCGGACAGCACCGTGGTGATGATCGCGCGCGCCAGGTCCCGGCTCACGGCGCTGAGCACCCGGTCGTCGCCCACCTCGACGGCGTTGGCGCGGACGTGGGCAATGGGTCGCAGCGGGTCGACGCTGGCCACGGGATCGATCTCGAGGGATGCGGCGTCGAGGACGACCCACTCCTCGCCGGATTCGATCGCCACCGGCAGCACGAGCACCGACGCCTGCGCGGCAGCGGGCACCGCCCGCACCTCGCCGCGGATCACCAGGCCGCTGCCGTGCCGGGTGGCGGTCAGGCCGGAGTCGATGGCGTAGGCGGCGATCACCTCACCGGAGGCCAGTGCGCCAAGGACTTCACCCATCTCCGAGGCCTTGGGATCGTGCGCGGCGATCAGTGCGCTGGCGATGGCAGACGGCACGAACGGACCGGGGACGGCGCCGTAGCCGAATTCGGCAGCGACGATCGCCAACTCGAGGATGCCGAAACCTTGTCCGCCGACGTCCTCGGAGAGGTGGACGCCCTGCAGGCCCTGATCGGCGGCCGCGCGCCAGAACGGGGGCGGGTTGGGGATCGGTGTTTCCAGAGCTTCGTGCAGCACTTCCGACGGCGCGACGCGCGCGACGAAGGACCGCACCGAATCGGCCAGGTCGTTGTGCTCTTCGAGGATGGCGATGGGCATGGGCGAAACCCTCCGTTGGGCTGGCTAACCGGTTGGTTGGGTCGAGGTTACCCCGGGACCTGGTTCACCAGGTTGGCTAGGTCCCGTCCGTCACGGAGTCGTTCGCAGTTGTCGAGGGCCACCTCGAGGTATCGCCGCATGGTGTCGGCGGTGTACCAGGTGACATGTGGGGTCAGCACGACGTTCGGCAGCCTCAGCAGCGGGTTGTCCTGCGGCACCGGTTCGACGGCGAAGACGTCGAGGCCGGCCGCCGCCAGGTGGCCCGATCGCAGCGCGTCGGCGAGCGCGGCCTCGTCGACGATCGGTCCCCGGGAGGTGTTGACCAGGACCGCGCCCGGTTTCATCGCTGCCAGCGCCTCGCGGCCGAGCAGGCCGCGCGTCGCATCGGTCAGCGGGAGGTGCAGGGACACGATGTCGCTGCCGCCGAGCAGGTCGGCCAGGGTGCGCCAACCGGGGGTGCCGTCGTTGCGGGTGCTGGTGTGCAGCACCTGCGCGCCCATCGCGGCGAGTATCCGCTCGACGCTGGTCGCGACGTTGCCGTAGCCGACCAGTCCGACGGTGCAGCCGCCGATGTCGCGAACGGTCTCACCGAGATCGGGGTCCGTGGGCCACCCCTTGCCCGCGCGCGTGGCCGCGTCGAGCTGGGGCAGTCGGCGCAGCGCGGCGAGCATCAACAACAGCGTGCCCTCGGCGACCGAGGGTGCGTTGGCGCCCGGCATGTTGGCCACCGCGATACCGCGCTCGGTGGCGGTGTCGACGGCGATCGTGTTGACTCCGGCGCCCAGCTTGTGCACCAGCCGCAACCGGATGCCCAGCTCGATGTCGCGGGCCGACAGTGGCCGCAGCACATGCCAGAGGACCTCGGCCTCGGGCAGCGCGCGGTAGAACGTCACGTCGTCGTCTTCGGCGCAGAACGTGACATCAAGCCAATCGCTATGCGGCGCAAGGAGGGTCTTCACCCGGTCGCCCGGGACGAAGTGCGCCAGCACCTTCACTGGCGGCCCTGACACCGCGGTCAGCGCTGTGCGATCTCGATGTCGGAGAACAGCACCCGCACGCCGCCGGTGGACACCCGTCCCATCGCCTCGAAGAACGCGCCCGCCTCGGGCGTCGCAACCGCGGCGCTCGCGGCGTCGTAATCCGGGTAATAGAGGTCGATCATCCGGTACGCAGGCGTCGGGCTGCCGTCTTCCTTCGGCCACACCCGCGACGTCTCCATCCTGACCCAGCCGGGAATGCGCTTGGCCGCCTCCAATTGCTGCTCGGGGTAGGCCGATTCGAACTCCGTCGGATCGGTCGGGTTGTCGTAGATGACCGTGATCTTTGTTTCGGGCACGCGCCGAGCCTACGGCGTTCAGCGGTGCAACGAGAGCCCGTCGACGATCTTGTCGACCACCTTGCGCTCGGCACGTACCGCGATCCCCACCAGGTCGAGTTGCTCTCGGGTCCGGGCCGACACCTGAGCGCGGTTCGCCTCGTCGTCGCCGGTGGCGAACAGCCCCTCGGAGAAGATCGCCGGGGTCACGCCGCGCGCGATCGCACGGTCGAAGGCGCGGTTCAATCGAGCCTGCGGCGCCTCGAACACCATCACCGGTTGGCCGAACATCGGCGAGTACGACGTGCCGTCGGCGTCCCTGTAGGTCATGCCGATGGACTCCGCTGCGGTGGCGGCGATCCCGCTGGCCAGAAACGCGGTGACGTTGAGCTTCTGCCACGTCGGAAGGGTGTCCAGCAGGACGACGGCGATCTTGGTGTCGTGCCGGACCCGGGATGGTGTGGCGGTGGGTTCCATCAGTTCGGTCATAGGGCCCGAATGTAGCGATCGTGCACGTATTTTTGGATAGCTGCCGAACATCATTCGGTATCAGATGCGATGATCCGGTCATGGATGAATGGGATTCGGCGATCGTCGCCGCTCTGCAGGCAGATGGTCGGCGCAGCAATCGCGATCTGGCGGCGCACATCGGGCTGTCCCCGTCGACGACGCTGGAGCGGGTGCGTGCACTGCGGGAGCGCGGGGTGCTGGGCGGGGTGCACTACACCGCAGATCTGACGGCGCTGGGCCGCCCGGTGCAGGCGATGATCACCGTGCGGCTGCGGCCACAGTCCCGTCAGGTCATCCACGGCTTCCGTGATTTCGTCCGGCAGCTGCCCGAGACGCTGCAGGTGTTCGTGACCACCGGTGCCGAGGACCTGATCGTCCATGTCGCCGTGGCCTCGACCGAGGCGCTGCGCGACTTCGTGCTCGACTCGCTGACCGGGCGCCGGGAGGTCGCCGGCGTCCGCAGCGAGGTCGTCTTCGAGCACGTGCGCAACCACGTGGTCACACCGGCGCGCTGAGACCTTCCGCGTCGACGGGGTTCACGCGGTTGACGATCAACGGGTCGGCCGGGGTGAAGGGGAATTTCGGCAGGTCGTCGATGTGGGTTCCGAACGTCGCGGCGAGCACCTCCCGGCTGTAGGCGCTTGCCGACGCCTTGTAACCGATGTCGGCCGGGAAGGGCTGGTCGAAGAAGATCAGGAAGTGCCACGGCTCGCTGCCGATGTTCTCGATGTGATGTGGATAGGCCCGGGGGATGAAGTACATGTCGCCGGCGTTCATCGTCCAGGTGTCCAGCTGCCCGTCCGGGGTCATCATCGTCATCCGGGCCGTGCCGTGCCGCACATAGCCCATCTCGGCGGTCACCGGATGCCAATGTGGTTCGCGCATCCCGTCTTCGGTGACGCGCAGGCTGTACATCGAGATGTCCTTCAGGGCGGGCCAGAACTGATCGCGCGCAAAGCGTGCGTTGCCGCTGGCGTAGTTCAACCCAGGGGCCTGCGCCTCGATGTCGAACTTGTGCGGATCGTCGAAGTAGGCCGAGGCGGGGATCTCCGGGTCGCCCGTGCGGCCCGCGAGTTTGTGGTCGACGGTGGTGCGCCGGAGCGTCGCCATGTCGGAGGCGGGCAGGTCGTAGGTGTTGCCCAGCACCGCATCGGTGAACGCGCCGAACGTCGCCCCGAGTCCGAAATCCTCGGGCCGCTCGCTGCGGAACGCGATGATGAACTCGGCGGTCTCAGTACCGATGTTTTCGATGTGATGCAGTGCGCCGGAGTCGATGTGGAACATCTGCCCCGCAGTCACGATGAAGTTGGCGAACCGGCTGTGGTTGTCGAGCACCGACACCAGCGCGGTTCCGGAGACGCAGTAGGTGAGCTCGTTGGCGTTGGCGTGCCAGTGCGGCGTCCGCATCGCCCCCGGCGCGAGCACCACGCGCTTGATCGACAGATTCTTCAGCACCGACAGGTTGTCGGCGGTCACCCGTCGCATCGAGCCGAAGTCGTTTTCCTCGACGATTTCCCCGTCATGCAGAGACGTTGTGAACGGTGCCGATGGTGCGGTCATGGTGTCCTCCTGCGTGGTTGTGCGTCGACACCTACTGTCACCGATGGGCGGGCTCCTGTCATGGCCGCTGCCCACCACTTCGATTACCGCTAGCCGGAAATCGGTTCAGCCCTCGTCGCGGTACAGGCGTGGATCGGCGAGCTGATCGATCAGTGCACCGAGCTGGACGGCCAGCTGCTCCGGGCTCACGCGTAGCTCGCCGAAAAGCCACGCACTCAGCGTCTGCGCTACCCCGCCGACCACGAAATGAGCGGCGGCGGTGATCCTTTCGTTGGCCTCGAGGTCCAGTGCGGCACGGGCGTGCTGGCCGGAGAGCAGAGCGAACAGGGCGCCGGATTCGGCGCGCTTGCGCACCACGACGGGATTGGTCAGGTGCGCGCTGAACAGCAGGCGCCCCACCCGGACGTCGTCGGACACCGCCCGCACGATGTTCTCCATGGCGGCGTGGGCCTGTGCGGCCGGCGCGACAGTGGCCATCGCCGCCTGGGTGGTGCTGGCGATGTCGGCCACCACCTGGTCGAACAGCGCGGCGACGAACGCGTCCTTGTCGGTGAAGCTCTCGTAGAAGTAGCGGGCCGCCAAGCCGGACTGCGCACAGAGGGCGCGCACCGTGAGCTCGGTGGGGACGGGGCCTGCGCCGAGCAGATCGAGGCCGGCCTCGATGAGCCGCCGACGCCGCTGGGCCATCCGTTGCGACGCGTCGACGCCGCGGTACGGGCGGACCTGGGCCATACCCCATCTTGACACCCGCGTGGGGCCGTCACACAATCAGGAAACGCACGTTCGCAACTTTGGGCGGCGGCGCGCGAGAGGAGCGGTTCGTGGCGGTGCGACAATCGGCGACACCCGCGGCTTCGGCCCCGGCGCAGGAAGGAATGCTGGGTCTGGGACTGCTGGCCGGCCCGGCGAACGTGATCATGCAGCTCGCCCGCCCCGGGGTGGGGTACGGCGTGCTGGAAAGCCGCGTCGAGAGCGGCCGGGTCGACCTGCACCCGATCAAGCGGGCCCGCACCACGTTCACCTACCTGGCGGTGTCCACCAACGGCACCCAGGCGCAGAAGGACGCGTTCCGGCGCGCGGTGAATCGAGCCCACGCACAGGTGTATTCGTTGGAGGACAGTCCGGTCTCCTACAACGCCTTCGACAAGGACCTGCAGCTGTGGGTCGGCGCGTGCCTGTACAAGGGCGTGCTCGACGTCTACCGCCTCTTCGTCGGTGAGATGGACGCCGAGACGGCCGACCGGCTCTTCGAGCAGGGGCGCAAACTCGGCACGATGCTGCAGGTACCCGAGGAGATGTGGCCCGCCGATCAGGCAGCGTTCGACCGGTACTGGCAGGACTCGCTGGACAAGGTGCACATCGACGACACCGTGCGTGAGTATCTGTATCCGATCGCCGTGTCGCGTGTCAGTGGCGTACGGCTACCGGGCCCCCTGCAACGGTGGGCTGAGCAGGCGGCACTGTTGATCACCACCGGGTTCCTGCCGCAACGTTTCCGCGACGAAATGCACCTGTCGTGGGATGCCAAGCAGCAGAAGCGTTTCGATCGTCTCGTCGCGGTGTTGCGCGTGCTCACCACGTGCTCGCCGCGGGTCGTGCGGGAGTTCCCGTTCAACCTTCTGCTCAAGGACGTGGACTGGCGCATCCGCACGGGCCGCCCGCTGGTCTGAGCTCTTCAGTCGAACATGTAGGGGCCGAGGAACCGTGTCATCCTGCGCAGGTAGTCCGGCTGGCTGACGTGCAGCACATGGTTGCCGGGGAACCAGTGGAAGTCGCAGCGGTCCCAGTGGTTCCACAGCATCTCGGCTTGCTCCGGCGGCGCCAGCCTGTCTCCGAGACCTGCGATGATCAGCCTGCGCTCGCGGGCCGGCAGCGGACGGTAGTTCAACGGCGAGGAGTACATCGTCGCCGCGTCGATCAGCTCAGTGTCGGTGCCGGACAACCAGTTACGGAGCGCCACCACCTTGTTCGCCGGGAACCACTCGTCGACGGTGCGATCGGGCGTCACCACCGGCACGTTCGGGATGACGGCTTGGATCCGGTCGTCGACGCTGGCGATCAGTGCGGAGGTGTATCCGCCCAGCGACATGCCGGTCAGCGCAATACGATCCACACCGGTGTATTCGAGGTAGTCGAGCACCGAGCGGAAATCGTGCACCGCCTGCGCCATGGCCTCGCAGAAACCGGCGAATCCGTGCGCGAAATAACCGTGCCCGCTGAACGGTGAGTACTGCTCGGCGCGTCGGCCGTGGAACGGCAGCGTGTAGAGCATGACGTCGTAACCCGACCGGTAGAACCACGGCAGAGCGAAGAACAGGCCGTTGAACAGGTATGCCGAGCCCATGAACCCGTGGATCAGGCACAGTGTGGGTCGCGGTCCGTCGTCGTGGCGCCAATGCTGCGCGTGCACGACGTTGTTGCGGACGAAACCTGCGCACTGCTCGCGCAGCGCAGGGTTGACCGCGGTGAAGCTGCTGGTGAATCGGATGTTGCTCACGTTGCCGCGCGCCACCCACTCGGCCACCGGGTTGGCCGGCCGAGACGACACCCGCGGCGGTGATGTCGGCGCCGGGAACGCGATCGCCGGATCCTGCGCGGCGGCCAGGTCGGCGTAGAACTCCAGGTGGTCCTGTTCGGCCGCCGAGCGGGACCGGCGCAGCGCGCCGAGCACCGACGGCGTCATCGTCACACTGAGCAGCGACGCGATCGAGGTGCGCAGAGCGAGGTCAGCAACCGCGGAGGAATCCACGATCAACCGCTGGCGCAGCGTCAGATCCACCCTGCGCGGCAGGCCCCGCGCCGTCGCGTCGGCGCCGGGAACATCAGGTACCGGCAGCGGCAGATCGTCCGGCTCCTCGGTCGCGACGGGGGAGTCCACGGGTGCCAATCTAACCGCACGCCACCTGCCAGACTGGCCGCATGTGGAATCCCGAGGTATATCTCGCCTACGCCGATCACCGGGGCCGACCGTTCTACGACCTGATGTCCCGAGTCGGCGCCGACGAGCCGCGTCGCATCGTCGACCTGGGCTGCGGGCCGGGGAACCTCACGCAGACGTTGACCGCGCGCTGGCCGGACGCGGTGGTCGAGGCGTGGGACTCCTCCCCGGAGATGGTCGCGGCGGCCCGGGAGCGTGGCGTGGCCGCCGAGGTCGGCGACGTGCGGGACTGGACGCCGGCCCCGGACACCGATGTCGTCGTCAGCAACGCCACCCTGCAGTGGGTGCCCGAACATCCACAGCTGATCCTCCGGTGGGCCGGGCAACTACCGCCTGGAACGTGGCTCGCCTTCCAGGTGCCGGGCAACTTCGACGCGCCCTCACACCGCGCGGTGCGTGACCTCGCAACTCGGCGTCCATGGGCAGAAGTGTTGCGCGACTTCCCTTTCCGCAGCGCTGAAGTGGTTCAGACGCCGCAGGCGTATGCCGATCTGTTGCGCGATGCCGGCTGCACCACAGACGCCTGGGAAACCACCTATGTGCACGAGTTGACCGGGGCCCATCCCGTGCTGGACTGGATCCAGGGCACCGCTTTGCGGCCGGTGCGCAGCAGCCTGACCGACTCGCAGTGGGAGCAGTTCTGCGCCGAGCTGATCCCGTTGCTCGCCGAGGCGTACCCCCCGCGTGCCGACGGCATCACGTTGTTTCCTTTCCGCCGGATCTTCGTGGTGGCACAGGTGGGTCACGTGGGCAGGCCCTCCCTCTCGGCGTCGGCGCGGTAGCGGTCCACCCACTCGTCGGAGCGCTGATCGGCCTGCCGTTCCAGCACCGGCGGCGGCGCGAGCCGCGGATCCTGTCCGACTGCTTCCAGCACCGAGGCGACCACCTGGGTGAGGTTGCGCCACAGCACCGGATACGGCACGTCCATCGGCTCGACGTTCTCCTCCGCGAACCAGGAGCGCCACCCCTGCTCCTGGGCGCGCAGCATCGTCACCACGTGCGCGATCGCGCCGGCGTGGTATTCGGCGCGCGCATCGCGCACCGGGTCGGGCCGCCCGCGCCAGACCCTGGTCTGCACCGCACGCCAGAACGAAACCGCCTGCGAGACAACGTCGGGACGGTAGACATGGATGAGCACGGGATCGCTACCGATCACGTCGCGGATCGCCGCGAGCAACCCGGTGCCGGACCTGTCCGGTAATCCTTGGGCGCGCTGCAGCAGCAGCGAAGTCTGGTTCCACATCAGCTTGCCGCCCCAGATGCCGTTCGGCGTGCGCCCGACCGTGCGGATGTAGTCGCGCCAGATCTCGGGCGGGGCGAGGTCGGGCTTGCCCTCGTCGAGCGGGTCGAGCAGCCGCAGGATCGACTCGTCGGTCACCCCTTCGAACCACTGTCGCGGCTGGGGTGACTGGCTGGTGGTCGGCAGATATTGGAAGAACTCGGCCGGCTCGCCCGCGACGCCGGTCGCCCGCAGTGATTCGACGAGCAGCGTGCTGCCACTGCGCTGGGAGGCCAGCACCAGGTAGGCCGTCGGGGCAGACATGGGCGTGAGCTTAACCGTGTCGTCGGCCGTTGAAACCGCCTCACGAAAGGATCACGGTGAGGGAATGTCTTGCCCCGTCTGTTCGTCTTCTGGGATGCCGCGCTCGCCGGCAGTGGCTCTGCGGCTTGGCATTTCGAGGTCACGCACCAACAGGTAAGTCTCGGTGTAGCGGGCGGCGATGCGCGTGCCCGCGAAGTCGGAGGGGATGACGTCGCCCACACTCTGGCGCCAATCGTTGAGCAGCAGCGCCAGATCGCTGCCGATGGCCTCGGCCTCGTCACTCGGCTGCACGGCGAGCAGGTTGTGCGACTCGGTCGGATCGGCGGCGAGGTCGTAGAGTTCGCGCTCTGGACGCGGCGAGCTGACCAGTGGTTCGACGGCCCGCCCCGGTGCGCTGTCGGCGATGTCCCACGGCAGATCCAGCAGAGGCCGAGCGGCATAGTTCTCGATGTAGCTGTACCGCTTGGTCCGGACCGCCCGGATGGGATCGAAGGAATCGTGGTAGGTCTTCGTGGTGTACACCGCGGTGCGCACCGGGTCGGCATGGGTCCTGTCCGCAACCAGATGCGTTGCGTGCGAATGTCCTTCGACCTCGGCGGGCACGTCGATGCCGAGGAGTTCGAGCACCGTGGGCAGCAGGTCGACGCCGCTGAACAACTCGTCGTAGGTCCGGCGTGGCACCTGTACGCCCCGGGGTGGCCGGACGATCAGCGCGATACCGGTACCGGCGCCGTACAGCGTGGACTTCGCACGCGGTAGGGCCGGGCCGTGGTCGGTGACGAAGACCACCCACGTGGTGCGATCGAGCCCGGTCGAGTCGAGGGTGTCCAGCAGCTGCCCGACGGCCGCGTCGGCGACCGAGATCGAGCCGTAAAAATCTGCCAGATCCTGTCGTACCGGCGCGGTGTCGGGCAGATACTCCGGCACCGTCACCGCGGCCGGGTCCGCCGGCTCGTACCGGTCATGCGGGTACGGCCGGTGGGTTTCGAAGAAGCCGGCGGTGAGCAGGAACGGCTTGTCCGGCGGGTCGGCCAGCCAGCGGACCGCCTGTTCGACGACGTACTCGCAGTACGAGTTGGACACGTCGAATTCGTCGAAACCCAGCCGCGACGGAAACGACGTCTCGTGTTGCATTCCGAAAAGAGCTGTGTGGTAACCATTTTCGGACAAGACATGCGGAAGGGTGCGCACCCCGGGCCGGTATTCCCAGCCGTGGTGGGCCAACCCGACCAACCCGTTGCTCTGCGGATACCTCCCGGTGAAAAGCGAGCCCCGCGAGGGAGAGCACAGCGGAGCGGTGGCGTAGGCGTCGGTGAACAGGATGCCGTCGCGAGCCAGTGCGTCCAGACAGGGACTGGACACGTCCGAGTGCCCGTAGACACCGAGATAGCGGCCCAGATCATGCCAGTGCACGAGCAGCACGTTGTCCCGCCGGCCTTCACTCACAGCGACATCCTTTTCCACGCGGCCACGGTAACGACAAAACCCCGAGAAGGAGGTGCCCACGCGGTAGCGTCGGTGGGGCGGTGAGGGGAGACGACCATGAGAGCGACGATCGTTGCGGTGGCGGCGGGTCTGCTGATGGCAGCAGGAGTGCTCACCTCCGCGCCGGCGAGCGCCGGTTGCGTCTACGGCGGCGGGTACATCAGCAAGTGCGACGAGCCTGTGCAGCCCGACGGTAGCTGGCAGCGGTGTGTCGGGATCGCCGGCGTGGTGCCCAGTGGCTTCGGGACCCATCTCGTCCCGGTCAAACAGTGCGCGGTCATGGGTCCGGGCCGCCCGGGCGGGGATCCGGCGTTCAACGACCCGCCGCTGCACATCGACGGCTGATCCCGGCTACGGGTGGTACGGCACGCCGACGGCGCGGAAGACGAATTCCGGTGGCACGTCGTAGGCCAGCGAGGTTCGGGGCAGGCGGGCGAGCAGATCGGCCGGCAGGTGCTCTTTGTAGTGCAGGGACAGCTCGCCGGAACAGCGCGGGTCGACCGCGGCGACGTCGACGTCGAGGGTGAGCCCGTGTTCGTCGAGTGTCGCGGTGACCGCGCCCGACTGCGGCGCATCCCAGCGCAGGTCGATGGTGCGGCCGGCCAGCTTGGGCATCGTGGAGAGCGTGGCCAGCACGCGCTGCTCGGTCAGTACCAGCGACCCGACGTAGCTGGCGATGCTGCCCGCTGAACGAAGACCCGGCACGGCGCCGCGGAACCGGCGGGTGACCGCCACGTACTCCGCGATGAACAGCACCTTTTCGGCCTCCACCTCGGCGCGGAGCGCACGCGGCAGCTTGCCGATACGGAGCAATTTGCGCAGGAACACGGCCACCCACGCACGGTAGCTCAGCGGGCATGTGGCCATTCCACAATGTCCGGTGGTACACGTGGTCCGATGGACGTGCGCAAAGGGCTGCTCGCCGGGTCGGCGGTGGTCGCGCTCGGTGTCTTCGTCGCGATGCTGGTCGGTTACCGCCTTGGTTGGGCCCCCCTGTCGCACGTCGACGACGCCGCGTTGGAGTCCACTTACCGGATCGGAACCAGCCACCCGGGCTGGGTCACGTTCTGGGACGTCTACTGCACGGTGCTGGGGCCGACGGCTTTTCGGCTGGTGACGGTGGCGATCATCGTCGTCGCGTTCGTGCGGCGCAACGTGCGCGTCGCGGTGTTCCTCATCCTCAGCGTGGAGTTGTCCGGACTGGTCACCGAGGTCGCCAAGACGCTGGTCGACCGACCGCGGCCGGCCACTGCGCTGGTCAGCGCCGCGTCGTCGTCGTTCCCGTCCGGGCATGCGCTCGGCGTGATGGTCGCGGTGACGGCGCTGCTCGCCGTCGCACTGCCGTTGGTGCCTGCGGTCCAGCGCGGATGGCTGATCGCGGTGGGCGTCACCGTGATCGTGACGATCGGGGCGGGCCGCGTGGTCCTCAACGTGCATCATCCGTCCGATGTGCTCGCCGGCTGGGCCCTCGGCTACGCCTACGTCGTCGCCTGCCTCCTGCTGGTGTCCCCAGTGCGCCCGATCACGCGGCCGGACGAAATACCGGCAGTGCCCGGTAGCGCACGCTGAAACTCGCCCGAGTGACCTCGGTGCCGACCTCGCCGTCGAGCGCGAGCACCGTCGGGCCGTCGACGGCGTCGAACGCGAACTCGGGAACGCGCAGTTCCCGGTAGAGCGGGCTGCGGACCAGACGCCCGAACATCAGCGCGACCAGAATCCGCAGCTTGGCCAGCGGCGGGCCGGTCTCCAGGATGCGGATGTCGATCAGCCCGTCGTCCATCCGGGTGCGTCGCGACGGGGCGAAACCCGACGGCAGGTAGATCGAATTGCCGAGGAAGAACAGCGAGGTCTGCAGTGTCTGGTTGTCGTACCGGATGCGGACCGGCTGATCGCGGCGCAGCGTGTGGAACATGGCGTAGATCCCCGCCAGCGGCTTGCCGATCCTGTGCTCCAACTTCTCGCGGGTCTGCACGAACTGGGGGTAGGCGCCGATGCTGGCGGTGTTCACCACCATCTGCTTCTCGTTCAGACAGACCATGTCCACGCAGGACACCGTGCCGTCTTGGATCGCCGCCACCGTCTTGGCAGTGCTCTCGCAGCCGATGTCCTTGGCGAAGTGATTGAAGGTGCCCGCGGGGAACACTGCCAACGGCACCCCTTCTTCCACAGCGATGCTCGCCGCCACCGCGACGGTGCCGTCGCCCCCGCCGACCGCGAGCACCTCCGCACGCTGAGCCGCCTCCCGGAAAATGGCGGGAACGTCGTCGTCCTCGCCCAGCTCGACGATCTCGGCGTCGGGCAGCGCCTCCCGCACCTCGTCGAGCACCCGGGCCCCGGTACCGCTGCCCGAGGCGGGGTTCACCACTACGGTCACGCCCGCCCCCCGCGGCCGCGGCGGCGTGTCGAACCGCAACGGGGCCGCGCCGGGCAGCCGCTCCTCCACGATGGGCGGCACCACCTTCGCGCCCAGCACGGCGATGCCCGCCCCGAGGCCGAAGCCCGCCAGCACGTCGCCGGGGTAGTGCGCGCCGACGGCGATCCGGGACATGCCGACCAACCCGGCGAGCAGCGCCAACCCCAGCCCCACCGGCGCGTTCTCCAGTCCGACCCCGACGGCGAAGGCCGCGGCGCTCGCCGAATGCCCCGACGGCAGCGAGTTCGAGGTGGGCGCGCGCCGTGTCTGACGCGCCAGCGGCACCAGCAGCCGGCTCGGCCGGTCACGGCGCCAGAGCCGCTTGGCGCCCTGATTGGTCACCAGACTCGTCACGGCCAGCGTCAGCACGCCGCGCATGGCGCCGCGCTTGACCGACGGATTGCCGACCGCGGCGAGCCCGGCGGCGATGGCGAACCACAGCTTGGAGTGGTCGGCGGCCCTGGTCAGAGGAGGCATGACGGCGTCGATCAAGGGGCTCGGCGACTCGGCGATGGCTTCGAAGACCTCGCGGTCGAGCGTGCCCAACCCCCGGCCGATCTGGTGGATTCCGCGGCGTCGCGGCCGGCGCAGTCGCTGGGGCAGTAGGTCCATCACGCCAACGTAACCGAGACGCCCCGTCGGCAAACCTCGCCGATCGCGACCCGATCGTGTCCGGATCTTGACCTGGAATGCAGCGTCGGGCGGCCACGATCGAAGCCCATGCGCCGACTGCTCACCGTGCTGTGCGGGGGGATACTGCTCGCCGGCACGATCTCGGTGTCCGCCCCCGTCGCACGGGCGGCACTCAACCCGTGGTTCTCGGCATCGGTCGGCCGGGCCACCCAAGTGCTCGCGGTGACCGGTACCGGCGGCTCCGACGCCACGCTGGATGTCTGGCAGCGCACCGCCGCCGGCTGGCAACCCGTCACGGGCGGAGTCGGCGTTCCGGCGAAGATCGGCGCGAAGGGCATGTCGCCGAACCACTTCGACGGGTCCCTGATGACGCCTGAGGGCATCTACAGTCTCGACTTCTCGTTCGGCACCCAACCCGATCCCGGCGGGGGCCTGCGCTACATCAGGGTCGGGCCCAACCACTGGTGGGACGGCGACATGAAGAGCCCGACCTACAACACCATGCAGGTGTGCGACAAGCAGAACTGCCGCTTCGACACTGCGCTCAGCTCGGGCACGGAGAACCTCGACATCCCGCAGTACGCGCACGCGGTGGTGATGGGCGTGAACAAGGAGCGGATCCCAGGCAAGGGTGGGGCATTCTTCGTCCACAGCACCGACGGCGGCGCGACAGCCGGGTGTGTGGCGATCGACGACGCGACGCTGGTGAAGATCATGCGCTGGTTGCGTCCCGGAGCGGTGATCGCCACGACCTCGGCCGCCGGCTGAGCGTCACGTCACTGCTTGACGGCGCGGCCGGTCTTCACCTTGAAATTCACCGCCTCCAGCGACATCGAGGCGTCGTAGGTGCGGTCATATCCGGTCTCGCTGATCTTCCATCCGGCGTCGGTACGGCGGTAGCGGTCGTGATAGAAGCCCGCTCCGATCAGCATGAAGTTGAAGGCGGGGGCGATGACGCGGTCCTGCAGATACCAGGTGGCGGTCGCCTCGTCGCTGTCGACGGTGATCTCGGGATGGGTGACGCGGTGCTCGGTCAGGATTTCGGGGCCCAGCGAGTTGCGCATGAATTCGACCAGCTCGTCACGGTTGCTGAAATGGTGTTCTTCTCCGACGGATTCTCCGTAGTGGCCGATCACGTCCTCGGTGAGAGTGTCGGCGAACTCGTCCCAGTGTTTGGTGTCGAGCGCACGCAGATACCGGTACTTCACCTGCTTGATGTCATCGATGTCACCCATGGCCGTCATTGCAGCACAGTTCGGCCCGGCAGAGTGTCTGATGAGCGCACGCAGCGCCGGGGATTAAGGTGTGCGCAGTCATGAGCGATGCACTGGGGTTGTCCGTCGGCGCCACCAATCTGGTCGCGGCCGGGGTGGGGCGGCCACCGGTGCTCCGCCGATCCGTGCTCACGGTGTACGGCCACACCGCCCCCGACGTGGGCGTCACCGAGGGGCGCACCGGCGGCGTGACACTGTCCGGTTTCGTCGAGCGGGTCGGGGATCCGGTGCCGCTGGTCGGTGACGACGGATCGCGTTACCCGGCCGATCAACTCGTCGTCGAGGCGCTGGAGTCGATGGCGGCGCTGGCCGGCTCCGCTGCGCCGACCGACGTGGCCATCGCGGTGCCCTCGTATTGGGGACCGGCACCGGTCGCGGCGCTGCGCGACGCGCTGACCGCCAGCGGTCCGCTGGCTCCCGGAGGTCCGCCGCCGCGACTCATCCCCGACGCGGTGGCCGCACTCACCGCGATCAGCGCCGACCCCGGGCTGGATCGCCGCGGTGTGCTGGCCGTGCTGGACATCGGCGGCAGCGGCACGAGCATCAGCCTCGCCGACGCCCGATCGCTCGAACTGATCGGTCGCACCGAGCGGATCGCCGAGTTCGCCGGGGACCAGATCGACCAGGCTCTCCTCACCCACGTGTTGGAGCGGGTGCCGCACAGTGCCGAGGACACCGGGGCGACCGCCGCGGTCGGGTCGCTGGCGCGGCTGCGGGAGCAGTGCCGCAGCGCCAAGGAGCGGCTCTCCACGGAGGCCGAGGTGCGCGTCGACGTCGATATTCCGGGCTACCGCGGTGACATCGTCGTCACCCGCGCCGATCTCGAAGCGCTACTGGCCCGTCCTCTCGACGGTGTCGTCGAGGCGCTGCAGGAGACGTTGCAGCGCAACAACAGCGGTGCGGCCACCGTGTCGACCATCGTCCTCGTCGGCGGCGGCGCGGCGATACCTGCTGTGCGACAACGATTCTCGCCTTTTCCCGGCCGGGTGCTGCAAACGCCGCGGCCCGCGCTGGATGCGGCCGTCGGAGCGGCACTGTTCGCCGCCTACGGGGGTGCGGCCGAGACCGCGACACGGGCCGCGCCCGCTGTCGCTCCGGCTGGCGGTGATGCGACGTACGCGCTGGCCTGGTCGCAGGATGATCCGTCCACCGATGACGTGGTGCCTTACGACGGTGAGGACACCTATGTCATCGCCGACGACGGCGGAGACACCGGAAGTGCCGAACGCCCCAACCCGTACCGGCTCAGCACCCCAGTGCCGACCGGAGACGACGAGGCCACCGGGTGGCGACGCCTGCCCCTGTCGCTGCTGGGTGTGGTCGCGGCGATCGCGCTCGTTGCGGTCGGCGGGGTGGCCATTGCTCTGACCAGCGTCGAACGCTCAGAACCCGACCGGCCGAAGCCGGGCACGGTCCCGTTGAGCAGGGAGTACACGCCGCCCAGCGAGGCCGGACAGACCGTGACGGTGCCCGGGCAGCCCGGTCCTCCGCCCACCAGCGCCGCCCCGCCGCCCCCACCCGTGGTCACCACCACCGCGCCCGCGCCGACGACCACGACGGCGCCAACCACCACAACCACCACGACGACAACCACCACCACGACCACGACCACAACGACGACGACGCCCTCGACCACCACCACGGTTCCGACGACCACGACGACCGTTCCGACCACCACGGTGCCTTCGACGACACCCGTCACCACCGTGCCGACCACGACGCAGGTGCCGACCACCACACAGGCGGTGACGACCACCAGCTATCTCACGGTGCCGTTCGTCCCGGTGCCGATTCCGATCCCGGTCCCCGCGGCACCCTGAGAGGTATAGGGGTTTCCCCGATTGCTCCGACCGTCGGGTCGGCTTAGCTTGAGCAGCATCGACTCGATCGGCTGCGGAGGGGACAGCCGATCGAGTCGTTTCTCACGCAGGGAGCTTTTCCAGGTTGCGCGGATGATGGCACGCCGCGGCGTGACCGGCCTCGTAGGGCACCAGCGCGGGCTCGTCGGTGGCGCAGATCTCCGTCGCCCACGGGCAGCGGGTGTGGAACCGGCATCCCGACGGCGGATTACTCGGACTCGGGACATCGCCCTCGAGTACCACCCGCTCACGCGCCTCGTTGAGCCGAGGATCGGGAATCGGCACAGCCGAAAGCAACGCATTGGAGTACGGATGCACCGGTCGGTCGTAGAGGCTGTCGGTGCCCGAATTCTCCACGACCTTGCCGAGATACATCACCGCCACGCGGTCCGACACGTGGCGCACCACACCCAGATCATGGGCCACGAACAGATACGACAGCCCGAACTCGGCCTGCAAGTCCTTGAGCAGGTTCACGATCTGCGCCTGTACAGAGACGTCGAGCGCGGACACCGGTTCGTCGGCCACGATCAGCTTCGGTTGCAGCGCCAAAGCTCGGGCGATCCCGATGCGTTGCCGCTGGCCGCCGGAGAATTCGTGCGGGAACCGGTTGTAGTGCTCCGGGCGGAGACCGACCCGGTCCAGCAGATCTTGCACCCGGCGTTTGAGTTCGGCGCCGCTGGCCAAACCGTGCAGATCCATCGGATCGCCCACGATCTGGCCGACGCGCTTGCGGGGATTCAGCGACGCGTAAGGGTCCTGGAAGATCATCTGCATCTGCCGGCGTAACGGCCGCAGCTCGCGCCGGGACAATCCGACGAGCTCCTGGCCGAGAAACCGAACCGACCCCGATGTCGGTGGGATCAGTTGCAAGATCGCCCGGCACAACGTGGATTTGCCGCAGCCGGATTCGCCGACCAGGCCCAGCGTCTCACCTTCGTGCAGCGTCAGGCTGACCCCGTCGACCGCGCGTACCGTGCCCACCTCCCGCTCGACCACGATGCCTGAGCGGATCGGGTAGTGCTTGACCACATCGGTCACCTCGAGCAGCGGTTCGGTCATGCGCGCACCCTGGCTTTCTCCTCGAGGTCGAGCCAGCACCGGTCCAGGTGGGACCCACTTTCCGTGGGCGCCAGGTCGGGCGGCTGGGCGCACTGGTCGAACTCGAAGGCGCACCGCGGCGCGAACCGGCACCCCGCCGGCGGGTCGAGCAACGACGGCGGCTGCCCCGGAATCTGGGCGAGACGCTCCGAGCGTGGGCGGTCCAGCCGGGCCAGGGACCCGAGCAGTCCCCACGTGTATGGATGCTGCGGGGCGTAGAAGATGTCATCGAGGCTGCCGTCCTCGACGATCTGGCCCGCGTACATCACCGCCACCCGATCGGCGACCTCGGCGACCACGCCGAGATCGTGGGTGATCAGCACGACCGCGAGGCCGCGCTCGGCGTTCAGCTGGGCGATCAGACGCAGAATCTGCGCCTGAACTGTCACATCCAGCGCGGTGGTCGGCTCGTCGGCGATCAGCACCGCCGGTTCCAAGGCGAGCGCCATCGCGATCATCACGCGTTGACGCATACCGCCGGAGAACTCGTGCGGATAACTGCGCAACCGGCCCTCTGGATTCGGAATACCGACCGCTGCAAGCAGTTCGGCGGCGCGGCGGGTTGCCTCGGCCTTCGGCACATCGCGGTGGGCGCGAATCATCTCGACGATCTGATCGCCCACCCGGTACACCGGGTTCAGGGAGGACATCGGGTCCTGGAACACCATGGCGATCTCCTCGCCGCGAATGTCGCGCAACCCGTTGTCGTCCAGGCCCACCAGCTCACGCCCGCGGTAGGTGACCGACCCGGTGATCCGGCTGTTCGCCGAGCGGGTCAGCCCCGTCAGCGTCTGGGCGGTCACACTCTTACCGGAGCCGGATTCGCCCACGATGGCCAGGATTTCACCTGGGGCCAGGGAGAAGGACACCCCGTCGACCGCCTGCACGACCCCGTCCTCGGTCGCGAAGCTGACGCGCAGGTCTTCGACGCTCAGTAGCTCTTCACTCACGCTGGTGCCGCCTGTCCCAGTCGGATTCGCGGGTCGAGCACCGCGTAGGCGATGTCGACGATCGTGTTGAACAGCACGATGAAGAACGCGCCGAACATGGTCACGGCCATCAGGGGCGGCAGGTCCAGGCTGCGGATCGCTTCACCGGCGTAAAGTCCGACGCCGTCGAGGTTGTACACCGTCTCGGTCAAGATCGCTCCTCCACCGACGACCATGCCGAAATCCAGGCCGAACAGCGTGACAATGGGAATCATCGAGTTACGCAACACATGTCGGATGCGGACCTGGCGTTCGGTCAGACCCTTGGCCCGCGCCGTGCGCACGTAATCCTCGTTCATCGCGTCGAGCATGTTCGACCGGAGCACCCGGCTGTAGAAGCCGATGAACAGCACCGCGAGCGTGAACCACGGCAGCGCCAGGTGATAGGCCCAGTCCAGAGGGTCCTCGGTGAGCGGAACGTAACTGCCCGTCGGAAACAGCTGGACCTTGAAGGTCAGGAAGTACAGCAGGATCGCGGCGAGCCAGAACACCGGCATCGAGATGCCGACGAGCGAGAGCACGGTCAGCGCACGGTCGGCGAACCGCCCGGCGTGCACCGCACTGAGGTAACCGAACAGCACCGCCAGCGTCATCCAGATGATCGCGGCGCCCACGCATAGCGAGAACGTCGCGGGCAGACCCGCCCAGATCTGTTCGCCCACATTGCGATTGCTTGCATACGAGGTGAGCTGACCGGTGAAGATCTCCTTCATCATGGTCAGGTACTGCACGGGCAGCGGCTTGTCGAGGCCGAGATCGGCGCTGACCCTGGCGAGCAGTTCGGGGTCGGCGTTCTTACCGGCGATACGAGCGGCCGGATCGGAGTTCGGCACCACGTTGAAGATCAGGAACACGATCACCGAGATCGCGAACAGCACGGCGATCATGCCGAGGATTCGGCGCACCACGAACTGTGCCATCAGTGCTCCAGCCGAATTCTGGCCTTGGGGTCCAGCGCATCCCGCAGCCCGTCCCCGAAGACGTTGAGCGCCAGCACAGTGATCACGATCAGCAGGCCGGGCACGATGGTCAGATGGGGCGCGGTGTAGATCAGCTGGTAGCCGTCAGCGATCATGGTGCCCCACGATGCGTTCGGGGGGCGGACCCCGGCGCCGAGGAAGGACAGCGCCGACTCCAAGAGCATGTTGTTGGCGATGTTGAGCGTGAAGAACACGATGATCGTGGAGATGATGTTGGGCAGCAGTTCACCGACCATGATCCGTAGCGGTCCCATTCCCTGCGCGACGGCGGCTTCCACGAACTCCTTCTCCCGCAGTGCCAGGATTTCTCCGCGCAACGGTCTGGCCATGTACGGCACATACACCAGGCCGATGATCAGGATCGGGATCCAGATCGAATCCCCGGCAATGGCAATGAATCCCAGCTTCAGACCGCCGATGGCCAACGCTGTGCCCAGCGCGATACCCAGCAGCAGCACCGGGAACGCCCAGATCACGTCGAGGATGCGGGACAGCACCGCGTCGATCCAGCCGCGGTAGTAGCCCGCCAGCAGCGCGACGATGACTGCCAGCACCGTGGTGACGGTGGCAGCGGCCAACCCGATGTAGATCGATGTCCGTCCGCCGTACATGAGACGCACCATGACATCACGTCCGTTCTGATCGGCACCGAGCAGGTAGCGGCCGTGCAGACCGGGCCCCAGCGGAGTGCCGTCGGGTGCGACGACGTCGGTCTCGACGCCCCCGATCATCACCGTGTCGGTGATGTGGTTGTCGTTGGGGCCGGTCTGCGCGACGTAGTGCGCCCACAGTGGCGCCGCCAGGCAGAACAGCACGATCAGCACGAACAGCACACCGCAGGCCAGGGCAACCTTGTTGCGGCGCAGTCGAAGCCACGCCAGGAACCACGGATTGCGGCCCTGGATCTGTTCTCTGGGCACCCCGACGGGCAGCGGTGGCTCGTCGGGGACCTGTACGTCAGTAACAGGGGCACCCATCGGCTACTTCACCGCGAACGAGGTGAAGTCCTGCTTGAACAGCAGGTGCTGGTAGGACTTGTCGAAGTCCATGCGCTCGGACAGGAACGTGGTGAACTGCTCGTTTCCGTAGGGTGCCCACACCGCCTGCTGCATGTAGGCCTTGTCGAGGTCGGCATACTGCTGCTCCACACCGGTGTCGGTGATCTGTTTGGTCAGCAGTTCGTTCATCTTGGCGTCCAGGTCAGGCAGGTTGGCACGGGACAGGTTGTTGCCGTTGGTCGGCAGAATGCTGGCGCCGTTGAGCAGCGGACGGAAGAAGTCGTCCGGATGCGGAAAGTCCTGGAACCAGTCGGCGAACCCGGTGTCGACGTCGGGGGTGGACTGGTTGCCGATCGTGGTCCAGTAGACGTCTCCTGCAATGACTTTCAGCGTTGCGTTGAATCCGAGCTGGGTCAGCAGGTCGTGGTAGTACTCCCCGATGCGCTTGCGGTCCGGCTCGTCATCGGTCCACACCGTGATGTCACGGTCGGCCGGGTTGGCCTCAGCGAGCAACTGCTTGGCCTTGTTCATGTCGGGGCCGGGGTAGAGCTTGTACTCCTGGTACCCGGGCATGCCCGGCGGGAGGATCTGCTGGGTCGGGTGCAGACGGCCACCGAAGATGCGATTCAACGCCTCCGGGTCGATCGCATAGTTGATCGCCTGGCGCACCTTGATGTCGTTGAACGGGGCCTTCTGGGTGTTCATGAAGAAGTAGTAGGTGTTGATCGACTCCTCCATGCGGAATCGGTCGGCGTAGCGGGTCTTGACTTCCTGCAACCGGTCCGAGGGCACCGGGTCGACCATGAAGTCGACCTTGTTCTGCACGATGTCGGTGACCTGCGCGCTCTGGTTCTTGTTCTCCACCACGGTGATCTTGTCGACGTTCGCGTCGGCGACATCGGAAGCGCCGGCGTCCTTGACGGTCTTGAATTGCGGATTGCGCTCCATGGTCATCGTGCGAGGGGCGTCGACGTTGCTGATCATGAACGGACCACTCGCGGGAGGCGGCGTGTTGGTGGCGTCGCCGTCCAGCTTGGTCGTCGGCGGTACCGGTGCGGCGAACATCAGCGCAAGCAGGTTGTCGAATGTGCCGTTGGGGCCGGTCAGCTTGATGGTGATGTCGCCGGTGTTGTCGTCGGTGGTGATGCCGGTGATGGTGTCGGCCTTACCGTCGGCGTACTCCTTGGCGCCGACGATCACGTCGTAGAACACCGACCCGCCCGAATCGGCCTTGAAGAGGCGCTGAATGGCGTAGGCGAAGTCCGATGCCTTGATCGGGGTGCCGTCGGAGTACTTCATGTTCTTGCGCAGCTTGAGCTTGTAGGTCGTGCCGTCGGGAGAAATCTCTGGCATCGCTTCGGCGAGGCCGGGCACGATCTCGGTGCCCTCTTTGCCCTTGGCGTGCTTGTAGGTCAGCAGGGGTGTGTAGACATTCCACAGGATTTCCCAGCCCTCGACCGTGTAGGACAGCTGGGGGTCGACGTAGTCGGGGAACGACGTCAGCGCCACGGTGATGTCACCGCCTCCGCCTCCGCCGGATCCGCCACCTGATCCGCTGTCCTTGCCGCATGCGGCCACGCCGAAGGCGGCCAGCACGATGATGCAGACGAGCGCGAGTCCATGTCGAGCCGAACGTGCGGTGTTCACAGTGTTCCCCTCGGTCGGGCGGCCCGAAATCCAAGACTTGTCCGGGCCTCAGAGCATTTTTCAGAAATTTTTCCGATCGGCAACTCGTGTTCACAGAAAAGTGCCGACCGAACTGCTGGAGTCACCCTATTGCGGATGGCGCTCGCCGTCGCGCTATCCGAGAACTGGGTCAACCCCCATCCCTTGGGCACCACGTGAGCCGGAAGTTGTCGGTGGTCGAATGTATGTTCGAGTCGTGGTGGTGGTGCGGGAGGCGGTGGCGGCGTTGAGGGTTGCTGTTGATTCCGTGCTTGCCGCTGATCTGTCCTTGTCGACCGCTGCGGAGGTGGTGGAGCTGCTCGACGAGCTGGAGGCCGCGGGCTGTCGGCTGCCGGCGGCGCGGCATCGGGGGTTGGCGCGGTTGCAGGTGGAGACCACCCCGCAGGCGATGGGCGCGAAGAACTGGAAAGACGTCCTGGCGATCCGCTGGCGTCTCAGCGGCTCGGAGGCGCATCGGCGGTTGGCCGAGGCGGCGCTGCTGGCCCCGCGGCAGCCGGTGACCGGGCCGCCGCTACCCCCGGTGTTGCCGGCGACAGCGGTCGCCCAAGAGCAGGGGCTCATCACGCCCGAGCATGTCAGCGAGATCCGCAAAGCGGTCGACAAACTGCCCGGCTTCTGCGACACCGCGACCCGCGAGCAGTTCGAGGTCGAGGTGGTGCGCACCGCGGTCGGGGCCGGTCCGAAGGAGACCCGCGATGCCGCGGATCTGACCCTGTTCCTGCTCGATCAAGACGGGCCCGAACCCGACGACACCGAACGCGTCCGCAAGCGCTCGCTCACGAGATCTCGGCAGGGTCGGGACGGGATGACGCAGTGGCGGGCGGATTTGACGCCGGAGGCGGCGGCGGTGTGGGAGGCGATCTTCGCCAAGTACGCCGCCCCGGGGATGTGCAACCCCGACGACGACGAGCCCTGCACCTCGGGAACCCCGACGCAGGAGCAGATCGACAACGATCACCGCAGCCTCGGTCAACGCCAACATGACGCCCTGGTCGCGGTCGGGCGGATCGCGTTGATGAGCGGCGAGCTCGGCCAGTTGAACGGATTACCGGTCACCGTCATCGTGCGCACCACGCTCCAGGACCTGGAATCCCGCGCCGGGATCGGCACCACCGGTGGCGGCACCCGCCTGCCCATCAAGGACGTGATCCGGATGGGGGCGCACGCCAGCCACTACCTGGCGGTGTTCGACCGCGCCACCGGCTCAGCCCTGGACCTGTTCCGGGCTCGCCGGGTCGCATCGGCGGCGCAGCGGATCATGCTCATCAGCCGCGACGGGGGCTGCACCAAACCCGGCTGCCCGGTCGGGGCGTACGGCTGCCAGGTCCACCACGTCACCACCGACTGGGCCGAGGGCGGGTTGACCAACATCGACGACCTCGGCCTGGCCTGCCCACCGGACAACCGCGCCGTCACACCGGGCGGCTGGACCACATCGATGAACGCCCGCCACGACGTCGAATGGACCCCACCACCCAACCTCGACACCGGCCAGGCGAGAGTCAACACCCACCACACCCCCGAACGCCTCCTGCGCCCACCCGACAACGAACCCGGCGGACCCGCACCACCCGACAACGAAGCGGCCTGAGAGCTGCGGATCGGGGCGCGACTCTGGGGCTGATGATGCTCCTGGGGTTTATGCGGCGCTTTGTTATCAAAAGTTTGCCGTGTGGCTGTGATTTCGTGATGTGCCCTCGTAGTCTGCAGGGCGTGGGCAGGCACTCCCAGGTACGACCGCGGCGTTCACGCGCGCGTCTCGTGGCTGCCCTCGGCCTGCCCGCGGCCGCGCTGTTGGTCGCCGGGGCCGACGTGCAACGGCCGCACGCAGCACCCGCCGAACCGCCCGTGGCCAGCCCCGAGGCGGCGCCGCTGCCGGGCATGGAGCTGGTTGCCGCTGCGCCGGTAGGCGTCGCGCCCACGAGTGGCGCGGGCGGCACCCGGGTGCAGTGGGTGGCCAGCTCGCGGGCAGCCGTCCGGCAACCTCAGATCCTGCCCGCCGGGTTGGCCCCAGAGCAGGGCCTGCAGGTGAAAACCATTCTCGTCGCCCGTGCGGTCAGCGCGATCTTCCCGGAGATTCAGAGCATCGGCGGTGTCCGGGCTGACCCGCTGCCGTGGCATCCCAACGGCCTCGCCATCGACGTGATGATCCCGAACGCCAGCAGCGCCGAGGGCATCGCGCTGGGCAATCAGATCGTCGCGTTCGCGCTCAAGAACGCCGAGCGGTTCGGCCTGCAGGACTGCATCTGGCGAGGCGTCTACTACACCCCGGGCGGTGGACGGGCCGGCGGCTACGGTCACTACGACCACGTCCACATCACCACCACCGGTGGCGGTTATCCCACCGGTGACGAGGTCTACTACCGCTGACCTGCCGCACGGCGCGCAAAATCAGGAGCACGTTCCGGGCGCACCCCGACCCCCACGAAATAGGCCGGTATCACCGAGAGCCACGGCGCTTTCTGCATCGCCCGAATCAGGCCGGCCGGCGGGCCCGTGACGCCCTCCTCGCCACGCACGACCGGCCCCAGGAGCCGCTCGTCGAGCTGATGTTGGATGGCCTGGGTCACCGCGGTAGCGACGATGCGCCGGCGGCGCACCTTGGCCAGGTCCCGCGGGGTCACCGAACCACGCAGCAGAGGTTCGGCCAGCAGGCGTGCGGTGGCGACGCCGTCCTGTACGGCCATGTTGATCCCGACGCCGCCTGCCGGAGACATCGCGTGAGCGGCGTCGCCGATACACAGCAGCCCGTCGGTGTGCCAGCGCCGCAGTCGATTCAGCTTCACGTCGAGATGTTTGACGTCGTCGAGTGTGGTGACCGAGGAGACGGTGTCGCCGGCTTCGGGGAGGAGCTCGAGCACGTCGGCGTGGAAGGCGGCCAGACCCCGGGCGCGTAACCGTGCATCGGAGCCCTTCGGAATCAGCAGGGCAATCTGGAGATAACCCTCTCGGGGGATCACCACCATGGCCCGGCCCCTGCCGACGCGGGGGAACAGGCTGAAGTCGGCGGTGGCGGGGTTGTGGGGCAGCCGGAACCACCACGCATCGAAACTCACCGGGTATTCGTGCACCGCCAACCCGGCCGCTTCTCGGACCGCCGAACCACGGCCGTCGCACCCGACGGTCAGGTCGGCACGCAATTCGCCTGCGCCGCCCGGGCTTTGGTAGCCCACACCGACAACCCGGCCGCTCTCCCGGAGCAGTCCGGTGACTTCGTGGTTCAGCCGCAACGTGAAGCTCGGTTCTGCGGCGGCGGCATCCGCCAACAGGTTGAGCAGATCCCACTGCGGCACCATCGCCACGTAGCGGTGCGGAAGGCGAAGACGCTCGAAGTCGACGACGGTGACCGGGCGATCGGGGGTCGCTGCGAACGTGAACTCGTGCAGCCGGCTCTGCGGGAGCGCATCGAAGGCGGGCCACAGCCCGAGGTCGTCGAGGAGCCGCAACGTGCTGGGATGCACGGTGTCGCCGCGGAAGTCACGCAGAAAGTCACCGTGCTTTTCGAGCACCGTGACCGCGACGCCCGCGCGGGCGAGCAGCAACCCGAGCACCATGCCCGCCGGCCCGCCACCGACGACCACGCAGGTGGTCTGCTCGCTCATGGCGTCAGATTAGAACTTCAGGTAGCCGCCGTCGATCCTCAACACATCACCGGTGTGGTACGCGCTCGCCGGGCTGGCCAGGTAGACCGCGACACCGGCCAGGTCGGTCCCGGCTCCCCACCGCCGCACGGGTACCCGCGGCAACACGCGGGAGCGGAATCGCTCGTCGGCCAGACCGGCCGACGTCATCTCGGTGTCGAACCAGCCGGGCGCGATGGTGTTGGCGCGGACGCCGTGTCGAGCCAACTCGACAGCCATGCTGTCGATCAATGAGATGACGCCGCCCTTCGATGCGGCATAGGCGGGCTGACCAGGCATGCCCTGGAAGGCGCCCAGGCTGGACACGCCGACCAAGCTGCCGCCGCGCCGGGCCGCCACCATGTGCCGTGCCGCCTCCCGGAGCGTGACGAACACCCCGTCGAGATCGACCGCGGTGACCGACCGGAACTCGTCGAGCGACGTGTCGAGCACCGGCGTGAACTTGCCACCGACGCCGGCGTTGGCGAAACACGAGTCCAGCGAACCCCATTCGTCGCGGACCCGGGCCATCGCCGCCGTCACCGCCGGCTCATCGGTCACATCGCAGGGCAGCGCGAGGACGGGGTTGCCGTGTGCGCGCAGCGACTCAGCCGCCGACTCGAGGCGAGCCACACTGCGACCGATGATGGCCACAGATGCACCGGCGCGTGCCAGTCCGTCGGCCATCCCCAATCCGATGCCCGACCCGCCGCCGGTGACGACGCTGACATGTCCGGTGAGATCGAAGAGGTCGGCCACTCCATTCATCTGGGCCACCTTAACCGCTCAGATTCGGGTCCCCGCGGGATCTCCGCCGATGCGCTGGGTCAGCCACACCGGCACGATCGCGATCAGCGTCAGTGCGGCAGCGACCACGTTGATGACCGGCGCCTGATTGGGGCGGAACAGGTTTCCGAAGATCCAGATGGGCAGCGTCTGCACGGTGGGGCCGGCGGTGAATGTGGTGACCACGATCTCGTCGAAGCTCAGAGCGAACGCCAGGATCGCACCGGCCACCAGTGCGCCGCGCATCATCGGCAGCGTCACGTACCGGAACGTCTGCCAGGACGACGCCCCCAGATCGGCCGAGGCGTCCTCGAGGCTCGTGCCCAGCCGGCGCAGGCGCGCCTGGGTGTTGTTGAACACGATCACGATGCAGAAGGTGGCGTGCCCGACGATCACCGTCGCCAAGCCCAGCGTCACCCCGAGAGCCGAGGTGAACGTCGCGTTCAACGCGATACCGGTCACGATGCCGGGCAACGTGATCGGCAGCACGACAAGCAGATTGACGGTCTGTCTGCCGAAGAAGTCGTAGCGCTGCACCGCGAACGCGGCCATCGTGCCCAGGATCAGCGCCACCGCGGTGGCGGCAAGGCCGACGATCACCGAGTTGCCCAGCGAGGTCCACATGCCCTCGCTGGCCAGCGCGGTCCGCCACCACTGCAGGGTGAAACCGCTGGGTGGGAACGCGAAGGTCTTCGACGCGTTGAACGCGTTGATCACCACCAGAGCCAGCGGTGCGTAGATGAAGACCAGCACCAGCACCGTCCAGGCCCGGGTGGTCCCGCGCATCCGTGACGACAACATCTACACGTTCTCCAATGCCCCGGTGCGCCGCATCGCGAACAGATACAGCAGGATCGCGGTCAGCGGGATCAGCGACAGCGCCGCCGCCATCGGCTGGTTGTTGGCGGTGACCAGCTGGCCGTAGATCACATTGCCGAGCAGTTGGGTCTTCCCGCCGACGATGGTGACCGCGATGTAGTCACCGAGCGACAACGAAAACGTGAAGATCGACCCTGCCGCGATGCCGGGGAACACCATCGGGGCAACCACCAGTCGCAGCGTGGTCAGATCCGAGGCACCCAGATCTGAACTGGCGTCGACCAACGCATCGGGCACCCGCTGGAAGGCGGCGAACACCGGAATCACCATGTACGGCAACCAGAGGTAGGTCAGCGTGATGACCGTGGCGATGAGCCCGTAGCCCGGTGAGTATCCAGTGGCCCAATTGAGCGGGCCCTCCGGCGACAGCAGCATCCGCCACGCGTACGCCTTCACCAGGTAGCTGGCCCATAGTGGCGTGGTGACCGCGACGACGAGCGCCACGCGCATCGCCGGTGAGGCCACCTTGGCCATGTACAGCGCCAGCGGCACCGCAAGCACCGCGCACACCACCGTCACCGTCAATGCCACCCCGACGGTGCGCAGCGTCGTCGTCCGGAACACCTCCGAGGTCGCTACCCGCACCAGATTGTCGGTGGTGAATGTGCGCACGACGGCACCGGTGAAGCTGCTCCGGCTCCAGAACGCTGAAACAAGCAGTACCGCAAGCGATCCCAGGTAGGCGACGACCAGCCAGGCCAGCGGCGGAATCAGCAGGAAGGTCAGCGTCACCCGCTGCCGCAGCCGCGGGGCGGCGGGCATCAGCCCTTGATCTCCTGCCACTTGTCGACCCACTGGTCATAGCTGGTGCAGTTGTCCCCGCTGCCGTCCACGCACTTCGTCTGCGGCGTGGTCCAGTAGTGGATCTGCGATGCGTACTGCTCGTCGGTGGCGTGGTAGGTCGCGCAGTGCGCCTTGTCGGACGTCAGGTCACAGGACTTGGTCTGCGCCGGGGCTTCCCCGAAGTACTCGGCGACTTCTGCGTTGGCCTTCGGGGAGACGATGTAATCCATCCACTTGTACATGCAGTTGGGGTGCGCGGCCTTGGCCGACAGCATCCACGTGTCCGACCAGCCGGTGGCGCCTTCCTTCGGCAGCACCGTTGCGACCGGCACCTTGTTGTCGGCCTTGATGGTGTTCGCGATGACCTGCCAGCTGGTGCCGATCACCGTGGTGCCGGATTCGAACGCCTGCACCTCCTTGGTGTAGTCCGACCAGTACTCGCCGATGTTCTCCTTCTGCTGCTTGAGCAATTCGACTGCGGCATCGAGCTGTTCGCTGGTCAGCGAATAAGGATCCTTGATGCCCAGATCGGGTTTGGTCTTCGACAGATACAGCGCGGCGTCGGCGATGTAGATGGGTGAATCGTAGGCGGTCACCTTGCCCTTGAACTCCGGTGCGCCGGGAAACACCGCGCCCCAGGTATCTGGCTTGTCCTTGACGGCGTCGGAGTTGTACATCAGCAGGTTGGCCCCCCAGCCGTGCGGGATGCCGTACATCTGGCCGTTCACCGAATTCCACGGCTTGTCCTTGAGGAACGGCACGACGGTCGCGTAGTTCGGCACCAGGTCGGTGTTCACTGGCGCGACGTCGCCGGCATAGATGAGCCGCAGCGTGGCATCACCGGAGGCGGACACCCCGTCGTACTGTCCGGTGCGCATCAGCTGCACCATCTCGTCGGAGGTGTTGCCGATCTTGACGTTGACCTTGCACCCGGTCTGCTGCTCGAACGGCGTCACCCAGTTGACCGCAGGATCGTTCGAGCCGTTCTCCGCGTAGCCGGGCCACGCGATCAAGTTCAGCTGACCCTCGCCGGCGCCGACGGAGCCGGCGGGTTCCATCGACGGCGGACCTTCTGCAGTGCCGCCGGAGTCACCCGAGCTCGAGCAGCCGGCCAGCAACAGGCCGCCGGCGGCGAGCACGACGCCCAAGCGGCGCAGCGGATTCTTCATGACTCCTCCTCGGGATGGGTCGACAGGACGGTGAGATCGCGCACGGCGCTCTCGGGCCAGGCCAGCACGACGGCGCTGCCGTGGGTCAGTGCGGTGGACGCCTCCGCCGAGAGCAGGGTGGCGGTGAGCCGGGTGTCGTGCCCGGCGACCGTGGCCGCGATGCGGGTGATCGGACCGGCGTAGACGACCTCGGCGACCCGCGCTGTGACGCTGTGCTGACCGGCGGGGACGGCGGCGTCCGGATCGAGCACCGCGATGCGTTCCGGTCGGATCGCGAACGTCCCGGGTCGGCCGAGCACGGCCTGCGCGCTGTCGCCGTCGAGCACGTTCGACGTTCCGACGAAGTCGGCGACGAAGCGGTTGGCGGGGTGTTCGTAGACCTGTCGGGCCGCACCGACCTGCTCGATGCGCCCGTCGTTGAGGACGACGAGCCGGTCGCACAGCGTCAGTGCCTCGTCCTGATCATGGGTGACGATCACGAACGTGATGCCCACCTCGCGTTGAATCGCCTTGAGCTCCACCTGCATCTGCTCGCGCAGCTTCAGGTCGAGCGCGCCGAGCGGTTCGTCCAGGAGCAGCACTCGGGGGCGCCCAACGAGCGCGCGAGCCAGCGCGACGCGCTGCTGTTGGCCGCCGGACAGTTCGGCCGGCTTGCGGGCGGCCTGGCCGGCCAGCCGCACCATCTCCAGGGCTTCGCCGGCGCGGCGGCGTCGCTCCTGCTTGTTCACGCCGCGCACCCGCAACCCGTATTCGACGTTCTGCGCGACGGTCATGTGGGGGAACAAGGCGTACTGCTGGAACACCGTGTTCGTGTCGCGGCGCGCGGGTGGCAGGTGGGTGACGTCGCGGCCGCCCAGCTTGACGGTCCCGGCGGTCGGCGCCTCGAAACCGGCGATCATCCGCAACAGCGTGGTCTTGCCGGACCCGGAGGGGCCGAGGATCGCGAACAGCTCCCCGTCGGCAATGCTCAGATCGGCGCCCTCGACGGCGACCACCGGATGCCGTGCGTCGCCGAACTCCTTGCGGACACCGATGAGCTCGATCTGTGGAACGGCCGCGTCGTCGAGGGGGTCGGCGCCTGGTTTCGACACCGCCGTTCCGGATGGCATGCAGGCATCCTAGGAATTGCGCTGCCGAAGCGCAGTTCAAGCACGAATTTGGTCGCGAGCGCGTCGCAGGGCCACGCGCTCAGTCGCTGCGCCGGTCAGCTGATCGAGTCGCGGAAGTCGATACCCTCCTGTCCGGCCTGGGCCCACTGCTCGATGTCCACGACGGGATGGATCTGGAAGTCGTTGAACGGTGCGAACTTGGTCGTCCCGTTCAGCAGGTCCGCCGGCTGGTCCGTTTCAACGATCGCGAACCCGCCCCCGGCGTCGACGCGGCCGACGAACTGATGGAAGGTGGTGCCGTCGGGCGGTTGCCATTTCGAGAACAGCTGCAGGGCGCGGCGTAACGCCTCTTCGTTGTCTTTTCCCGATCCGGTGAGGCGTGACGTCCACGTCATGGCGTACTTCATTTCGATCCTCCTAGCACACAGGCTGAACCAGATTTCCGCAGTATCCTCCTGCCGCGGTCATCTCACCAGGGGTGCTCCGAGGGGTTTTTGCGTGGCGAAACATTAGCTCCACCAACGGTTTTTAGCTGTGAAGCCGTCCACCCACCGTCTCAGCAGGCGCAGGTTCGCTGGGTCAGCTGCGGCCGGCGACCGGCGGCTCGAAAACGTTGCCCGTCGAATCCGCGCTCGCTTCTGAGATGAACATGACGCGCCGGATCACTGGCCCGATCACTGCGTCGAAGACGAACGGGACGATGCGGTAGGCCGCGATGGCCGGCCTGTTGAACCAGCCGATCTGACGTTCGGTCGACGTCGTCTTCTCGGCAGCACGTACGATGGCGGCCGCGATGGTACCCGCGGCATCGGAGGTGGGCGGCACCCGTGGGGTTTGACCGTCGAGGAAGTTGGCTGCCGACGCGTACACCGGGGTGTCCACCGGCCCGGGATAGACGCCGTGCACCCGGACACCGGGAAGATGCCGATTCTCCTGACGGAGTGCGCGGACCAATCCGCAGATCGCGAATTTGCTTGCTACGTAGGCAGACTGATAGGGCACCGCGGTCACTCCGAGAAGCGAGCCGACCAGGACGAGTGCGCCGGCGCCGCGGGGCTGGAAGTGGGCTAGCGCGCAGCGGGCGACGTTCGCCGCGCCGATCAGGTTGGTGGCGATGATTGCGTCGAACACCTCGGGCGGTACGTCTTCGAAGCGACCGAACGCGGTGATCGCGGCACACTGCGCAGCGACATCGACGCCGCCGAAGGTGTCGATCGCGAGGTCGAACATCTGCCGGACCTGGTCGGCGTCCGCGATGTCGGTGGGTGCGACGACGACGTCAGTGGCACCGGCGCGGCGGCATTGTTCCGCAACGTCGCGCAGGTCTGGTTCGGATCGGGCGGCGAGCACCAAGCGGGCGCCGTGACCGCTGTACCGCAACGCGGTCTCCCGGCCGATACCGCTCGACGCCCCGGTGACCACGACAGTTCTGGTGCTCATCTGCGAGCCTTTCCACGTCTTCGCTCGGCCACCCCGAGCAGGCCAAGGACGGTGACCGCCGCCGCGGCGGGCCAGCCGCCGCGCACGCTCGACAGCACCGCCACCCCGACGGCGGCCGGGGCGAGCACCGCCACCGGATCGCGTCGCCGCTGCCGGATTCGTTGCAGCGCAGCCGGCGTGCCGGACATCAGGTTCGCGGCAACGACACTGCCGAAGGCGACTCGAGGCCGACGCCCGCGCATCGCACCGGTCAGCGCCAGCACCCACCAGAGCGCAAGCGTGGTGTCGTGCACCGGCGACATCGACGCGCGGTCGTGCGCGCCGTCGACAGCGCCGAGCGCCGGGCTGGTGCCCGTCGCGCCGTCGGCGAGTCCGTCGATGAGTTCGCGGGCCGCCTCGGTCGACGAACGCCGGGGATGCCACCCCAGTTCCTCCCGTGCGCTGGTGGTGTCCATCAGCGGAGAGCGCGTGGCGACGTCGTACCAGCCCGGGGTCACCGCGAGGACACCGAGTCGGTGCAGAACCACGACGGCCGCACGCATGGCTGCTGGGCTGACCCGGACCGGACGCGCGCCCACCAGCGCCGCGAGAGCCGAGGGGGAAAGCACATCGGCGGCCACGTTGAACGAGCCGCGGGCCCGGCGCTGCAGGAGTCGGACCACCGCGTCGCCGACATCGTCGGCATGGACGAACTGCAGGGCCAAACCGCGGGGCAGGGGCAGCAGAGGTAGCTTCCGCCGTTGCAGCATCGCGAATGCCGCGCGCGGAACGACGGATCCGGCGTACAGCGAACGGATTTCGTAGGCGGCGTGGCGTGCGACCACCACGGTGGGACGGAACCGGGACACCACCGTGTCGGGATGGTCGCGTTCGAAATCGTCGAGCAACCGCTCCACGGCGACCTTGTGCCTGCTGTAGACAGAAGTGGATTGGCCGGTGGTCGGGTAGGTCTCGGCCACGGGTGTGGCGGACTCACTCGGGGCGTAGATGCCAAGGCTCGAGGCATAGATCAGATGCGCGACCCCGGTCTCGGTCATGGCGCGCAGAACAGCCTGTGTGCCAATGACATTGACGCGATGCAGATAGTCCTCGTCGGCGACGGGGTGGACGGCGAGCGCGAGGTGGATCACCGCGTCGACCCCGCGCATGGCGCTCGTCAGCCGGCTGACGGCGTCCGGTGCGGACAGGTCCACGGGCCGCCAGTCCACCGCCTCGTAGATCTGCCCTCGGGCCGGGGGGCGCCGGCACACACCGACGAGCTGCGCCTCGGGTTCCTGACGGCGGAGTTCACGCAGCACCCCCGCACCGACATTGCCCGAGGCGCCGGTGACGAGAATGCGTCGCCGCGAATCCATGGCACGGGCATACACCGTGCGCAGCGGTCGAAACCGGAACGCAGGCAGGGAAATTCTTACGACTCGGACATCTTCGGGCATCTGACGCCGCGAGGGTGCCGCAGCGTTTGCCGGGGCCTCGCCCGGGTACGCCGCCGGACGATCCATACACATGCGAAGGAGCAATCATGGCGCGCGCAACGCTGTTTCATCAACTTCACGACGTCGGCTTGGCCGCGTGGTTCGGCGGCACTCTGGCCAACGCCGTCACGCTGAACCCGGCGGCGTCGTCGGCCGGTTCCGACCGCAACGTCGGTGCCGTCGCCAACGAGGGCTGGGACCGGTGGACCCCGGTCAACGCGGCCGCGATCGGTGCCCACCTGATCGGGGCGGCTGGCCTGCTCAAACACGACACCAGCCGGATGAAGGCGCAGAAGGGCGTGCCGACCATGGCGGCGGTGAAGACGGGTTTGACTGTGGTCGCGCTGGGCGTGACCGCCTACAGTCGTGCGCTCGGTGCCAAGGTGTCGGCACACGATGCGGTGCCCGCCGCGGACGCGACCACCCCGACGTCGGCGACACCCCCGGACGTCGCATCGGCACAGAAGCAACTCAAGGCCCTGCAATGGGTGGTACCCGCAGCCACCGGTGCACTCGTGGCGATCGGCGCGTACGCCAGCGAGCAGTACCGCCCCGAAGAGGTCGCGAAGGGAGCGCTGCGCCGCGTACTGTCCTGAGTCGTGCCCCTGAGCGGACCGCCCTCCGCCCGCTGGGTGCTGCTGGCCACGGTGTTGGGCTCGGGCATCGTGATGATCGACGGCACGGTGGTCAATGTCGCGCTCCCGCACATCGGCGCCGACCTCGGCTCCGGTTTCGGCGGACTGCAGTGGGTCGTCAACGCCTACACGTTGTCCCTCGCGTCGCTGATTCTGCTGGGCGGTTCGTTCGGTGACCACTTCGGTCGGCGGCGGGTGTTCCTCATCGGGGTCACCTGGTTCGCGCTGGCGTCGGTGGCCTGCGGCCTGGCGCCCACCACCGAATGGCTGATCATCGCGCGGGCGCTGCAGGGGGTCGGTGGCGCGCTGCTGACCCCCGGCAGCTTGGCCTTGATCTCGGCGTCGTTCCAGGGCGCCGACCGGGCCGCCGCCATCGGTGCCTGGTCGGGGCTTGGTGGCATCGCGGGAGCTATCGGTCCGTTCCTCGGCGGTTTCCTCGTGGAATGGAGTTGGCGGGCCGTCTTCTGGCTCAATCTTCCGCTCGCGGCAGTGGTGATCGTGGTGACGATGCTGCATGTCCCCGAGAGTCGGGACGAAGGCTCACCGCCGGGTCTCGACATCGCCGGCGCAGCGCTCACGGCGCTGGGGCTGGGCACGCTCACCTACGGGTTGACGCGGGTCGGTAACGGCGAGTCGGACGTGTTCGCCGCCGTGACGATCTGTGCCGGCGCGCTCTCGCTGGCGGCGTTCGTCGTGGTGGAGCGGCGCTCGCCGCACCCCCTCATTCCGCCCAGGTTGTTCTCCGACAACATCTTTCGAGTCACCAACGTGATCACCCTGTTGATCTACGGTGCCTTGGGGGCAGCGTTCCTGCTCCTGGTGCTGCAGCTGCAGACGGTCGCCGGCTTCAGCCCCGTCGCTGCAGGTACGGCGCTGCTGCCGTTCACGGCCGTGATGTTGGTGTTCTCGGCGCGAGCCGGGGCGTTGGCCGCGCGCATCGGCCCGCGGATCCCGATGACGGTGGGCCCGCTGCTGGCCGCGGGCGGTCTGCTGCTGATGACCCGGATCGGCCCGGACGCCACCTGGCTGGGCGACGTGCTGCCCGCGGCGCTCGCGTTCGGTGCCGGCATGGTGCTCGTGGTGGCGCCGCTGACCACCGCGGTGCTCGATGCAGCGCCGCGGAACATGGCCGGCGCGGCATCCGGGGTCAACAACGCGGTGGCGCGCGTCGGTGGTCTGCTCGCCGTTGCGGTGCTACCGGGGGTGGCCGGCATCAGTGGTGCCGACTACGCAGACCCCATGGCTTTCGACGCGGGATTCCACGTCGCGGTCGGTATCTCCGCGGGCCTCATGGTGGTGGCGGCCGTGATCGCGGCGGTCGGTATTCGCCGACCTCGGACTCCGATCGCCGATGATCGGTTCCGGATCGACGAATGCCGGCACTGCGCGATCAGCGGGCCACCGGTGCACCCCACCGAAGCGCGGGACGCGCCCTAGCCGGCGGGCACGGCGCCGCAGCCGACGCCGGGAATGCAGCCCGCCGCACCGCCAGGTCCGGCGACACCGCCCGGACCGCCGGGAATCGCGCCGGCTGCGCCGCCAGGTCCGGCGACACCGCCTGGCCCACCCGGGATCACACCGGCTGCGCCCGCGGGTCCGGCTGCGCCGCTCGGTCCGCCGGGAATCGCGCCGGCTGCGCCACCGGGTCCGGCGACGCCGCCGGGACCGCCGGGCACCGCACCGGCGACGGCGGGAGCCGGCGGCGGCACGTATCCGGCGGGGGGCGGCGGGACGTACCCGGCCGGGGGCGGCGGAGGCGGAGGCGGAGCGGCGCACCCCGTGCCATACGGGTCGACGCATCCGGCCGGGCCTCCGGCAGAAGCGAACGGGGCGAACGCGAGTGCGGCGGCGGCGGCACACGCGGCGATCACAGATTTCTGCAGCATGAAGCGACCTCTACCCGGCCGGCGGCGGATCAAACGTCGGATCACACACCGTGCTGCTGGATGTAGCGGTCGGCGTCCTTGTCGGAGGTGTCGATGCCGCTGATGGATTCCCGGTGGGCGTAGAACTGCAGCCATTTCATGCCCAGCTCGTGGCGCAGCTCGAGGCTGGCGCTCTTGATGAAGTCGGGCATCGCCTCGCGTTCTTCCTCGTCGAGGTGCGACCCGTTTTCCTTGCGGGCCGCGTTGACGGCCGCGAACCACTCGTCGCTGCCCGGCTCCTGGTCCCGGGACTGCCGCACCGCGTCCCGGATGGCGTTGTGGTCGGTGATCGCGTCCTCGGTCTCGTCCTCGGGATCACCTTCGGGGTTGCCGGGATGCTCACGTCCCCCATGGGCCAGCAGGGCCGGGTAGAACACCGTCTCCTCGGCGTCGGCGTGAGCGTCCAGCCGGGTGCCCAGAGCATCCCAGATCGCTGCCAGCTCCTCCGCGGAGCGCGCATCGTCCAACCGGAAGAACTGTCGACGCAGCCAATCGTGGTCGGCGTAGATGAGATCGATGATGTCGGCCATGGCTCTGCCATACCCGCACGGGCACGGCAATAAGCGCCTCACCACCGTCGACGTAGCCGGTCGCGATAGGACCGGCCGTCGGGGTCGTAGACCGCACGGTAGAGAGGTTCGGCCCACAGGCGGGTGAGCGTCGAGAGCTGTTCGGGTTCGTGCGGTCGCAGCCGGCCGGGCGGCCGCGGGCCGACCCGACCCCCGTCGTGCCAGTTCTGCAGTGCCAGCGCCGAGGCGGTCACCGCGTCGACGACTGCGAGCGGATCGAGCAGGTTGTCGTCACCGCTGCCGTCGGCCGCGCGATCGAGATGTTCCCGCAGCAGACGCAAGCGCAGGTCGCGCGCGAACACCCGAGCCCCGTCGCCGCGTCCGGCAGGGTCGCGGGGCGTGCGTTCGTCACGCGTGTCGTCGAGGACGGCGCACGACAGCTCGCTGTCATGAGTCCACGAGCGCCGGTTGAAGTTGTCACTGCCCACGCATGCCCAGACGTCGTCGACGACGCACACCTTGGCATGCACGTACACCGGTGTGCCCGACCGGTTTTCGACGTCGAAGATGTGCACGCGCGCAGGATCGGCCTGTCGGCACGTGTCGATGGCCTGCTGACGGCCGACCTGGTTGGGGGGTAGGGAGAGGCGGCCGTCGACGTCGGGATGCCGTGGCACGACGGCGATCAGGTGCAGTTCGGGGTTGGCGCGCAACGCCTCGGCCAGCAGATGGGCGACCTGCCTGGACCACAGGTACTGGTCCTCGAGATAGATCAGGCGGCGCGCTCTGCGCAGCGCCTTGGTGTAGCCCCGGGCGATGCTGCGCTCGCCGCGCGGTGCGAACGCATAGGAGAACTGGGCGTCGGGGTAAGTGCGCAGCACCTGCACGGCATGCGGTCCACACGCGGGGGGATCCGGTGGCTGCGTGGGCAATTCGCCGGCGTCCAGGTCAGCCCGGCGCAACTTGTCGACCACCCAGGCGATCGGGGAGAGCATGTCCAGCGGCGCCGGGTCGGTCCATCGTTCCCGAAATGCATGATCCAATGCGCCCACGATCGGACCCCGGATCTGGAGTTGGACGTCGTGCCAGGGCGGGCGGTCCCCGTACTGCGGCGCCATCTGCACGGCCTGCGGGTCGCCGCGGTGCTCGGCGTCGTCGCGACGGGAGTGACACAGGTCGATGCCGCCGGCGAACGCCACGTCGCGCTCGGGTCTGCCGGGATGCCGCAGCACCACGAGCTTCTGGTGGTGCGAGCCGCCGAACCGGACGCGCTGGTCGAGGAGCACCTCGCCGCCCGCGGCTTCGATGGCCTCGCCCAGGTGCTGGTTCTCCTCCTCGCTGTAGGCGAACTTGTCCAGATGTGAGCGCCACATCAGTCCTTTGACGACGACGCCACGCTGTGCGGCACGGCAGAACAGGTCGGCGATCGTCGGCCCGTCGTCCCGTACCCGCTCATCAGGGTCACCGCGCCAGTCGGTGAAGAACAGATGGTCGCCGCGGTCGAGCTTCTCGGTTTCGGCGGCCAGCCGGTCGAAGTACGCCGCACCGTGGACGAGCGGCTCGACCAGGTTGCCCTGCCGCCAGGCGGGCAGCGACGAGGCGGGGTTGCCCCGCTCGTCACGGGTGAGGAACCAGTCGGCGAGGTCGGCCACGCGCGCAGGCATACCCGGGTTTCCGTGGGTGGAACCGGGGTTTGTCGAAGCGGTGGATCGAGACAGCGAGCAGCGGTTCGATGTCGACTACTCCCACCACAGGGCGGGGCGGGGGATGATGCCGATGGCAGGAATGCCTGGCGCTACGCCTTCCCTTCGACGCAGCCGGCATCATGCCATCACCGGATAGTTGCTGCGAAAGAGAAACTCTGGATCGAGCTGCCGTTTGACGTTGCGTAGGCGCTGTAGTGTGTCAGGCGAAAGTGCTTGTGCTGCAGTCTGGTCAGGCGCCAGGAGCGTGAAGGGCGTCCTGCCGCTGTCAACGGGCTCGAGAATCTCCAGATAGGTCGCGACCCGGTTCTGCATGGCGTTGACGGCTGACGTCGTGTCCCCTCGCCCCACCAGATTCGCCAAATAGGGAAGTTCGACCGGCCCGGCCGCAGTGTCCGACGGCCGATCGAGGGCCCCACCGAGGTGGCGAATCTGGATATTGATCAGAGGTGCCATCGGCGCGGCAGTGAACGAATTGATCACGTCATCGGTCAACCCGGTCAACAATGTTGCCCTTTGTCGTCCACCACCAGGTGCAGTGGGCTCGTTGGTGATGGATCCGATCTCGTCGAATTGCAGCGGCCGAAGGGTGTCGGAGATGTGGTCGCCGATGTCGGCGAAGGGCCTCAGCAACGCCCGTGCCGCCTCAGGCTCACCGAGGTACGTCACGTCGATCCCGGCCAGAGCGGGAGCACCCGGAAAGTGGGACTGACTGAACCACACCGTCAGGTCGTCGGGGGCACCTTCGGTGGTTTCGCGAAATGCTGCGAGGACCGCTGGTGCACGCTCGGCCGGCCACCGCATGCTCCCGCCGGACAACCTCGGCGCCGGATACAGGTCGAACTCGAGAGCGGTGACCAAGGCGTAATCACCGCCGCCGCCACGCAGCGCCCAGAACAGGTCGGGCTCGTTGCTCGTTGTTGCACGGAACCGAGCGCCGTCGGCGGTAATACCCTCGATGGCCGTCACGCTCTGCGCCGCCCAGCCGAATCGTCTGGAGAACCAGCTGAGCCCACCGCCGAGCGTGTAGCCCGTGATGCCCACGCCAGGGGCACTTCCTGCAACTGCCAGCAATCCCCGACGTGCGACACCGGAGTGCAGCTGCATCCACGACACCCCAGAGCCGACACGCGCAGTTCGGCGGACTGGATCGACGCGAACCTCATCGAGGTGACGGGTGCGCACCAAGATCGACTCGTTGACGGCAGGTGTTGCGCTGTGGCCGGTGGGCTGGACGGCCAGCGGAATGCCGGTTTCACGCGCGTATTCGACGAGTCGGCACGCGTCTTCGACATCGGCGACATCGACCACAGCGCGCACCGTCTGATCGACGGTCAGGCTCCACGGCCTTCGCGCATTCTCGAAGCTCGGGTCGTCGGGAAGCAGAACCCTTCCGCGAACCCGCCTGGGTAATAGCGATAATCCGTCGGCGAACGCAACAGGGGTGGGCAATAGCGATGCCGCGGACATTGCAGCAGCGCCTGCAAGGAAACTCCGACGGCTGACCTTGTCGGCAGAGCGCAGCGCCGTGCTCCTATCTGGTCTCTCGAGCATCAGCAGCCTTTCGGGGTCGGGGTAGGTCCGATTCCGAATCGAGGCGCAGGAACCGGCTGACTCACGAAACGCAAGCAAATCGTCTGGTCATCCGCTCGGGCTCACGGAGAGCGGTGGCACGGCGAACCGACTGATGGCTCTTACATCCCTCGCGGGTGACGAGAAACATTGACTTTCAGACCCATGTCTCACATCCTCGAACCGCACGAGTCCAGATCACGACGACGGCAGCAGTCTTCGTGGCGATTCGGAGCGCAACGGGTTCCGCGGTCTCGACGGTGTCCGGAGTCTTGGTGCCGACGGTCAGTCGGCGGTTCGTCCGTCGTGCGAGTGCGCGCGGGTACGCTGGTGGGGCATCACACGAGCCGGTAACGTCGCGCTGAGTGAAAACGGCTGTGCGCCTTGATCTACGCTTCTGGGCTGAAACAGCGAGCTGACCAGCAACCTCACCGCGGTCGAGGTTTGGTGACGGCATGTTTCTTACGAGCAGAACCTTGGCGGTCGGCCCCCGTTCATCGTGGTAGGCACCTCTTGCGTACACCTTCCGTATTGGTGTGTCGCGCATCCCCTCGCCTGCAGGCGTCGCGCCGAGCCCAGCCGGCAGTCCACTCGAACGTCATTGCTGCTTGTCAGTCTTGCCCCGCAGGCCTTGCTCGATGGCTCTGCCGAGACCGGAATCGACGTTATGCCAGTACTGGATCACGCGAGAGAGCACTGGTTCGCGGACGCCGTCAGCCACGTGGCCGATGACATTGTCGATCAGCCGCTGGCGCTCTACTTCACTGAACACGTCGCGGTAGAGTGCGCCGGCTTGAGACCAGTCGTCGTCCTCGTCGCGGAGTGTGTAAGCCGAACGCACCATGTCGCCGTCGGATACCCAATGCACCTCGGATGCGCGCGCCGGGTCAGCGATCGGGCCGCCGGAGCTGTTCGGTGCGTACACGGGGTCATTTGCCGCGCGGATCCGCATCGCGCCGTCCTTGCTGTAGCTATGCACGGCGACGGTGGGCTCGTTGACCGGAATCTGCTTGTAGTTGACGCCGAGCCGAGCTCGATGGGCGTCGGCGTACGCGAATCCTCTAGCCAGCAGCATCTTGTCGGGCGACAACCCGGTACCGGGGACGAGGTTGTTCGGCTCGAACGCGGCCTGCTCGATCTCGGTGTGATAGTCGACGACGTTGCGGTCGAGTGTCAACGTTCCGACTCGGCGCAGTGGGTAATCCGCATGCGGCCAGACCTTGGTCAGATCAAAGGGATTGATGCGATAGGTTTTGGCGTCTTCGAACGGCATGATCTGCATGTGCAGCGTCCAACTAGGGTGCTCGCCCTGCGCGATGGAGTCGAACAGGTCACGCTGGTGGTAGTCGCCGTCGGTGCCGGCTAGTCTGTCGGCCTCGTGCTGGGAGAGGGATTCGACGCCCTGATCGGTCTTGAAGTGGTACTTGACCCAGAACAGTTCGCCATAGCTGTTGGTCCAGCTATAGGTGTGGCTCGAGTAGCCGTTCATGTGCCGCCAAGACCGAGGAATACCTCGATCACCCATCAGCCACGTCACTTGGTGCGCGGACTCCGGTGACAGTGTCCAGAAGTCCCACTGCATGTGATGGTCGCGGAGATTGCTTGCCTGTAAACGTTTCTGCGAGCGGATGAAGTTCTGGAACTTCAGTGGGTCCCGAAGAAAGAACACCGGGGTGTTGTTGCCGACCAGGTCGAATACTCCGTCGGAAGTGTAGAACTTCAGTGCAAACCCGCGCGGGTCGCGCCAGGTATCCGGGCTGCCACGCTCTCCGGCGACGGTCGAGAATCGAGCCAACACGGGGGTAGACACACCAGGTTGAAACAGGGCGGCACGGGTGAATTGGGTGACATCCTCGGTCACCTCGAATCGGCCGAAGGCGCCGCCGCCCTTCGCATGTGGCTGACGTTCCGGGATGCGCTCACGGTTGAAGTTGGCCATCTGCTCAATAAGGTAGTGATCCTGTAACAGGATTGGTCCGTCCGGTCCTACCGTGAGGGAATGCTCGACGCTGGGAACGGCGGCACCCGCGTCGGTGGTGGCAATCGGGCGGTTGTCGGGCATCGCGCGTCTCCTGGCAGGTCGGGGGCGGGCTGTCGGACGAGAGGGATCGTCCGAACGTCGCCCCGGGTCATCGCTTTCAAGCGTGCGATGCGGCGCGATCAAGAACAAGACGGAATTTCAGTTGGCAATCATCGGCAATAGCGATCAACCAGTCGCATGCCGCCTGCCGACGCTATCCCGCTTTGAAAGCCAATGCTTGGTGGCGGATGTGCACGAGACCCGCTGGCAGTTCCGCGGAGATCGACATGCGGACAAAACGCCCCACAGCGGCATTGCGCGCACGCCGAGGGAACCAGTGCAACATGATCGGTATCAACCGCGCAGGTGTCAACGGTCGCAGCAAGAGCCCGTCATCGGGCCTCGCCGCGGAGGCAGTTGTGAGGATCCAGTCGACATTCGGTTGGTCGAGCCATTTGCCCGCCGAGAGATCGGTATCAGTGAGCTCGACGATCGGCGGTGCGATTTTCGCTGATCGTAGAACCGCGTGCTGCGCGGCTACCCAGCCGGGGAACAGCACCTCGCTGAGAACACCCAGCGTCTCGCGGGCGAGATCAGCCAAGTCGACGGCAGGCTGACCGGCCAAGCGGTGCCCCGCGCGCAAGCCCACCAACCATGCTGCACCGCATACTGTGTCGCTGGCCAGGCCGTGCCGAGGTGAAAGTGGACCACAGGTGATCGCCACATCGATGAAGCCGTCGGTGACGGCGCGGTCCAGGTCGGCGTACCACATGCGTCGCACCTGTAGTTCGACGCCCGGGGCGACGGCGTGAAGTGCAGCGCATAGGTGCGGCACCAGATCGGAATGGACCGGCGGGGTAACTCCTATCCGGACGAGTCCCACATCGCCGTCGGCCCAATGGTGCATCGCCACTGCCGTAGCCGCCGCCTCGTCGAGGATCGCGGTGGCTCGCCTCAGCAGTTCTACACCCGCGCTCGTCAAGTGCACACGTCGTGTGCTTCTCCTCAGCAACGGGGTGCCTACTTCCCGTTCGAGACGTCGGATCAAGTCACTCAAACCGGGTTGGCCGAGATGCAGCCGTCGGGCTGCGCGGCCGAAGTGAAGCTCGGAGGCCAACACGACGAACGCTTCCAGCTGCCGAAGCTCCATTCCGATACTCTATTTGTCTGTATACAAGCAAGCAATATTTTTGCTTGCGCAGACGAGGTCACACGTCTGTGATCGTCGCCTAGCGCTGATCAGCGCTCGCGCGGCTGTTGTTGTGCAAGGGCGGCCTCAGGCTTGACGGGGGTAGGGAGCGCGCCGCTGACACCGGACATCTGTAGTCGAGGAGTCTGAGGGCCGGGTACAGGGCGGCTCGTCCGGTGCGCCGGCGGAGGAGTTTTGAGCGGTCGCCGGGTCGTACAGCCGTCGGAGGGTCACTCTCGCTGCTGTCAGGCAACAAGCCAGAAGCGCGAGGATGACCATGACGTCGACATCGACCATGTCCGTGACCTTTCGTGGTGTGGAGATGTCGTCGGACTCCCAGAACGCGCCGTCCCGCCTGTCCATATCGCGGCCGCCGCGAGGTTCATCGCGGGTGCGACCGACGAACACTGCACTCAAATAAACGTCGGGCGATGCGTTTTGCGTACCGATGTCCTGCGACGGACTGGGTCGCGAGCCGTGATCGGTGTTGACCCAAAAAGTGTTCGATGACAACATTGTGGGCAATGGATACCTCGCCGCGTCGGCGACAAGGGTCAGGCTCACCAATTTAGCGTTAAATCCAGCGTTTAGTCGCACTTTCGGTTGCGGAGTGCACAGAGAGGAGCGACAATGGGCGCGCTCGATGGAAAGGTCGCCTTCATCTCGGGGGCTGCACGAGGGCAGGGACGCAGTCACGCGATTTGCTTGGCGCAGGAAGGTGCCGATATCATCGCAGTTGATATCTGCGACCAGATCGACACTGTGCCTTATTCTTTGAGTACTGTCGATGACCTTGAAGCCACCGCGGATGCGGTGGCGAGCCTCGGCAGGAAGGTGGTCGCCCAAGTCGCCGACGTTCGCGAACCCTGCGAGCTCGAACGGGTTGTCTCGGAGGCGACCCGCGACCTCGGCCCTATCGACATCGTGGTGGCGAACGCGGGGATTGCTGCACTCGGCAGTAACGGGCTGCGGCCGGAACGTGAATTCCGCGATATTGTCGATGTCAACCTGATCGGAGTCTGGAACACTGTGATGGCCACGGCGCCGGGCATGAGAGCAGCTGGCAATGGTGGTTCGATTGTGCTCGTCAGTTCCACGCAGGGTCTGAAGGCCACGGGAAGCGATGGTACGGCCGCCGCGACTGCGTACACGGCCAGCAAGCACGGTGTCGTCGGACTCATGCGCTCGTTCGCTATTGCTTACGCACCTGACAGCATCCGCGTCAACAGTGTGCACCCAACTGGCGTCGAGACACCGATGATCATGAACGACGTTGTCGCCGGTTACATGGCCGACAATCCGAGCGTGGCGGATATGGCGGCGAATCTGCTGCCGGTCTCGCTGCTGGCACCGGCTGACGTCAGCGACGCAGTTTTGTGGTTGGTCAGCGACAGCGCGAAATACGTCACCGGCGTTGCACTTCCGGTCGATGCGGGATTCTCGATCAGGTGAGCGCGGCGGCAGCTGATGGTCGGATTCGGCGGCTTGATCATTCGGCATCGACGATGAGTGTGATTGGGGCTCGTATGGCAATCGATGGACAGCTGTCCTCGGTACCTACCATGTGATCGTGGAGATACGTCAGTTGGAGGCCTTTGTGGCCGTCGCCACTGAGCTGCATTTCGGACGCGCCGCGGAGACACTTCACATCGGTCAGCCGACGCTGAGTGACATGGTGCGCCGCCTGGAGCGGGAAATGGGCACACCTTTGTTGCGACGCACCACGCGCCGGGTGGCTCTGACGAGCGCCGGATCGGAGCTCCTCGAACGGGCCAAACGTATCTTGAACGAGGTCGCCGTCGCCGCCGCGGCAGTGCAACGAGTTGCCAGCGGGGATGCCGGCAGAGTCCGCCTCGGGATCACACCGCTGGCGGCGCCGATCTTGGTTGCGCATCTCGCCGATGTCCTTCGCGCCCAGGCTCCTGACATCGAGCTGGACTTCCAGCGCATGTGGCTTTTCCACCTGCAAAAGGCGCTCATCGAAGAGGTGGTCGACGTCGCGATCACGTGCGGAATCGTGCCGAATCCCCCTCAGGTTGTCAGTGAAGTCATATGCGGGGAGCCGTTGCTGGTGAGTGTCCGGCCCGATCATCCCCTAGCCGAGCGCGACGCCATAGCTTTGACCGACCTGGCCGAGGAAACGCTCGGAATACAGAGCGAAGCGTTGTTCCCCGCGTGGGTGCTTTCTCAACGGCAGGCTCTCGAGACAGCTGGGATCTCGCCGCAGACCGTCGAACTCGCGGACAATCACGTATCGGCGGCCACGTGGCCGATGCAAGACGACGTCGACTGGATCCTCACGACCGGTTCGATCGCGAACACGTGCATGGCTGCCGTCGTCCGGCCCGTGACCCATCCGCGTCTGGTGCCCTACACGTTGCAGTGGCTGCCGGAGCGAACTCCCGACCCTGCGGTGAGTCGATTCGTCAAACTGGCGGCTGAGGAGGCAGCCGTTCCGCCGGGCTGGTCCAAGATCCCCGACAAGTCGACGACAGTCTCGGCGTCACCTCGGAGCACGCCTCGCAGACCCGAATTCTTCACGGAGCGAACGTAATGGGAGCTCATTGGTCAGCGACCACGCCGCTGCCCTCACCGTCGACGGCGATCCACCGGGTTGGTCTGGGATGCCGGGAGGAGGCTGGCGAAGTGCCGTGCCTCTGCGACTGAGTCGGCACTGTAGATCTCGAGATGGACGGCAATCGCCTGCCCGATCCTGGAGTCCACCGAGGCGTTGGCGCCGAGGTACACCGCTGGCGCCACACTCGGCTAGTTTTCTGCTGTGAAAGTCACGCCCAACCCCAAGTGGTCACCGCTCACCGGTGCGACGGCATTCTCCGATACACGGAATACCCTTCATGACGGCCTCGGGTAGGGTAGCCCAATTGTCTGGGCGTGACAGTTCAAAAGCGCATGTAGCGAGGCGCATTGACGATGTACTACGACAGCATGCTGTGTCGTGCCTGAAGTCTGGGTGCGTCTCGGGCGCGGATTCATCGGGATGCGCGATGGGATCTATTCGGTGTTCGCCGTTGCTTCCGTGCGGGGTGCGCGTCAGCCTGGTGTGATGATGCATCGAACCGATCAGGGGGCTCCGGTGCGGGGCGACGCATCGACGATCGCGCGGTGGAAGACCGCTTCCTGGTGCCAGATCAGCGCGCCACCGCAGGTATCCGGCTCGAACGTCATGATTTGATGCCTCGACCACATGTCGACGGTCGGCCATCGACTTCCACGTCGAGCGGAGATGTCGAATCACTTCGGCGACTGGCAGGGTTTGTCGCCGCCGGAAAGCCGTCGCATGAGGTTTTCGCGGCGGTGATCGCGGGGATGCTGCACCGCGTCCGTGCCGATGCTGCGCAACTGCTGAAGCGCGGCCACGACGGGTCGGCCGTGCTGCTGGCCGAGGTCCGCCACTGCGCCGACCGTTCGGGCGCGTCCACGTTCCGAGCGGGCACCCCTTCCGGCGGTGGTCCGATAGCCGTGTTCGAGCGGCCCGTTGCGGTGATGGACGCCACTCACGGCAGCGCCGCGGTCGAGGGCGCGGGCGACCATGCCGTGACGAACTGGTGCACGATGGTGATTCCGCTTCGTGTCGAGGGGCGGGTCTGGGGAACCATCGTGCTGGGCAGAAGCGGCTGCGCGTTCACCTCGGAGATGAAGAAGGCGGCATGGGATTTCGCGGAGCTGTTGCCGCCGACTATCGCCGCAGCTGATGCCAGGGCGGAACTGACCGCAACGCGGGCTCGACTGATCGCCGCCTCGGACGATGTGCGCCGGGATATCGAACGGAGAGTCCGTGAGGAGGCGCAGCAACCGGTCATCAATGTGGTGTTAGGACTTCGACGAGCGCATCAGGATGCAGATGCGGCTGATTGTCGGTGTCTTTCAGCGTGGCTCTTTGAGCTCGAGGAGTTGCATGACGACTTACGAGACATTGCGCGGGCGGTCTACCCGCGAGTGTTGGCGATCGGCGGGCTCCAGGCCGCTCTATCGGTGCTGGCGCGCGGCTCCGACGTCCCGGTCGACCTGCGCGTCCGTGTGCCGTTCAGACTTCCTGACATCGTCGAGTTCGCCGTCTTCTCCGTCGTCGAAGAAGTGCTCGCGAACGCGGGGAGACATGCAAGGGCATCCAAGTTGGAGATCACCGCCGCGATCGACGGGCGGTCACTGTTGGTGCGCGTCGCCGATGACGGCGTCGGGGGTGCTCGTTTCGATGGTGGTTCAGGCCTGCTTCTGTCGCGGGACAGAATCGCGGCACTTGGCGGAGTCTTTGCCATTGTGAGTCCAGCCGGGAGCGGGACGACGGTGTGGTGCGACCTGCCGCTGGAGCTTGCGTAATGAAAGCGGCACCAGCACTGTGCTATTCGGTCTTGTGGTGGCCCCAGGTCATGACATTTCCCCGTCGGGTTATGCCGGATTCGCCGAATAGAGACGAAGGAGCTGCACAATGACCGTCCTGCCGATCCGCATCGTGGGCGATCCTATCCTCGGCATGGCAACCACTCCGCTGCCCGTGATCCACGAACCGCGGTGTATCGAGGAGCGACGCGACCTGATCGCCGACATGCGGGAGACCCTGGCGTGCTCCGGTGGAGTCGGGCTGTCCGCCAACCAGATCGGCTCTGTGGATAGAATATTCGTCTACGACTGTCCCGAAGCCGCCGGCCACCAGGAGCGCCGCTCCGGGGTCGTTATCAATCCGGTGCTGGCCCGTTCTGGCACCCCGCAGCGAACTTCGGATGATGCGGATGTCGATGTCGAGGGATGCTTGTCGGTGCCGGGGCTGACGTTCCCCGTGGCTCGTTCGGATTGGGCCGAGGTCCGCGGCTTCGACGAGTACGGGCAGCCTGTCGTGGTCGCAGGGTCTGGGGTGTTCGCCAGGATGCTCCAGCACGAGATCGATCATCTCAACGGACGGCTTTACATCGATCGCCTGGTCGGGATACATGCCGAACGTGTGAAGGATTCGTTGGAGGCCTTGGCGAGATCCGAGTGGGGTCGCATGGGCGCATGGACGCCGGGCACCGACAGGCACCCCTTTAGGAGCTGATGGTGGCCCACCACGTGCAGAGTCCCCTCGGTCAGATGCTCGGCGAGAATGCGCGACAGCTCAACGGTGAGCACGCTGTCGGCACCACTACGCCGCCGCCGCTGGTGGTCACTCGATCGCAAGCAAAGCCTCGGTCGCCGTCAGTCGCACGCTGTCCGCGCCCACCGTTACCACCGTTCACCGTCGAGACGGCGTTGACGAAGGTGCAGCTGATCGAAGACGCCTGGAACGCCTTCGACCCACACCTGATTGCCGCGGCGTGCACCCCTGACTCCCGATGGCGTAACAAAGACGTCCAACTTGTCGGGCGCGCGGAGATCGTCGAGTTTCTCACCGTGAAGCGGTATCGGGAGATCGACTTCGCTCTGCGTATGGCGCTCTGGTCAGTCCACGACAATCGGATCGCGGTGCGCGTGCATTGCGAGTACGCCGATGCAGCCGGCCGAAACTGGCGGGGGTACGGAATAGAGCTGTGGGAGTTCGACGCCAGCGGGCTCATGTGCCGGCGTGAAGGGTGCATCAACGAACTCGCGATCGATGAGCGCCATCGGCGAATTCACATGGCACGCGCTGACATTGAGCGCGGGCGCGGTCTTCCGCTGCGGTGACATCCACTCCAGCCCGTCCACGGGGGAAGGTTCATCTCATCGGCCATCCAATGCGCAAGGCACCGGGGCGGTGCATGGCCTCCAAACTCCCGACGAACATGGCGCGCGGGCGCTGAATCCCTTTGAGCGTCGACCTATGCCCTCGATCGGCGTCGACGCTCGTTCAGAGCCGTTGCTGTCGGTTCCAACATCGAACACGACTTGGCTCTGGTGAACGTCTATCACGGTGTCGGGCAGAACTTTGTTGCCGCCAAACAACTCGGCACCAAACCCGGCCGTAGCCGGCCCGCAGCCCGTTGTCCTCGGTGTCGTTGTGCGCGGATAACGGTGCTGGCTGATCAGCCCCGCCACCGCCTCGACGAGTCGCCGCACCGACTCTGCGTCCCCGGCGGTAGCCGGCGTTTTCTCCTCCGCGGGTCGCTGGTGGGCCTCGTCGCCGGGCGGCGGCGGAGAGAGGTACAGTTCAACGTCAGCTATTGCTTGCTTGTATGCAGACAACTATTATCGGCGATGTGGAGCTGCGCCAACTCGAAGCCTTCGTCGCGGTCGCGTCCGAGTTGCACTTCGGGCGTGCTGCCGAGAAGCTCCATATGGGCCAGCCGACCTTGAGTGACCTGGTGCGTCGGCTCGAGCGCGAGATGGGTACGCCCCTGTTGGTCCGCACCACCAGGCGGGTGGCGCTGACGAGCGCTGGTACTGAGCTGCGTCAGCGTGCGGAGGTCATCCTCGGCGACGTCACGGAGGCGACCGCCGCTGTGCGGCAATGGGCTGACGGAGACATCGGTACGGTTCGATTGGGAATGACCCCGCCTATTGCACCTGCGCTACCCGGGTTTCTGGTGGCCGCGCTCGGCCATGAGGCGCCCGGCGTCGATCTGGTGATGCGTCGCATGTGGCTCAACGACCTCGCTTCTGCGCTCACAAGCGGGGATTTGGACCTCGCGATGACCTGCGGGCCGATGCCGTCCGATGTGGGCGTGGTCAGTGAGATGCTCTGTGGTGAGCGCTTCTACGTGGGGCTCAGAGCAGACCACCGGCTCGCCGGCGGCGACTCGGTCAACCCGCTCGACCTGGCAAGCGAAACGCTTGGAATGCACAGTGAATCCTTGTTTCCCACGTGGGTGCTGGCGCAGAAGCACGCTCTCCGCGCGGCGGGTGTGGAGCCGGTTGTCGTGGAATTGGCCGATACTGACTTGTCAGCGTGGAAGTGGCTGACGCAGCCGGACGTCGATTGGATACTCACGACAGAGTCTGCGGCGATTCCCGCCACCGACGCGGTCATCCTGCCCGTTGCGCCGCTCCGCATAGCGCCGACGATGTTGCATTGGCTCCCGGGCCGGGAGCCAGACATGGCGGTGAAGCGCTTCGTGCGCCTGGCGCTGTCTTCGGCGTTGCCCGCGGGCTTCATGCGGTCGAGTCAGCGGCCGAGATGCATGAAGGCTTCGTGAGTGAGGGGGCGTTGGCCCCGGGTGACGACGTCAAAACCTCGCGCCGATTCACCTCTCAATCGGCACTGCTACGAGGGAGCCGTATTCCATCCAGCTGCCGTCATAGTTCTTGACGTTCTTGTGTCCCAACAGTTCCTGCAGCACGAACCAGGTGTGCGACGAGCGCTCCCCGATCCGGCAGTAGGCGATGGTCTCCTTCTCGCCGTCCAAGCCGGCGTCGGCGTAGAGCTTGGCCAGGTCCTCGTCGGACTTGAAGGTGCCGTCCTCGTTGGCGGCCTTGCTCCACGGCACGTTGATCGCCGACGGGATGTGGCCGGCACGCTGGCTCTGCTCCTGC
>JBFMGT010000015.1:0-134078 GCA_040752555.1 Actinomycetota bacterium | reverse complement strand
GCGAAGAGTTCGAGGCCTGGAAGTACGGCATGGCCGACAGCTACGACGACCAGGGCAACTACATCTTCCCCGAGGGCTTCGACGCCGAGACCAACGAATGGCTCGAAGGCTTCGAGAAGCAGCGGGACGAGTGGGAGGCCCGGTACGCCGAGGCGGAGCGTCGCTACAAGATGCACACCGCGCAGATGGAGAAGTTCGCCGCGGCCGAGGCCGAAGAGGCCGCCCGCCCGACCTCCTCGTCGTCGTCGTCGAACGGTCGCACGGAGGAGTCGACCGGCGGGTCGCTCGCCAGTGACGCCCAGCTTGCGGCGCTGCGCGAAAAGCTCGCAGGCAACGCGTAAGTCAGTTCACGATCGAAGGCCCCGGCTCGAAAGAGGCGGGGCCTTCGTCGTCTGCGCCGCACTCGGCGACGCGGCGTTGCAGAAACCTGCGCGCAGGCTGAGAGCTGTTGTGGCGCAATGCCTCCCGGTAGCACGTCGCGGCCTCGGTGAGTCGGCCCGCCCGCCGCAGCAGGTCCGCGCGGATCGTGCCCGGCAGGGCTGAGCGGGACAACCGGGGATCGTCGGCCACCACGTCGAGCGCGGCCAGCCCGGCCACCGGACCGTCGCGCAGGCCGACCGCCAAGGCCCGGTTGGCGCGCACCACCGGCGAATCGACGACGCAGAGCAGCCGGTCATAGGCCAGGCAGATCGTCTGCCAGTCGGTGTGCTGCCACGACGGCGCGGTCGCGTGCACGGCGGCGATCACCGCCTGGGGCAGATACGGGCCTGTCGAGCCGGCGGCGTGGCTCAGCAGCTGCAGGCCGCGCGCGATCTTGCCGCGATCCCAGCGCCGACGGTCCTGCTCCTCGAGTGGACGCAGGGCGCCGTGCCGGTCCACCCGGGTGGCACGCCGCGAATCATGGAACAGGACAAGCGCGTTCAGCGCGGCGACGTCAGCGTCGCGGGGCAACAGTGCGCTCAACTCGCCCGCCAGGCGCACCCCTTCGTCGCAGAGTTCGTCGCGCACCGGCGACGGCCCAGCGGTCGGCCAGTAGCCCTCGGTGAACACCGAGTACACGCAGGACAGCACGTGCGGTGTCCGTTCGGGCAGCAGCCGACCCGGCGGAACCCGCAACGGGATGTTCGCATGCCGAATCTTGGCCTTGGCGCGGGTGATCCGAGCAGCGACGGCCGTCTCGCTGTGTAGCAGTGCACGGGCGATTTCGGCTACGGTCAGCCCGCACACCAACCGCAACGTCAGCGCGAGCTGCGACGGCCGGTCCAGCGCGGGGTGCGCGCAGGTGAACATCATGCGCAGTTCGTCGTCACGGATCCGATGCGGGACGGCAGGGCCATCGGTGCGCGCGATGATGTCGTCGAGCACGGCTGCCAATTCCTTTCCAGGACGCGCGGATTCGCGCCGGAGGCGGTCCCGGGCCCGGTTGCGTGCCACCGTCACCAACCAGGCGCCCGGCGCATCGGGCACGCCGTCGCGCGGCCATGCGCGCAATGCCTCCGCGCATGCGTCCTGAACGGCGTCCTCGGCGACGGTGAGATCACCGCACCAACGCGCGACCGCGGCGACCGCGGCGACCGCGCCGCCCCACTCACGCCGGAAGACACCGTCCAGAGGCGCCACGGAGGCTACAACCCCGCCACACCCGCGAGGCGGCGCAGCAGCACCGTGGAGGCGGGGATCATCGTCGCGACCTTGACCGCTTCGTCGCGGTCGGCGGCGCGCAGCAGATAGAACCCGTTGGCCACCTCGGCGCTCTCGGCGAACGGCCCGTCGGTCAGCAGCACCTCGGAACCGCGCACCCGCACCGTCGTCGCGGTCTGCGGCAGGTGCAGCGGCGCGCCGCCCAGCACGTACTCGCCTGCCGTGGCTCCGAGTTCGACATGGCGCTGTGCCCCCTCCTCCCACTCCGGCGTGCCCGGGGCGGTGAGCTGGCCGGCGGGCTCGAGGAGCAGCGCCAGCCAGTCGTTTCCGGTCGTGGGGGCGTCAGGGGCCTGCCAATGCACCATCGGCCACACCTCGACGGCGCCGTACCGGGCGGCAGGCACCTGCCGGGCGAGCTCCAACGCCTCGTCGAGATCGTCGGCTTCGAAGACGTAGAAGCCACCGGCCACCTCGGCGCCCTCCACGAACGGGCCGTCGGTGATCGTCGGCCGATCGGGCCCGCCGGCGATGCGGACGGCTTCTGCGGCAGGTGCCAGGGCGTCGCCGGCACGCAACGCATCGGCGGCGCGCGCATGGAAGTCGGCGTAGGCCTGCATCTCTGCGGTCAGCTCGTCAGCGGAGAGTTCGCGTTCGGGGGTCTGCAGCAAGGCGAAGTAGTACATCGTGATCCTTCACGGGTCGGGAGGGACCTGCTGTCCACTCTCTACCTGATCGACGAACGACTCCGGGCCCGATCGACAAGCCGGGCGGAGAATCCTGACAGACTGTGGGGCGTGCTGCGCATCGGGTTGACCGGAGGAATCGGGGCAGGCAAGTCGACGGTGTCGTCGACGTTCGACGAGCTCGGTGCTGTCATCGTGGACAGCGACGCGATCGCCCGCGAGGTGGTCGAGCCGGGCACCCCGGGGCTGAGAAGCCTCGTCGACGCTTTCGGAGAGGACATCCTGCAGCCCGACGGCACGTTGAATCGGCCCGCGCTGGCGGCTCTCGCGTTCCGCGACAAGGAGAACCGCAAGACCCTGAACGGCATCGTTCACCCGCTCATCGGGCAGCGTCGTGAGGAGCTGATCGCGTCGGCACCAGCTGACGCCGTTCTCGTCGAGGACATCCCTTTGTTGGCGGAATCGGGGACGGCGCCACTGTTTGCGCTGGTCATCGTGGTGCACGCCGATACCGAGCTGAGAATCAAACGGCTGATCGAGCACCGCGGCTTCACCGAGGAGGATGCGCGGGCTCGCATCGCCGCGCAAGCCACGGACGACCAGCGTCGCGCGGTCGCCGATGTCTGGTTGGACAATTCGGGCAGCGCCGACGAACTGAAGGCCGCTGCGCGGACGCTCTGGAACGACCGCATCCAACCGTTCGCGGCCAATCTCCGCGCGGGCCGACCGGCCCCGGCCGAGCCGCGGTTGGTCCCCCCCGATCCCGAGTGGCCGAAGCAAGCCGAGCGGATCCTCGCCAGGCTGCGCACCGCCTGCGGGCACCGCGCTGTGCGGGTGGACCACATCGGCTCGACGGCGATACCCGGCCTGGAGGCCAAGGACGTCATCGACGTGCAGGTCACCGTCGCGTCGCTGGAGGTCGCCGATGATCTCGCCGATGCACTGCTGGCCGCCGGGTATGTCCGCACCGCAATCACCGAGGATGTCGCGAAACCCGGCGTCGACGGCTGGTGGGGCAAGCGGTTCTACTGCTCGGCTGACCCCGGCCGCCCGACCAACGTGCACGTGCGGGTCGACGGGTGGCCCAACCAGCGCTTCGCGCTGCTGTTCGTCGACTGGCTGACGGCCGACCCCGCGGCGCGTGCGGAGTACCTGGAACTCAAACGCCGCGTCGCCGCCGCGGGGCACGCGAGCACCGGCGACTACGCCGACGCCAAGGAGCCATGGTTCGCCGACGCGTACCGCCGCGCGTGGGCGTGGGCCGAGGCGACGGGCTGGCGGCCGGACGCCTGAGGGCACTCAGCTTTCGGTGCGGTCCGCATTCGCGTGGATCGCGTCGCGACAGTAGGCCGCGAAGCCCGGCAGATCGAACGATTCGTCGTACCGGGCGACGTAGCGCGGATCACTGACGTACATGTCGCCCAGGGTGCGATGCATAGCGGGCGGACAGTCGTAGAACCACCGATTCACGTGAACGCGGTGCTGCTCGGCTGCCTCCATCGCCGCCTCGGAGTCGGCAGGGAGCCCGGCGCGATAGGCGTCGGACAGGGCTTTCTCGACCGCCTCGCCCTCGGCTTTGATCTGGACCCAATCCTCCTTGCCGTAGGACTTCGTCCTGCGCTGGGACTCCTTCCACTGCTCGGACTCGCCGAACTTCTCCTCGGCCTCCGCCTGGTAGTCGTCGAAACCCTCCCCGAAGAGTTCGCGCATGTCGTCGTCGGTCATGGGCGTGTTCGCCATTGTCTTCTCCAATGCCTGATCGATTGCCTCGACGAGATCTCTCATCTCCTCGAGCCGGGACATGACGCGTTCGCGCTGACGGATCAGGTGGCTGACCGCGTCACCATCGGTCAGCAGCTGCGCGATCTCGTCGAGGGGCAGCTCGAGCCGGCGGTAGACGATGATCTGGGACAACCGCGTCAGGTCGGCCTGCGTGTACACGCGGTAGCCCGACGCGTTGCGTCGTCGCGGGGCCAGCAACCCGATGTCGTCGTAGTGGTGCAGCGTCCGGACAGTGATGCCGAATCGCTGCGCGACCTCACCGACGGTGAGTTCCTCCACCTGCATCTCCTGCGTCACATCGACCAGGTTGGTGCCTCACGGTGCGTGAGGGTCAAGTGTCAGGTCGGCGGTGGGGGCGCGGGTTCGGCGGCGGGCGCGGGTTCGCCACCGACCGGGATGTCGAGCGGCGCACCGCACTGAAGCGTGCCGTACAGCGGATCGTCCTTGACGCGGAAGAACCGCGGCGCGATGAACTGGTCGGCCTGCGCCACGATCTGGTCGTCGACGAGGATCTCGCAGTGCAGGTTCGAGCCGTAGGGCCATTCGATCGAGATCTGCATCCCCGCCAGCTTGGGGTCGGTCAGCACGGTGTTCACCTCGAACGTCTGCCCCGGCAACATGGTCGGCTGCGCACTGTTGACGTTCTGATCGTCCTGCTTGTACGCGACGACGGCGCCGCGGGACGTGCCGTCGGCGCGTGCGCGGTAGAGCACGTTGTGCTGGACCGGGGGTGCGGGTGGCTCGACCCCCGGGGCCAGGGGGTCCGCCGGGTCGGCCGAGGCGGTGTATCCGCCCGCCGCGCCCATCAGCGCGCCTGCCGCAGCGACTGCAGCCGCGGCGAGCGCCCGGGCGGTTCGCGTCCGTCTGCTCGAACTCACATCGCGGATTCTATGCGCCGCGCCACGTCAGCGTGATGCCGACAGTGGCCAGCCACCTGTCCAGGTCGTAGTCGTGACGGGCCAGCGCTTCGACGGTGCTCACCGCCGTCTGGATCGCCCGTTCGGCGTCACCGGGGGCGAGCAGTCCTTCGCCCACCGCCGCGACGAGCTCGTCGACGTCGGTCAGCTCGACCCCGCGCCCGGTTCGCAGCACCAGGTCGAGGTAATGGTCCTCACCGCTCCACAGGTGCGGACCCGCGGTGTAGAAGCCGACGTCGAGGTAGAAATCCTGGTCCCGTTCGTGCCCGGGGTGGAAGTGGAAGACCGTCACCCGCAGATTCATCGCCGGCAGCACCCATGACTCCAGGTAGCCGAACTGCGGCCGCCCCGGGGCGGGCCGGGCCATGTACAGGCCCCAGGGGTGGACGGTGAAGACGTCGACGTCCCGCACGACGCCCTTGGGGTCGGTGTTGGTATGGGCGACCAGGTCGAAGGTCTCGCGTTTGGGAGGGTGGATGCCGATCAGGATAGGCAGTCACCGGGGAACAGAAGATGTCGGTGCCGGGTTCTACCCTGGTGAACATGGCTTTCGCGACTGAACACCCGGTGCTCGCTCATTCGGAGTACCGCCCTGTCGATCAGGTGGTGCGGGCAGGCGGCCGTTTCGAGGTGGTCAGCGAGTATCAGCCCGCCGGTGACCAGCCGGCGGCCATCGACGCGCTGGAACGCCGGATCCGCGGCGGGGAACGCGACGTCGTCCTCCTCGGCGCCACCGGTACCGGTAAATCCGCGACCACCGCCTGGCTCATCGAACGGCTGCAGCGGCCCACCTTGGTGATGGCGCCGAACAAGACGCTGGCCGCCCAGCTGGCCAATGAGTTGCGGGAGATGTTGCCGCACAACGCAGTTGAATACTTCGTCTCGTACTACGACTACTACCAGCCCGAGGCGTACATCGCCCAGACGGACACCTACATCGAGAAGGACAGCTCGATCAACGACGACGTCGAGCGGCTGCGCCACTCGGCGACGTCGAGCCTGCTGTCGCGCCGGGATGTCGTCGTGGTGGCCTCGGTGTCGTGCATCTACGGCCTCGGTACGCCGCAGTCCTACATGGATCGCTCGGTCGAGCTGAAGATCGGCGACGAGGTGCCGCGCGATGCGCTGCTACGCCTGCTCGTCGACGTGCAGTACACCCGCAACGATATGTCGTTCACCCGCGGCACGTTCCGGGTCCGGGGCGACACGGTCGAGATCATCCCGTCGTACGAGGAGCTCGCGGTGCGTATCGAGTTCTTCGGCGACGAGGTCGAAGCGTTGTATTACCTGCACCCGCTGACTGGGGACATCATCCGGCAGGTCGATTCCCTGCGGATCTTCCCGGCCACGCACTACGTCGCCGGTCCGGAGCGGATGGCGCACGCGATCTCCACGATCGAGGCCGAACTCGAGGAGCGGCTGGCTGAACTCGAAGGTCAGGGCAAGCTGCTCGAGGCGCAGCGGCTGCGGATGCGCACCAACTACGACGTCGAGATGATGCGCCAGGTCGGGTTCTGTTCGGGCATCGAGAACTATTCGCGGCATATCGACGGGCGGCCCGCGGGCTCGGCGCCGGCGACACTGCTGGACTACTTCCCGGAGGACTTCCTGCTCGTCATCGACGAGTCCCACGTGACGGTGCCTCAGATCGGCGGCATGTACGAGGGCGACATGTCCCGCAAGCGCAACCTGGTGGACTTCGGCTTCCGGCTGCCGTCGGCGGTGGACAACCGGCCCCTGACGTGGGAGGAGTTCGCCGACCGCATCGGGCAGACGGTCTATCTGTCGGCGACGCCTGGTCCCTATGAGCTGAGCCAGACCGGTGGCGAGTTCGTCGAACAGGTGATCCGGCCGACCGGGCTGGTGGATCCGCAGGTCATCGTGAAGCCCACCAAGGGGCAGATCGACGACTTGATCGCGGAAATCCGCAAGCGCACGGAGCGCGACGAGCGCACGCTGGTCACCACGTTGACCAAGAAGATGGCCGAAGACCTCACCGACTACCTGTTGGAGATGGGCATCAGGGTGCGGTACCTGCACTCCGAGGTGGACACGCTGCGGCGGGTCGAGTTGTTGCGGCAGCTGCGGCTGGGGGAGTACGACGTGCTCGTCGGCATCAACCTCCTCCGCGAGGGTCTCGACTTGCCGGAGGTGTCGCTGGTCGCGATTCTCGATGCCGACAAGGAGGGGTTCCTGCGGTCGCCGCGCAGCCTGATCCAGACCATCGGCCGAGCGGCGCGCAACGTCTCCGGCGAGGTGCACATGTACGCCGACAAGATGACCGACTCCATGAAGGAGGCGATCGACGAGACCGAGCGGCGCCGGGCCAAGCAGATCGCCTACAACAAAGAGCACGGCATCGATCCGCAGCCGCTGCGCAAGAAGATCGCCGACATTCTCGACCAGGTGTATCGGGAGGCCGACGACACCGATGCCGCGGTGGAAGTGGGCGGTTCAGGCCGCAATGCCTCCCGGGGTCGGCGAGCGCAGGGCGAGCCTGGTCGGGCCGTCAGTGCCGGGGTGTTCGAGGGACGCGACACGTCCAACATGCCGCGTGCCGAGCTGGCTGACCTGATCAAGGATCTGACCGCCCAGATGATGGCGGCCGCAAGGGATCTGCAGTTCGAGTTGGCCGCGCGGATTCGCGACGAAATCCAGGATCTCAAGAAGGAACTCCGTGGCATGGACGCCGCCGGGCTCAAATAGCTTGATCTCAAGCGCTGTTGAGGTCCTACGGTGACGCCGTGACTGACATCGACGCTGACAGGACTACGCCGGCGCACCAGACCGGCGGGACGTGGCGGGAATTGCTGGGCCCGCGCAATCTCGGTGCTTCAACCGTGCTCGCCGGGGGCGTGGCGCTCTACGCGACCAACGAATTCCTGACGATCAGCCTGATGCCCAGCGCGGTCGCCGACATCGGCGGGCAGCGGCTCTACGCGTGGGTCACCACGGTCTACCTGGTCGGGTCGGTGGTGGCGGCCACGACGGTGCATGCGGTGCTGATGCGGTGGGGGCCGCGGCGGTCCTATCTGTTCGGACTGACCATGTTCGGGATCGGCAGCCTCGGCTGTGCGATGGCGCCCACCATGGAACTGCTGCTCGCGGGCCGCACGGTGCAAGGCGCTGCCGGCGGCATGCTGGCCGGGCTCGGGTACGCCGTCATCAACACCGCACTCCCGAGCAGGCTGTGGACCAAAGCCTCCGCGCTGGTGTCCGCGATGTGGGGAGTCGGCACCTTGGTCGGCCCCGCCGCGGGCGGATTGTTCGCGCAATTCGGTTCGTGGCGTTGGGCTTTCGGAGTGTTGGTGGTGATGACGACGGCGATGTCGATATTGGTGCCGATCGCGTTGCCCGGTAAGAAGAATGGCTCGGCTCCACCGAGTCGGGTCGGCATCCCGGTCCGGTCGCTACTGCTGCTCGGTACGGCTGCGCTGCTGGTGTCCGCGGCCGGCGTCCCACACGACGTGCGGGCCACCGCGGGCCTGGTGGCTGCCGGGCTCGCCCTGATCCCGGTGTTCGTGATCGTCGACCGGCGTGCGCGCGCGGCGGTGCTGCCCCCGAGTGCGTTCGCACCCGGTCCGTTGAAGTGGGTGTACCTGACGCTGGGCGTGTTGATGGCCGCGACGATGGTGGACATGTACGTGCCGTTGTTCGCCCAGCGGCTCGCTCATCTCGCACCGGTGGCCGCGGGCTTTCTCGGGGCCGGGCTCGCGGTGGGGTGGACGGTCGGGGAGATCACCAGCGCCTCACTGACCAGGCAGGCGGTGATCATGCGGGTGGTGGCGGTCGCGCCGCTGCTGATGGCGCTGGGCCTCGCGATCGGTGCGCTGACGCAGCGGCAGGACGCCTCGGTGTGGTTCGTCGCGGCGTGGGCGGTCGCGCTCGTGATCACCGGATCAGGGATCGGCATGGCGTGGCCGCATCTGTCGGCGTGGGCGATGAGCAAAGTGCGTGATCCTGCCGAGGGCCCAGCGGCCGCGGCGGCCATCAACACCGTGCAGGTGATCTGCGGGGCCTTCGGCGCCGCGCTGGCCGGTGTCGTGGTCAACGTGTCCGATCGCGGCGACGCGACGGCGGCGCACTGGTTGTTTGCGGTGTTCGCGGTGCTGGCGGCCTCGGCGGTCGTATCCGCGATCCGCAGTGGCCGCCCCGTCGGCGGCTAAGGATCACCGCGAGCGCAAGCCTGGCCCGGCCCGAGGGGACAAGGCACAGTCGCGGTAGTGCGGGTGTGGCTGAGTGGCTAGGCACCGGCCTGCAAAGCCGTTTACACGGGTTCGAATCCCGTCATCCGCTCGCACGGGGTGCCCGGGTACCTTGAGTCATCATGACGTGGCTCCTGTTGTTGTTCGCCATCGTCAGCGAGGTTGCCGCGACGTTGTCGCTCAAGGCCGCGGTCTCCACGCCCGCGCTGTATGTCGTCGTGGTCAGCGGGTATCTCGCCTCGTTCGTGTTCCTCACGCTGGTACTGAAACGGGGCATGGGGCTCGGCGTCGCCTACGGCATCTGGGGTGCGGTCGGTGTGGCCCTCACCGCGATCCTGTCCGCGGTCGTCTTCGGTGAGGCGTTCACCGTCGTGATGGGCATCGGCATGGTGTGCATCGTCGGCGGTGTCCTGCTGGTGGAGATGGGCTCCCGCCGGGTCGATGCCGCAGACGGTAAGCCCTAGTGCAGTACGTCCTGCTGATAGCGGCGATCGCGTCCGAGGTCACCGGCACACTGGCGCTGCGGGTGGCCGCCGGCGGTCGACGCGCCTTCTACGGCGTCGTGGCCGTCGGCTACCTGGTCGCCTTCACCTCGCTGTCGGCATCCCTGCAGCACGGCATGCCGCTTGGCGTCGCCTACGGCATCTGGGCGGCGGCCGGTGTTGCTCTGACCGCTGCCGCGTCGCGGGTCCTCTTCAACGAGCCGCTCACGCGGATGATGCTGACCGGCATGGGTTTGATCGTGGCTGGCGTGCTGCTCGTCGAACTCGGTGCCACACACTGAAATCGACGCTTGCGTTATCCGCTGAGCGAAAGGCGCGCGCCCGATAACTGCACGTCGTAACGCGTTATAGCGACGCCGCAACACAATTCGGCAACACCTCGATCACCATTGCGTCGCCGAACTGGCTAAGTTTGCTGAAACTGTGCCACCGTGTTCGCGTGAGCACTCGCCAGGCAGCTCGTGCCCTCGGAATCGCGGTGGCAACCGCAGTGGCGCTGTGTGCCGTCACCGTCCGGGCGCCTGCCGCCTCCGCCGACGCCTGCCCCGATGTCGAAGTGGTGTTCGCGCGAGGCACGAGCGACAAACCCGGTTACGGCCCGGTCGGCAAGTTGTTCATCACCGCGCTGCAGAAGAAGTTGAGTGCCAAGAAGATCGCGGCGTACGCAGTCGATTACTCGGCCAGCTGGGACTTCTCGAAGTCGACCTCCGAAGGCGCAGTGGACGCCAACAAGCATGTGCAGTACGTCGCCGGTATGTGCCCGCGCACCAAGATCGTGCTCGGCGGAATCTCGCAGGGCGCCGGGGTGATCGACTTGATCACCATCGGCAAGCGCAAGCTGTGGTTCTTCACGCCCTCGCCGCTGCCCGACGCCATGGTCAACCATGTCGCGGCGGTCGCGGTCTTCGGCAACCCGTCGCGCGACTACGCCAACCTCGGCCCACTGACCACGTTGAGCCCGCTGTACGGCAGCCGCACCATCGACCTGTGCGCCACGAACGACCCGTATTGCTCCAAAGGGTTCGACATGTTTGCTCACTACTCCTACATGTGGAACGGAATGATCGACGAGGCCGCGACGTTCGCCGCGCGACGGGTCGGCGGCCTCGCCGGCTGACGTCAATCGCTCTGCGCAGCAAGGTCTTCCGGATATCTCCGGAACAGATCACCGATGGATTTCTATTCGATAACCGCCCGAGTAGGACACAGGCCGAGGCGCTACGTTTCTAGTCGGCGGGGGGTCGTCGAAAGTGTAGGGAGCCATGCCAGGCAACGTCCCCCGTGTCACGCGTGCCGCCACGGTCGCCGCGCTGGCGCTGCTGTACGTGTTCGGATCGACCGCCGGCGCGGCCGCCGAGCCCAGCCCCGGGGTGCCCTGCCTCGACCTGCTGCAGCAGTTGGCCGCGGACCCGCCCCCCGTTCCCGACGTCATCCAGACCGCGGCCAACGCGCTCAACAATGTTGTGCCCGAACAGGTTCCCGCAACGCCGGTCATCGAGACGGCGCACGGTCTGTCCGCCGCAGCCGCGCCCGGTCCCGTGCCCGCTCCCGTCGACGCAGTGCCGCTGGTGGCGGCACCCGTCGACCAGTCGGCCGCCGTCGTGCCCGCCGTTCCCGTCGCGCCCGCAGGGCTACCCCCGGTGCCGGTCGTCGTGGCCGAGGGGCCACCGGTTGCGCCGCCTGTCGCCCCGGTCGCCCAGGCGGGTGCGACAGTGCCCGCCGTGCCGCCGGCCGCCCCGAGCCCCGCCCCGATCGGAGAGCCTGTGGCACAGGCTTCTTCGATAGAAGCGGCGCCAGTGGAAGCAGTGCCGGTGGAAGCGGCGCCAGGTCTGTTGGCTGAGGTCCCCACGGAGGCCGTGGCCGCGCCGATTCTGCACGCCGCCGACGCGGCGGCGCCGTTACCCGGTCCCGTCGTCCCGGTCGTGCCCGCCGCGGTTCCGGTGAGCGCCCCGGCGGTTCCCGTGGTCGCACCGGCCGTCGACGCAGCCCCTTCGCCGCCGCTGCTGCCTGGCGGCTTGCCGATGCCGCGCGACCTGGTCTGTGAAGGCACCGCCTGGTGAGTGTCGGACCGGTCACGTCGCGGCCCCGAGGGTGACGTTGCCAGCAGGAACTCACTCAGATCCTGGGCAAATGGTCCGCCGGTGTGGTGATTCGGACCCGTGCTCGCTGGATACCGGGTTACTGTCACGATTGGCCTAGGAATGGCAGAGCAGCAACTCACATCGGGAGGACATGAATGAGCGCCTACCAAACCGTGGTGGTCGGCACGGACGGTTCGGATTCGTCGTTGCGTGCGGTGGATCGAGCCGGTCAGATCGCCGCCGCAGCGGGCGCCAAGCTGATCGTCTCGACGGCGTACTTCCCGCAGGGCGAGGATCAGCGCGCGGCGGACCTGCTCAAGGACGAGGGCTACAAGATGTCGGGCAACGCCCCGATCTACGCGATCCTGCGTGAGGCGCGGGACCGGGCCAAGGCCGCCGGCGCGCAGAACATCGAGGAGAAGGCCGTTGTCGGCGCTCCGGTGGATGCCCTGGTCGACCTGGTCGAGGAAGTGGGCGCAGACCTGCTGGTCGTCGGCAACGTCGGCCTGAGCACGATCGCCGGCCGGTTGCTGGGGTCGGTGCCCGCCAACGTCGCCCGCCGGGCGAAGTCCGACGTGCTGATCGTGCACACGTCCTGACACAGCGAAAGAAAAACCCTGGGCCGGCGCACCGACCCAGGGTTTTTCCACGTCAGCGGACGCTCAGGTGGCCGACGCCTTGGCGATCGCGGTGATCGCGGCGTCCAGCGTCGCGTTGAACTCCTCGTCGCTCTGCTGCGCGGTCAGCCCCTCGGTGAGGGCGCGCGAGAAGCTCGCGATCACGCCGTGGTTGGCGGCGAGCTTGTCGCAGGCCTCGTCGCGGTCGTATCCGCCCGACAGCGCGACTACGCGCACCACCTTCGGATGGTCGACGAGTTCGCGGTACAGGTTGTCGGTGCTGGGCAGGGTCAGCTTCAGCATCACGGACTGCCCCTCGTCGAGCGCGTCCAGCGCGCCGAGCAGCGCGGCCTTGAGTTGATCCTCGGCCTCGGCCTTCTGCGGGCTGTGGATGTCGACCTCGGGCTCGATGATCGGCACCAGACCGGCCGCAAGGATCTGCTTGCCGACCTCGAACTGCTGATCCACGACGGCCTGCAACCCAGCGCCGGGCGCCTTGATGACGGAACGCATCTTGGTCCCGAAGACGCCCTTGTCGCGTGCGCGCGTCAGCAGCTCGTCGAGCCCGGGGATCGGCTTCATCACCTGTGCGCCGTCCTGCTCGTCGGCCAACCCCTTGTCCACCTTGAGGAACGGCACCACGTTCTTGACGTTCCACAGGTAATCCGCCGTAGGCCGGCCGTCGATTTCGCGATCCATGGTGTCCTCGAACAGGATCGCGCCCAGCACGCGGTCGCCGTCGAAGCTCGGGCTGGTGATGATGCGCGTCCGCATCTCGTGCACGAGGTCGAACATCTGCGCGTCGCCGGAGTAGGAGTCCTCGTCGATGCCGTACAGCTTGAGAGCTTTGGGCGTGCTGCCGCCGCTCTGGTCGAGCGCCGCGATGAAGCCGGCGCCACGCTGCACCTTGCTGAATTGATCGGTGTTCATGTTCCCTTCCTGATGGTCTCGCCCAAAAGAGCTCACGGTACCGAGCGCGGTCACCAACCGCGTTCGCGCCACTCGTCCAGGTGTGGACGTTCGGTTCCGAGGGTGGTGTCGTCGCCGTGCCCTGGATACACGACGGTCGAATCTGCGAAGACGTCGAACACCCGACTGGTCACGTCGCCCAGCAGTTGTTCGAAGTCTCCTTCCTTCCAGGTCTTGCCGACGCCGCCGGGGAACAGGCAGTCCCCGGTGAACAAGTGCACGCGCTCCCTGCCGTCATCGTCGGTGTCGGCGCCGCGCAGCGCCAAGGCCACCGACCCGGGCGTGTGGCCCCGCAAATGGATGACCTCGAAGTGCAGGTCGCCGATGTCGATGCGGTCGCCGTCGGCGAGCAGGCGCTGCGGGGTGACCGGCAAGGGATCGGCGTCGAGCTGGTGCGCTGCGGTGGGGGCGCCGGTGGCGCGGGCCACGTCATCGAGCGCCATCCAATGGTCCTGATGTTGGTGGCTGGTGACGATCAACGACAGGCTGGGCGCGTACTCGGCGATCAGACCACGCAGGATTTCGGCTTCGTTCGCGGCGTCGATGAGTAGCGTCTCGCCGGTGCGGGAACAGGTCACCAGGTAGGCGTTGTTGTCCATGGGACCCACCGAGGCTTTGACGATGGTCGCGCCGGGCAGAGTGCGCCGCGCCGCGGTGTGCGGCTCGACGTGGCCGGTGTAGTTGTCGTCAACGACGGTCATGGTGACCCACGTTACTTCGCCGTGCGGCCTGCGCCGCCACCGCGGGTGAAAGCTGTCGGTGGGTCGACCTAGCATGAGTCTGTACTGCGTCCGTGGGGCGCATCGGGCACATTTTTCTTCTCGGAGGGAAAGGACATCGTGGCTGACCGCCTAGTTGTCAAAGGTGCCCGGGAGCACAATCTGCGCGGCGTGGATCTCGACCTGCCGCGCGACGCGATGATCGTGTTCACCGGGCTGTCGGGGTCCGGCAAGTCGTCGCTGGCTTTCGACACGATCTTCGCCGAGGGCCAGCGGCGCTACGTGGAGTCGCTGTCGGCGTATGCGCGTCAGTTCCTCGGCCAGATGGACAAGCCCGACGTCGACTTCATCGAGGGCCTGTCGCCGGCGGTGTCGATCGACCAGAAGTCGACCAACCGCAACCCGCGGTCGACCGTGGGCACCATCACCGAGGTCTACGACTATCTGCGTCTGCTCTACGCCCGCGCAGGCACGCCGCACTGCCCCGTCTGTGGGGAGCGGATCGCGCGCCAGACGCCGCAGCAGATCGTCGATCAGGTGCTCGCGATGGACGAGGGGTTGCGGTTCCAGGTGCTCGCGCCGGTGGTGCGTACCCGCAAAGGCGAGTTCGTCGATCTGTTCGACAAGCTGAACACCCAGGGCTACAGCCGCGTCCGGGTCGACGGGGTGGTGCATCCGTTGACCGACCCGCCGAAGCTCAAGAAGCAGGAGAAACACGACATCGAGGTCGTGGTGGACCGGTTGACCGTCAAGGCGTCGGCCAAGCAGCGCCTCACGGACTCGGTCGAGACCGCGCTGAACCTCGCCGACGGCATCGTGGTGCTCGAGTTCGTCGATCGCGAAGACGACCATCCGCATCGCGAGCAGCGGTTCTCCGAGAAGCTGGCCTGCCCCAACGGCCATCCGCTGGCCGTCGACGACCTCGAGCCGCGGTCGTTCTCGTTCAACTCGCCCTACGGGGCGTGCCCGGAGTGCACCGGGCTGGGCATCCGCAAAGAGGTCGATCCCGAACTCGTCGTGCCGGATCCGGACCTGACGTTGGCCGAGGGCGCGATCGCGCCGTGGTCGATGGGTCACACGGCCGAGTACTTCACCCGCATGCTCGCCGGTCTGGGCGATCAGCTCGGCTTCGACGTCAACACCCCGTGGAAGAAGCTGCCGGCCAAGGCGCGCAAGGCAATTCTCGAGGGCTGCGACGAGCAGGTGCACGTGCGGTACAAGAACCGCTACGGCCGCACCCGCTCGTACTACGCCGATTTCGAGGGCGTGATGGCGTTCCTGCAGCGCCGCATGGAGCAGACGGACTCCGAGCAGATGAAGGAGCGACTCGAGGGCTTCATGCGGGACGTGCCGTGTCCGGAATGTCTCGGCACGCGGCTCAAGCCCGAGATCCTGGCCGTGACGATGACGGCCGGCGACTTCGGGGCCAAGTCGATCGCCGAAGTGGCCGAGCTGTCGATCGCCGACTGCGCAGCCTTCCTCAATGCGCTCACGCTGGGCACCCGCGAGGCGGCGATCGCGGGCCAAGTGCTCAAGGAGATCCAGTCGCGGCTGGGATTCCTGCTCGACGTCGGTCTGGACTACCTGTCGCTGTCGCGGGCCGCGGGCACCCTGTCCGGTGGCGAGGCGCAACGCATCCGGTTGGCGACACAGATCGGTTCCGGCCTCGTGGGCGTGCTCTACGTTCTCGACGAGCCGTCGATCGGCCTGCACCAGCGGGACAACCGCCGCCTGATCGACACGCTCGTTCGGCTGCGCGACCTCGGCAACACCTTGATCGTCGTCGAGCACGACCTCGACACCATCGCCCACGCCGACTGGGTGGTCGACATCGGGCCCGCAGCGGGCGAGCACGGTGGTCAGATCGTGCACAGCGGCACCTACCAGGACCTGCTGAAGAACCCGGAGTCGATCACCGGCGCCTACCTGTCGGGCAAGGAGGAGATCGAGGTCCCTGAGATGCGGCGGGTGCCCGACAAGAAACGTCAGCTCACCGTCGTCGGCGCGCGGGAACACAACCTGCGCGAGATCGACGTGGCGTTCCCGCTCGGGGTGTTGACCTCGGTGACGGGGGTGTCCGGGTCGGGCAAGTCGACGCTCGTCAACGACATCCTGGCCTCGGTGCTGGCCAACAAGCTCAACGGTGCCCGGCTCGTGCCCGGGCGGCACACCCGCGTCAACGGCCTGGACCATTTGGACAAGCTGGTGCGGGTGGACCAGTCACCGATCGGCCGCACGCCACGGTCCAACCCGGCCACCTACACCGGCGTGTTCGACAAGATCCGCACGTTGTTCGCCGCGACGACCGAGGCCAAGGTGCGCGGCTACCAACCCGGCCGATTTTCGTTCAACGTCAAGGGCGGCCGCTGCGAGGCGTGCTCCGGTGACGGCACCATCAAGATCGAGATGAACTTCCTGCCCGACGTCTATGTGCCGTGCGAGGTGTGCCAGGGCGCGCGCTACAACCGCGAGACCCTCGAGGTGCACTACAAGGGGAAGACCATCGCCGAGGTGCTCGACATGTCGATCGAGGAGGCGGCGGAGTTCTTCGCGCCGATCAGCTCGATCCATCGCTACCTCAAGACGCTGGTCGACGTCGGGCTCGGCTACGTTCGGCTGGGCCAACCGGCGCCGACGCTGTCCGGCGGTGAGGCGCAACGGGTGAAGCTCGCCTCGGAACTGCAGAAGCGGTCCACTGGTCGCACGATCTACATCCTCGACGAGCCGACAACGGGTCTGCACTTCGAGGACATCCGGAAGCTGTTGACGGTCATCAACGGTCTGGTCGACAAGGGCAACACGGTGATCGTGATCGAGCACAACCTCGACGTCATCAAGACCTCGGACTGGATCGTCGACATGGGCCCCGAAGGCGGGTCGGGCGGCGGCACCGTGGTTGCGACGGGCACACCGGAAGACGTTGCGTCGGACCCGAACAGCTACACCGGTCACTTCCTCGCCGAGACGCTGGGCATGGCGCGTCCGAAAGCCAAGAGCCGCGCCCGCAAGAAGGTCAGCGCCTGACGCCTCACCGTTTGCACGCCGGCGACGGAAAGCGCGGGCTGACCCGAACGCCGGCCAGCCATGCAGTGAGCTCCTCGGCGCGCGCGTCGAGCGCCCTGGCCGCGCGGTGACCCACGTCCTCGAGCAACACCAACTCGACGCGGCCCGCGTCGTCCTGCCGCCAGGCGCCGACCACGCGGCCGTCCACCCACGCCGTGGGCCCCGCATTGCCGTTGCGGTCGAACACGTCGGCCCGGTGCGGGCCGAGGTACCAGTCGCGGTCGAACCAGCCCATCGTGGTGGGATCCAGCGAGGGCAGTAGCGCGCACCACGGCTCGACATCCCGCTCGTCGTCCTGGTTCTCACTGTCGCCGGGCAGCACATAGCCTGTGTGCCCGTCCAGATGCACTTCTTCAGCGCCGATGGCGGACAACGCTTTTCGCGCCCACGTCAGGGTCGCGCCGAACCACCACTTGACGTCGGTGACCGTTGCGGGACCGAACGCCGCCAGCCACCGCTGCACGAGGGCAGCGCTGGCAGTGTCCGCGTCGAGGGTGTCTGGGGCAGCGGGCAACCACGACTCAGCCGCCACCCAGCGGGGTCGCGACGTCAGCCAGCCGCCGTCGTTCACGCCGCGCACGATGTCGCCGCGGGCCGAGAGCACCGTCAGCACCCGCGGCGCGAGATGGCCTTCCACGCCGTACGCCTTGCCCGGGGCGGGGTTGTACCGGCCCGACAGCTCGGCCAAGGCCTCGCGGAGTTCGCGTGCGCTGCACGGACCTCGGTCCCGAAGATGGCGCAGCACCGCGGTGCCGGCCGTGCTCAGCCACGCGGCACCGTCGGCCGCCACGCCCGCGCGTTCCACGTCGGCGGCGAGGCGCCGGGCCTCGTTGGTCGCCACCCGATCGCTGGCCGCCGCCTGCACCGCAGGCATGTCGGCGGGCCGCACCACCCACAGCGTCCTGCGCATCGCGAGGTGCTTGACCAGCGAGCGGTCGCGGTATAGCGCGGCCTCGAAGTCGTCGTGCGTGAAACCCGACAGCCGCGCCCACAGCGACAGATACGGCGTCGCGGGATCAGTGGCGTGCAGAGCGACAAGGCGTTCGGTGACCCCGGGCGCCGAAGCGGCCGACCCCGGCGAGGCGGACGGGCTCAGCAGGTGGCGGCGCGCCAGCCGGGCCCGGCGCTGCTCGACGGTGATGGTGCGCACGGCTCCCGACCGTAGCCGTCCCGTCCCGAAGTTGGGATCGGTAGCGCGGCAGCCGGATTTCACTGATCCCACACGACGCCAACCGAGGCGGAGTACGACGAAGGGAAGCAAACGATGAACCGAGTTGTCGCAGGTGTGATCGGTCTGGCCGCGGGCACCGCCATGCTGGTGGGCTGCTCCGGCGACAAGGACGCCCCCGCGCCCGGTAGCTCTCAGCCGGCCACTTCGCAGGTCGCTCAGGGCGGCAGCACGGAGGTCAAGGTCGACGGTGCAGATCTGGCCGGGCTGGACCTGAACTCCGTCACCTGCGTCAAGCAGGGCGGCAAGGTCACCGTCGCCAGCGGCGCGATCGGCGGTCAGCAGGGCCTGGGCATCGTGATGACCGACGAGGCGACCCCGGTGGTCGAGTCGCTCGGCATGGTCGTCGACGGCAACGCGCTCGCGGTGGCCAACGCGATGGGCGCCAAGAGCGGGTCGGCGGAGGTGAAGGTCGACGGCGACCGGTACACGATCACCGGTGAGGCCGTGGGTGCCGACATGAGCAATCCGATGGCCGGCATGATCACCAAGCCGTTCACGGTGACCGTCACCTGCAGCTGAGACCCTGCAGCTGACATGCCCGACCGAGCGGCGGGCGTGCCCCGCACGTCCGCCGCTTCCTATGATGACGCGGTGACGATCGAGGAGGATCTCGACAGGGCTCGTCACCTGGCGTTCGCCGCCGATGAGGAAGCGGCCAAAGAGCTGCTGCTGTCTCTGCTGCCGCGCATCGAGGAAGCCGATCGCGACGACCTCGCGCTCGAGGTCTTCGCGCAGCTCGGCGAGATCTACCTGGTGCGCACCGCCTACACCGGGGTGACCGAAGCCGTGCGGCGCATCCGCGACTGCCTGGGCAGCTACGCCGCGATGGATTCGCCGGACCCGCAGACCGCGCACATGATCTGCCGGTACACGCGGCGCGCGCTGTTCCTGGAAACCGGCTACGCCGCCGCACACGGCGAACACGAGTCGGCCGCAACGTCTTTGCAATCACTGATCGAGGAGGCCGGCATGTTCCCCGAGCTGGCTCCCGAACACGCCTACCTCATCACCTATGCGCGAATACTCTGTGCGGTCGCGCTGTGCGACGACGACCTGCACGTGCAATCCCTGCCGCTGTGGCAACAGGTGCTCGACGTTATCGACGGTCCGGGCGACGGCAGCGAGCACTCCGACGCGCTCCGGGTGCTGGGCGGCACCGGCTACGGACGTTTCTGCGTGGAGACCGGCCGGCTGACCGAAGCCGAGCCGTGGCTACGACGGGCCGGGGCCCGCGCGAAGGCGCGGAACTGGCGGCTGGCCACCTCCCGTACCCAGTTGGAGCGGGCGACCGCGGCGTGGGCGGCGGGCGATCGGGCCAAAGCGCAGGATCTGGTGCACGAGGCGTATCCGGCCATCGCCGAACACATTCGCGCCCATGACGTCTCGCGGTGCTGGCTCTACTTCGGGCTGATCGCGATCTCCGTCGGGGCCTACGACGACGCCGACGAACGCCTCAGCCACGCCGAGCGGCACTGGCGCGAACTCGGCCGGCCGCTGCACATCCATCGAATCCTGTTGCAGCGCAGCTGGGTCGACATCTTCCGCGGCGACTTCACCGCGGCCGCCGCCCGCGTCGACGAAGCCAGGGCGCTGCTCGACGCCTGGCCGAGGCACAGCTGGCTGCAATACGCCCGCCTCGACGACCACGTCGGCACCTTGCTGCGCGCACAGGCCCACGCCGATCCCGACACCGCGGAGCAGAACCTCGCCAAGGCGGCCGAGTTGAAGATTCCGGCTGCGCTGGCGGTCGACTCGGTGCGCTACTCGATCGCCGACGCCGACGCCCGGATGCGATGGGCCACCTACGTCTCCTCCCGGATGCTCGCCGGCGCCTTCGCCGTCGCGTGGGACTGGGGTAACACCGAGCTGCTCGGTGAGTTGATTGAATACCACTGCGCGCGAGGGACGTTCATTGCGCCCGAGCGGGAGACCGCGGCGTGGGCGGACACCGCGACGGCGGCCGTCCCGGTCGAAGACGCCGACGAGTACGCGCTGGTCGCCTCCGGTGGAGCGGTGGTCGGTGGAGGCCCGCTGACCCGGTTGGGCGCGCTGCCTCCGCTGCGCATGGATCCGGACGGCGACCTGGTGCTGGGCAGGTACCGGGAACTCGCAGGGGCCCGATACGGGCGTGAGGTGATCGCGACCGAAAGCGAGTGGTCCACATGGCCGTGACCGGCGCCCTGCTGCTGCGCTACGCCGATGTCGGTGTGGCGACCTATGCCAGCCTGCGGGTGGTCGGCCGGCCGGACACCACGGTGACCTGGGTGCTCGACGATCAGGCGATGGGCACCGTGCGAGACCTGCTCACCGACGCACTGCCCGATCCACGCCCCCACGAGAACATCGCCGACGCCGTCGAACGTGCCGTCAGCGCAGGCTCGTTCGCATCGCCGGCGGCCGAACGGCACCTCGCGGAGGTGCTCGGCGAAACCCTTGTGCCCGAAGCGGCCTGGCGACTGATCGTCGCCCATGCCGCCACCGCCGGGGCTGTGCTGTTCGCCGCGCCCACCGCCGGTTTGGCGCAGGTGCCCTGGTCGCTCCTGGCGATGCCCGCAGACGGGCGGCGCCTGATCGACATCGTCGACATCCTGCTCGCCGCGCCGCCCAACATCGCCAACGCCCCGCGCCGGCCGGCGCCGTGGCGGCCCGAGAGCGCACCGCTGCTCGTGCTGGACCCGCGGGTGCCGAGCCAGCGACCCGACTCGGCGCTGGGTTCGGTGCTGGGCAGGCCGGATCCGAACACCGCCGTCACCCGTCATTTCGCCGCCGTCATGGAGCGGCGCGAGGTGCTACCCGAGGCCGCCTCCGCGGTGGAGTTGTTCCGCCGTCCGCACGCTGACCGCGGGTGGCTGGCCGCACAGTTGCGCCGGGAGCCCGGGCGGTTGCTGTTCGTCGGGCACGCCACGGCCGCTGACGGAGACGTCGGCCACGCCGATCGGGCGGCGATACACCTGGCCGAAGCCGAACCGCTGAGCGCCGGGGAGCTGATGGCGACGGCGCTGCCGATGCCTGCGCGGGTGGCGCTACTGGCGTGCGCCTCGGGCGGGGACTACCGCTTCGACGAGGCGACGGGCCTGGTCGCTGCGCTCATCCTCAACGGTGCCGTGCTCGTGACCGCCACCCTGTGGTCCCTGCCCACCACTGCCGGCTATCGCCGATTCTGTGGTTCGGCAGGCGAATCCGCCGATCCGATGGGAGAGGTCGTGATCGCGGTCGACACCGCGCACGACGCCCCCGAGGCGGGGCGGGCGGTGAACGCGTGGCAGCGTGCCCAGCTCGCGCGCTGGCGCGCCGGTGACCGCACCGCCAGCCCGCTGTACTGGGCCGCCCTGGTCACCTTCGCCGTGGACGGCGCCCGATGAGCGTCCTGACAGTGCACCCGACCTCCTATTCTGTTCGCGTGAACGGGGGAGCCCAGGAGTCGGCGGCCGTGCGGCAACCGCGCCGCGCGGTGATCGACGCCGCCTGGCGCGCGATCGGGCCCGGCGTCGAATGCCTCAGCGGCGACGACGGTGCACCGCTGACCCGCACCGTGAAACGCATCATCGACCCGCTGGTGCTGCGGCTGAGGGTGAACACCCGCTACTCCGCGCCCGTCGTGACCGCGGACGTCGCCGCCGAGATGCACCGAGCCATCGTCGAACAGGCGCCGACGCTGCGAGATGCCGCCGCATGGTTCGACGTCCTCAAGCGCGAGCGCCGCCGGTTGCGGATCACCCAGGGCAACGCGCAGGAGCTGTACTTCCCGGTGTGCTACGAGCTCGCGGTCACCACCGCAGAGGTGGACGCCGCCGAGGCCGAGCGGGTGCTGCGCGAAGTCCACGCCGACCGTGACCGCACCGCGATCGACCTGCTGAACAGCCACGTCGCCGACCCGGCCGTCCTGGCCGACCTGGACGATCAACTCGACCGGGCGTGGCGCGACGTTCGACCCGGTGGGGAACCCAGCGAGCCGTTTCTGGCCGGCCTCCACACCGTGCTGGCCGACGCCGCGGGGCACAACGCGGGCGCGGCCCGGACCCGGGTGTGGTCCGCGCTCGTCGCGGACATGACGCCCTACAACCTCGGCGCCGCGGCTCGCGTCGACGGTTCGGCGCTGCCCTGGTCTCTGCCCGACCTGGGCCTGTCGTCGTCGCAGCCGCAACGCTGCCCGGTGGTGACGCGGACGACGCGGCTCGACGGGGAGCGCCCGCTGGACCGCAGCGTCGTGGATCGGGTGCGTGCGACGTTGCGGCGCAGCATGGATCGTGACGAATTGCCCGACATCGCGCTGCTCTGCGCCGAAGAGGCTGACCGCTCGGCCGCACCGTGGGGTCTGCTGGGGGAGGACAAGCAGGCGACGTTGATCGCCGGCATCGAGATGGCCACGGATCTGGCGCCGCTGGATACCGGCGCGCGTCCCCGGTACGGACTGTCCGCGCGCATCCAGGCCCGGCTGCGCAAGGAGGCCTACGTGCTGCACGCCCGCCGCTACCTGGCCGACGGTGCGGCGGTGCATCCGCGTCAACAGCAGGTCATCGACGACCTCGCCACCTTCCGCCGGCCCTACCTGAACCGGCTGTGGGCGCGTCTGCACGGTCGCGACGTGTGGCAGGAGTCGTGCTTCGACGCCGACGAGGTGTGCGCGCTGCTCGACGGTGTCGCACGCTCGGTGAGCCTGGATCACCGGCAGCGCATCAAGGCAATGCTCGGCGCGGAGGGCATGGCGTCGTGAGACTGCACAACGACACCGGGATGTGGACCACGGGGGCACCCCCGTCGGTTCCGCCGTTGGCTGCGGTCCTCGAGGTCGCCGGCGCTGTGCTGACCTGGCCGGTCGACGATGCGGACGCGGCCCCGCAGATCGTGTTCACCGACGTGGCGCGTGCGGACTGGCTGTGGCGCGTCGTCGGGCCGGCGGGCCACGAGGCGGTGGTGGCGGCTCTGCTCGAAGGCGAGCCGGACACCGACAACGGCACCGTCGACCTGCCGGACGTCGACGTCGAATCGGGATCGCTCGCCACGCTGCGCCGCCTGGCGCTGGGACATTGGCTGCGACGGTGGTGGCCGGCCAGCCGGCAGGACGGCATCGCCGATCTCGACGGCGCCCTGCTCGACGGGGAGCTGGCTCTCCTGACCGAGGCGACGCAGGAGTTCTTCGACGACGATGCCTTCGACGCCGACGTGACCGACCTGCTGCGGCCGCACGCGCCGCTGTTCACTCTGCTTGCCCGCCATGATGATTCGCGCGTCGCCGAGCTCGCGCAGTCGTGTCTCGCGCTGGCCGAGGACACCGGTGTGGCAGTCGGCGAAGCCCTCGAAGCTGTCGCGGCGGAACGGCGGCGCGACGACTATGCGCTGGCGGCCGGGCCGGGTGTGAGACGACAGGGCGAGGCGATCGCCGAGGGGCGCGACTCGGTGCGCTGGTCGGCGGTGCCGCCGGGGGTCTTCGATGCCGCCGAGGACACCGTCGCCTGGTCGGTGGTGGGGGACGGGACGACGGTCGCGGCGGTGGTGCGCACCGAGGTGTGGGGCGCGGTGTCGCCCGTAGGCATCCCGGTGCAGTTCCGATCCGGCGGATACACCGGTGCCGGCGCCCTGAATGACGCCGGCGCGGCGACCGTGCCGCTGTTCGACGGTGAGACACCGGTGAGCGAGGACGCGGCGTGGGACCACGACTGGAGCGGGGCGGCGGTCATCGTGGGCGCCGATGCCGACGAATCTCGTTCTGCACGGGATCGCGTGCGCTCCATGGCGCGGGCGCGCCTCGCGGCGGCCGGTGCCGACGCCTTCCTGGCCGAGCTGTTGGCTGCCGACACCGACTACTGAGAGTCGCTCTGCGCATCGGTCTGGTCGCCGCGCATGGACTGGCGGATCTGTGCCAGCCGCTCGGCGGCGGCGCGCTGCCGCGCGTCGTACTGTTCAGCCGCGGTGCGCCCTTCCGGGGTTTCGGCGGCCAACTCGGCAGAACCCAGCGAGGTCGCGAACCGATTCTCGATCTTCTCGCGTACCGCATCGAACGTCGGCACCCCGTCGTCGGTGTAGCCGGTCTCGGGGGCAACCGCGGGGTCATCGGACATGCGCCCCACGCTACCGGTGCCCGTCAGCGCGCGGCCGCCGTTTCCACCGGGGTGGCCTGCGCGGTGGCGGGCAGCGCCACCGGCGGCACCCCCGGGGTGCCGATCGCGCTGGCCATCCACGGCAGCGCAGCTGCGAACGCGGAGGAGGCGAATGGCCAGTCGTGGCTGCCCGGCTGGCTCACCACCGCGCAGCCGATGCCCGATCGGCTGCCCAACGAACACAGGGTCGAGGCGGCGATCGCCTGGTCGTTCGGCTTGGCGGCACCCGAGCCGGGTAGCGCGCCATTGACGTCGAACCAGCCCTGCACGCCACGGTAGGGCCCGTGTCGGGCGATCACGGTGCTGGGGTCGAACGACGCGTAGGCGGCGCTGTTGCCCCCGAAGAGGCGGGCGACGGTCTGGGCCTGGTTGCCGGAGTTCGGCGCGAGGTCGCCGGCGATGTCCTCGAACGCGCTGAACATGTCGGGGTGCATGACCGCCAGGTCCACCGCGCAGGTGCCACCCATCGACCAGCCGACCACGCCCCAGTTGGCGGCGGCCGGGCTCACCCCGAACGTGGCCTTCATGTAGGGCACCACATCGCGGGTCAGGTGGTCGGCCGACTGGCCTCGCGCCCCGTTGACGCACTCGGTGTCGTTGTTGAACGCGCCGCCCGGGTCGACGAACACGACGACGGGGGCAGCCCCGTGGTGCGCGGCGGCGAAGTCATCGAGGGTCTTGATCGCATTGCCGGCGCGCATCCAGTCGGCCGGCGTGTTGAACTCGCCACCGATCATCATGATCGTCGGCAGCGCGGGGGGCGGATCGCTGGCGTACCAGGCCGGCGGCAGGTAGACGAACTCACCGCGGTGCTTGAAACCCGATGCGGTGTTCGGGATGTCGACGGGCACGACGCTGCCCTTGATCGGGATGGTGTGGGTGCGTTGCATCGCCGCGACCGTCACCTGGTCGGTCTGGTCGGGCAGCGGGCCCGCGGTCAGCTGACTCCACGCGGTCTGCACGGTGGGGAAGTAGCCCGTCCACAGGTTCAATGCCAGCGCGGCGCACAGCACGCACAGGGGAACCGCGGTCAGGGCCACGGCGCGCCGCCACCACTGCGCGTCGCGCCACCCCGACACGAGTACGCCGAATGCAATGCCCGACAACGCGATCCACACCCACAGCGTCTGAGGCGCGGGGTTGGTGTCGTCAGCGACGCCGGCGGACTCGGTGTACCAGTACGCGCCGACAGTCAGCATCACCCCGATCACCGCCGACCATGGCAGCCACACCATCCGCCAGCGCCGGGTGCGCCAGCCGATCGCGCTCACCAGGGCAACGAGCGCCAGGACCTGCACGAGCACGGGTAGCCACCCGTGCATCAGGGACAGATGATGTCGCGTGGATTCCCAGAAGCTCAGGGAGAAGGGACCAGACGTCGTCACGGGTCCACCTTGACCGCCTAAGCTTGGAGCAGGCTGTGGCCTTGCTGCTAACGAGGTTTGGCCAGCGGGAACGGCAGGGTCTCGCGGATGCTGCGGCCGGTGATCATCATCACGACCCGGTCCACCCCCATGCCGAGACCGCCCGTCGGCAGCATCGCGTATTCCATCGCCTGAAGGAAGTCCTCGTCGAGTTCCATCGCCTCGGGGTCCCCTCCTGCGGCCAGCAGCGACTGCTCCTGCAGCCGGCGGCGCTGCTCTACCGGATCGGTGAGTTCGCTGTAGGCGGTACCGAGTTCGACGCCCCACGCCACCAGGTCCCAGCGTTCGGCGACACCTGCGATGCTGCGGTGGGGCCGGGTCAGTGGGGACACCGAGGTGGGGAAGTCGGTGTAGAACGTCGGCGCCTCGGTGCGATCTTCGACGAGGTGCTCGTACATCTCAAGCACCACGGCTCCGGCGTCCCAGTGGGTCAGGTAGGGGATCGTGGCCTTGTCGCAGAGCCGCCGCAGTGTGCCCAGACCGGTGTCCGGGCCGATGTGTTCCCCGAGCGCCTCGGATACGGCGTCGTGCACGGTGGTGACCCGCCACGGCCCGGAGATGTCGACCGGTGCCAGCGTGCCGTCCTCGCGTGGACGGAAGAACACCTGCTCGCCGTTGGCGGCCTGGGCGGCGTTCTGGATCAGCTCGCGCGCGCCGTCGATCCACACGCGGTAGTCGGCGTGCGCCTGATAGGCCTCCAGCAGGGTGAATTCGGGATTATGGCTGAAGTCCACGCCCTCGTTGCGGAACGCACGGCCGAGTTCGAAGACGCGTTCCACGCCGCCGACGCACAACCGCTTGAGGTAGAGCTCGGGGGCGATGCGCAGGTACAGGTCGAGGTCGTAGGCATTGATGTGGGTGAGGAACGGCCGGGCGTTGGCGCCGCCGTGGATCTGCTGCAGGATGGGCGTCTCGACTTCGAGAAAACCCCTGTGCACCAACGTCTCTCGGATGGCATGCAGGACCGCGCTGCGGGCCCGGATCAGGTCGCGCGCGTCGGTGTTGACCGCGAGGTCGACGTAGCGGGCCCGTACCTTGGCTTCCTGGTCGGTCATCCCCTTCCACTTGTCGGGCAGCGGCCTGAGGCATTTGCCGATCAGACGCCAGCGGCCCACCAGCAGCGACCAGGTGCCGTTTCGGCTGCGCCCCATCGCACCGGACACCTCGATCAGGTCGCCGAGGTCGATGGTCCGGGTGAAGTCGGCGGTGCAGCCCGACTGCAGCAGTGAATTGTCCAGCAGCAGTTGCACATCGCCGGACCAGTCGCGCAACTCGACGAACAGCACACCGCCGTAGTCACGCAGCCGCAGCACCCGGCCGGCGACGGTCACCGATGTCCCCTCCGGGCATGCCGATGCCTGGGCCACCGTGTGGCTGGGCGGGCTGCCCACCGGGTAGGCGTCGACGCCATCGTCCTGAAGCGCCTTCAGCTTGGCCATGCGGACGCGGACCTGCTCGGGCAGCCGCTTCGTGGCGTCCTCGGCCGGCACGTCATCGCGGAGACCGTCGGGTGCGGTGCCGTCGCTGTGCAGCGTGCCGGTCGCCATCAGTGAGCCCGGCACAGCGATGTGGTGGCCGGTGTGCGGTTGGGTGTGGCGACGCGAAAACGGCAGCACGAGAAAGCCTTCGGCGATGACGGAGGCGACTCCGACCCGCGGCACCAGGCGTGCCTCCTCGTAGCAGGCGTAGCGCGGCACCCACTCGGGTTGGTACTTCATGTTGGACCGGTAGAGGGTTTCCAGCTGCCACCACCGAGAGAAGAACACCAGCAGCGCCCGCCACATTCGGGCCACCGGCCCCGCGCCGAGTTGAGCACCCTGCTCGAACGCCGAGCGGAACATCGCGAAGTTGAGCGACACCCGGGTCACGCCGATCTCCTCGGCCTGCAGGCACAACTCGCTGACCATCAGCTCGATCGTGCCGTTGGGTGACTGCGGGGAGCGGCGCATCAGGTCCAGCGAGACCCCGTTACTGCCCCACGGCACCAAAGAGAGCATCGCGACCACCTCGCCGGTCTCGCCGGCAGGCCCCTGGACCGCCTCGACCAGCAGGCAGTCACCGTCGGCGGGATCGCCGAGCCGGCCAAGCGCCATCGAGAAGCCGCGCTCGTCCTCGGTGTCGCGCCAGGCGTCGGCCCGCTCGATCACCGTCGCCATCTCGTCAGCGGACAGATCGCGGTGGCGACGCATCCGCACCGTGACCCCGGCGCGGCGGGCCCGGGTGACCGCCTGCCGTACTGCGCGCATGTCGGGTCCGGAGAGGCGGAACGCGTCGGGGTGCAGGATCGCCTCGTCGCCGAGTTGCAGTGCGCTCAGCCCCGCCTCGCGAAACGCCTGAGCGCCCGCCGAACTGGCGCCCATCACCCCCGGCGCCCAGCCGTAGGTCTCGCACAGCTGCAGCCATGCTGCGATCGCGGCCGGCCAGGCGCGCGGATCGCCCACCGGGTCGCCGCTGGCCAGACACACGCCGACCTCGACGCGATAGGTGATCGCGGCGCGACCATTGGGCGCGAACACCACGGCCTTGTCGCGTCGGGTGGCGAAGTAGCCCAGCGAGTCGTTCTTGCCGAACAACTCCAGCAGGCCGCGAATCGCGGATTCGTCCTCGCCGGTCAGCGCGTTGTCGGCGCGTTGTGACTGGAACAGCACGATCGCAGCGACCATCAGGGCCAGCGCGCCGAAGAGGCCGAGTAGTGCGTTGACGAACACGTGCGGATGGCCGGCGAAGGTGTCGGCGTCGGCGCCGGCGAACGCGCCCACCCGGTTCAGGGCGTACCAGAACCGGTCCGAGCGGGCCAGGCTGCCGGGGAACACCTCCAGCAGTGCCCAGCCGACCAGTGTGCCGACCGCCATGCCGGCGAGCAGGACGAGCGCCGCCTTGAGCAGGGCGCCGCGCCGCACCCGGGCCCAGAACTGGTGGCGGGCCAGCACCAGGCACACGATCGCGACGACGTGGAAGCCGAGACCGATGATCTCGCCGACCCTCTCGAACCAGCGCTCGCCGCCGTCGAGCAATGCGACCACGTTCCATCCGGCGGCGGCCACCATGTAGCCGACGAGGATCCACAGCGCGAGGCGTTTGCGCGCGGCCAGGGCGGCGGCCAGCAGCGTCAGCACGAAGGCCCACGCGAAGCTGGTGTCCGGGAAGTTGAAGATGTAGTCGTCGACGAACTCGCGCGGCACCTTGATCACCGCGCGGATCAGTGGCGAGATGCTCGCCAGCAGCGACAGCGTCGCGATGACGCCGACGATCCAGCCGGCTGCGGCAGGCACCCAGCCGTATCCGGTCGCGGGCCGTGTCCTGGCGATGCCAGTGGAGGTCATAGGGCGCGAGGATATGCCCTCACGCTGCGGCGCGGCTGCAAGTCAGCCGCGCGCCGACCTCACCAAACCGGGCCGGTGTACTTCTCGCCGGGGCCCTTGCCGGGTTCGTCGGGTGCGGCGCTGCCTTCGCGGAACGCCAGCTGGAGGCTTTTCAGACCGTCGCGGACCGGCCCGGCGTGCGGACCCAGGTATTCCGCCGAGGCCGTCACCAAGCCGGCCAGCGCTGTGATCAGGCGCCGCGCCTCGTCGAGGTCGCGGTGGGGGCTGTCGTCCGGATCGTCGGCGGACAGGCCCAGCTTCTCGGCGGCCGCGCTCATCAACATCACCGCGGCTCGGGTGATCACCTCGACCGCGGGCACGTCGGCCAGTTCCCGGGCGGGCGGTCCGGCGTCTGGTTCGGGATGTTCGGAGCTCTCGGTCATGCCTGCTAGACTGGCATGCGCGACCGTCCCGGCTGACGCCAGGGACAGCAAGTGGAGTCCCACTCCCACCGCCTGCCAACGATCCATTCACGGTAGCGCGGTCCGGTCCGGAGATCGGTGACGATGTCACCAATGTCCGGCCTGGTCGGCTTTGGGCCCTGCTGTGAGCAGGGCTTATTCGTTCCTATGGGACGTTTGCCGCCGGGTGGGGGATTCTGCGATGACAGCAGGAACTACCCCGGGAGGCCCCATCAGCACTGAGACCCGCGTCAACGAGCGCATCCGCGTACCTGAAGTCCGTCTGATCGGACCGGGCGGTGAACAGGTAGGCATCGTGCGCATCGAAGATGCACTCCGCGTCGCCGCCGACGCCGATCTCGACCTCGTGGAAGTAGCGCCGGACGCCAAGCCGCCCGTGTGCAAGATCATGGACTACGGCAAGTTCAAGTACGAGACGGCGCAGAAGGCTCGCGAGTCTCGCAAGAACCAGCAGCAGACCGTCGTCAAAGAGCAGAAGCTCCGTCCCAAGATCGATCCGCATGACTACGAGACCAAAAAGGGTCACGTCATCCGCTTCCTGGAAGCCGGATCGAAGGTCAAGGTGACGATCATGTTCCGCGGCCGCGAGCAATCCCGGCCCGAACTGGGTTTCCGGCTCCTGCAGCGCCTGGGCGCCGACGTCGCCGACTACGGCTTCGTCGAGACGTCCGCCAAGCAGGACGGCCGCAACATGACCATGGTGCTGGCCCCGCACCGCGGCGCGAAGACTCGCGCGAAGGCGGCGCAGCAGGCCGAGGCCCCACGGGCCGAAGCCGAGACCCAGACCGACACATCACAGAAGAACTGAGGAAACATGCCCAAGGCGAAGACCCACAGCGGCGCTTCGAAGCGGTTCCGTCGCACCGGAACCGGCAAGATCGTCCGCCAGAAGGCCAACCGCAGGCACCTGCTCGAGCACAAGCCGTCCTCGCGCACCCGCCGGCTCGCCGGCCGCACCGCAGTGGCTGCCAACGACACCAAGCGTGTCGCGAAGATGCTCAACGGCTGACTCTTTCGGGCGCTCGCGCCCTCTCCCTTTACCGACCCAGATAGGACACACCCATGGCACGCGTGAAGCGCGCAGTCAACGCGCAGAAGAAGCGACGCACCGTACTCAAGGCCTCGAAGGGCTACCGCGGTCAGCGGTCTCGCCTGTACCGCAAGGCCAAAGAGCAGCAGCTGCACTCGTTGACCTATGCCTACCGTGACCGGCGTGCTCGCAAGGGCGAATTCCGCAAGCTGTGGATCTCGCGCATCAACGCCGCCGCACGGGCCAACGACATCACCTACAACCGCCTGATCCAGGGCCTGAAGGCCGCCGGCATCGAGGTGGACCGCAAGAACCTGGCCGAGATCGCCGTCAGCGATCCCGCAGCGTTCAGCGCGTTGGTCGAGGCCGCCAAGGCCGCGCTGCCCGAGGATGTCAACGCCCCGTCGGGTGAGGCTGCCTGATCCTTTCGGAGCGATCTGCCCGGGTGGCGGCCGCAGTCAAGCTGCACCGCCACACCGGGCGCCGCCGCGCCGCACGCTTTCTCGCCGAGGGACCCAACCTCGTCGAGGCAGCGCTGCGGCGCGGACTCGTTTCCGAGGTGTTCGCCACCGAGGCTGCCGCGCAGCGGTTCGCCGATCTGCTGGCCGATCACCCCGTGCAGCTCGTCACCGAACGTGCGGCAAAAGCTCTGTCGGACACCGTGACTCCGGTAGGGCTCGTGGCGGTGTGCGAGCTGCCCACCGTCGAACTCGATGACGTGCTGGCCACAGAGCCGTCGCTGCTGGCTGTCCCGGTCGGCATCTCCGAGCCCGGCAACGCGGGCACACTGATCCGGGTGGCCGACGCGATGGGCGCAGATGCCGTCGTGCTGGCCGGGCCGAGTGTGGACCCCTACAACGGCAAATGCCTGCGCGCCTCGGCGGGAAGCATCTTCTCGATCCCCGTCCTGAGCGAACCCGACGCCGCACACGTGGTCACCCGGCTCAAGGCCGCCGGGCTGCAGATCATGGCCACCGTTCTCGACGGCGACGCCAGCGTCGACGACGTCGACGCATCTGTGCCGACGGCGTGGTTGTTCGGTCCGGAGGCCCACGGCCTGCCTGACGACGTGACCGCGCTGGCGACGACGCGGGTGCGCATTCCGATGTCGGGGGCGGCGGAAAGCCTCAATGTCGCTGCCGCCGCGGCGATCTGTCTGTACGCGTCAGCGCGCAGCCGCCGCGCCGCGGCGCACTGACCCCTACTCGGCTTTGAGCATGCGCTCTGACACGGCCAGCAGCAGCTTCCTCGGCGCGACCCGGTACCCCATCGCCAGCACCGCGTTGCGCAACCCGGAAACCACAGTCGGCGAAGACTTGTCGAGCGCGGCGAGCGCGGTCTCGACGACTTGGGTGGCGCTCTGCCGCCCGTCGGTCATGAACTTCTCGCCGGTGCGGTCGAAGAACTCTGTCTCCGTCGCCCCGGGGCACAGCGCGAGGATTCTGACTCCGGTCTTCCGGTTCTCCTGCCAGAGGGCCTCGGTGAACGACAGCGCGAACGCCTTGGTCGCGCCGTAGACCGCCATGCCGGGGGTGGGCTGAAACGACGCGGTGGACGCCACGTTGATGACGACGCCGTGGCGGCGCTCGACCATCGGCGGTAAGAAGCGTCCGGTCAGGTCGACGAGTGTCCCGCAATTCAATTGCACGGCACCGGCATTCGCGTCTGGATCCTGGGTGTGGAACATGCCGTGCAGGCCGATGCCGGCGTTGTTGACCAAGACGTCGACGTCGCGGCCCAACTCGCGCACGCGCGCGTGCAGGTCCGCGCCTGAGCCGGCGACCGCAAGGTCGGCGGTCACGACGCCGACGGCGATACCCGGATGGCGTGCCGTCAGCAGCTCGCGCAACGCCTCGAGTCGGTCGGCCCGGCGGGCGACCAGGATCAGATCGGCGCCCCGCGCGGCGAGCTGGACGGCGAACTCCTCGCCGATGCCACCGCTGGCGCCCGTGATCAGGGCCGTGCTGTTGCTGAATTCCACCCGGGCGCTCCTTCGTCGGCGAGCACCCATTCTGTCAGGCGGTCCTTCGTCAGGCGGCGGTGCGGCTCCGCGGACGTCCTGGCCGCAACGCGGCCAGCGCCACGGTGGTGTGCACGAGCGCACCTGCCCGGTCCAACAGGCTTTTGCTGCGCGGGACGTAGTGCACCGGTAGGCCGCGACGCTCCCGCGGCGGCCCCATGAACGCAGGCGCCTCCGCCAGCGGTGCGTCGGCAGCGAGCTTGCCCTCCGCGCGTCGGTAGGCCGCCACTGCACGAGGGTGCAGCCGAATCTCATCGGGCACGGCGACGAACGCCAGCTCCACGAGCTTGCCGAACAATCGCAGCAGGACCTCGTCGCCCGGTGTCCACCGCATCCCGGCCTTCTCCCGCACCGCCGGGTCGAACAGTCCCGCCGCGATCCAGCGTTGCGCCCCGACCATCGGTTTGAACATCTGATCCCACAGCGGAGTCGGCATCAACACGAAGCGCGGCTTGGGGATACGGATCGAGAAGATGTCCTGGGTGGCCCGGTTGATCTCGAGATCCTCGCGGCACGTGCGGTCCCAGTACTGGCAGAACTCCTCCCATGAGCCGGGCACCGGCCGCATGCTCATGCCGTACATCCGGTACCACTGGACGTGCTCGTCGAACAGTCGACGCTTCTCGGCCTCGGTGAGTCCACCGCAGAAGTACTCCGCGGTCTTGATGATGAGCATGAAGAACGTGGCGTGCGCCCAATAGAAGGTGTCCGGATCCAGCGCGTGGTAGCGGCGGCCCTGGGCGTCGACGCCCTTGATCGTGGTGTGGTAGCCCTTGATCTGCGCACCGGTCTGGGCCGCGCGGTCACCGTCGTAGACCACGCCCATGATCGGGTAGACGGAGCGGGCTACCCGCTGCAGCGGCTCCTGCAGCAGGATCGAATGGTCTTCCACACCCGCTCCGAGCGCGGGATACATGTTCTGGATGGCGCCGATCCACACGCCGAGCATGCCGGTGCGGACGTCTCCGAAGTACTTCCACGTCAGAGAGTCGGGCCCCAGCGGATCCGACGCCGGGGTACCTGCTGCCATCGACGGTGATCGCATCACCTCACGCTAGTGACTGACAACGCCCGTTGTCTATGGTCGGGCAGTGGGTGTTATGCAGCCGCCACCGCGCGGTCGCGTCCACGTGACCTGGCGGTTCAGCGCTGACGATGGCCTCGATTACGCTGACGCTGTGGAGGGCAGTGAGGTGTCAGGGCCGCTGGGATGGCTGCGCACCGTCAACCACCACGCCGGCGCCGTCGCCTTCCTGCGGCGCGCCCGTCGCGCATTGCCCGGGGACCCCGAGTTCGGGGATCCGCTCTCGGCGGCGGGCGTGGGTGGACCCCGCGCCGCCGCCCGTGCAGCCGACCGGCTGTTGGAGCGCGAAGCGTTGACCCGAGAGGTCAGCCTGGGCGCGCTGCAGGTGTGGCAGGCCCTCACCGAGCGGGTGTCGGGCCGTCCGGCCAACGACGAGGTCACGCTCGTGTTCACCGATCTGGTGGGCTTTTCCACGTGGTCCTTACGTGCCGGGGACGATGCGACGCTGCGGTTGCTGCGGCGGGTTGCGCAGGTGGTGGAACCGCCGCTGCTGGAGGCCGGCGGGCACATCGTCAAGCGCATGGGCGATGGCTTGATGGCGGTGTTCGCCGAACCGGCGACCGCGGTGAGTGCGGTCCTGACTGCCAGGGAGGCGGTCCGTACTGTCGAGCTCGACGGGTACACCCCACGCATGCGCGTGGGCGTGCACACCGGACATCCGCACCGGCTCGGCTCGGACTGGCTCGGTATCGACGTCAACCTGGCCGCGCGCGTGATGGAACGCGCGACCCGCGGTGAACTGGTGGTGTCGGAGGCCACCCTCGAGCGCATCGGCGACGAGGAGCTCGACCGCCTGGGGGTGATCGCCAAACGCCTCAGGAGACCGGTGTTCGCGGCGAAACAGGACGGCGTGCCCGACGACTTCGCCATGTACCAATTGAGAACTCGCAGGCAGTTCGCAGGCGACGAGGACGAGAACGGCGCGGCATCCGGCGCATAGTGGATGTGGTGCAGTCCGGAATGCTGGCCGGTCTCCGCCGCGCACGCTTCACCCTGAGTTACGCCGTGGTGGTCTCGACGATCACGGCGGCGATGGTGCGGATGGACCCGGCGATGCACGATGCACTCATCCGGCACGCCAGCACGAACCTGCACAACTTGAGTCGAGGCCGATTCGGCACCCTGATCAGCAGTGCCTTCGTCGTCGATGCGGGCCCCATCTACCTCTGGCTGCCCGGCCTGGTGTGTCTACTGCTGGTGGCCGAATTGACGCTGGGTGGCGGCCGTACCGCCCTGACGTTCGCGACGGGCCACATCGGGGCGACACTGCTGGTGGCCGCCGGACTGGTCGCCGCGGTCAAACTGAACTGGCTCTCGCCCTCGATCAGCCGCGCCTCCGATGTCGGGATGAGCTACGGGGCGATGGCTGTCGTCGGGGTGCTGACTGCGACACTGCCGGCTCGTTGGCGTGCCGCGTGGATCGGATTCTGGTGCGCCGCTGCGGTTGTCGTGGTGACCGGGGGCGCCGGGTTCACCGATATCGGGCACGCGGTGGCGCTGGTCCTAGGCATGGTGGTCTCCATACGGTTCGGCGCACGTGCGCATTGGTCGGTGCCCACCGTGCTTCTGCTCTGTGTCGGTGCGGCATTCGCGTTCCTTGTCCTGGCCGACGGGTTGCTGGGCGTGCTCGAGGGTGCCGTCTGGGGCACCGTCGGCGCGCTGGCCGCGTCAGCCGTCGAACGCCTCCGGCGCACTCAGACGAATTCGTCGGCCGATGCGGTGACCCAGTCCGAGCGCCAGGACTGCGGCGGATCGTCGAGCAGTTCGCCGGGTGTCAGCCACTCGTAGATCTCGGCGTAGGTGCTGGTGCGCTGGCCCTCGATGCGGCGGTTCAGCATGGCCGGCGACAGCTCGTGAAAACCGGTCAGCCCCATCGACGCAACGATCTGTGCGGCACTGGCCACCGTGGCGCGTTGGAAGTTGTACACCCGGGTCGTCTTGTCGTCCACATCGAGCGCCCGGCTGCGCGCGGGGTCCTGGGTCGCCACGCCCGTCGGACAGCGGTTGGTGTGGCATTTGAGCGCCTGGATGCACCCGACGGCGAACATCATCGCGCGCGCGGCCATCGTGAAGTCCGCCCCCTGGCAGACCCGGCTGACGATGTCGACACCACTGGCCACCTTGCCCGACGCGCCGACCTTCACCCGACCGCGTAAGCCGGTGCCCACCAAGCAGTTGTGCACCAACATCAGCCCCTCGGTGAGCGGCATCCCGACGTGGTCCTCGAACTCCTGCGGGGCAGCACCCGTGCCGCCTTCGGCGCCGTCGACGATCACGAAGTCGGGGGTGATCCCGGTGGCAAGGAAACCCTTGCACAGCGACAGGAACTCGGTGCGCGCTCCGACGCACAGTTTGAAACCGACGGGCTTCCCCCCGCTGAGGCGGCGCAGTGCGGCGATGAAGTGCGCGAACTCTGCCGGTGTGCTGAAGGCGGCGTGTGCCGGCGGGGACACCACGGTGTGGCCCACGGGGACGCCTCGGGTCTCGGCGATCTCCTCGCTGACCTTGGCGCCCGGGAGCACCCCGCCCAGGCCGGGCTTGGCGCCCTGGGACAGCTTGACGGAGATCACCTTGACCGCGGGCAGCGCTGCCTTCTCGGCGAACTGCGCGGCGTCGAAGCGGCCGTCGGCGTCACGGCACCCGAAGTACCCCGAGCCGATTTCCCAGATCAGGTCCCCGCCGCCGGCGAGGTGGTACGGGCTGATCCCGCCCTCACCGGTGTCGTGGGCGAACCCGCCGCGGGCGGCGCCGGCGTTCAGCGCGCTGATCGCGTTGGCCGACAGCGCTCCGAAGCTCATCGCCGAGACGTTCAGCAGTGCGATGTCGTAGGGCTGGGTGCAGTCTGGTCCGCCCAGCCGCACCCGCGGGTCGAGGTCGTCGGCGAAGCGAGCGCGCAGCGAATGGCGCAGGAACTCGTAGCCGACAGCGGTGACGTCGCGTTCGGTGCCGAACGGTTCGTCGCCCTTGGTGCCTTTCGCGCGTTCGTAGACCAGATCGCGCGTCTCCCGGTCGAACGGCGTGGCTTCGATGTTCGACTCGATGAAGTACTGCCGGATCTCGGGCCGGATCAGTTCCATCAGGAAGCGGACGTGGCCCAGGATCGGGTAGAGCCGCAGGATCGTGTGCTTGCGCTGAACCAGGTCCCATGAGCCGAGCAGTGCGAGCCCCAGCAGCACCGCCGCCGCCGCGGCCCACCCGGCATGCGAGCCGACGGCCAGCATCGCCGCGATCGCCCCGAGCAGCCAGATTCCCGCGATCACCAGCGGCCGGATCACCACGGCGTGAGGGTAACGCGCCATCGCCTATGATCGCCGGGTGGCTGACCAGCCTGCGAACCTCTCCGACGACGCGTTGACCGATGCGGTCAGCGCAGCCGCTCGTGCTTTCGCCGAGGCGGCGACGCTCGACGATCTGGCGCGCGCGAAAACCGACCACCTGGGCGACCGGTCACCGATCGCGCTGGCCCGCCAGGCGCTGGGCGGCCTGCCCAAGACCGAGCGAGCCGACGCCGGCAAGCGGGTCAACGTCGCCCGGACCGCGGCGCAGAGCGCCTACGACGAGCGGTTGTCCACGTTGCGCGCAGAACGCGACGCCGCGGTGCTGGTGGCCGAGCGCATCGACGTGACTCTGCCGTCGTCGCGGCAGCCGGTCGGCGCGCGGCACCCGATCACGATCCTGGCCGAGAACGTCGCGGACACGTTCATTGCGATGGGGTGGGAGCTGGCCGAAGGCCCCGAGGTGGAGACTGAGCAGTTCAACTTCGACGCACTGAACTTCCCGCCCGATCACCCTGCACGCAGCGAACAGGACACCTTCCACATCGCGCCCGACGGCTCGCGGCAGGTGCTGCGTACCCATACCTCACCGGTGCAGATCCGCGCCCTTCTCGAGCGGGAGCTGCCGGTCTACATCGTCTCGATCGGCCGCACCTTCCGCACCGACGAACTCGACGCCACCCACACCCCGGTCTTCCATCAGGTGGAGGGACTGGCCGTCGACAAGGGACTGACGATGGCGAATCTGCGCGGCACCCTGGACGCGTTCGCGCGTGCGCAGTTCGGGCCGCAGGGGCGCACCCGGTTGCGGCCGCACTTCTTCCCGTTCACCGAGCCGTCGGCCGAGGTCGACATCTGGTTCCCCAACAAGAAGGGCGGGCCCGGCTGGGTGGAATGGGGAGGCTGCGGCATGGTGAACCCGAACGTGTTGCGCGCGTGCGGGATCGACCCGCAGGTGTACTCGGGCTTCGCGTTCGGGATGGGGCTGGAACGCACGCTGCAGTTCCGCAACGGCATCCCCGACATGCGCGACATGGTCGAAGGTGACGTGCGCTTCTCCCTGCCGTTCGGGGTGGGCGCCTGATGCGGTTCCCCTACAGCTGGCTGCGGGAGACCGTGGCGGCCGGCGCTCCGGGCTGGCATGTCTCTCCCGAGGAGCTCGAACAGACGCTGATCCGGATCGGTCACGAGGTCGAGGAGATCATCCCGGTGGGGCCGGTCCGCGGTCCGCTGACCATCGGCCGGGTCACCGAGATCGAGGAACTCACCGAGTTCAAAAAACCCATCAGGGCGGTCAAGGTCGACGTCGGCGAAGATCAGCTCCGTGACATCGTGTGTGGCGCAACGAATTTCACCGTCGGTGATCTCGTCGCGGTGGCGTTGCCCGGCACGGTGCTGCCCGGCGAGTTCACGATCGCCACCCGCAAGACCTACGGGCGCACCTCCGACGGGATGATCTGTTCGGCGGCCGAGCTGAACCTCGGCGCCGACCATTCCGGCATCCTGGTGCTCCCGCCCGGGACCGCTGCGCCGGGCGACTCCGCCCACGAGGTGCTCGGGCTCGACGATGTCGTCTTCGACCTGGCGATCACCCCGGACCGCGGCTACTGCCTGTCGGTGCGCGGCATGGCCCGCGAGATCGCCAACGCCTACGACCTCGACTTCGTCGACCCGGCCCAGGTTCCTCCGCTGCCCGCCGACGGGGACGCGCTGCCGGTCGTCATCGATCCTGCCGCCGGTGTGCAGCGGTTCGCGTTGCGACCGGTGAGCGGCATCGACCCGACGGCGGTGTCGCCGTGGTGGCTTCGGCGTCGACTGCTGCTCAGCGGCATTCGCGCAATCTCGCCGGCGGTGGACGTGACCAACTACGTCATGCTCGAGCTCGGGCATCCGATGCACGCCCACGACCGCAGCCTGATCAACGGCGGCTTCCGGGTGCGGTTCGCCGAGCCGGGGGAGACCGTGGTCACCCTCGACGACGTCGAGCGCCGACTCGACCCCGCCGATGTCCTCATCGTCGACGACACCGCCACTGCCGCCATCGGCGGCGTCATGGGCGCCGGCACCACCGAAGTGCGGGAGAGCACCACCGATGTCCTGCTCGAGGCCGCGGTCTGGGATCCGGCCGCGGTGTCGCGGACACAGCGGAGGCTGCGCCTCTACAGCGAGGCCGGCCGAAGGTACGAGCGCACCGTGGATCCGGCGATCTCCGTGGCCGCACTCGACCGGGGAGCCGCGCTGCTCGCCGAGATCGCCGGTGGCGCAGTGCAACCCACACTCACCGACTGGCGCGGTGAGCCGCCTCGGCAGGACTGGTCGCCGGCGCCGGTGCGCATGCCCATCGACCTGCCTGATCGCTTGGCCGGCGTGGCGTATCCGCCCGGTTCGGCGCAGCGCCGGCTCACCCAGATCGGGGCGTCGGTCACCGTCGACGGTGACGAGCTCACGGCCACCCCGCCGAGCTGGCGCCCGGACCTGCGTCAGCCCGCGGACCTGGTCGAAGAGGTGATGCGACTCGAAGGTCTCGACGTCGTGCCGTCGGTGCTGCCCGCTGCGCCCGCCGGGCGGGGACTGACTCCGGTGCAGAAGCGGCGCAGGGCGATCGGAAAGTCGTTGGCGCTCGGCGGATATGTCGAGATCCTCCCGACGCCGTTCCTGCCCGCGGGGATTTTCGACCAGTGGGGCCTACCCGCCGACGACCCGCGCCGGCACACCGTCGAGGTGCTCAACCCGCTCGAGGCCGACCGGCCCGCGCTGGCCACCACGCTGCTTCCCGGTCTGCTGGAAGCTCTGAGCCGCAACGTGTCTCGCGGCGCCCCCGATACGGCGCTGTTCGCGCTGGCGCAGGTCGTCGAGCCGACCGCGGCGACGCGGTCGGTGGAGCGCATCCCCACCGACCGGCGGCCCACCGACGACGAGATCGCGGCGCTGGACGCGTCGTTGCCGCGCCAGCCCCAGCACGTCGGCGCGGTGCTGACCGGTATGCGAGAGCCGGCGGGGCCATGGGGTCCCGGGCGCCCGGTCGAGCCGTTCGATGCGTTGGAGGCGGTCCGGATAATCGGGCGGGCCGCCGGTGTCGAGTTCAGCATGCGCGCCGCCGAGCACCTGCCATGGCACCCCGGCCGGTGCGCCGCGGTGTGCATCGGGGACACCGTGGTCGGGCACGCCGGACAGCTGCACCCCGCGGTGCTCGAGCGCTCCGGGCTCCCCAAGGGCACCTGCGCGCTGGAGCTCGATCTCGATGCAGTGCCGATCAGCGAGGTGCTGCCGGCGCCGCGGGTGTCGCCCTTTCCAGCGGTGTTCCAGGACGTCGCGCTCGTGGTCGCGGACGACGTGCCGGCGCAGCGCGTCGTCGATGCGGTGCGCGACGGTGCGGGCGAGCTACTCGAGGACGTCCGACTGTTCGACGTCTACACCGGGCCGCAGATCGGTGCGGGACGGAAGTCGCTGGCGCTCGCCCTGCGATTCCGGGCCGCCGATCGCACGTTGACCGAGGACGAGGCCAGCGCCGCCCGGGACGCGGCGGTCACAGCGGCGGCCGCGGCGGTGGGCGCCGAGCAACGACGCTGACCAGCACTAATAATGAATTTGCATGTTCCTGCATAAGCATGCAAGGATCGTTGCCATGACGTCCGTCGCCGTCGCCGGAGCCAGCGGATATGCCGGGGGAGAGATCCTGCGGCTGCTGCTCGGGCACCCCGCATACGTACAGGGCGCGCTCACCCTCGGCGCGCTGACCGCAGCCGCGAGCGCCGGAACCGCCCTCGGGGAACACCACCCGCATCTGTTGCCGCTCGCCGATCGGGTCCTCGAGCCCACCGAGGTCGAGGTGCTGGCCGGCCACGACGTCGTGTTCCTGGCCCTGCCGCACGGGCACTCGGCGGCGCTGGCCGAGCAACTGGGCCCTGACACCGTGATCATCGACTGCGGCGCGGATTTCCGGCTCACCGATGCCGGTGCGTGGCAGCGCTTCTATGGCTCCGATCATGCCGGCAGCTGGCCCTACGGCCTGCCCGAGCTGCCCGGCGCCCGCGACAGGCTGCGCGGCGCCACCCGGGTCGCCGTGCCCGGGTGCTACCCGACCGCTGCGCTGCTGGCGCTGTGGCCGGCAGTGGCCGCCGGGCTCGTCGAGCCGGCCGTGACCGTGGTAGCCGTCAGCGGCACCTCCGGTGCGGGCCGGGCCGCCAAGGTTGACCTGCTGGCGGCCGAGGTGATCGGCTCCGCGCGGGCCTACAACGTCGGTGGCAAGCACCGGCACACGCCCGAGATCGCCCAGGGGCTGCAAGCGGTGTCGGCCGATCAGGTCTCGGTGTCGTTCACCCCGGTGCTGATCCCCACGGCGCGCGGAATCCTGGCCACCTGCACCGCCCGCACCGAGGCGTCGCCATCGGAGCTGCGCGCCGCCTACGAAAAGGCCTACGACGCCGAGCCGTTCGTCTTCCTACTGCCCGACGGGCGGCTACCGCAGACCGGCGCGGTGGTGGGGAGCAACGCTGCCCAGCTCGCGATCGCCGTCGACAGCGATGCTCAGACGTTTGTCGCGATCGCCGCGATCGACAACCTGGTCAAGGGCACCGCCGGCGCGGCGGTGCAATCGATGAACCTGGCACTGGGCTGGACCGAAACCGATGGACTGACGACTGTGGGGGTGGCTCCGTGACCGATGTCGCCGACAGCGCCCGGCTGCTGCGCACCCAGGGCGTGACTGCGCCGGCGGGTTTCCGCGCGACCGGAATCGCCGCCGGGATCAAGGCTTCCGGTGCACTCGATCTGGCCCTGGTGTTCAATGAGGGACCCGATCACGCCGCGGCCGGGGTGTTCACCCGCAACAAGGTCAAGGCGGCACCGGTGCTGTGGTCACAGCAGGTGCTGACCACCGGCCGGCTGCGCGCGGTGATCCTGAACTCCGGCGGTGCCAATGCGTGCACCGGTCCGCTGGGGTTCCAGGACACCCACGCCACCGCCGAGGCCGTTGCCGCGGCGCTGTCCGATTGGGGCACCGAGACCGGTGCGATCGAGGTCGCGGTGTGCTCCACCGGCCTGATCGGCGACCGGCTGCCGATGGACAAGGTGCGTGCCGGGGTCACCGAGATCGTGCACGAGATGGCCGGCGGCCTCACTGGCGGCGACGAGGCCGCACGCGCGATCATGACCACCGACACCGTGCCCAAACAGGTTGCGCTGCATCACCAGGGCCGGTGGACCGTCGGCGGTATGGCCAAGGGTGCGGGCATGCTCGCCCCGTCGCTGGCCACCATGCTGTGCGTGCTGACCACCGACGCGGTGGCCGACGCCGCCGCGCTCGACCGCGCGCTGCGCCGCGCGGCCGCGGCCACCTTCGACCGCCTCGACATCGACGGCAGCTGCTCGACCAACGACACCGTGTTGTTGCTGTCCTCGGGTGCCAGCGAGATCACGCCGAGCCAGGACGATCTCGATGCCGCTCTCCTCGCGGTGTGTGAGGACCTGTGTGCGCAACTGCAGGCCGATGCCGAAGGGGTCACCAAGCGGATCGTCGTCACCGTCACCGGTGCGGCAACCGAGGACGATGCGGTCACCGCCGCGCGGGTGATCGCCCGCGACAGCCTGGTCAAGACCGCGCTGTTCGGGTCGGACGCCAACTGGGGGCGCGTGCTCGCCGCGGTCGGCATGGCGCCGGTGCCGCTGGACGCCGAGCGGATCACCGTGTCGTTCAACGGTTTCCCTGTCTGTGTGGACAGTGTCGGGGCCCCCGGTGCCCGAGAGGTCGACCTGTCCGGTGAGGACATCGCCGTCAGCGTCGACCTCGGGGTCGGCACCGCCTCGGCGTCGATTCGCACCACCGACCTGTCCCACGCCTACGTCGAAGAGAACTCGGCGTACAGCTCATGAGCCTGGCCACGCCACAGAAGGCGCAGGTGCTCGCTGCCGCGCTGCCCTGGCTCAAGGCGCTGCACGGCAAGATCGTCGTGGTCAAGTACGGCGGCAACGCGATGACCGACGACACGCTCAAGGCGGCGTTCGCCGAGGACATGGTGTTCCTGCGCAACTGCGGCGTCCATCCCGTCGTCGTGCATGGCGGCGGGCCTCAGATCAGTGCGATGCTCAAAAAGCTCGGCATCGCGGGGGAATTCAAGGGCGGCTTCCGGGTGACCACGCCCGAAGTGCTCGACGTCGCCCGCATGGTGCTGTTCGGTCAGGTGGGCCGGGAACTGGTCAACCTCATCAACGCGCACGGACCCTACGCGGTCGGAATCACCGGCGAGGACGCGCATCTATTCACCGCGGTGCGCCGCAGCGTGCTCGTCGACGGGGTGGCCACCGATATCGGTCTGGTCGGTGACGTCGAGCGGGTCAGCACCGACGCGGTGCGCGATCTGATCGCCGCCGGCCGCATTCCCGTGGTGTCGACGATCGCCCCGGATGCCGAGGGGTTGGTCTACAACATCAATGCCGACACCGCCGCGGCCGCACTCGCCGAGGCGCTCGGGGCGGACAAGCTGCTCATGCTCACCGATGTCGAGGGCCTGTACACCAGCTGGCCCGACCGCAGCTCGCTGGTCAGCGAGATCGATTCCGCCGCTCTGACACAACTGCTTCCGACGTTGGAGGAGGGCATGGTGCCCAAGATCGAGGCATGCCTACGCGCGATCAACGGTGGCGTGCCCAGTGCGCACGTCATCGACGGCCGCGTCGAACACTGCGTGCTGGCCGAACTGTTCACCGACGAAGGCGCCGGCACCAAGGTGGTGCCCTCATGAGCGAGAGCCTGATCGAGCGCTGGTCTGCGGTGATGATGCACAACTACGGCACTCCGCCGCTGGCCCTGGCCGCTGGACACGGTGCCGTGGTCACCGACGTCGACGGCAAGTCCTACGTCGATCTGCTCGGCGGCATCGCGGTCAACGTGCTGGGCCACGGACATCCCGCGGTGATCGAGGCTGTGCACCGGCAGATGAGCACGCTGGGCCACACCTCGAACCTGTACGCCACCGAGCCGGGGGTGGCCCTGGCCGAGGCTCTGGTCGGTCACCTGGGCGCGCCGGCCCGGGTGTTCTTCGCCAACTCGGGGACCGAGGCCAACGAGGTCGCGTTCAAGATCACCCGGTTGACGGGACGCACCAAACTCGTTGCCGCACAGGGTGCGTTCCACGGCCGGACCATGGGATCGCTGGCGCTGACCGGCCAACCCGCCAAGCAGGCGCCCTTCGAACCGCTGCCCGGCGACGTCACCCACGTGCCGTACGGAGACATCGAGGCGCTCGGCGCCGCTGTCGATTCGGAGACGGCCGCGGTCTTCCTCGAACCGATCATGGGGGAGGGCGGGGTCGTGGTCCCGCCCGCGGGCTATCTCGTCGCGGCACGAGAGATCACCGCACGCCACGGAGCCCTGCTCGTCCTCGACGAGGTGCAGACCGGAATCGGACGGACGGGCGCCTTCTACGCCCACCAGCATGACGGCATCACCCCCGACATCGTCACCCTGGCCAAGGGGCTCGGCGGTGGCCTGCCCATCGGTGCGTGCCTGGCCGTCGGCGCGACCGCCGATCTTCTCACCCCCGGCCTGCACGGCAGCACGTTCGGAGGCAACCCGGTGTGCACTGCCGCGGCGCTGGCGGTGTTGAAAGTGCTCGCCGACGAGGGGCTGGTCAAACACGCCGACGTGCTGGGCAAGACACTCAGCCACGGCATCGAGGCGCTGGGGCATCCGCTGGTCGACCACGTGCGGGGGCGCGGCCTGCTGCGCGGCATCGTGCTGACCGCCGATGTCGCCAAACCGGTCGAGGCGGCCGCCCGCGACGCGGGCTTCCTGGTCAACGCGGCGGCCCCCGGCATCATCCGGCTCGCACCGCCCCTGGTGCTGACCGAAGAGCAGGCGCAGGCCTTCGTCACCGCCCTGCCGGCCATCCTCGACACGGCGGCAGAGTCATGACCCGGCATTTTCTTCGCGACGACGACCTCACCCCGGGTGAGCAGGCCGAGGTGTTGGCATTGGCCGCCGACCTCAAGCGGGAACCGTTCAGCCGCAGACCGCTGGAGGGCCCCCGCGGCGTGGCAGTGATCTTCGAGAAGAACTCCACCAGAACGCGGTTCTCCTTCGAGATGGGGATCGCCCAACTCGGCGGTCACGCCGTGGTCGTCGATGGGCGCAGCACGCAGCTGGGCCGCGAAGAAACCCTGGAGGACACCGGCGCGGTGCTGTCCCGCTACGTGGACGCGATCGTGTGGCGCACCTTCGCCCAGGAACGGCTGACCGCCATGGCCTCTGGTTCTCGCGTCCCGATCGTCAATGCGCTCTCCGACGAGTTCCACCCCTGTCAGGTGCTGGCCGATCTGCAGACTCTCGCCGAGTGGAAAGGCGACCTGAAAGGGTTGCGGCTGAGCTACTTCGGCGACGGCGCCAACAACATGGCCCATTCGCTGATGCTCGGCGGCGTCACCGCCGGCGTGCACGTCACGATCGCGGCACCGCACGGTTTCGCCCCGCACCCGATGTTCGTCGCCGCCGCCGAGACACGCGCACACCAGACCGGCGCGACGGTGACGCTGACCGACGATCCGCAGGCCGCCGCCGACGGCGCCGACGTGCTGGTCACCGACACCTGGATCTCGATGGGTCAGGAGAACGACGGTCTGGACCGGGTCCGGCCCTTCCGTCCGTTCCAGGTCAACGCGGAGCTGCTAGCCCGTGCGGACTCGGAAGCGGTTGTGTTGCATTGTCTTCCGGCTCATCGCGGACACGAGATCACCGACGAGGTGATCGACGGTCCGCGCAGCGCGGTATGGGACGAGGCCGAGAACCGGCTGCACGCGCAGAAGGCGCTGCTGGTGTGGCTGCTGGAGCAGTCGTGACGGCCTCCACGCGCGCCGGCCGGCAGGCCCGAATCGTCGAGCTGCTCTCCGCGCAGCAGGTACGCAGCCAGGGTGAACTGGCGGCGCTGCTGTCGGCCGACGGTATCGAGGTGACCCAGGCGACGCTGTCGCGCGACCTGGAAGAACTCGGCGCGGTCAAGCTGCGCGGAGCCGACGGCGGCGGGGGCGTGTACATCGTGCCCGAAGACGGCAGCCCGGTGCGCGGTGTCACCGGTGGCACCGAACGGGTGTCGCGGCTGCTCGGCGACCTTCTGGTCGCCACGGACGCCAGCGCGAACCTCGCGGTGCTGCGTACGCCGCCGGGGGCCGCCCACTACCTGGCCAGTGCGATCGACCGGGCCGCACTGCCGTACGTCGTCGGCACCATCGCCGGCGACGACACGATCTTCGTCATCGCGCGCGAGCCGATGACCGGCGCCCAACTCGGCGAGGCTCTCGAGAGCCTCGCCAAAGCCTGACATCCGTACAACACAAGGGAGTGAGTTATGTCCGAGCGCGTCATCCTGGCGTATTCCGGCGGTCTGGACACCTCGGTGGCGATCAGCTGGATCGGTAAGGAGACCGGTCGCGAAGTGGTCGCGGTGGCCATCGACCTCGGGCAAGGCGGCGAGGACATGGAGGTGGTGAGGCAGCGGGCGCTGGACTGCGGCGCCGTGGAAGCCGTGGTCGTCGACGCGCGTGACGAGTTCGCCGAGCAGTACTGCCTGCCCGCGATCCAGTCCAACGCGCTCTACATGGATCGCTACCCGCTGGTCTCGGCGCTGAGCCGGCCGCTGATCGTCAAGCATCTCGTCGAGGCCGCGCGCGAGCACGGCGGCGGCATCGTCGCCCACGGCTGCACCGGCAAGGGCAACGACCAGGTCCGCTTCGAGGTCGGGTTCGCCTCTCTGGCACCCGATCTCGAGGTGCTGGCCCCGGTGCGTGACTACGCGTGGACACGGGAGAAGGCGATCGCGTTCGCCGAGCAGAACGACATCCCGATCAACGTGACCAAACGGTCGCCGTTCTCGATCGACCAGAATGTCTGGGGCCGCGCGGTGGAAACCGGCTTCCTGGAACACCTCTGGAACGCGCCGACCAAGGATGTCTACGACTACACCGAGGATCCCACGGTCAACTGGAGCAGTCCCGACGAGGTGATCGTCGGGTTCGACAAGGGTGTGCCGGTGAGCATCGACGGCCAGCCGGTGACCGTGTTGCAGGCCATCGAGCAGCTCAACGCCCGGGCCGGGGCGCAGGGCGTCGGCCGCCTCGATGTCGTCGAGGACCGGCTCGTCGGCATCAAGAGCCGCGAGATCTACGAGGCGCCCGGCGCCATGGTGCTGATCACCGCGCACACCGAACTCGAGCACGTCACGCTCGAGCGCGAACTGGGCCGGTTCAAGCGCGGCACCGACCAGAAGTGGGGCGAACTCGTCTACGACGGCCTCTGGTACTCGCCGCTCAAGACGGCGTTGGAGGCGTTCGTCGCGCAGACCCAGCAGCACGTGAGCGGGGAGATCCGGCTCGTGCTGCACGGAGGGCACATCGCGGTGAACGGCCGCCGCAGCGCCGAATCGCTGTACGACTTCAACCTGGCCACCTATGACGAGGGCGACACGTTCGACCAGTCCGCCGCGAAGGGCTTCGTGCACGTGCACGGACTGTCGTCGAGCCTGTCGGCGCGGCGGGATCTGGCAGGAAACCGGTGACGTGAGCACCAACGAGGGGTCGCTCTGGGGCGGGCGGTTTGCTGACGGGCCGTCGGATGCGCTTGCCGCACTGAGCAAGTCGACCCACTTCGACTGGGTGCTGGCGCCGTATGACGTCGTCGCGTCGAAAGCTCACGCGCGGGTGCTGCATCGCGCCGGGCTGCTGACCGACGAGCAGCGCGACGGTCTGCTCGCCGGATTGGACAGTCTCGGCGCCGACGTCGCCGACGGCAGCTTCGGCCCGGTCGTGACCGACGAGGACGTGCACGGCGCGCTGGAGCGGGGTCTGATCGACCGCGTGGGTGCTGATCTGGGCGGGCGCCTGCGCGCCGGCCGCTCGCGAAACGACCAGGTGGCGACGCTGTTTCGGCTGTGGCTACGCGACGCGATCCGCCGGGTCGCCGACGGCGTGTTCGAGGTCGTCGGCGCGCTGTCCACCCAGGCGGCCGCCCACCCCACCGCGATCATGCCGGGCAAGACGCACCTGCAGTCCGCGCAGCCGATCCTGCTGGCCCATCACCTGCTGGCGCACGCACACCCGTTGCTGCGCGACATCGACCGGCTGGCCGACGTGGACAAGCGTGCCGCGGTGTCGCCCTATGGTTCGGGGGCGCTCGCGGGGTCATCACTCGGCCTGGATCCGGACGCGATCGCCGAGGAGCTCGGGTTCACCGCTGCCGCCGACAACTCCGTCGATGCCACTGCCGCACGGGATTTCGCCGCCGAGGCGGCGTTCGTCTTCGGCCTCATCGCGGTCGATCTTTCCCGGCTGGCCGAAGACATCATCCTGTGGAGCACCACCGAGTTCGGGTACGTGACGTTGCACGACGCGTGGTCCACCGGCAGCTCGATCATGCCGCAGAAGAAGAACCCCGACATCGCCGAGCTCGCCCGGGGCAAGGCCGGCCGGCTGATCGGCAACGTGACAGGACTGCTCGCCACGCTGAAAGCCCAGCCGTTGGCCTACAACCGCGATCTGCAGGAGGACAAGGAGCCCGTCTTCGACTCGGCTGCACAGCTGGAGCTGCTGCTACCGGCGATGGCCGGACTGGTGGCGACATTGCAGTTCGACGAGGACCGCATGGCCGCCCTCGCCCCGCTCGGCTACACGCTCGCCACCGATGTGGCGGAATGGCTGGTGCGGCGCGGTGTCCCGTTCCGGGTGGCGCACGAGGCGGCCGGTGCGGCAGTGCGCGCTGCCGAGGCCCGCGGCGTGGGGTTGGAGGACCTCGAGGATGCCGAGCTGGCCGCGATCCATCCCGAGCTCGGACCACGGGTGCGCGACGTGTTGACCGTGGAGGGATCGGTGAATTCCCGTGATGCGCGGGGCGGCACCGCTCCGGTACAGGTGGCTCGGCAGCTGAGCGCGGTGCGGGCCACGTCAGACGAGCTGCGAATCCGACTGCGCCGCTAGCATCTGAGCACTATGGACTCCGCGCCCGGTGAGCAGCGCCCGGTGATCAGCCGGCGCGCGCGTCTGCGGTACTGGCTGGCGCAGCGCCCGCTGCGGCAGTGGTGGAAGGCTGCCCTCGCCGCGACATTGGCGGTCGCCGCGCTGTTCGGGGGACTCGACACCGTCAACACCGGAGCCGTCCCGTTCGCGGCGGACGAGGAGTTCTCCGACGGGCAGTACACGGTCACCCTTCACGGCGCCACGCTGTTGCCGAGAGTCACCGGGGGTAAGCGGACGATCGGGCCTGCCCGGCCGGGCAAGCTCTATCTCGGTGTGACGGTCAGCTTGACCAACGACGGCACGGTGCCGGGCCGGCTGCGCAACGAACTGGATCTGCGCGACGTGCCGGGCAAGGAGTTCTTCGGCGTGTGGCGCATCCACGACGGCTCGCAGATCGAGAGCCTCGGACCCGGGCTGACCGAGAAGCTGGCCTATCTGTGGGTGGTTCCGCAGAACACTGTGAAGGCGGGCGACGCCGTCACTGTGCGGGTGTGGAAGAAGCAGTTCAAGCAGCTCATGGTGGCCTACGGCGGCAAGGAGTGGCTCGACAGCCTCACCGATTACGGCGTCACCGAGCTGACTGTGAAGGAACCGACATGACTCGGTACAGCGTGCGGTCGGCGCTGTCGGCGCTGTGCGTCGTCGTGAGCGTCGCGGCCGCGGCGCTGATCTGGCACAACCTGCCCACACCCACCGACCTCTACGGGCCGTTCGACGTGCACGGCAGCGCCGGCGAGCCGGTGCGCGGTCGCGCTGTCACCGCCACCGTCACCTCGGTTCGCGTTGCACCGACGGTGAATTCGGTTCCGGCGGCAGGCCGATGGGTCGTGGTCGACACGACGATGGAGGCGCAGGGCAGCACCGAAGTGCCGCACGCCGATCTTCTGGTCGGCCCGAACACCTACATTCCGACCGATCGGTTCTTCGTCAAGACGCTGGGCCGACCCTTGGCGCCGGGGATCGAGCAGCGGGGCAGCTGGGTCTTCGATGTCGCATCGACGTTGATCGACGGAGGCGACGCCGACGACCTCGTGTTGCGGGTCTGGGTGGGTGGTGACCTGCTCGATTCGCGATTGGTGATCACCATCCCGCGGAATGATTCCAGGGTGAGCAGCAGCGACGAGGTCGACGTGGCTCCGTTGAAGGTGAGCGCGTGACGTCCCGGTTGGCGAAGCTGTGGCAGCGCAACGTGCTCGGTGCGATCGCCGTGGTCTGCGCGATCGGCGTGTACGTCGCCATCGATTTCGGTCCGGACTGGTCGGCCTACCGCCACTCCGTCGAGCCCCGGGTAGTCATTGCCAAGGGTGAGAGCGGTTCGGCTGGGGGACAGACGTGGAAGCTGACCTCCGTCGCCCACCTCAATCGCAGCCCGACGCGATTCGGACCACCGCTACCGCCCGGCACGGTGTTGCTCGTGCTCGACGTCGATCGGTCGGGGCAACCCGGCCCGGGATACTGCACGGCTGCGATCACCGACGGCACGACACGCTGGACCGCGGAAGGAGTCGGCGGCTACATCCCGATCCCGCCCGCCGGCGTCACGTCGCTGTGTCACCAGCCCGGACCCATCCAGTTCGCATTCCTGCTGCCCGGCGACGTGGTCCCGACGGCGCTGGACGTCACGCACGACGGTCAGATCACCGTGCGGATGTTGTTGTGACCGAGGCTGATTGCGCGTGTTCTACGCACAATGCGACGGTCGAGGCGATCAGGCACACCCGCAGCGGCTCGATGAGAACATGGGAGATGAACACCACCGTCGGACGTACCGCGTCCCAGTAGGCCTGTGGGTGGGGTCCCAGCAGCCACGCCACCCCGCGGAAGAGTTGCCCGGCACGCACTTCCGGTCGGTAGAAGCTGCCCGCCATGTCCAGCCAGGCCAGCCCGAGGTAGCCGAACACGTAGAGCGCCAACGCCACCACGCCACCGTGCAGGATCAGCCGAGCCGAATCGGTGATCGGCCGGTAGTTGCCCAGCCGGGACAGCAACACGTCGCGGGCCTCTTCCCGGCGGATATCGGGTAGTTGCGACCAGCGGGCACGCACCCGCTTCTGCCGGGTGGCGGCACGGTCGAGCAGCCGGTCGGCGCGCTCACCCGCGACGCGGCGGGCAGCGCTGCGCCAGTCCTCGGGCATCGTCACCCCGTAGACGATCGCGGCCACCGCGAGCCACAGCAACGGGATGGTGGCCCCGCCGAACACGGTGCCCACCAGCCATGTGACCGTGTCCCACAGAATCTCCAGCGGTCGGAAATGGGAGAACAACTCGGCGCGGGTCTCGTTGAACCACACCACGATCCTGCGCTGAGCGAGCCAGCCGGACGGATTGATGAAGAACGTGACCTCCTGGCTGGCGGCCAGGCTCAACCCGAGGAAGACCCAGAGGGCGTCGACGTACACCCGAATCGCGATCATCCACCGCGGCAGATGGTCCTTGAACCGGCTCAGCGTGTAGCGAAGGACGAGGGCCGCTGCGATCAGGACCCACGTCACTGTCCCGACGGGTAGCGACTCGGGGTGCAGCTCGACCCCGCCGGGCGTCGTCATCGCCTCGCCGATGCGATATCCCAGCGCGCGGTCCTCGAAAGCGATCCAGTCCTCGGCGAACATCTTCCACGCCAGGTAGATCGCGAAGAACGGGACGATGACCGTGGCGAAGATGTCGACGCGGCGGGCCGCGCGGGGCGGCAGCGCGGCCAGCGCCGGGATGGCTGGCCGCAGCACGAAGAACATCGCCACATACGACCCGAGCCGGGCCAGGCCAGCGAGCGGCATGATCACCGCGGCCCACAGGTCGTTGTCGTACCCGGCCCACGCGGCCAGTTCGATCGCGCCCCGGCGTCCGAGCAGTCCCAGCAGATAGCAGGCGGCGAGCTGAGGCCAATAGCGCCAGAACAGCACGAACGGGCGCGCGACGTAGCGCAGCGACTTCGTCATCCGGCGTCCTCGGCCAACTCCAGCCACGCCTGTTCCAACTCGTCCTTGCGGGTCAGCAGGTCGCCCAGCTCGCCGTTGAGTTCACCGGCGCGCACATGGTCGGCGGCGGCTTCGGCCATCGCCTCGTGCAGGGCGGCGATCCGGTCGTCGAGCTTGGCGAGCTGGTTTTCGATCCGCGTCATCTCCTTGCCGGCGCGGCGATCCCTTGCCGCGGCCGACTCGCCGCGCGCCGGTTCGGCGCGCGGCGGCGCCGGAGCAGCCGTGGCGGCGCGACCGGCCAGGTACTGCTCGATGCCGCCGGGCAGTAGCTCGCAGCGCCCACCTCCGGTCAGCGCATAGGTCACATCGCTGACGCGTTCCAGGAAGTACCGGTCGTGGGTGACCACGATCAGTGTGCCGGGCCAGCCGTCGAGGTAATCCTCGATGACGGTGAGGGTGTCGATGTCGAGGTCGTTGGTCGGTTCGTCGAGCAGCAGCACGTTGGGTTCGTCGAGCAGCAGTCGCAGGAACTGCAACCGCCGCCGCTCGCCACCGGAGAGCTCGCCGAGACGGGTGGTCAGTTTGTCGCCGGTGAATCCGAAATCCTTGAGCAGCGTGTCGGCGGTGATCTCCCGCCCGCCGGCGAGCTCGGTGACGCGGCGCCGGTCCTCGACGGCGTCGAGCACCCGCGCGGAGCCGTCGAGCTCCTTGAGCGCCTGGCTGAGATAGCCGATGCGAAGGGTCTGACCGCGCTTGATGGTCCCGGTCGTGGGTGACAGCTCGCCGGCCAGCAGGCGCAGCACCGACGTCTTGCCGGTGCCGTTGACACCGACCAGTCCGATCCGCGCACCCGGTCCGATCGACCAGTCGACGCCGTCGAGAAGTGTGCGCGGCGGGTCGCCGACCTGCAGGCCGACCCGGTGCAGATCGAAGACGTCTTTGCCGAGGCGGGAGGTGGCGAAGCGTTGCAACACGAGGGAGTCGCGCGGTGGCGGCTCGCCCGCGATCAGCTCGTTGGCGGCCTGGATCCGGAACTTCGGCTTCGACGTCCGCGCGGGTGGTCCGCGCCGCAGCCACGCCAGTTCCTTGCGCATCAGGTTCCTGCGCCGCGCCTCGGTGCCCGCGGCCATCCGCATGCGCTCGGCGCGCGCCAGCACGAACGCTGCGTAGCCGCCTTCGTAGGCGTCGACGACGCCGTCGTGCACCTCCCACGTGCTGGCGCACACCGCGTCGAGAAACCAGCGGTCGTGGCTGACGACGACCAGTGCCCGGGCCGGCCGCGCAGACAAGTGCCCGGCGAGCCACCCGATCACCTCGACGTCCAGGTGGTTGGTGGGTTCGTCGAGGACCAGCACGTCGTGGTCGGCCAGCAACACCTCGGCGAGCGCCACGCGCCGCCGCTCGCCGCCGGACAGGTCGGCCGCGCGGGCGTCCAGCGGCACGTCGGAGAGCAGGTGCTCGACGACGGCACGGGTGTCGGGCTCGGCGGCCCAGATGTGGTCGGGCCGGCCGGCCACGATCACGCCGCGCACCGTGTCCTCCGGCGCGAAGTCGTCGGCCTGGCGCAGATAGCCCACCGACAGCCCAGAGGTGTGGGTGGCGCGCCCGGAATCGGGCGTCAACGTGCCGGTGAGCACCTTGAGCAACGTCGTCTTGCCGTCGCCGTTGCGGCCGACGACGCCGATCGCGTCACCCTCTTCGACACCGAGGCTGACGGCATCGAGCAACGTGCGGGTGCCGTAACCCACGGTGACTTTTTCGAGGTTGATCAGGTTTGCCATCAGGCGCCGATGATAAGCCCGCGCTGTGCCATGATGACCTCTGCAGTGGGGGGATCAGACGGTCAGTGTCGACGACAGGGGAGCACGCGTTGGTAAACCTGACGGCGATCACGGGGCCGATGGGCCGGCTGGTCGCCACCGCTCAGAACGGTCTCGAAGTGCTGCGCTACGGCGGTCTGGAGACCGGATCGGTGCCTTCGCCGTTCCAGATCGTGGAGAGCGTGCCGATGTACCGGCTGCGCCGCTACTTCCCGCCTGACACCCGGCCCGGCGCCAAGCCCGCGGGGCCGCCGGTGTTGATGGTGCATCCCATGATGATGTCGGCCGACATGTGGGACGTCACCCGCCAGGACGGCGCCGTCGGCATCCTGCACCGCGCAGGTGTGGATCCGTGGGTCATCGACTTCGGTTCGCCGGACAAGGTCGAAGGCGGGATGCAGCGCAACCTCGCCGACCACATCGTCGCCCTGAGCGAAGCCATCGACACGGTCAAGTCGGTGACCGGACGCGACGTGCATGTGGCCGGGTATTCGCAGGGCGGCATGTTCGCCTATCAGACCGCGGCGTACCGCCGGTCGAAGGACTTGGCGAGCATCATCGCGTTCGGCTCGCCGGTCGACACTCTGGCCGCGCTGCCGATGAACCTGCCGGCCAGCATCGCGCCCGTGGCGGCCGACTTCATGGCCGATCACGTCTTCAGCCGCATCGACATCCCCGGCTGGCTCGCCCGCACCGGCTTCCAGATGCTCGACCCGATCAAGACCGCGCAGTCGCGCGTGGAATTCCTGTTGCAGCTGCACGACCGGGAGGCCCTGCTGCCGCGCGAGCAGCAGCGCCGTTTCCTGGCCTCCGAGGGTTGGATCGCGTGGTCGGGTCCGGCGATCTCCGAACTGCTCAAGCAGTTCATCGCCCACAACCGGATGATGACCGGCGGCTTCTCCGTGCACGGCGATCTGGTGACACTCTCCGACATCGACTGCCCGGTGCTGGCGGTCGTCGGTGAGGTCGACGACATCGGCCAACCCGCCTCGGTGCGCGGCATCAAGCGGGCGGCGCCGCAGGCCGACGTATACGAATACCTCATTCGGGCGGGGCATTTCGGGTTGGTCGTGGGGTCCAAGGCGGCAAATCAGACGTGGCCTACGGTGGCACAGTGGGTGCGCTGGCTCGACGGCGCCGCGGACATGCCCGAGGGCGTCTCGCCGATGGCGCTGCAGCCGGCGGCAACCGCGGAGAGTGGGGTGTCGCTGACGTCGCGGCTGGCGCACGGCACCGCCGCGGCCACCGAGATGGCGCTCAGCTTGGCGAAGTCGGCGGCTGACGCGTTCGTCGCAGCGAATCGCTCGGCACGCACCCTCGCCGTCGAGACGGCCCGCACCTTGCCGCGGCTGGCCCGGCTCGGACAGGTCAACGATCACACCCGAATCTCGCTGGGCCGCATCATGAGTGAGCAGGCGCGTGACGTCCCGCAGGGCGAAGCGCTGCTGTTCGACGGACGCGTGCACACCTATGAGGCTGTCGATCGTCGCATCAACAACGTCGTTCGTGGACTGATCGAGGTCGGTGTGCGGCAGGGCGCCCGGGTCGGCGTTCTGATGGAGACCCGGCCCAGCGCGTTGGTCGCGATCGCCGCGCTGTCCCGGCTCGGCGCGGTCGCGGTGCTGATGCCACCCGACGCCGATCTCGCGGCGGCAGCCCGCCTCGGCGCGGTCACCGAGGTCATCACCGACCCCAGCCACCTCGATGCCGCCCGCGCGCTCGACAGCCGGGTGCTGGTGCTCGGTGGTGGTGAATCGCGCGACCTGCATCTTCCCGAGGACGCCGACGTCGTCGACATGGAGCAGATCGACCCCGAGCGCGTGGATCTGCCCGGGTGGTACCGGCCGAACCCCGGGCTGGCGCGCGATCTGGCGTTCATCGCGTTCAGCACGATCAGCGGCGAGCTCGTCGCGCGGCAGATCACCAACTACCGGTGGGCGCTGTCGGCGTTCGGTACCGCATCGGCGGCGAACCTCAGTCGCAACGACACCGTCTACTGCCTGACTCCACTGCACCATCAGTCCGGTCTGCTGGTGAGCCTGGGCGGCGCCGTCGTCGCCGGCGCCCGTATCGCGCTGTCGCGGGGTCTGCGGCCGGACCGTTTCATGCAGGAGATCCGGCAGTACGGCGTGACCGTCGTGTCCTACACCTGGACGATGCTGCGGGAGGTGATCGACGATCCGGCGTTCTCGCCGGCAGGCAGCCACCCGGTGCGGGTGTTCATCGGTTCGGGCATGCCCGCGGGTCTGTGGAAGCGGGTCGTCGAGGTGTTCGAACCGGCGACCGTGGTCGAGTTCTTCGCCACCACCGATGGGCAGGCCGTGCTGGCCAACGTCGCGGGTGCGAAGGTCGGCAGCAAGGGCAGGCCGCTGCCGGGCGGCGGCGAGATCGCGCTGGCCGCCTACGACGCCGAAGACAACTTGATCCTCGAGGACGAGCGGGGTTTCGTGCGCCGCGCCGACACCAACGAGGTCGGCGTGTTGTTGGCTCACCCGCGGGGTCCGGTCGACCCGCTGGCGTCGGTCAAGCGGGGAGTGTTCGCGCCCGCGGACACCTGGGTGTCCACCGAGTACCTGTTCCGCCGCGACGAAGACGGCGACTACTGGCTCGTCGACACCCGCGCCGCGGTGATCCACACCGCCCGCGGTCCGGTGTTCGCGGCCACCGTCAACGACGAGGTGGGCCGCCTCGGCGCGGTCGACATGGCCGTCACCTACCCGCTGCCCACCGACACCGGCACTCTCGCGGCGACCGCGCTGGCCCTGCGGCCCGGCGGCAGCGTCACACCGGCCGAGCTGACCGAAGTGCTGGCCGACCTGCCCGTCGGCGCGGCACCCGACATCGTGCACGTTGTCGCAGACATGACGCTGACCGCCACCTACCGCCCGCTGGCCGGCCCGCTGCAGGCCGCCGGTATTCCCAAGGCTTCCCGTAACGCTTGGTATCGGGACGCCGATACCCATGCGTACAAGCGGTTGACCGCGGCTGTCCGCAGCGAGATTGCCGGCGATTGAGCAGTGCTGCCCGGCGCGAGCCTCACTGTTAGGCTCGCGCTGGCGACTCCGAGGAGGATTGATGTCACCACGCAACTGGCGCCGGGCGGCCGCGACGGCTGTCGCAGGGGCCGCGCTGGTCGGAGGCCTCACAGCGGGTCTGTCGGCACCGTCGGCACTCGCCGATCCGGTGGCCGCGCCGTCGACCGAAGACCAGAAGCCGCCGGTGTCACCGGATCAGATCCTGATGATGATCAATCAGCAGTACGCGACGGGCTCCGGCGGTGGTCAGGTGTCCAAGCTGATCGACCAGGTCATGACCCTGCGTATGCAGGGGTTCCGACCCTCGCGCGCCAACACCGCGGCGCTGGCTGCCGCGCTGGACAAGCGGCCGAACCAGGGCCCCCTCGTCGAGGCTCTGCAGGCGACGCTCGCGACGCAGCGCAAGTTGAAGATGCAGGCAGCCAACCAGGTGCAGCAGCCTGCGGTGCCGCCGCCGGCCACACCGGGCATCGTGCAGGCGCCGATGGGCCCGAGCTGGGGGCCGGGCAATCCGATGATCCAGGATCCCGACGACACCATTTTCCCGATGCCCGGTCGGACGGGATGACACTCGACCCCGCACTGCTCGAGCTTCTCGTGTGCCCCGAAGATCGCGGGCCGTTGCTGCATGTGGATGGGTGTCTCTACAACCCGCGCCTGCACCGGAAATACCGGATCGACGACGGCATTCCCGTGCTGCTGATCGACGAAGCCGTCACTGTCGACGACGACGAACACCGGCGCTTGGTCAGCGCGGCGGGGGAGTCTGACTGAGTTCCGGGAGCTCGCCGGTCAGGTAGCGCTGCAGGTTCGGCGCGATCGTCTCGACCACCTGCTCCACCGGCAGTGACTTGAATGGCTCGAGCTCGAGAATGTAGCGCGCCATCACCACGCCGACCAGCTGGGAGGCGACGAACTGCACGCGGATCCGGCCGGTCCCGGGCGGGTTGTCGACACGGCTGCCGACCTCGGCGGTGATGACGTCCTGCAGAAAACTCCGCACCATCGAGACGTCGCTGCCGGCCAGCAGCGACCGCAGCGTGGCGATGAATCCCTTACCGATCTCCGAATCCCACAGCGGCAGGAGCAAGGACGGCAGGACGTGGCCGATCTGGTCGACCGGCACCTCGCGCAGCGGACCGATCACTGTCATGGGGTCGATCGGTATGTGGATCGCGGCGGCGAACAGCTGGGTCTTGGTGCCGAAGTAGTGGTGCACCAGCGCAGCGTCGACGGCGGCGCTCGTGGCGATCGCCCTGACAGAGGTGTTGTCGAACCCGTTGCGGGCGAACAGGTCTCGTGCGGCAACCAGGATGCGATCGCGGGTGTCGGAGGTGCCGGGGGGCCGTCCCGGGCGTTTGCGATCCTGCTCGGTTGTCACAGTCGCTACGGTGTCCTTCGCCTCAGTGTCGCTGCGGCCAGGGCGAGCGCCGACACCGCGAAGCCGGCGACGATCGAGAAGTCGCGAACGGCCAGCGACGTCAGCTCGGCGTGCGCGCCGACCTGGCGGAGTGCTTCCAGAGCGTAGCTGGCGGGCAGCACGTTGCTCAGCCAGTGCAGCCAGTCGGGCAGCTGTTCGCGCGGCACGATGATGCCGCACAACAGCAGCTGCGGCGCGATGACCAGCGGCATGAACTGGACGGCCTGGAATTCGGTGCGCGCGAAGGCGCTGCACAGCAGGCCCAGCCCCACCCCGAGCACGGCGTTGACGATCGCGATGGCGAACACCCACACGGGGCTGCCCTCGGTGTGCAGGCCGAGCAGCCAGAACGACACCACGCACGCGAGGGTGGCCTGGGCTGCTGCGGCGAGCGAGAATGCGGTGCCGTAGCCGGCGAGCAGGTCGAGCCGCCCCAGGGGCGTGGTGAGGATGCGCTCGAGCGTGCCCGACACGCGTTCGCGCTGCATGGTGATCGAGGTGATCAGGAACATCACGATGAGGGGGAAGACGCCCAACATCACCAAGCAGGCGTTGTCGAAGGGAGACGGCATTCCGGGCCGGGTCGGCACGCCGTCGAACATGAAGTACATCAACGCGATGATCAGGCTGGGCACCAGCAGGATCATCGCCATGCTGCGGTGATCGGCCGCCAGCTGCCGCAGAATGCGGACGGTGGTCGCCGGGTAGGCGCGCGTCGCTGCCGTCAGGCCGGTGCGGCTGCGGTGTCGCGCCGGATGATGGACAGGAACGCCTCTTCCAATGACTGACATGCGGTGTCCTCTCGAAGGCGGGTCGGGGTGGTGTGCGAGAGGAGTCGGCCCTCACGCATCAGCAGCAGGTCTTCGCAGTGGTCGGCCTCGTCCATGACGTGGCTGGAGATCAGCAAGGTGGTGCCGCGGCGTGACAGCGCCGCGAACCGGTCCCACAGTTCCGAGCGCAGCACGGGATCGAGGCCGACGGTCGGTTCGTCGAGGACGAGGAGCTCGGGGTGGCCGACGAGCGCACAGGCCAGAGACACCCGGGTGCGTTGACCGCCCGAGAGGTTCCCGGCTGTCGCGGTGCGGTAGGCGTGGAGTCCCACGGTGTCCAGGGCGTCATCGACGGCTGCCGCATCGCTGCCGTAGAGCGCGGCGAAGTACCGCACGTTGTCGAGGACGCGCAGATCGGGGTAGATGGTCGGGTGCTGAGTCACGTAGCCGACCCGATGGCGTAAGGCCGGGCAGCCGGCGGGCAGGCCGAGCACCCGTACGGCTCCGCTCGACACCACCTGGGTGCCGACGATGCTGCGCATCAACGTGCTCTTGCCGCACCCGGATGGCCCCAACAGGCCCGTGATCGTGCCGCGCCGCACCTGCAGGGTCACGCCGTCGACGGCCACGCGGCCTCCGCGGCGAACGTGCAGGTCGTCGATGTCGATGGCGTGTTCGCGAGCGGCCATCCCTAATTCATCACGCGATGAACTCATCATGCGATGAATAATGCGCCGCCGTGCCGAACGGTGTCAAGAGCGTCCGTAGGATGGCGACGGTGATTCGAGATTCGCTGCGGGTCATTCCCCCAGGCGCGGTCGACGTCACCGCGCCGGTCACGATCGACGGACTGTCCTTTGTCGAGGCCGATGACCCCGCGATGCCGATGTACCGGGTGATCGCCAACAACCGGCGACCCGTGGCGTTGCGTGACCTGATGATCGCGCCGGTGCGGTCCGGTTACATCGGCGACGGCAGACAACCCGACCCCGCGCTGGTGCCGGCGTCCGGTGCGCAGGCCGTACCCGACGTCCGGGTCGACGAGGTCTATCTGCCCGTGAGAGACGGTGTGGCCCGGTGCCAGCTCTACCGCCCTGCTGGCTGCGGGGACGCGCCGCTCCCCGTCATCGTCTATTACCACGGCGGGGGATTCACGGTCGGTTCGTCGGAGGACTGCGACTTCCTCGCCCGCAAGCTGGCATTCACCAACCATGCGCTGGTGGTGTCCGCGAACTATCGGTCGGCGCCCGAATTCATGTTCCCGATTCCTCTCGATGACGCGTTCGACGTCTACCGCTGGGTGACCGAACACGCCGCCGACCTCGACGGCGATGCCGGGCGGGTGGTGGTCGCGGGCGACTCTGCCGGCTCGAACTTCGCGGCCGTGATCCCGCTGAGAGCTCGCGACGAGGGAGTGCGCGTGCCCGACGGTGTGGTCATGCTGGGCGCGTTCACCGACTTCCGTTTCGAGCGGTGGCCGTCGTTCCGTGCGTTGGCACCGCGAGGCATCGTCTACGACATGGCCTTCGCCGGCTACATCCGCGGCGCGTACGTCGGTGCCGAACGCTGGGATCATCCCTGGGTCAGCCCCATCGACGGCGACCTTTCCGGTTATCCGCTCGCCGTGATCGTCGCCGGTACGCACGACCCGATCGTTGATTCGGCCCGCGCGTTCGCGGAACGGATCCGGGCCGGCGGCGGACGCACCGTCGATTACTTCCCCGAGGGGATGCCGCACGGGTTCTACTTCTTCCCCGGCGTGCACCCCGAAGAGGACGTCGCCTATCGAGTGGTCGCCGAGGCGCTGCGCGACGTGTTCGGGCGGTGAGGTGAGCGCCGAGCAGCTCGCCGTCGATCCGGTCAGCGCCGCCCAGCAGTTGTTGGGCGCCCGGCTGACGAGCCGCGGGGTGAGCGCAATGATCGTGGAGGTCGAGGCGTACGGCGGACCCGCCGACGGCCCGTGGCCCGACGCAGCGTCGCACTCCTACCGCGGTCGCGGCGGGCGTAACACGGTGATGTACGGCCCGGCCGGCCACCTGTACACCTACCGCAGTCACGGCATCCACGTGTGCGCCAATGTGGTGTGCGCCACCGACGGCGTCGCGGGTGCGGTGCTGCTACGGGCGGCTGTCATCGAAGATGGCCTGCCGCACGCGCAGGGCAGGCGCGGTGAGCTGGTCAAGGAGTCTGCGTTGGCCCGCGGGCCGGGGAACCTGTGCTCGGCACTGGGAATCGAGATGGGTGACAACGGCATCGATCTGTTCGATCCGCTTGCGCCGGTCCGCCTTTCGCTCACGCGCCCGTTGCGCGGCGCGGCTGGGCCGCGGACCGGGGTGAGCAAGGCCGCCGACCGGCCGTGGCGTTTCTGGGTGTCAGGTCGTGCGGAGGTGTCGCCCTATAGGCGCAGTCCGCGGGCACCCGCTCCAGGTCAGAGCGACTAGTGCGGGAAGATCGGTGCGTGGGTGACATTCTTGACGAACTGGAGTGGCGAGGGCTGATCGCCCAGTCGACCGACCGTGACGCACTCGCCGAGGCGCTGGCCGGCGGCCCCGTCACCCTGTACTCGGGGTTCGACCCGACAGCTCCCAGCCTGCATGCCGGGCACCTGATCCCGCTGCTCACCTTGCGGCGCTTCCAGCAGGCCGGGCATCGGCCGATCGTGCTCGCCGGCGGCGCGACCGGCATGATCGGTGACCCGCGCGAGGTCGGGGAGCGCACGATGCAGACCGCCGACACCGTCGCGGAGTGGGCACACCGGATCCGCGGTCAGCTGGAGCGCTTCGTCGTCTTCGACGACTCGCCAACTGGCGCGGTCATCGCCGACAACCTCTCCTGGACAGGACCGATGTCGGCGATCGAGTTCCTCCGTGATGTGGGCAAGCACTTCTCGGTCAACGTCATGCTCGACCGGGAGACGGTGCGGCGCCGCCTCGAGGGAGAAGGCATCTCCTACACCGAGTTCAGCTACATGCTGTTGCAAGCCAACGATTTCGTCGAGTTGCACCAGCGGTACGGGTGCGCACTGCAGATCGGTGGCTCCGACCAGTGGGGAAACATCATCGCCGGCGTGCGTCTGGTCCGGCAGAAGGCGGGCGTTGGCGTCCATGCGCTGACCACCCCGCTGGTCACGGACTCCGAAGGCAGGAAGTTCGGCAAGTCGACCGGCGGTGGGAGCCTATGGCTCGATCCGGAGATGACGAGCCCGTACGCCTGGTACCAGTACTTCATCAACACCGCGGATGCGGACGTCGTGCGGTATCTGCGTTGGTTCACGTTCCTCGACGCGGCGGAGATCGCGGAACTCGAAGAAGCCACCGCCCAGCGACCGCACGAGCGCGCGGCCCAGCGGCGTCTGGCTCGCGAACTCACGACGCTCATCCACGGTCAATCGGCCACCGATGCGGTGGAGCACGCGAGCCAAGCGTTGTTCGGCCGCGGTGAACTGGCCGACCTGGACGAGCGGACCCTGGCGGCGGCGCTGCGCGAGGCCAGCAACAACGACGTCGTGGAAGTGCCTCCCGCAGGGCAGGATTCGATCATCGACTTGCTGGTGGCGACCGGTCTGTCGGCGAGCAAGGGGGCCGCGCGGCGCACCGTCGCCGAAGGGGGAGTCTCGGTGAACAACGTGAAGATCGCCACAGATGAGTGGACGCCGACACCGTCTGACTTCCTCCACGGTCGCTGGCTCGTGTTGCGCCGCGGCAAGCGCAACGTCGCCGGCGTGGAGCGCCCGAGCTGATCAAGCGTCGGAAAAGGGCAGGTCAGCGTGTTTTTCTCGGTGTGGGAACAACGGCGCATGCTTGCGCGTTGAGCTCTTTGGAAGTCAACGCACGCTTGTCGTGCGCGCGCTGGGGTCAGGTCGAAAAACCCGCCCTAGCAGGCCATTTGACTCGGCGTTATCCCTGACGTAACTTATCGGAGTCGCTGCGACACGGGCCCAAAACCCGGAGAGCGCGGCCGACTCCCGAGAGGTCACTCACTTTGGTGAGAGTCCTCATCTGCCCGCACCAGCGATCGCGGCTTTACGCCGCGGGATCTGTGCGCGGTCGGTCGGGGCTGTTGTTTGAGAACTCAATAGTGTGTTTGGTGGTTTTTGTTTGTTGTTTTTTGTTGTGTCCCCGTATTTTCCCGTTTGTGGGGGTGCAGCTGTTTTTTTGGATGCCAGTTTTGGTGTCTTTTGTTTGTGATCGGATTTTTCTGATTCGAATTCTGCCTGCGCCTGTGTGGTGTGGGGGTTTTTGTTTGGAGAGTTTGATCCTGGCTCAGGACGAACGCTGGCGGCGTGCTTAACACATGCAAGTCGAACGGAAAGGCCCTTCGGGGTGCTCGAGTGGCGAACGGGTGAGTAACACGTGGGTGATCTGCCCTGCACTTTGGGATAAGCCTGGGAAACTGGGTCTAATACCGGATAGGACCACGCGCTTCATGGTGTGTGGTGGAAAGCTTTTGCGGTGTGGGATGGGCCCGCGGCCTATCAGCTTGTTGGTGGGGTAATGGCCTACCAAGGCGACGACGGGTAGCCGGCCTGAGAGGGTGACCGGCCACACTGGGACTGAGATACGGCCCAGACTCCTACGGGAGGCAGCAGTGGGGAATATTGCACAATGGGCGCAAGCCTGATGCAGCGACGCCGCGTGAGGGATGACGGCCTTCGGGTTGTAAACCTCTTTCGCCAGGGACGAAGCGCAAGTGACGGTACCTGGAGAAGAAGGACCGGCCAACTACGTGCCAGCAGCCGCGGTAATACGTAGGGTCCGAGCGTTGTCCGGAATTACTGGGCGTAAAGAGCTCGTAGGTGGTTTGTCGCGTTGTTCGTGAAAACTCACAGCTTAACTGTGGGCGTGCGGGCGATACGGGCAGACTGGAGTACTGCAGGGGAGACTGGAATTCCTGGTGTAGCGGTGGAATGCGCAGATATCAGGAGGAACACCGGTGGCGAAGGCGGGTCTCTGGGCAGTAACTGACGCTGAGGAGCGAAAGCGTGGGGAGCGAACAGGATTAGATACCCTGGTAGTCCACGCCGTAAACGGTGGGTACTAGGTGTGGGTTTCCTTCCTTGGGATCCGTGCCGTAGCTAACGCATTAAGTACCCCGCCTGGGGAGTACGGCCGCAAGGCTAAAACTCAAAGGAATTGACGGGGGCCCGCACAAGCGGCGGAGCATGTGGATTAATTCGATGCAACGCGAAGAACCTTACCTGGGTTTGACATGCACAGGACGCCGGCAGAGATGTCGGTTCCCTTGTGGCCTGTGTGCAGGTGGTGCATGGCTGTCGTCAGCTCGTGTCGTGAGATGTTGGGTTAAGTCCCGCAACGAGCGCAACCCTTGTCCTATGTTGCCAGCGGGTTATGCCGGGGACTCGTAGGAGACTGCCGGGGTCAACTCGGAGGAAGGTGGGGATGACGTCAAGTCATCATGCCCCTTATGTCCAGGGCTTCACACATGCTACAATGGCCGGTACAAAGGGCTGCGATGCCGTGAGGTGGAGCGAATCCTTTCAAAGCCGGTCTCAGTTCGGATCGGGGTCTGCAACTCGACCCCGTGAAGTCGGAGTCGCTAGTAATCGCAGATCAGCAACGCTGCGGTGAATACGTTCCCGGGCCTTGTACACACCGCCCGTCACGTCATGAAAGTCGGTAACACCCGAAGCCGGTGGCCTAACCCCTTGTGGGAGGGAGCCGTCGAAGGTGGGATCGGCGATTGGGACGAAGTCGTAACAAGGTAGCCGTACCGGAAGGTGCGGCTGGATCACCTCCTTTCTAAGGAGCACCACGAAAAGCAGTGAGGCAGTGGGTCTTCTGCGAGCCGTGAGGAACTCGTGACCTGTAGTGGGTTCGGGTTTGGTGCAACAACAAACGTGAGAAGTGGTGTGGGAAACGCTGCTTTGAGGGATTGCCGGACACACTATTGGGCTTTGAGACAACAGCCCGTTGGTTCCCTGGCCACTGTGTGTGGTGGGAGGGCCTGTTGTTGCCCTGCTTTGGTGGTGGGGTGTGGTGTTTGATTTGTGGATAGTGGTTGCGAGCATCGAAAATTCTGCAGCGTTCGCGTTGTGGGTTTTCATGTAATGCAAATTTTTCTGATACCCGCATGTGCTGCAGGCTCTTTCGGGAGTTGTGGTGTGTGTGGGTGATGACTCATTTTTTGGTTTTGTGTTGTAAGTGTTTAAGGGCGCATGGTGGATGCCTTGGCACTGAGAGCCGATGAAGGACGTGGGAGGCTGCGATATGCCTCGGGGAGCTGCCAACCGAGCGTGGATCCGAGGATGTCCGAATGGGGAAACCCAGCACGAGTGATGTCGTGTTACCTGTATCTGAATACATAGGGTGCAGGGGGGAACGCGGGGAAGTGAAACATCTCAGTACCCGTAGGAAGAGAAAACAAAAGTGATTCCGTGAGTAGTGGCGAGCGAAAGCGGAGGATGGCTAAACCGTGTGCATGTGATACCCGGCGGGGGTTGTGTGTGCGGTGTTGTGGGGCGTTTCTTCCCTTCTCCGCCGAGGAGGGCGAAAGTGATCAACCGTTGGGTTAGGTGAAGTGGTCTGGGATGGCCTGCCGGAGAGGGTGAGAGCCCCGTATCCGAAAACTTGACGGCTTTCGTGGAATGTTTACCCCGAGTAGCAGCGGGCCCGTGGAATCTGCTGTGAATCTGCCGGGACCACCCGGTAAGCCTGAATACTTCTCAGTGACCGATAGCGGATTAGTACCGTGAGGGAATGGTGAAAAGTACCCCGGGAGGGGAGTGAAAGAGTACCTGAAACCGTGCGCTTACAATCCGTCAGAGCCTTCGACTTGTCGTGGGGTGATGGCGTGCCTTTTGAAGAATGAGCCTGCGAGTCAGGGACATGTCGCGAGGTTAACCCGGGTGGGGTAGCCGTAGCGAAAGCGAGTCTGAATAGGGCGTATCCACACAACAGTGTGTGGTGTAGTGGTGTGTTCTGGACCCGAAGCGGAGTGATCTACCCATGGCCAGGGTGAAGCGCGGGTAAGACCGCGTGGAGGCCCGAACCCACTTAGGTTGAAGACTGAGGGGATGAGTTGTGGGTAGGGGTGAAAGGCCAATCAAACTCCGTGATAGCTGGTTCTCCCCGAAATGCATTTAGGTGCAGCGTCGCAGTGTTCGTGTCGGAGGTAGAGCTACTGGATGGCCGATGGGCCCTACTAGGTTACTGACGTCAGCCAAACTCCGAATGCCGACACGGTGTAATGCGGCAGTGAGACGGCGGGGGATAAGCTCCGTGCGTCGAGAGGGAAACAGCCCAGATCGCCGGCTAAGGCCCCTAAGCGTGTGCTAAGTGGAAAAGGATGTGCAGTCGCGAAGACAACCAGGAGGTTGGCTTAGAAGCAGCCACCCTTGAAAGAGTGCGTAATAGCTCACTGGTCAAGTGATTGTGCGCCGATAATGTAGCGGGGCTCAAGCACACCGCCGAAGCCGCGGCAGCCAACATCTGTTGGCTGGGTAGGGGAGCGTCCTGCATCCGGTGAAGCCGCCGAGTGATCGAGTGGTGGAGGGTGTGGGAGTGAGAATGCAGGCATGAGTAGCGATAAGGCAAGTGAGAACCTTGCCCGCCGAAAGACCAAGGGTTCCTGGGCCAGGCCAGTCCGCCCAGGGTGAGTCGGGACCTAAGGCGAGGCCGACAGGCGTAGTCGATGGACAACGGGTTGATATTCCCGTACCCGTGTATGAGCGTCCCTGATGAATCACCGGTACTAACCGCCCAAATGGTGTCCTATCAATCCCTTCGGGGAGCGAGGGACACCGGCTGCGCGGGACCTTCGGTGGTAGTAGTCAAGCGATGGGGTGACGCAGGAAGGTAGCCGTACCGGTCAGTGGTAATACCGGGGTAAACCTGTAGGGAGTTGGATAGGCAAATCCGTCCAACACATATCCTGAGAGGTGATGCATAGCCGTATGAGGCGAATTCGGTGATCCTATGCTGTCGAGAAAAGCCTCTAGCGAGCGCATACACGGCCCGTACCCCAAACCAACACAGGTGGTCAGGTAGAGAATACCAAGGCGTACGAGTGAACTATGGTTAAGGAACTCGGCAAAATGCCCCCGTAACTTCGGGAGAAGGGGGACCCACACAGCGTGTAAGCCCTTGCGGCCCAAGCGTCAGTGGGTGGCACAAACCAGTGAGAAGCGACTGTTTACTAAAAACACAGGTCCGTGCGAAGTCGCAAGACGATGTATACGGACTGACGCCTGCCCGGTGCTGGAAGGTTAAGAGGACCTGTTAACCCGTAAGGGTGAAGCGGAGAATTTAAGCCCCAGTAAACGGCGGTGGTAACTATAACCATCCTAAGGTAGCGAAATTCCTTGTCGGGTAAGTTCCGACCTGCACGAATGGCGTAACGACTTCTCAACTGTCTCAACCATAGACTCGGCGAAATTGCATTACGAGTAAAGATGCTCGTTACGCGCGGCAGGACGAAAAGACCCCGGGACCTTCACTACAACTTGGTATTGGTGCTCGATACGGTTTGTGTAGGATAGGTGGGAGACTGTGAAGCCGGAACGCCAGTTTCGGTGGAGTCGTTGTTGAAATACCACTCTGATCGTATTGGGCCTCTAACCTCGAACCGTCTATCCGGTTCAGGGACAGTGCCTGGTGGGTAGTTTAACTGGGGCGGTTGCCTCCTAAAAAGTAACGGAGGCGCCCAAAGGTTCCCTCAACCTGGACGGCAATCAGGTGTTGAGTGTAAGTGCACAAGGGAGCTTGACTGCGAGACTGACACGTCAAGCAGGGACGAAAGTCGGGACTAGTGATCCGGCACCTCTGAGTGGAAGGGGTGTCGCTCAACGGATAAAAGGTACCCCGGGGATAACAGGCTGATCTTCCCCAAGAGTCCATATCGACGGGATGGTTTGGCACCTCGATGTCGGCTCGTCGCATCCTGGGGCTGGAGCAGGTCCCAAGGGTTGGGCTGTTCGCCCATTAAAGCGGCACGCGAGCTGGGTTTAGAACGTCGTGAGACAGTTCGGTCTCTATCCGCCGCGCGCGTCAGAAGCTTGAGGAAATCTGTCCCTAGTACGAGAGGACCGGGACGGACGAACCTCTGGTCCACCAGTTGTCCCACCAGGGGCACCGCTGGATAGCCACGTTCGGACAGGATAACCGCTGAAAGCATCTAAGCGGGAAACCCCCTCCAAGACCAGGCTTCTCACCCATTTCAGTGGGATAAGGCCCCCCGCAGACCACGGGATCGATAGACCAGACCTACACGCCTAGCAATAGGTTCAGGGAACTGGCACTAACCGGCCGAAAACTTACAACAACCCCAAAACCTCGCAACCACACCACAACCACACACCACCCCCACCACCAAAAATCAGGGACCCACAAAACTTCCCCCCACACAACACAAGGGGGGACACTCAAAAACGAGTGAATACAGTTACGGCGGCCATAGCGGCAGGGAAACGCCCGGACCCATCCCGAACCCGGAAGCTAAGCCTACCAGCGCCGATGATACTACCCACCCGGGTGGAAAAGTAGGACACCGCCGAACACACATTTAAGCCCTGTGCCCCCCAATTCTGTTGGGGGGCACAGGCATTTGTGCATCACTGCGTCAGTCGAACAGCGTGGCGCCGGCTGGGGCGTATTGCTTCTCCATGCCCAGCAGCAACTTCTTGCGGTCCAATCCGCCGCCGTATCCGGTCAGACTCCCGTTGGCGCCGATGACCCGATGGCACGGCACGATGATGCTGATCGGGTTGTGCCCGTTGGCCAATCCGACGGCGCGGGACGCGCCAGGCGCACCGATCTGGGCGGCGATCTCGCCGTAGGACCGCGTCTCGCCGTAGGGGATCGTCTGCAACGCTGCCCATACCTTGCGCTGAAAGTCGGTGCCGATCAAATCCAGCTCGAGGTCGAAATCGTGCCGCTCTCCGCCGAAGTACTCTTCGAGCTGCTCCACCACATCGGCGAAGCCGTCGCTTACGGGTTCCCATCCGGCGCGGCTCGGTTCGTGCGTCTGGTCGACCATTCTCAAGTGCTGTAGCCGATTACCCGTTCCCGCCAGCGTCAGTATTCCGACGGGACTGTCGACGGTTCGATATCGCACGCTATCCATCATTTCTCCTTTGGCGGCCATTGGTTGACCGAGTGCTCGAGTGTTGTCCAAAGATGTTGTGTCACATAGGAACGCCATGGTCGCCAGCGCTCGCTGTACGTGATGAGCGTTTTCGCATCCTCGGCCAATCCGAGGTGGCGGGCCGCGACGACGACCCCGAGATCCGTCGCCGGAAACGCATCGGGATCGCCGAGGCCGCGCATCGCGATCATCTCCGCCGTCCACGGTCCGATGCCGGGTAGCGCCAGCAACTGCTCGCGACCGCGCTCCCATGAGCTTCCCGAATCTAGTACCAGCGCACCGCTTCCGAGTGCGTCGATCAACGTCATCACGGTGCGCTGCCGCGCTTTCGGTACCGCCAGGTGACGCACGTCGATGTCGCTCAGATCCTCGGTCGACGGGAACGTATGGGTCAGGCCCCCACCAGGGTCACCGACCGCCCGACCATACGCCGCAGCCAGCCGGGCGGCGTGTGTTCGCGCGGCGGCTGTCGACACCTGCTGACCCAGCACCACGCGCAGCGCCAATTCGTGTTCATCGACGGTGCGCGGAATGCGTTGGCCCGGCGCCTTACTGACCACTGCAGCCATCTGCTCGTCACTGCTGAGCGCGTCGATGATGGCTTCGGGGTCGGCGTCGAGATCGAGGAGGCGCCGGCAGCGTGCAGTCGCCGCCGGCAGATCACGGAAATCGTCGAGCCGCAGCAGAGACCTGACGTGATCGGGATGTGGGGTGAGCTCCACGATTCCGGTGCCGTGCGGCAGCCGCAGCGTCCGACGATAGGTCCCGTCTCGGGTCTCCTCCACGCCCGGTACCGCCGTCGCCGCCAGGTGGCCGAACACGCCCTCGTAGGCGAACGGCGTGCGCACCGGCAACCGTAGCGACAGCACGCCGCTACTGGCCGCTTCGCCGCCGAACCTCTCGCGGGCCCGTCGGCGAAGCATCGTCGGGGTGAGGTCGCAGACCGCTCGGACCGTGTCGTTGAACTGTCGGATGCTGGCGAACCCCGCGGCGAAAGCCACGTCGCTGAACGGCATTTCGGTGGTCTCGATGAGCACCCGCGCCATCTGCGTGCGCTGTGCCCGGGCCAGCGCCAGCGGTGTCGCACCGACCTCGGCCTGCATCACCCGTTCCAGCTGACGCACTGTGTAACCCAGCCGGGCTGCCAGCCCGGATACGCCATCGCGGTCGACCGTGCCGTCGGCGATGAGACGCATCGCCCGCGCCACGACGTCGCCACGGACGTTCCATTCCGGCGAACCGGGTGACGCGTCGGGACGGCACCGCTTGCACGCCCTGAAGCCGGCCCGCTGCGCCGCCGCGGCCGTCGGATAGAACCGCACATTGCGGGCGAACGGCGGCCGCACCGGGCAGCTCGGCCGGCAATAGATCTTCGTGGTGAGCACCGCGGTGACGAACCAGCCGTCGAACCGCGCGTCCTTGGCCTGGACGGCGCGGTAGCAGCGGTCGAAATCGGAGTGCATACCTCGACAATGGCATGCAGCCGCGGAGAGAACTAGCGGAAAAACGACATCGCAGTGCAGGCGCCGCGGCGCACGTCGGATTCCATGGAACCGCCTCCCCCAGAGGGACGATGTCAGTGGGACATTCGCGACCTCAGAGTTCGCCGACCGGGGTGGCCAGGCGGGTCGGCTCGGAATGGCCGCGCAGTGTCACCGTGTCTCCGAGGGTCCAGCGCTCGCGTTCGTCCTCGGTCGCCTTGGTGACCGCCTCCGATGACGCCACGAGGTGTCCGTCGATCTTCTTGGCCAGCTCGCACAGCCGCGCAGCCTCGTTGACCGGTTCGCCGATCACCGTGTATTCGAATCGCTCCTTGGCCCCGACGTTGCCTGCCACGACCTGACCGGCCGCCACGCCGATTCCCGCGTCGCACTCCGGCACCTCGTCGCGCAGCCGGCGCGCCATGGCGCGAGCGGCCGCCAAAGCCTCGGCTTCGGGATTGTCCAGAGACACCGGTGCGCCGAACACCGCGAGCACGGCGTCGCCTTCGAACTTGTTGACCAACCCGTGATGCTTGTCGACCTCGTCGACGACGACGTCGAAGAACCGGTTGAGCAGTTCCACGACCTCCACGGCCGGCCGACTGGTGACCAGCTGCGTCGATCCGATGATGTCGACGAAGATGACCGCGGCATACCGCTCTTCGCCACCCAATTCGATCTGCTGCTTCTCGGCGGCCAGCGCCACCTCGCGGCCCACGTGGCGGCCGAACAGATCGCGGACCCGCTCCCGCTCACGCAGACCGTGCACCATGGCGTTGAAGCCGCGCTGCAGCTCGCCGAGCTCGGTGCCGTCGAATACCACCAGGTTGCAGTCCAGATCGCCCTCTTCGACGTGTTTGAGCGCGGTCCGCACCACCCGCACCGGCGTCGCGATGAGCCACGACAGCAGCCACATCAGGATCAGGCCGAAGATGAGCGCCACCAGCGCGATGATCGAGACCGCCACGGCGAACTGCGTGGTGCTCAGGTTGCGCAGGGAGAGCGCGAAGATGCCGAGCAGCAGAATGCCGAGCACCGGCACGCCGGAGCTCAGCAGCCAGACGGTCATCGTGCGCCCCATGACCCCGTGGGCCAGGCGGCGCGGCGGCGGGCCCGCCTCGAGCGCCTGTGCGGCGACGGGGCGCAGCGCGAACTCGGTGATCATGTAGCACGCGGTCGCCACGACGATGCCAGGGAAACCCACCGCGAACAGGAACCGGGGGATGAAGGCGGTGTCCTGCAGCCCGTAGAGGACTGTCAGCAGCACAGCGCCGACGCCCCACAGGATGAGGGCACTCTTCGCCACCCGGGCCGGCGCGCGGAACACGTTGCGTTGGTCCTCGCGGGTGGGAGTGCGCTCCTCGATGGACCATCGCAACGAGCCGACGGTCCGCGACGTGATCCATGCGGTGCCGAGGATGAGCGCGACGAGCATGTAGGCGGGCACCACCCCGAACGTCAGCCAGGCGGGCGCGTCGGAGAACACGCTGGGCACCGGGATGGCGACCGTGTTGAGCAGCAGCGAGACCCCGATGCCCAGCACGTTGGTGAAGATCAGGAAGAACGTCAGGATGATCTGTATCCGGACGCGGCGCCGGGCCTGGCTTTCTTCCGGTCGACCCAGCAGCCAGGAGCCGTAGTCCGGCGTCTCCAACCGCCCGCTCTGCCGGGTCACCCGCTCCAGTACTCGGCCCAACCGGTGCGGCACGCTCGTCGACGCGTTCATCGTTGCGTCAGCCTAGTGAGTGCGCCCGGCCATCTATGGTGGTTCGGTGCGTCTCGTGATCGCCCAGTGCACCGTGGACTACGTCGGCCGCCTCACCGCGCATCTGCCCTCGGCCAAACGGCTTCTGTTGTTCAAGGCGGACGGATCGGTGAGCGTGCACGCCGATGACCGTGCTTACAAGCCTCTGAACTGGATGTCGCCGCCGTGTTGGGTGGTCGAGCAACCCCATGGTGAGAAGGACGACACCCCGGTCTGGGTGGTGGAAAACAAGGCGGGGGAGCAGCTGCGGATCACCGTCGAGTCGATCGAACACGACTCCCACCACGAGCTCGGGGTCGACCCGGGCCTGGTCAAGGACGGTGTCGAGGCGCACCTTCAGGCGTTGCTCGCCGAACACGTCGAATTGCTCGGCGCCGGATACACGTTGGTGCGTCGGGAGTACATGACGCCGATCGGACCGGTGGATCTGCTCTGCCGCGACGACCAGGGCCGCTCTGTGGCGGTGGAGATCAAGCGGCGCGGTGAGATCGACGGCGTGGAGCAGTTGACCCGCTACCTCGAACTGCTGAACAGGGACTCGCTGTTGGCGCCGGTGGCGGGTGTGTTCGCTGCCCAGCAGATCAAACCGCAGGCCCGCACACTGGCGACTGATCGCGGAATTCGTTGTCTGACCTTGGATTACGACAAGATGCGCGGAATGGACAACGACGAGTTCCGTCTGTTCTGATGGCTCGGCGCCCAGCACGAAAGCCCCGACACACCCCGCTGCCGCCGCCGCGGCGGGTCGAAGTGGGGCCTGACGGCTTCGACTACGAGGTGCGGGCGGTGCCGGGTGTCCGTGCGGTCAAGGTGTACCGCTGCCCGGGCTGTGATCATGAGATCAAGCCGGGTACCGCGCACGTCGTGGTGTGGCCGGCCATGGAAGGGAGAGCCGGGGATGCCAGCGTCGACGACCGACGCCACTGGCATACGCCGTGCTGGACTCACCGTGCAACGCGGGGGCCGACACGGCGTTGGTCCTGAGGGACCCTCGGGCGGCTAGTGCGCGTGTGCGGCCGGTTCGACGAGCTCGATCAGCACGCCGCCGCCGTCCTTGGGGTGGATGAAGTTGATCCGCGAGTTCGAGGTGCCGCGCCGCGGTGCGTCGTAGATCAGTCGCACGCCCTGCTCGCGCAGCCGCGCCGACAGAGCGTCGAGGTCGCTGACCCGATAGGCGAACTGCTGCAGACCGGGGCCGCGCTTGTCGAGAAACTTGGCGATGGTCGAGTCGTCGTTGATGGGCGCCATCAGCTGGATCTGGGTGCTGCCCACCGGCGCGCCACGCACCGACAGCATCGCCTCACGGATGCCCTGCTCCTCGTTGACCTCTTCGTGCAGGACGATCATGCCGAGGTGATCGTGGTACCACCGGATCGCCGCGTCCAGGTCGGGCACCGCGATGCCCACATGGTCGATGGCGGTGACCAGCGCGGTGGCCAGCACAGGACGGGCGTCAGTCTGCTCGGCGGTCATAACAGCGAAGTTACCTAACAAGATCGGTTTCGAATAGATCGGTGTCTGCGGATAACCTCTTGGCAGCCGCTCGAAACTCAGGTGGAGGTTGTCATGACGACGTCGGTGATCGTTGCTGGGGCGCGTACTCCGGTGGGCAAGTTGATGGGTTCGCTGAAGGATTTCTCGGGCACCGATCTGGGTGCGGTGGCGATTCGTGGCGCACTGGAGAAAGCCGGGGTGCCGGCTTCTGCGGTGGAGTACGTGATCATGGGTCAGGTGCTGACCGCGGGCGCGGGCCAGATGCCGGCGCGTCAAGCCGCGGTCGCCGCCGGAATCGGCTGGGACGTCGCGGCGCTGACCATCAACAAAATGTGCCTGTCGGGCATCGACGCGATCGCGCTGGCCGATCAGCTGATCCGGGCCGGGGAGTTCGACGTTGTGGTGGCTGGCGGCCAGGAATCCATGACCCAGGCGCCGCATCTGCTGATGAACAGCAGGTCGGGCTATAAGTACGGCGATGTGACGGCTCTCGATCACATGGCCTACGACGGGCTGCACGATGTGTTCACCGACCAGCCCATGGGTGCGCTGACCGAACAGCGCAACGACGTCGACAAGTTCACCCGCGCCGAGCAGGACCAGTACGCGGCCGACTCCCACCAGAAGGCCGCGCGGGCGTGGAAGGACGGCGTGTTCGCCGAGGAGGTCGTGCCGGTGGCGATCCCGCAGCGCAAGGGCGACCCGATCGAGTTCACCGAAGACGAGGGCATTCGCGCTGACACGACCGCCGAGTCGCTGGCCGGCCTCAAGCCGGCGTTCCGCAAGGACGGCACGATCACCGCGGGTTCTGCCTCGCAGATCTCCGACGGTGCCTGTGCGGTGGTCGTGATGAGCAAGGCGAAGGCGCAGGAGATGGGTTTGACCTGGCTGTGCGAGATCGGCGCCCACGGCGTGGTCGCAGGCCCGGATTCGACGTTGCAGAGCCAGCCCGCCAATGCCATCAAGAAGGCGGTTGCCAGGGAGGGCATCTCTGTCGATCAGCTCGACGTCATCGAGATCAACGAGGCGTTCGCCGCGGTGGCGCTGGCCTCGACCAAGGAACTCGGCGTCGACCCCGACAAGGTCAACCGCAGTGGGGGCGCGATCGCGATCGGCCACCCGATCGGCATGTCAGGGGCGCGCATCACGCTGCACGCTGCGCTGGAACTGGCCCGTCGGGGCGGCGGTTACGCGGTGGCCGCACTCTGCGGTGCGGGTGGACAGGGTGATGCGCTGATCCTGCGCAGACCCTGACGGACAACGACGCTTTGTAGTAGCTAGCGCGGTGCTGCGGCACAATGGCTCCATGACACGCGCATTCGACGTCCGCAACGCCGCGGCGTGGTTCCGCCTGATCGCCTTCGCGGAGGCACTCAGCTGGGTCGGACTGCTGATCGGCATGTACTTCAAGTATCTGGGCGCCCCGCGTACCGAGGTCGGGGTGAAGATCTTCGGCCCGATACACGGAGGCGTGTTCATCGCCTTCCTCGGAGCGGCGGTACTGACCGGTATGGCGCTCAAGTGGGGGCTCGGCACATGGTTGCTGGCGTTGCTGGGCAGCATCGTGCCGCTGGGCAGTGTGATCTTCCTCATATGGGCCGATCGGACGGGTCGGATGAGCCGCGAGACGGCGTCGAACTCGGTCGCCGGCGGTGCCGGTCAACTGCGACGGACGGCACCGGAAACGACATGACCGAGTCGTGACAGACTTGCTTTCGTGACACGTCCTGGACCCCGCATCTCGCCCGCCCTGGCGGGCGCCGTCGATCTGTCCGCGCTCAAGCAGCGGCCCGCCTCCGGGGCCGATGACCGCTCCGGCCCCTCGGGAGGAATGACCGGCGGTGTGGAGGTGACCGAGGCCAACTTCGAGGCCGAGGTCCTCGTCCGGTCCAACGAGGTGCCCGTCGTCGTGCTGTTGTGGTCGCCGCGTAGCGACGCCAGCGTGCAACTCGCCGACGTACTGGGCGAGCTGGCGCGTGCCGACCACGGGAAGTGGTCGTTGGCGACGGTGAACGTCGACACCACGCCCCGGGTGGCGCAGATGTTCGGCGTACAGGCCGTCCCGACCGTGGTGGCGCTGGCCGCCGGCCAGCCGTTGTCGAGTTTTCAGGGCATGCAACCCGCCGATCAGCTGCGGCGCTGGGTGGACTCACTGCTCGATGCCACGGCCGGGAAGCTCAGCGGTGGCCCCGGCGTGGACGAGGGTGAGCAGACCGACCCTGCGGTGGACAACGCCCGCGCGTTGCTCGACCAAGGCGACTTCGACGCGGCGCGCAGCGCCTACCAGGCGATCTTGGACGCCGATCCGCAGCATGCCGAGGCCAAGGGCGCGGTCCGCCAGATCGACTTCCTTCAGCGCGCCACGACACACCCGCAGGATGCGGTGGCTCGCGCCGACGCGGCGCCCGCCGATGTGGAAGCCGGATTGGCCGCTGCCGACGTGGAGGTCCTACACCAGGACGTGTCCGCGGCTTTCGACCGGCTGATCGGCTTGATCAAGCGCACCGCCGGCGATGAGCGCGGCCGCGTGCGCACCCGGCTGATCGAGCTGTTCGACCTGTTCGATCCGGCCGACCCCGAGGTGATCGCCGGGCGCCGCAACCTCGCCAACGCTCTGTACTGAGCCTCACCCCCGCGAGCAGACGCGAACTCGAGCTGACACGCCGCGTCTCAGGTCGAGTTCGCGTCTGCTCGGCAGGGAAACCCAGCGGTCAGGCCGGCTGTTCGGGCTCGAACCACAGCGCGGCCAGCGGCGGCAGCACCATGACCGCCGAGGCGGGTCGGCCGTGCCACGGCTCGTCGGTCGCCTCGACCGCACCGTAATTGCCGATACCCGAGCCGTGATAGGTGTCGCTGTCGGTGTTGAGCACCTCGCGCCACCTACCGGCATGCGGTAGCCCCAGCCGGTAGCTGCTGTGCTCAGAGCCCGAGAAGTTGAACACGCACGCCATCATCGACCCGTCGTCGCCGAACCGCAGGAAGCTCAGCACGTTGTTCGCCGAATCGTTGGCATCGATCCACGAGTAGCCCTCGGGCTTGGTGTCCCGCGACCACAGCGCGCGGCGGCTGCGATAGATGCTGTTGGCGTCGGTCATCATCCGCAGGATGCCGTCGGAGAAGCCCTGCTCGTCGAGCTGCCACCAGTCGACGCCCCGCTCCTCGGACCACTCGGCCCGCTGACCGAACTCCTGGCCCATGAACAGCAGCTGTTTGCCCGGATGCGCCCACTGGTAGGCGAGCAGCCCGCGGATACCGGCCGCTTTCATGTGATCGTCACCCGGCATCCGGCCCCACAGCGTGCCTTTGCCGTGCACCACCTCGTCGTGGCTGATCGGTAGCACGAAGTTCTCGCTGAACGCGTAGATCATCGAGAACGTGATCTCGCCGTGGTGGAAGCTGCGGTGAATCGGATCCCGCTTGATGAACTCCAACGTGTCGTTCATCCAGCCCATGTTCCACTTCATTGAAAAGCCCAGGCCGCCAAGGTTTGTGGGCCGAGTCACACCTGGCCACGACGTGGACTCCTCGGCGATCGTGACGATGCCGGGGTTGATTTTGTGGACGGTGGCGTTCATCTCCTGCAGGAACTGCACGGCTTCCAGGTTCTCCCGGCCGCCGTAGACGTTCGGCGTCCAGCCGCCCTCGGGTCGGGAGTAGTCCAGGTAGAGCATCGAGGCCACCGCGTCCACGCGCAGTCCGTCGACGTGGTATTCCTGAAGCCAGTACAGCGCATTGGCGACGAGGAAGTTGCGCACCTCTGCCCGACCGAAGTCGAAAACGTAAGTGCCCCAATCCAATTGCTCACCGCGGCGAGGGTCGCCGTGTTCGTAGAGGGCGGTGCCGTCGAATCGACCGAGCGCCCACGCGTCCTTGGGGAAGTGCGCAGGCACCCAGTCCACGATGACGCCGATCCCCGCGCGGTGCAGGGCGTCGACCAGATACCGGAATTCGTCTGGGGTACCGAACCGCGACGAGGGGGCGTAGTACGACGTGACCTGGTACCCCCAGGAACCGCCGAACGGGTGCTCGGCAACTGGCAGCATCTCGACGTGGGTGAAGCCGTGCTCGACGACGTAATCGGTGAGCTGCTCGGCCAATTCGGTGTAGCTCAGCCCCGGTCGCCACGAGCCCAGGTGCACCTCGTAGGTGCTCATCGGCTCGAAGACCGGGTTACGCAGCGCCCGGTCGGCCATCCACTCGTCGTCGGCCCAGGCGTAGTCGCTCTCGAAGACCTTCGACGCGGTCTGTGGCGGCACCTCGGTCGCGAAGGCCATCGGATCGGCCCGCTCGGTCACCGCGCCGTCGGCGCCGTGCACGCGGAACTTGTAGAGGCCGTTCTCCGGGAAATTGGGCCAGAACAGCTCCCACACACCTGTCGAGCCCAGCACGCGCATCTGCGCCTCGTTGCCCCAGTGGTTGAAGTCGCCGATCACGCTGACGCCCTTGGCATTCGGCGCCCAGACCGCGAACGACACACCGGTGACCACCCCGTCGGGGGTCTCGAAGCGACGCGGGTGGGCACCCAAGATCTCCCACAACCGCTCGTGGCGGCCCTCGGAGAACAGATGCAGATCGATCTCGCCAAGCGTCGGCAGGAACCGGTACGGGTCGGCGACGGTGTGCACGAACCCCGACTCCTCGCCGGAGTAGTCGACCTCAAGCCGGTAGTCGACCAGATCCGTGAACGGCACCGCGACGGCGAACACGCCGGCTTCCACATGCTGGAGGGGGTAGCGCACACCACCGATGAGCGCGGTCACCTGCACTGCGTGCGGGCGGTAGACCCGGATCACGGTGTGGTCGTCGTACTCGTGGGCGCCGAGCACCGAGTGCGGGTCGTGGTGCTCGCCGGCGAGCAGTCGGTTCAGATCGGCGGTATGAGGCCGCAGGTGCGGGCTGTCGATCTGTTTGGTCAGGTTGGACGCTTTGGCCATCTCGTCACTCCCTACGCAGCAGGTTCATTCGTTGGTCGGCCGGGATCTGGGGCATGTTGAGCACGTGTGCCACCGCACGGGCGGGTTCGAGACGCACGTAGTTGCTCTGTCCCCACTGGTATTCCTCTCCGGTGATCTCGTCGCGCACCCAGAAACGCTCCTGCTCTTCCATTCCCAGTGCGCCCATGTCCAACCACACCGTTCCCTCTTCGGCGCCGAAGGGGTTCAGGGTCACCACGACGAGCACCTGATCGCCCGACACCGGGTCGAACTTGCTGTAGGCCAGCAGCGCGTCGTTGTCGACGTGGTGGAACCGGATCGTGCGGAACTGGTGCAGGGCGGGGTGCAGCCGACGGATTTCGTTGAGACGGGTGAGGAACGGCTCGAGCGACTCGCCGTCGGCCAGCGCCGCCTCGAAATCGCGCGGCCGCAGTTCGTACTTCTCGGAGTCGAGGTACTCCTCGCTGCCTTCGCGCACCGCCCGATGTTCGAACAACTCGTACCCGGAGTACACGCCCCATGTCGGGCTCATCGTCGACGCGAGCGCAGCCCGGATCGCGAACATGCCCGGACCGCCGTACTGCAAACTCTCGTGCAGGATGTCGGGGGTGTTGGTCCACAGACTCTGTCGGGCGTAGTCGGCGTGTTCGGCCAGGGACTGGCCGAAATCGATCAGCTCCCACTTCGCGGTCCGCCACGTGAAGTACGTGTAGGACTGGGTGTAGCCGAGTTTGGCCAGTCCGAAGAGCCGTGCCGGCCGGGTGAACGCCTCGGCGAGGAACAGCACGTCGGGATCGATGTTTTTGACCTCACCGATCAGCCAGGCCCAGAAGTTCGGTGGCTTGGTGTGCGGGTTGTCGACGCGGAACACCTTGACGCCGTGAGACACCCAGAACTTGACGACGCGCAGGACCTCCTCGTAGAGGCCGGCCGGATCGTTGTCGAAGTTCAGCGGATAGATGTCCTGGTACTTCTTCGGCGGGTTCTCCGCATAGGCGATCGTGCCGTCGGGCAACACCGTGAACCACTCCGGGTGCTCCTTGGCCCACGGATGGTCCGGCGCACACTGCAACGCCAGGTCGAGCGCGACTTCCAGACCCTCACCGCGTGCAGCGGCCACGAAGTCGTCGAAGTCGTCGATCGTGCCCAGGTTGGGATGGACAGCGTCGTGGCCGCCCTCGTCGCTGCCGATGGCCCATGGCGAGCCGACGTCGTTGGGCCCCGCGGTGACGCTGTTGTTGCGGCCTTTGCGGTGCACCTTGCCGATCGGGTGGATCGGCGGCAGGTAGGCGATGTCGAAGCCCATCCGCGCGATGCGGGGCAGCGCCTTGGTCGCGGTGGCGAAGGTGCCGTGCACGGGATTGCCCGCACTGTCCCAGCCGCCCGTCGAGCGCGGAAAGAACTCGTACCACGAGCTGAACCGGGCCAACGGACGATCGACCCAGATGCCGTACGCCTCGCCCCGCGTGATCAGTTCCCGCAGTGGATACTGCTCGACCAGCTCGGTGACCTCAGGGGACAGGGCGGCACCGGCGCGGTAGAACGGATCACCCGGGGTGCGCAGCCGCTCGGCGGCCTCGATCAGCGGGTAGCGCATCTGACGCGGTACGCCCGATGACGCGCGCTCGAGCAGCTTCGCGCCGACCAGCAGGTCGTTGGACAGTTCGCCTTCGCTCTGCCCGGCGTCGAGCTTGGCGATCACGTGGTGGCGCCACGTCGCGATCGGATCTCCCCAGCCGTCGACACGGAACGTCCACAAGCCGACGGCGTCGGGGACGAACTGGCCGTGGAACACGTCCGGCATGCGCCCCGCGGCCATCGGCAACGCCGCTGGCCGAACGCGCGCGGCAGGAGTGACGACCTCTTCGATCGGGACCGCTTCTGTGGTCTTCGTGCGGCCCGGCGGCTCGTCGGCCAGGGCCGGGTAGGTGGTTCCGTGATAGCGGACGACCAACGTGGCGGCGACCGCGTCGTGGCCTTCCCGCCACACCGTGGCGGTCACCGGGACCACCTCGCCGATCACCGCCTTGGCGGGGAATCGCCCGCCCGACACCACAGGCTGGACGTCGTCGATTTCGATCCGACCGGCGGTCACTCAAGCACTCCCTAACGCTTCGCATGTCGACCGCGGTCTGGGTCTGGACCCAGCCGCGCGTCGTCGGTGGATGGTCTGGTTCACAGCTCGTTGTGCACCCTTGTCGCGCCTATACCCACCGTAGTGTCAGCCTCAACCCAACGGGCGGCATCGGAAGTCAAGCAGCTCACCCATCGGCGGACTCGGCGGCAGTAACGTGAGCACGTGTGAAAGCTCTCCGTCGGTTCACCGTCCGTGCCCACCTCCCGCAACAGCTGGCCGCACTCGAACGACTCTCGATCAATTTGCGGTGGTCCTGGGACAAACCGACGCAGGACCTGTTCGAGGCGATCGATCCCGAACTGTGGAAGAACGTCGGCGCCGACCCGGTCGCGTTGCTCGGTCACGTCAGCCCCGAGCGCCTGGAGGCGCTGGCGGGCGACGAGCACTTCGTTCAGCGGCTGGGTGGACTGGCCGCCGATCTGGACGACTATCTGACCCGTCCGCTGTGGTATCAGCAGCTCGCCGAGACGGACCATGTTTCCGGAGACGGCGCGATCCTGCCCAACGGCATCGCGTACTTCTCGATGGAGTTCGGCGTGGCGGAGGTGTTGCCGAACTACTCCGGCGGTCTCGGCATCCTGGCCGGCGACCACCTGAAGTCGGCTTCCGACCTCGGCCTGCCGCTGATCGCGGTCGGGCTGTACTACCGGTCGGGCTACTTCCGTCAGTCGCTGACCGCGGACGGTTGGCAGCACGAGAACTATCCGCTGCTCGACCCGCAGGGTCTGCCGTTGCGCCTGCTCACCGATGCGTCGGGCCAGGCGGTGCTGGTCAGCTTGGCGCTGCCCGATTCTGCTGAGCTGTTCGCCCGGGTATGGATCGCCCAGGTGGGCCGCATTCCGCTGTTGCTGCTCGATTCCGACATCCCCGAAAACGACCACCAGCTGCGGTCGGTCACCGACCGGCTCTACGGCGGCGACCAGGAGCACCGCATCCGGCAGGAGCTGCTGGCCGGAATCGGCGGCGTCCGGGCGATCCGCGCGTTCACCCAGATCGAGGGGCTGGCCGCGCCCGAGGTGTTCCACATGAACGAGGGCCACGCCGGGTTCCTCGGTGCCGAACGCATCAGGGAGCTGATCGAGGCGGGGCTCGATTTCGACACCGCACTGACCGTGGTGCGTTCCTCGACGGTGTTCACCACCCACACCCCGGTGCCCGCCGGTATCGACCGGTTCCCGGTCGAGATGGTGCAGCGCTACTTCGGCCCCGAACCGGGCGGGTCCAGCTCGCGGTTGCTGCCCGGGGTGTCGGTGGAGCGCATCCTCGCGTTCGGTGCCGAGGACGACCCGACGAAATTCAACATGGCGCACATGGGCCTGAGGCTGGCCCAGCGTGCCAACGGGGTGTCGCTGCTGCACGGCCGCGTCAGTCGCGAGATGTTCAGCAATCTGTGGCCCGGGTTCGATGCGGCCGAGGTGCCGATCGGCTCGATCACCAACGGCGTGCATGCACCGACGTGGGCGGCGCCGCAGTGGCTGGAACTCGGGCGTGAGCTGCTCGGTAGCCAAGACCTGAGCTCGCTGCAAGAGCCAGAGACCTGGCAGCGCCTGCACGAGGTCGACCCCGGTCACCTGTGGTGGATCCGTTCTCAGTTGCGTGAGGCGCTGGTGCTCGACGTCCGCGACCGGCTGCGCCGCTCGTGGTTGGAGCGCGGTGCTGCCGATGCCGAATTGGGTTGGATTGCACATGCTTTCGATCCGAATGTGCTGACCATCGGCTTTGCGCGCCGGGTGCCCACCTACAAGCGGCTGACGTTGATGCTGCGCGACCCACAGCGGCTGACGAAGTTGCTTCTCGATCCCGATCGTCCTGTCCAGCTGATCGTGGCCGGCAAGTCGCACCCGGCCGACGAGGGTGGCAAGGCGCTGATCCAGCAGGTGGTGCGGTTCGCCGATCAGGCGCAGGTTCGGCACCGGATCGCGTTCCTGCCCGACTACGACATGTCGATGGCGCGCACGCTCTATCACGGATGCGACGTCTGGCTGAACAACCCGCTGCGCCCCCTGGAGGCCTGCGGTACGTCGGGGATGAAGAGCGCCCTCAACGGCGGGCTGAATCTGTCGATCCGCGACGGGTGGTGGGACGAGTGGTACGACGGCGAGAACGGCTGGGAGATCCCCACCGCCGACGGATTGGCCGACGAGAACCGGCGCGACGACCTGGAAGCCGCCGCGCTCTATGACCTACTCGAGCAGGCGGTGGCCCCGAAGTTCTACGACCGCGACGAGCACGGCGTACCCACCCGGTGGGTCGAGATGGTGCGGCACACGCTGCAGGAACTCGGCCCGAAGGTGCTGGCCTCGCGGATGGTGCGCGACTACACCCAGCGCTACTACCTGCCGGCAGCGCGCGCGCTGCGGCAGTCGATCGAGCCGGGTGATGCCACCGAGGGCGAGTTCGGCATGCCGTTCGGTGCGGCCCGCGAGCTCGCGCTGTACCGGCAGAAGGTGCACAAGGCGTGGCCGGACGTTCGCATCGTCGAGGTCGACAGCTACGGGTTGCCCGACACGCCGCTGCTCGGCTCGGAGTTGACGCTGACCGCGCGTGTGCATCTGCAGGGGTTGCGCCCCGACGAGGTGACGGTGCAGGCAGTGCTGGGACGCGTGGATGCCGTTGACGCGCTGGTGGATCCGGTGACGGTACCGATGACGCATTCGGGCGTCGCCGACGGCGGGGAGGACATCTTCACCGCCAGTACGCCGCTGCCGGTCACCGGTCCGGTGGGGTACACCGTGCGGGTGCTACCGCATCACCGGCTGCTGGCCGGGGACAACGAGCTGGGGCTGGTGACGCTGGCGGGCTGATCTTCGGGGGGGTATCGCTGGGTGGGTGACTCATCGGAAGCGCGCGAAGCAGCGGTCGGCGTCTCCGAGCACGCCGACACGGAAGGCGTCGATGCGGGAGAACCCCGACGGCACCGATTCGCCGTTGACATCGCTGGCAGCCAACCCGTTTGTCAGCAGACCTGACACCGCCTCGTCGACGTCGCCGGCGGTCAGCGCGATCGTGGCACCGTCGGGGGTGGTCACCTGTTTGGACATCTTGACCGTCGCGACCCCGGTGAGGCACGCGGTGCGCAGCGCGGCCTCGGCATTGTCGAGCGGTGCGCCGCCGCGCTCGTGCTGGAGCGCCTGCATGTAACGAGACACCAGGACGGAGTAGGCGACGTTGTCGCCGGCGGCAAGTCCACCGTCGGCGTCCTGCGCGCCCAGTTCGGCCAACGCCGGAAGGTCAACGACGATCGTGTTGGTGGCCGGGCAGTACGACGCGGGCGGGCTGGGGCGCGCATCGGCGCAGCCGCTCGCGGCGGCCGCGTCGAAGCTCAACAACGGAGGAGTCTTGGGGGAGAACAGGATTCCCATCGCGTCGACGATGGAGCGCACCGAACTCTCGTCGATCGGTAGCTCACCGGTCTCGTCCTCGGGCAGGAGCACCGGAAGGTCACCGCGCCGCTGACCGATTTCGCGCATGTCGATCCCGGCGCACGCCGACGGGCCGTCGGTGAAGCCGAACTGGAACGCCGAGATCCGTTCGAAGGCCGAGCCGTGCTCGTCGATGCCCGCCTCCGGATCGCCCTCCTGCATCAGCGGATCGCGGAACGAGATCACACCGGCCAGAACGTTGTTGAGCCCGTCGCCGGTGCTCAGGGAAAAGCGCGGCGAGTTGTCCTCGGCGACCCAGCGCATGTACGCCCCGGCCAGACAGTCGGCCTGCTGCTCGGCCACCAGCGTCGGGGTGTCGCTGGTGGTGAGTTTGGCGGCGCGGCTGACGGCGTGGCCGTATTCGTGCGCCAGAACCATGGCCACGCCGATGTCGCCGTGCGCCCGGCGCAGGCCGGGCAGCAGCTCTCCGCGGTCCCATCCGATGGTCCTGTCGGGATAGCAATAGGCCGCGTTGATCAGTCCGAACGTGTCCTCGCCGCAGAACGTTCCGTCGAAACTGCCTGCGTCCCAGGAGATCAGCTCCTTGACCGGGGTGAAATCGTCGTCGAAGGTCTCCGGGTAGGCGCTCTCCCAGTACTGCTCGACGTCGCTGACCGCGCTCGCGGCAAGGTTGTCGATGTCTCCGCCGTCGCTGCCCTCGACGTCTCGGCTGGGGCCTTCGGCGTTGGGCCGCAGCCCGGTGGGGCCGTCGGTGGCGGGCATCCCTGCGACGGAGAACGGATCGCTGAACACCGAGACGGCGTTGCCCTGCACCATCGTCGCGCAGGAGGCCGCACACAGCACCGCACCCACACCGAGCAAGCCGACGAGTATGTGCCGTGGGCGTGTCGACGGACTCATGACGCCGCCTTTCAGGTCGTTTTTGCGAGGTTGACAATAACGACCGGACGCGCCCGCTGCCGGGCAGACGACGAACCTGGTTCAGCCGGTGGCGCGCAGTCGCTGCAGCGCGGCACGCACGGCTTGGCCGTCGGTGGTCGCCCAGAACGGTGGCAGCGATGACCGCAGGTAGCTGCTGTAGCGCGCGGTTGCCATCCGAGAGTCCAGCACGGCCACCACCCCGCGGTCGTCGACGCGGCGCAGCAGCCGCCCGGCGCCCTGGGCGAGCAGCAACGCTGCGTGGCTGGCCGCCACCGCCATGAAGCCGTTGCCGCCCCGCGCGGCGACCGCGCGCTGGCGCGCGGTCAGCAGCGGATCGTCGGGCCGCGGGAACGGGATCCGGTCGATGAGTACCAACGACAGCGACGGGCCGGGGACGTCGACGCCCTGCCACAGCGACAGGGTGCCGAACAACGACGTCTGTTCGTCGGCGGCGAATCGGGCGACCAAGGCGGCGGTGCTGTCCTCGCCCTGACACAACACCGGGGTCGCGAGCCGGCCCCGCATCACCTCGGCGGTGGCTCGCGCGGCGCGCATCGAGGAGAACAACCCCAGCGTCCGCCCGTCGGCGGCCTCGATCAGCGCGGCGATCTCGTCGAGCTGTTCGGCGGAGCCGACGCCGTCCCGGCCCGGTGGTGGCAAGTGCGCGGCGACGTAGAGGATCGCCGAGCGGGCGTGATCGAACGGCGAGCCGACGTCGAGTCCGCGCCAGCTGACGTCCGCCTCCGGCACGCCGGTGAGTCCCCACGCCGCGGCCATCGCGTCGAAATCGCCGCCCACCGTCAACGTTGCCGAGGTGAGCACCGCGGTGGTGGGGCCGAACAGCCGCGCCCGCAGCAGCCCGGCGACCGACAGCGGGGCGACCCGTAGGAGCGTGCGGGTACCCGAGCGGGCGTCTTCGGTGTGTTCGATCCAGACGACGTCCGTGCGGTCGGGGATCGTGGGCACGAACGAGGCGAGGATCCGCGACGCCGTGTCGGCAACGTCGCCGAGGGCGGTCGCCGCCTCGGCGCGCGCGGTGGTCGTCTTCGGATCATTCGGCGCGGTCTCGACCGCAGTCCGGGCGCGGCTCGCGCTGTCGCGCAGCACGCTGAGGTAGCTGGCCAGTTCCTCGTCGAGCACGTCGATGCGACCAGGCCGAGCGTCGAACAGGGCCGACGTCAGGGTCGCCGATGCGGCTTCGAACCGTTCGGCGAGCTCGGCGTCGATTACGCGGGTGGCTCGGCGCTGCGCCACGCCCAGCGAGGTCGCCGACAGCTCGGCGGTGGCTACGCCGGTCACCCGGTCCACCAATTCGTGAGCCTCGTCGACCACCAGCAGGTCGTGCTCGGGCAGCACGTTGGCGTCCCCGATCGCGTCGATGGCCAGCAATGCATGGTTGGTCACCACCACGTCAGCGGCGGCGGCGCGGTCGCGGGCCCGTTCTGCGAAGCAGTCGGTGCCGAACGGGCAGCGCGACACCCCGATGCATTCCCGAGCCGAGACGCTGACCTGCGACCAGGCGCGGTCGGGCACACCGGGCACCACATCGTCTCGGTCGCCCGTCTGGGTGGTGGCCGACCACTCGGTGAGCCGGGCGACGTCACGGCCCAGCATGGTGGAGGCGGTGGGGGAGAACAGCTGATCCTGTGGTTGATCATCCACGTCAGCCGAGCCGTTGTGAATCTTGTTCAGGCACAGATAGTTTCCGCGCCCCTTCAGGAGGGCGAACTCCGGCCGTCGGGGCAGGTGCGGGGTCAGGGAGTCGGCCAGCCGCGGCAGGTCGCGGTCGACCAGTTGGCGCTGCAGCGCGATCGTGGCCGTCGATACGACGACCGGCCGCTCGTCGGACAGGGCGTGGGCGATCGCGGGAACCAGGTATGCCAGCGATTTGCCGGTACCCGTGCCGGCCTGGACGGCCAGATGTTCGCCGCTGTTGAAGGAGTGCGCCACTGCCTCGGCCATCTCGACCTGGCCGTCACGGTGCGCGCCGCCCAGGGCGGCGACGGCGGCGGCGAGAAGTTCGGCGACCTCGCCCGGCCGGGTGCCCACGTCCTACCGTCCGCGCGGGGCGATCATCCGTGTCGGCACCGCCGGATCGCCTTTGGACAGCTTCAGCCCGTCCCACGGCAAGCTGCCCAGACCCTGCTGCACTCGATCGCGGGCGGCTGCCAGCGACAGGTCGGCCACCAACCCTCCGTCGCGTACCAGCGGTGTCGTCACCGGTCGGACCACGAGGTCTTCGGATATGTCGAACGGCTCGGCCCCCTCGCCGAAGGGATACACGATCTCCTCGACGATCGTCCCGGATTCCTTGGCCAGCCGAACCGCCTGCTTGCGACCGCCATGCGACTCCTTGCGGCTGCTGCGCTTGGCCACCGGCAGGCCGTCGACCTCGACCAGCTTGTAGACCATGCTCGCGGTCGGTGCCCCCGATCCGGTCACCACCGAGGTGCCCACCCCGTAGAGGTCGACCGGTTCGGCCCGCAATGCGGCGATCGCGAACTCGTCGAGGTCGCCGGAGACCACGATCTTGGTGCCGGTGGCACCCAGCCCGTCGAGCTGGGCCCTCACCTGGCGGGCCAGCACGCCGAGGTCGCCGGAGTCGATCCGTACCGCGCCCAGGTTCGGGCCGGCTGCCTCGATCGCATTCGCCACCCCGGTGGTGATGTCGTAGGTGTCCACCAGAAGCGTGGTCTCCACACCGAGCGCGTCGACCTGAGCGCGGAACGCCGCCAACTCTCCCTCGGACGCGGACTGGCCGGTGCTGGTGTGCAGCAATGTGAACGCGTGTGCGCTCGTGCCCAGGGCGGGCACGCCGTAGGTGCGCTCGGCTTCCAGGTTCGACGACCCTGTGAAGCCGGCGAGATACGCTGCGCGGGACGCCGCGACCGCCGCGGCCTCGTGGGTGCGGCGAGACCCCATCTCGATCAGCGGACGACCTTGCGCGGCGCTGACCATGCGCGCCGCCGCAGAGGCGATCGCGGTGTCGTGATTGAAGATCGACAGCACCAGCGTCTCGAGCAGCACGCACTCGGCGAATGTGCCGTGCACGGAGAGCACCGGGGAGCCCGGGAAGTACAGCTCCCCCTCGGGGTAACCGTCGACGTCTCCGGTGAACCGGTAGTCGGCGAGGTAGGCGAGCGTGCCGGGATCGCAGAACTGCTCCAGCGCGGCCAGCTCGTCTTCGCCGAACCTGAACTGCGGCAAGGCTTCCAGGAACCGTGCCGTCCCGCCGGTGATGCCGTAGCGCCGCCCGTCGGGCAGTCGGCGGGCGAACACTTCGAAGGTGGTCCGGCGGTGGGCGGTGCCGTCGCGCAGGGCCGCCGCGAGCATCGTCAGCTCGTACTTGTCGGTCAGCAGGGCCGGCGAGCGGCGCGCGGACGGGTTTTCCGACGACGAAGTCACCGCCCAACCGTATCGGTTCGGAGACGGGGGACGACCCCGGTATTCTTGCCTGCATGGTGACGCCGGCGAAGGCACGACCGGATACCCGCGAAGAACGCGAGGTGAGCTCCGACACCGCGGCCGACACCCCGTGGGTCACGATCGTCTGGGACGACCCGGTGAACCTGATGACCTATGTGACCTATGTGTTCCAGAAATTGTTCGGCTACAGCGAACCGCACGCCACCAAGCTGATGCTGCAGGTGCACAACGAGGGCAAGGCGGTGGTGTCGGCGGGAAGCCGGGAATCGATGGAGGTCGACGTGTCCAAGCTCCATGCCGCCGGGTTGTGGGCGACGCTGCAACAGGACCGCTGACCCGGCTGTGCGTAAATGGAAGAGGGTCGACGGTGGTGACGGCCCGCGGTTCCGGTCGGCGCTGGCCGCGCACGAGGCCGACCTGCTCTCGAGCCTGGTGACGTCCCTGCTCGGCATGCTCGACGAGCGGGCCGCGTCGGCGCCGGTCGACGAGCTTGCCGAGATCACCGGCATCAGAACCGGCAATTCGACTGCGCCGCAAGACGATACGATGAAGCGTCTGCTGCCCGACTTCTACCGGCCGGCGACCGAACACCCCGCCGGATCCGGTCCGGCAGAAAGCCTCAACAGCGCACTGCGCAGCCTGCACGAGCCGGAGATCATCGACGCCAAGCGCGCGGCGGCCGGGCGATTGCTGGCGACGCTGCCACCCGGCGGAGGCAAGTTCGAACTGTCCGAGGACGACGCGCAGGCGTGGGTTTCGGCGGTCAACGACGTGCGCCTGGCGCTGGGCACGATGCTCGAGATCGGCCAGGACGGGCCCGACCGGCTTCCCGGCGACCATCCGATGGCCGGGCACCTCGACGTGTACCAGTGGCTGACCGTCCTGCAGGAGTACCTGGTGGTCAGCCTGATGGGCGGCGGGCGCTGATGGCCGGCGCGATCACCGACGTCGCGGGCGTTCGGGTCGGGCACCACCATGCGATCGACCCCGACGCCGAACTGGGTTCGGGCTGGGCGACCGGAACCACGGTCGTGCTGACCCCGCCGGGCACGATCGGCGCGGTCGACGGGCGCGGCGGCGCGCCGGGCACCCGCGAGACCGATCTGCTGGACCCCAGCAACTCGGTGCGTCACGTCGACGCCGTCGTGCTGACCGGTGGCAGCGCGTTCGGACTGGCCGCGGCCGACGGCGTGATGACGTGGCTGGAGGAGCAGCAGCGCGGGGTCGCGATAGCGGACGGTAGCGGGGGTGTGGTGCCGATCGTGCCCGCCGCGGTCATCTTCGACCTACCCGTGGGCGGTTGGCAGTGCCGACCCACCGCGGAATTCGGTTATCGGGCAGCGGCTGGCGCGAGCACCGAGGTCGCCATCGGTACCGTCGGCGCGGGCGTCGGGGCACGCGCGGGCGTGCTCAAAGGCGGGGTCGGGACGGCGTCGGTGACCCTCGACATCGGTGTCACCGTCGGCGCGCTGGTCGTGGTGAACTCCGCCGGCGACGTCGTCGACCCGGCCACCGGGCTGCCCTGGCAGGCCGACCACATCGAGGAGTTCGGCTTGGTGGCGCCGCCTGCTGACCAGATCGCCGCCTACACCGACCGGCACGGCGAACTGAGTCCGCTCAACACCACGATCGCGGTCGTGGCCACCGATGCCGCGTTGAGCAAGCCTGCCTGCCGCCGCGTCGCGGTGGCCGCGCAGGACGGACTGGCCCGCACGATCCGGCCGTGCCATACGCCGATGGACGGTGACACGGTGTTCGCGCTGGCCACCGGCGCCGTGGAGATCGAACCCGACCCGACGATCCCGGCCTCGATGTCGCCGGAGGTGCCCTTGATGACGGCGGTCGGGGCCGCCGCGGCCGAAGTCCTGGCCAGCGCGGTGCTGGCCGCGGTGCTGGCCGCCGAGACGCTCGCCGGAATACCGACCTACCGTGGGCTGTTGCCCGGAGCGTTCGAGTGAAGGAGGGCCGGTGCTGACGATTCGTGCTGACCTCGTCGCGGCGATGGTCGATCATGCCCGCGCCGACCATCCCGATGAGGCGTGCGGGGTGATCGCCGGACCGGAGGGGTCAGATCGCCCGGAGCGGTTCATCGCGATGGTCAACGCCGAGCGGTCGCCGACGTTCTACCGGTTCGACTCCGGTGAGCAGCTCAAGGTGTGGCGGGCCATGGAGGACGCCGACGAGGCGCCCGTCGTGATCTACCACTCGCATACCGCCACCGAGGCCTACCCAAGCCGCACTGACATCTCGTATGCATCCGAGCCCGACGCTCACTACGTGCTCGTGTCGACGCGCGACCCCGATCAGCACGAGCTGCGCAGCTATCGCATCGTCGACGGCGTGGTCACCGAGGAACCCGTCACCGTCGTCGAGCAGTACTGACCGTCAGACCATCCCCAGTCCCAGAACCAAGGAGCCCTGCCATGTCCGTCACCGTGTCCATCCCGACGATCCTTCGCACCCACACCGGCGGCGAGAAGCGGGTGTCTGCCTCAGGCGACACCCTGCAGGCGGTGATCGACGATCTGGAAGCCAACTACTCGGGGATCACCGAGCGACTGGTCGACCCCGCCAATCCGGGCAAGCTGCACAAGTTCGTCAACATCTATGTCAACGACGAGGACGTGCGGTTCTCGGGCGGACTGGAGACGGCGATCTCCGACGGGGATTCGGTGACGATCTTGCCTGCCGTGGCGGGAGGCTGATGAGGTACGACTCCCTGCTGCAGGCACTCGGTGGCACGCCGCTGGTCGGGTTGCCGCGGCTCTCCCCTGCCTGGGATGGCGACCCGCACGTCCGGCTGTGGGCCAAGCTCGAAGACCGTAACCCGACGGGCTCCATCAAGGACCGTCCTGCGCTGCGCATGATCGAAGAGGCCGAGCGGGAGGGTCGCCTGCAGCCGGGCGCGACGATCCTGGAACCGACGAGCGGCAATACCGGTATCTCGCTGGCGATGGCGGCCCTGCTCAAGGGCTACAACATGATCTGTGTGATGCCGGAGAACACCTCTATCGAGCGACGCCAGCTGCTCGAACTCTACGGTGCGCGGATCATCTACTCGCCGGCCGAGGGCGGTTCCAACACCGCGGTCGCGCACGCGAAAGAGCTTGCCGCACAGAACCCTTCGTGGGTGATGCTGTACCAGTACGGCAACCCGGCCAACGCGGCGGCCCACTACGAGAGCACCGGTCCTGAGCTCTTGGCCGATTTACCGGAGATCACACATTTCGTGGCCGGGCTGGGCACCACCGGCACGTTGATGGGCACCGGCCGGTTCCTGCGCGAGAACGTCCCGGGAGTGCAGATCGTCGCCGCCGAACCCCGCTACGGGGAAGGCGTGTACGCGTTACGCAACATCGATGAGGGCTTCATCCCCGAGCTGTACGACCCCGACGTGCTGACCACCCGGTTCGCGGTCGGGTCCTACGACGCGGTGCGCCGCACCCGCGAGCTCGTCCAGGTGGAGGGGATCTTCGCCGGAATCTCCACCGGGGCGATCCTGCACGCGGCGCTGGGCATGGCGGCCAAGGCGGTCAAGGCGGGGGAGCGCGCCGACATCGCGTTCACGGTGTGCGATGCGGGCTGGAAGTATCTGTCGACCGGTGCTTACGCCGGTAGCCTGGACGACGCAGAAGATGCGCTGGAAGGGCAGCTATGGGCATGACGGGCACCGGTGGAAGCCCCGGGTCGACCTCGGGGCGGCGACGTCCCGGCTGGGTCGTCGGTGGGGTCACCATCGTGTCGTTCGTCGTATTGCTCTGGGTCATCGAAGCTTTCGATGCGCTGAGTGGGCATCGATTGGACAGCAACGGGATTCGGCCGATGGAGACCGACGGGCTGGCCGGTATCCTGTTCGCCCCTCTGCTGCACTCCAATTGGGAACACCTGATGGCCAACACGGTCCCCGCGCTGGTGCTCGGGTTCCTGATGACGCTGGCCGGGCTGTCGCGGTTCGTGTTCGCCACCGCAATCATCTGGGTCGTCGGCGGGTTGGGTACCTGGCTGATCGGCAATGTCGGTGCCCAATGCCCCTACGTCGGGGTGCGTTGCGAAACCAACCACATCGGGGCATCGGGGCTGATCTTCGGCTGGCTCGCCTTCCTGATCGTGTTCGGCTTCTTCACCCGCAAGCTCTGGCAGATCGTGGTCGGAGTGGTGGTCCTGTTCTTCTACGGCAGTGTGCTGCTGGGCGTGCTGCCCGGCACGCTCGGCGTCTCATGGCAGGGCCACCTGTGCGGTGCGCTGGCCGGGGTGCTCGCGGCCTACCTGCTGTCCGGCCCCGAGCGGCGGGCCCGCACCCTCGGCAGAGGCGCCCCCGCTCCGCCGCACCTGTCCCGATGAGCGCGGATCTGCCGATCGGGATCTTCGATTCCGGCGTCGGCGGGCTCACCGTGGCGCGCGCGGTCATCGATCAGTTGCCCGACGAGGAGATCATCTACGTCGGCGACACCGCCAACGGTCCGTACGGGCCGCTCACGGTGCCACAGATCCGCGGGCACGCACTGGCCATCGGTGACGATCTGGCCGAGCGCGGCATCAAGGCGCTGGTGATCGCGTGCAACACCGCGTCGTCGGCCTGTCTGCGGGACGCGCGGGAACGGTATGCGCCGATCCCGGTGGTGGAGGTGATCCTGCCCGCGGTGAGGCGCGCGGTGAGCACGACACGGACCGGGCGGGTCGGCGTGATCGGCACTGCGGCGACCATCGCATCGGGGGCTTACCAGGATGCCTTCGCCGCTGCTCGTGATCTCGAGGTGTTCGCCGTGGCATGCCCGCGCTTCGTCGATTTCGTGGAGCGCGGCGTCACCAGCGGACGGCAGGTCCTCGGTCTGGCCGAGGGTTACCTCGAACCGTTGCAGCGCGCTCAGGTCGACACGCTCGTGCTCGGGTGCACTCACTATCCGATGCTGTCGGGGCTCATTCAGCTGGCGATGGGCCAGGACGTGACGCTGGTGTCGAGTGCGGAGGAGACAGCAAAGGATCTCCTGCGGGTGCTGACCGAGCGCGAGTTGTTGCGGCCGCACCCACCGGAGGGCGGGCCAGCGCCACGCCGGGTGTTCGAGGCGACCGGCGATCCGGAGGCGTTCACACGGTTGGCGGCGCGTTTCCTGGGGCCCTCCCTCGACGGGGTCCGCCATGCGCAGAATCACGCCGGCACCCGAACATGATCTCCATCGCCCAAAGCGGCGATGTTTTCCGCACGGCGATGCTGGGCATGGCAAGCTAGTGGGCGTGCGAATCACCGTACTGGGGTGTTCCGGCAGCGTGGTCGGACCTGATTCGCCCGCGTCCGGTTACCTGGTGACAGCACCCGACACACCACCGCTGGTGCTGGACTTCGGGGGCGGCGTTCTCGGCGCCCTGCAACGCCACGCAGATCCGAACGCGGTGCATGTGCTGCTGTCGCACCTCCACGCAGATCACTGCCTCGACCTGCCAGGATTGTTCGTCTGGCGGCGCTATCATCCCAGCCCGGCCCCGGAGCGCGGGGTCCTCTACGGACCGGCCAACACCTGGGCCCGGCTGGGTTCGGCGTCCTCGCCCGAAGGCGGGGAGATCGACGACTTCACCGACATCTTCGACATCCGGCACTGGGTCGACGATCAGGCCGTCGAGATCGGTGCGTTGACGATCGTGCCGCGGCTGGTCTGCCACCCGACGGAGTCCTACGGCATGCGCATCACCGACCCGTCGGGCGCCACGCTCGTCTACAGCGGGGACACCGGCTACTGCGATGCCCTCATCGACCTCGCGCGCGACGCCGACGTTTTCCTCTGCGAGGCGTCGTGGACCCACGACCCGTCGCGTCCCCCGCGGCTGCACCTGTCGGGAACAGAAGCCGGCCGCGCGGCGGCCCGCGCGGGCGTCGGAGAGCTTTTGCTGACCCACATCCCGCCGTGGACGTCTCGCGAAGACGTCATCAGTGAGGCCAAGGCCGAATTCGACGGTCCCGTGCACGCCGTCGTCGCCAACGAGGCGTTCGACATCACCCACGCCTGACCCTCCTCGCCACCGGCCATACCGACGTTCGGGTGACAACGCCCGAGAAGCGCCCGCCATCACGTCGACCTCGGCGCCGTCATCGCCACCGGTTAGGGTTGGACCGTGTCCAGACGAGAAGACGGCCGGCTCGACGACGAACTGCGCCCGGTCACCCTCACCCGCGGCTTCACCACGCATCCGGCCGGATCCGTGCTGGTCGAATTCGGGCAGACGCGGGTGATGTGCACCGCCAGCGTCACCGAGGGCGTACCGCGGTGGCGCAAGGGGTCAGGTCAGGGCTGGCTGACCGCCGAGTACGCGATGCTGCCCGCCGCCACCCATGACCGCTCCGACCGCGAGTCGGTCAAGGGCCGCGTGGGCGGCCGCACCCAGGAGATCAGCCGGCTCGTCGGGCGCTCGCTGCGGGCCTGCATCGACCTCGCCGCACTGGGCGAGAACACGATCGCGATCGACTGCGACGTCCTGCAGGCCGACGGCGGCACCCGCACCGCGGCGATCACCGGTGCCTATGTCGCGCTGGCCGACGCGGTCACTTACCTGGCCGCAGCAGGCAAGCTCAAAGATCCGCGGCCGCTGTCGTGTGCGATCGCGGCGGTCAGCGTCGGCGTCGTCGACGGTCGCATCCGCGTCGACCTGCCCTACACCGAGGACTCGCGCGCCGAAGTCGACATGAACGTCGTCGCGACCGACACCGGCACGCTCGTCGAGATCCAGGGCACCGGGGAAGGCGCCACGTTCCCGCGCTCGACACTGGACAAGATGCTCGACGCGGCGATGGCCGCCTGCGATCAGCTGTTCGTGGTCCAGCGTGAGGCGCTGGAGTTGCCGTACCCGGGGACGCTGCCTGAGTCGAGTGAGCCCGCCAAGAAGGCGTTCGGAAGCTGACTCGGTTACTGGTTGCCACCCGCAATCTCAAGAAGCTGGCCGAACTACACCGGGTGCTCGAGGCGGCCGGGGTGGCCGGCGTGTCACTGCTGTCGCTGGCCGATGTCGCCGCCTTCGAGGAGGCGCCGGAGACCGGTGCGACATTCGAGGAGAACGCGCTGGCCAAGGCCCGGGACGCCTACACCGCGACAGGTTTGCCCGCAGTCGCCGATGACTCCGGCCTGGAGGTCGACGCCCTCAACGGGATGCCCGGCGTGTTGAGCGCGCGATGGGCGGGCCGGCACGGCGCCGACGCCGCGAACACCGAGTTGCTGCTGGCTCAGCTCGCCGATGTCCCCGACGAGCGCCGCGGCGCGGCGTTCGTGTCGGCCTGTGCGCTGGTCCATGGCCCTGGTGACGCCGACGCCGTCGTGGTGCGGGGGGAGTGGACGGGCAGCATCGTGCGCGCGCCGCGCGGGGCGGGCGGTTTCGGCTACGACCCGGTGTTCCTGCCCGACGGTTCGGACCGGACGGCGGCCGAACTGACCGCTGAGGAGAAGGACGCGGCTTCGCATCGAGGTCGGGCGCTGACTGCGCTGCTGCCGTCGTTGCGCGCGCTCGTCTGACTAGATGCCGAACTGAGCTCTGATGTTCTGCGTCTGGAAGTGCTCGACGATGATGCCGACCAGCGGGATGGTGCCGGCCAGCAGGATGCCGACGGTCTTGGCGATGGGCCAGCGCACTTTCACCGCAAGATTGGCCGTGAACAGCAGATAGATGAAGTACACCCAGCCATGCACGACGGCGATCCAACCGAGGGAATCGTCACCGAATCCGTACTTCATCACCATCTCGTAGCACAGGGCGATCAGCCATACGCCGGTCGCCCACGCCATGACCCGGTATCCGGTCAGGGCCTTGCGAATGGTGTCGACGGAGGCGATGGGCGAGGGAGATTCGGGTGCGGTCACGTACCGGTTCCTGTCATCTTGTCGTCGGCATCGGTTCTGGCGAGTTCGGCATCGGTTCTGGCGAGTTCGGTGTCGCCCCTGGCGAGTTCGGCGTCGCCCCTGGCGAGTTCGGCCAGGTAGGCGTTGTACTCGCGCAGTGTCACGTCGGCTTCGGTCGGCGCTGCTTTCGGACGCTCGGGCAGCAGCCCCGCGGGGATCTCCGTCGGCGCGTCCGTGTTCTGCGGCGCGGGCGGCGCATCCTCGTAGCGGACGAACTTGTAGTAGGCGTACACGCAGAATCCGGCGAACGCCGGCCACTGCAACGCATACCCCAGGTTCTGGAAATCGCCGGAGGCGGATTCGAAGCGCGTCCACTGCCACCAAGCCAGCGCAAGGCAGCCCGAGGCGGCGGCGATCACCAGCAGGATGAGCGCCGGCCTCCTACGCCGCGTAGTGGACACTGCTCAACGGTACCGCGTTAGGATCGTTGGGCTTCATGCGCGAGTGGCGGAATTGGCAGACGCCCGGGTTTTAGGTACCCGTGTCTTCGGACGTGGGGGTTCGAGTCCCCCCTCGCGCACGCGCGTGCGCATTGCCTGCGCTCAGACGATCAGACAGAGACCTCGACGGGCGCCTGCTCGCGCGCCTGCGACGTGAAGCAGAACATGCTCGCCGAGAAGCTCAACACTGCGACCGCCCCGGACAGCAGAGCGAACAGCGTCTCCGACAGGCCCCAGCTGGCCAGCGCGAACGCGAGCGCGATGATGGCGGAAATCAGGAGGAACAAGCCCGTCGTGGCGACCGCCTCGTTGAACGGATCGTCGGCACTGACGGTGTCGGCCCTGTCGGCCATGGCTTCCTCCTCGGCTGCCGGCATCCCAGCGTGTCGTCGGGAAAGTTACCCCCTCGTCAATCGATGAAAACCTGCGATTGCGTGACCGTGGTCACCCAACGGCCGCCAAGTGTGTTTTACAACGATTGGCCGCATGATGCCCGCCGACGGGGGAACGTCTTCTCTCATGAGCGACGTGAAGTTCCTCGATCTGCACGGCGACCGGCTCGCGTATCGGGACGAGGGCGGCGGAGATGAGGTGCTGCTCCTCATCCACGGGATGGCGGGCAGCTCCGACACCTGGCGCTCGGTGATTCCCCAATTGGGCAAGCGTTACCGCGTCATCGCCCCCGATCTCCTCGGCCACGGCCGATCCGCGAAACCCCGTAGCGACTACTCGCTGGGCGCGTTCGCGGTCTCTCTGCGGGATCTGCTCGACGAACTCGGCGTCCCTCACGCGACGGTGGTCGGTCAGTCGCTCGGCGGCGAGGTGGCGATGCAGTTCGCCTACCAGCACCGGGAGTACTGCCGGCGCCTGGTTCTGATCAGCAGCGGCGGACTGGGCCAGGATGTCGGGTGGACCCTGCGGTTGCTGTCCGCGCCGGGCGCCGAGTTCCTGCTGCCGGTCATCGCGCCGCCGCCCGTCGTGCGCGTGGGCGACTCCATTCGCGGCTGGCTGTCCGCACACAGCATCCACTCGCCGCGCGGCGCGGAGATGTGGAGCGCCTACTCATCCCTGGCGGATTCGCAGACTCGGCAGGCGTTCCTGCGCACACTGCGCTCGGTCGTGGACTATCGCGGGCAGGCGGTGAGCGCGCTGAATCGGCTGTATCTGACCTCGGAGCTGCCGACGCTGGTGATCTGGGGGGACGAGGACCGGATCATCCCGGCCGAACACGGGCACGCGCTCGCCGAACTTCGGCCCGCATGCCGACTCGAATTGCTGCCCGGGGTCGGCCACTTCCCCCACGTGGAGGAGCCTGACACCGTCGTCGCTCTCATCGACGACTTCGTGTCCAGCACCGCGGATTCCGGCGAGCGGCCCAGGTCGACCGCGCCCGAAATCACCCGCTGATCACGGGTCAGCGTTTGCGGACCGGGTGCCCGTTGCGTTCGGCGAGCGATCGCAGCTGCTTGAGAGCAAACTGCCTGTTGCGGCCCCCCTCGGGCAGCACGATCCCGGCCCACAGCCCGACGGCCCCAGGTGTCACACAGGCCTCGCGGGCGCATTGCCACCGCCGCGGGCACGACCGGCACAGCTCCTTTGCGCCTTCGTCGGCTGCGGTCATCCACCGATCAGGATCGCGCGTGCACGGCGCGGTCCACGGTACTTCCTCGATCGCTATCGGATTCATGGCCACACCCCTTTTCGTCCTCCCGCGTATTCCCCGTCGCCGACGACGATACGCCTGTATCGCAATGACGATACATTTGTATGGTCCTGTTTGCCCGCGGCCGTAGTTGTCTACGGTTACCCCGTGGCCTCTGACGCGCGCGGCGGGAAACCCGAAGAGCCCCGCAACATCGAGCGGATCCGAGACGCCGCGCTGCACAGTTTTGCCCAGGTCGGAACCGATGTGACGACGATGCGCGGCGTGGCCGCTGCCGCCGGGGTGTCGCTCGGGTTGGTGCAGCACCACTTCTCGACCAAAGCCGGCCTGATCGCTGCGGTCAACGAGTACGTTCTCGAGCTCGTGGTGTCGACGATGTCGCGACCGCTTCGTGAACCACCTGCCGACTCCGTGGAAGAAATCGGAGAGCGAGTCACCGGTCTGTTCGCCGGTCACCCCGATGTCGCGGCCTATCTGAGTCGGGCGCTGGTGGACGGCAGTCCCGTGGGGGTCCGACTCTTCGACGCCTTGTACGGCGTCGGTGTGGCGCGTTGGCAGCAACGTGTCGACCGCGGCGAGGTCCGCCCGGACGTGGACATCACCTGGGCCGTGATCAATGGTCTGGTGCTGGCCCTCGGCACGATCAGCCTGAAGTCGCATGTCGATCGCCACCTCGCCGAACCTCTGACCCAGCCGGCGCAACTCGATCGTTGGCAGCGAGCGGTGGACACGCTGCTGCGGGACGGCTTGTTCGTGCCCCGGTCGCAGCGGCCCGATGGTTCAGCGCGGCCGCAGTAGGCGACGCAGGCCCTCACGTCGGGTCGGCCGACGTCTGGCGTAGGGCCACGGCTGGTTTCTTTCTGGAACAGACTGCGCGCGAACGGCTTTGAGTTGAGCCCGCAGGTAGGCGCGCAGCTCGTGCAACTCTTCGTCGGTCCACCGATTGCGGACCTCGGTCGGGTCGGTGTCGAGGTCGTACAGCTCCCATTGGTCATCGAGTGGGTCGGACCGATACGTCGGCCCACCGACCCCGGTGGTCGCCAGATGCCGCACTCCCGGTTCCGTCCAGGTGCCGGGATCGTCGAACGAGCGAACCAGTTTCCACAGATGCCCGGCCCCGCCGGGCGCGCTGTCCTCGTCGACGCGCACGACCAGACCTTCGAAATTCGCGGCCGTGTCGGCCGGGACACGGATGCGCAGCGGCGGGGGCACCGCGGCAGTCAACCTCAACATGCGGGCCAGGCCGGAGGCCCCGGTGTCGCCCTCGAGGACGTTGTCGCGCGTCATCAGGTACACCGCGCGCGTGTCGTCGGGGTCCGCGCCGTCCACCACCGGCATAAGGTCCCGGCCGGGCAGGGGGTGCACCTCGGTGAACGACTCGGCGAGCTTGCGGGCGGTTGCAGGCACGTCCACGCCGGCTGCGGAAAGCAGGGTGGGCACCAGGTCGACGTGGGAGGTCGGCGCGCTCACCGTGCGGGCCGTCGACGGGCGGCGCCCGACGCGGGCGATGACCAGCGGGACGCGGGTCGCCTCGTCGTACAGGTTGAACCACTTCTGGTGCAGCCCACCGTGCGCACCCAGCAGATCGCCATGGTCAGCGGTGCGTACCAGGACCGCGTCGTCGGATCCGCCGTCGGTGACTGCGCGGCGCACCCGATCGATCGGGTCGTCGACTTCGGCGTGCAAACGATAGTAGAGGTCGCGGTAGGTCTGGCCCTGCCGTCGGTAGGTGCGTTCGATCGTTCGCCTCGGCCCGTAGCCGGAGTAGTACGCCTCCCGAAAAGCGCTCTGCGCGGCTGGTTTTCCGGAGAGGTCCTCGTCGGCAGAAGGTGCGGGCGGCACGGGTGGGGGATCGAGGGGAGACGCGCGCAGTGGACTGCGGCGCGACCACGCCGGGAACAGCACGATGTCGTGTGGGTTGACGAAGCTCGCGACGAGAAGGAACGGTCGTAACGCGGCCGCGTCCCCGCGGCGGCGCCGCGCGTAGCGATCCTGCAGCCACGCGACGACACGATCGGCGATCAGCGGGTCGCGGCGGATACCGGCATTGGACAGCTTGGCGCCGTGTGGTTCTGGACCCACCCATCCGGAGAAGCCGAAGGGTGCCAGAGGGTCGGCGTGCAGATAGCGCTCCACGGCGTGCGGGTCGACCACGCCGTCGTCGTCATTGGTGTCCAGTGACCGGCCGGTTGCGGGATCCACGAGATCGGCGAAGGAGATGTGCCACTTGCCGTCATAGTGGGTGTCGTAACCGGCCGCGCGAAACCAATTGCCCAGCGTCGGCACTTCGCCGGGCCGCAGCCAGCGCAGCCGGGAATCATCGTGCGCCTTGCCGATTCCGTCCGTCTGTGTGACGCCGTGCAGATCGGGATAGTGTCCGGTGAAGATCGTGGGCCGACTCGGCACGCACGCCAACGACCCGGTGTAGTGACGGGTGAAGTGCACTCCGTGGGCGTCGAACCAGGCTCGGCCAGGCAGCTTTTCGCGGCGCCAGGCGGCCAACGCAGGCGGCTCGTAGGGTGGCGCCGCTCGTTCCTCGTCGGTCATCACGATGATGACGTCCGGGCGGGGTGGGGTCATGACGGAACCCTTCCGGTCACCTGAGCCCGCACCTCCGGCTTGGCCGGTGCGCAGGAGCAGCTGGACTCGATCATCGGTCCATCATCGTCGCTCGCGCCGGTTGGCGCGGCGGATCAGCGAGTGGTCAGTCCGCCGATCACGGTGCGCGTGATCGACTCGGCCCGGCTGGTGGGGAATGCGCGACCTTCGGTCAACACGGCGTAGACGATGCCGCCGACGATGGCGTCGGCGGCATCGCCTGCTGCTGCCTCGGCGCAGCCGTGAGCGAGCAGTCGGTCGCGGACGGCCTCGTGGAGCGGGGTCGAGAAGCCGGCCCGTAGCCGTTGCGCGGTCTCCGGGTGCTCGATGCCTGCGGTCGTCAGGAACGTCAGCAACGCGTTGCCTCGCGCGGTGGTCAACGCCGCGGCGAGATCGACGGCCCAGGTGCACAGATCCGTGGTGACGTCGGCGCTGGCAGGCACCGGGCGCAGGATGCGATCGGCGTCGGCGAGTATCACGTCGGCCACCAGGGCGTGCCTGCTCGGCCACCAGCGGTAGATGGTCTGCTTGCCGACACCGGCGCGCGCGGCCACCGCCTCGATGGTCAGTTTGTCGAAGCCCCGACGCAGCAACAGCTCGCGCGTCGCGGTGACGATTGCCTGGCGGGATTTCTCGCTGCGCCGCCGGGGCGCGTTGACCGCACTGACCATCGCCGACCTCCCCTTTCCACCGCTTTACATGCCGGGGCCGCGCCCGTAGTGTCCCACAAGACGAGACGTTGCGTCTCGTGAAGATCTTGGAAAGCACCAGGAAGGGTGAGCGCAGTGGCGGTCGCGGTGTCCATCGGCCTCACCCCGGAACAGCAGCAACTCGCCACGGCCGTCGCGGACTTCGCCGCGCGGCACGCACCAATCGACAAGACCCGGGCGGCGTTCGACCTGCTGACTGCTGGACATCTCCCGGAGTGGTGGGAGAACTTCACCGCCAACGGTTTTCACGCGGTACATCTGCCCGAGGCGCTCGGTGGCGGTGGCGGCACGGTGACCGATGTCGCCTGTGTGATCGAAGCCGCGGCCACCGCGCTGCTGCCCGGCCCAGTGCTGCCGACCGTCATCGCGGGCGCAGTCGCGATGCTCGCCGACGACGATCCCGCCTCACGCGCAGTGCTCGCGCGGCTCGTACAGGGCGTGCCGGCCGTGGTCATCTCCGAGCGGGACACGCTGCGCGCCGTCGCAACCGAGCACGGGTGGACGTTGACCGGCACGTCGTCGGCAATGCCCGGGCTCTGCTCGGCGCAGGTGATCCTCGTGAGCGCACGGTCCGCGGGTCGCACCCTGTGGCTGGCCGTCGACCCCACGTCCGCCGGTGCGGAGGTGACGCCGCACCGCGGCACGGACAAGACCGTCGATGTGGGCGTGCTGCGGCTCGACGGGTACGCGTGCCCGGCCGAGAGTCGCTTGACCGGTATCGACGACGCGCGCGCGCAGTGCCTGACTCTGGCGTTGACCGCGGCGGCGGCCTCCGGCGTCATCCGGTGGTGTGTGAGCGCGGTGACCGAGCATTTGCGCACCCGTGAGCAGTTCGGCAAGCCGATCGGTGCCTTCCAGGCCCTGCAGCACCAGGCGGCGATGCTGCTGGTGCACAGCGAGCTCGCCACCGCCGCAGCCTGGGATGCCGCGCGCTCGGCGGCAGAGTCGTTGACGCAGAACAGGATCGCCAGCGGGACGGCGGCACTGATGTCGGTGGGGCCTGCGCCAGGGCTGGTGCTCGACGCGCTGACGATGTTCGGCGCGATCGGCTACACATGGGAACACGACCTGCATCTGTACTGGCGCAAAGCCACCAGCCTGGCCGCCTCGATCGGACCCACCAGCCGGCACGCCCACCGACTCGGGGACCTGACGCGCACCGAAAGCCGAGACGTCTCCGTCAAACTCGGTGACCTCGACACGGAGTTCCGTGCATTCGTGGCGAAGATCCTCGACGAGGCGTGCGCGCTGCACAACGATCGCCCGGGCCGTCAGGGCGATTGCCCCAATCTCGCCATGGGCCCGCAGCGCACCCTGCTCGCCGAGGCGGGGTTGATCGCCCCGCACTGGCCCAGGCCGTGGGGTGTCGATGCCACCACCCGCCAGCAGTTGATCCTCGACGAGGAATTCGGCAAGCGTCCTGAGCTCGTGCGGCCCTCCCTCGGCATCGCGGAGTGGATACTCCCGTCACTGATCAGTTCGGCGCCCGATCATGTCGCACAGCAACTCATTCCGCCCACACAGCGCGGAGAACTCGGCTGGTGCCAGTTGTTCAGCGAACCCGGGGCGGGATCTGACCTGGCCGCCCTCAGCACTCGCGCTACCAAGGTCGACGGTGGCTGGCGCATCAACGGACACAAGATCTGGACGTCCTCGGCGCACACCGCCGACTACGGCGCCCTCCTGGCGCGCACCGATCCCGACGCGGCCAAACATCGTGGCATCGGTTACTTCATTGTCGACATGCGCTCGGAGGGCATCGATCTGCACCCGATTCGGCAAGCCACCGGCGAGGCGCATTTCAACGAGGTGTTCCTTACCGACGTGTTCGTTCCCGACGAGTTGCTGCTCGGCGGCCCGACGGATGGCTGGCGTCTGGCCATCGCGACCATGGCTCAGGAGAGGGTGGCGATCAGCGCCTACGTCAACGACGATCGGGCCGCGATCCTGCGCTCCTTGGCCGGCCGTGGTGGGCCCGACCACGTCCAGGTGCTCGCCGCGCTCGGCGACGCCGACGCCCACGCGACGGCGATCAAGGTGTTGGCAGTGCGCGAGGTGATGCGTCTGCTCGACGGGCAGGCGCCCGGGCCGACGTCGAGCATCGCCAAGGTCGCGATGAACGTGATGTTGCGCCGCATCTTTGCCGCGACCCTCGATTTGTCCGCTCCCGCAGGGTTACTGGAGTCCGATGGGGAGGGCGAGACATCGTTGGTCGAGCAGTACTTCCACCTGCCTGCCGAATTGATCGGCGGCGGCACCAAGGAAATCCAACTCAACATCATTGCCCAGTTCATTCTCGGGCTTCCCCGTCCCTGACTGACAGGAGTACCCATGGGTCTGCGTGGCGAGGCCGCCATCGTCGGATACGTCGAGCTGCCCCCGGAGCGGATGAAGGGAGCGTCCATTGCGCCGTTCATGATCGAGCAGTGGGCAGAGTTGGCCGCGGCCGCCCTGGCCGACGCGGGACTGTCCGGTGAGGACGTCGACGGCATCGTCACCACCCACCTCACCGAGTCTGAGATCTTCGTACCGTCGACGGTGGCCGAGTACCTCGGTGTGCGAGCCAATTTCGCCGAGCTGGTGGACCTCGGCGGGGCGAGCGCAGCGGCCATGGTCTGGCGCGCCGCCGCGGCGGTCGAGTTGGGCATCTGCGACGTCGTAGTCTGTGCGATCCCCGCCCGCTACCTCACCCCCGTCTCGGACAAGCGACCCGCTCCATTGACCGACGCGGTGTTCTTCGGCGCCTCGAGCAACCGATACGGTTCTCCGCAAGCCGAATTCGAGATTCCGTACGGCAACCTCGGGCAGAACGGCCCGTACGGTCAGGTGGCCCAACGCTATGCCTCGATCTACGGCTATGACGAACGGGCACTGGCCAAGATCGTCGTCGACCAGCGCGTCAACGCCAACCACACCGACGGTGCGATATGGAAAGACACATCGTTGACCGTCGAGGATGTGCTGGCCAGCCCGGTGATCGCCGATCCGCTGCACATGCTCGAGATCGTGATGCCGTGCTTGGGGGGCGCCGCGGTCGTGGTGGCCAACGCCGATGTCGCGGCGCGGTCGGCGAACAGGCCGGTCTGGATCAAGGGTTTCGGTGAGCAGGTGCCCTACAAGACACCCACCTACGCCGAGGATCTGCTCCACACGCCGATCGTCCGGGCCGCCGAGACGGCGTTCACGATGTCGGGGCTGACGCGCGAACAGATGGACATGGCGTCGATCTACGACTGCTACACGATCACCGTGCTACTGAGCCTCGAAGACGCCGGCTTCTGCGAGAAAGGCGCCGGTATGAAGTTCGTATCCGAGCACGACCTGACCTTCCGCGGCGATTTCCCGCTCAACACCGCAGGCGGCCAACTCGGCTTCGGTCAGGCGGGCACCGCAGGCGGTATGCACCATGTGTGCGACGCCGCTCGGCAGATCATGGGGCGCGCAGATGCCGCGCAGGTCGCCGACTGTCACCGCGCCTTCGTGTCCGGCAACGGTGGAATATTGTCCGAGCAGACGGCTCTTGTGCTGGAGGGAGATTGATGGACATGACCTTCGAGCGGCCGATGCCGGTGAAGACGCCGACCACCGCACCCTTCTGGGATGCGCTGACTCAGCACCGGGTGATGATCCAGTACTCACCGTCGTCCCAGGTATACGTGTTTTACCCCCGCGTCCGTGCCCCCCGCACTCTCGCCGACGACCTGGAGTGGCGCGAGATCTCCGGGATGGGGACGCTGTACTCCTACACGGTGGCGCGCCGGCCCGTCGGACCTCACTTCGTCGACGCAGTGCCCCAACTGCTCGCCGTCGTCGAATGGGATGAGGGGCCACGGTTTTCCACCGAACTGGTCAACGTAGACCCGGCCGACGTCGCGGTCGGCATGCGGGTGCGGCCGGTGTTCTGCGACTACCCCGACCACGACGTCACGATGTTGCGCTACGAGCCTGCTGTGGACTGACGGCGGTTGCCCCCTTGCGCAACGGCCGGCGGGCCGTCTCGGCCATCGTCAGTACAGTCAGCAGCGTGATGATCGCGGCGGCGATCACGTAATACGCCGGGGCGATCTGGTTGCCGGTGCGCGCCACCAGCCAGGTGGCCACATACGGGGCGGTGCCGCCGAACATCGCCACCGAGATGTTGTAGCCGATCGAATACCCGCTGGATCGCACACGGGTGGTGAACAGTTCAGCCCCTGCGGCCAGAGCGGTGGAGGCGAACACCGACTCGATGGCCGCCAGGGCAGCGTGCGCGGTGATTGCCGCCGCCAGCGAACCGCTGGTGAGCAGCAGGAACAACGGATAGGTGAACACGGCGAACAGGACCGAGCCGGCGATCAGCAGCGGCTTGCGCCCGACCCGGTCGGACAGCGCACCCAGTGGGGGGATCAGCAGGATCGCGACGATGCTGGCCACCCCGATGGAGACGAAGGAATCGGTCTTGGTGAACGCCAGAGTCTTGGTGAAATAGCTGGGCAGGAACGTGAACACGACGTAGAACCCGACGTTGTGGATGATCACCAGACCGATGATCTGCAGGATGGGTCGCCATGCGCTGCTGAACGCTTCCTTCAACGGCGAGGACGACACCTGGCCTTCGTCGCGCAGTGCGGTGAATTCCGGGGTATCGCCCAACCGGGTGCGGATGTACAGCCCGACCGTACCGAGCAGCCCGGCGATCAGGAAGGGTATCCGCCAGCCATAGGCGTCCATCGCCGTCTCCGACAGCATCGCTTCCAGTGCGGTCACCGTCACCGAGCCGAGCAGGAAGCCGACCACGACGGACCACACGAGGAAGGACACCACGAAGCCCCGGTGCCGGTCGCTCGCGTACTCGGCGAGAAAGCATGCGCCGCTGCCGTATTCGCCACCGGCTGAGAAACCCTGCAGGCAGCGCAGCACCAGCAGCAGGATCGGGGCGAACACGCCGATGCTCTGGTAGCTGGGCACCAGCCCGATCGCGAACGTGGACGCCGACATCACCAGGATCACCACCGCCAGCACGCGCTGACGGCCGATCCGATCTCCCAGCGGTCCGAAGAAGAAGCCACCGAGCGGGCGCATGAAGAATGCCGCGGCGAACACCGCGAAGGTGCTCAGCAGGGCCGCGGTCTCGTCGCCCGGCGGGAAGAACTTCTCGGCGATGTAGGTGGCGAGGAAGCCGTAGATCGCGAAATCGAACCACTCGACGGCATTGCCGATCGCCGCGCCACGTACGGCTCTGGCGACCGTGCCGGGCGCGGCGTGTGCAGGGTCAGCGGTGGGCATGCGCGAGCATTCCCCTTTCCCGAGGTGGCCTAACGCTCGATTCCAGGTCGGGTGTAGTTTCGAGCCCATGCGCGAGACCGTCATCGTCGGTGCGGTACGCACACCTGTCGGCAAGCGCAATGGCGGGCTGTCCGAACAGCACGCGGCGGACTTGTCCGCTCTGGTGCTCAACGAACTCCTCGAGCGGACCGGCGTGGATGTCGACCTCGTCGACGACGTCGTGTGGGGCTGTGTGTCGCAGGTCGGCGACCAGTCGAGCAACATCGGCCGCTTCGCGGTTCTGGCGGCGGGCTGGCCGGAGCGCATTCCCGGTACCACCGTGAATCGGGCATGCGGGTCGAGTCAGCAGGCACTGGACTTCGCGGTGCACGCGGTGATGTCGGGCCAGCAGGACGTGGTGGTGGCCGGGGGAGTCGAGGTGATGAGCCGGGTGCCGCTGGGATCGGCGCGAGCGACCGGCATGCCCTATGGGCCCAAAGTCCTTGCCAGGTATGACGACTTCTCGTTCAACCAAGGTGTGTCCGCAGAAATGATCGCCAGCCGGTGGAATCTGTCGCGCGCCCGTCTGGACGAGTACTCGGCGCGCTCGCATGAACGAGCCGCCGCCGCGCAGGACAGTGGTGCCTTCGTCGATCAGATCGTGCCGGTGTTCACGGAAGGTGGTGTCGTCACCGCCGACGAGGGGATCCGCCGGGAGACGACCGTGGACAAGCTGGCGGGGCTGAAACCCGCGTTCGCCGACGACGGGGTGATCCACGCCGGTAACTCGTCGCAGATCTCCGACGGCGCAGCCGCGCTCCTGGTGATGACGGCAGAGAACGCGGTACACCTGGGTGTGACGCCCCTGGTGCGCTACCGCGCCGGCGCGGTCACCGGGGCCGACCCGACGTTGATGTTGACCGCGCCGATCCCGGCGACGGAGAAGGTGCTGCACAAGGCGGGACTCGATCTCGATGCGATCGGTGTGTTCGAGGTCAACGAGGCGTTCGCGCCGGTGCCCCTGGCATGGTTGGCCGACACCGGCGCCGACGAGTCGAAGCTCAACCCGCTCGGCGGCGCCATCGCGCTCGGTCACCCCCTCGGCGCCTCGGGTGCGGTGCTCATGACCCGAATGATCCATCACATGCGGGACAACGACATTCGCTACGGCATGCAGACGATGTGCGAGGGCGGTGGCACCGCGAACGCCACGGTGGTCGAACTCGTGCGGTGAGTGCTCACTGGTTGCCGATCTCGCTCTCGAGATGTTCGGCGAAGCGCGCTCGCGCAGCTTCGCGCTTGCGCGGCAGCCATTCTGAGGGCCACACATCGTCACTCGGGGTGTAGTCGCGCAGCACCTGCTTGGCCACCGTGGTCTTGTGCACCTCGGTCGGACCGTCGGCCAGTCCCAGCACCGCCGCGCCGGTCACCATGCCCAGCAGCGGCATCTCGTTGCTGACGCCGAGCGCGCCGTGCACCTGCATGGCGCGCCAGGCGATGTCGTGCAGCACCGTGGGCATCACGACCTTCACCGTCGCGATGTCCTTGCGTACCACCTTGTAGTCGTTGTACTTGTCGATCTGCCAGGCTGTGTAGAGGACCAGCAGGCGAAACTGCTGCAGTTGTGCGTAGCTGTCGGCGATGTAGCCCTGCACCGTCTGTTTGTCGGCCAGCAGGCTGCCCGCGGTGCGGCGGCTCACTGCTCTCTCGCACATCATGTCGATGGCCTTGCGTGCCAGACCGATCGTGCGCATGGCGTGATGGATGCGGCCCCCGCCGAGCCGGGTCTGGGCGATCATGAACGCCTGCCCCTCGCCGCCCAACAAGGCCGAACCCGGCACGCGCACATCGCCGTAGTGGATGAGGGCGTGGCTGCCCTCCCCGTCCGGTTCACCGTGCAGCCCGACGTTGCGGACGATCTCCACGCCGGGGGTGTCCGTCGGCACCAGGAACATCGACATACCCTCATACGGGCTGACGTCCGGGTTGGTCACCACCATCACGATGAGAAACGACGCGGTGTGGGCGTTGGAGGAGAAGTATTTCCAACCGTTGATCACCCAGTGGTCCCCATCGCGGGTTGCGCGCGTGGTGAACTGCGTCGGATCGGCGCCACCCTGTGGTTCGGTCATCGAGTAGCTCGAGAACAGCTCGCCGTCGAGCAGCGGGCGTAGGTAACGCTCCTTCTGTTCGGGCGTGCCGTAATGGGCGAGAATCTCCGCGTTGCCGGTGTCGGGGGCCTGGCAGCCGAAGATGACCGGTGCCCACGCGGAGCGGCCGAGGATCTCGTTGAGCAGGGCAAGCTTCACCTGTCCGTGGCCTTGCCCGCCCAGGTCGGGACTCAGGTGAGTCGCCCACAAGCCCTTGGTCCGGACGCGCTGCTTGAGGTCGTCGACGACGCGACGGCGCGCCGTGGTCGGGGCAGTGAACTGCAGATGAGGCCAGACCAGGTCGAGCGGTTCGACCTCATCTCGAACGAACTCGTCGGCCCAGTCGAGCAGCCCCTGGTACTCGGGGTCGGTGCTGAAATCCCACATGCGGCCTCCTCGTCGCGGTGCGCTCACCCCACCTTGGCCGGGACGTGCTGGCGGCGGGGTGTTTCCGCACACTTCGGTATAGCCTCGGCCACGTGGACGTGGTCGCGATCCTTCCTGTGCCGGCACACCTGGCCGACCGGGCCGACGCTGTGCTGGTGCCGGTGGCGGGCGAGGCTGCGCTGACCCGGGTCGTGCGAGCCTTGACGGGGGTCGCCCGCGTGGTCGTCGCTGCGGCGCCCTCCCTGGCCGACCCTGCGCGCGAACTCCTTGCGGCTCAGGGCTTTCCGGAAACGATGGTGGTCACGGCGGCGGCACCCGGGGATGCGGCGCACTGTGTGGCTGCGGCATTGGCCCGCGACGTGGTTGTCGGCCACGTCCTGGTTCACGACATCGGGTGGCCGCTGGTCGATCCCGACGTGGTTGGCCGGGTGGTGGCCGCACTGAGAGAGGGTGCCCATTGGGTGGCGCCCGCGCGCCCTGTCACCGACAGCATCAAGGCGGTCGACGGCGACGGCGTCGTCGTCGCGACGCTGGACCGCGCCGAGTTGGAGGTCATGCAGTACCCGCGTGGCTTCGCCGTCGACACGTTGGCGCGGTCGGTCAGCGGTGCGACGGCCACCCGGTTCGACGACCTCGACACCGTGCTGTCGGCCCGCGCCCCCTTGACGCTCGTCCCCGGCGACCCGCACGCCTTCGGGGTCGAGTTGCCGCGAGACGCAGATTTCCTCGCGGCGGTCATCGAGAGCCGGCAGAGCGGTTCTGCTTGGTGAGCAACTGATGGGCCACGGCGATGTCGCCCGGGTAGGTCACCTTCAGGTTGGCCGCGCTGCCGGGGAACGTGCGGACACTGACGTCGGCATAGCGCTCGACGCAGGAGGACGTGTCGGTCCCTTCGAAGCCGTCGCGCTCGGCGCATCGGTACGCGTCGAGCACGTCGCGGGCGCGAAAGGCCTGCGGCGTCTGCACCCGCACCACAGGCTCGGACAGCGGTTGCGAGGCGCCGTCGCGCAGCCGGGCCAGGCCGGTGACCTCGAGTGCGGGTAGTGCGCCGCCGGATTCGCGGGCCAGCGTGATCGCCGTGGTGAACATGCCGGCGGCGGCGAGCGGGCGTGCGGCATCGTGGATCAGCACCACGTCGATCGCGCCGGAGTCGATGTCGTCGGCCAGATAGCGCAACACGTTCGATTCGGACTCGTGCCGGGTGCGGCCGCCCTCGACGAACTCGACAGCGGCGCCCGTCAGTTCGCGGGCGACGGTCGTGCGTGCCAGGTCGGACTCACCCTGCCGGAACACCAGCACGGTGCGCGACACCTCCGGCACGCGCAGCAGCGTGTTCAACGACCACACCAGCATGCTGCGGCCGTCCAGCACCAGATAGGCCTTGTTGCCGTCGGCGCCCACCCGGGAGCCGCTGCCCGCGGCCAGGACCACTGCCACCGCGCCGGAATCCATGCACGCACAGTATCTTCGGTATCTCTCAGCATCTCCGGTACCGTCCACACCCAGCGTCGAAGGGGAGCAGCCGGTGACCGAACAGCAGCACGTGCCGAATCCCGGTGTGCAGACCGGTGTGCACCGTGTCCGCAGGATGACCGGTCGCGATCCGCACGAGTCGCATCGCGCCGCGACGCCGCTGGAACTGCTCTTCGACCTGACCTTCGTCGTCGCCTTCGGCATCGCCGCGGGTCAGCTCGCCCATCTGCTCGCTGCCGGGCATGTCGCCGCGGGCCTCGCCGCGTTCTTCTTCGCGATGTTCGCGGTGAGCTGGGCGTGGATCAATTTCAGCTGGTTCGCATCGGCCTTCGACACTGACGACTGGGTGTACCGGGTGACCACCATGGTGCAGATGGTGGGGGTGATCGTGCTGGCGTTGGGGATACCCCAGATGTACAGCTCGATCGAGCACGGCGAGCATGTGGACAACGCGGTCGTGGTGGCCGGCTACGTGGTGATGCGCGTGGCGATGGTGACGCAGTGGCTGCGCGCCGCCGGCCAGGATCCGGAGCGCCGCAAGGCATGCCTGACCTATGCGCTGTGGATCACGCTCGCGCAGGTGGGGTGGATCGTCGCGATCTTCGTCCACACCTCCCTGGCCGTCACCGGCGTCGTCGTCGTCGGGTTGGTGCTGGTCGAAATGATGGGACCCGTCCTGGCCGAATCGACCCGGGGCGGCACACCGTGGCATGCACACCACATCGCAGAGCGGTATGGGCTCTTCACGATCATCGCGCTGGGTGAAGGGGTGGTCGGCACCGTCGCGTCGCTGACCGCGGTGGTGGAGGCCCAGGGCTGGTCGTTCGATGCGGCCTTCGTCGCCGTGGCCGGGATCGGGTTGACCTTCGGCATGTGGTGGACGTACTTCGCGTTGCCGCAGGCCGAGATCCTGCATGTACGCCGGGAGCGCGCGTTCTGGTTCGGCTACCTGCACATCGTGGTCTTCGCAGCGATCGTGGCAACAGGCGCCGGGTTGCATGCGGCTGCCTACTACCTGGAGCACCATTCGGAGTTGGGGTCAGTGGCCACCGTGCTGACCGTGGTCGTGCCGGTCGGCATCTATCTGCTGATGATCTACGTGCTGTGGGCGGTGCTGACCCGCACCGTCGCCGTGTTCCACGCCGCGGTGATGCTCGCTACCGCGGTGGTCCTGGTGGCCGCGGTGGTGTTGGCCGCTCGCGGGGTCTCGATGGCCAACTGCCTCTTGGTCGTCACCGTCGCGCCCATCGTCGCGGTCGTGGCCCACGAGCTGCGAGGGCACCGGCACACCGACGCCGCGGTGGCCCGCGCGGTCAGCCGTTGATGCCTTCCAGCAGGATCCGGTCGTCCTGCTGGGCCAGCAGCCGGCGGGCCTTGCGCCGGGTGATCAGGATGCCGACCACCGCCAGCGCCCACACGGCGTACTGAAGCGTCCAGGCCAACCGGAAAGAATCGAAGGACAGCCCGCCGGCGGCCTGCAGAATCACCCCCATCGCCTGCATCAGCAGCAGCGAGGCCACGAACCCGCCCATGTTCACCATGCCCTGAGCGGTGCCCAGGGTGTGGCTGGGATTGAAGGTGCGCGCGAAGTCGAAACCGACCATGGAGCCCGGCCCACCCACGGAGATCACGACGACGAGCACCACCAACAGCCACATCGGTGCCCTCCCCGGAAGCGCGAGGACCACCGTCCAGATCGCGGCGTTGCTGGCGATGATCGCGAGCACCAGACGTGATCGCCGGTGCGGAAGCCGTCCGGTGAGCACGCCGATGACCAGCCCGGCACCGATGGCGGCGACGACCGAGACCGTCAGCAACGTGCCTGCCGCGGCGGCCGAGAGCCCCTGGGCGACGGTCAGGTAGGGCACGCCCCACATCAGCGCGAACACTGTCACCGAGAACTGCGTGCCCATGTGGGTGAAGAAGCCGAGCCGGGTGCCGGGTCGCAGCCAGACCGTCTTCACACTCGACAGGGTCTCGCGCACACTCATCGTCTCCGCGGTGTCGGAGACGCCCTCGGGCGCGTTTTTCACCAGTGCGGCGACCAGCACGATCACCAGAGCCCCGAGGGCGGCCGCGCAGGTGTAGGCGGGGGTCCATCCGGATCCGGACAGCAGCGCCAGGAACGGCACCGCGCTGAGCACCTGACCCAGTTGGCCGCAGATTCCGGTCAGCTGGGTCACCAGCGGCACCTGGTGCGGCGCGAACCAGCGCGGGACCAGCCGCAGGACGGAGATGAACGTCATCGCGTCGCCGAGCCCCACCACCGCGCGTGCTGCGATTGCGAGCGGGAGCGACGCGGTGAGCGCCAGGACCAACTGGCCCGTCGCCATCAGCGTCGCTCCGCCGAGAATGAGCAGGCGCGAGCCGTATCGGTCGAGCAACAGTCCCGCGGGAACCTGCGCTGCGGCGTAGACGACCACCTGCAGCACGACGAACGTCGACAGCAGGCCGGGGCCGGCGGCGAACCGTTCGGCGGCGGGCAGTCCGGACACGCCCAGGGTGGTGCGATCGAGTACAGCCACGATGTAGGCGAGAAGTCCGGTCGCCCAGATGATCCAGGGGCGCACGGTGCAACCTCTCGGTGCGAGATCACGACGGGGGATTGACGGCCTGCCGGGCAGGACCACCTGTCCATGCTCTCGTATCGGGCCGTCCCGACGCCAACTGCTTTCTTCGGGACCTCGGACCGAGCCTCTGCGCATCGGGCAAACATGTTGGCTGAAACTGCACCGCGATGACATGCACTTTGCTGACACGGCGGTATTGCCGCAGATCACCTGGTATGAGCTGAAGAATTGGATGTTGCGAGCGGCAGCTCGATTTCTTCGCTCATACGGTAGCCGAAGGGGTTAAAGTGGATCATGCACTGCGTTGGCCACCGCTCGGTCTCTCATCGGCAGTGTCGAGGGGGGTGTCGCCGTGGCTGAATATCGACTCGAGGATCTGGCCCGGGTATCGGGCGTCAGCACCCGCAACATCCGCGCCTACCGGGAGCGCGGTCTGCTCGACCCGCCGCGCCGCGTGGGCCGCTCAGCTCTCTACGACGATTACCACCTCTCCCAGCTGAACACGATCAGCCAGCTGCTGCGCAAGGGATACAACTCGGCGCACATCGCCGAGTTCTTCACCAGCATGCGAGAGGGCGAGGACCTCGCGGACATCCTCGGCTTACAACGAGCGGTGCTGGGGCCGGACAACGATCAGCACGACCATGCGGTCCTGGGGATCGACCCCGACTCGCCGGAAGCGCGCAAGCTGATCGCCCACGGGATCGCCGAGCTGGCGGGCCGCAAGGTCGTACTCGTCGACGCCGAAGCCGCCGACATCATGGCCCGATCGCCCGATCCCATGCTGTATGTCCGGGCGTTGCTGCGTTTTGTCGAGGCGGCGGAATCCTCGGTGGAGGAACTGGCCGAGGCGTTCGTCAACAGCCTGATCGAGCTATACAAGGCCGAGGTCGGCGGGTCATATCTGCCCAAGCCCGACGAGATGGGACGGCTCCGGCAGGTCGTGGAGGACTACCGGTTGCTGGGCAAGAAGGTGATGGCGTCGCGATTCGATGTGGCGACGCGCCGCCTGATGGTCAACTCGGCGTCCGACTACACCGCCGGCATCCTGCTCACCGGGGCGTGGGAGCGGCCGACAGGATAGCGGCATCTCCTGTCGTTGGTGAATGCTTGCCGACACTTACTGATCAGTAAGGTTTGCAGCAAACACTTGTCCGCTATGCGAATTCCCGGCCATACAGTTCGCGCGAGCCTGTCCAGCGGGCGCGCAATGCCGTCACGCGATCTGCCAACCGCTGTTTCCAGATAACGATTGCGTAACAATGCGGCTTTGAACTGCACTTCTACCTTACTGAACCGTAACCACCCGCCAGCAGGACGTTTGTCCCGGAAGCTGTCGAGCCGTGTTCGGTCTCGTGTTATGCACATTTCTGTTACCCGTGCGTAGAACTCGCCAGTAACCATTTTGGGCGCCAGAATCGAGTCGTCTCTTATGACACTCTTAGTACGGCTGAAGTGTCCGCCACGGTGCCTCATGCGTCCGAGGTGCCGTGGTCGAGACCAGCCGGATTCGACGCCGAATCACCAGGCCCCCCCGACGTGGGTTCGTCCGCCGTCGCAGACGAGCAGCCAGCCGCACCGAGGACCCAAGCCACCACACGCACGACGCGCCTCTCGAGCCGCGAAACGCACCACCGAGGAGAACACACCACGTGACGATCAACGACCAGCACCGTGCGAACACCCGTTCCGACTCGGAGGGCGGCCGGGCCTTCGAGCCTCTGGCAGGGGCGCACGCGCTCGTCGACCGCCTGCACGCCGGCGAGCCCTACGCGGTGGCATTCGGCGGCCAGGGTGGCCCGTGGCTGGAAAACCTCGAGGAGCTGGTCAACTCCGCGGGCATCGAGTCCGAGATCAGCCAGCTGGTCGGCGAGGCCGAGTTGCTGCTCGAGCCGCTCGCGCGCGAACTGGTCGTCGTCCGTCCGATCGGCTTCGAGCCGATGAAATGGATCCGTGCACTCGCCGCCGACGAGCCGCTGCCCGCTCTCAAGGATCTGACCACCGCCGCAATCTCCGGACCGGGCATCCTGCTCACGCAGATGGCCGCCCAGCGGGCCCTGAAGCGACAGGGCCTGGACCTCGAGGGCCATCCGCCGGTGGCGATCGCCGGCCACTCGCAGGGCATCACGGCCGTGGAATCCCTCAAAGCAGGCGGCACACGCGACGCCGAGTTGTTGGCCATCGGGCAGCTGATCGGTGCGGCGGGCTCGCTGGTGTCCCGCCGACGGGGCATGGTCGGTCGTGGCGACAAGTCACCGATGGTGTCGGTCACCAATGTCGACCCGGCGCGTATCGCGGCTCTGCTCGATGAATTCGCCCAGGACGTGCGCACGGTGCTCGCGCCTGCGCTGTCGATTCGCAACGGGCGCCGGTCTGTGGTCATCACCGGAACGCCCGAGCAGCTGGCCCGCTTCGAGCTGTACTGCGAGAAGATCACCGAGCGCGAAGAGGCCGAGCGCAAGAACAAGACCCGTGGCGGCGCGATCTTCCGTCCGGTGTTCAACCAGCTCAATGTGGAGGTGGGTTTCCACACCCCGCGGCTGGCCGACGGTGTCGACCTGGTCGAGGAGTGGGCCGCCCGCACCGGCCTGGACCGCAACCTCACCCGCACGCTGACCGAGCACATCTTCATCAAGCCCGTCGACTGGGTGTCCGAGGTCGAGGGCCTCGCCGCGGCAGGGGCCAAGTGGATCGTCGATCTCGGCCCGAGTGACACCGTCACCCGGCTGACCGCCCCGGTGATCCGGGGTCTGGGCATCGGCATCGTCGCAGCCGCCACTCGGGCGGGCCAGCGCAGCCTGTTCACCGTCGGTGCCGCCCCCGACGTCGCGCCGGCCTGGTCCAGCTACGCACCCACGCCGGTCACCCTGCCCGACGGTTCGGTCAAGGCGTCGACCAAGTTCACCCGGCTCACCGGCAGGTCGCCGATCCTGCTCGCCGGCATGACGCCCACCACTGTCGACGCCAAGATCGTCGCGGCCGCGGCCAACGCCGGACACTGGGCCGAGCTCGCCGGCGGCGGTCAGGTCACCGAAGAGATCTTCGACGCACGCATCGAGGAGCTGACCCAGCTGCTCGAGCCCGGCCGCGCCGTGCAGTTCAACTCGCTGTTCCTCGACCCCTACCTGTGGAAGTTGCAGGTCGGCGGCAAGCGTCTGGTGCAGAAGGCCCGCCAGTCGGGTGCCCCCATCGACGGCGTCGTCGTCACCGCGGGCATCCCCGACCTGGAAGAGGCCGTCGACCTCATCGAAGAGCTCAACACGGTCGGCATCACCCACGTCGTGTTCAAGCCAGGCACGGTCGACCAGATCAAGTCGGTCATCAAGATCGCCACCGAGGTGCCCACGCGCGACGTGATCGTGCACATCGAGGGCGGCCGCGCCGGTGGCCACCACTCGTGGGAGGACCTCGACGACCTCCTGCTGTCCACCTACGGCGAGCTGCGCAAGCACCGCAACATCACCATCTGTGTCGGTGGCGGCATCGGCACCCCGGAGCGCGCCGCGGACTACCTGTCCGGTGACTGGGCGAAGGCCTACGGCTTCCCGGCGATGCCGGTCGACGGCATCCTCGTCGGCACCGCGGCGATGGCGACCAAAGAAGCGACCACATCTCCGGCTGTCAAGCAGATGCTCGTCGAGACGACCGGCACCGACACCTGGGTGGGTGCCGGCCAAGCGATCAACGGAATGGCAAGTGGCCGTAGCCAATTGGGCGCGGACATCCACGAGATCGACAACGCCGCCTCGCGGTGCGGCCGGCTGCTCGACGAGGTGGCCGGCGACGCCGACGCCGTCGCCGAGCGCCGCGACGAGATCATCGCCGCCATGGCAGGGACGGCCAAGCCGTACTTCGGCGATGCCGGGGACATGACCTACCTGCAGTGGCTGCAGCGCTACATCGAACTCGCCATCGGCGACGGCGACAGCACCGCCGACACCGCCGCTCCGGGTAGCCCGTGGCTGGCCGACACCTGGCGAGACCGATTCGAAGAGATGCTCAAGCGGGCCGAAGCCCGGTTGTCGGAGAAGGACTTCGGCCCGATCGACACACTGTTCGGTGCCGACGGCGCAGCCCTGCTCGACGATCCGCAGCAGGCCATCGCGGCGCTGCTCGCCCGCTACCCGGACGCCGACGTGGTGCGACTGCACCCCGCCGACGTGCCGTTCTTCGTGACGCTGTGCAAGAAGCCGGGCAAGCCGGTGAACTTCGTGCCGGTCATCGACAAGGACGTCCGGCGGTGGTGGCGCAGCGATTCGCTGTGGCAGGCCCACGACGCCCGCTACACGGCCGACCAGGTGTGCATCATCCCGGGCACGCAGGCCGTCGCCGGCATCACCCGCGTCGACGAGCCGGTCGGTGAGCTGCTCGACCGCTTCGAAAAAGAGATCGTCGACCGCGTGCTGTCCGCCGGCGCGCAGCCGGTGCCCGTGGTCTCCCGGCGCCAGGCCCGCGCCGACGTCACCGGCCGGTTGGCCGTCGTGCTCGATTCGCCCGACGTGCTGTGGGCCGGCCGCACCGCGATCAACCCCGTGCACCGCATCGGCGCGCCGGGCGAGTGGCAGGTCAACGAAGCGCCGGGCAAGTCCACCGCCACTCACCCGAACACCGGTGCGCGGCTTGAGCTGGCATCGGATTCCAGCGTGACGCTCAGTGTTCCGCTGTCCGACATCTGGATCGAGATCCGCTTCACCTTGCCCTCGACGACCGTCGACGGTGGTATGCCGATCGTCACCGTGGAGGACGCCTCGAAGGCCATGCGGGCGGTGCTGGCGATCGCAGCCGGCGTCGACGGCCCCGATTCCCTCCCGTCTGTGGTGGACAACACCTCGACGGTCACCGTCGAGTGGGATCCGGAAAAGGTCGCCGACCACACCGGTGTGACCGCGACGTTCGGCGCCCCGCTGGCGCCCGGGCTTACCCTGGTGCCCGACGCGCTGGTCGGATTGTGCTGGCCCGCTGTGTTTTCCGCGATCGGCTCTGCCGTCACCGATGACAACTTCCCGGTGGTCGAGGGTCTGCTGAGCCTGGTCCACCTCGACCACGCCGCGCACCTGTTGGCGGCGATGCCGACGGCCAAGGCGGAGGTGACCATCACCGCAACGGCTGAGGCGGCCACCGACACCGAGGTCGGCCGGGTCGTTCCGGTCCATGTGAGCATCGCCGACTCCGAGGGCACGGTGCTCGCCACGCTGGAGGAGCGGTTCGCGATCCGCGGGCGCACCGGCGCCGCCGAGCTGACGGATCCGCCGCGTGCCGGCGGAGCCATCACCGACAACGCCACCGACACCCCGCGCCGTCGCCGGCGCGACGTGGTCGTCACCGCGCCGGTCGACATGAGTGCGTTCGCCGTGGTCTCCGGTGACCACAACCCGATCCACACCGATCGGGCGGCCGCGCTGCTGGCCGGCCTGAAAACGCCCATCGTGCACGGCATGTGGCTCTCGGCCGCCGCGCAGCACGCCGTCACCGCGACCGACGGCCGGGCCACCCCGCCCGCGCGTCTGGTCGGCTGGACGTCGCGCTTCCTCGGCATGGTGCTGCCGGGCGACGAGATCGAGTTCCGCGTCGACCGGGTCGGTATCGACCGGGGCGCGGAGATCATCGAGGTGTCGGCCAAGGTGTCCGGTGAGCTCGTGATGGCCGCCACCGCGCAGCTGGCCGCGCCGAAGACCGTCTACGCCTTCCCCGGACAGGGCATCCAGTCCAAGGGCATGGGCATGGACGTGCGCGCACGCTCCAAGGCCGCCCGCAAGGTCTGGGACATCGCCGACAAGTTCACCCGCGAGACGCTGGGCTTCTCGGTGCTGCACGTGGTGCGCGACAACCCGACCAGCCTGATCGCCTCCGGTGTGCACTACCACCACCCCGAAGGCGTGCTGTATCTGACGCAGTTCACGCAGGTCGCCATGGCGACGGTCGCGGCGGCCCAGGTCGCCGAGATGCGTGAGCAGGGCGCGTTCGTCGAGGGCGCGATCGCGTGCGGTCACTCGGTCGGCGAGTACACCGCGCTGGCGTGTGTCTCGGGCGTGTACGAGCTGCCCGCACTGCTCGAGGTGGTGTTCCACCGCGGGTCCAAGATGCACGACATCGTGCCGCGCGACGCCGCGGGCCGGTCGAACTACCGGCTGGCCGCGATCCGGCCGTCGCAGATCGACCTCGACGACGCCGACGTCAAGGACTTCGTGGCCGAGATCTCCGAGCGCACAGGGGAATTCCTGGAGATCGTGAACTTCAACCTGCGCGGCTCGCAGTACGCCATCGCAGGTACGGTCGCCGGTCTGGAGGCGCTCGAGGAAGAGGTCGAGCGGCGTCGCGAGATCAGCGGCGGCAAGCGCTCGTTCATCCTGGTGCCCGGCATCGACGTGCCGTTCCACTCCTCGGTGCTGCGGGTCGGTGTCGCCGACTTCCGCCGCGCGCTGGAACGCGTCATGCCCGAGCCCAGCGATCCTGAGCTGCTGGTCGGCCGGTACATCCCGAACCTGGTGCCTCGGCCGTTCACCCTGGATCGCGACTTCGTGCAGGAGATCCGCGATCTCGTGCCCGCCGAACCGCTCGACGAGATCCTCGCCGACTACGACACCTGGCGCAGCGAGCGTCCGAAGGAGTTGTGCCGCAAGATCGTCATCGAGCTGCTGGCTTGGCAGTTCGCCAGCCCGGTCCGGTGGATCGAGACCCAGGATCTGCTGTTCATCGAAGAGGCCGCAGGCGGCCTCGGGGTGGAGCGTTTCGTCGAGATCGGTGTCAAGAACGCGCCGACCGTCGCGGGGCTGGCCACCAACACGCTGAAGCTGCCGGAGTACTCGCACAACACCACCGAGGTGCTCAACGCCGAGCGTGACGCCGCGGTGCTGTTCGCGACCGACACCGATCCCGAGCCCGAGATCGAGGACACGCCACCGCCGCCGGCGTCGGCCGAACCGGCTACCGAATCAGCCGCAGCGCCGGTCGAGGCGGCTCCCGCGGCACCGGCGCCGGCCGCCGCACCCAGTGGCGGGCCGCGCCCGGATGACATCAGCTTCGATGCCTCCGACGCGACGATGGCGCTGATCGCGCTGTCGGCCAAGATCCGCATCGACCAGATCGAGCCGCTGGACTCCATCGAGTCGATCACCGACGGTGCGTCCTCGCGACGCAACCAGATGCTCGTCGACCTCGGTTCGGAGCTGAACCTGGGCGCGATCGACGGTGCGGCCGAGGCAGATCTGGCAGGCTTGAAGTCTCAGGTCACCAAGCTGGCCCGGACCTACAAGCCGTTCGGACCGGTGCTGTCCGACGCGATCAACGACCAGCTACGCACAGTCCTCGGGCCGTCGGGCAAGCGCCCGGCCTACATCACCGAGCGCGTCACCAAGACGTGGGAGCTGGGTGAGGGCTGGGCCAAGCACGCCACCGTCGAGGTGGCTCTGGGGACCCGCGAGGGCTCCAGCGTGCGCGGCGGGGCCCTCGGTGGCCTGCACGACGGTGCGCTGGCCGACGCGGCCGCGGTCGACAAGGCGATCGACGCGGCGGTGGCCGCGGTGGCTTCACGCCGCGGTGTGTCGGTGTCGCTGCCCTCTGCCGGCGGTGCCGGCGGCGGCGTCGTCGACTCGGCGGCGCTGGGTGAATTCGCCGAGCAGGTCACCGGACCCGACGGTGTACTGGCCTCTGCGGCCCGCACGATCCTCGATCAGCTCGGCCTGGGCGCACCGCTGGTGACCCCGGACGCCGCGGCCGACGCGGAGCTCATCGATCTGGTCACCGCCGAATTGGGTTCGGACTGGCCGCGTCTGGTGGCGCCGTCGTTCGACGCCCGCAAGGCGGTCTTGCTCGACGACCGGTGGGCCAGTGCGCGTGAGGATCTGGTCAAGATCTGGCTGATGGACGACGACGAGGTCGACGCGAATTGGGCGCGCCTCTCGGAGCGTTTCGAGGGTGCGGGTCACGTGGTCGGCACGCAGGCGACCTACTGGCAGGGCAAGGCGTTGGCCGCAGGCCGCAACGTCCACGCGTCGCTGTACGCCCGCGCGGCAGCGGGTGCGGAGAACCCGGGCAAGGGCCGCTACAGCGACGAGGTCGCGGTCGTGACCGGAGCGTCGAAGGGCTCGATCGCGGCGTCGGTGGCAGCACAACTGCTCGCCGGTGGCGCGACGGTGATCGCAACCACGTCCAAGCTGGACGATTCGCGACTGGCCTTCTACCGTGACCTCTACCGCGACAATGCCTGCTTCGGCGCCAAGCTGTGGGTGCTGCCGGCGAACATGGCCTCGTACAACGACATCGACGCGCTCGTCGAGTGGGTGGGCAACGAGCAGACCGAGAGCCTCGGGCCGAAATCGATCCACATCAAGGACGCGCTGTCGCCCACGCTGCTGTTCCCGTTCGCAGCGCCGCGGGTCGGTGGCGACCTGTCCGAGGTCGGGGCACGCGCCGAGATGGAGATGAAGGTCCTGCTGTGGGCCGTGCAGCGGCTGATCGCCGGGCTGTCCCACATCGGGGCGGACCGCGACATCGCGGCACGTCTGCACGTGGTGCTCCCGGGCTCGCCGAACCGCGGCATGTTCGGTGGCGACGGCGCCTACGGCGAGGCCAAGGCGTCGCTCGACGCGCTGGTGTCGCGCTGGAAGGCCGAGACGTCGTGGGCGCAGCGAGTCAGCCTGGCGCACGCGCTGATCGGCTGGACCCGCGGCACCGGCCTGATGGGCCACAACGACGTCATCGTCGACGCGGTCGAAGAAGCAGGTGTCACCACCTACTCCACGGAGCAGATGGCGAGCATGCTGCTGGACCTGTGCGACGTCGAGACCAAGGTCGCGGCAGCGCGCGAACCGGTCGAGGCCGACCTCACCGGTGGTCTGGCCGAAGCGAACCTCGACATGGCCGAGCTCGCCGCCAAGGCGCGCGAGGAGGCGACATCCGCGCCGGCCGAGGACGACACCGAGGACGAGTCTGCCGCACAGACGATTTCGGCTCTGCCGTCGCCGCCTCGTCCGGTGACCGGTGCGCCGGTGCCGGAGTGGGCCGACCTCGATGTCGACCCGGCCGACCTCGTGGTCATCGTCGGCGGCGCCGAACTCGGTCCCTACGGTTCGTCGCGCACTCGCTTCGAGATGGAGGTCGACAACGAGCTGTCGGCCGCCGGTGTGCTCGAGCTGGCGTGGACGACCGGCCTGATCACGTGGGAGGACGATCCGCAGCCGGGTTGGTATGACACACAATCCGGTGAGCTGGTCGACGAATCGGAGCTCGTCGAGCGCTACCACGACGCCGTCGTGGAACGGTGCGGGATCCGCGAGTTCGTCGACGACGGCGCGATCGACCCCGATCACGCGTCGCCTCTGCTCGTGAGTGTGTTCCTGGACAAGGACTTCCGCTTCGTGGTGTCCAGCGAGACCGACGCACGTGCGTTCGTCGCGTTCGATCCCGAGCACACCGTGGCCCGGCCGATCCCGGACAGCGGCGACTGGGAGGTGATCCGCAAGGCGGGCACCGAGATCCGCGTCCCGCGCAAGACCAAGCTGTCGCGCACGGTGGGTGCTCAGATTCCGACCGGCTTCGATCCGACCGTGTGGGGTGTCAGCCCCGACATGGCGACCTCGATCGACCGGGTGGCGCTGTGGAACATCGTCGCAACCGTGGATGCGTTCCTGTCATCGGGCTTCACGCCGGCAGAGCTGATGCGGTGGGTGCACCCGAGCCTGGTGGCCTCCACCCAGGGCACCGGCATGGGCGGCATGACCTCGATGCAGACCATGTACCACGGCAACCTGCTGGGCCGCAGCAAGCCCAACGACATCCTGCAAGAGGTGCTACCGAATGTCGTTGCCGCACACGTCATGCAGTCCTATGTCGGTGGCTACGGCGCGATGGTGCACCCGGTGGGCGCGTGTGCGACCGCGGCGGTCTCGGTCGAAGAGGGCGTCGACAAGATCAAGCTCGGCAAGGCCGAACTGGTGGTCGCGGGCGGCTTCGACGACCTGACGCTGGAAGCGATCATCGGCTTCGGTGACATGGCGGCTACCGCCGACACCGAGATGATGCGCGCCAAGGGCATCAGCGACTCGAAGATCTCGCGGGCCAACGACCGGCGCCGGCTGGGCTTCCTGGAAGCCGAAGGCGGCGGCACGATCCTGTTGGCTCGCGGCGATCTGGCGCTGAAGATGGGTCTGCCGGTGCTGGCGGTGGTCGGCTACGCGCAGTCCTTCGCCGACGGGGTGCACACCTCGATCCCGGCCCCGGGACTCGGTGCGCTGGGCGCCGGTCGCGGCGGCCGTGACTCGGTGCTGGCCCGGTCGCTGCGCAAGCTCGGGGTGGGTGCCGACGACATCGCGGTGATCTCCAAGCACGACACCTCCACGCTGGCCAACGATCCCAATGAGACCGAGTTGCACGAGCGGCTCGCGGCGTCGCTGGGCCGCTCGGACGGCGCGCCGCTGTTCATCATCAGCCAGAAGAGCCTCACCGGCCACGCCAAGGGCGGTGCTGCGGTCTTCCAGATGATGGGGCTGTGCCAGGTCCTGCGCGACGGCGTCATCCCGCCGAACCGCAGTCTGGACTGTGTCGACGACGAGTTGGCCACCTCGGCGCATTTCGTGTGGCCGCGGGAGACGCTGCGGTTGGGCGAAAAGTATCCGCTCAAGGCCGGTCTGGTGACCAGTCTCGGGTTCGGGCACGTGTCGGGGCTGATCGCGCTGGTGCATCCGCAGGCCTTCCTGGCGACGCTGACTCCTGAGCAGCGGGCGACCTACACGGCCCAGGCTCAGGAACGCACGCTCGCCGGTCAGCGCCGGCTGGCCTCGGCGATCGCCGGCGGCCGGCCGCTCTACGAGCGGCCCGAAGGACGTCGCTTCGACGGTGAGCATCCGGAGAAGGCGCAGGAGGCGGCCATGCTGCTCGACACGGCGTCGCGACTCGGCGAGAACGGGGTGTATCAGCGGTGACCCGTGGGATAGCGTGCTGGCCGTGGGCATCGTCGGGATAGGTATCGACCTCGTCTCCATTCCCGACTTCGCCGAGCAGGTGGATCGGCCGGGCACGGTATTCGCCGAGACGTTCACGCCAGGCGAGCGGCGCGACGCCGCCGACAAGAGTTCGTCGGCGGCGCGCCACCTGGCGGCGCGGTGGGCGGCCAAGGAGGCCGTGATCAAGGCGTGGTCGGGGTCGCGGTTCTCCAAGCGGCCGGTGCTGCCCGAGGCGATCCACCGCGACATCGAGGTGATCACCGACATGTGGGGCCGGCCCCGCGTCCGGTTGACGGGCGCGGTGGCCGAACACCTCAAAGAGGTGACCATTCACCTGTCGCTGACCCACGAAAAGGACACCGCGGCCGCGGTCGCCGTCCTCGAAGAGCGCTAGCGGCACTACCCTCGTCGCTATGAGTGATCTCGTCCAGCGGGTCCGGGATGTGCTGCCGTCGGTGCGGGCCGACCTCGAGGCCCTGGTTCGCATCGAGTCGGTGTGGGCGGATCCGCAACGCCGCGGCGAGGTCCAGCGCAGCGCCGAGGCGGTGGCAAAACTGTTGTCCGACGCGGGCTTCGGTGATGTCCGCATCGTCGCTGAGGGCGGCGCACCCGCGGTGATCGCCCGCCACCCCGCTCCCGACGGAGCACCCACGGTGCTGCTCTATGCCCATCACGACGTCCAACCCGAGGGCGATCCGGCTGCCTGGCACAGCCCTCCGTTCGAGCCGACCGAACGCGACGGCCGGCTGTATGGCCGCGGCACGGCCGACGACAAGGCAGGCATCGCAACACATTTGGCCGCTTTTCGCGCTCACGGCGGTGCACCGCCCGTCGGCGTGACGGTGTTCGTCGAAGGTGAAGAGGAATCGGGCTCGTCGTCGCTGGCCCGCCTGCTGGATGCGCACAAGGACGCCTTGGCCGCCGACGTCATCGTGATCGCCGACTCCGACAACTGGAGCACCGACACCCCATCGCTGACCGTGTCGCTGCGCGGCCTGGCCGACTGCGTGGTCGAGGTCGCCACGCTCGACCACGGTCTGCACTCGGGCATGTGGGGCGGTGTCGTGCCCGACGCGCTCACTGTGCTGGTGCGGCTGCTGGCCAGCTTGCACGATGACCAGGGCAATGTCGCCGTCGAAGGCCTGCACGAGGCCACCGCCGCCGACGTCGACTACACCCCCGAACGCGTGCGCGCCGACACCGGAGTGCTCGACGGTGTCTCGGAGATCGGTTCGGGCTCAGTGGCGCAACGGCTGTGGGCCAAGCCTGCGATCACGGTGATCGGTATCGACACCACGCCTATCGCCAAGGCGTCGAACACGCTGATCCCGTCGGCGAGGGCCAAAGTCAGCATGCGGGTCGCGCCGGGCGGGGATGCCGCCGAGCACCTGGCTGCACTGACCCGACACCTGGAACGGCACGCGCCCTGGGGTGCGCAGGTCACCGTCACTCCCGGTGACGTCGGCCAGCCCTACGCCATCGACGCCACCGGCCCGGTCTACGACGCGGCACGCCAGGCGTTCCGGGAGGCATGGGGCCGCGAGGCGGTGGACGCCGGTGTGGGCGGATCGATCCCGTTCATCGCGGCATTCGCGGCCGCATTCCCCGAGGCCACGGTTCTGGTGACCGGCGTGGAGGACCCAGATACGCAGGCGCACAGCATCAACGAGAGCTTGCACCTGGGCGTACTGGAACGAGCCGCGACCGCCGAAGCGCTCCTGCTCGAGCGGCTCGGATCAGACGGACAGGTCGCGTCGTAGCTTGGCGACGTGACCGGTGGCGCGCACGTTGTACTGCGCCACCTCGATCTTGCCGTTCTCGTCGACGACGAACGTCGAGCGGACGACGCCCTGCACGGTCTTGCCGTACATCGTCTTTTCGCCGTAGGCGCCCCACGCCTCGAGTACTTTGCGGTCGGGGTCGGACAACAGCGGGAACGTCAGCCCTTCCTTGTCGCGGAATTTGGCGAGCTTTTCGGGCTTGTCGGGAGAGATGCCGATGACGTCCAGCCCGGCGTCGCCCAGTTCGGCCAGGTTGTCGCGGAAGTCGCATGCCTGCTTGGTGCAGCCAGGGGTGGAGGCGGCGGGGTAGAAGTACACGATGACCTTGCGCCCGCGATAGTCCGAGAGCGCGACGGTGTTGCCGTCGGCGTCGGGCAGGCTGAACGCGGGGGCTTGATCGCCCACGTCGAGGCGGGGAGTCTGCGGCATGGCTGGTGGCTCTCCTTCGATCTGTGGCGTCGGTGCGCAACCGGGCGCTACGGCGGGCGCCCGCTGAACTAGGGTAGTGCGGCAGGACTGACAGACGGGCGGAGGCATACGTGGCGGATCGTGATCCCGACACCATCAAGGCCGAGATCGATCAGGCGCGCGATCAGCTGGCCCTGACCGTCGACTCGCTGGCGGCGCGGGCCAACCCGCGGCGGCTCGCCGACGACCTGAAGGCAGGTCTGGTGCGTTTCGTGACGCAGCCGCCGGTCGCGATCTCGCTGGCCGGGGTGGGTGTGCTGGTGCTCGTGGTGGCCGTGCGGCGCGCACGGCGCTGACGGGTTCAGCGACGTCTGGCCGAGCGCAACCAGTTCGCGAGGGAAAACCCGGGTGGGTTGGCCACCCGGCCGAGCCGGTTGCAGCTGTGCACGAGAACCGGGTGCTGCGCCGGGGTGTCCGCACTCGGGCCGTCTGTCGTGGTCGCGGTCGCCGACGGCTCCACCAGCCCTGACATCAGCTAAGTTCCTCTTCTCCCGTCGCGGATCAAGATCGATCCCGACTCCGTTGTGATCAGCTAACCAGACCTTAGCACTGGATTGGGCCTGTGCCCAGCACAATTGCTATCCGCCCAGCGAACTGAGGAAAGTCGCGACCGCGCCTGTGGGATTGACGGGTGGGTCGATTCCCGCCCGCTGGGACCGGCGCTAGCACATCTGGCGGCGCTCGTCTCGGGGAAGGGGCAGATTTAGCGCAAACGTCAAAAAGACGTCAGGCCCGGGGGCTGACGACAGGGGCGGCAGCGTCGCTGGCGGGTCATCTACGCTGACGGCTGACCGACCACGAGCAAAGGAGACGCGCGATGGCGTGGTTTCTCGCCCTGCAGGGCCCGTCGCAGCCGAGCCACCAGGCTTCGGTGTACGAGCTACAGGATCTGACCGACGTTGACCAGCTGGCGCAGGAACTGGTCAGCGCCGTGACGCTGGACCGGGTCGTACCGATTCCGGCGATGCTCCCTCAGAACAATCGCAAACGGCAGAAGGTCACCCTGTACGTGCGGCCTGCCGCGTGGGCGATGTGGACGTTCTACGAACTCAGCGACGATGATCGCCGCGCGCTGATGAAGGACAACCCGCTCGTCCAGGCGATGCAGGCGCATCAGCAGCAGCACGCGGCGCAGCCCGGCGCCCAGGCCAACCCGCTGATGGGACAACCCGGGCAGGGTGCGCCCCGCCGCTGAGCCCCCCACTGCGCGAACGAATGGTGAAGGAGGACGTGATGAGCGCGGATGTGGAGCAGTTCGAGTTCCAAGCCGAGGCGCGACAGCTGCTGGATCTGATGATCCACTCGGTGTATTCACACAAGGAATCCTTTCTGCGCGAGCTGATTTCGAATGCCTCGGACGCATTGGACAAGCTGCGGCTCGAGGCGTTCCGCAACAAGGACCTCGACGTCGACACATCAGACCTGCACATCGAGCTCGCCGCCGACAAGCAGGGCCGCACGCTGACCGTCAGTGACAACGGCATCGGCATGACCCGTGCCGAGGTCGTCGAGCTCATCGGCACGCTCGCCAAATCGGGCACCGCCCGCATGCGCCAGCAGCTGCGCGAGGCCCCAGGAGGGGAGGCCGGCGACGCCGCGGAGCAGTTGATCGGCCAGTTCGGCGTCGGCTTCTACTCGGTGTTCATGGTGGCCGACCGTGTCGAGTTGCTCACCCGCAAGGCCGGGGAGAGCGAGGCCACCCGCTGGGAGTCCAGCGGCGACGGGACCTACACGATCGCTGCCGTGGCCGACGCCCCTCAGGGCACCTCGGTGACGTTGCACCTCAAGCCCGAGGACGCCGAGGACGAGCTGCACGACTACACCGCGGAGTGGACTCTGCGGAACCTGGTGAAGAAGTACTCCGACTTCATCTCCTGGCCGATCCGTATGCAGGTGGAGCGGCGCAGCCCGGCCTTGGAAGACGGCGGTGAGGACACCGTCACGGTCGAGACCGAGACGCTCAATTCGATGAAGGCGTTGTGGGCCCGGTCCAAGGACGAGGTGGCCGCCGAGGAATACACCGAGTTCTACCGTCACATCGCTCGCGCCTGGGACGAACCGCTCGAGGTCATCGCGATGAAGGCCGAGGGCACTTTCGAATACCAGGCGTTGCTGTTCATCCCGTCGCACGCGCCGTTCGATCTGTTCGACCGCGACGCGCACGTCGGCATCCAGCTCTACGTCAAGCGCGTGTTCATCATGGGTGACTGCGACGAACTGCTGCCGCAGTACCTGCGTTTCATCAAGGGCGTCGTCGACGCGCAGGACATGTCGCTCAACGTCTCCCGTGAGATCCTGCAGCAGGACCGCCAGGTGAAGGCGATCCGTCGCCGGCTGACCAAGAAGGTGCTGTCGACCATCGCGGAGCTGCAGAGCGAACGTCCGGAGGACTACCGCACGTTCTGGACGCAGTTCGGGCGCGTCGTCAAGGAGGGTTTGCTCTCCGACGCGGACAACCGGGATGCGCTGCTGCGGATCGCCTCGTTCGTGTCGACCCGTGATGCCAACGGAGATGACCAGGAGCCGACCACGCTGGCCGGCTATGTCGAGTGCATGAAGGACGGTCAAGACCAGATCTTCTACGCCACCGGCGAGAGCCGCGAGCAGATCCTGAGGTCGCCGCACCTGGAGGCGTTCAAGGCCAAAGGGTACGAGGTGCTGCTGCTGACCGACCCCGTCGACGAGGTCTGGGTGCAGACCGTCACCGAGTTCGACGGCAAGCCGCTGCAGTCGGTGGCCAGGGGAGAGGTCGACCTGGAGTCCGACGAGGAGCGCTCGGCGCACGAGGCCGAGCGCGAGGAGCAGGGCAAGACGTTCGCCGAGCTGATGGCGTGGCTGAAGGAGACGCTGGACGAGCACGTCAAGGAGGTGCGGTTGTCGTCGCGGCTGACCGAGTCGCCGGCCTGCCTGATCACCGACGCGTTCGACATCACCCCGGCGCTCGCGCGGCTCTACAAGGCGTCCGGACAGGACGTCCCGGTCGCCAAGCGCATCCTCGAGCTGAACCCGAATCACCCGCTTGTCACGGGGCTACGGCAGGCCCATCAGGACCGCCGCGACGATCCCTCGGTCGCCGAGACGGCCGAACTCCTGTACGGGACGGCCCTTCTGGCCGAGGGTGGTGCGCTCGACGACCCGGCGCGCTTCGCCGACCTGCTGGCCGCGCGCCTGGCGCGAACGCTCTAGAGGGTGCGCCGTCAGGTTCTCGAGCCCCGGACCCGCTGGTTTGGACGACCCCGGTCGTCATGTCTGCCCGTTGGAAGTAGTCACACCAACCGCCCCCGCGGATGGCTGGCCTGCACGAGCAGTTCGGCACGTACAGCGCCTGGCTCAATGCCGTACCGGGCTCGGCCGCCGGCCTTGCGCACCTTGGCCGAGCACCGCCCCGGCCTCACGGATCGGGAGACTGAAGCAGACCCGTGAATTCCGCGGGGAGCTGTGACACGAAGTCGCTGAACGCCTTCTTGTCAACTGCCTCCCGCAAAGTCAGCAGCACCGCCTGCACACCAGCCATGGTCTCGGTCCTGTTCAGATCTGTGCGGCCGCTGACCCGCTTCATCAAGTCATCAAGGTGAATTTCCCGCGCCCTTTGCTGTTCCATCGCACGGACTCGGCCAGCTCGTCGGGGAGCGCTCGGATCAGGTGCCGTACCTCTCCTGCAGTGACGCGCATCGCCAAGACCTCCAACACGGCCCGTGTCAGGTCGGCGGCCTCTCCCTTCGACAGCATGGTGCGCTCTGCGACGTCGCGATAGAACTCGTGGGCATCCATCGGGTCCATCTCCATCTGTCTTTCCGCGGAGCGGTCTCTCCTCGGACCATGCCTGCTTCTGCGTTGCGGCACATCAGCCTGTGGTGAGTCGACGCGGGCATCTGTGCCGGCAGATCAAGACCGCGGCAAGCCCTCAGGTCTAGCGGTGTCTCGTCACCACCCGAGTCTTACTGTGTCGGAATCAATCGGGGATCCTCGCCACAATTCCCATGCGAGTCGTATCACGCCGATGACGGTGAGAACCGCCAGCGACACAAGGGCTGGGGCAGAAGTCGCCAACGGATACACCAGTAGCGCCGCCGTGGCGGTGAGAAGCCGGTCGACTATGAGCTGACGGTGGTCACGCCATCGATAAGCCACCTCCCCGGCGTAGAACAACGCCACCCCGCCGGTGAGGGCGAGTGCGGCCAACGGTGGCAGCGGTTCGTCGATGTGCTCCACCGACACCCGCGCCCCGAGCGCGAAAAACACGATCCCCGCCACCAGTGGCAGGTGCAGGTAGCTGTAGGCGTCGCGCGCCAGCTGTGCCCGTTCCGCAGCGGGTGTCAGCCGCAGACGCTCCTCGGCACCGGTGGTGAGGCCGAAATACGTCCACCACATCGTGCCCGTGATCAGTATCCCCAAGACGACAGCGCCGAGAACCCCCGGATGGTGCACGCTTTCCGACGCGCCCGCCCCGAGCGCGATGATGGCCTCGCCCAACGCGATGATGATGACCAAACCGTGCCGGTGGACGAAATACGAAGGGACGACGCGAAGTTCGTTGATGCCCGCTATCAAGGGACTACCGAAGTCGGCCACCGCCGCAACGATCCACAGCATCTCACGGTAGGGGGAGGGGAGGAATGCGCCGGCCACGATCAGGGCCGGCCCGACGAGCAGGCCGGGCACAAGTCGGCGGATCGCCGACGTCAGCTCAGCTTCACCCCGGGATGCCGCGGCAAGGAACAGGCCGGCGTTGATAAGACGGACGGCCAGCAATGCTAGAGCGAAAACGAGTGCGCCCGTGGTGAATGCGGTCGGCAGCGCGGTCACCGCGACGAGCATCGCCGCCATCGCAGTGATCATCGTAGCCGTGTGGGTTACCTGCGCGATCTCGAACATGTTGGTCAGCCAGCTGTAGCACACCCAGGCCCACCAGAGGGCGAGTAGAGCGAGTGCACCCCGGCCAAACCCCAGCCAGGAGATGTCGTGCAGCATCAGGTGGGTCACCTGGGACATCGCGAAGACGAACGTGAGGTCGAAGAACAACTCCAGGTAACCCACCGACCGATCTTCCGGTTCCTCAGACTCCGAACCGTCGGCGACGGGCTTGCGGCCGACCAATCCTCCGGCACCGTTCTCGACCGTCATGGCTGTCTGGTCATAGTCGTCGTCGACTGCCGTCTGCACCCGACGTCATCTACGAAATCCGTATCCCATTGTGCTGGCAAGACAACCTCCAGGGTCGCATCACGAGTTTGTGCTGGTCCCTCGGCGCACCGCAGAGGCTCCCGGTGGGCGCCACCATCTCCGGGTGGGAGTACGCCTGGCCCACCGCAGTTGGTGGCACCGAAGTGCTGACCAGCTTGAACCGGGACAATCCCTACGTCATCGTCCTGGTAGGTCCATTCCGCGAAGAAAACTTCGGACTCTCAGCACGACGTTGCGGGTCCGCCCGGTGGTCCCCGGCGTTCACCGGAGCGGGGCCCTTCGACCTGGCGAGCCAGGTAGCAGCGTCGGGTTTGGGACCGACAGCACCGTGTCGTGAGCGGCGCCAGGGTGCAACGCTTGTCTCGCGATCTGGTCCCAATGGCGCATCGGCCAGGTTGATCGAGGGATCACTGAACTCCGTGCCGATCTGGAGGCTCGAAGCTGATGCATCCGAGGCCGACCGTACGGCCCGCCGTGTGGATACTGCGACTGGTCATCGTCGCGGGCATCTTCCTGGCCGCATGTGATGGCTCGACCGACTCCGGCTCAACGGACTACCGGTCCACCGCTTCGTCGGCGACACCCCCGGTAACGGCGGCGCCGGCGGTCGCGGCCGGCGCGGATCTACCGGCGCTGGTGCGGAGGGTTGAACCCTCGGTCGTCACCGTTCTCACCGACAGCGGCGTAGGCAGCGGCATCGTCTACCGGGCCGACGGAACCATCGTCACCAACGCCCACGTGGTTGACGGTGCCCGGGACGTCACCATAGCCCTCGCCGATGGACGGCGGGTCGCGGGAACTGTCCGAGGCGCCGACAAGGTTTCCGACCTCGCCGTCATTCGAGTCGACCGCACACCCTTGCCTGCAGCGACCTTCCAAGAGGCGCTACCCCACGTCGGTGAACTCGCCGTGGTCATAGGCAGCCCACTGGGATTCGCGGCCACCGTCACATCCGGCATCATCTCAGGACTTCACCGCCAGATTCCGGGATCGGCGTCCACCGGCGCACCGCTGGTCGATCTCATCCAGACCGACGCCGCCATCTCGCCGGGAAACTCCGGGGGTGCGGTACTCGATGCGCAAGGTGAGGTCATCGGCATGAGTGTGGCCTACATTCCACCGACCGAGGGTGCGGTAGCTCTCGGTTTTGCCATCCCCGCCGCCACTGTCGTCGACGTCGCCGACCAACTGCTGGCCACCGGGACCGCCCGCCACTCGTTCATCGGTATCCAGCCCGCCACCCTGACGCCCGAGATTGCGCGGACCCTGGGAATCGACCGCACCAATGGTGTGGTCGCCATGCAGGTTCTGACCCCGAGTCCCGCCGCGGGGGCCGGGATTCGACCCGGCGACATCATCGTCGCTGTGAACGGGGAGGAGACCGCGACCGCTGAGGAGCTCATCGCGGAGGTTCGCAATACCAAACCGGGTGACCGCGTCCAGTTGTCCGTGCTCCGCGGAGCTACGACCGAGGACATCACGGTCACAGTCGTCGAGCGCGCGCCGAGTTTGGCGTCGCTCCGGGTGGACCACGGCTCATGAGGCGGCACAGCGAGGTTCAGCACCGGTATCCGACCGCAGCCGCGCAGACGGCATCAACGACGGCGGACTGGAGAGGCGCGGCTCGCAGGGCTCTGCAGCGTCGAGCGTTCACGGAGCGTTCGAACCATCTGTCGCTTCCACCGCAGCTAGCAAACGCCTCAAAACGACAAAATCCCCGCCTGAGCAGGGATTTTGGGTGGTGCGCCGTCAGGGTTTCGAACCCCGGACCCGCTGATTAAGAGTCAGCTGCTCTACCAACTGAGCTAACGGCGCGCGTGTGAGACAATAACAGGCCCCCGGCGCAGGACGGAAATCACCGGAGAATC
>JBFMGT010000014.1:0-140908 GCA_040752555.1 Actinomycetota bacterium | reverse complement strand
GGTTGTACGGCGCGATCGACGCTCCGGTGTCCATCACCAGGTACGGCGCCGGCCACAGATCGCGGGTGATGGGCTGCCAGCAGCCCGGACGGCCCTCGGGTCCGCCCTTGGCGTTCACCCGCGGCAGATTGTCGGGGTAGACGTAGGCGTTGCCTGAACCGAGCCCCAGCAGCTCGGAGTGCAGGCGTAGCGAGTAGCCGTTGCCGCCCAGCGACGCGGCGACCTTGGGCTCGACGTCGTGGTAGTTGCGGATCGTGCAGAACAGCGCGGGGCTGTACTCGTCCAGCAGTGCCGAGGTGGGCACCAGGTCCTTCAGTCCGCGCTGCAGGTAGGGACCGCCACGCTCGAAGATCTCGCCGCCGTTGTTGCCGAACCCGACCGCGGCCATCAGCGCCTGGTCGACGTTGCCCTGCTGCTCGTTGAGGGTCCGCGCGGTGGTGACCGCGTTCTGCAGCCCGTCGAACAGGTCGGGCGCGGCGTCGGCGTACACCTCACCGAGATCGGCGAGAAGCTGGTTGTCACGGCGCAGCTGCGGCATCTGCGGGTTGATCTCGCTGAGGATCTGATTCCCGTTGATGATCGACTGGCCGAACCGGTCGCCGAGCCCGTCGAGCGCCTGCGCCGTCGCGGTGAGAGTCTGGTTCAGCTTGATCGGGTCGACCTGTCCGGCGACCGACACCACGGTCTCGAACAGCGTGTTGAACTCGGTGGTCACCTTGGTGACGTCGATGACGTCGGAGCCGTTGATCCGCTGAGGCGACGGGTCCTTCGGCGACGAGAACGACACGTACTTGTTGCCGAACACCGTGGTGGCGCTGATGTCGGCGTTGACGTTCTGCGGGATCAGATCGAGGTACTTGGGGTCGACCTCGAGCACGATCTTGGCCCGGGGCTCGTCACCGACGGTGACCTGCTCGACCTCACCGACCCGGCCGATCTCCACGCCGTTGTAGGTGACCTTGGCGCCCGGGTCCATCGACAGACCCGAGCGGGCCGCCATCATCGTGAGCTGGGTGCGCGGCAGGAAGTCGCCGCGGAACTGCAGGAACACCAGAACCAGCACGACGATCGTGACGAGTGCCAGGACGAGGCCCGCGATCTTGTACGGCGGCGTGCGAGGGTTGTTCACGGGTGCGGTCATGGCTACACCGTCAGGTTGAAGTTCGGGTCGACGCCGTAGAGCGCCAACGAGGCGAACAGGACCACACAGACGATCGCGATCAGCGAGGCGCGCATCGAGCGGCCGACGGCCTCCCCGACGCCGACCGGACCGCCGCTGGCGTAGAAGCCGTAGTAGCAGTGGTTGAGCATGACGATCACCGAGATGAGAACGGCCTGGACGAACGACCAGAACACATCGTCGGGGCGGAGGAAGGTGCGGAAGTAGTGCTCGTAGGTGCCGGTGGACTGACCGTAGAAGATCGTGGTGGTGGCCTGCGCGGACAGGAAGCTCATGATGATCGCCATCGCATAGAGCGGGATGATCACCACGAAGCCGGCCATGATGCGGGTCGACACCAGGTAGGAGATGGACTTGATGCCCATCACCTCCAGCGCGTCGATCTCCTCGCTGATGCGCATGGCGCCCAGCTCGGCGGTCGCGCCGGCGCCGACAGTCGCGGCCAGCGCCTGGCCGGCGACGACCGGCGCGGCGATGCGCACGTTGATCAGCGCGGCGAAGAACCCGGTGAACGCCTCGACGCCGATGTTGCCCAGGGAGGCGAAGCCCTGGATGGCCACCAGTGAGGACCCCGACAGCGTCACGAAGCCGACGATCGCCACGGTGCCGCCGATGACGGCCATGGCGCCGGTGCCCATGCCGATCTCGGCGATCAGCCGCAGCATCTCCTTGCGGTAGTAGCGCAGCGCGTGCCCGATCGACCCGACCGCGGTGACCACGAACCAGGCGACGTGCCCCATGGAGTCGAGTCCGCGGGCGGGGGCCCCTGCCAGCTTCTGGGCGGTGGCGACCCCGCGGGGGAACCGGGAGCGCAGGACGGCGCCAGTGGACATGTCAGCTCCCCGTTCCGAAGCGCACGCCGATGGTGGTCAGGACGACGTTCACCGCGAACAGCGCGATGACGCACAGCACCAGGGTCTCGTTGACCGCGGTGCCCACACCCTTGGCACCACCGGCGACGGTCAACCCGCGATAGCAGCCGACCAGGCCGGCGATCAGGCCGAACGTCAGCGCCTTGACCAGCGAGATGAGCACCTCGGGCAACCCGGTGACCAGGGTCAGCGTGGACACGTACGCGCCGGCCGACACGTTCTGCAGATACACACCGAAGATGAAGCCACCGACCAGGCCGATCGTGATGACCGCGCCGTTGAGCAGCATCGCGACGAACGTGGAGGCGATGACGCGCGGCACCACCAGGCGGTGGATGGGGTCGATGCCGAGCACCTCGAGTGCGTCGATCTCCTCGCGGATCGTGCGGGCGCCGAGGTCGGCGCAGATCGCGGTGGACCCGGCACCGGCGACCACCAGCACCGTCACCAGCGGGCCGAGCTGGGTGACCGCGCCGAGCGCGGCGCCTGCGCCCGAGATGTCGGCGGCGCCGAACTCGGTGAGCAGGATGTTCAGCGTGAAGATCAGGAGCACGGTCAGCGGGATGGACACGGCGACGGTGGGCAGGAACGCCACCCGCAGGAGGAACCAGCTCTGCAGGATGAACTCGCGCCACTGGAAGGGCGGGCGCAGCGTCGCCTTGCCGACCAGCACGCACATCCGCACGAAGCCGCCGACCGCGGTCAACGCGGGCCTGACCTGATCGCGCACGTAGCCCGTCAGGTTGGAACTGGTCGTCACCGCGTCGCTCCCGCGACGCAACCGTCGGAGATGTAGCGCACCGGCAGCACCTGTCGCACGCTCCCTTCCAGCCCCGTCCCCAACCGAGTGAGCTCAGTCTCCCTACCGGTCGGTAGTAAGACAGACCACCGGACTGTACCCGATGGGGCGGACGCTTCGGACCGCATCGGCGGGATTACGCCCTCAACCGTTAGCAAATGCGCCCCCTCTGACTGCCCTCATTGCGGCCCTGCCGAAACCGTTGTCCGCGTAGAACTTTCGCGCGCGTCAACAGAACCTCCCCCGCCGAACCGGACACGCAGTTCCGTCTTGAGCACCTTTCCTGCCGGATTTCTGGGCAGCGCGTCGACGATCTCGATGGCGCGTGGGTGTTTGTAGCGGGCGAGCCGCTCGGTCAGGAACCCGTCCAGATCGGCAAGCGACAGTGGCGCGGCATCCGTCGCTCTCAGCGAAGCGCGCAGGGCGAGCACAGCAACGGGCACCTCACCCCATTTCGGATCCGGGCGGCCGATGACCGCGGCCTCGGCGATCTCCGGGTGGGCGGCCAGCGCGTTCTCCACCTCGGCGCAGTAGATGTTCTCGCCGCCGGAGATGATCATGTCCTTCTTCCGGTCGACCACCCAGATATAGCCCTCGTCGTCCTGGCGGACCAGGTCGCCGGAGTGGAACCAGCCGCCGGCAAAGGCTTCCGCCGTCGCCTCGGCGTTGTTCCAGTAGCCGGCCATCAGTGTCGGTGCGCGGTAGACGATCTCGCCGACCTGCCCCACGGGCACGTCGTTCATCTCGTCGTCGACGATGCGCGCCGACACCGTCGGAATCACCTTGCCCACCGAGCCGAGCTTGCGCAGCGCGTCTTCGCCCAACAGCATGCAGGTCACCGGCGACATCTCCGTCTGTCCGAACGCAGCCAGGATGGCCGCACCGGGAAACGTGTCGGCCATCTCGCGCAGCAGCGTGTCCGAGGCCGGCGCGGCGCCCCAGGACAACACCCGCAGCGCGAGGTCGCGAGGAGCGGCGCGCTGCGCGGCACACACCGCCTGCCACTGGGCGGGCACCAGGAAGATGCCGGTCACCTTCTCCGCGGCCAACACATCGAGCAGCTGGTTGGGGTCGAAGGCGCCCAGCGGATAGATCACGGTCGGGCGGCCCAGCAGCAGACCGACGATCGTGCTGCCGACGCCGGCGATGTGGAACAGCGGCACTCCAACGAAGCCGATGTCATGGTTGAGGTCGACGCCGTTGGTGAACAGGTGCGTCAGCGCCTGCCCGGCCATGTTGTTGTGGGTGAGCACAGCGCCCTTGGGCCTGCCCGTGGTGCCCGAGGTGTACATGATCAGGGCGGGCGAATCGTCGGGGACGTCGGTGACCGGACACGGCGCGTTCTCGGCCAGCAGGTCTTCGTAACCGACCACCGCACCGTCGGTGTCTGCACCGGCGACGACGACGGTGTGCAGCGTCGCGTCCAGATCGCGGACCGCGGTAGCCACGCCGGCGAGGACGGGCTCGGTGACGACGACGGCGGCGCCGCAATCCGAGACCAAGAAGGCGATCTCCGGCGGGGTCATCCGGAAATTCACCGGGACTGCGATCGCACCGAGCTTGTTGACCGCGATCGTCGTCTCGATGAACTCGGGCCGGTTGAGCATCAGGATCAGGACGCGGTCGCCGAAGCCGACGCCGCGCCGGTGCAGCGCCCCGGCCAGTGCACTCACCCTGCGCTCGAGGTCGGCCCACGTGGTGGTGGCGCCGAGGAAGCGCAGTGCGGTCGCGTGCGGTTGCATCAGGGCGTGCCTGGTCAGCTGGTTGGCCCAGTTCTGCCGGCGGGCCAGATACGGCTGCTCCGACTCGGTTGTCACCAAGGTCGCTCCATCAAATCCGTGAGTTGCGCGGCGATGATATTTGATCAAACATTGTGTTGCCTCGGTCACACTATGGCTCAGGCGGCGGCGGGACAACCCGTCGCGCGGTCCCGCGGGGGAAGGACGCCTGGCAGTCATGACAGCTCCGGCAGGAACTCCGCCGTCGGGCAGAGTTCGGCGGGAGCAGCTGTCCGACGAGGTGGCGGGCCGGTTGCGCACCGAAATCATGACCGGCGTGCTACGGCCCGGCACGTTCATCCGGCTCGACGAGACCGCCGCCCGCCTCGGCGTCAGCATCACCCCGGTCCGGGAAGCGTTACGGACGCTGCGCGGCGAGGGCATGGTCGAGCTCGAACCGCACCGCGGCCATCGCGTCATGGCGTTGTCCCGCAACGACATCGAGGACATCTTCTGGCTGCAGTCCGCCATCGCCCAGGAGCTCGCCGCGACCACCACCCGGCGCATCACAGACGCCGAGATCGATGAGCTCGCGGTGCTCAACGCCGCGCTGGCCGACGCCGTGGAGCGCGAGGACGCCGAGGGCATCACGCAGGCGGAGTTCGCCTTTCACCGCGCCGTCAACCGGGCCTCCGGCCGGATCAAGCTGGCCTGGTTCCTGTTGCACGCCAGCCGCTACCTGCCGCCGGAGCTGTTCGCCTCCGACCGCACCTGGGGCGCCGACGCGGTGGCCGGCCACCGCATGCTGATCGATGCTCTGCGCCGCCGTGACGTCGCGACGGCGGTGCGCCTGACCGAGGGCCAATTCACGGACGGACTGGCGCGACTGCTCGGCTACCTCGACCGGATCGGTCTGTGGGAGCCCGCCGGCTAGGTGGCCGCGAGCTGCTCGGCGCGCGTCTTGAGGTTGTCGGCGAGGTAGTCGAGCGTGTCACCGACGGCCTTCTTGACCATCGGCTTGGGCAGCGGCAGCGTGGTCTCGACGTCGAGGTCGACCGTGAGCAGCGATGTCGCGCCCATGCCCACGACCGAGAACTTCTGTTCCTGCTTGTCGAAGTGATCGCCCTGCTGCAGCACCGTGAAGATCTGGTTCTCGCCCGGGTAGTAGACCGCGGTGATGAACGTGCCCGCCTGACCCTGCACGACCACGTCGAGCCGCAGCTGGCTCGGTCTGCCGTCGTCGTACCGGGCCAGGATCCAGCAGCCCTTGATCTCCTCGTTCCACTGCGGGTAGCTCTCGAAGTCGGCGACGATCGCCATGATCGATTCGGCGGGGGCAGCGACCTCCACGGTCTTACTCACCAGCGGCATCGGGTGAGCATACCGAGATGGGGCCGCGCTAGTGCTCGCCCGGCGACTGCCTGACCAGCGGCCGCCAGCTCCTGGCCACCGGCTCGATCAACGCGCAGCGCTGCCCGACGACGGCGGGAGAAGGGCCAGCGCCGGGACGTAGCCGTGCCGCGGCGCCGCCGCGGGGTAACCCGCGCGCACGAAGGCGTGCACCCGGGTGAGGATCCGTGTTGCCTTCATGGCGGCGTCGTTACCCCGTCGCCGGTGCTGCGAAACCCGTCCGATCGGACAGGGCCGCTCGCAGGTCGCGAGCGTTGCGCACAGCGTTGCCCTCGAGATCGTTGTTGAAGTAGACGAGGACGTCACGGCCGTCGCGGTCCCATTCCCGGATGCGGTCAGCCCACCACCGCAGGTCGTCGTCGCTGTAGGAGCCGCCGTAGAGCGCGCCCGGGTCAGGGCCGTGCAGCCGCACGTAGACGAAGTTCGCCGTCGCCCGCAGCACGCACGGCAGGCCCGACCCGCTCATCACCACGTAGGCCGCCCTGTGCCGTTCCAGCACCTCGAAGGCGCCTTCGTCGTGCCACGACGGATGCCGGAACTCCACCGCGATAGGGATGGCGGAGGGCATGACGTCGAGAAAATGGTCGAGCCGCTCGTCATCGCGTTCCATGGTGGGCGGCAGCTGTACCAGCAGGGGGCCGGCTCGATCCCCCAGCTCGCTCCAACCCCGGTGGAGCCGCTCAACCCAGACCTCGGGGTTCTTCAACCGGCGGGCGTGCGTCAGGCCCCGCGCCGCTTTGACCGTCATCAGGAACCCTGGTGGCAGCTGGTCGCGCCAGCGCGCGAACCAGGCGTCCGGCGGCCACCGGTAGAAGCTGCCGTTGAGCTCGACGGTGTCGAACTCGGCGGAGTAGCGCGCCAGCCGCTGGGCTGCCGGCAGCCCCCGTTCGTAGAGCACTCCGAGCCAGTGGTTGTAGGACCAGCCGGAAGTGCCGATGCGGATCGTCACGCCGGTCGAGTACCCCGACCGTTTGAAGCGCACCGCGGCGGCAACGCTAGCGCGGTGACCGACTTCCGACCGCTGCTGCAGGAGTTGCTGTTCGCCTACGGGCCGTGCGGCCAAGAGGATGCGGTCCGCGACATCTGCCGCCGTGAGCTCACGCCGCTCGTCGACGAGACATGGACCGACCCCGCCGGCAACCTGATCGGCGTGCTGCGCGGCGGTGACGCGCCTGCCGTGCGGGTGATGGCGCACATGGACGAGCTGTCGATGTTGGTCAAGCGGATCGACGAGGACGGCACCATTCACCTGACCCCGCTCGGCACGATGTACCCGGCCAACTTCGGGCTCGGGCCCGTCACCATCCTGGGCAGGCAGACCACGGTGTGCGGTGTGCTGGCGCTGGGCTCCGAGCACACCACAAAGGAGAGCGCTCGCATCTGGCAGACCAAACCGGACCAGGGCGACAAGGCGCTGGACTGGCCCGACGTGTACGTCTTCACCGGGTTCGGCGCAGAGGACCTGCGCCAGGCCGGCATCGAACCCGGCACCCGGGTGTGCGTCGACCGCACCAAACGATCGGTGATCGACGTCGGCGACGACTACCTCGGCTGCTACTTCCTCGACGACCGCGCCGCGATCACCGCGCTGTTGTGCGCGGCTCGACAACTGCGTGCGGGGCCGCCGCCCGCTGGCGACGTGTACCTGGTGTTCACCACGGACGAGGAGATCGGCGGCGTCGGCGGCAGCTATGCCAGCCGCACCCTGCCCGGCGACCTCACGCTGGCGCTGGAGGTGGGGCCCACCGAACCCGAGTACGGGACGACGGTGGGCGGCGGTCCGATCGTCGCCTACAGCGACGCGCTGTGCGTGTATGACAAGGCCGTCGCGGACCGGCTGATGGACGTCGCCGACGAACTCGGACTCGCCCCGCAGGCCGCGGTGCTGGGCGCCTTCGAGTCCGACGCGTCCCACGCCAAGGCCAACGCGCTCACCCCGCTGGCCGGACTGCTGTGTCTACCGACGTTGAGCACGCACGGCTACGAGGTGATCGCCAAGAGCGCCATCCCTGCGATGGCCGATGTGCTGCTGGACTTCCTGCGCGACCCCTGGCGGACCGGCTAGGCGCCCGAGCTCGCCTGGGCGTGGTCCACGCCGAGCGGGGTGGTCTCCCGCACCGCCTCGTCACGGATCAGGCCGCGCAGTAGCGCGGTGCTGAACTCGACGGCGATCTCCTGGGCGGAGCGCCGGCCGTGGGGTCGCAGCCAGCGGTAAGAGCCCAGGGTCATGCCGATGTAGCCGAGCGCGAGCACATGGGAGTCGCAGTCGTAGAACTCGCCGCTGGCGATGCCCCGGTCGATGACGTCGCGCACGTGCTCGTAGACCTGGGTTTCCTTCTCCCGGATGTAGGCCACCTGCTCGTCGGTGAACCACTCGGTGATGTAAGGACCCTCCTGGAAGTAGACGGCGGCGCGCTCGATGTCGCCGGCGATGCCGACCAGCAGGCGACGGGTGAAGTGATAGATCGTCTCCCGCGCCGACGCACTCGGATCGTCGTGCAGCGCGTCGACGGTGAAGTCCGCGGCGCCCTTGTAGATGTCGTAGAGGATCAGCGACTTGCTCGCGTAGTAGTGGTAGACCGTCGCCTTGTTCAGTCCGACCGCGTCGGCCACGTCGTCCATCCGGGTGCCGTGATAGCCACGCGCGGCGAACAATTTGGTGGCGACGGCCAACAACTCCTCGCGGCGGGACATCCCGTTGCTCGGCGCGGTCGGCGTAGCGGTCTCAGACATGGTGACTCACTCTAGAAGGGACCGGCCGGTCCGTGCTCCACTAACTGGTTGGTCCAGTCTAGGCCGTTGCCCTGTGACCGCCGTCGCGTCGGGTCTAGACTCGTGCCCAGCGTGCACGCCAGGCCGACGGAGGTATTGCGGTGGACCCCAATCCCGATTACGACGCGAGCGACGAACTCGAGTACGGCATCAACTGGTTCGCCTGGATCCTGCGCGGCGTCTACCCGCCGCCGTCCTACCCGCCGGTCTGATCGGCCAACAACCGCCCGAACCGACGTTTGGGCGCCAACGTACGAGTGCGTTGCACCATTTCGTCGAGCTCGGCACGGCTCCGCTGTACGACCGCGGTCACATGCCCGCGGATCTCGGCGCGCCAATCCCTCGGCGGCACCGGCTCACGGTCCGGCGGCCACAGCAGCGGCGGTTCGATGCGCGCGAGTTCGGCGCCCGTCGGTGACGGTCGCATGTCCTCTTCGTAGCGCTCCCCGCACTTGCGGCAGCGCACCTCGTACCGCATTCCGTTGGGTTCGGATTCGATGAAGACGTAATCCGCCATCGACACGCATCGCGGACACCGCGCCAGTCCCCGCTCGACCACCATGCTCACGTCGTCATCGTGCGGCGTGCAGCCCGTGGGGCGCACCGGTCCGGTCGATGTCGATGCCGGATCGGTGCCGTTTCGAGACCACCGGGCTCGGCCGGGATGTCCAGCGCTACCTGCCCGGTACGACGGCTCAGCACGATGATCCGCGAGCCGAGCAACGCTGCCTCGTCGGCGCTCTGTGTGACGAACACGGTGGTGCGGCCCGACTCTGCGCTCACCGCCAGACCGTGGCGGGGTACGGCACGAAGGTCTGGTTCCAGATCCCACTGGCCGCGGCGAGCTGCCACACCACAGCGAAGACCACGACGGCCAGCAGAGGCAGCACGATGCGGGACACCGCCGAACATTGGCGGACCCGCCACCGCGAAGACAGAGCTGCGCTCAGCGCGAGCAAAATTGCGCGTCGGGACACCGCGGGTGCGCGGCCGACGTGGCCCAACTCATACACTTGCCCTTTCGCCCGCCCGACCGCGCACCTAGATCGGACCGACATCGAATGATCATCGGGATACCCAAAGAGTCCTCACCTGGTGAAACCCGCGTGGCCGCGACCCCGGCCACGGTCACGCAACTGATCAAGCTGGGCTACGAAGTAGTGGTCGAGCCCGACGCGGGGGCGGCCGCCAGTTTCGCCGACGCGGCCTACGTCGACGCCGGCGCCCAGATCAGCTCGCCGTGGAACGCCGACGTGGTGTTGAAGGTCAACGCGCCGACCGACACCGAGATCGCGGCGCTGCGCGACGGCGCCACACTGATCAGCCTGATCTCCCCAGCGCTCAAGCCTGAGCTGCTCGAAAAGCTGTCCAGCCGGCCGATCACGGTGCTCGCGATGGACGCGGTGCCCCGCATCTCGCGGGCGCAGTCCCTCGACGTTTTGTCCTCGATGGCCAACATCGCCGGCTACCGCGCAGTCGTGGAGGCCGCGCACCGCTTCGGCCGGTTCTTCACCGGGCAGGTCACTGCCGCGGGCAAGGTGCCGCCGGCCAAGGTGCTCGTCGTCGGGGCGGGCGTGGCGGGTCTGGCAGCCATCGGCGCCGCGGGCAGCCTCGGCGCGATCGTGCGCGCCACCGACCCCCGCCCCGAGGTCGCCGACCAGGTCAAGTCCCTGGGTGGGGAGTATCTGGCCGTCGATCCGGCCCAGGCCGAGGTGTCGGCCACCGGCTACGCCAAGGAGATGGGCGAGGACTACAAGGCCCGGGAGGCGGCGCTCTACGCCGAGCAGGCCAAGGACGTCGACATCATCATCACCACCGCGCTGATCCCCGGGAAGCCGGCACCGCGCATCATCACCGCCGAGATGGTGGCCTCGATGAAGCCGGGCAGCGTGATCGTCGACATGGCCGCAGCCAACGGCGGCAACGTCGAGGGCACCGTGAAGGACCAGGCCGTCGTCACCGACAACGGTGTCACGATCCTGGGCTACACGGATCTGGCCGGCCGTCTGCCGGCGACCGCGTCGCAGCTCTACGGCACCAACCTGGTCAACCTGCTCAAGCTGGTCACCCCGGAGAAGGACGGTCAGCTCGCGCTGGACTTCGACGACGTCGTGCAGCGGTCGGTGACAGTGGTGCGCGACGGCGAGATCACCTGGCCGCCGCCCCCGGTGCAGGTCTCCGCCGCCCCCGCCGCGAAGGCCGCCGCAGAGCCTGTGGCCAAGGCAGAGCCCAAGGCGCCGATGTCCACCGGCCGCCGGCTGGGTCTCGCTTTCGCCGCGGCGGCGGTGCTGTTCGCGCTGATCGCGCTCTCCCCCGCGGCGCTGCAAGTGCACCTGACAGTGTTCGCGCTGGCCATCGTCATCGGCTACTACGTCATCGGCAACGTGCACCACGCATTGCACACCCCGCTCATGTCGGTCACCAACGCGATCTCCGGCATCATCGTCGTCGGCGCCCTGCTGCAGATCGGGCACGGCAACCCCGTCATCACCGCGGTGGCCTTCGCCGCGATCCTGCTCGCCAGCATCAACGTCTTCGGCGGCTTCGCGGTGACCCGCCGCATGCTGGCCATGTTCTCGAGGAGCTAGAAGCCGATGTTCACTTTGGAAACCGCCGCCACCGCGGCCTACGTCGTCGCCGCGCTGCTGTTCATCCTGGCGCTGGCCGGCCTGTCCAAGCACGAGACGTCGCGGGCGGGCAACTCGTTCGGCATCGCCGGCATGGCCATCGCGCTGGTCGCGACGATCGCGCTGGCGCTGGCCCGTCACATCGAACCGCTTGGTCTGGCGCTGCTGGTCGTCGCGATGGTGATCGGCGCCGCGATCGGGCTGTGGCGCGCCCGCGTCGTGGAGATGACGGGCATGCCGGAGCTCATCGCGCTGCTGCACAGCTTCGTCGGCCTGGCCGCCGTCCTGGTGGGCTGGAACGGCTACCTGCATGTCGAACGCGACCTCGCCGGCGCAGAAGCGGTCCAACTCGGCAGCGAAGGCATGCTCGGCATCCACTCCGCCGAGGTCGTGATCGGCGTGTTCATCGGCGCCGTGACGTTCACCGGGTCGATCGTCGCCAACCTCAAACTCTCGGCGCGCATCAAATCCGCGCCGATGATGCTGCCGGGCAAGAACATCCTCAACGTCGGTGCGCTGGTGGTGTTCGTCGCGCTGACGGTGTGGTTCGTCATCGACCCGCAGCTGTGGCTGCTCGTCGTGGTCACCGTGCTGGCGCTGCTGCTGGGCTGGCACCTGGTCGCCTCGATCGGCGGCGGCGACATGCCCGTCGTGGTCTCGATGCTGAACAGCTATTCGGGCTGGGCCGCCGCGGCATCGGGCTTCCTGCTCGGTAACGACCTGCTGATCATCACCGGCGCGCTGGTCGGCTCCTCGGGTGCCTACCTGTCCTACATCATGTGCAAGGCGATGAACCGGTCGTTCATCTCGGTGATCGCGGGCGGCTTCGGGATCGAGGCAGGCCCGGCCGACGACAAGGACTACGGCGAGCACCGCGAGATCACCGCCGAAGGCGCGGCCGAGCTGCTGGCGGGCGCCAGTTCGGTGATCATCACGCCGGGCTACGGCATGGCCGTCGCCCAGGCCCAGTACGGGGTGGCCGAGCTGACCCGCAAGCTGCGCGAGCGTGGCGTCGAGGTCCGCTTCGGCATCCACCCGGTCGCCGGCCGGCTGCCCGGGCACATGAACGTCCTGCTGGCCGAGGCCAAGGTGCCCTACGACATCGTGCTCGAGATGGACGAGATCAACGACGACTTCGACGGCACCTCCGTAGTCCTCGTCATCGGCGCCAACGACACCGTCAACCCGGCGGCGTCGGAGGATCCGGGGTCACCGATCGCCGGCATGCCGGTGCTGACCGTGTGGAATGCCGACAACGTGATCGTCTTCAAGCGGTCGATGGCCTCGGGTTACGCCGGCGTGCAGAACCCGCTGTTCTTCCGGGAGAACACCCAGATGCTGTTCGGCGACGCCAAGGACCGGGTGGACGCGATCAACGCCGCGTTGGGAGCCACCCAGCCCGTCTGACGTCGCTGTCAGTTCGGTTCGCGCGGTGACGTGGCGACGATGCGACTGCCGCGCCCCTCTTCCGACGTGATGTGCATCGACCCGCCCATCGCGTCGAAGCGGGCCTGTAGCGAGCCGAGCCCGATGTGCCCGGCGGCCAGCGACCTGCCGACGATACTGGGGTCGAAGCCACGCCCGTCGTCGGCGACGATCAGGATGACCCGGCCGCCGCGGCGCACCAGATCGACGTGCACCGTCGTGGCACTCGCGTGCTTACCGACGTTGGTGAGCAGCTCGCGGGCCGCCCGGTACATCAGCGACTGCGATGCCGGGTGACCGACCTCCTCGAGCTCGGCGACCACGTCGGCGTCGTATCGAGTCTGGAACTGTCGCAACAACTCTCGCAGCCCGGCGGTGAGGCCCAGCTGGGCGAGCACCTGCGGGTGCAGCTCGGTCACCGTGGAGCGCAGTCCGGTGGCCGTTTCCTGCAGCGCCGCATAGACCAGGTCGAGTGCGGGGTCGGGGTGCCGCTCCCGGGCCTCGTCGAGTTCCAGGCGGGCGGCGAGCAGCGTCTGCAGCGGCCCGTCGTGCAGATGTTCGGCGACCTCGCGGTTGTGCCGCTCGTCGGACTGCATCGCCTCGGACACCAGTTGCCTGCGCACCTCCTGCAACGCGGTCAACCGGGCCGCTCGCCAGGCCAGCACGAGGCTCAGCGCCGTGGTCGCCACCGCCATCCACACCATGAAGCCGAAGTGGGTGTAGACCATGTTGGGCAGTCCGACGCGGTCGTCGCGTTTGGAGTAGAAGATCCACACCGCGAGGTAGCCGAGCGCGGTCACCCCGCCGATGAGCGCCGAGAGCCCCGGCCGATCCTGGAACGCCACCGAGATGGGGAGCAGGAAGAACACGGGGAGCAGCGCGGCGGTCGCGCCGCCGGACACCAGGCAGAGCGCGATGATCACCGTCAGGTCGATCACCGTCGACGTCCAGTCGGCCCAGCGCGGCACCGGGCCGCGCACCACCGCGACCAGCCACACCACGGCCGCGATCGCGTAGCAGCCCAGGATCGCGGCATAGAGCTGCGGCAGCCAGTGGTCGACGTCCCAGATCCACACCAGCACGCCGATCAGGGCGATCAGAGGCAGGCGCAGTAGGGCCGAGACGCGCACGGGTTCGGCGGCCAGGAAATCCCGCCAGAGGCGCAGCCGCTCCATGTCCGGGTCAGTCCAGCAGCTTGCGGCGCATCGCCTCGGCCACCGCGGCGGCCCGGTCGCTCACGCCGAGCTTCTCGTAGAGCCGCTGCACGTGGGTTTTGACCGTCGACGGGGCCAGGAACAGCTCCTTGGCCATCGCCGGAATGCTGGCGCCGCCGGCGATGAGGACCAGCACCTCACGTTCGCGGGGGCTGAGCACCGGGGCGTCGGGTTCGGCGCGACGGCGGATCTCTCCGGCGAGGCCGGCCGCCAGGCTCGGCGCCACCACGTCGCGGCCTTTCGCACAGTCCAGCACCGCGTTGACCAGCTCGCTGCGGGTCGACTCCTTGGGCAGGAAGCCGGCCGCTCCGTCCTGCAGCGCCCGGTAGACGATCGCGGATTCGTCGTGCGCGGAGATCAGCAGCACCCGGGTGGGCAGCGCGTCGCGGACCACCGCGGCAGCGACGGCGGCGCCGTCCATCCCCGGCATCCGGTAGTCGAGCAGCGCCACCTGGGGCCGGTGCTCCCGGATCGCGGCCAGTGCCGCCGTCCCGTCGTCGGCCTCGGCCACCACCTCAATGGTGCCGCTGGACTGCAGCGCCCGCACCATCCCGTCGCGGAACATCGGGTGGTCGTCGCCCACCACCACGCTGACCCGCTCCGCCATGGCGATCAGCATTCCACAGCAAAACGGGGACACGTCCGCATTTCGGCGTGCCGGAGGTTGGACCCCTCAACGGTGCGATTCCGCCGTGGGCCTCCCCGACCAGCGACGGCGGTACCTCGCCACGGAGACGATCCGGACGGCGAACCACGACGGCGCCCCCACAATCGGCAGGCACCACACCGCCGCCGGGTACAGCGCACACTCTCCCAGTCCCGCCTCCAGCGGAAAGGGCCCCGACCACACGCTCACCGCACCATCGTCGCACCCCACGCCTACAGCGACACACGGATACACTGGCCGCAGGTAGGGGGTGAAGCCACGGCCCCGCGGCACCGCTGTCTGTCGGCGGGAGGCTGTCATGACCACTGCACGTCCACGTGAGGATCTCGATTTCGAGAGCCGGGATCTCGAGTCCACGGAGGACTTCCTGGTCCGCGCCTACACCAAGATGTCGATCGGGGCGGGCGAGGGCGAAGCGACGGCGGCTCGCGTCGAACGCCGCTGGCTCGGCGACATCAGCTTCGACGAACTCGACCTCGGCTTCTCGATGTCCTACGACGCCGACCCGCTGGGCCGGATCTGTCTGTGTCGGGTGCACGACGGGCGCATCGAGGAGAACTTCATCGACGAGCCGACCGACGTGTTCGCGCCGGGCGATGTCACGCTGCTTTCCCCGCCCGAGCTGCCGTATTCCGGCCGGGTGCTGAGCGCCCGCTACGACCTGACGATGTTCGACACCAGTTTGCTGGACCGCGTCGCATCGACGGCACGGGAGGGCACCCGCGTGCGGTTGACGGGTCACCGCCCCGTGTCGGCCGAGGCGCGTCGACGGCTGGACCGCGCTATCTCTTACGTCCGCGACGTGGTGACCGCCGGGGACGTGCCCGCCACCCGGCTGGTCGCGTCGACAACGGAGTCGATGCTCGCAGCGGTGGTGTTGGCCACCTTGCCGACCACCGCGGCGGTCGAGCCCACCGCCGTCGACCGCCGCGACGCCAAGCCCGAATTACTGCGCCGGGCAATGACATTCATCGACAGCAACGTCGACGGCGACATCGGGCTGACCGAGATCGCTGAAAGCGTCCACGTGACCCCGCGCGCGCTGCAGTACATGTTCCGCAGGCACCTGGACATGACGCCGATGGCGTACCTGCGCCGCACGCGGCTCGACCACGCCCACCGCGAACTGCAGGCATCGGACCCGGAAGACACCACCGTGTCGATCGTCGCCGCGCGCTGGGGCTTCGGGCACACGGGCCGCTTCGCGGCGATGTACCGCGAGACCTACGGGGCGAACCCGTCAGATACGTTGCGTCACTGAGCTATTCGGACGGCGTCAGACCGCGGGTGGCCGGCCCCTCGATCAGCGCACCGTCAGGCGCGAAGCGGGATCCGTGCAGCGGGCACTCCCAGGCGAGATCGGAGTCGTTCCAGTTCACGATGCCGCCCAGATGGGGGCACACCGGGGACACGGTGCGGGTCACCCCGTCGACGACGCTGGTCGCCGTCATCTTCCAGGGCACGCCGTGGACCACGCCTTGACCTTCCTCGGGTGTGTCCGACGAGGCGGTCAGCGGGGCGATCCACCCCTTGGCCAGCTGCAACCCCACCTCCATGTTGAGTTGCAGCGCGGTCGGGATGCCGCTGAGCTCGTGCGGGCTCCAGCTGGCGAACGCCGCCGCCCAATCCATCCGGCCGCCCAGGATGCGGGAGGACAGCGCGAGTGCGGCGGCCACTCCGTTGCTCATCCCCCATTTATCGAAACCTGTTGCCACCAGGAGGTTTTCCATCTTGGGCAACAGGGGACCGACGTAGGGCAGCTCGTCGGCGGGGTGGTAGTCCTGCGCCGACCAATAATGGGTCTGCGTGGCACCCGGATAGTGCAGCGCCGCCCAGTGCGCCAATTCGGTGACCGCGTCCTTCGGATGTGCTGCGCGCCCGACGGTGTGGCCGGCACCGCCGACGATGAGCTTGTCACCGCTTTCGCTCGGCGCGTAGCGCACGGAACGGGTCGGCGAGTCGACGGAGATGTACATGGATCGGGTGATGTCACCGGGCACGTCGAAAGCCATGCAGTAGGAGCGTTTCGGCTCCAAGCGAGCGAAGAAGAAACCTCGGTCCAGCACTGGCATGCCGGTGGCCAGCACGCAGCGCTGCGTGGTGATGGTGTGCTCGGCGGCCCGGGTGTCCTGCTCGTCAGCGGTCCGCCGCAGATTCACCCGCAGCGGTCCGGTCCCCGACACCGTGGTGGCGCGCACTCCTTGGAGCAGTGTGCCGCCGTGGCGCTCGAACTCGGTCACCAGTGAGGACAGGTACGGGATCGGATCGATCTGCGCCTGATCGCGCAACCGCACGCCGCCGGCGAACGGGAACGGCACGTCGGCCTCGTCGACCCACTGCGCGTCCAGGCCCGCTTCCCTGCACGCCGACAACACGCTGCGCGCGGTGCTCAGCCCCTGGCCGTTCTGCGCATAGGCGTGGTCGTCCTCGCGCTGGTAACTCAGCCCGTGGTCGTCGAGGTGGCGTAGCAGCCAGTCCCGGCCTTCGGTGTTGCCGGTGACGTAGGCGCGCAGCATCTCACTGCCGTGCTTGCGGGCGATGTTGGCCAGCTTGCTGCCCTGCAGGACACTGACCTTGCCGGTGGTGTTGCCGGTGGTCGCTGCCCCGACGTGGCGGGCTTCCACCACGACGACGGATTTGCCGGCCCGCGCCAGCAGCACCGCGGTGGTCAGGCCGGTGATCCCGGCGCCCACCACGACCACGTCCGCGGCGGTGACATTGTCGATCACGCTGGGCGATGTGGGGGTTTCCATCCGCCCGTCGGTCCACAGTGAAGGCATGGCCGCGGGGGTACCCGCCGCACCCGGGGTGAAACGGTTTGTCGACGGGCGGGCGCGGGAAGGCCGCGTGCATGGACCAGTCGCAGACGCCGTTGCTCGATGCGCTCGCCCGCTACCACGACGCCGACCGATACGGATTCACCCCGCCCGGCCACCGGCAGGGCCGCGGTGTGGACGAGCGGGTGCTCGCCGTTCTCGGCGCGGATCCGTTCCGCAGCGACGTGCTGGCCAGCGGCGGCCTTGACGATCGCCGGTCCCAGGGCGCCTACCTGGCCCGAGCCGAGGACTTGATGGCCGATGCGGTCGGTGCCGACTACGCGTTCTTCTCCACTTGCGGCAGCTCTCTGTCGGTCAAGGCCGCGATGATGGCGGTCGCGGGGGGCGGCGACGGGCTGCTGCTCAGCCGCGACAGCCACAAGTCGATCGTCGCCGGCCTGATCTTCGGTGGGTTGCAGCCGCGGTGGATCACCCCGCAGTGGGACACCCAGCGGCACCTGTCGCATCCGCCGTCACCGGAGCAGGTCGAGGCGGGCTGGCGCCGGCATCCCGACGCCGACGCTGCACTCGTGGTCAGCCCCAGCCCCTACGGGACCTGCGCCGACCTCCGCGGCATCGCCGAGGTGTGTCACCGGCGCGGCAAGCCGCTGATCGTCGACGAAGCTTGGGGTGCGCACCTGCCGTTCCACGAGGGTCTGCCGACCTGGGCGATGGACGCGGGCGCCGACGTATGCGTGGTCAGCGTGCACAAGATGGGCATGGGTTTCGAGCAGGGCTCGGTGTTCCACGTGCAGGGTGATCTCATCGACCGGCAGAAGCTCTCGGCGTGCGCCGATCTGCTGATGACGACCAGCCCCAACGTGCTGCTCTATTCCGCGATCGACGGCTGGCGGCGGCAGATGGTCGAGCGCGGCCACGACATGCTCGGCGCGGCACTCGAGCTGGCGACCTCGCTGCGCGCCACGATCGCAGAGCTGCCCGACGTCGCGGTCATGGACAGTGAACTGCTGGGTGAGCAGGCGTCGCACGATCTGGACCGGCTACAGGTCCTGCTCGACGTCTCGGCAACCGGCACGTCGGGATACCAGGCCAACGACTGGCTGCGCGAACACTGCCGGCTCGACGTCGGGATGAGTGATCACCGACGCATCCTGGCGACGATGTCGGCCGCGGACGACGAAGCGACCGGGAAACGGCTGACGGAAGCTCTGTCGGCGTGGCGCGACGCGGCGAGGGACTTCGAGGCGCCGCCCACGATCACGCTGCCCGACCCCGACGCGCTGCAATTGGACAGCGTGATGCTGCCGCGCGACGCGTTCTTCGGCCCCACCAAGATGGTGCCGGCGGAGAGGGCCGCCGGCCGGATCGCGGCGGAGCAGATCACGCCCTATCCCCCCGGCATCCCGGCGGTGGTTCCCGGTGAACTGCTCAACGACGTCGTCGTCGACTATCTGTGCTCGGGCGTGCGGGCGGGCATGAACACCCCCGACGCCGCCGACCCTCAGTTGACCCAGTTCCGCGTGGTGGCGTGAGTTTGATCGGAACATAACCGGGCAGACATTCGGCGTGAGCATCAGCGACCTGACCACACTGCCCCTGAAGGTCGGTGCGGCGCTGCGTGACCGCCGCGTCTTCCACCCCACCGGCGTGCTGTGTGCCGGCACCGTGACGCGCGTGGCGCCCGACGGCGAGGGGCTGCCGTTGATCTCCGGCGACGTCGTCGGCCGGATCTCGAAGGGCGCCGGCACGCCGGGCTCGCTTCCTGATTTCGCCGGCCTGGCCTGGCGCATGCAGCGCGACGCGGACGCGCAGGTGCCGTGGGACGTGCTGATGGTGTCCGCCACGGCGCGGGTGGTGCTGCGGCCCACCCGGTCCTGGCCGGCCGCGCAGTATTCGACGTTGATGCCGCTCGGCTACCGCGGCGGGGTGTTCTGGCTGCGGGCCCAGATGGTCGGCCAGTTTCCCGACGACGGCCTGTCGGTGGACGCGGTGCGTGCTCGGCTGGAAACGGGCACAGTCGAATTCGCGGTCGAGCAGGCGCGCGGCGGTGGGTCGTTCAGCCCGCTGGCGACGCTAAGCTTCGACCGGGCGCTGTGCGGCGACGAGCCCGAGTGCGACCAGCCGTTCGACCCCACGGTGCGCAGCGGCGCCGAGGTCGTGCTGCTCCCGCACTGGCTGACCTCGCTGCGCCGGTCCGCTTACCGCAACAGCCGCGAGGGGCGAGGCGCCCAATGACCAAGCCGGTGACCGAGCCTGCGCCGCGGCTGGCCGGGCTCGACGCCGTCGGTGCGTTGGCCGATCTCGGCCTGCCCTCGCTCGCAGCGGGAGTGCTGGCGCGGCGGCGCCGCACCGTCGGCCTGCTGGACCGGCTCGACGCCGACAGCCGCGGGGTCCGGCGGCTGCACCAGTTGCGGCGGCGGTTCGGCCCCGGTCCGGTGGTGTTGGAGATTCCCGGACGACGCGTGGTCGTGCCGCTGGATCCGGCCGACGTCGCCGACGTGCTGCGCCGCTCCCCTTCGCCGTTCGATCCGGCGAGCTGGGAGAAGCGGCATGCGCTCGCCCAGTTCCAACCGCACGCGGTGCTGATCTCCCGCGGCGCTATCCGGCAAGAACGTCGGCGCTACAACGAGGCTGTGCTCGACACCGGCGCGCCACTGCACCGGCTGGCCCAGCGTTTGCACGCCGTCATCACCGAGGAAGCCGACGAGACCGTCGACAGGGCCGTCGCGACCGGTTCACTGAATTCCGCGGCCTTCGTCGTGAGTTGGTGGCGGCTGGTCAGGCGGCTCGTACTCGGGTCGGCCGCGCGAACCGACGAGGCGGTCACCGACGACCTGTGGCGACTCCGGTCCGCCGGCAACTGGTCGTTCGCGAGCCTGCCGCACGTCCGCCGCCGAGAGCGGTTCATCGGCCGCCTCTACCACTACGCAGAAGACGCCGATCCGGACAGCCTGCTCGGCGTGCTGGCCGCGACTCCGGCCGCCGGCGCCGTCGACCCTGTCGGGCAGGTGCCGCACTGGTTGTTCGCCTTCGACGCCGCGGGGATGGCGGCCTTGCGCGCGGCCGCCGTGCTGGCCGCCCGACCCGCCGAGGCGGCCCGGTGCGAGACGGACGCACCCTCGGAATTGGCGCTGCGCCCGTATCTGCGGGCCGCGGTGCTGGAGTCGGTGCGGTTGTGGCCGACGACGCCGGCGATCCTGCGCGACCTCGACGCGGACGCCACGTGGCGCGAGGGCACCGCCGACGCGGTGACGGTGTCTGCGCCCGCGACGGTCCTGATCCCGGTCCCTGCTTTCCACCGGGACCCGGACCTGGTCCCGTTCGCCGACGATTTCGTACCCGACATCTGGCTGGACGGGCGCGCCCAGCAGTACCCGCAGTTGGTTCCGTTCAGCGCGGGGCCGGCCGAATGCCCGGGTCGCGACCTGGTGCTCTTCGTCACCAGCTCGCTGCTGGCCGCGCTGCTGTCGCGGATGCAGTTGACGCTGCGCGACGGCGCTCGGCTGGCCGCTGGTCGGCCGCTGCCCGCGACACTGAACCAGTTCGGGCTGGAATTCGATGTGCAGCGGCAGCGGCGAGACGCGTCACTGGTAGTCGGGACGTCCTGACGATTTACACGTGTCATATCGTGACGGGCATGGACTTCGCGATGTCTGCCAAGGCGGCCGATTACCACCAGCGATTGACCGATTTCATGGTCGAGCGCGTCATTCCCGCCGAGGAGTCCTACGAGCGGTACCGGCGTGAGGCGGGCCCCGACGATCACACCGTGCCTCCGGTGATCGAGGAGTTGAAGGTCGAAGCCAAGAGCCGCGGGCTGTGGAATCTGTTCCTGCCCGCCGAGTCCGGGCTGACCAACCTCGAGTACGCGCCGCTGGCGGAGTTGACGGGCTGGAGCATGGAGATCGGCCCCGAGGTCACCAACTGCGCCGCCCCCGACACGGGCAACATGGAGACACTGCATCTGTTCGCCACGCCCGAGCAGCGCGCGCAGTGGCTCGAGCCGCTGCTGGCCGGGGAGATTCGCAGCGCGTTCGCGATGACCGAGCCGGCGGTCGCATCCAGCGACGCCCGCAACATCGAGACCACGATGCTGCGCGACGGTGACGACTACGTCATCAACGGCCGGAAGTGGTGGATCTCCGGTGCCGCCGATCCGCGCTGCAAACTCCTCATCGTGATGGGCCGCACCAACCCCGACGCGGCCAGCCATCAACAGCAGTCGATGATCCTGGTGCCCGTCGACACTCCCGGTGTCTCGATCGAGCGTTCCCTTCCCGTGTTCGGCTGGCAGGACCAGCACGGCCACTGCGAGGTCAGCTTCGACAACGTGCGGGTGCCGTCGGCCAATCTTCTCGACCAGGAAGGCAGCGGGTTCGCGATCGCCCAGGCCCGGTTGGGCCCGGGCCGTATCCACCACTGCATGCGGGCGATCGGGGTGGCCGAGCGGGCGCTGGCGCTGATGATCGATCGGGTGCAGAAGCGCGTCGCGTTCGGCAAGCCTCTGGCAGAGCAGGGTGTGGTTCGGGAGTCGATTGCGCTGTCCCGCAACGCCATCGACCAGACGCGGCTACTGTGCCACAAGGCGGCGTGGACCATCGACGAGCACGGTAACAAGAGCAAGGATGCTCAGGTGCTGGTGGCGCAGATCAAGGCGGTGGCCCCGAAGATGGCCTGCGACGTGCTTGACCGCGCGATCCAGGTGCACGGCGCGATGGGCATCTGTGACGACGTGCCGCTGGCCCGGATGTATGGCTGGCACCGCGCGATGCGACTGTTCGACGGGCCCGACGAGGTGCACATGCGTACGATCGCCCGCGCCGAACTCGGCCGCGAGAAGTCGGCGTTGGCTGCGGCGGTATGCCACTCGTCGACCGCCGCGGTGACCAGCTAGTGGTCTCGGCCGGCGACGAGCTGTCGGGCGCCTGGAACTTCCGGGATGTCGCCGAGCACACCGGGATCGTTCCGGGCCGGTTCTTCCGCGCCAGCGAGCTGTCCAAACTCGACGACGCCGGACGCAGCGCGTTGCGCAGGTACGGCGTCACTGATGTCGCCGATCTGCGGACTCTGCGCGAATTGCAGCGCCACGGCCCGGGGCTGGTGCCGGCCGGGGTGGACATCCATCACCTGCCGTTCGTCGAGACCACCGCCTCCGACGACGAGGCACCGCACGAACACGCCTTTGCGCGGATGATGACCGACAAGCCTGACGGGGAGTCGGTCGCCGACGCGGCGGCGCGCTACATGACCGAGGAGTATGTGCGGATCGCCAGCGCCCCGCTTGCGCAACGGGCCGTGCGACAGGTGGTGACGCTGCTCGGCTCGGGCCGGCGAGTGTTGGCGCACTGCTTCGCGGGCAAGGACCGCACGGGCTTCACGACCGCGGTGGTGCTCGAGGCTGCCGGCGTAGATGACGACGCGGTGATGGCCGATTACCTGCGCAGCAACGCCGCCGTGCCGCAGCTGCGCGAGAGCATCCTGGCGAACCTGCGGCAGCGGGCCGCGCAGGCGCCAGAGGTGCTCGACCTGGCCGAGGCGCGGCTCACCGATTCGGTGCTGGGTGTGCGTGAGGAATACCTGGCTGCGGCACGACGCACGGTGGACGACCAATTCGGTTCCCTGGCAGGCTATCTGGAAGCCAGCGGGGTCACTTCAGCTGACCTCGACCGGCTGCGCACCGAGCTGAAGGGCTAATCCAGGTAGAGCGCCACCCGGTCCCAGAAATGCTCGTCATCGCGGCCGGCGGCGATACCGGCTCGGGCCCGCAGTTCCATCGCCCGACGATGGATGCGTTGTTCGGTGCTGCGTGGCATCTCGGCGGGTCCGTACTTGCCGCGGCGAACGCGACGCACGCGGCCCCGTTCCCGCTCCCAGCGCAACGCGTCGGACACCGTCTTGGCGGGGCGGCCTTCGACCGTGAAGCCCTGGTGCGTCAGCGCGTCGAGGATGTCGGGGATGGTCTGCGGGCCGACGCGGAACAGGTGATCGGTGATCACCGACCGCAGGCCGATCCCTCGGATCACGAAACCCTCTGCCATGGCGGAAGGCTCGCACAGAGCACCGACATCATCAGATCAGCCACCCGCCGGCCCGCCCCGGCCCGCGCGAACCACCACTTGTCACCGGCCCACCCCCAGCGACAAAGTCGGCGGAACCCAAGACCCACTAACCACACACCGACATAGTCGCTACCGGTGAGCCGCCAGCACATATGCCGCTCAGGCCGTCAGGTACACCCCCACCGCCCACACAACCTCGCCGACAAACGCCCGCCCCCTCAAACACGCCCCCGGCCCGCGCGAACCACCACTCGTCACCGGCCCACCCCCAGCGACAAAGTCGGCGAAACCCAAGACCCACTAACCACACACCGACATAGTCGCTACCGGTGAGCCGCCAGCACATATGCCGCTCAGGCCGTCAGGTACACCCCCACCGCCCACGCCACCGTCGCCAACAGGGCTCCGGTCAACTCCACTCCCACCGACAGCGCCACCCCTTTGACCGCATGCACCGTCGAGGCCCATGCCCGAGTCAGGTTGCCGCGAAGCGCGAGTTCGGCGCCGAACACTCCCGCGACGAATCCGACCACCAGACCCACCACCGGGATCACGAAGAAGCCGACGATGCCGGCCAGCGCCCCGACCACCAGTACCGATGTGCGCACCTGGGCGTCACGCATTCGCCGCGCCGGCCATACGTACTTGATCACCGCCGCCGCGACGAAGAACGCCGCCGCAATCCCGAAACTCACCCACGCGGTCACGCCGCCCTCGACGAACGCCCACACCCCGATCGCCGCGATCACCAGTATTCCGCCGGGCAGGATGGGCACCAGGATGCCCACCAGACCCACGGCGATCACGAACCCGACGAGGACGATGCCGGCAGCGCTCACCGCCGTCAGCCCGCCATCGGCGTGTTGACCTTGTCCGCCTCGATCGTGACGATGAGCCGAGTCTCGTCGGGATTCCCACTGAAATAGGGATAGGGGATACCGAGGTACTTCTGCGACAGCTCGTCGATGTGCTCCTTGCCGCCCTCGCTCGTCATGGAGGTCACCCGTCCACGTACCTCGTAGAAGCGCGCGATGTTGTCGCGGTCGGCGACGTTGACCGCGATGCGTGGGTCGCGGCGCAGGTTCCGTTCCTTCTGCATCCCGCCGACGATGTTGAGTACGACATGCGTGCCATCAGTGGTCACCCACGTCTCGGTGAGCTGCGGCGAGCCGTCGGCCATCAGCGTGGCCACGAAGCAGGGGCTGGGCTTGCGCAGCAGCTCGATCAGGTCATCCGGTAGCGCAACAGACATGGGCATATCCTCTCAAGAACCGAGCTGGTCGGCGAGATCACCGAAATCATCTGCCGCGACGTCGAATTCGCCTTGTTCGGGTCTGCTCAGAGAACTCTGCGGACCGTACTCGGCGGGGCGGAACACGAAGGCCGTACGCAGGCCCGCCGCCTTCGCCGCGCGCAGATCGGAGGGGTGAGCCGCCACCATCATCAGCTCGGCCGGTGCCACATCGAGAATGTCGGCGCAGCCGAGATAGGTGGCAGGGTCGGGTTTGTAGTGCCGGAAGATCTCCGCGGAGAGCACGCAATCCCAGGGCAGGCCGCCGTACTTGGCCATGTTGGTCAGCAGAGACACGTTGCCGTTGGACAGCGTCGTGATGACGAAACGCTTCTTGAGCCGGGACAGGCCTGCGACCGCGTCCGGCCACGGGTCCAGCCGATGCCAGGCTCGGTTCAGGTCATCGATCTCGTCGTCGGACACCGTGATTCCACGGTCGGCAAGCAGTTCGACCAGCCGCGCCCGGTGCAGGTCGTCGATCTTCGTCCACGGCAACTCTCCGCGGCGCACCCGGTCCATCGCCGGGGCGTAGCCGGCCCGCCAATCGTCGGCGAACGCAGCCCAATCGCGGTCGATCCCGAGTCTGACGCCGAACGCTTCGAGCTCGCGGGTGACACTGGAGCGCCAGTCCACCACGGTGCCGAACACGTCGAACGCCAGCGCTCGAATGCTCACGGCTCGAGGACCAGCTTGCCGTTGATGGCCCCGTCGGCCAGGCGCTGCAATGCGTCGGCCCCGTCGGACAACGGAACCCGTACCGGCGCAGGCGGTCTCAAACCCCGCGCCACCAACTCAGCCACTCCGGCGCCGACCTCTGCCTGGGCGCCCGGGGTGCGGTTGACGAACTCTCCCCAACCCACACCGACCACGCTGACGTTACGCAGCAGGAGCCGATTCACCTTGACCGTCGGGATACCCCCGGCGGCGAAGCCGATCACCAGCAGGCGACCTTCAGTGGCCAGCGCGCGGATCGCGTCGTCGAACGTCGATCCGCCGATCGGGTCCACCACGACGTCGACCCCACGGCCGTCGGTGTGCTGTTTGACCTCGTCCAACCAGCCGTCGGTCAGCGGCAAAACGACGTCGGCGCCCAAGGATTCGACGAACGCCATCGCGGAGGACCGGTGCACCATCGCGATCACGCGCGCACCAAGGCCTTTGGCGATCTGCACTGCTGCAGTCCCGACGCCGCCGCCCGAGCCGAGCACCAGCACCGTCTCGCCGGCACGCAGCGCGGCACGCCGTTGCAGAGCGAAGTACATCGTGTAGTAGTTGCCCAGCAGGGCCGCCGCGGACGCATCGTCGACGCCGGGAGGTGTCGATACCACGCTGCCCGGGTCCACCGCCACCTGCTCGGCGTACCCGCCGAGCATCGTGAACGCCGAAACCCGCTGCCCCACAGCCAGAGACGAGCCAGCCGGCGCGGAGCGCACGACGCCTGCGACCTCCATACCGGGCACGAACGGAGGCTCCAGCCGCAGCTGGTACTCCCCGCGCAGGAGCAGCAGGTCCGGGAAACACACCCCGGCGGCGCACACGTCGATCACCACCTGCGCACCGCCCTCGGGGTCGGCCGTGTCCGTGTAGACCAACCCTGCGGGCCCTGACAGCTCCTGCGCGACAAGCGCTTTCATGGAATCGTCAGCCGAGGTTGAACGACGCGCGCTCGGCGGCCGACAGATCGGTGATCTCGCCCCACTTGCCCGCCACGTCGTCGACCGACGGCACCTCGGTGAACGTCACACCCTTGTTCTGGAACAGCGCCACGCGCTGCACCTTCCCACCGCCGACGATGAACACCGACGCCGTGTCGGGCACCTCTTCGGTGCACAGGTAGGCCACCACCGGCGCCACGTACTCGGGCGTGAGCTTCTCGAACACCTCGGGCGGCAGGATGTCCTGCGTCATGCGGGTGGCCGCGATCGGCGCGATCGCGTTGGTCTTGATGTTGTACTTGGCGCCTTCCTGGGCCAGCGTGTTGATCATGCCGACGAGGCCGAGCTTGGCCGCACCATAGTTGGCCTGGCCGAAGTTGCCGAACAAGCCACTGGTCGACGTCGCGACCACCACGCGACCGAATCCGTTCTCACGGAAATGCGGCCACGCGGCCCGAATCACGTTGTAGCCGCCGTACAGGTGCACCTTGAGCACGGCGTCCCAGTTGGCGAACTCCATCTTGTGGAAGGTGCCGTCGCGCAGGATGCCGGCATTGCTGACCACGCCGTCGACCTTGCCGAACTCGTCCACCGCGGTCTTGATGATGTTGGCCGCACCCTCGGGCTCGGCGACGGAATCGTAGTTGGCGACCGCCCGACCGCCCGCGTCCTTGATCTCCTTGACGACCTCGTCGGCCATGTTGTGACCGGCACCCGTGCCATCACGCGCTCCGCCGAGATCGTTGACGACGACGCTGGCGCCCTCGCGGGCGAGGGTCAACGCATATTCGCGGCCGAGACCGCCTCCAGCACCGGTGACGACGATGACCCGATCCTGCACTCCTGGCATGACTATCCCTTCCCGTTGTTCAGAAAAGCCGTCTGGCGAGCTTCCACGCCTTCTCTGTATACGGGGGGTAGATGAAGGCGCCGACGTCGGGTCGGGTCGACTTGGTCATGACGCTCTTCTTGTGGCTGAACGTCTCGAAGCCGTACTTGCCGTGGTAGGCACCCATGCCCGACGGGCCGACGCCGCCGAACGGCAGTTTGTGCGTGGCGAAGTGGAACAGCAGGTGGTTGATCACCATGCCGCCGGCCGAGATGTCCTTGACCACGCGCTCCCGCACGGCCTTGGTCTTCGTGAACAGGTAGGCCGCCAGCGGCTTGGGCCGGGCATTGACGAATTCGATTGCCTCGTCCAGGTTCTGGACGGTCACCACGGGCAGGATGGGGCCGAAGATCTCGTCGGTCATCAACGGTTCGCCCGGATCGGGGTCGACGACCACGGTGGGCTGCATCTTGATGTTCACCGCGTCGGAACCGCCACCTACGGCGACGGTGCCCTTGGTGGCGGCCAGCGCATTGGCGAGCCGGTTGAAGTGCCGCTCGTTGACGATGCGCTTGCCGCTGGGATTGTTCGCCTCGAATTCGGCCACGGCGTCGCGCAGCTTGTCCACCAGCTCGTCGCGGATCGAGGCCTCGGCGAGGACGTAATCCGGGGCGATGCAGATCTGCCCGGAGTTGATCAGCTTGGTCCACGCGATGCGCTTGGCGGCGACCTCGATGTCGGCGTCGGCCGACACGATCACCGGGCTCTTGCCGCCCAGCTCGAGGGTGACCGGCGTCAGGTGTGCGGCGGCGCTCTCGTACACCTTGCGGCCGACTTCCGTGCCGCCGGTGAACAGCAGGTAGTCGAAGCCCTGATCGATCAACTCCTGGCTGACCGCCCCGTCCCCCTCGATCACCGCGATGGCGTCACTGTCGAGGTAGCGCGGGACGAGCTCGGCCATCAGCGCCGACGATGCCGGAGACACCTCGGATGGTTTGAGCACCATGGTGTTTCCCGCGGCGATCGCGCCGACGGCCGGGCCCAGTGTCAGCGCGAATGGGAAGTTCCACGCCCCGATGATGAGCACGGTGCCGTAGGGCTCGTACTCGACCCAGCCGCGGCCGGGCAGCTGCGAGAGCTCCAGCATCCGGTAGCTGCGCTTCATCCATTTGCCGACGCTCTTGGCCGCCGTCTTGGCTTCTCCCGCGGTGCTGGCGATGTCGGCCAGCCACGCTTCGAACGGCGTGCGGCCCAGGTCCTTCTCCAGCGCGTCGGCGATCGCCGCCTCGTTCTCGGTCATCAGCCGTTCCAGGGCGGCGAGCTGCTGTTTGCGCCATTCGACGCTGCGTGTGCGGCCGGTCTTGAAGGTCTCCCGCAGCCGGGCGACGGTGGCGGCGATGTCAGGCGTTTCACTGCCCAGCGCGACGGGCACGGCGGAATCGGTGGTCATGAGGGGTCTCCTTGATCTGACCGGCTGGCCGGCTCACGGGTACCCGAATCGTAACCAACCATCCGGTTGGTGAACAGGCCGTCAGTCAGTCACGCACTGCGGTGGTGAACGTGGAGAACGACTCGCCGTCGCTGTCCTCGAGTTCGACATACCGGTTCAGCCGCCGCATCTCGTCCTGTGAGGGAATCGCCTGCGCGCGCCAACCGTGCGCGTCGAGCCACTCGGCGACCTCGGCCCGGTCGGGGTCCTCGTAGGTGAGGTCGGTGATGTCGGCCGGCTGCTTGCCGAACTGGGCGACGAGGCGGGTGAACCGGTCCCGCATCCGCTCTCGGCGGTCGTTCGCGTGCAGGCCCATCGACTCTGCCGCGACCCGGCTGCCGGGGGCGCTGAGCTCGCTCACGCGGGCGAACAGCAGATCCTGCGCGTCGGACGGCAGGTACATCAGCAGCCCTTCGGCCAGCCATGCCGTGGGCTGGCTGGGATCGAAACCGGCGCTGCGCAGCGCGGCGGGCCAATCCTGGCGCAGATCGATCGCCACGCCGCGGCGCTCAGCACTCGGCTCGACCTGGTGCGCTGCCATCGTCTTCGCTTTGTACTCGAGCACCTTGGGCTGGTCGATCTCGAAGATCGTGGTACCGCTCGGCCACGGCAGCCGGAACGCGCGCGAGTCCAGGCCGGAGGCAAGGATCACCACCTGCCGAATGCCGGCGTCGACCGCCTCGGCGAAGTAAGCGTCGAAGAAGTGGGTGCGCACCGCCTGGTAGTTGTTCATGTTCTCGAACATCGCGGCGACCTCCGGGTCGGAGGCGGCCACCGTGTCGAGGAAGCCGTCGTCGAGCATCAGCTCCCACACCCCGGTCCCGGCGTCGGCGATCAGGATCTTCGCGTAGGGATCTCGAATGAGGGCATCGTCGCGCTGCGTCTCGGCCGCCCGAGCGGCGGCGACCATGACGGCCGTGCTGCCGACGCTGGTGCTGATGTCCCACGTGTCGTCATCGGTACGCGCAGTGCTCATACTTCGAAAGTCTAACTACCGTCGCGACGGGGCGGGTTCAGGCGCCCAGTTGCCACAACTTGTTGGCCAGCAGCAGCTCGAGCTTGTGCACCACGGCACCCAGATCGGCGCGATCGCCGACAAAGCCGGCGTAGAAGCCCATGCCCCACAGAACCGCGACCAACATCTCGACCAGATGGTCCACGTCGGTGTCCGAGCTGAGCTCGCCACGGGTGATCGCATCGCTGACCGCCCAGGTGACGAAGGACCGCGAGTTCTTCAACGGATCGTGTTCGTCACTGACGAGCTCGGGGTGCCGCTGCGTCTCCAACACCGAGGTGACGAGAAACGCCGCCGCCGAGCGGTCGTCGGTGTTCACCTGTGTGGTGGCCTCCAGGAACGCCGCCAACCGGTCGACAAGACCCGTACGCTCGCGGGCCCGGGACACACCGGCACTGACGATCACCGAGTTGGTCTGCTCGACCACTTCTGCCCACAACACCCGCTTGCTGGCAAAGTAGTGATTGATCGCAGGTCGGGTCAGATCGGCCCGGATGGCGATCGCCTGGAAGGTCGCGGCGTCATACCCCAGCTCGCTGAACACCTCGCGCGCAGCAAGCAAAATACGCTCCCGCGTCTCAGCGGCCTTCGCTGCGGGGGGTCGACCTGGGCCTCTACTCGCCGTGTACGGCACTCCGAAATTGTGCCACACGTCACCGGGGAGACCCGCGCGCATCCGTTTCGACACCCGAGCAAGCGATCGAGCAAACTTCGATCGGCGATTCTCGCGGACCGGCAGGCCATGACGGGGCGGGCCGAACTAGGGTTTGCGTATGGGGGCGGTGGGGTCACGGGAGTTGTTTTTTCAGGCGGGGTTCGACGTGTTGGCCGAATCTGGCTACGGCGGGCTCAAGCTGGCCGCGGTGTGCCGGCGGCTGGGTGTCACGAGCGGGTCGTTCTATCACTACTTCACGAACTGGTCGGCGTACACGGGTCAGCTCGTCGCGCACTGGCAGAAGGGGATGTCGGTGCGGGTGGAGGCGGCGCGCGTCGAACCCGATCCGCGCCACCGGTTGGACTTGATGATCAAAGGCGCGTTGACCTTGCCGCACGGCGCCGAGGCGGCGATCCGCGTCTGGGCGTCCATCGATCCGCAGGTGCGCGCAGCCCAGGCCGCCGTCGACCGTCTGCGCTTCGACGCGGTGTTCGAGTCGGCGTTGCAAGTTCTGGACAACAGGCGGCAGGCTGAGATGTTCGCAGCGTGGTCGATCTATCTGCTCGTCGGATACGAGCAGGCACTTCTGCCGCGCAACCCGGACGGATTGGAGTGGCTGGTGACCGAACTGCTGGAGAGCCTGGACGCCGGACGGTTCGCCTCGGTGCCCGACGGTGACTGAGGCCACCCGCGACGAGGTCGAGGAGGCGCCCGTCGAGCACGTCGTGGCGATGCTGCGCGAACGCCTCTACGGAGCCATCTCCTGCCTCGCCACGCTGGTGGTGCTGACCCGCTACACCGGTGACGACACCAGCGGCTGGGCTCGCGTGCTCGACGTCGCGGTCACGATGGGCGGGCTGTGGGCGGCCAGCCTGCTCGCCGATTTCGTCGCCCACCTCGCCGTGCACGAGCAGGCGCCGCACGGGCGGGAACGGTGGCGGATCATGCAGGCCTCGGGCCAGATCCTGCAGGCCGCCGTGCTGCCCCTTGCCGCGCTCGCAACCGCGGGCCTCGGCGTGCTCGACACCGACACCGCGATGTGGGTGGCGAAGTGGATCCTCGTCGGCGAACTCGGACTCATCGCGCTGCTCGCGGTGCGGCGCACCCGGCTGCCCTGGTGGCAGCAAATCCTCACCGTCGTCACGCTCGTCGCGGTCGGTTTGCTCGTCATTGCGGTCAAGGTGCTCACCCATTGACGACCGCGCCGACCCTCGACGTCCGCGCCCGCATCGTCCGGCGGATGCATCAACGCGACCCGGACAACGATGCGCTGCGCCGCGCGGTGCGGGCAGCGACGGTGGTGCCCGTCGCCGCGGCGACCAGCTTCCTGCTCGGCGGCGGCAACCCGCAGACGGCGCTGTTCACGCTGTTCGGTTCGGTGGCACTGCTGGTGTTCTCCGACTTCCCGGGCAATCGGCAGAACCGGGCCGTGGCCTACGCCGGGTTGGGCCTCAACGGCTTCGTGCTGATCTCGCTGGGCACGCTGCTCGCGCCGCATCCCTGGCCGGCGGTGGTGGTGATGTTCGCCCTCGGTGTGGCGGTGACGTTCTCCGGTGTGCTCAGCGAGACGGTCGCGGCGGGGCAGCGGGCGACGCTGCTGACCTTCGTCTTGCCGGCATGTACGCCGCCGGGCCCGATCGGTGAGCGGCTGGCGGGGTGGGCGATCGCGCTGGCGGTGTGCGTGCCGGCCGCACTGTTCATCCTGCCGCCGCGGCACCACGGGCAGCTGCGTCGCCGGGCTGCGCGCGCGTGCCAGACGCTGGCCGACCGTATCGACGGCACGGCCAGCGCGGACGACGTGCGTCGCGCGATGGACAGGCTACGAGAGACGTTCCTCGGGGCCGATTTCCGTCCGGTCGGGTTGACTGCGGGCAGCAGGGCGCTGGTCCGTGTGGTGGATGACCTCGAGTGGGTCGCCGACAGGACCGCGCACAGCGGCACCGCGCTGCTCGACATGAAGGTCCCCGCGGTTCGCGTGCTGCGCTGCGCAGCAGCGGTTCTGCGGATCTCGCGGCCGACCGATCGGCTGATGGCCCGCGCCGATCTGGAGAACGCACTCGAAGAGTTGCGCAGCGCCGCGCGCGGTCGCTACCGGGAGGATCTGGACGCGATCCTGGGGGCCGTGGACGACGAGCGCGCTGTCGCGCTCGGCCGGGACCTGCTGCAGCGGCGCACGATCGCCGCCACCATCGGCGCCACCGCGCGGGTGATCGCCGCGGCCGCGGCCGCCGATGCCCGCCCGGTCTGGGCCCGCGCGCTGGGGTTGCGGCTGCCGCCGACCGGGGCGTCGGACCGGCTGCTGCCCGAAGCCGCTGCGGCCGCGCAGATCACCTCCGGGTTCGTCGCGAACCGATCGGTGGCGGTGCGCAACAGCCTGCGCACGGGGCTCGGGCTGGCGATCGCCGTCGCCGTCACGCATCTGTTCCCGGTCGAGCACGGCTTCTGGGTGGTGCTGGGCGCGCTGTCGGTGTTGCGCAGCAGCGCGTTGTCCACGGGGACGCGGGTGTGGCGGGCGGTGATCGGCACCGGAATCGGATTCCTGCTGGGCGCCCTGCTGATCGGCCTGGTGGGGGTGGAGCCGGCCGTGCTGTGGGTGCTGATGCCGCTGGCGGTGTTCGGGTCGGCCTACGTTCCCGAGATCGCCTCGTTCACCGCGGCGCAGGCGGCGTTCACGATGATGGTGTTGATCTTCTTCAACCTCATCGTGCCCACCGGCTGGCAGGTGGGCCTGATCCGCGTCGAGGACGTGGTGGTCGGGGCGCTGGTCGGTGTGGTGGTGTCGGTGCTGTTGTGGCCCCGGGGCGCGACCGCGTCGGTGACCCGCGCGATCGACTCGGCGCGGACGATCTTCGCCGGCTATCTATGGGCCGCGGTGCTACGCATCACCCGGGGCGCGTACGAGGAGCGCAACGACGAGGTGGCGACGCTGAGCCACCAGGCGCTTGCCGCCTCGCGCGTGATCGACGATGCTGTGCGCCAATATCTCTCGGAGAGTGGCGGCGACTCCGATTTCCGGGCGCCGGTGGTGCGGTCGTTCAATCGGGCGATCCGGTTGCGGGTGGCCGCCGACCTGATCGCCGACATCCCCACTCCCCCGCCGCTGGCGGCGTATCCGAGCGTCCGCGCTGTCGTCGAGTCCCACGCCGAGCAGATCTGCGAGCGGGTGGCGGGCCGGCCCGACGCCGCGCGATCCCGGGTGCCGGTGAGCGACGATTTCGTGCGGGCGTTGAGGGGCGAGATGCGCGAGGACCACCTGGGGATCTCGGCGGCGCTGCCGCTGCTCACGGTCGCCGCCCTGCTGGGCGAGTTGGAGCTGATCTACCCGGTGTCAGCGGGTTGATCGGTGCGGCATCAGCGCGTCCGGCGGGATGGTCCCGAACCTGCCGGCGTTGAAGTCCTCGACCGCCGCGATGAGCTCGGACTTCGAGTTCATCACGAACGGGCCGTACTGGAACACCGGTTCACGCAGCGGCCGTCCGCCGAGTAGCAGCACCTCCATGGCGGGGCGATGCGCTTCCTGGGTGGGTGCGGCGGCCACGGCGATGCGGTCGCCAGGGCCGAGAACCGCCAGCTGTCCCTGTTCGATCGGGTGGCCGACCGGACCGACGGACCCACGGCCGGACAGCACGTAGACCAGGGCGTTGAAGTCCCGGTTCCACGGCACATCGAGCCGAGCACCTGGCTGAATCGTCGCGTGTGCCAACGTGATCGGGGTATGCGTGGCACCCGGGCCGGTGTGGCCACCGATGTCGCCGGCGATAACCCGGACCAGCGCGCCGCCGTCTTCGGAGGAGACCAGCCCGACCTGCGGGCCTTCGATGGACTGGTACTTGGGCGCGGCGAACTTGTCACTGCGCGGCAGGTTCACCCACAGCTGGATGCCGTGGAAGAGGCCGCCGCTTTCCACCAGTTCGGCCGGCGGGGTCTCGATGTGCAGGATGCCGGACCCTGCGGTCATCCACTGGGTGGCGCCATCGGTGATCATGCCGCCGCCCCCGTGGGAGTCCTGGTGGGCGAACCGGCCGTCGATCATGTACGTCACGGTCTCGAAGCCGCGGTGCGGGTGCCAGTCGGTACCGCGCGGCTCGCCGGGCTGGTACTCCACCTCGCCCATCTGGTCCATGTGGACGAACGGGTCGAGGTCGCGGGCGTTGACGCCGGCGAAGGCGCGGACCACGGGAAAGCCTTCCCCTTCGTAGCCGCGGGGGCCGGTGGTCACCGAACGCACTGGGCGTTCGGTATCGGCCGGCGCGGGCGCGGCCAACCGGGGCAGGGTCAGGGTGTCGGCAGTGATTGCGGGCATGCCCCATTAAACCGGACCGCGGTCCGATTCATTCCTTTCCGTAGACGGGGTACGCGCACGCCATGACAGAGCATTGGCAGGTGCGGGCCGCGACGCTGCACGATCGCGGCAACCCCGACAACGGCGCGGAGGAGACCGTTGTCGTCGACGGGTCGGAGGCTGAAGCGCGGCGGGTGTATGCCGACACGATCTCAGCGGCCGACGAGCACGGCTACGCGTTCGTGAAGCTCCAGCGTGACGGTGTCGACGTGGAATCGTGGCCGCAGGCCACCGGCTGGACGGTTTAGCCCAGCACCTCGAGGGCGGCCGCGCGGGCGTCGGTGGCACTGGCGGTCGCCAGCACCGCGTCGGCCGCGTCGCGGCACTGCTGCAGGGTGACCTGCGCGAGCTTGGCGCCGACGCCCTGCACCGCCGCGGCAGCAGCCGATAGTGACGTCACCCCCAGCCCCGTCAGCACGCAGGCCAGCAGCGGGTCCGCCGCGGCCTCCCCGCAGACTCCGACGGGTTTTCCTGCCGCGGTACCGGCCCGCACGGCCATCGCGACCAGCGCCAACACCGCGGGCTGCCACGGATCGGTCAGCGTGGCCAGATCGGCTGACATCCGGTCGGCGGCCATCGTGTACTGCGCCAGGTCGTTGGTGCCGATCGACAGGAAGTCGACGTGCTCGAGGATGCGGTCGGCCAGCAGCGCGGCGGCGGGCACCTCGATCATCACGCCGGGGGTGAGCCCGCGGCTGCGCACCTGCGCGGCGAAACTCTGCGCTTCCTGTGCCGTCGCGATCATCGGTGCCATCACCCACGGCTGCTGGCCGGAGCGCTCGGCGGCTGCGGCGATCGCATCGAGCTGGTGAGCCAGCAGACCGGGGTTGTTCTCCGCGATCCGGATACCGCGCACGCCGAGAGCCGGGTTGGCCTCGTCGGGGTGGCCGGCGAACTTGAGCGGCTTGTCCGAACCAGCGTCGAGGGTGCGGATCACGACCTTCTGCCCGGCGAATGCGTCGAGCACCTCGCCATAGATCTGCGCCTGCTCGTCGACGGTCGGCTCCGTGTCGGTGTTGAGGAAACACAGTTCGGTACGGAACAGCCCCACGCCTTCGGCCGGGGTCTCCCGGGCAGCCCGGGCGGCAGCGCCGTCCTGCACGTTGGCCAGCACGGCGACCTGATGTCCGTCGGCCGTCGCACCCGGTCCGGTCCAGCCCGCTGCCGCCGCCGCCACGCGCGCGGCGTCGTCCACGGCGGCGCGCGCCTCGGCGTCGTCAGGGGTCACCGTGACGGTGCCTCGGGTGCCGTCGACCAGGACGGTCGTGCCCGCGGGCACGTCGTCCAGCCCGGCGACCGCGACGACGCACGGAATGCCGAGCTGTCGCGCGATGATCGCGGTGTGGCTGGTCGGCCCACCCAGTGTGGTGGCCAACGCGACGATCAGTGCAGGGTCCAGGCCCGCGGTGTCGGCCGGCGCGAGGTCCTCGGCGCACAGCACCGACGGCTCGTCGGGCAGCGGCACGCCGGGCTCGGGCAGGCCGTTGAGCTCGGCGATCACCCGGTCGCGGATATCGCGCAGGTCGGTGACCCGCTCGGCCATCAGCCCACCCAGCTTGGTGAACATCTCGACGAACTGGTCGATGGCTCCGGTGACCGCACGCACGGCCGGTGCACCGTCGTTGATGCGCTTCTCGGCCGCGCCCAGCCAGCCACGGTCCTGAGCGAGAGTGGCGGTTGCGGCGAGGACTTCCGACGCTGCGCCGGTCGCGTGCGCGGCGCGGTCGCGTAGCCGAGTGGCCACGGTGGCGGCCGCTGCGCCGAATCGTTGCTTCTCCGCCGCCCTGTCGGCATCCGCGATATCGGGCAGCGTGCCGGCGTCGACCTCGGGAAGCCGCCCGGGCCGGATGACAGGTGCGTAGGCCACCCCGGCCACGACGGGGACACCGTGCAGGACGGTGCCGGGCGCCGGTGAGTCGGTGGCCTGTGAGCTAGACAGAGACGTCGCAGTCATGTGAACCAGGTTACAAGAAACCGTTGACAAGTCAACACATTCAAGAGTAAAACCAAATACATCAACAGCGAATCGGACGTATCCCCACATAAACGGAGCTCCATGTATCCCGAAGAGCGGCAGCAGGCCATCGCCTCGCTGGTGATGGCCAAGGGCCGCGCCTCGGTGACCGAGCTGGCGGCGGCCTACGACGTGACCACCGAGACGGTGCGCCGCGATCTCGCGGTGCTGGACAAGGCGGGCATCGTGCGGCGGGTCCACGGCGGTGCGGTGCCGGTGCGCGCACTGCACCTCGTCGAGCCCGGCGTCGGCGAGCGTGACGTCACCCGATCGGAGCACAAGGACGCCATCGCCGCGGCGGCGGCCGAGTTCTTCCCGCTCAGCGGCGCGACGGTGTTGCTCGACGCCGGCACCACCACCATGCGGATCGCGGCACATCTGCCGACGGACCGCGAACTCGTCGTGGTCACGAACTCGGTGCCGATCGCGGCACGCCTGGCCACGATGCCGACGGTGTCGCTGCAGCTGCTGGGCGGGCGGGTGCGCGGAGTCACCCAGGCCGCGGTCGGTGAGCAGGCGCTCCGCGTGCTCGACACGCTGCGGGTGGACATCGCGTTCATCGGCACCAACGCCATCAGCGTGCGCCACGGCCTGTCGACACCGGACAGCGACGAGGCGGCGGTCAAGCGGGCCATGGTGCGCGCCGCCAATTACGTTGTCGTCGCTGCTGATTCGTCCAAGGTGGGCCGCGAGGACTTCGTCAGCTTCGCACCCATCACCAGTGTCGACACCCTCATCACCGACCCGGAGATCAGCGCGGCAGACCGGTCCGCGCTGACCGAGCAGGGCCTCGAAATCGTCTGCGCAGGAGACCAGTTGTGATCGTCACCGTGACACCCAACCCGAGTATCGACCGGACCGTGACGCTGCCGTCGCCGCTGACCCGCGGCGCGGTGCACCGGGTCACCTCGGTGACCGATCAGGCCGGCGGCAAGGGGGTCAACGTCGCTCGGGCGCTGACGCTCGCCGGTCTCGACGCGCTCGCGATCCTTCCGGCCGCGGCCAACGACCCGTTGATCACCGCGCTCGAGGCGGCAGCGGTGTCGTTCCGCGTGGTGCCCGCGGCCGGTGCCGCGCGCACCAACCTGACCATCACCGAACCCGACGGCACCACGACCAAGATCAACGAGCCGGGTGCGACGCTCGACGCGGCGACGGTCACCGCGCTGACGGACGCCGTACTCGCCGCCGCCGACGACGCCGACTGGGTGGTCATGTCCGGATCGCTACCGCCCGGCATTGCCGCGTCCTGGTACGGCGACGTGGTCGCGATGCTCGCCTCGCGCCGGTGCCGGGTCGCCGTCGACACCTCCGACGCGCCGCTCGCCGCCCTGGTCGGCTCGCTGGAGCGCGGCGCCCCCGACCTGATCAAACCCAACGCCGAAGAGCTCGCCAGCGTCCTGGGCCTCTCTCCCGAGGTACTGGAGCAGGCTGTGGCGCAAGGTGATCCAGAACCCGTGGTGGCCGCAGCGCGCCAGCTCGTCGACCGCGGTGTCGGCGCGGTACTGGCCACCCTGGGCGCCGAGGGCGCCGTCCTCGTCGACGCCAATGGCGCGTGGATGGCCACCCCGCCGCCGATCGTGCCCCGCAGCACCGTCGGGGCGGGGGACTCCTCGCTGGCCGGCTACGTCCGCGCCGAAGTCGGCGGCGCCGTCGCACCGCAGCGGCTGCAGATGGCCGTCGCCTACGGCAGCGCAGCCGCCGCGCTGCCCGGCACGACGCTGCCTTCCCCCGCCGAGATCGACCTCGCCGCCGTGCAGGTTGCGCCGATCTCCCCGATTCCCGCCACCCAGTAACACCTGACGACGAAAGTAGTGTCATGACAAGCTCCACCACCACGCCGCCGATCATCACCGCCGATCTGGTCCTGCTCGACGTCGCGGTCGATGGCGACAAGCAGGCCGTCATCGCCCGCATGGCGGGCGCCCTGGCGTCGGCCGGCCGCACACACGACGCCGACGGGCTGATCGGAGCCGCGATGGCCCGCGAGCAGCAGTCGGCCACCGGCCTGCCCGGCGGCATCGCGATCCCGCACTGCCGCTCGCCTTACGTCGACACCCCGACGATCGGATTCGCCCGGCTGAGCCCGGCCGTCGACTTCGGCGCCCCGGACGGCCCGGCCGATCTGGCGTTTTTGATCGCCGCCCCTGATTCGGGCGGGCAGGAGCACATGAAGCTGCTGTCCAGCCTGGCCCGTGCACTGGTGCGCAAGGATTTCGTCGAGGCGCTGCGCAGCGCATCGTCGGCCGACGAGGTCGTCGGCCTGGTCGACGGTGTCGTGAACCCCGCCCCGGCCGCACCCGCCGCTGCTGCCGCCGCCCCGGTCGAGAAGCCCGCCGCCAAGACGCTGATCGCGATCACCGCGTGTCCGACCGGCATCGCCCACACCTACATGGCCGCCGACGCACTCGCTGCCGCGGCCAAGGAGGCCGGGGTGACGATGGTCGTCGAGACCCAGGGCTCCTCGGGCAGCACCCCCGTCCCCGCGGAGACGATCGCCAAGGCAGACGCCGTCATCTTCGCCACCGATGTGGGCGTCAAGGACCGCGGCCGGTTCGCGGGTAAGCCGGTGATCGCCTCCGGGGTCAAGCGGGCGATCAACGAGCCGGCCAAGATGGTCGCCGAAGCTGTTGCCGCAGCTGATAATCCGAACGCGCCGCGGGTTGAGGGGTCCGCAGCGACGGCATCGGCAGGGGCCTCTCCCGGCGGCAACGTCGGGTGGGGCACCCGCACCCGGCAGATCCTGCTGACCGGCGTGAGCTACATGATCCCGTTCGTCGCCGCGGGCGGGCTGCTGATCGCGCTCGGCTTCCTGTTCGCGGGGTACGAGATCGCGAACAAGCCCGAGGGTGAGTCGCAATCACTGGGCAACATCATCGCTCTCAACAACTCGCTGACGAACCTGCCCAGCGGCGGGTTCACCCAGTATCTCGGGGCGATCCTGTTCAGCCTCGGCGGTCTGGCATTCAGCTTCCTGGTGCCTGCCCTCGCCGGCTACATCTCCTTCGCGATCGCCGACCGCCCGGGCATCGCCCCCGGGTTCACCGCGGGAGCTTTGGCCGTATTCGTCGGCGGTGGTTTCATCGGCGGCATCGTCGGCGGTGTCATCGCCGGGTTCGCCGCGCTGTGGATCAGCAATCTCAAGGTGCCGCAATGGTTCCGCGGGCTGATGCCGGTGGTCATCACGCCGCTGGGAGCGTCCCTGGCCGTCGGCCTCATCATGTTCTTCCTGGTCGGGCGTCCGCTTGCACTGATCAACACCGGCCTGACGAACTGGCTGAGCAGCATGTCCGGGACATCGGCAGTGCTGCTGGGTGTCATCCTCGGCCTGATGATGTGCTTCGACCTCGGCGGTCCGGTCAACAAGGCGGCCTACGCGTTCGCCACCGCAGGACTGGCCGCCTCGACCACCGCGTCGATCCAGATCATGGCCGCGGTCATGGCGGCCGGCATGGTGCCGCCGCTGGCGATGGCGCTGGCCACCACCGTGCGCCCCGGGCTGTTCAGCGAGCCCGAGCGCGAGAATGGCCGCGCCGCATGGCTTCTCGGCGCGTCGTTCATCTCCGAGGGCGCGATCCCGTTCGCCGCGGCCGACCCGCTGCGCGTCATCCCGTCGATGATGTTCGGCGGAGCCATCACCGGTGCGCTGTCCATGGCGTTCGGTGCAACCTCGCGCGCCCCGCACGGCGGCATCTTCGTGTTGTTCGCCATCGACAACAAGCTGGGCTTCGTCATCGCCCTGCTTGCCGGCACGGTCGCGGCTGCCGTCGCGGTCGTCGCGGCCAAGCAGTTCATCAAGCCCGGCGCCGACAAGGCCGAGCGCGAGCTCGCCACCGTCTGACCCAGACCATCTCACCACCCACCGAAAGAGGAGAGTTATGCCCACCAAGACCGTCATCGTCGGGTCGTCCATCGGACTGCACGCCCGGCCCGCGGCGATCATCGCCGAGGCCGTCGTCAACGCCGGTGTGCCCGTCACGCTCTCGGTCGACGGCGGTGAGCCGGTGGACGCCGGCTCCGCGCTGATGATCATGACGCTCGGCGCGGGCAACGGCGCCCAGGTCACCGTGGCCTCCGACGACGAAGCCGCGGTGAACACCATCGCCGATCTCGTGCAGCAGGACCTCGACGCCTGAGCCACCTTCGTCGAAACTGCGTTCCGCGCGCCGAATGGCCTCGAGGGGCCGCACGGAACGCAGTTTCGACGGCAAAGAAAGCGGAATGACCTCCCTCCGGGGGCCCTTAGGCTTGCCCCTGTGCCCGCACCGCGTACGTTTGACGTGACTTTTTGCGCCCCGGAGGAGGCGGCGCTATGTTTGCTGAAAACGGTGCGGGTGGTACCCGCGGGGGAATTCCGAGCGGGGGGTGACCAGTAGTGCGGCGACTGGGTGCGCTGTTTGCTGCACTACTGCTGGTCTTCCTCGTGGCTCCGCCGTCCGCGGGAGCGATCGAACCTCCGATCATCGATCCGGCCGCGATCCCCCCTGATGAGACCGGGCCCGATCAGCCGATGGAACAGCGTCGAGTGTGCGCCGCTCCGACGGTCTTCCCTAACTCGAACTTCGCTGACAGGCCGTGGGCCAACGACTATCTCCGGCTGGCGGACGCACAGAGGTTCGCCACGGGGGCCGGGATAACTGTTGCGGTGATCGACACGGGGGTCAACGGATCACCGCGGGTGCCCGCCGAGCCCGGCGGCGACTTCGTCGACCAGGCCGGAAACGGCATGTCGGACTGTGACGCGCACGGCACGTTGACCGCCGCGGTCATCGCGGGCCGGCCGGCGCCCACCGATGCGTTCATCGGTGTCGCCCCCGACGCGCGCATCCTGTCGCTGCGCCAGACCTCGGACAGTTTCCAGCCGGTGGGTACGCGCACCGACCCCAACGATCCGAACGCGACCAAGACCGCGGGTTCGTTGCGCAGCCTGGCACGCGCGATCGTGCACGCGGCCAACCTGGGCGCGCAGGTGATCAACATCAGCGAGGCCGCCTGCTACAAGGTGACCCGCCCGATCAACGAGAACGTCGTCGGCGCGGCGGTGAACTACGCGGTCAACGTCAAGAACGCGGTGATCGTCGTCGCGGCAGGTAACACCGGTGCCGATCACCTGCATACCGGGTCGTGAACAGCTCGGCCCGCGCGGCCTGCGCCTGTTCGGGGGTGGGTAGTTCGAGATCGCGGGTCAGGAAGTCGCGGGTGGTGGCATTGTCGTGGCCCTGCTCGCGCATCTCGTCGAGCATGATCGAGTACTGCGCAGACCTGGCGTCCTGGGTGGCCAGCCCGGCGATCACGACGATCTCCTCGCTCAGCAGCGTCTCGGCCATCGTCGCGGCGCCGGGCGACAGGTCAACCCGATGCACCCGGCCGTCCATGTACGTCGTGACCGTCACGGTCCCCGGCGGGTTGGTGACGGTGAACAACGGCATCGACACGGCGTCACGGTCGGTGTCGGCGTCGGTGCCGACCTGGAAGTCGACGGCGTCCCCGTCGTCGGCGTTCGGCGCTTGTGTCGGGTAGTCGGCCAGCAGCGTCGAGAGGTCGGTTTCACCCGCATCGGAATCGGCGGCGCCGAAGTCCAGCGCCGCCAGATCGTCCTGGTCCTCCTCGTCAGAAGGGCCGTGCGGGGGATGTGCCACCTGCTGTTGCCTTTCTCAGTCCCGATATGCGGCGTACGCGCCGGCGGTGTCGTGGTGGTCGAACCATGCGGCAGAGGGCAGGAACTCCATCAGTCCGTCGAGTGCCCGCTGCAGGTTCTCCGGGCTGCCGGGCAGGAAACTGCCGTACAGCTCTCCGTTGACGCGGCGCGGAATGGAGACGATACGACCATGCGCGGAGTCGAGCACCCCGGCTCCGACACCGGCTTGGGAGTACGTCCCGCCCGGGTGCCGTTCGTTGGCGGTGATCTCGACCCAGCTCGACGAATTGTTGATCGCCTCGGCGTAGATCTTCGCCGAGGTCGGGGGCTGACCGTAGTTCGCCAGCTGGTCGGCGGTCCGCACGTCGGCGAGCCGGGACGCGATAGCGGTGAGCGGCTCGACGTTGGCCGGCTCCGCCTCGCCGATCACCACATTCACCATGCCGGCCAGCCCGATCTGCGGAGCGACCCGCTGCAGCACCAGCATGTCCTCGTCGCGGGCGGCGACCACATGCCGTTCCCCCTTCCGGCACACCACGAAGCGGACCATCTTGCCACCCACGTCGCGGCGCCACCACCGGCAGTCGAGCGTGCGGTCGGGCCGGCTCAGGGCGTCCACCATGGCCGCGACCTCGGGATGGGGATCGCCGAACGCGGTGAGGATGCCCTGCGCGGTCAGATCGCGGGTGACCTGTTCGGCGACGATGCGGCGCTGGTCCTCGTAGGGAATGTTGGGCCGAATGCCCAGGGCGAGTGGGAAATCCACCAGATGGAGCAGATCGGCGATGACGAGCATGCCGTCGATCGTCACCTCGACGCCGACCACGTCGTCGTAGTGGGTGGGTTCGGCATCGCCGAAGAACGGGCTGGCCATCACAGGTGCAGCCTGGTGCTCGACAGCTGGTCGGTGATTTCGTAGCGGCCAGCCGAGCCGACCAGGTTCTCGCCCAGCGATCCCGCCCGCGCGGCGATCGCGGCGGCTACGCCCGCCCGAGCCCGCTGCACGGTCTGCAGGGCCTCGGCGGTGGCCGCCGAGACCACGCCGTGGGAGACCAGTACGCGTGCGGCGTCGTCGGTGACCATGCCCGCCGCGCCGACGAGTTCACCGGCGGCACGCTGCTGGACGATTGCCAGTTCGCGCAGGTGCGCCGGGGTCACTCCGAGTTCGAGGTGGGGCATGACCGATTCTCCTGCTGTCGTCACTGCGGTGGTCGGGTGGCTGCGGGCGGCGGCGACGGGGGCGGAACAGGCGCCGACCCGGGAGAGGCCTGGGCCTCTGCCGAACCGACAGGCGCTGAGGTCTCGGGCTCGGGTTCGGCCTTGGCGTCGGCGTCGGCGTCGGCGTCGAGGGGTTTCTCATCGATGCCGGTCGCGTCGCCGGACGCTTCCGGTGTTTCCTGCGCCGCCACGGGCTGCTGCGCTGCAGCGTCGGATGCCAACGACGGGAGCTGACCTGCCGCCGCGACGGCCGCGCTCACCATTGCGGCCAGTGGTGACACCGCGGCGCCGATCATTCCACCCACCGCGCCGAACGCCGACGTCAGGCCGGACATCAGGTCTGCCTGCATCGGCGGCTCCTCGCCGGGGGTGGACGCGGGAGCCGAAGCCGGGCACATCGGCGCGGCCGTGACAGGGGGCGGTGCCGACACCACGGCGCTCGGCCCCGCGACGGGATCGGTGACGCCCGAATCGTCGGTGGATGCGGCGTCCTCGCCGGGTTGCGAGGTCTGGGGTTCTGCCACCTCGCCGGCGGGCACCTCGTCGCCGGTCATCTCGTCGCCGGTCTTCTGGTCGTCGGCGGTCGCCTCGTCCTCGAGCGTCAGATACTCGCCGGCAATCCGACGCAGCCGACTCGCGTTGTCCGCGGTCTCGGCGGCCAGGTCGTGCAGTTCTGCGCTGCTCACACCGACGGCAGCGGTGACGGCGGCCATCTCGATGGACGACTTCATCGCCGCCCCGACACCGGGAATCGCTGCGAGGGAACTCGTCACCCGCCGCAGCGAGGACAGCTGATCGACCTGGTCGTCGAAGGCCTCGCGACGCCGGACCACCTGGGCGGCCTCCCGGTCCAGCACGATGTGGACGTCACGGTCGAGCAGCGCCAACGCTTCGGCTGTGCCGGCCAGGCGGCTGGCCGCCACGCGGTACGCCTGGGCGCCGACGCCCTGCCAGGCGTCCCCGGGATACGCGCATCCCACCGTTCGCGCCGCGCCGCGGAAGCCGGTGGCGCCCCGCGCAAAGGACTCGCCGGAATCGGGCCGGCCGGACCCCGTGGTCGAGCGCATCCCGGCGATCAGCCGCTGCCCGGCAGCGAGGATGTCGGATGTGCCACGCGCTGCGCAGGCGCCACCGTCGACTTTGCCCGACGCACCGGCAACATCGGACACAACCATGCTCGACCACCCCTTCCCACGGGGAGCCTACCAGCGCCCAACCCCCTATCCGGACACTAATTTGCTGCACTCACCGCACGGCGGAGGGCGTCGCAGCACACGCCGGACCTGGAAGAACGCTCAACTCGACCGGTCGCTCCCTGAGCGAGACGGCCCACGCGTCCGTACCACCGTCCGATTGCCGACAAGAGCGCCCCCGGCGGCGATCACTTGCCGCGGGCTTCTTTGCTCACGCGCGTGCCCGTAGCCTGGGAAGCTGCCGCGGACGAGGAGGAGACGCGCTGTGACCGACCGCGATGAGATCGTGCGGAGAGAACCGGACCGGCCGGACGACACACCGCCCACGCCGCAGCCACCGGTGTTCGGGTCACCCCCACCGGTCGAGGGCGCGACCGGACCGGTCCCGCGGCCAGGCCCACCGAGCCGGCCGCCGACCTGGCTGCCAACGGGCGCACCACCACCGTCGTGGCCTGCGGGTCCCCCCGAGCCGGAGACCGCGGTCTTGCCGGCACAGCCGGGGTCGTACGCCGAGCGCATCCGCCCGGCCGACCTGGTGCCTACTCGCAAGAGCGTTCCGGCGCGGGGCTGGCGCAGGCTGCTGTACAAGGCCACGTTCGGGGCGGTCAACGTCGGGCCGTCTCCGGCCGAACGACGCGTCGCCGCCCTCGAGGCCGCGATCCGCGCCCCGCTGCGTGGACATTTCAAGGTCGGCGTACTGGGCAAGGGCGGCGTCGGGAAGACGACGGTGTCCGCGTGCATCGGCTCGGTCTTCGCCGAGCTGCGGCAGGACGACCGCGTGGTGGCTGTCGACGCCGACACCGCGTTCGGCAAGCTGGGCAGCCGCATCGATCCGCGCGTGCAGGGATCCTTCTGGGAGCTGGCCACCGACCGGCACCTCGACACGTTCGCCGACGTACGCAACCGCGTCGGCAGCAACGCCGCCGGGCTGTTCGTGCTCGCCGGTGAGGCCACTCCCGCCCGGCGCCGGGTGCTCGACCCAGCCCTCTACCGGGAGGCGGTGGCCCGGCTCGATCGGTACTTCACGATCGCGATCGTCGACTGCAGCTCGACGATGGATGCACCCGTGACCCAGGAGGCACTGCGCGACCTGGACGCGCTCGTTGTGGTGTCCTCGCCCTGGGTCGACGGCGCCGCCGCGGCAGGTCAGACGCTGGACTGGCTCGCCGCGCGTGGGCTGACCCATCTGCTCCACCGCACCGTCGTCGTCCTCAACGACTCCGACGGCCATGCTGGTAAGCGGACAAAAACGATTCTTGCCCAACAGTTCTCAGGACACGGTCAACTGGTGGTCGAGGTCCCCTTCGACGGGAACCTACGGCCCGGCGGCATCATCGCCGGCACCGACGACATGTCGGCAGCGGCCCGGGTGAAATTCGTCGAGATCTGCGCGGCGCTCGCCGCTCATTTCCCGAACTCGCCGCGCTGACCGTCGGCGCGGCGCAAGCTCAGCACCTCCCCGGTGATCCGGCCCGCGCCGAGCAACTCACCCATCCGCGAGGACTGACGCTCCGAGGTCTCCCAGGCGTCATCCCCGGGATGCCGATGCGCCAGCTCGTCCTCAACGCGTGCGACGCGCGTCTGCCAATCGTCAGGGATGGCGGGTAGATCCGACGTCCGCAGTCGCGCCTCGACGGTCAGTCCGGCTGCCGTCACTGCCGCCTGCAGCGACGAGGGCGTCGGGAAGTGATTGCCCTCAGGCCGGTCCTCTTCGTCCAGCGGCTCCTGGGCGACGAACACGAGCAGCCCGATGCGGCCCGGGGCACGGACCACGCGGCGCAACTCGCTCAACACGGCGTCGTGGTCGCGCACCGTGCACAGCACGCCGAGACACCATGCCGCGTCGACGGATTCGTCGGCCAACGGAAGCCTATCGGCGCTGCCCTGCAGGGTCGGGTAGCCGAACAATGATGCGGCTGCCCGGCACGCGCCGGCTTCCGGTTCCACGAGGACCGGTTGCACCGGCCGTCGCTCCCGCGCGTACGCCGCGGGCCCTCCCACTCCGGCTCCGCAGTCGAGCAGAGTCTGTCCGGCCTGTAGTTCGAGGTGCTCGATCAGCCAGTCGAGGGCGGCCGGGTTGCCGCTGCCACGGCAGCCTGCGGGCACGCGGTAGTCCGGTCCGAGGTCGAGCGCCACCTCCGCGGTCCACTCGGCGACCGTGTCGAACTCCGCCGACATCGCGTCACTACCCACGCCGCACCTCCTCGCGCACGCGCCGGCCGACTTCGGCCTTGATCTCTGCACCGGCGCGGGTGCCCGCCGCCGACGCCAGCCCGGAGATGTTCACGCCCTCGATGCCGTCGATGGCCAGCAGTGCACGCGCTTCGGCGACGGCGGCGTCGATGCCGGCCTGTACCGGGTCTGCCGCCTCGAGGATGTCCGCGACGACGGCGGGGTCGAGCGCCAAGCCGGGCAGGCCCTGCAGAACGGCGGCCGAGACCTCGTCGGTGACGACCGCCACGGCCCCGAGCACAGGGATCGTCAGACCGGCTGCGCGCGCCGCGGCCATGAACTCGGCCACCACCGCGGGGCTGGTCATGTGATTCAAGACCGCAAGAGCCGCCCCCGCGTGCTGCTTGGCAACCAGCCGCGCAGGACGCCCGGAAACCGGTGGCGCGGTCGGCGTTTCGGGCACCGCCGCGGTGATCCCGAGCGATGCGGCGAGAGCGACGAGCCGCGGACCGTCCAAATCGAAGGTCTGGGTGACATCCGGGCGGACATCGTAGGCTCGCCCGTCGCCGGTCACGCAGAGCACCGTCTGCACGCCGAGTAGCGACAGTCCCCGCAGTTCCTGCTCAAGAACCACCCGGTTGCGGTCGCGGCACGACAGCGTGATCCACGGAGAAACACCGGCATCGAGGAGAAGCGGGCCCATCACCGTCGGCGGAAAATCCGGCCGGTTCTGATGCTCCCCCACGAGCACGGCATCGCAGGCGCCCGCCAATGCCGCAGCGGTGGCCGCCAGATCGCCCGGATCGAACGGACGGCAGCTGAAGTCGGTGAGCACCAGCGGAGCTGTCGTCCGGCGGGGGTGCACCGGGGGGCCGTCCCACGGCACAGGGTCGGGAAAAGCGCACGGGCCTGCGCGCATCTCACATTGACCGTCGGCTCGGACACCGCCGCACGGGCCATAGTGCATGTGTTTGGGGCAGGCCGCCGCGCCCATCACGCCTGTCCCTGCTGCCATCGCACTTCCGTGCCCATCCTCGCGACACCCCAAACGCGGCGGTGTCCTCCGGCCCACTCGGAGGGACCTTTGGGCCCTTTCCCCAGCTGTGGCGCTACCTAGCGTGGAGACAAGCGCAGAACGGACGGTTGCCTTCAGTTCGGCGTCAGGCGATTACCGGAGGCAACTCCGCCGTTAAGCAGCAGCGTCGGTCCTGTTCTCGCCGCCCTCACCGGTCACGTGATCTGCGCGATCAGCGCCTCGATGGCCGCCATGTCGGACGGAGACACCGGCTCACCGGCCTCGGCCTGCGCGACCGTATGCTCGGCGACCCCGGCGGCCTGTGCGGTTTCAGCCACGGTGAGGTTGGCCCCGCGACGCGCCGCGTAGAGGCGGGGGCCGAGCGCCGCACCGGGCGCGGCGGCGGCGCGCAGCATCAGATCGTCGTAGAGGCTGCGTACGGTGCCCAGCGCCTTGATCAGCGGCGGAGTGACCCGACCGATGCGCGCCGCCCGGGCTGCGACGGCCTCGAGCTGGCGCAGATCGGCCAGCATCGCGGCGACGCGGGTGGAAAACGTCGGATCGTCGTCGGCCGGTAACGCCGCCACGGTCCCGGACAACGTGCTCGCCGCGGTCAGCACGGCCTGCGCGATCAGCGACGTCTCGTCGCCGCTCGGCGCGGGGAGCGACTCCCTGCGCCGCTCCGGCGCCCCGGTGCGTAGCCGTTCGATCGTGCCGGCAGGCCACTGCAGCACCTCCTCGAGTTTGGCCCGGGTCCGCTCGCGCGGCCAACTGCGTCCCTTCTCGAAGGCGATCAGTGCGCCGGCGTTGATGATGCCCTCGGCCGCCAGCCGGCGCTGACTGATGTCGAGCTCACGCCGGCGCGCCGCGGCGGCGGCGCCGGCTCTGACCATCCCGGGGTCGGGAGCGCCCGCCTGCGCGTCGACCGACTCCGCGTTGGTCATGTGCTGGCATTCCTCGATGTCAGGTGGCGGACGGTGGTGGCGAGCGCTCAGCGCTACGGCTGACGCGCATCTGCAACGGTTTCATCGTCGAAACTACACCCTAGACCACCGATCAACCGCATCATCGCTACACATTTTTCGCTGACCGCCCGGAGGGGCTCTTTGCATTGATGACGTGCCTTTTTGTTGTGATTCTGCATCGTTGGATCTAATCCCCGCGACGGTTCCGCAGCACAAACTGTTGCGATGCTACGGTTTGTCGGTTAGCTTTCCTTCCATCGCGGCCGACGCGCCGCCCAGGCACAAGGAGCTACCCGATGAACGCAACCCCTTGGGATGAGACCCCGATCGGCGAATGCACCCGGGATCCCGACCGCTGGACCACCACCGCCGACGACGAGGCCAAGGCCATCTGCCGGTCGTGCCCGCGGCGCTGGCTGTGCGCGAAAGAGGCATGCGAGTCCCCCCGCGCCGAAGGGTTGTGGGCCGGGATCTACGTTCCAGAAGCCGGTCGGGGCCGGACGTTCGCGCTGCGGCAGCTCAAGTCACTGGCGGAACAGAACGGACAAACCGTCGGCGAGCGTCGGGTCTACTACGCCGACATCGCCTGAGTGCTGCCCGCGGGGAATAGCACAGTAGCCCCGCCCGTTGATGCATTCGGCGGTGCCGGACATGCCCCGGGCTCCAACCACTTTCGTCGCTTCGAGCGACCACTCGCCGAGAGGCGCGATGACGGCACCGCCCCGACTTCCCCCGACGCTCACCAGGTGTCGATGTAGCGCCCGCTGCTGCGGTGCGGTGTATCGGCCGCGGTGAGCGTCGCGGCGATCACCGACCGCGTCTCGGCGGGATCGATCACATCGTCGATCTCGAACAGCATGGCGGCGTTGAGCGCCCTGGCGTTGTCCTGCGCCGCCGCAGTGACCTGCTGGACGCGCTCTTCGCGTTCGGCCTCGTCGGCGATCGCCTCGAGCTCTTTGCGCAACCCAAGACGCACCGCGCCTTCCAACCCCATCGGGCCCAGATGCGCCCCCGGCCACGCGACCGTCAGCACCGGCTCGTGCAAACTGCCGCCCGCCATGGCCTGTGCGCCCAGGCCATACCCGCGGCGCAGCACCACCGCGATCATCGGCACCTGGAGCGCCGCCCCGGCGACGAGCATGCGGGAGGCGCGGCGAACGAGCGACTCGGCTTCGGCGGCCGGCCCCACCATGTATCCCGGACAGTCGACGAGCGAGATGACGGGAAGCCCGAAGCCGTTGCACAACTGCAGGAACCGGGCGGCTTTGTCCGAAGCCGCTGCGGTGATGGCGCCCGCCATGAACCGGGTGTCGTTGGCCAACACACCGACAGCACGCCCCTCGATGCGGGCCAACGCGGTGACCATCTCGCGCGCGAAGCGCGGGCGCAGGAACGTCACCGACCCGGTGTCGGCCAGCGTCTCGATGATCGGGGCGACGTCGTAGGCCCGGCGTTCCCGTTCCGGCACGGCGGTGCGCAAGCCAGTCTGATCCGACACCGTCCATGCGGCGCGGCCGCCCTGGAAGTAGCCGAGCAACTTTTTGGTCACCGCAACCGCGTGCTCCTCGTCATCCACCACGATGTCGACATTGCCGTTGGGCTCCTGAACGCTGATCGGACCGACGTCGTCGGGCGGGACGTCGCCCAAGCCACCGCCGGCGATCATCGCCGGACCGCCCATCCCGAGCGAGGCGTTTCGGGTCGCGACGATCAGATCCGACGCTCCGGCGAGCACCGCGTTGCCGGCAAAGCAACGTCCGTTCACCACCGCGATGCGCGGTACCAGGCCCGACAGTCTCGCCCAGAGCGCGAATGCCCGGGTGTCCAACGCTGACACCACGGGATAGTCGGTGTCCCCCGGCCTGCCGCCACCACCCTCGGCGAACAACACCGTCGGCAGGCGCATCCGCTCGATCAGCTCGAAGAGCCGGTCTTTCTTCCGATGTCCGAGTGCCCCTTGGGTTCCCGCGAGCACGGTGTAGTCGTAGGAGAGCACAGCGCACGGTCGACCGTCGATGCGCGCGGTGCCGGCGATCAGGCCGTCGGCCGGAGTGCGGGTGATCAGATCGTCGAGGTCGCGCCGCATCCGTTGCGGAGCGATGGCGAACCGCCCGTACTCGACCAATGACCCCGGATCGACGAGATCAGCCACGTTCTCACGCGCGGTGCGGCCCCCGTGGGCATGCCGGCGCGCGACGGCGTCGGGACGCGCCGCGTCTTCGGTCAGCATTCGCCGACGCAGCAACTCGGCCAGATCGGGCCGCACCTCGTCAGGCATCGAGAGCGGCGATGGCCGAGGCGATCTCGTCGAGAAGTGAGTCGACCTGCTGTTCGTCGTAGCCGCGCTTACCGAACTTCGGTTTGTTGAAGCGCACCGCCCGCACGTCGTCGGCCGACAGGTGCCCCCGGCCGTCGAGGCGGCGCGCCGCGAGCGCGACGAGGTCGTGCACCGCCTTCTCGTCGTACCCGCGTTTGCCCCACGGTGGTTTCTCGAAGGTGACGTTGCGCAGATCCTCGGCCGTCAGCCGGTGCTCGCCCATGGCGTCCGACTCTAGCGAGTTATCCACAGGGCCTGTGTACAAACACGTCGGTCGTCGGTGGGTGCACCTACCGTGCGGATATGACGAACTGGATCAACACGGTCAGCCGCGACCATGTCGAACGCGGTGTGCGCGGCCGCTTCACCCAGGCCAACCACGGCAAACCACACATGCTGCGCAAGATGGAACGGGGTGACTGGCTGGTCTTCTACTCGCCGCGCACGGTCTATCGGACGGTCCGCCGCTGCAGGCGTTCACGGCCATCGGCCAGGTCGCCGACGACGAGCCCTACCAGGTCGAGGTGTCCGCAGACTTCCAGCCGTGGCGGCGCAACGTCGACTTCCTCGACTGCGCAGAGGTCCCCATCCGGCCGTTGATCGATCGGCTCGACTTCATCGAGGACAAGTCGCGGTGGGGATACAAATTCCGGTTCGGGGTGTTCCGCATTGACGACCACGACCTGGAGGTCATCCGTTCGGCGATGGTTCATCCTCTGCGGCAGGAGACTACGGTGAAGTGATGAGCAACACCGATGCCGCACCCGCCGAAGTAGATTGCGGCCCTTCGTCATTCGTGGGCGTCCTGCATCCGCGGGATGTTCCTCTCGGCGGGCCGCGGGCCATCCGGGTGCGGCGCACGCTTCCGCAGCGGGAGCGCTCGCTGATCGGAGCGTGGTGTTTCGCCGACCACTACGGGCCGCACGATCTGCGCGGGGGGCCCGGGATGGACGTACCGCCGCATCCGCACACGGGCCTGCAGACCGTGAGCTGGTTGTTCAGCGGGCTGATCGAACACCGCGACAGTGCCGGCGTACATGCGATGGTCCGCCCGGGTGAGCTGAACTTGATGACGGCGGGGGCGGGCATCTGTCATTCCGAAGTGTCGGTGGCGAGCAGTCCCGTGCTGCACGGGGTCCAGCTGTGGGTGGCTCTCCCCGACTCCGACCGGGACACCGGTCGAGATTTCGCCCATCACGTGCCACGTCCCCGGACCGGCGGCGGGCTCACGGCACGAGTGTTCCTCGGCGAACTCGAAGGAGACCAGTCGCCGGTACACACGTTTACCCCTCTGCTCGGCGCACAGCTCGATCTGACCCCCGGGGCCCGCGTGGTGCTCGACATCGATGCCCGGTTCGAACACGGCGTACTGGTCGACCGGGGACGCGTCGATGCATGCGGCGCCGAGCTCGCGGTCGCCGACCTCGGCTTTCAGGGCACCGGGCACGAGAGCCTGCATCTGGCCAACCGCGGCGACGGCCCGGCGCGGGTACTTCTGCTCGGCGGTGCCCCGTTCGAGGAGGAGCTGCTGATGTGGTGGAACTTCGTCGGCCGCAGTCACGACGAGATCGCCGACTACCGGGAGCAGTGGCAGAGCCACGGTGAGCGCTTCGGCGCGGTCGTCGGGTATCAGGGGGACACCGCCCGGCTACCGGCGCCGCCGCTGCCGCACGCCAGGTTGCGGCCTCGTCCCCAACCTGGGGTATAGAGAGGCCATGACCGAGGATAGAACCGGCGCACCCACCGAGGTAGCGGCCGAACCGGACCGCTTCACGATCTCTGTCGAGGGCCACCGGGTGGGCCTGGCCGACTTCTACGACCGAGACGGTGCCCGTGTCTTTCCCCACACCGAGGTGGATCCGCGGTATCAGGGCCGCGGCCTGGCGACCATCCTGATCCGGGAGTCGCTGACGGCCACCCGGGCTGCGGGGTTGCGGGTCGTCCCTCAGTGCTGGGCGGTCGCGGAGTTCATCGAAAAGAATCCCGAATTCGCCGATCTGACAGGAGATCCTTCGTGACGACGGACAAGACAGGCGCCCCCACCGAAGTGGCCGCCGAATCCGACCGGTTCACGATCTCCGTGGACGGCCGGCAGGCCGGCTTCACCGAATTCGTGGATCACGACGGTCAGCGCATCTTCCCGCACACCGTCGTCGACGACGAGTTCACCGGTCGCGGCCTGGCGACCATCCTGATCCGAGAGGCGCTGGAGGCCACCCGTGACGCCGGGCTGCGGATCGTCCCGGTGTGTTCGATGGTCGCGGGCTTCATCGACAAGAACCCCGAATTCAGCGACATCGCGGACCCGGTCACCTCAGATGTGAAGCGCGTGCTGTCGCGCCGCTGAGCTACAGGTACTGAGCGGTGCTGCCGGAGATCGGCATGGCGCCCATCCCCAGCTTGCGATGGTCCCAGCTGCGCATGCGCGACGGCACCACCCGCACACTGACCCGGTTGTTCATCATCTGATCGACGAACGGCCGCATGTCCTCGGTGTAGGGCCCGGTGTAGCGCTCCCACACGCTGATTCCGACGCGCAGGTTCGTCTCCGGGTCGTCGTGAATTTCCGCGGTCCCGTCGATCGACACACCACGCAGGGTGTCGTAGGTCAGCCCGTCTTCGATCATCACGGTCACGGTCGGGTCGCGGCGGATGTTGACCGCCTTCTGCGACTTGGCTTTGGTCTCGAACCACAGCTCGCCGTCGAGCACGGCGTACCACATCGCCACAAGGTGTGGCCGTCCGCTCGGCAGGACGGTTGCCAGAGTGGCCGTACGGCTCCGGTCGATGAAATTCGCGATCTCCTCGTCGGTCATGACGATCTTCGCGCGTTCGTTCTTGCCCACGACTCGCATACTTCCAGGCCGCCTGCGGCGTCGCCGACCGGGTCGTTTGATCATGACCCGCGGTGGTAACGCCACTGCGGGGGTAGCTACGGGGCGGCCGTAGTCCCTAGGCCTCGCGGGTTAAGCAAACAGCCGGCGGGGCCGCCTTCATTCACGAGGTTTCGAACACACGTACGACGGGAATTCGGGGCCTGGAGGTGACACACACATGACCGACAACCAAGCGCCACAAGAGAACCCCGAGAAGGACCCGTCGCAGTGGGTGACCGGTGAGGAACCGATGACCGGAGCGCAGCGCAGCTATCTGCACACGCTGGCGCAGGAAGCCGACACGCAGGTCCCCGACGATGCCACGAAAGCGCAGGCGTCCGAATTGATCGACGAGCTGCAGCAGCAGACCGGGCGCGGCGCCTGACTCAGTAGAAGGCCACGGGCGGCAGCGGCCGGATACAGCCGCCGCTGTGGCTCCCGGCGAAGCGGACGGTTCCGTCGTGCGGCCCGGTCAGCGTCAAGCTGCCGATACGGCGGAACCGTCCGACCGGCGGGCTGATCATGAAGTTCAACTCGTTGCCCGCCGCAAACCGCAGATCCCGGCCCGTGGTCAGCGGGCGTGCGCCGAACAGAACCGGCTGTAGCCCGGCCAGATACAGCCACAGCGAGGAGTACAGCGGAGCCACCGGATCGCTGGGCAACACGGCGTGGTGCAGCGGCGCGCCGTCCCCGGACGACGCGAGCAGGAAATCCTGGCTGCGGCCTGGCCCGTAGATGTCCGGCAGCGTGATGCAGAGTTTTCTCGGCACCTGACCGCGGTCGTCGGGACCGGCCTGCACGACAGCGTCGTGGGTGGCCCCCGGCCGCAACGCCTCGACGGCGGGTACCTCGGCGGTCTCGTCGATCGTCAACGTCGCGGCGAAGCACTCGCCCGTGGTGCTGAAGAGCCCTCCGGTGAATCCCACCGCAGCACTTGCTGTGTCGCGCACAGCGCGGGCTCCGGTGAACAGGTCGGGCGGTTCGGCGATACCCATGGTCCCTTCATACCCCGCGCACCGAACAGCGAAGCGCTGCCATCCGTGCCACGATTATTAGGTGATCTCCGTTCACGCATCCAGGGTTGTCGTTGCATTCGCCGCCAGCCTCTTGCTGGCGCCGGTTCCGGTGGCTGTCGCTCAGCCCGACATGGCTGCGCCGCCTGCCCCCGGGTGTCCCGACGTGCAGGTGCTGTTCGCCCGCGGGACCACCGAGCCGCCCGGTCTCGGCGCGGTCGGAGACGCGTTCGTCGAGGACCTGAAGGCGCGCGTCGCGCCGAAATCGGTCGCCGTGTACCCCGTCAACTATCCGGCCAGTCCCGACTTTCCCACCGCAGTCCAAGGTGTCGTCGACGCCAGCACCCAGATCCAGCGCACCGCCACCGCCTGCCCGAAGACCGCGATGGTGCTCGGCGGTTACTCGCAAGGCGCGGCCGTGATGGGTTTCGTGACCTCTGAGGCGATTCCCGACGGTATCGCCGCCGCGGATGTCCCGCCGATCATGCCCCCCGCAGTCGCCGACCATGTCGCCGCGGTGACGTTGCTGGGCACCCCGTCGGACCGGTTCATGGGCGTCATCAACCAGCCGTCGGTCAAGATCGGATCGCTCTATGCGCCCAAGACCGTCGAGCTGTGCGTGCCTGAGGACTTCGTGTGTTCGACGGGCAACGACATCGGTGCGCACGCCCGCTACGTTTCCGATGGGCTGGTCAACCAGGCCGCCGACTTCGCTGCCAGCAAGATCGCCGAGCGGCCGGCCGACCGCACGCAGCGCTGATCGTAGGGTGGGCGGCGTGCTGAACGAGACCGCCGAAAACACCGTGCCGACGCCGTCGCATCTCGACGTAGACCTGGCCGTCATCGGGTACGGCAAGGGCGGCAAGACGCTGGCGGCGGCGCTGGCCCGGCAGGGTCAGACCGTGGTGATGGTCGAGCGCTCACCGATGATGTACGGGGGGACCTGCATCAACACCGGCTGCGTGCCGACCAAGGCGATGGTCACCCGGTCCGAGCATCTTGGCCCCGGCGCCCATCCCGACCAGTACCGCGACGCGATCGCGGCCACCGCCGACCTGACCGCGACCCTGCGCGCCGCGAACTTCCGGATGCTCGACAGCATCGACACGGCAACGGTGGTGACCGGTACCGCCGTCTTCCGCGATGGCCACACGATCGACGTGCACACCGTCGAGGGCGCGACTGTCACCGTCACCGCGCGTCACATCGTGATCGGCACCGGATCCCGCGCGCTGATCCCCGACATCCCCGGGCTTCGGGACTCGGCGAACACGGTCACCAGCACCGAACTTCTCGTGGAGAGCGCGCTGCCGCAGCGGTTGGTGGTACTCGGCGGCGGCTACATCGGCCTGGAGTTCGCCGCGATGTACGCCGCCTACGGTGCGGACGTCACGGTCATCGAGCGCCACGCCGCGATCCTGGGTCAAGAAGACGACGACGTCGCCGCTGCGGCACGCGAGGTGTTGCAGCACACCGGCGTTCACCTCATCACCTCGGCCACCATCGACGGCGTCGACGACACCGCCGACGGCTCGACCATCGTCCGGTTCCACACCGAGGACGGCCCCCACACGGCGCCGGCGGACCGCGTGCTCGTCGCGCTGGGCCGGGCACCGGACACCGAGGACCTCGCGCTCGAGCGGGCCGGCGTCGAGACCACCGCCGCTGGTGCGATCGCCGTCGACGAGTACCTGCGCACCTCGGTGCCCCACATCTTCGCCGTTGGGGACGTCACCGGCGGACCGCAGTTCACCTATGTGTCGCTCGACGACTACCGCATCGTGCTGGACCAGCTGACCGGCGCGGGCGCCCGGAGCACCAAGGACCGCACCGCGGTGCCGTACTCGCTGTTCCTCACGCCGCCGCTGTCGCGGGTGGGCCTGACCGAGCGCGCCGCGGCGCAAACCGGCCGCACGATCAAGACCGCGGCAATGCGTGTGGCGGACATGGCGACGGTGCCCCGGGCCCGCATCGTCAGTGAAACGGCCGGAATGATGAAGGTCGTCGTCGACGCCGATTCCGACGAGATCCTGGGCGCTGCCCTGCTGTCCTATGACTCGCACGAGGTCATCAACACCGTCGCGCTGGCGATGCGGCACGGCATCACGGCCGCACAGCTGCGCGACGAGATCTACACCCACCCGTCGATGACCGAGGCCTTCAACCAGCTCCTCGGCGCGCTGCACTGAACGTCACGGCCGCAATGCGACCCGGATGCACCCGTCGGTCTTGTTCTTGAACATCTCGTAGGCGCGCACCCCGTCGGCCAACGGCAGGTCGTGGGTGATGAGCACCGAGGGGTCGAGGTCGCCCTGCTCGACGTAGTCGAAGAACTGCGGGATGTAGCGCTGCCCGTGCTGCTGGGCCGAGCGCAGCGTCAGGCCCTTGTTCATCAGAGCGCCCATCGGGAACTTGTCGGTGATCCCGTAGACACCGAGCACGGAGACCACCCCACCCTTGCGGCACGCCAGGATCGCTTCGCGCAGGCTCGCGGCACGGTCGGTCTCCAGACGCAGCGCCTGCTTGGTGCGGTCGTAGACCTGTTGGATGCCTGTGCTGTGGCCTTCCATGCCGACCGCCTCGATCACCGAGTCGGGGCCACGCCCGCCGGTCTTTTCGCGGAGCACCTCGGCGACGCTGTCCACCTCGGCATAGTTGATCGTCTCTGCACCCAATTGCTCAGCCAGAGCAAGTCTTTCGGGAATGCGATCGATGCTGATCACCCGATCGGCTCCGTTGAGAAGTGCGCTGCGCGCCGCCATCAGACCCACGCCACCGGCGCCCCACACCGCGACGACGTCACCGCCGGAGATGTCGCAGAAGTCGGCGCCCATGTAGCCGGTCGGCACGGCGTCGGACATGAACAGGGCCTGCTCGTCGGTGACGTAGTCAGGCACCGCGAAGCAGTTGACGTCGCCGAACGGCACCCGCACGAACTGGGCATGGCTGCCCGCGTAGCCGCCGAACTCGTGGGTGTAGCCGTAGATACCCGCTGTCGGTGCCCCGAGTAGTGGCGACTGCAGTTCGGCATTCGGGTTCGTGGTGTCGCACAGGGAGTACAGCGTGTGGTCGCAGTACCAGCAGCTGTTGCACGCGATGAACGACGGCACCACCACGCGGGTGCCCACCGTGACGCCGGTGACCTCGCGCCCGACTTCGACCACCTCGCCCATGAATTCGTGGCCGAACACATCACCCTCACGCATGCCGGGGATGTAGCCGTCGATGAAGTGCAGATCCGACCCACACGTCGTGGTCAGCGTCACCGCGACGATGACGTCGTGCGGGTTGAGGATCTCGGGGTCGTCGACAGTCTCGACCGCGAGGTCGTTCACGCCGTTCCACACCAGTGCTCTCATGTCATGTCCTCTCAGCGCGCCGACGAGCGTGCGCTCGGGTTGTGGGCGATCGTGGGGACCTCTCCGGTCAGCAGCAGCGCTCGCGCCCGGTAGAGCACCTTGAAGGTCAGCGCGCCGGTCAGCGCGCCGGGACCGGGGGTGCTGAGCCGGGCGATCACCTCGGTGCCCCGCTCTCCCGGAGCGTCGCGCATGGTCAGCACGACTTGCGCCGTGCCATCCGGGTGCACGTCGACGAACCGCACCTGCTGGTCGTCGCTGCTGACCACGCATTCCCACGCCGGCCCGTCGTCGGAACCGAACGTGAAACGCAGCCGGTCGGCGCCGATGCTCTCGACGTCGGCGACGTCGCCGAACACGACGGAGAGCCGCTCGGGGTCGGTGAACAGCGCGACGACCTCATGCCGGGGTTTACCGATAGTGACCGCCTGCACGGGTGAATCGGTGCTGGTCGCCTCGGTCACCTTGTCGGCGACCTTGGCGACGAGGTGCTTGGCCTGTTCTCGGGCCTTGTCGACAACGCTCATGTGCTCGCAGCTACCCGGGCCGGACCCGCCGAAACCTCAGGCGTCGGCGATCGTCAGAATCTGGGTGTCGCGGATGGCCTCGACGGTCAGTGTGCGGTAGCCGAACTCGTCGAAAAGCACCGTGATGCGGTCGGATTCGCCGCTGATGACGACTCCGTGTCCCCACTCGCGGTGCTCGACGGCGGTGTTCGGGGCGACGGCAGGCCGCTCCTCGGTGAGCGGATGCCCGTGCGCGGCGTTGTCGTCGCAGGTGTCGCAGTTGCCGCACGGGTGCGCCATCAGCTCGCCGAAGTAGCCGAGCAGGTTGCGACGCCGGCAGTCGGCGGTCTCGGCATAGCCGCGCATCATCTCGACCCGGGTGCGGTCGACGCGTTCGGTCGCTTCGACGATGCGGCTCACCCGCGCGAGCACCTGCGCCGCGTCGTCGTCGACCACCAGGAATCCTCGCCGCCCCGAGGTCACCGCGGCCGCTTGCTCGAGCAGGTTGACGGCTTGGGTCAACGATCGGTCGGCGATGCCGGTTTCTTCGCGAAGCCGCTTGAGACGTTTGGGCGTTGCCGTCGACAACGCCCCGAGCACCGCAGTCAGCCGTTCGTCGTCCGCGTGGGCAGTCATGAAGAACTTCGCCAGCGACAGATCCTCGGGCCGGTAGAACAGCTTCGCGACGGCGTCGTGCCCGTCCCGACCAGCGCGGCCCACCTGCTGGTAGTAGCTGTCCACCGAGTCGGGGATCGACGCGTGGACCACGAACCGGACGTCCGGTTTGTCGATGCCCATCCCGAACGCCGACGTCGCTACCACCACGTCGATGTCGCCGTCCCGGAACGCCCCGTGCACCTCGTCGCGTTGAGCGGCGCGCAGGCCGGCGTGGTAAGCGGCCGCGGTGACGCCGCCGCCCCGCAGCGCGTCGGCGAACCGATCTGCGTCCTTACGGGTGGCGGTGTAGACCAGGCCGGGACCCGTCATGTCGGTGACCGCGTCGAGGACCGCGGCGCGCTTGTCCTTGTCGTCGACGTGGTGGGACACCTCGAGCCGGATGTTCGGTCGGTCGAAGCCGGTGGCGACGAGGACGGGATCGCGCAGGCCCAGGTGGTTGACGATGTCGCTGCGCACCACCGGCGACGCCGTCGCGGTCAGCGCCACCACCGGCACGTCGCCCCACTGCCGCACGGCATCGGCCAGCCGCAGGTAACTGGGCCGGAAATCGTGCCCCCACGCCGAGACGCAGTGCGCCTCGTCGACCACGATCATCGCCAAGTCGAGCTGCGAGAGTTGTTGCACCACATCATCTTTGGTGAGCTGCTCGGGTGACAGGAACACGTACTCGGCGTCCCCGGCCCTCGTCGCCGCCCAGCTGCGTTCGTTGCGGCCGGCGCCTTGGCGGGAGTTGATCGCGACTGCGCGCGGCGCATCGGTGTCCGCCAGGCCCTCGATCTGATCCCGCTGCAGGGCGATCAGCGGCGACACCACCACGGTCACCCCGGGCATCACCACCGCGGGCACCTGATAGATCGCCGACTTGCCCGAGCCCGTCGGCATCACGGCCAGCACGTCGCGGCCACCGGCCGCCGCTGCCATCGCATCGAGCTGCTCGTCGCGCAGCGCATCCCAACCGAATACCCGCGTAGCCGCGTCCTGCAGGTCGTGCCGTCCGATCACCGCCCGCAGGTACCCGGCCGGTACCGCCTCAATCGGGACATCTCGTGACGTGTCGATCACCTTCGCCCGGGTACCCGGACCCGCGTGCAGACCTTGGAGATGACTGTTCTGGACCCCCGGACCGGCGACCCTGTCGCACGCGTACCGATCACCGGCGAGGCCGACTGCGAGGCGGCCGTCAATCGGGCGAACGGCGCGTTCGCGGGGTGGGCGCGAACCCCGGCCGCTGAGCGCGCCGCGGCCGTCGCCGCAGCCGCGGACGCCGTCGCGCGCGGCGCCGAGGAGTTGGCCGAACTGAATGAGCGGGAGACCGGTAAACCGCGCGACGACGCCCTCGGCGGTGTCGAGGCAGGGATCGGCACACTGCGGCAGTACGCGCAGCTGGGTCCGGTGCATCGGGGCCGCAGCCTGCTCGGCGCCTGGTCGGCCACCGACGTCATGGTCCCCGAACCCCGCGGGGTGGTCGCGGTGCTCACGCCCTGGAACGATCCGGTCGCGGTCGCGGCCGGTTTGATCGGCGCCGCGCTGGTCACCGGGAACACCGTGGTGCACAAGCCGAGCGAGCGCTGTCCCCGCACCGGGCGACGGCTGGCAGAACTGGTGGCGGCGGCGCTTCCCGAGGGCGTGCTCGAAATCGTCGACGGCGACGGGGCCGTCGGGGCCAGACTCGCGTCTGCCCCGCAGGTCGATGTCGTCGCCCATGTCGGAAGCAGTGCCACCGGTCGGGCCATCGCGCAGGCATGCGCGGCGCGCGGCGCCAAGGCGGTGCTGGAGAACGGCGGCAACGACGCGTTGATCGTCGACGACGGTGTGTCGGCCCAGTGGGCGGCAGAGCAGGCAGCGCAAGGGGCGTTCGCCAACGCGGGACAGATCTGCGTCGCCGTGGAACGCATCTACGTGGTGGCCGCGGCGGCGGACGCGTTCGTCGAGGCGCTGACCGCTGAGGCGCGCGCGTGGGAGCCACGCATCGGACCGCTGGTCGACGAACGCCACCGCGAACACGTCCACAGCCACGTCACCGACGCCGTGCGTCGCGGCGCCCGGGTGCTGGTGGGTGGCGAGCCTCGGCCCGGTCCCGGCACGTTCTACCCGCCCACCGTGCTGACCGACTGCACGCCGGAGATGGAGCTGTTCTGTGAGGAGACCTTCGGACCGATCGCCCCGGTGCGCGTGGTCCCCGATTTCGACACCGCACTCGCCGAGGCGGCCGAGGACCGGTACGGGCTGGCGGCCACCGTGCTGACCCCGGACATGGCCCACGCCCAGGAGGCGTGGCGTTGCCTGCCGGTGGGGACGGTGAAGATCAACGCGGTCTTCGGCGGGGCCCCGGGCGGCTCCGCTGAGCCGAGGCGAGCGAGTGGATCCGGGTTCGGGTACGGGCCTGAGCTGCTCGACGAGATGACGGCGATGAAGGTGGTGCACTGGTCACCGCCCGGTCGATGACGTTGTGCCACAGAGATTTTTGAAAGCACTAGAGGGAGGAGCACGATGCCGAAAACCAACAAGTCCGGGGATGCGAAACAGAGCGAGCTCCCCAGCACGCTGCAGAAGTCGGAGGAGAAGGCTCAGCGCACGTTCGCCAAGGCCCACGACGCGGCCGCCGACGAGTACGGCGAGGGCGAGCGCGCGCACCGGGTCGCCTACAGCGCGCTCAAGCACAGTTTCGAGAAGGTGGGCGACCACTGGGAGAAGAAGGAGCAGCGCGGGCCATCCGACGACCGGGCCGAAAGCGGAGGCCCGCGGGCATCCGGTGAGACCGCCGAGGGCGTCAACGCGAACGCGACCAAGAAGCACCTCACCCATCTGGCGAAACGCCTCAATATCGCGGGCCGCTCCCGGATGAGCAAGGACGAGTTGGTCGAGGAGATCAAGAAGGCGAACCGGCGGGAGAGCCGCAAGAGCTAGGGCTTACCGGTGCGCTCTCGGTGCTTGCAGCCGGGCCAGCAGCAGGGTCGCCGTTTGCCTTCCTCGAGCTCTTCCTGTGTGCGCCGGATGCGCCGTGCGCGCGTTGCTTCCTGCTTGGCATCGGTGACCCAGCAGATGAATTCGTTGCGCGCCAACGGTGTGATGTCGTTCCACGCCGTCAGGGCGGCGGGGTTGTTCTGCAGAGCAGCCTCGAGATCGCCGGGCAGCTCGTGGACCACCCCACCGAGAACCATGGCCTCAGGTTAGCTCCTGTTGCGCGAGGAATTGCACGACCGAGGCGGGGACGTCGCGAAGCGACGACGATTCGGGCTCGCCGTAGGTCTGCGCCACCGGGATCACGCCCGTCCAGGTGTCGCCCTCAGGTTCTGCTGCCGGCCCACTGCGCTGTTTGGCCACCCAATTGTCGCCCGTGATCGGCAGTTCCAGCACGAGCGTCGCCGCCATCTCACTGGCCGTGTGCGCGGGGCATTCGGCGGGCCGGCCGGGTAGCAAGGCGTCGGTGAACAGGTCCAATGTGGCAGCGCGGTCGGCCTTGCCGATGGCGCGGCAGGTACCGCGCACCACCGCCGACCGATAGTTCGCCGAGTGGTCGAATTGCCGTTCGGCGACGACGATCCCATCGAGGATGAATGCGCTGATCGCCACCGGTGCGCCCGCGGCGGCATGGCGCAGCGCGCCTGCTCCCGTCGATCCGTGGATCAACAAGCGGTCGCCGTCTCTGACGACCAGCACGGGGATGACCCAGGGCTGACCCTCGACGACCGTCGACACCGTGGCAACCACACATTCGTCGAAGACGGCGTCGACCAGATGCCGATCGCCGCGCCGGTCGGGCTTTCGCGTCAGGTCACTCAGCACGTCGCTCACGCGGGTCAGTCAATCGTGCGCGGCCGCGCCCGGCAACGCATTTCTGGGAATTCGCGCAGAACCAGGATTTGCTGTCCGCCGGGTCGCCATCCGGCAATATGCTGGGAAGTCCGCGCGGATACGCGGGGCTGACAAGGGGGAACAGCTGTGTCGATCAGCTATCTGGCACTCGAGCTCGCCGCACCGGAGCATCCCGGACGGTGGGTGGGCGCCATGATCGTGCGGCTGGCGATCGTCGGCGGGCTCATCTGGCTCGTCGTCTGGGCGATCCGGAAATCGCGAGCACCCAAGTACCCGCAGCAGCCGTACCCCGGCGGTTACTACCAGCAGCCACCACCGCCGGGCCCCTGGCCACCCCCGCCGGGCTCCTGGCAGCAGCCGCCGCCGCCCACCTGGCCTCCTCCACCGCCGCCGCCCTGGGCCCCGGGCGGCGGGGGGCCCCCGCCGCAGGGGCGGTAGTCGAGCGGTCCGTGGAGCGACTTCTGCGGTCCGTCGAGCACTACGACTGGATCACCAACTTCCTCGACACCCGCGGCCTGCGGCGTCAGACACGGATCTGGCTCGCCGCCACCACGGCCGCGATGACCGCCGGTGTGCTGTCATTGCTTTTCGGTGCCGGCCACCCGGACAGCGCGATCGGTAAGACGATGATGTGGCTCGCCGTGGCCGGCGGCGTCTTCGGTACCGCGCTGTTCCTGTGGCGCTGGCCCACCCGGCGGCTCTCGCTGGCATTCGTGGTCGCCACCACGATGTCGATCGCACTGGCCTGCCTGTCGTATCCCGATCCGCTCGCATCGATGCTTGGCTGCATCGCCTACACCACCATCGTCAGCTACGCGGCGTTCTTCCACTCGCCCAAAGTCGTGCTGGGTGTGTTGCTCGTGGTCACCGGGGTCGCCGTCACGCAGACGGTGGCCATATCGGCGCAGGGACGTCCGGCAATGGCGCTCGTGGACCTGTTTCTGGTCCTGCAGTGCAGCTTCGGCGTGGGGCTGGTGTTCTACACCCTGGTCCGAACGTTGCGCGGCGACCTGGCCATCGCCGATCTGGATCCGCTCACCGGGCTGTTGAACCGTCGGGCCTTTCGGAACATGGTGCAGGCCAGGCTGACTCAGCGCCCCGAGAACGGCGAGTTTCTTCTGACCGCGCTGCTCGACCTGGATCACTTCAAGGCGGTCAACGACACGCGGGGCCATGCGGCTGGCGACCAGGCCCTCGTTGCGGTCGCCGAGGCGCTGCGCGCCACCGCAGCATCCACCACCGTCATCTCGCGCAGCGGCGGAGAAGAGTTCCTGTTCGCCGACATCGTGGCATCCCATGATGCGGTGATGCGCTACGAGGAGGTCTGCGCGGCGATTGCTCAGCTGCCCTGCGGGATCACCGGCAGCATCGGTACCGCGCTGGTGGATGTGAGCTTGGTGACCGAAGACTCATTCGACACGATGATGGATCAACTCATCATTTCAGCCGACAAGGCGATGTACGACGCGAAGCGCAACGGCGGCAATCAGTGTCGGCATCATGGTCACGTGATCTGACCGCTCGAACGAATCGTGCCTGGCTGTGGTGGATCAGCCACCAGCGCAGGGAGGACGAAGACGGTGATGTAACGGCGGGCAGTGTCGGGATCCTCCACTCCTGGAATGAGACCGAGCAGCATGCTGATGTTCGTGGCGATCAGGTACTGGGCGACCTCGCGTGGATCGAGCCCCGGGCGAAGCTGTCCGCTGTCCTCGTCACTCATCATCGCCACGATCGTGGATTCGACCATCTGCAGCAGCGTCGGGTTGTTCGCGAGCATGAACGCGACAGTGCGGTCGTCCGTCTGATCGGAGATGGTCGCCAGCAACGGGTCGTGGATCAGTTCGGTCGCCACCATCACCATGCTCTCGACGATGATCGTGAGCAGGTCGACACCGTCGGGCAATCGCGCCAGGATGCGCTCGGTGTGCCGCTGCGTGACGCGCTCGATCAGCGCGGCGACGAGCGCATCGCGGGTGGCGAACTGGCGATAGACGCTGCCGCGGGAAAGCCCGGCGTGGCGGGCGATCGCTTCCATCGACGTGGTGCGGTAGCCGCGGGTGGCGAAGAGGTGCTCGGCCGAGTCGAGGAGAACCTGCTTGGCCTGTTCGGCTGACATGCCGCCCCCGCGAGGCCGGCCGCGGCCCTGGCGGGGTGGTTCGGCTGCCAATGCTCGTGTCCTTGCTGATGTGTCGACATGTCGACGGTACCGGGCGCCCTCGCCTGAAATGACATATGTCTTGATCTGTTCTATTTTCGTCGATAGTTTGAGCGTCGACGAAAGGGGCCGCGCATGACGCGCTGGATACGAACGCTCGCCGGGGTCGTGCTGGTGCTCCTCGGAATGACAATCGGGGTGCTGCTGGGCGCGGGTTACGCCGCGGCAGACAGCACTGGCGACTCGGCACGGACGACTTCGTCAGCCTCGGTGGCCGAGCGTCATACCGCGCGCACGGCCGATCGCGTGACCCGCCGGGCCGAAAGGCAGACGGCACGGGCAGCCAAACGCGCTGAGAGACAGGCGGCTTCATCGCAGCGGAGGTCGCTTTTCGACCGCCCCCGCGAAGGAGGTGACCGCGCGCTGGTGCGCGTGGAACGGGCACCACGGCCCCCTGCCCGAACACGTGCCGAGACGCCCGAGACGCCCGAGACGCCCGAGCCCTCCCCCGTCCGTCCGGTGGACCGGGTGGGCGGTGTGGTCTTGTCCCTGGTGATGGGTCTGGGTCATCTCGTGGACGGGCCGCCGGCGGTGCCGGCCGACAGCACGGTCACCCCACGCCGGTCCACCCTCGTCGTGCCCGTCGCAGGTGGTCGCCGCGTCGAAGCCAACTGGTACTTCCCGGATTCGACGACCGAACCTGCCGGGCTGATCTACCTGCAGCACGGGTTCATGGCATCTGCACCCATGTACGGCTACACCGCAGCGGCGCTCGCGGAACGGACCAACAGCATCGTCGTCGCGCCGTCGTTGTCGTCGAACTTCTTCCTGCGCAGCGCTGCCTGGCTGGGCGGAACACCGATGCAGGTCGCCGTGGCCGACCTGTTCGTCGGGAACCGGGACGCGCTCACCGCCAGCGCGCGAGCCGCCGCGGGTCACGACGTGACGCTGCCGACGGAGGTGGTCCTGGTCGGGCACTCGATGGGCGGTTCCCTCGTGATGGGCGCTGCACGCGCCATGGTCGACAACGGTGCCGCGGCCAACCTCGCCGGTGTCGTACTGCTCGACGCGGTCGACGTCAACAATGCGGTGCCCAACGGTCTGCAACAGCTCTCGGGGACGAATTACCGCCCCGTCTACGACATCTCGTCAGAGCGCTACGTCTGGAACATGTACGGCAAGGTCGGCGACGAACTCGCGGCGGCGCGGCCGGGAGAGTTCACCGGAGTCATGCTGGTCGGCGGACGGCACGTCGACGCAGCGCAGGGCAGAAATCAACTGCTCCAGCAGGCGCAGTATCTCCTGACGGGCCGGTCACAGCCCAGCAACGTCGAGGCGGCAATGATCTTGGCCACGGGATGGGTGGGTGACATGCTGACCGGCGCGCACACCGGCATCTACGGGACACCGGGACAGACCCTGTCGATCGACACGCCCGCCGGCGCGGCGACGGCGGTGGCCCTGCCGTTCCCCTCCGACGACATCATCGAGGCAACGCCGTTTGACGCGGTACTGGCGACGATCCTGAACACGCTGCAGAGCTACTTCATCTACGAGCCGGCGGCGCGGCCGGTCCATGCGCGCGTGGCGACTCGATGAAAGTTTCCGCCCAGTACTGCCTGGATGTCGCGATCAGCCCACCCCTGACCGCGCAGATGCTCGCCGATCGTGACGAACGTTTCGGGCGGCATCCACTGGATCGGTCCCCACCTGGTGTAGCTGTCGTCGAATAGTTCTGGATTGCGGGACATCTCGTCGTTGAAGTCGGCGTGATCGAAGGAGTGGTCGCTGCTGATGCCGACGTGGTCGATGCCCACCAGGTCGATGGCATAGTCGAGATGGCGCGTCATCGCTTCCAATGTCGGAGTGTTGGGCCCCAGGAAGATCCCGACGCCCGTGATCCCGATGACTCCCCCGGTGTCGGCGCAGGCACGGGCCTGGTCATCGGTGATGTTGCGGGGATGGTCCCAGACCGCAGCCATGCACGAATGGCTGTACACCACGGGCGTTTCCGATACGCGACACAGGTCCAGTCCGGTTCGCCTACTGCAATGCGACCCATCGGCGACGATGCCCACCGCATTCATCTCCGCGACGATCGCCTGGCCCCAGCGCGTGAGGCCACCGTCGTGGGCGTCCAGACAACCGCTGCCGGCACGGTTGGCATGGTTGTAGGTCGGGAGCAGTGTCCGTACCCCGAGGCCGGCCAGAATCGCCAGGTTGTCCAGGTCGTCGTCCACCGGACCCGAATCCTCCAGATCGAAGACGACCGCGATGCGACCACTGGACGTGATCCGTTCGACATCGTCGATGCCTGAGACCAATTCGAGCTCGGGATGGTCGTCAACGGCCGATCGGAAGTGCTGCAGCAGTGCAACCGAGTCGGAGAACGAGTGCGGTGAATAGCCAGCGTTGACGGAGACGAAGGCGCCCCCGTGGCGGTGGAAGCGCGTCAGTGGCTCGACGTCCGCGTCGACTTTCAACGGCAGACACGCGTGTTGGTCCCACAGGAGCGCCATGCCTACCGATGATCCACGATGCGTACACACGACCGGTAGGACGTCATCGCGCGTTGAGCGCCACCGCGGAACGGATCAGGGCCACGAAGGCTTCCTCGTCGAGCACATCGTGTTCGCCGATGTCGATGGCCCGCCTCGTGTTGCCGCCGAGGCTGGAGTTGAAAAGTCCCTTCGGGTCGTCCAGCGAGGCGCCCCTGGCGAAGGTCACTTTCACTTTGTCTCTATAGGTTTCACCAGTACAGATCATCCCGTCGTGGTACCACGTCGGGACCCCTCGCCATTTCCACTCTTCGGTCACGTCCGGATCGGCCTTCTTGATCAGCGTGCGGACGAGCGCGAGAGTGTCTCCGCGCCAGTCGGCCAGCTCTTCGATCCTCGCGTCGATCTTCTCCGACGGCGACTCGGCCATGGTCAACGAGCCTCCTGAATACGAATCATCGTTCCTGCCGGATCGCGAAGGGCGCAGTCGCGCACTCCATAGGGTTGCTCGATCGGTTCCTGGACGATGTCGGCGTCGCTGGCCTGGAGACGTTCGAAGGTGCCATCCAGGTCCTCAGTGGCGAGGACGATGATCGCGTAGGTGCCCTTGGCCATCATCTCGGCGATGACGCGCCGCTCGTCGTCTGTGACGCCGGGACCAGCGGCTGGCGGGTGCAGGACGATTGAGGTACCTGGCTGATTCGGCGGGCCGACCGTGATCCAGCGCATCGTGCCACCTCCGACGTCCAGGCGTACCTCGAAGCCCAGGACATCGCGGTAGAAGGCCAGGGAGACCTCCGGGTCCTCGTGGGGCAGAAACGCGGTGTGAATCCTCAAATCCATGTGCCTCACGCTAAATGCAGTGCGGCGGCGGGCGCTTCTCGATTCCTGATCGGTCTGCTCACGTGCTTCTCCAGGCACGAGGGCAGCCCGTCGGTCGTTCCGGCCGTGCGGTCGCGGTAGACGCTCGGCGGCATGCCGACCAGCTCGGTGAACCTGCTGCTGAACGTCCCAAGGGATGAGCACCCGACGGCGAAGCACACCTCGGTCACGCTCATGTCGCCGCGACGCAACAGTGCCATCGCACGCTCGATACGACGCGTCATCAAGTACGCGTAGGGCGACTCCCCATAGGCCGCCTTGAACCTGCGGCTGAGGTGTCCGGCCGACATGTTGACACCCCGGGCCAGAGTCTCGACATCGAGCGGTTGCGCGTAGTCGCGATCCATCCTGTCGCGGACCCGGCGGAGCAACTTCAGATCGGCGAGATGTCGTGCGGACGCGGGCTCGCTGATCACCCGGCCCAGCCTGCCACGGAGGCGTGGTGTTCCGCCGCCGAACCAGACCGTGTCAGATGAACGCGGCTCGGCGGCTGTTCACCCAATCCTGGAAGCGGACTGGTGGACGGCCGGTGATCTCCTGCACGGCCGCCGTGACGACGGCGGGCTCGGTGACTTCGAAAGCCCACTGGCTCATCAGCAGCTCCAGGTACTGGCGAGGCAGCACCTGTCCATACAACGCGCGAGCCTCCGCGTCCGACAGCACTGTGATGTCGATCGGCTGCGCGATGCCTTCGCTGATGAGACCGACTTGCTCGCGCATGGTCAACGATTCCGGGCCGGTGAGAACGAGTTTCTGCCCGTCCGCCTGCGGCGTTGTCAGGGCCCGCACGGCGACGGCTGCGATGTCCTCGTCGGCAATGGGGGCTTGATGAGATTCGGGGAACGGCAGTCCGACACGACGCGTTTCGCGAATCTGGCTGGCCCAGAATCGGATTGCGTTACGCGCGAAGGCACCCGGGCGCAGACACACGTGATCGAATCCGGCTTCGATCACCGCATTCTCGACGGCGAGGTGCCGTTGCTTGTTGTATTCGACGAATGGTTCATGGCGCGTGGTGTCGATGGTGGACAGCACGACCACCTTCATGACACCGGCAGCTTTCATCTCGTCCACCAGTCCTGGCAGAGCCTCCGACGTCGAGAAGCACAGGAGAAACACCGCGTCGACACCGGCCAGGGCGGCCCGCAGGGTCGCCGGCTCGTCGAGATCGCTCGAAAACGTGTCCGCGCCGGGCCATCGGTGCGGATCAGGTCGGCGGCATGTGGCGCGCACCTCGACGTCGGTGTCACGCAGTTGCTCGATGATGGCAGAGCCCACTCCGCCGCCCGCTCCGGTGATCAGTACACGCATTGCCCCGGTCCTTTCGACGCCCGTCCTCGACGCTAAGGACGGCAACCCATAAGTGCCAATCATGTGTCGTGATGTGAAACATTCATGGAGTGAATCTCGCCGGGGTGGACCTGAACTTGTTGGTGGTGCTGCACGCGGTTCTCGAAGAGCGGAGCGCCACCAAGGCCGCGGCACGGCTGCACTTGACTCAGCCGGCGGTCTCGAATGCGCTGGCGCGGTTGCGCCTGCTGCTTGGCGATCCGCTGGTGGTGCGTGCCGGGCGCGGGCTCAGCCCCACGCCTGCGGCGCTGGCGGTGCAGCCGCGGCTCGACGCTGCGCTTCGCCTCGTGGAGGGAATCGTCGGAGACCTGGACGATTTCGAGATGGCGACGACCACCCGTGAGTGGGTGTTGGCGTTCGCCGACCTCTACGGACCATTGATCTTGCCCGGGCTGGAAGATCGGTTGCGGCAGCAGGCGCCCCATTCCAGCGTGCGGGTTGTCGGACTGGATCGCATCAGCGTCGTCGATGCCCTGGCCACCGGAGAGATCGATTTCTATCTGGGCGTTCCCACTACGACCCAGCCGGCGTGGCGCTCCGAACCCGCCTTCGCCGACGACGTCGTCGGCGTCATCGGCACGCATCACCCGGACGCGGGCAGCGTGATGAGCCTCGACCGATTCGTCGAACTTCCCCACGCGCATGTGCGTATCAGCCCGGGGCGAGGCCGCGAAGTCGACGACGCACTGGCTCGCCTCGGGCTGACGCGACGCATCCACCTCACCGTGCCGCACTACAGCTCTCTGTTTCCCGTCATCGAGAACGGCAACTGCATCGGCGTCGCACCTCGCCGATTGGCGCGGTATCACGGCCGCAGTTCGGCGATCACCCTGTTCGAGCTCCCACTCGCCCTACCGGCCTACGACGTCGGGCTGTTCTGGCACACCCGCGTCGAGAACGACCCCGGGGCCGCAGCCCTGCGCGCGATACTTCGCGACGTATTCAGCGCCGAATCCGGTTGACGCATCGGCCGAAATCCCGGGAGACCGGCCTTCGGAAAGGGCCAACGACAGTCACGGCCATGCCGCCGGTGACGCCGTCTTGCGCGCCGTCATCCGGTAGTGGGAGGTGAGGTCACCATGGCGGCATCGGTCGGGTGGACGTGCAGTGACCCGCGCCCGATGTCAGAATTCCGGGCTGCCGAGCGGTTTCGCATGATCTGGGGTCGACGTGGCTGGAAACACATCTGCTGAGCGCATTCCCAGCTGGTAGCGACCCGGTGTCTCGCCGATCACCGATGTGAACGCTTCGATGAAGCTTGTGGGGTTCGACCACCCGCAGGCGATCGCGGTCTCGGTGACCGACCGGCCACGGCTGAGGTGGATGAGGCCGTGGTGGACCCTCAGCAGGGTGCGCCAACGGCGGAAGCTCATGCCGAACTCATGATGCAGTAGCCGACTCAGAGTGCGCTCGCTCGCACCGACGGTGCGTCCGAAGTCGGCCAGCGCCGTGGATTGAGCGGGATCTGCTTCGAGCAGCTCGGCGACCGCTCGGAGCCGTTCGTCGCGCGGTTCGGGTAACCGCACTGACTGCTCGGGGGCTTCGATCAGCTCGTCGAGGAGCACTGCCCGCAGGCGTGCGTAGACGTCGGGGCTTGTGATGCGCCGCTCGGTCAGCGCCAAGATTCCTTCGCGTAGGAGCGGACCGACCTCGAAGACGCTGGGCCGAGCGGGTAGCCGCGCGGAGAGGTCCACCGGGATGACGATGATGCGAGCGTCCGTATCGCCATGGCAACGGTGGGCGTGCTCGAAGCCCGGCGGCGTCCAGGTCGCCCGGTTCGCCGGCGCAACCCAGGTTCCGCACACGGTGGTCGTGGACAGCGCGCCGGACGCCGCGTACACGAGCTGGCCTTCGACGTGGCGGTGCGCTCCGACCCGCGCGTTGGCACTGAGCCACCCAGTGCTGTGCGGCGCTTCGGACGGGTACGTGGGAGCCGGCTCCGTGTCTTGGCGGTTTTGCGGCATACATCGGCACGCTACCGGTGGTCTGGCTCGATTTGTTAGGTAACCCTTATCTAGACCGCGCATCACGAAGGAGCACTCATGGACACCCTCGCCTCACCGCCGATTGCCGACGTTCTGACCCATCTGTTCGCGGAGGCCCACGCAGCGGACGGCGCTCTCTACGCGCAGTGGGACGACGCGCTGCAAGACAACAGCGAGGAAATCGCACACCTGTTGGCACAGGAGGCGCAGGACTACCGGAGCGTCTACCGGCAGTTCGCGGAGAACTTCTTGAACGTGTCGGCCGAGTTCGGTCAGTTCCTCTACATCTGCGCGCGCGCCCGCCGAGCGCGCAACATCGTCGAGTTCGGTACCTCGTTCGGCATTTCCACCATTCACCTGGCCGTGGCCCTGCGCGACGGCGGCGGTGGACGGCTTCTGACCACTGAGTTGGAGTCCACGAAAGCTGCACGCGCACAACAGAATCTGGACGCGGCCGGGGTGGGCGACCTCGTCGAGGTGCGCGTCGGCGACGCTCTGGAGACCCTGCCGCAGGGAGTCGACGACGAAGTCGACCTCGTCCTGCTCGACGGTGCCTGGAGCTTGTATCTACCGGTGCTGAAGATCCTCGAGCCCCACCTCGCCGCGGGAGCGCTGGTGATCGCCGAGAACGCCGTCGACGAGTCGGGCGACTACCTGACCTACGTCCGGGATCCCGTCAACGGATACCGCTCCCTGCGACTGCCCTTCGAGCCCGGCCGCGGCAACGAGATGTCGGTCTACACCGCCTGACGTGGCGAGGCCGACGACAACACATCGACAGGAGATTCTGATGGCAACGCTCTTCGAGAACGTTCCACTTCTGAAGACATTGCGCGAGAGCGTGTTTCTCTCCGCGACCATCACCGACATCAGCCCCTTGACCCCGAGGATGAGACGGTTACGGGTGGCGGGCGACCAGCTACGCCAGCTCGCCTGGACACCCGGTCAACACGTGCGACTGCAGGTTGCCGGCTTACTCGAGTCTGCGCTGCGCCGACATCCGCACGACGCACTGCGCACCTACTCCATCTACGCCGCAGACCCCGACCGCGGGACGCTCGACCTCGCGATGCTCGACCACGACGGCGATCCCGGTCGGGAGACTCCCGCCCGGCTGTGGGCATCGACCGCTGCAGTCGGGGATCGCATCAGCATGACGCGACCACAAGGGAGGTTCACGATTCGGGCCGACGCGCGCTATCACCTCTTTGCCGGTGAGGAGACGGCCTCGGTCGCGTTCGCCGCGATGCTGCGATCGCTGCCCGCCGAGGTCGCGGTCTACGGCGTCATCGAGGGCGCCGCCGAGGTGGACCATATCCCGTTGTCGCGCAATCTTTCCCATGTCGAGCGCGGCCGCGCCTCCGCCGCCGACTCGGCTGTGCTCGCGCACGCGGTACGGCACCTCGCCCTGCCCGACGAACCCGGCGTTGCCTACCTCGCGGGTGAGGCTCGCACGATACAAACGCTGAGGAGGATCCTGGTCGAGGAGCGCGGCTGGAACCGGCGCGACATCCGCACCAAACCCTTCTGGACACCGGACCGTCGCGGGATGGAGTGAGCAACCGTACGTCACGGCGGGGTCGGCACTGTGGTGGCCTCTCGGGCGGACGTCAGGAGCGTGTCCCGCACCGCTGATACGGTGTGCTGCTGCCAGAGAGCTTGTACCGGCACCATCAGCGCTGGCTCGAGGTCGACGATGCGCACGCGTCCCCCCATGGCGATGCCTGGGTCGGCGGTCACCAGCGCGATCGCGCCGGTTGTCAACGGTGCGGCCACCATCGCCGCGCCCTGAACTCTGCTGACGACATACTCGGGCTCGAAACCTGCACGGCGACAGGCACTCATGAGGAAATCGCTGAAGTAGGAGGAACCGGGTGGTGCCCACAGGGCAAGCCTTTCCCCGGACAGGTCGGTGATGTCGACCCGGTCTGCGGTGGCGAGGTGGTGGGTGCTGACGATGGCAGCGCGCACCCGGTGGTAGCCGATGACCGCGCCAGACAATTCACCAGCCGGTGCGATTCCTCGGCGCAGGCCCAGCTGGACCGATCCGTCGAGGACACCGGAAGACAGAGCGTCTGGGTAGAGCTGACGAAACGTGAAGGACAGGTGGGGGTGGGCATCGATGGCGGGCTCCACCAATTGGTAGACCTCCGCCCCACTCAGCGCAGGACTATGGCCGACTACCCAAGCATGCTGGTCGGCAGCAGCACCGCGCACATGTGCCTCGACAGTTCGCGTGGCCGCCAGCAGCGGGCGAGACTCCACGAGCAACGCCCGCCCTGCTGGCGTGAGACTGATACGACGCCCCGCCCTGACGAACAGAGCCACCCCCAGTTCCTTCTCCAGTTGGCTCACCGAACTACTCAGTGCCTGTTGGCTCAGGTGAAGCCGGGCTGCCGCACTGGTGAAGCTGCCGGCCTCGGCGACACCAACGAACTGCTCGACACGGCGAAGATCTCTGAGCATCCACAAATACTACTTGTCATAAAGCCGGTATCTGCTGTTTTTCATTTGTGGACGGTGCTTTTACGGTCGTCGTATGACAACACTCAACGGCAAGTCAGCAGTAGTCGCCGCCGGCGCCAAGAACCTCGGTGGTCTGATCAGCAGAACCCTGGCGGACACCGGTGTCAATGTTGCTGTGCACTACAACAGCCCGGCGTCCGAAGCCGACGCCGACGCTACGGTGGCCGAGGTGGTTGGCGCTGGCGCGCAAGCCATCAAGGTGCAGGGCGACCTCACCATTCGCGAAAACATCACGGCGCTGTTCGACGCGGCCGTCGATGCATTCGGCGGGGTCGACATTGCGATCAACACCGTCGGCAAGGTTCTCCGCAAGCCGATTCTGGACACCACCGAGGCCGAATACGACTCGATGTTCGACATCAACGCCAAAGCCGCGTACTTCTTCATCCAGGAGGCTGGGCGCCGTCTCAACGACGGGGGCAGCCTGACCACAATCGTGACCTCACTGCTGGCCGCGTACACCGACGGCTACTCGACCTACGCCGGCGCGAAATCTCCCGTCGAACACTTCGTCCGGGCCGCCTCCAAGGAGTTCGCTCCGCGACTGATCAATGTCAACAACATTGCCCCCGGGCCGATGGACACCCCTTTCTTCTATCCGCAGGAGACTCCCGAGCGCGCCGAGTTCCATGCCAGCCAAGCCATGGGAGACCGGTTGACCAAGATCGAGGACATTGCGCCGCTGGCGCTGTTTCTCGCCGGCGACGGACACTGGATCACCGGCCAGACCATCTTCGCCAACGGCGGATACACCACACGGTAGGCCGGGGGTTGCCCACTCACACCCGATCGTGGACAGGGGTCATCGATGGCGAGGATACAAGCGCCATGAAAACCACGGTTGCTCAACGTGTTTCCGCGCCTGCCCTGCCGCGTGCGATGCCCCCGTGGTCGTGAGGGCTGCCCGAGGCGACCCCGGCGCCTAACCCGGCTCGGCCGCTGCCAGCACCCGTGCCGCCTCACGTACCGCGGCGAGGTTGGCCTTCCCTTGCCGTGAACCAGCCAGTTTTGCGGCGATGTGTGCACCGACGGTGATCGGTTCATACGCCAATCCGGCGTCAGCATCCAGATAGCCAGGGGCAGTGGAGATCACCGCATCGACGTTGCCGTCATGAAAGAACGCGGCCGACCGCCGCCGCTTGATGGTGCCGTCGACGATCGGCGGTTTCACCCGATGCAGCGTCGACATCCACTGGTCGTTGGTGATGCGTGCCGTGAGGTCACCCAGGTTCACCAGCAACGCCTCCTCGATGGGCGCCACGTCGTGCCACTGCTGATCCGTGCCGAGCACCTGCAGGCCGGCCACCTGGTCGGCCCACAGGACAGTGACGATGCCGAAATCGGTGTGCTCACCCATACCGGTGAGCTCGCCGTCGAGGGTGACGGTGCCCTCGGGAAGTGCGTAATTGTTCATCCTGAGCACGTCGACGGAGTGGTCGGTGATGCGCTCGAAGTATCCGCGCTCCAGACCCAGTGCAAGGCAGAAGATTTCCGTCAGCGTCCGCGCGACCCGGCTTGCTTCGGTGAAGTAGTCGAGCACGGCCGCCTGGAAGGACGGCACCTCGTCGGGCCAGACGTTGATGCCGTAGTCGGCTTCATCGAGATCGAGACCCGTGAAGGACCGCGCCTCGACACCGACGTTGAATGCCTCGAAGAAGTCATTCATCCGAGTGGCGGACTCGACGCCGAGAGACAGGCTCAGCGACTCACTTTTTGGCGGGCTATAGCCACGATTCGCGGGCACCCGATAACCGTTCTTGGTCTCGATGTCGAGCCCGAAGAACTGGTCCATGGCCGTCGCCAGCCCGTCGACCGTCTCTGCGGGAATGCCGTGGCCGAGGATCTGCATGAAACCGACCCGGCGGCATGCGTCATCCACCGCCTTGGCCACCGCGTGTTTGGCGGCATCGTCACCGCCGACGACCCACGGGCTGATATCGATCGCAGGTACTTCGAACGAGCTCATCGGTTCATCTCCATTTCATGGTCGTTCCAGGATGCCAGCCGTGCGCGGAGAGCGTCCTTGTCACTGGGATCCAGCCAGCACGCATCGATCGCATTGGCAGTGAAGGTGACCATCTGCGCCACGTCGTATCCCAGGGCGTTGGCCACCGCGTGATAGTCGTTGGACGGATCGGTGCCGAACATCGGCGGGTCGTCGGAGTCGATGCACACCCGCAGCCCGGCGTCGACCATCTGCCGTATCCGGCGGTGGCTGCCGTCACCCGATCCGCTGTAGCGGCCGATGTCGGAACTCACCGGGGTGCAGGTGAAGGGCACCTGTTCCTCGACGCACCGCTGGGTCACCCGCTCGTCGGTCACCACGTGGTAGCCGTGATCGATTCTGGTGCAGTTCAGTTCGTCGAGCAGAACTTCGATCTGCGCGGGTGGCCCGCTCTCCGAATGGGCGGTCCGATTCAGCCCCGCCTTCTGGGCCAGTGCATACACCGGCGCGAAGGGAGCGGGCGGGCCCAGGACCTCTTCGTAATCCAGACCGATGCCGAGCACTTCGTCCACACGATGTTCGATCACCTGCTCGACCAGCGACAGCGCCTCGGCAACGGTGTGTTGCCGATTGATCGCGATGATGATCCGGCCCTCGATTCCCGTATCGGTGCGGGCATCGCGGATGCCGTCCAGGATGCCCGCCAACGCGGTGGGATACGGCAGGGGGCTGGGTTGGGGCGACACGAAGATCTCGCGGTACCACACGTTGTGGTCTGCACCGAACGTGGTGAGTGACTCGTAGGTGATGCGACGGTAGTCGTCCCGATCATGCAGCGCCGCACCGATCAGATCGTAGACGGACAGGAACTCGCCGAGGTCCTCGTACGCCGCGCTGTCGTACACGCTGTCGGCGCCGGGATTCCCGGGGATCCGTACACCGTTGCGGGCGGTGAGTTCGACAGCGGTGGCCGCCGGTACCGACCCGAGCAGGTGACAGTGCAGGCTCACTTTCGGAATACGTTGTGCGACATCACGAGAGATCATGGCACCGCGATGGCGGCGTACTTCGACCGCAGGTAGTCCGATGCCGTCACCGGTTGGTAATCGTTGGCCCGGCCCAGCGGCGGCGGGAACGATTCGATGACCTGATCGAGGTTGGCCTCGAAGAAGAAGATCAACGAGATCAGTTCCTCATCAGGGGCGTCGGTGCTGGGCGGCAGTACCCGATGCATGGTCGAGGTCCACCGGTCACCGGTCCAGCGGGCCATCAGATCACCGATGTTGATGGTGTAGGCGTCCGGGATCACCGGGGCGTCGATCCAGCGCCCCTCCCGGGTGCACACCTGCAGGCCGCCGTAACCGGCTTCTCGATCCAGGATGGTGATGGTGCCGAAGTCGGTGTGCGGCGCGATGCGGAACTGCCCTTCCTCGACGGGTCCGGTGCGGTTCAAGGCGGGATACCGGTTGATGTTGAACGAGTGCGGCGAGGCCATGCATCGGTCGACGAACCAACTGTCCGGCAGCCCAGCCGCCACGGCCAGAAGCGTCAGCAGTTCGGCCGCCAGCTCACGCATGGCCGCGGCATACGTGACGCACAAGCCCTGCAGTGCAGGCACTTCCGATGGCCAGACGTTGGGCGGGAACCATTCGGCGTCGACGTCGGCATCCCCGCTGGATTGCTCATGACCTGATACGAAGGTCTCTTTCAGATCGGGGGGCAGCTCGACACCGAGCAGGTAGCCATTCGCCTCCTTCCCCGGCGGTATCCAACCGCGCCCGCCCACGGCGGTGGCATAGCGCTCCTTGGTGGCAGGGTCGAGGGCGAAGAACTCCCGAACGAGGTCGCGGATACGGGCCCGCAGCTCGGCAGCAATCCCGTGCCCGCTGACCATGAGGAAGCCGCTGTCGATCAGTGCCTGGTCCACTGTCGCGGCCAGTGCGGCGCGGTCGGCGTCAGAACCGTTGCGCCACAACGAGAGGTCGACCAGGGGAATGGTGGCGGTCATGCGGCTTCTCCTTTGGGCTCGAGACGTAACAGGATCGGGTAGGTGAGTGCGCCGACAAGAAGGCCAGCGGCGACACTCAGGTCGGCCCCGCCGAACGCCGCGGCGATGGGACCGACGAAGACGGTGGTGTTGATGCACAGCGCCGCTGCGATCATGCCCAGCAGCTGTGCACCCACGCCGGCTCGCGAAAAGCTGTGGTAGACCGCGGCGGAGGCGCGCGGATAACGGGCCCGTCGGCGTGCGAGGTCCACCAGGAACACTCCGGCCCACGGGGCGAACCAGATGATCATGAACAGCAAGAAGGTGCTGACGAACTGATAGAAGCTGCCGGACAACACCACGGCGGCGCCGACGAGGCCGCACAGCACCCCGTCCACCAGCACGGCCTGCCACCGGGAGATCTGTACCCCCAGCGCCTGCAATGTGACTCCGGAGGAGTACAGGTCGACACCGTTGAGTGAGAGCATCTGGACGATCACCAGCACCAGGTAGATCACGACCAGCCAGGCGGGGAAGACGGTCGACAGGCCGGCGACCGGATCTCCTGCGTCGGGGAGGGCGATGGCGATGGCCGCGCCGAGTGCCATGAGCAGCGCCTGCGGAACGCCACCGCCGACCGTCACCGCGGCGACGATGCGATACGGGCGGGTGCCCGCGGGTAGGTAGCGCGAGTAGTCGGCTGCCGCTGACGACCAGCCGAGGCCGGATCCGCTGGCAGCCAGGGCGACACCGCCGAGGAACAGCGCCCATGAGGCGGGTGGACTGTCGTTGATCTGGATGTCGTCGGCCACCAGCCAGGCCATGACCAGGAAGATCGCGGCGAACGGAATGACCAGCAGCCGAAGAACTTTCGTGATCGCGGCGTGGCCGAGGAGCGGCAGTACCGCTTGCAGGACCGACAGGGTGACGACGATGAGCACCTGGCCGGCGGTGGAGACATGCACGCCGGCCAGGTCCAGCAGCGCGCCCGCGGCCAACACCATCACCACCAGGTCCAGCACCTCGTAGCCCAGCATCATGATCCAGTTGAAGAAGGCGACCGGCCGAACGCCGATGCGGCCGAAGATCATCTGCGAAACGCCGAAAGTGGTGGTGCCCGCGGCGGGTCCCGCGACGGACACCACTCCCGCGATCACCCAGGTGAGGTTGCCGAGCACGATCGCCAGCAGAGCCTGCCACCAGTTCAGGCCCATTGCCACCAAAAGGGTGCCGTAGACCACGGTCAGGACGTTCATCACCAGCCCCGACCACATGGCACCGAGCTGCCACGGCCTGCCGTGCCGTTCGTCGTCGGGAATGTACTCGATGCCGCGCCGCTCGACGCCGAGGCGTTGCTGATCGCTGCGGCTTATCCGCCCGTCAGGCGGATCCTGCTTTATCGTGGTCAAAGGTGGTCCCGTCGGTGTGTCTGCGGACGTGTCTCGGCGATAAGTGCCAGCGATCAGATTGTCGGGTTTATATGTCTGATCTATCAAATGGGTGTTGCGGAGGTGTAAATGACTGCCGAGGCCGGCCTGGATGAACGCGCGCTCGCCCAACGTGCCGGGGCAGCCATTCGCACCATCCGCGAGAAGCGTCAGCTATCAATGCGCGAAGTGGCGGCACGCGCCGGCATCAGCCAGCCGTTCCTGAGCCAGATCGAACGCGGCCTGAGCATGCCGTCGATGATCACCGTCTACCGACTGGCCGAAACCCTCGACGTCACCCCCGGCGAGCTGCTGCCCACCAGCACCGAGTCGAAGGTGACCGTGGTCCGCAACGACGAGGGGCGATTGCTACCGGTCGCCGACCGCCCCGACGCGGCACTGGGTCGGGTGTTGGTGCTCACCCGGGACGAGAAGCTTCAGATCATCGAGTACAGGATCGAACGCGATCAGTACATCGGGGAGTGGTTCCAGACGCCGGGGCTGCTGGCCCTCTACATGGTGTCGGGCCACCTGGACATCGAGGTCGACGGCGCGGGCACCTACCGCATCGGCGCCGGTGACTTGATCACCCATCCGTCGCCGCTGCGGCACCGATGGCTTCTGGTCGACAACCAACCCGCCGATGCACTGCTGGTGATCACCGAGTAAATCGGGCCCGCGGCTCCTCCAGAGCCGCCTTGACAAACGCGTGGTGCGCGTCACACACTACTCGGCAGTCGACTATCGCGAACAATTGTTCGTATTCCGAACAGCGAGATGGACATTCCTCGCACCGCGGTCACGCCGTAAAAACGTGGCCGTCATCGACGAGCCCAGGAGCACCGAATGTCCATCAATGAACCAAGCCGCAAAGAGCTGTGGCGTGTCACAGCGGGTGCGGCGGTCGGCACCGTGATCGAGTGGTACGGCTTTGCGCTGTACGGGATCGTCGCCGGCCTCGTCCTCAACGACCTGTTCTTCCCAACGTTCAGTCCAGCCGCGGGAACCTTGGCGGCATTCGCGGGATACGCCGTGGGATCCTTCGCCCGACCGATCGGCGGTGTCATTCTCGGCAACCTCGCCGACCGTTACGGACGCAAGCCGATCCTGTTGTTCTCGCTGACCCTGATGGGCGTCTCCACGGTGCTGATCGGCCTGCTCCCCACCTATGACTCCGTGGGAGTGTGGGCGCCGATTCTGCTAGTCGTCTTGCTGATCGCCCAGGGATTCGGGGCCGGCGCGGAATTGGCCGGTGGAATCACCTTCGTCGCGGAATACGCACCCGCCGAACGCCGTGGGTTCTTCACCGCGATCACGTGCGCGATGACCTCGGCGGGGCTGCTGCTCGCCTCGGCAGCGTTTGCCGTCATTTCGGTGTTCACCACCGAGGAACAGTTCGCGGCATGGGGGTGGCGCATCCCGTTCTTGATCAGCATCGTGTTCCTCGCCGTGGCACTCTACGTACGCAACCGGCTCAACGAGACACCGACGTTCCTCGCCGAAGTCGAAGCCGGGGAACGCCCGCATGTGCCGGTGCTGCAGGTGTTTCGGGAGCGACCCCGTGATCTGCTCATGGGCTTCCTGTCCATCTCCGGGCTGAACTCGACCGGGTCACTGGTCGACACCTTCGCCGCCGGCTTCATCGTCACCACCCTCGGGCTGTCGACCGGCGTGGCGACGTGGGCTCTGCTCGCTGCGGCTGTGGCGGGCATGGTGCTCACGCCGTTCTTCGGCTGGCTGTCAGATCTCATCGGCCGCCGTCGGGTGATGATCGCCGGCTGCGTGTTCATGGTGGCATTCGCATACCCGTTCTTCGCCATGCTCGAAAGCCGCAACATCACACTGATCGTCCTTGCCATGGCGCTGGCCTACGGCGTCGGACTGGGCGCGACGTTCGGCCCGCAGGGCGCATTCTTGGCGGAGCTGTTCGAAACCCGGTTCCGCCAGACCGGGATGTCCGTAGCACGAGAATTCAACGGTGTTGCGCTGTCAGGACTCACACCGTTGGTCGCCTCGGCGCTGGTGATGCTCGCCGGCGGCGGCGCGGGATACGTCATCGGTTTCCTGGTGCTCTGGCAGGGCGTGGCCATCATCGGACTGAGCTTGGCCAAAGGCGCGATCGCCCCGACCCGGCGGAGTGGTTTCACCACCGACGACCGCGCCGAACAGATGAGCCTGAGCTACGAGCCGTCCCATCCGACGAACACCGGCACTGCGCCCAGCGTGGCTGCCTGAGCCCAGCCGATCCGACACCACCAACCGAAGGAGCCGACCATGACCGATGGATTCGACGGCATGCACGTCATCGTGACGGGAGGTGGTAACGGTATCGGGTGGGCTATCGCCGCGGCATTCGTCAAAGAGGGCGCGACCGTGGGGGTCATCGACAAGGACCCCCACGGCGCACCCGCGGGCACCACCGCACTGGCGGTCGATGTCACCGACGACGAGCAAATGGCCTCGGCGGTAACACAACTCAGCCCGAAAGGTCGACTCGACGTGCTGGTCAACAATGCCGGGGTCAGCTACCCGGCGACCGTCGAGGACGGTCCGCTGGCGGACTGGGCGCACGTCTACGACGTCAACGTCCTCGGCATGGTCCGCGCGACCCGGGCGGCCCTGCCCTTCCTGCGGCGCTCACCATCGCCCAGCATCCTCAACATGTCCTCGTGCACGGCCACCACCGGCCTGCGCAACCGCGTGCTCTACGCCGGAACCAAAGGCGCAGTCGAGTCGATGACCCGGGCCATGGCCGCCGACTTGGTCGAGGAAGGCATCCGGGTCAACTGCCTCGCCCCGGGCACCGTCGACACCCCACTGATCGGACGGCTCATCGACCAAGCACCTGATCCCGCGGCACAGCGGACGGTCTACGATCAGCGGCAACCCACCGGGGTGATGGTCCGCCCCGACGAAGTCGCGGCCGCCGCCCTTTTCCTCAGCCGCCCTGACGCCCGCTCGCTCGTCGGCGCGGTGCTCGCCATCGATGGTGGACTCACGTCGCTGAAAGTGTTCGCCTCATGACATCTGGTGTCGAGCATCGCCGAGGCACCTCGACTCGGGACCCGAAGAGTCACGTGAACTCAGTCGCCAAGGCGTTCTCGGTGCTGACCGCTTTCCAACCGACCACACCGGTGATGTCGGTCAGCGAGGTCGCAGCGGCCACGAACCTGGACCGCGGCACCGCCTACCGGTTGCTGGTCACCCTGCTGGACCTCGGTTACCTCGTCAACGTGCCGTCGAAGCGGTTTCGGCTCAGCCTCAAGTGTCTTGAGTTGGGATTCAACGCGTTGTCGTCGCACGACCTGTGGGAGCACGCCAAACCACTGCTGGAGGAATGCGTACCCCGTGTCGCCGACGCGGCGTCGCTCGGCACGCTCGAGGGTTCGGACATCTTGTATCTGCAACGCGTCGACAACGGCTTGGCCGGGCGCAACCTCGACCTGCGTCCGGGTCGCCGCGTCAAGGCCTACGCCTCTGCCCTAGGGCATGCCATTCTGGCGTACCTGCCCGAAAGTACCCAGATCCAGACTCTGGAAAGTTCTCCACGAATCAAGCTCTCCGAGCGCACCCTGACCGAACTGCCGGACCTGCTCGCTCGGTGTGCCGAGGTCCGACAGCACGGATTCGCCGTCTCCGACGGTGAAAACGCCTACGGGCTGAGGACTGTCGCCGCAGCCGTGTTCAACTCCACCCACGTGCCGGTCGCCGCCGTCAGCCTCACCGTCGAGGCCGCCCGAATGACCATCGACGAACTCGTGGAGACAGGGGCACCCCACGTCTTGCGGATCGCCGACCGACTCTCCAAGGCGCTCGCCGACTCCGTCGACTCCATCCCACTGACCGCCCACCACTAGGGAGCGATCCACCGATGTCTGTTCCGCCCAACGTATTCAAGCAACGTCTGCTCGCTCACGACCAACAGGTCGGATTGTTCGCCACCCTCAACAGCGCCGCTATCGTGGAGATGCTGGCCGGCTGGGGATTCGACTGGATGCTGATCGACACCGAACATTCACCGACCGAAATGGCCGATGTCATCGAACAGCTGCGGGTCCTGGACGGGCGAGGCATCGGTGCGGTGGTCCGCCCCGCATGGTCGGACCGGACCCAGATCAAGCGGCTCCTCGATGCGGGCGCCCGCAATCTTCTGATCCCGTCAGTGGACACCGCCGACGAGGCGGCCGCCGCGGTGAGTTACACCCGTTACCCACCCGAGGGCGTACGCGGGGTGTCGGGCAGCTCACGGGCCGCCGACTATGGACAGAACACGGGTTACCTGCGGTCGGCGGCCGACGAGCTGTGCCTGCTGGTCCAGATCGAGACAGCGACCGCACTGCAGAACATCGTCGAAATCGCCTCTGTGCCGGGCATCGACGGTGTCTTCATCGGACCTGCCGACCTGGCTGCGTCGCTGGGACACCTCGGCGACGCCCAGCACAGCGAGGTACAGCGCCCCATCAACGATGCCTTCCGCCTGCTGAAATCAGTGGGTAAACCGCGCGGGTATCTGACGCTCAACGGCAACGAAGCCCGCCTGCGCATACAGCAGGGCATCGAAATGGTCGGCATCGCCACCGACACATCCATCCTCAACGCCGGAGCGGCCATGGTGCTGGAGAACGCGCGCGGCGCAGTACAGGAAGCGTCGTGACCTCGCCCACCGATTCCCCGTGGACACCGGCGCAACGCTTTCCCGACCCCGCCGTGCGTATCCTCGACGACCGCTTCCGCGACTACGTGGTGGTGCTGGCCAAGGTCGAGCGGCTGACGACGGGGTGCCGCTGGTCGGAGGGTCCGGTGTGGTTCGGCGACCACCGTTGCCTCATCTGGAGCGATATCCCCGGTGATCGGTTGATGCGGTGGGACGAACAGAGCAACTCCGCCAGTGTTTTTCGGCAGCCCGCGAACTTCGCCAACGGCAACGCCCGCGATACCCACGGCCGGCTGGTCAGCTGCGAGCACGGCGGCCGCCGCGTGGTGCGCACCGAATACGACGGCTCGATCACCGTGCTGGCCGACCGCTACGACGGCAAACCGCTGAACTCACCCAATGATGTCGTGGTGGCGTCAGACGGCTCGGTGTGGTTCACCGATCCGGCGTTCGGTATCTCCGGTGACTATGAAGGCCACCGGGCCGATCCCGAATTGCCGACCAACATCTACCGTGTCGACCCCGATACGCTCGAGATCACCTGTGCCGCAGACGATGTCCGGTCGCCCAATGGGCTGGCCTTCTCGCCCGACGAAAGACTGCTGTACGTCGTGCAGTCGCGGGCGGTCCCGCGGCGCAATATCGTCGTCTACGACGTCGTCGGACCGGCGTTGAAGAACCAGCGCGTGCTGATCGACGCCGAGGACGGCATCCCCGACGGCATGTGTGTCGACGAGGACGGCAACCTCTGGTGCGGCTGGGGTATGGGAACACCCGAACTCGACGGTGTCCGGGTATTCGACCCGAATGGTGTTGCACTGGGTCATATCTCGCTCCCTGAGCGATGCGCCAACGTGACGTTCGGTGGCCGGTTCCTCAACCGCCTCTTCATGGCTGCGGGCAGCTCGCTGTACGCACTTCACGTCAACACCCGAGGGGCACGATGAGACTGGCGTTCGTTCACACCGTGACCAGCGTGCTCGATGCGTTCCGCGCACGTGCGGCCGAGGATCTGTCCGGCGCCGATGTCTTTCACGTGCTCAACGAAGGCCTGCTCCAGGACTTGCTGCACGGCGTCGACACAGACACCGTGTTCGCCGCCATGGCGGCCCAACTGGCCGTGGTGGAACGTCAAGGTGCCCAGCTGATCGTGATGACGTGTTCGTCCACCTCGCCCGGAGTCGACGTGGCACGCCGCTCCCTTGGGGTGCCCGTGCTCAAGATCGACGATCCGATGGCGCGGCGCGCTGTCGGAGCCGGATCGGTGATCGGGGTGCTGTGCACGGCGTCGTCGACGCTGGCCGCCAGCACGCAGCTGCTGCAGGACCACGCCGCCGAGCAGGAGCGCCCGGTGACGCTGCGGCCCGTTCTCGTCGACGGCGCCTACGACGCTCTGCAGAGCGGTGACCGCGACACCCACGACCGGCTGGTGTCCACGGCCGCGGCCGAACTCGCGCCTGCCGTCGACGTGCTGGTGCTGGCGCAAGCATCGCTGGCGCACCTGCAGCAGTCGCTGGCCGACGCGCATGGCATACCGGTGTTGTCCAGCCCGCCTCTGCTTTTCGACGAACTCCAGTCACTCGTGCGGGCCCGCTCGTGAGCCCGGTACTCGGTGCGATCGCCGACGATTTCACCGGCGCGCTGGACCTGGCCAACAACCTCGCTCGGGCAGGTTTGCGCACCGTCCAGATCAACGGCGTCCCCGGTGACGGCGTCGACACGGGCGCCGCCCAGGCGGTGGTGGTGGCGTTGAAGTCGCGCACCGCACCGACGTCCGATGCAGTCGCCGAATCGCTGGCAGCGCTGCGCTGGCTGCGGCGCCGTGGGACGGAACGCTTCTACGTGAAGTACTGCTCGACGTTCGACAGCACCCCTGCCGGCAACATCGGTCCCGTCCTCGACGCCGTCCTCGATGAACTGGACCTCACCACCACCGTCGTGGTCCCCGCGTTCCCGGCGACCGGACGCACTGTCTATCAAGGACATCTGTTCGTCGGCGACCAGCTGCTCGCCGAGTCGTCGATGCGCAACCATCCGCTGACCCCGATGTCGGATTCCTCGGTGGTCCGACTGCTGAGTCCGCAGACGCACCGCCACGTCGACCTCATCGCACACAGGTGTGTGCGTGCCGGCGCGTCGGTGATCAGCGCACGGCTACGCGACCTGGCCGGTGACGGGCTCGGGCACCTGGTCGTCGTCGACGCCGTGTCCGACGAGGATCTGGCGACCATCGCCAGGGGGTCGCAGGGCCTAGCTGTGGTGTCAGGCGGCTCCGGTCTGGCCCAATTCATGCCCACTGCATGGAATTTCGATACCGACGCCAGCTCGACGGCACTACCCGACATCGTCGGCCCCGCGGCGATCCTGGCCGGCAGCGTGTCGGCGGCCACCAATCAGCAGGTCGCTGCCTATCCCGGACCCAAACGAGCACTCGACCCGATCGCGCTGCTGCACGACGACGACCACCTTCGGCAGGCCCTGCGCTGGGCGCAGGCCCGGATCGACGACGGCACCGTGCCGTTGCTGTATTCGACCGCCGGCCCCGAATCCGTCGCTCGGTCGGCGAAGGTGAGTGGCGGAAAGGCCGCCTCCGCCGTCGAAGACGCGCTGGCGCGCGCCGCCGTGGTCATGGTCGAGGATGCCGGCGTGCGCCGGTTGGTCGTCGCCGGTGGTGAAACCTCAGGTGCTTGCGTTGGAGCGCTGGGGATACGCGAACTTCTGGTCGGACCACAGATCGATCCCGGAGTGCCGTGGGCCAGGGGTCAGTCGCGGGTGGGCGGCGTGCACATCGCGCTGAAATCCGGCAACTTCGGCGGCACCGACTTCTTCACGAAGGCACTGGAGCAACTCGGATCGGCGGCGCATGGATGACGCTACGGCGCGCGCGGAGGTCAGCCGGATCGGTGCGTCGCTGTTCTCCCGCGGGTACGTGCACGGCACGACCGGCAACATCAGCGTGCGCTTGTCGCGGGGGTACCTGATGACCCCTACTGATGCGTGCCTCGGTGAGCTCGACCCCGGCCAGTTGGCGCTGATCGACGCCGACGGCACTCAGCTCGACGGCCCGCAGGCGAGCAAGGCGATCGCACTACACCGGAGCATCTACGAGGCAGATCCGGACGCGCAGTGCATCATCCACACGCACAGTCGAGAGACCGTCATCGCGTCGTTCGAGCCACGGCCCCCCGACGCCGATCTACTCCCCCCGATCACGCCGTACCAGGTGATGAAAGTCGGCAGCACCCCGACCATCCCCTACTCGGCGCCGGGCAGCCCGGCGACCGCCGCCCATGTCGCCCGGCTACTGACCGCACGCCGGAAAGCCGGCCGTCTGGCGCGCAGCATCATGCTCGCCCGGCTCGGACCCAACGTGTGGGGGCCGAACCCGGCGGCAGCCATGGCCGCAACCGAGGAGCTCGAAGAGACCGCCCTGATCTGGAATCGGCTGCGCCCCACCCCGTTGTCGGATGCGGCTCTCGCCGATCTGGCGGCGAGGTTCGGCATCAGGTGGTGACGGGCCGAACCGCTGGTTGCGACGTCGCGGAGCTGTTTCGCGCCGGCAGTCTCAGTGGGGAAGGCGCCCCCCGATTGTCCGAGTGACTTGTTCGGCGTAGCCGACCAACAGGTCGATCCATGCCTCGCACTGCGCCCTCGGCATACGCACGGTGGGGCCGCTGATCGTGATCGCACCGAGAATGTCGCCTGCGGAATCGAAGACAGGCGCGGAAAGCCCGGAGGCAGAGTCCTCGCGTTCGCCGGCAGTGATCGCGTAACCGTCGGCCTTGGCCTGCGCGATGAGCTTGCGCATCTCGTCGGGACTGGTGACCGTGCCGTCGGTCATCGGCTCCAGTGGTGCGGCGAGGATCTTGTCCGCGAGGTCGGGGCTCCACGCCAGCAGCACGCGCGACGCCGAGCCGACATGGAGGGGAATGATCTTGCCCACGTACATATCACGGCGCAGTGCGTGGTGCGTTTCGGCGACCGCCACAGCGACCCGGAAGTTCTGCTCGATCTTGAAAAAGCAGGCCGTTTCGCCGGTCTTGTCGCGGATCTCTTTGAGCACCGGATTGACGACCGCGAGCACATCGAGGTCCTTCAGCGCTGTTGCGGCCCAATACGACATCCGGACGCCGATACGCACGCGATCACCAGCCCGGTCCAACAACCCCTGCGAGACCATGTTGCTGACGAGGCGCTGAACGGTGGACGTGGGTAGGCCGGTGGCTTGCTGTATCTCGCCGAGCGACATGTCGGGGTGTGCCAGCGAGAAGGCGTCGAGGATCTCGGTGATCTTGCCGAGCACGAGCAGCGGTTGCTGCTTCGACGCGGCGTCTTCGGTGGCCATGACGAAAATCTACCCGCGGTCGATGACCCAATCGAACGCCTTGGCCTTGGATCGTGCGCCCTGCGCGGTTCTCGAGCGGTTCGGTTCTCCGAGTTCAGCCAGCAGCTTGTCGGTGAGGTCCACCATTGAGGCCAGGGTGGCGGGGGTGAACCAGTCCGGCCGGGTGGCGAACATCAGGTCCTCAGTGGAGGTGTTGCCGCTGGCGCCGGGGGCGAATGGGCAACCGCCGAGGCCGCCGAGCGATCCGTCGACCATGGTGGCGCCGGCGTCGATCGCAGCGAGTGTGTTCGCGACGCCGAGGCCCCACGTGTCATGCCCGTGGAAGACGATGCGCCGCTCGGGGCTTCGCGCTTCCAACCCCTCGATGAGGTCGGTGACCTGGGTGGGGATCGCCTGACCGACGGTGTCGCAGACGACGATGTCGTCGGCTCCATAGGTGCGTGGGTCCGCGGCGATGCCGATCACACGTTCAGCATCGGTCAAGCCTTCGAGCGGACAGGTGAATGCGGTCGCAATGCACAGCTGGACGGAACCGCCGGCATCCTGGGCGATGCGTACGGCTTCGGGCATCGCTGCGACGCTGTCCTCGGTGGTGCGCCCGATGTTGGCTTTGTTGTGTGAGTCCGATGCCGATAGGCAGTACTGGAAGTTCCGCGCACCCGCGGCGGCCGCCTTCTCCACGTGCCGTGGCGTCGCCACCCAGATCCAGCAGCGGTCCAACTCGTCGGCGGTCAAGGCGGCGATCACATCGAGGGTGTCCGCCAGTGGCGGAACGAGATCCGCCCGTGCCATCGAACCGATTTCCAACGAGGGCACGCCGAGCGCCAACAGTTCGCGGATGATTTCCACTTTGCGCTCGGTCGGCAGCACTTTCGCGGTGAGTTGCAGGCCATCGCGCAGCGTCACGTCACGGAGATCTGCACGAGGGGTATATGGACGCGGCGTCATGTCAACGCTCCTATCTCGTCGTCGCCGAGGCCGAGCACGGATGAGAGCACCTCGCGGGTGTGCTGACCGAGATCGGGCCCGACGTCGCGAATCGGCAGCGATGCACCGCCGATCACCGGCACGATGCCGGGAAAGCCGACGGTCTTGGGCTTCGGCTCGCCGGTGTCAACCTCGAAGTGTTGGATCATGTTTCGCGCCTCATATTGTTCGTCGGCGCATATGTCGGCGGCAGTGTAGATCGGGCCGGAGGGCACACCCGCCTCGTCGAGCAGTTTGAGTGCCTCGTCGCGGTCATGCTGGATCGTCCACTGCCCGATGGCCGTGTCGAGCTCCTCGCGCCGACGCCACCGACCCGCGTTGGTGCGAAGGTCCGGATCGTGGGCCAGGTCTGGCCTTCCGATGGTCTGCATGTAGCGCTGAAAAATCGCGTCGCCGTTGCCCGCGACGATGATGCTGGTGCCGTCGGCGCATGGGTAGGCGTTGCTCGGGGCGATCCCCTCCATCCGGCCGCCGACTCGTTGCCGCGTGACACCGTAAGCCAAGTAGTCCGGTACCAGCGACTCCATCACTGACAGCACCGCTTCGTTCAGCGCAACATCGATAACACGCTGCGCCAGTGGCACGTTGCCGCGCTCACGCTGAAACAGCGCCATCACGGTGCCGAAAGCTGCGTAGATTCCGGCAATCGAGTCTCCGATGGACACCCCGGTCCGCACAGGTGGCCGGTCGGGGTCGCCGACCAGCTCGCGCAGCCCGCCGAACGCCTCGGCCACCGCGGCGAATCCGGGCCGCTGCGCCATCGGCCCGGTCTGACCGAAGGCGGAGATGCGGGTGATCACCATATCGGGGTTGACCCGGTCGAGTTGTTCAGGTCCCAACCCCCATTTCTCGAGGGTGCCCGGGCGGAAGTTCTCCAACACGACGTCGCAGTGTCGGACGAGGTCGAGCACGAGCTGCCGGCCGCGCTCGGTCTTGAGGTCGAGCACGATGGACTTCTTGTTGCGATTGATGGTTCGGTACAGCATCGAGGTGTCCCCGGAATAGAGCCGCCAGTTGCGCAGCTCGTCGCCGGAGACCGGCCGCTCGACCTTGATGACCTCGGCACCGAAATCGGCCAGCATCCTGCCGGCCGTCGGTGCGGCGATGTAGTTGCCGAGCTCGAGTACACGGACTCCAGCAAGCGGACGAATGTCTTTGTTGTTCAACGTAGTCCTCGTCTCAGAACAGGGCGCTCATGGGCAAGATGAGCAAGATGGCCACGACTGATGCCACCGATACGCCAACGGTGACGGTCTTGAGCGCACCGCGCGTCGACTGGCCCAACAGCGACTGCAGCAGCCAGAACGTGTTGCTGGTGACGTGCACGGCGAACAGGGAGCCCGCACCTGCGGCCAGGGCGATCAGCACCGGATCGAGCCCGATGATCGGTGCGACGGGGGCAAGGATGCCCGCCGATGTGATCGCGGAGATCGTCACGGAGCCGACTGCGACGTGCAGCGCCGCGGCGATCGCCCACACCACGAGCAGTGGTGCAGCCGTGCTGGCGGTGAAGTAATCGCCGAGAATGTCTCCCAGACCCGCGGCCTTTATGGTCGCAGCCAGCGAGCCACCGACGCCGGTCAGGATCAAAATCTGCCCGCTCTCCTTGAAGCCAGTGGCGATCGCCGCCTGAATGGGTTGCGCACCAAGGGCATAGCGGCCGACGAAGCTCGTGCCGATCAGTCCGATGAGCAATGCGATCACAGGTGATGACACGAACTTGACGATCGGGTTGTGAATGTCGGCGGCGTCGAGAATCGCACCCGTCGCGATCAGCACCAGCGAAACCAACATCGGTGCGAACAAGACGAGAAGTGGCGTCTGTGTGCGGACGGTGGATGCCGTCTTGGTGGCCACGCTGCCTTGTGAATCGTCAGGTGGCGTTGCGCTGCTGACAGTTGCGTTTCCCTCTGACGGTTCCGGGTCCGTGTCGAGGAGCAACTCCTGTTCGTCGCGTTCGGGATTCCACCAGCCGTGGTTGAACAGGAAGGACATGATCGCCACGGAGATGGCGACCGTGGGGATGACAAGAAGTACGCCGAACAGAAGGTACTTGCCGAGGGGCACTCCGAGCAGGCCGGCCAGCGCGAGTGCGCCGATGCCGGGGACGGTCAGGACGATTCCGCATTCCAGCCCGATGGCCATGGCCGTCGCCATTCGGGCGGTTCCGTTCTTGCCGATGTTCTTGGCAAGGCTGCGGGCCAGTGGTGCCGAGATGACGAGCAGCACATCAAGAAAAATCGACTGAAGCAGAGTGGCGATGGTCAGCGACATCGCATAGGGCATGCGCTTTGGCCCGAACAATTTCAATAGAGCCTGAACCAGTCGTTGAATCGCGCCCGTCTGTTGAAGTATCGCGCCCATCAGAACTCCGAATGCGATCAGCAGGCCGACCTCGGCCATGATGTCGCCGAAGCCCTTCATGATCGCGTCGATCGTCTTGTCCACGCCGAGTCCGACCGCCAAGCCGAGGTAGGCGGAACCCACGACCAACGACACCACCGGGTTGAACTTGAAACGGACGATCATCACGACGACCGCGATGATCGCGATCGCGGTGTTCAGCACGATGGCGGTGTGTGACATGGGAACAGCCCTTTCGGGGATGTGATCTGTGACTCATTCATATTATGAGCAGACACTCACGATATAAGCAAGGCCGACCGCATAGGATTTCGCTACGTGCACGCGCGTCGGGTGGGTACCTTTTTGTGCGCCAAGCCGAATACTCTGTGCGCCAAGCCGAATACCCCCACGTCACCGAAGGACAAGGAAGCGGTGCCCACGGAGACTCGTCGGGTCGGTGAGCGACGCCTGGCCGCATCGACCGGCGACCCTCCCCGGTGCCACACCGGAATGACTCGGTGATCCGGTCCGTCAGTGACCTGCTGTCGGCATCGACTTCCCCGACCGACCTCGAGTTCAGTGGTGTCGTCGGCTACTGGCCGACACGATGAACGAACCACCCCGGCACGACAAGGGACAACAGAAGCGACCAACACGGTCGGCCACCCAGACACGCTGCACGGCAACGGGTCAACGCGGCACTACGGTGATCCTGCTGGCCGCGCGCCCGCCACCGACGCGCTACGGCCGACAGCTCGGTTGACGGACGCCCCCTCACTTAGGCCACCCTAATCTAGGATCGCTGAATGGGTCATTCAGTCGAGCTCGGCGCCATCCAAGAGACACTGCTGATTCCGTTGTACGGACGGGCATTAGACGCCCAGAGCCCACGCAGCGTGCTCGACGACAGGAGGGCGGCGGAGTTCGTCGCGGCTCTTGACTACGACTTCACCAAGTTCTCGGGACCGTCGCTCATCGGATCCGTTCTACGGGCTGCGATCTTCGACGGGTACGTCGAGGAATTCCTGCAGCAGCACCCCGCGGGCACCGTGGTCGAAGTGGGATGTGGCCTGTCGACGAGATTCGACCGACTCGACAACGGCACCGTGCGCTGGTTCGACATCGACCTCGACGACACCATGACTCTGCGCCGCCGCTTCTTCAACGACGCAGAGCGCTACACGATGATCACGGCGTCGATCTTCGACACCAGCTGGTATGACACCGTCCGCCCCGAACCGGAGACACCGCTCCTGTTGATCAGCGAAGCGGTTCTGCTGTACTTCCCGGAATCCGAGGTGCACGCGGTGCTCGCGCGACTGGCCGACACCTTCCGAGGTTCTCAGATCGCCTTCGACACCGCCGGCCCCGCCATGATGAACAACCAAGACCGCAACCCGGTCTTCAAGGCGGTCACCGCGCGGATGAAATGGACTTGCGCCCACCCCAAGCGACTGGAATCCCTGGGTCTGCGACTGCGGCAATCACGCACATTTGCCTCACCTCAATCGCACGTCGCGCTGCGGTGGCCGGCCAAATATCGCTACGGGCTCAAGCTATTCGGCTGGATGCCGCTGGTCTCGACATACAAGATCAACCTGTACGACACCCCCAAGCCCGCCGCAGCAGAACAATGAGGGCGATCGCCACGGCGGTAGGAGTCTGGAGCGGCTCACTGGCCAACACGGGGTTTGTGCTGATTTGTACCAACCATTTCCCATCGACGATCACGTTCGTCGAATTTGGGCGCCGATCGATCGCACGCCGTTTCGTTGGCCCATGTCACCGCTGTGATCGCTGAAGTGGGAGTCACTGTGAACGTGTCGAAGCACCCGCATTGCGACGGTGCTCCGTTCGTTGCGGGCCCTCGACAAGGGCCCGCAACGCCGCTACATGACCTTCAAACGCGTCGCGGCCGGCGTCGGTAAGCCTGGCCTGCACCTTGAGGCGGCTCCCATCGAGAAGGCGCTCGGTGGTGACGTACCCGACGTGTTCAAGTACGGACAGTTGCTTCGACAACGCTGAATCCGATAGAGACAGCGTGTCTTTCAGATAACTGAAGCTGGCCCAGTCCGAAGCGGCCAACGTGGCCACCAATGACAAGCGCGTGCTCGGATGAATCAGCTCATCGAATCGGGGCGTCGTCATGCATGCATCCACCGGCGAAGAACCCGCAGGATTTCGGGGCCGCCGAGGCCAACGATGACGGCCACGAGCACCGCCGCTGCGATCCCGGGATGACGAGCGCCGTCCGCATCCAGCGCGAATCCAGCGGCGATCGTGACGGCTACCAGCGCGACCAGCATGCCGATTATGACCACCGGTAAACGGCGGCTGACGATGTCGGCGCTGACCTGTAGGCGGTCAGTGCGCTGGCGACCGCTGAGACGGCGTGCCGCAATCGTGGAATGAAAGACGCCGAACCCCACCGTCGCGGCAACGGCGAGCCACTGGGGCCCCAGGTCGCCGGTGACTCCGAGAACAACCCAGGCCACGGCTAAGAGCCACCAATACCACCGGGGTAGACCGACTTCATCCAGAACTTTCGTCGTGGCGTGCTCGACGGCGTCGAGTGCGGCGTGCGCGTCTGCTGGCGTGATGTCTTCCATAACCCACTCTCACTTTCCTGCCTGGAAAGTAGGATGCCGGTTTCCAAGTAGGAAAGTCAAGAGATGCGAGCGCTGTCGAATCCTGTCAGAGTCAGGCAGTCGTGGCCCGGCGCTTGGACGCAGTCCAAACCGGCAGTCAAGGTCAGAGCGCCACAGCACCGACTGACGGAGTACTCATCGATCGACGTCGGAATCACCAGTCACACCGCCCAGAACGCCGCGGACGCGATCAGATACCTGGGCCCGGCCCGATCCGTTGTTGCGCTGCCCGGCCCGACCCGGCCTCGATGCAGGACCGGCGTCGGCCAAGCGATGAGTTCCCAAGCCAGGGCGAGTCGAAGTGAGAATGCAGAGCTACATACTTGAGACCTCTCAAGTCGACCTCGCCTACGACGTCGTCGGTCCGCTGCCGACCGCCGATGGCCAGCCGCCGCTGATGATGATCGGCCAGCCGATGCTCGCGAGCGGTTTCCGCGCGCTGAGCACGCACTTCCCCGATCGCACCGTCGTGACCTACGACCCGCGCAGCGGCGGCCGCAGTGTCCGCAAGGACGGAGGCGTCGAGCAGACCCCGCAGGATCAAGCTCGCGACGTACACGCGGTGATCGAAGCGATCGGCGGCGGACCGGTCGAGATGTTCGCCAGCAGCGGTGGCGCGGTGGTCGCACTCGCGCTGGTCGCCGCGTTCCCGAACGACATCGCGGTCCTCGTCGCGCACGAACCGCCGATGAACCCGGTGCTACCCGACGCCGCAGCCGCACACCGCGCCCGCGCACACTACCTGGAGACGTACCAGGCCAAGGGCTACGGCCCGGGCATGGCCGCATTCCAGACGATGTACGCATGGGAAGGCGAGTTCACCGACGCCTACTTCGCGCAACCGGACCCGGACCCGACACAGTTCGGCCTGCCAGCTGAAGACGACGGCTCGCGCGATCACCCGCTGCTGTCCGGACGTGCCGTAGCCATCACCGACTACCACCCCGATGTCACCGCGCTGGCCGCGGCGCCGACCCGCGTGGTGATCGCAGTAGGTGAGGAAACCGGCGAGGTCTACACGGCTCGCACCGCCCGCGCGACTGCGCGGGTCCTAGGCCGGGAAGCAACACCGTTTCCCAGCCACCACCTCGGCTTCCTCGACGGTGTCGGCCGACCCGACGCATTCGCCGCGCGGCTGCGCGAAGTACTCAACGCCGAGTAGCGCCGACGCGGCGGGCCTGCTTGGCTCGAACAGCAGCGTGACCCACCCCGCCAGGTCGTGCGTCATGCGGTGCCGAGGCCGGTCACATCCCGAATTTGCATCGCTGTTGCACCAGGGCGCCGTGGGGTCGGCATCGGCGCCATGGGTTGATCGCTGTGGCGCGTTTGCCAAACCATACGCATGTCTCCTTGGTGCCATTCCGCTAATTGGCGTGTCGTGCGAATCCCTTATCCTGCAGGGGTTTTAGGTAATTAGACCCACGCCCTTCCGGCAGCGTTCGGGGCGGATCTGGTCGATAAGTTTCGCTGATGAGTCACGCACTTTTATTCGCGATGGCATCTGCACCCTGCTTTATCAGGGATACCGCACGCACATCGTGACCGGCCGCCTCAACGAAGAGAACCGTTGCCTTGGTGGATCTGGCTCATTGCGGCGGGCTATGTCATCGTTCCGCTGCTCGTGGGTTTCCTCGCCGGGAACGCAGCGCGCGAACGCAGACGCGCGACGTTGAAGGACGGAACGCGCATTGTCGGTGAATGGGCCACGGGGGGCGCCGACGCGACGCAATCCCCCGCAGCTCCCGAAGTCGCACCTGAAGTCCGTCTCATCGCCAAAACACAAAGGTCACGAACCGTTCTGGTTCGTGACCTAAGCGTATGCAGTTCGTAGAACCGCTCACTGTGGGCGAAGGGGGACTTGAACCCCCACGTCCCGAAGGACACTGGCACCTGAAGCCAGCGCGTCTGCCATTCCGCCACTCGCCCGAACAACCGGGGGAGCCTATCACGCAGGCGACCCCGGGCTCCAACCGTACTTCGGCGGGTGCCCGAACACCAAAACCGCTGCTCGCGCGGCTGTGACCTGTGGTGATGCGATTCTCAGAGTTCTGAGAGTCACGACGGGGTACAGCTGGCCGATAGCATGCATGCAAGCATCGCTGCCAGCCGACACGCTGGCGGATTCACCATCGAAGGAGGCGAGCCGAGACATGGGTCTGGTCGATCGATTCGAGCGCAAGCTCGAGGATTCGGTCGGCAACGCCTTTGCCCGGGTCTTCGGGGGGTCGATCGTGCCCGCCGAAGTCGAATCGCTCCTGCGCCGCGAAGCCGAGACCGGGGCCCGTGAAGTGCACGGCCGCCGCGTTTTGGCGCCGAACGACTACGTCATTACCCTCAGTGTGCCTGACTATAAGAAGGTGAGTGCCGATCCGGACATCACCCCGACCACGTTCGCCAAGCACCTGGAGGGCTACATCCATGAGCAGGGATGGCAAACGTATGGTGATGTGGTTGTCCGATTCGAACAATCGCCCAGCCTGCACACCGGACAGTTTCGCGCGCGCGGTGCGGTCAATCCCGACTCGACCACGGATGCACCAGCCCCACCACCTCGAGATCACTCGTCCCACGCAGAACCAGGAGTACGACCGATGAGCGACAATCCGACCTACCGCGGCGGCCAGGGGCCGGGGCGGCCCGGGGATGACTACTACCCCCGTCCCGACGACGACCGCTATCCCCGTCAGGACGATCAGCGCGGTGGCTACCCGCCCGCCGACCAGGGCGGCTACCCGCCGGCCGAGCAAGGTGGTTACCCGCCGGCCGATCAGGGCGGTTACCCGCCGCACGGCGACCAGGGCTACCCCCAGCGTGGCGGCTACCCCGACCACGGTGGGTATCCGGATCAGGGCGGCTATCAGGACCAGGGCTACCCGCCGCCGTCCTACGAGCAGCGCCCGCCGGCCGGCTACGGCCCGCCGCAGGGCGGTTACCCGGACCAGGGTTACCGCCCCGGTCCCGGCGGGTACGGCCCGCCGCAGGGCGGCCAGCACGGCTACGGGCCGCAGGGTGGTGCGCCCTCCGGTGACTACGACTACGGCCGTCGTCCCTCTTACCCCGACCAGGGCGGCTATCCCGACCAGGGCGGCTACGGCGGCGGGCAGGGTTATGGTCGCCAGGACTACGGCCAGCCCGACTACGGCCGCTATGGCGGCGACGCCCCGGCCGGCTACGCCGATCAGGGTTACGGCGATCAGGGCGGTTACGGCGGCGACCAAGGCTACGGCGCGGGTGGCGCCGCCGGTTACGGTGGCGGATACGGCGCCAGCCAGGGCGAGTACCCGTCCGCGGGCTCGACCGTCACGCTGCAACTCGACGACGGCAGCGGCCGGACCTACCAGTTGCGCGAAGGCGCCAATGTCATCGGCCGCGGCCAAGACGCTCAATTCCGGCTTCCCGACACGGGTGTGTCACGTCGTCATCTCGAGATCCGCTGGGACGGCCAAGTGGCGCTATTGTCAGACCTCAACTCCACCAACGGCACCACGGTGAACAACGCGCCGGTTCAGGAGTGGCAGCTGGCCGACGGTGACGTGATCCGGCTGGGCCACTCTGAGATCATCGTCCGCGTTCACTGAGTGCCGCCGCCGGAGGACGGCGACGAGCGCTTTCGCGTGGAGTGTCACGGGGACGGAGAGGACGTCAGATGCAGGGGCTGGTACTGCAGCTGACGCGTGTCGGCTTCCTGTTGCTGCTCTGGCTGTTCATCTGGTCAGTGCTGCGCATTCTGCGCACCGACCTCTACGCGCCGACCGGGGCGGTCATGGTGCGCCGCGGCCTGGCGCTGCGGGGCACGTTGCTCCCCACCCGGGATCGCAGCGTGCCGAGACAGTTGGTGGTCACCGAGGGCGCGCTCGCCGGCACCCGCATTCCGCTGGGCACCCAGCCGGTACTGATCGGACGCGCCGATGATTCCACTCTGGTGTTGACCGACGACTACGCCTCGACGCGCCATGCGCGACTCTCGCCACGAGGTCCGGAATGGTACGTCGAAGACCTAGGATCGACCAACGGCACATACCTCGACAGGGCGAAGGTGACAACGGCAGTACGAGTTCCGATGGGTACCCCGGTGCGAATCGGCAAGACGGTGATCGAGCTGCGCCCGTGACCCTCGTGCTTCGATACGCCGCCCGCAGCGACCGGGGGCTGGTGCGCGCCAACAACGAAGACTCCGTCTATGCCGGGGCGCGGCTGTTGGCGCTCGCCGACGGCATGGGCGGTCATGCCGCAGGGGAAGTCGCCTCCCAGCTGGTGATCGCCGCGCTCGCGCACCTCGACGACGACGAGCCGGGCGGGGATCTGCTCAGCAAGCTCGACTCCGCGGTGCGCGAAGGGAACTCGGCGATTGCCGCACACGTGGAGGCCGACCCCGAGCTCGACGGTATGGGCACCACGCTGACGGCAATCCTGTTCGCCGGCAACCGGCTTGGCATGGTCCACATCGGTGACTCGCGCGGCTACCTGATGCGCGACGGGGAGCTCACCCAGATCACCAAGGACGACACCTTCGTTCAGACCCTGGTCGACGAGGGCCGCATCACCGCCGAGGAGGCGCACAGCCACCCGCAGCGGTCACTGATCATGCGCGCGCTGACCGGGCACGAGGTGGAACCGACGCTGATCATGCGCGAGGCGCGCGCCGGCGACCGCTACCTGCTGTGCTCGGACGGTCTGTCCGACCCTGTCAGCCACGACACCATCGCCGAGGCGCTGCAGATCGCCGACGTCGCCGAAAGCGCCGACCGCCTCATCGAATTGGCGTTGCGTGGAGGCGGGCCCGACAACGTCACCGTGGTGGTGGCCGACGTCGTCGACGTCGCCAGTCACGATTTCGGGCAGACGCAGCCGATCCTCGCCGGAGCGGTCTCCGGCGCTGACGACCAGAGCGCCCCGCCCAACACTGCGGCCGGCCGCGCATCAGCGTTCAACCCGAAACGCAACGCCGCCAAACCTGTTGTGCAGCAACCCGAGGAACCGCCGCCACGCCCACGCTCCCGACGCCGCATCTACCTTGCGGTGGCAGTGCTGATCTTGGCGGTGCTCGCCGGTCTGGCGGTCGCACGCGAAATCATCCGGAACAACTACTACGTCAGCGAACACGACGGCGTCGTCTCCATCATGCGCGGTGTTCAAGGCTCCTTCCTCGGAATCTCCCTTCAGGAGCCGTACCTGCTGGGCTGCCTGAACGCCCGCAACGAGTTGTCTCTCATCAGCGCCGACCAGTCCCGTGACAACCTGGGCTGCCGTCTGCTGGCCGTCGGCGACATGCGCCCGTCCGAGCGCGCCCAGGTGATCGTCGGGCTGCCCTCGGGCACGCTCGACGACGCCATCGGCCAGATCGAGGAACTTTCCCGCAGTTCAGTGCTCCCGGTGTGCGCGCCGCGCTCCCCCGCCACTTCCAGCCGTCCCGCGCCGCCACCGGCCCCATCCCCCCGTCCGTCGACCACCCCTGCGCCGGGAAGCCCTGTCCCGAGCCCGGATTCACCGACGTCGACAGCGTCACCCGCCCCGGAGACGCCACGCACCGTCACCTCATCGCCGGCGCCGAGTCCGTCACCGAGCCCGTCCCCCTCACCGTCGCCGACGGTCACTGCCCTGCCACCCCCGCCGCCTCAACCGGGAACGAACTGCCGGGAAGTGTCATGACGACCCAGCCGCAGTCTCCGGTTGCGGTGACACCTGCTCTGCCGAACCGCCGTAACGCCGAGGTGTTCCTGCTCGGCTTTGCCGCTTTCATCACCACGGTGGCCTTGCTGCTCGTCGAGGCCAACCAGGAGCAGGGACTGCGCTGGGATCTCGCCCAGTACACCGTCGCGTATCTGGCGTTGTTCGCCGGGGCCCACCTCGCGGTGCGCCGCTTCGCGCCCTATGCAGACCCGCTGCTGTTGCCCGTGGTCGCCCTGCTGAACGGCTTGGGGCTGGTGATGATTCACCGTCTCGACCTGTCCGCGGGTGAGCCGACCGCGCGCGGATTGGGCGGCACCGCCAATCAGCAGATGTTGTGGACCCTGGTCGGGGTCATCGGGTTCTCCCTCGTGGTGATCTTCCTGAGCGATCACCGGATCCTGTCGCGCTACGGCTATGTGTGCGGACTGACCGGCCTGGTCCTGCTCGTCATCCCCGCGCTGCTGCCCCGCTCGATGTCCGAGCAAAACGGCGCCAAGATCTGGATCCGATTGCCCGGCTTCTCGATTCAGCCCGCCGAGTTCTCCAAGATCCTGCTGCTGATCTTCTTCGCCTCGGTGCTGGTGTCCAAGCGCAGCCTGTTCACCAGTGCGGGCAAGCACGTCCTCGGTATGGACCTCCCCCGGCCGCGGGACCTGGCTCCGCTGCTGGCCGCGTGGATCGCCTCGATCGGCGTGATGATCTTCGAAAAAGACCTCGGCACTTCACTTCTGCTCTACGCGTCGTTCCTGGTGCTTGTCTACATCGCCACCGAACGGTTCAGCTGGGTGGTGCTCGGACTGGCGCTGTTCGCCGCAGGCAGCGTGGTCGCCTACTTCGTCTTCGACCACGTTCGTGTCCGGGTGCAGACGTGGCAGGACCCCTTCGCCGACCCCGACGGCGCCGGCTACCAGATGGTGCAGTCGCTGTTCAGCTTCGCCACCGGAGGCATTTTCGGCACCGGGCTCGGCAACGGCCAGCCCGGCACCGTTCCTGCCGCGTCCACCGACTTCATCATCGCCGCCGTCGGTGAGGAACTCGGCCTGGTCGGTCTCGCGGCGGTGCTGATGCTCTACACCATCCTGGTGATCCGCGGCATGCGCACCGCGATCGCGGTCCGCGACAGTTTCGGCAAGCTGCTCGCCGCTGGCCTGGCCGCCACCCTCGGGATTCAGCTGTTCATCGTCGTCGGCGGCGTCACCAAGCTGATCCCGCTGACGGGGCTGACCACGCCGTGGATGTCCTATGGCGGTTCTTCCCTGGTGGCCAATTATCTGCTGCTGGCCATCCTGGTGCGGATCTCGCACAATGCCCGGCGACCGCTGGACGGCCGTGGCACCCCGCCGGGGCCGATCGCCGCGGCCAGCACCGAGGTGATCGGAAAGGTATGAACACCTCCCTGCGCCGCATCTCGGTGATGATCATGGGCCTGATCGTGCTGCTGCTCGCCAACGTGACCTTGACCCAGGTGTTCACCGCCGACGGACTCCGCTCGGATCCGCGCAACCAGCGAGTGCTGCTCGACGAGTACTCCCGGCAGCGGGGGCAGATCTCCGCGGGCGGGCAGCTGCTCGCCTACTCCGTGTCCACCGACGGCCGGTTCCGGTTCCTGCGGGTCTACCCGAACCCGCTGGCCTACGCACCGGTCACCGGCTTCTACTCGCTGAGCTACTCGAGCACCGGACTCGAGCGCGCCGAGGACTCCATCCTCAACGGCTCGGATCAGCGGCTGTTCGGACGCCGGCTGGCGGACTTCTTCACGGGCCGCGACCCCCGCGGCGGCAACGTCGCGACCACGATCCGGCCCGAGGTGCAGCAGGCCGCCTGGGACGCGATGGACAAGGGCTGCAACGGGCCGTGCAAAGGCGCCGTCGTCGCGCTGGAACCGTCCACGGGCAAGATCCTGGCGATGGTGTCGGCGCCGTCCTACGACCCGAATCTGCTGGCCACCCACGACGTGGACGAGCAGGCGCAGGCCTGGGAGCGGCTGCGCGACGATCCGAACTCGCCGTTGCTCAACCGCGCGATCTCCGAGACCTACCCGCCGGGGTCGACGTTCAAGGTGATCACCACCGCCGCGGCGCTGCAGGCTCGCGCGACGCCGAACACCCAGGTGACCGCGGCACCCCAGATCGCGCTGCCGGACAGCACCGCGACGCTGGAGAACTTCGGCGGATCGTCGTGCGGGGGCGGTCCCACGACATCGCTGCAGTACGCGTTCGCACACTCGTGCAACACCGCGTTCGTCCAGCTCGGGATCGACACAGGAGCCGATGCACTGCGCGGTGCCGCCGAGAGCTTCGGGGTGGACACCGCACCGGCGCCGATCCCGCTGCAGGTCGCCGAGTCGACGTTGGGGGCCATGCCCGACGCCGCGGCCGTCGGCATGTCCAGCATCGGCCAGAAGGACGTCGCCCTGACCCCGCTGCAGAACGCGATGGTGGCGGCGACCGTGGCGAACAAGGGGGTCACGATGCAGCCGTTCCTGGTCGACAGCCTGAAGGGTCCCGACCTGTCGAACATCGCCACTACCGCCCCGACCGAAGAGCGGCGAGCGATACCCGAACCGGTCGCAGATACACTTACGGACTTGATGGTCGCCGCCGAGCAGGTGACTCAGCAGAAGGGAGCCATCGCCGGCGTGCAGATCGCATCCAAAACCGGCACTGCGGAGCATGGCACTGACCCGCGCAACACGCCCCCGCATGCCTGGTACATCGCCTTTGCGCCTGCTCAGGCACCCAAAGTGGCGGTGGCTGTGCTGGTCGAGAACGGCGGCAACCGCCTCGATGCCACCGGCGGCGCGGTGGCAGCTCCGATCGGGCGGGCGACGATTGCGGCGGCGTTGAGGCAGGCGTCATGAGAGCTGTGAAGCGAGCGAAGCGAGGAGCGGTATGAGCCCCCGCGTCGGAGTGACGCTGTCGGGGCGGTATCGGCTGCAACGGCTGATCGCCACCGGCGGCATGGGCCAGGTCTGGGAAGGCGTGGATTCCCGGCTGGGTCGCCGCGTCGCGATCAAGGTCCTCAAGGCCGAGTACTCGACAGATGCCGAGTTCGTCGAGCGGTTCCGCGCCGAGGCTCGCACCGTCGCGATGCTGAACCACCCGGGCATCGCCGGGGTGTACGACTACGGCGAGACCGACATCGACGGCGAGGGCCGAACCGCCTATCTGGTGATGGAGCTCGTCAATGGCGAGCCGCTGAACTCGGTGCTCAAACGCACCGGCCGGCTCTCGCTGCGGCACGCGCTCGACATGCTCGAGCAGACCGGCCGCGCCCTGCAGGTCGCGCACACCGCCGGCCTGGTCCACCGCGACGTCAAACCCGGCAACATCCTGATCACCCCCACCGGGCAGGTCAAACTCACCGACTTCGGCATCGCCAAGGCCGTCGACGCCGCCCCCGTGACGCAGACCGGCATGGTGATGGGTACCGCCCAGTACATCGCGCCCGAGCAGGCCCTCGGCCATGACGCCACCGCGGCCAGCGACGTCTACTCCTTGGGAGTCGTTGGCTACGAAGCGGTTTCGGGCAAGCGTCCGTTCACCGGAGACGGTGCGCTGACCGTGGCGATGAAGCACATCAAGGAGACCCCTCCCCCGCTGCCGGCCGATCTACCGCCGAACGTTCGTGAACTCATCGAGATCACACTCGTCAAGAACCCCGGCCAGCGGTACAAGTCGGGCGGTCCGTTCGCCGACGCGGTGGCCGCCGTGCGCGCTGGTCGGCGCCCACCCCGGCCCAACGCCGCGCCGGCGATCGGGCGCGCCGCCCCCGCCGCGGTCAAACCGACGATCGCGCCCACCCCCGCCCAGCCGACCGGCCGTGCCCCCGCGACGGCGTCACGCGCCCGCACCACCGGCAACCACCATCGTTCGGCACCGCCGGCACGGCGCACGTTCTCTTCGGGACAACGAGCACTGCTGTGGGCAGCGGGCGTGCTGGGCGCGCTCGCGATCGTCATCGCGATCCTGATCGTGCTCAACGCCCAGGATCGCAAGGACCGCGCCCCCGCGCCGCCCACCGTGACCGAGACCCCGTCCGCGACCACCGAGACACCCGCTGCCGCGCCGGCACTGACGTTCGATGATGACGGCGTCCGAATGTGGGTAATTAGAGCCGTTGACACCCCGTCGCCGCCGGCGACGCCGCACGCCCGAGAACTGCGATGACGACGCCACAGCACCTGTCCGACCGCTACGAAGTCGGCGAGATCCTCGGCTTCGGCGGCATGTCCGAAGTGCATTTGGCGCGCGATCTGCGCCTGCACCGTGATGTCGCGATCAAGGTGCTGCGCGCCGACCTCGCCCGCGATCCCAGCTTCTATCTGCGATTCCGCCGTGAAGCGCAGAATGCGGCGGCGCTGAACCACCCGGCGATCGTCGCGGTGTACGACACCGGCGAGGCCGAGACCCCGACCGGCCCACTGCCCTACATCGTGATGGAGTACGTCGACGGCGTCACGCTGCGCGACATCGTGCACACCGAGGGCCCGATGCCGGCCAAGCGGGCGATCGAGGTGATCGCCGACGCCTGCCAGGCCCTGAACTTCAGCCACCAGCACGGCATCATCCACCGCGACGTCAAGCCGGCCAACATCATGATCAGCAAGTCCGGCGCGGTGAAGGTGATGGACTTCGGCATCGCCCGTGCGATCGCCGACGCCGGCAACCCCGTCACGCAGACCGCCGCGGTGATCGGCACGGCGCAGTACCTCTCCCCCGAGCAGGCGCGCGGCGTCAAGGTCGACGCCCGCTCAGACGTGTACTCGCTGGGCTGCGTGCTCTACGAAATGCTCACGGGCGAACCGCCTTTCGTCGGTGATTCACCCGTCGCGGTGGCCTATCAGCACGTCAGGGAGGACCCGGTGCCGCCCTCGGCCCGGCACGCCGACATCTCCCCCGACCTCGACGCCGTCGTCCTCAAGGCGCTGGCCAAGAACCCCGACAACCGCTACCAGACGGCCGCCGAGATGCGCGCCGACCTGGTGAAGGTGCACAGCGGCGAGACGCCCGACGCCCCGAAGATCTTCACCGACGCCGAGCGCACCTCGCTGCTGAGCGCGACACCGTCGCGCACCGGCCCGGTGTCCCATCAGCCGCGCTATCAGCCCAAGGAACGGACCGGCTCGGTGGCCCGCTGGGTGGTAGCGGTGGCCGTCCTCGCCGTGCTGACCGTGGTCGTCACCATCGCGATCAACATGTTCGGCGGCGAGACGCGCGACGTCCAGGTGCCCGATGTGCGCGGCCAGGTCTCCGCCGATGCCATCGCGACGCTCCAGAACCGCGGCTTCACGATCAACACCGAGCCAAGCCCGAGCTCCGAGGTGCCGCCCGACCACGTGATCGAGACGGACCCGCCCGCCGCGAGTTCGGTGCCGGCCGGCTCGGAGATCACCCTGAAGCTGTCCTACGGGCCCGAGCAGCGCGAGGTACCTGACGTCTCGGGTCTGAGCTACGCCGATGCGGTCAAGAAGCTCACTGACGCCGGGTTCAGCCGCTTCCGACAGACCACCTCGGCCTCTCTGCCCGAACAAAAGGACCGGGTGCTCTCCACGGTGCCGCCGGCCAACCAGACGTCGGCCATCACCAACGAGATCGTGATCGTGCTCGGCAAGGGGCCTGCCACCGCAGTGGTGCCCGAATGCGTGGGTCAGACCATCGAGGTGTGCCAACAGATCATGTCAGCCTCGGGGTTCGCGAAGACGGTGCCGGTCCAGGTCGACAGCACCACCGCAGCGGGCCAGATCATCGGCAGTGATCCGGCCGCCGGGCAGACCGTCCCGCAGGACACGGTGATCCAGATCCAGGTGTCGCGCGGCAACCAGTTCGTGATGCCGGATCTGACGGGCCAGTTCTGGACCGACGCCGAACCGCGGCTGCGCGCGCTGGGGTGGACCGGTGTGCTGGACAAGGGTGCTGACGTGCCGAACAGCGGTCAGCGCACCAATGCCGTCGTCTCACAGAGCCCGTCGCCGGGATCCGCGGTGAACTATGGCGCCAGGATCACGCTGAACTTCGCGTCGTAGCGGCCGCCACCGCGGTCGCGACCTCGTCCTCGAGGCGGGCCACCAACGCCTCGGCGGGCGCGGCACCGCACTCGGCCAGCCAGTTGGCCAGCATGCGATGCCCGCCCTGCGTCAGGATCGACTCGGGGTGGAATTGCACGCCGTGGATCGGCAGCTCGACGTGGCGCACGCCCATGATCACACCGCCTTCAGTGCGTGCGATGACCTCGAGTTCGGCCGGCACGGTGTCGGGCAGGATCGTCAACGAGTGATAGCGCGTCGCGACGAACGGATCCGGCAGGCCGCGCAGCACACCCCGGTCGGTGTGGAAGACGGTGCTGGTCTTGCCGTGCAGCAGTTCCGGCGCCCGGTCCACGGTGCCGCCGAACGCGACGCCGATGGCCTGGTGCCCGAGGCACACACCCAACAGCGGCGTGGCGGCGGTCGCGCACGCGTGGACCAGCGGGATCGACGCGCCCGCCCGCTCCGGCGTCCCGGGGCCCGGGCTCAGCAGCACGCCGTCGAAGTCCGCGGCCGCCGCGGCGACGGCCTCGTCCGAAGACAGCCGCTCGTCATCGTTGCGCCACACTTGCGCGTCCACCCCGAGCTGGCCCAAGTACTGGACGAGGTTGAACACGAAGCTGTCGTAGTTGTCGACGACGAGAACCTGCATGCGATCAGGCTACCGCCGAAGGTCAGTACCCCAGTGGCCCGATCGGCTGGGCGTACTTCATCGTGATCGGCGCGGTGTAGCCGACCAGTTCGACGTCGCGGGCGTCCTCTTGGTAGCCGAGGCCGAATCGGACGGCGTATTGCTTGTACAGCGTGACCAGCGGCGCCTCGGACAACGCGCGCCGCATCGCGTCGGCATCGCCGATCGCGGTGATGACATAGGGCGGGCTGTACGTGCGGCCGTTGAGCAGCAGCGTGTTTCCGACGCAGCGGGGCGCCGAGGTGGCGATCAGGCGCTGGTCCTGCATCTGGATGCCTTCAGCGCCCGCACTCCACAACGCGTTGAGTACCGCCTGGATGTCTTGTTGATGCACGACGAGGTCGTCGGGCGAGGCGTCGCGGGGGAAGCGGCCCTGTGCGTCGCGCTGCGCGTCGTTGAGGGTGACGACGAGACCGGGGCCCCGCATCGGCGTGAGCCCGCCGGCGGGCGCCAACGCGTCGGCGCGTTTGGTGATCGCGGCTAGCGCTGCGGCCGCGCTGGGCGATCCGCCGTGGTGGTTCTCGATCTGGGGGGACAGCGCGTCGCGTTGTGCGGTCAGCCGGTCTACCGACTGCTGCGCCTCGCGGACGAGGTCGACCAGCCGTGGTGCGTCGCTGCGCCGGATCTCGTCGCCGCCGGACACGCCGTAGGTGACGCCGAGCAGCAGACCGGCGGCCACGCACACCACCGGCACACCCACACGCCAGGCCGAGCGCGAGCGAACGGTTCGGTCACGGGCGTCCATCGGTTGCGTCTCTCCAGGAGTCGGTGCTGATCGCGGCTGCGTTAGGCTTTGCCGTACATATCGTCGCACCAATCGTCCGAAGGTACCCATGCCCAAGTCCAAGGTCCGCAAGAAGAACGACTTCACCATCAATCCGGTGAGCCGGACGCCGGTCAAGGTCAAGGCCGGCCCGTCGAGCGTCTGGTTCGTCGTGTTGTTCGTGGGGCTCATGCTGATCGGGTTGGCCTGGCTGATCGTGTTCCAGTTGGCCGGTAGCGGACCGGACGTCCCCAGCTTCCTGCAGTGGATGAGCAACCTGAACGTGTGGAACTACGCCATCGCGTTTGCCTTCATGATCACCGGGTTGTTGCTCACGATGCGCTGGCGGTGACCGTCGCCGGGGGCCGACGGTGCGCCTGTGGCGTGGTCTGGCGTTTGACCGCTGGCAACCTCCCGGTCACCGGATCACATCGATGTTATTCATCCCCATTGGGGATAGCACCTGTGGATAACAGTGTTCGCCCCGGTAGGAGGGTGTGAATTGTCCACCCAGCAAAGAATGTGGGGCGCGCCGACAGCCGGCATACTCGGCGCCGCCGGACTCGGTGTTCTCCTCGGAATTGCGGTTGTGACGCTGGTCACAGACCTGCCGGGGCGCATTTTGATCGGCATTGCCGCGGTCGGGCTGCTGGTGTTTGCCGCCCTGTCATGGCGCGCACGGCCGAAACTGGCAATCGACGGCGACACCCTCATCTACCGCGGCTGGGTGAGCACACGCCGGTTGACGCGGGCCGACATCAGCCTGATCCGCATCACGGAGTTCCGCCGGATAGGGCGCACGGTGCGATTGCTGGAGATCGACACGACAGACGACCGGCTGCTCGTGCTGAGCCGGTGGGACGTCGGCACGGATCCGCTGCGCGTGCTCGACGTGCTGACCGACGCCGGCTTCGCGCCCGGCGCCGGTCGCTAGCCGATTAGGAAATCGTCACCGATTCGATGACCACCGGATCGGTCGGGCGGTCGCTGCGGTCGGTGGCGGTGGTGGCGATCGCGTCGACGACCTTCTGCGACTCCGGATCGACGACCTCACCGAAGATGGTGTGGCGGCGGTTCAGGTGCGGTGTCTTGCCCACGGTGATGAAGAACTGCGAGCCGTTGGTGCCCGGCCCGGCGTTGGCCATCGCCAGCAGATAGGGCTTGTCGAACTGCAGTTCCGGATGGAACTCATCGGCGAACTGGTAGCCCGGGCCGCCGCGGCCGGTGCCCGTCGGGTCACCGCCCTGGATCATGAATCCCTCGATCACGCGGTGGAACACCGCGCCGTCGTAGAAGGGACCCGACGAGCCACCCGAGGCATTCTCGGTGCTGTAGTCCTTGCTGCCCTGGGCCAGGCCGACAAAGTTGGCCACCGTCTTGGGGGCATGATTGCCGAACAGCGCGATCTTGATGTCGCCACGGTTCGTGTGCAGGGTCGCGGTTGCGGTCTGAATGGGACTCGTCACGGGAAGTCAGTGTGCCACGCGCCTCTGAGGGCCAACCCGGCAGCGTGGGGTTGGCGGAGATGGCAGGCTGAAGGGCACGTTGTCCGGCACCGAGAAAGGTGGGCCATGAGCGCGAAGACCCGAGTCCGTATGACCCCGAGCCAGCGGCTGAGCCGCGGCCTGAAGTACTCGACGGTCGGGCCGGTGGACGTCACCCGGGGTGCCGTGGGCATCGGCGTGAACTCGGTGCGCTCCTCGGCGGCCTGGGTTGGTCAGCGGTACCGCAGCAGTGAGGTGGCCCAACAGATCAAGGAGGAGCTGGCCGCGGCGCAGGAAGCCGTCGTGAACCTGCCGGAGACACTCGAGAACTTGCGGGCGCCGAAGCGCCGCCGCCGGCCGCGCCTGCTGATCCTCGGGATCGGCGTGGTCGTGCTGGCCGGGGGAGCGGCGGCCTTCTCGATCGCCCGCCGTTCGACGCAGCCCGAGCCCTCGCCGCTGCCGCCGAGCGTCGAGGTGACGCCCAAGCCGTAGCGGGGTAGCGCGTCGTGACCGTGTCGGTGTTCGAGCTGTTCTCGATAGGGATCGGCCCGTCGAGTTCGCACACCGTGGGGCCGATGCGCGCCGCGCGCCAATTCACCGAGCGGATACGCGGTTCACTGAACGCCGTCGCATCGGTGCGCGTCGAGCTGTTCGGCTCGCTGGCCGCGACCGGCGCCGGCCACGGCACCCCCGGTGCGGTCGTCCTCGGGTTGGAGGGCGCGGAACCCGACACGGTCGATCCCGACCACGCGCGGACCCGCGCTGAAGAGATCCAGCGGGACGGGCGGCTGCGGCTGGCGGGGGAGTGGCCTGTCGCTGTCGAAATCGTTATGGCGTTGCGCGCCATGGACTTTCACAGTAACGGCATGGTGTTCACCGCCGTGCGCGCTGACGGCGTCGAACTGGACAGGCACGTGTATTACTCGGTCGGTGGGGGGTTCGTCGTCGACGAGGACGACGTGGGCTCATCGGTCGACGAGGTCGCGGTCCCCTTCCCGTTCCGCACGGCCGCCGAGCTCGTCGCTCTCTGCCATCAACAGGATTGCCGCATCAGCGATCTCGTGATCGCGAACGAAGAAGCCCTGGGGCACGGAAACCAGTTGCGTGAAGGGCTGCTGCACATCTGGGCGGCGATGCAGGAGTGCGTGGCGCGCGGCCTGCGGGCCGAGGGCACGCTGCCGGGTGGACTGCGTGTGCGCAGGCGGGCGGCTGCGCTGGCTGCGGCGCTCGAGGCCGACCCGACCGATCCGCTGTACGCGATGGACTGGGTGACGGTGTTCGCGTTGGCGGTCAACGAAGAGAACGCCGGCGGAGGACGCGTCGTCACCGCGCCCACCAACGGCGCCGCCGGGATCATCCCTGCGGTGCTGCACTACTACTGGCGCTTCGTTCCCGGGGCCGACGACGACGGCATCGTCGAGTTCCTGTTGACCGCCGGGGCGATCGGGCAGCTGTTCAAGACGAACGCGTCGATCTCCGGGGCCGAGGTGGGCTGTCAGGGTGAGGTCGGCTCAGCGTGCTCGATGGCCGCCGCGGGCCTGGCAGCCGTGATGGGTGGATCGCCGGAGCAGGTGGAGAACGCCGCCGAGATCGGGATCGAGCACAACCTGGGGTTGACCTGCGATCCGGTCGGGGGACTGGTGCAGATCCCATGCATCGAACGCAACGCCGTGGCGTCGGTCAAGGCGATCACCGCCTCGCGGATGGCGCTGTTCGGCGACGGCACACATCACGTCAGCCTGGACACCGCGATCAAGACGATGCGGGACACCGGCGCCGACATGGCCGACAAGTACAAAGAGACCTCACGCGGGGGACTGGCCCTCAACGTCGTGGAGTGTTGAGTTGTGGAGCCTAGGAGATTCGAACTCCTGACATCTGCCTTGCAAAGGCAGCGCTCTACCAACTGAGCTAAGGCCCCTCGTCAGGAAGGTGCATCGGCGAGGGTGTGCCATACCTCGGGGCTGTGCTGGGTCCGCCACACCGCCAGGGCGGCGGCCGCGGCGACGCCGGCCGCGAGTAGCAGCACCAACCGCGTCGTACGCATACCGATGTGTACCTTTCCCGTGGGGCTAGGAGGACTCGAACCTCCGACCTCTTCGTTATCAGCGAAGCGCTCTAACCGCCTGAGCTATAGCCCCGTTCAACCGCACTCAATCGCGTGGCCGAGCAGCGAGATTACCGCACGGACAACCCGACTCCCAAACCAGCTCAGTCGCGGTCGGCCAGCGTGACCTCCACGCCGCCCACGAGATCGGTGGTGAGGTTGTAGATGAACGCCCCGATCGTCGCCGCAGCGCTCAGCAGAACGATGTTGACCAGGCCGATCAGCGCCGCACCACCGAAGATCGTCCCCGCCGACACCAGTTCGCCACCCGAGCTGCCGCTGGCGCTGGTCAGCAGGTCACCGACGTTGCTGTTCAGCTTGCTCCAGACTCCCATGCCGCCGAGAACCAGGTACAGGAACGCCACCGCGATCATCCACACGAAGAACAGCGCCACCGACAACACCAGCGACACCTTCAACGCACTCCACGGATCCACGCGGCGGATCTGCATGCTCGCGCGCACCGGACCCGTGTGCTGTCGGGCACCCACCTGAACGGCACGGCTCGCAGGCGCCTTCTGCGGCGGCTTGGCGGCCGAGTCGGCCTGGCGCTCGGCGGGCTTCCGCTGCTGGCCCCGGGGAAGCGGTCCGGACAGATCGGGCAACTCGCTGGCATACGCCGCCCCGCCACTGGGTGCCTCGGTGCGGGTCGGCGGTTCCGGACGGCTGGCCTCCGGACGCACGACGTCCGTACGGGTCATGTCCGGCCGGTTGCCCTCCGGGCGCACCGGCTCCGGCCGGTCGCCGCGCGGGGCCTGCTCGGTCTCCGGCCCGCCCGCGATGAAGCGGTTCAAGCGCGCATCGAGGCCGCCCTGCGCGTCGGGCGCCTGCTGCTGACGGGCCCGCGCCTGCGGTCCCCGCTGCCACGGCGGCACATCGCTGTGCTCGGCCCCGCGAGCCGGTGCCTGCTGCGGCGGACCGCTGTGGCTCGGTGCCGGTGTACCCGGCGCCGACCCGTTGCCGGTCCCGCCGGAGGCCTCACCCGCACGCGGATGCCCCGGCTCGTTCGGTGAGCTCACTGACCGCTCCTCACTGCTCCGTCGTCGGCTCGTCGCCGATGTCGGTGTTGACCTCGTCGGTACCGTCGCCCTCTTCGGCGTTGCGTGCGATGGCGATCAGGGTGTCGCCGTCACCGAGGTTCATCAACCGGACGCCCTTGGTCTGGCGGCCGGCCTTGCGAACCTGTCGCGCGGCGGTCCGGATGACGCCGCCACCTGAGGTGATGGCATACAACTCGGTCTCGTCGTCGACGATCAACGCACCGACAAGAGTGCCACGACGCTTGTCGAACATGATGGTCAGCACCCCCTTGCCGCCGCGGCCCTGGACCGGGTACTCGTCGATCGCGGTGCGCTTGGCGTACCCACCCGACGTCGCGACCAGCAGGTACGTATCGGGACGGACCACGTTGAGCGACAGCAGCGCGTCGTCGGCGTTGAACCGCATGCCCTGCACGCCGGAGGTGGCGCGGCCCATCGGACGCAGCGCCTCGTCTGTGGCAGAAAATCGGATCGACTGGCCGTTGGCCGACACCAGCAGCAGATCGTCCTCGGCCGAACACAGCACCGCGCCGACCAACTCGTCGCCGTCACGCAGGTTGACCGCGACGATGCCGCCGGACCGGTTGGAGTCGAAGTCCACCAGCCGTGACTTCTTCACCAGGCCGTTGCGCGTGGCCAGCACCAGATACGGCGCGTCCTCGTAGCCCTTGATCTGGATCACCTGGGCGATGCGTTCTTCGGGCTGGAACGCCAGCAGGTTCGCGACGTGCTGACCGCGCGCGGTGCGCGACGCCTCCGGCAGGTCGTACGCCTTCGCCCGGTACACCCGGCCCTGCGTGGTGAAGAACAGGATCCAGTCGTGGGTCGAGCAGACGAAGAAGTGGTTGACGATGTCGTCCTGCTTGAGCCCTGCGCCCTGCACTCCCTTGCCGCCGCGCTTCTGGCTGCGATACAGGTCGGTCTTCGTGCGCTTGGCGTAGCCGGTTTCGGTGATCGTGACCACGACGTCCTCGCGGGCGATCAGATCCTCGTCGGCGACCTCACCGTCGGCGGCGATGATCCGGGTACGACGGTCGTCGCCGTACTTATCGACGATCTCCTTGAGCTCGTCGTGCACGATGGCGCGCTGCCGCTCCGGCTTGGCCAGGATGTCCTCGAGGTCGGCGATCTCCGCCTCGATCTTCGCGAGGTCGTCGATGATGCGCTGACGTTCCAGGGCGGCCAGGCGCCGCAGCTGCATGTCCAGGATTGCCTGTGCCTGGATCTCGTCGATGTCGAGCAGCTCGATCAGGCCGGTGCGGGCGATCTCGACGGTCTGCGATGCGCGGATCAACGCGATCACCTCGTCGAGCGCATCCAGGGCTTTGACCAGACCGCGCAGGATGTGGGCCCGCTCGTTCGCCTTGCGCAACCGGTACCGCGTGCGCCGGATGATGACGTCCAACTGGTGGTTGACGTAGTGGCGGATCAACTGGTCCAGGCGAAGTGTGCGCGGCACCCCGTCGACGATCGCGAGCATGTTGGCACCGAAGCTGGTCTGCAGCTGGGTGTGCTTGTAGAGGTTGTTCAGCACGACCTTCGCCACGGCGTCGCGCTTGACCTCGACGACGATCCGCAGCCCCACGCGATCGCTGGACTGATCCTCGATGTTGGAGATGCCGGTGAGCCTGCCGTCGCGCACCTGCTCGGCGATCGAGGTGATGAAGTTGTCGTGGTTGACCTGGTACGGCAACTCGGTGATCACCAGCGAGGTGCGGCCACGCGAATCCTCTTCGACCTCGACCACACCGCGCATCCGAATCGACCCGCGGCCGGTGTGGTAGGTGTCCGAAATACCTTGCGAGCCAACGATCAAGCCGTGGGTCGGGAAATCGGGACCCTTGACGCGCTCACACACCGCAGTGAGCGTCGCCTCCTCGTCGGCCTCGTGATTGTCCAGGCACCAGTACACGGCGTCGGCGAGTTCACGCAGGTTGTGCGGCGGCATGTTGGTCGCCATACCGACCGCGATACCGCCCGACCCGTTGGCGAGCAGGTTCGGGAACCGGCTCGGCAGAACCGTCGGCTCCTGCACCCGGCCGTCGTAGTTGGGAATGAAATCGACTGTCTCCTCGTCGATTTCACGCAGCATCTCCATGGCCAGCGGAGTCAGCCGCGCCTCGGTGTAGCGCATGGCGGCCGGAGGATCGTTACCCGGTGAGCCGAAGTTGCCCTGCCCGTCGACCAGCGGATAGCGCAGCGACCACGGCTGCGCCATCCGGACCAGGGTGTCGTAGATCGACGAATCACCGTGCGGGTGATAGTTACCCATCGTCTCTGCCACGGAACGCGCGGACTTGGCGTGACCGCGGTCCGGCCGGAAACCGGAGTCGAACATCGCGTACAGCACGCGGCGGTGCACCGGCTTGAGACCGTCGCGTACCTCAGGCAGTGCGCGGCCGACGATGACGCTCATCGCGTAGTCGATGTAGCTGCGCTGCATCTCCTGCTGGATGTCGACCGGTTCTATCCGGTCGCCGGCTTCGTCGCCGGGCGGCAGGGTGGTATCAGTCATATCAGTGTCCTAAAGGTTAAACGTCAAGGAAACGAACGTCTTTGGCGTTGCGGGTGATGAAGCTGCGCCGCGCCTCGACATCCTCACCCATCAGGATCGAGAACAGTTCGTCCGCCGCGGCCGCGTCGTCGAGCGTCACCTGGCGCAGCACTCGCACCGACGGATCCATCGTCGTCTCCCACAGCTCCTTGGCATCCATCTCGCCCAGACCCTTGTAGCGCTGGATACCGTCTTCGACGTTGATCCGCTTGCCCGCGGCACGGCCGGCCTCCAACAGCCCGTCGCGCTCCCGATCGGAGTACGCGAACTCGGGCTCGCTGCGCTGCCACTTGAGCTTGTACAGCGGCGGCTGCGCCAAGAAGATGTGCCCGTTCTCCACCAACGGCTTCATGAACCGGAACAACAGCGTCAGAAGCAGTGTCGAGATGTGCTGGCCGTCCACGTCGGCGTCGGCCATCAGGACGATTTTGTGATAGCGCAGTTTGGCGATGTCGAACTCGTCGTGGATACCGGTACCCAGCGCGGTGATGATCGCCTGGACTTCGGTGTTCTTCAGCACGCGATCGATACGCGCCTTCTCGACGTTGATGATCTTGCCGCGCAATGGCAGGATCGCCTGGAACATCGAGTCGCGACCACTCTTGGCCGAGCCGCCGGCCGAATCACCCTCCACCACATACAGTTCCGACTTGCTCGGATCCGTCGAGCGGCAGTCGGCGAGCTTGCCGGGCAGACCGCCGATGTCGGTGGCGCTCTTGCGACGCACCAGCTCACGGGCCTTGCGGGCGGCCATCCGCGCCTGCGCCGACGAAACCGCCTTGTTCACCACGGTTTTCGCTTCCGCGGGGTTCGCTTCGAACCAGTGCGTCAGCTGCTCGTTGCAGATCTTCTGGACGAACGACTTCACCTCGGTGTTGCCGAGCTTGGTCTTGGTCTGGCCCTCGAACTGCGGCTGCGACACCTTCACCGAGATGACCGCCGCCAAGCCCTCACGGATGTCGTCGCCGGTGAGGTTCGGATCCTTGTCCTTGAGCAGCTTCTTGTCTTTGGCATATTTGTTCACCACGGAGGTGAGCGCCGCACGGAAGCCCTCCTCGTGCGTGCCGCCCTCATGGGTGTTGATCGTGTTGGCGAACGTGTGCACCGACTCCGAGTAGCCGGCGTTCCACTGCATCGCGATCTCGACCTCATGGCCCGGGCCCTTGCCGTCGAAGTCGATGACACTGGGCTGGATCGCGGTCTTGGTCCGGTTGATGTGCTTGACGAAGTCGACGAGGCCGCCGGGGTAGTGGAACACCCGATGCTTGACCTTGTGCGGCGCCGCCTGCTCGGCCGCTTTTTCCTCGGCCGACTTCGGGGCCTCGGCCTGATCGCTGACGACGTCGTCGACGACCTCCTCAGGGGCCACGCGCTCATCGGTGAGCTCGATGGTCAGCCCCTTGTTCAGGAACGCCATCTCCTGGAGCCGACGGGCGATGGTCTCGAAGTCGTAGTTGGTGGTCTCGAAGATGTCCGGATCCGCCCAGAAGCGGATTGTGGTGCCGGTCTTCTTGGACGGCTCACCCTTCCGCAGGGTGCCGGGCACCGACCTGTCATAGGTCTGGTGCCATTCGAAACCGTCCTTGTGGATGTCGGCCTCCAGACGCGTCGACAGCGCGTTGACGACGGAGACGCCGACGCCGTGCAGACCACCGGAGACCTGGTAGGCACCCTCTTCGAACTTGCCGCCGGCGTGCAAGACGGTCATGACGACGTCGACGGTCGGGATACCGGTGGCGTGCATCGCGACAGGGATGCCGCGGCCGTCGTCGGTGACCTGCACGCCACCGTCTTCGAGGATGCGCACGTCGACCTTGGTGGCGAAGCCGGCCATCGCCTCGTCGACCGCGTTGTCGACGACTTCCCAGATCAAATGGTGCAAGCCGCGTTCACCGGTGGAGCCGATGTACATGCCAGGCCGCTTGCGGACCGCTTCCAGACCCTCGAGAACCTTGATCGAATCGGCGCCGTACTCGCTGGGAGCGTTCTTCTTCTGGGCAGCCACGTTGAGCGGGTCTCCTTGGGTCTTGGGCAGGCAGCGGCCTGCACGGGGGATCTGACAACCCCCTCGCGGATCACTGGAACAGTCTACCGAAATATGCCGTCAGGACCGATTCTAGAGCCGCGTTTTCACGCACCTAATCGCGCCGTGCGCCGATTTTTGCGAGAGGAGATAGGTCGAGACGCTTCGCACAGCTGCCGATGACGTTCTCGCGGCTCTCAGCCATAGGTGTCGCGCGGCCCGCGGCCCGGCACTCGGAACCGCCCCTTCTGCCACGACGGACCCACCGGGCCGACGATCTTCACCGACGTGACGACACCGTCGCCGACAGCGGCCGCGATCTTGGCCAGCAGTTGTGCCTGCACCATTCGCAACTGAGTGGCCCACGCTGTCGATTCCGCCGTCACCGTCAGCACACCCTCGGTCAACGAGGCCGGAACCGCGTGGTCGGCGATCTGGGCGCCGACCACCTCCCGCCACCTCCCGAACACCGCGCCTTCGGCGACCCGGCTGCTCCACCCGCGGCTGCGCGCCACGTCACTGGTCGCCGCGCCCAACGTCTGCGGGTCCCGCACATCGGGCCCCGGCCCCGACCAGCGGCGGCGGCTGGCGGCCCCGGTGCGTCGAGGTGCCGTTGACGTCCGCCCGCGGCCGACGTTCTTGCCCTGCTCCCGAGCCGCGCCGCGGGCCTCCTCGAGAGCCCTGCGGACGAGATCCATCCCTTTGAGGCCGGCCAGGTGCGCCGGCGGCTCGGCGAATTCCTCCTCCTCATCGGTCATGACACCACCTCCGACAGCCGCCCCTCATCGTCGTCGCGCATCGTGATCTCGATCCGGCGTGCATCCCACTCCCGGGGAATGTCATCAGGTACTGCCGCGGTCACCAACACCTGCTCGGCCGTGGCGGCGACCCGGGCGAGCGCATCACGACGCGCCGCGTCCAATTCTGCGAACACATCATCGAGCAGCAGCACCGGATCACCTCCCTCACTGCGCAACAACTCATACGCGGCCAACCGCAGCGCCAACGCCATCGACCAGCTCTCCCCGTGACTGGCGAAACCCTTGGCCGGCTGCTCACCCAGCCTCAGCTCCAGATCATCCCGGTGGGGTCCGACAAGACAGACCCCGCGCTCCAGTTCGGCATCACGGCGCCGACTCAGCGCGTCCAGCAGCGCCGCTTCGAACACCTCGACGTCGGTGTTACCTGCCGCGGCTTCGACTTCCACGACTTCGACACCGCTGCGGTACCGGATGGCCGCGGGGCGCGAAGAGGGTGCCAGCAGCTGGTAGGCCTTCTCCACTTCCGGTGCCAGTTCGTTGACCAATTCCACACGCGCAGCGATCAATTGGGCGCCGTGTGCGGCCAGATGACCGTCCCAGACGTCAAGAGTCTCCAGTGCCCCGCGGTCACCGCGGAAGCGCGCCCCGGCCGCCGTCTTGAGCAGCGCGGTGCGCTGGCGCACCACCTTGTCGTAGTCGGCGCGCACGCCGGCGATGCGGGGCCGCCGAATGGTGGCCAGGTCGTCCAGATAACGCCGACGCTCGCCTGGGTCGCCGCGCACGAGTGCCAAATCCTCTGGCGCAAACAACACGGCCCGCAGCACACCGAGGATCTCGCGGGCCGATCGGACGGGGGAGCGATTGAGGCGCGCTTTGTTGGCGCGCCCTGAGGTGATGTCGAGGTCGACAGCGAGCTCGCGACCCTCGCTGACGACGATCGTGGAGATCACCGCCCGATCGGCGCCCGCGCGGATCAGCGGTGCGTCGGTGGCGACGCGATGGGAGCTCAGCGTCGACGAATACCACAGTGCCTCAATGAGATTCGTCTTACCGAACCCGTTGGGTCCGACGAATACGGTGCGGCCGGGGTCGAGGTCCACCTCCACCCGCGGCCACGACCGGAAGTCTGTCAGCGCCAGACGACGTACGTGCACCGGTTCGCCTCGATCACCCGGACTCGCTCACCCGTTTCACCGCGTGTCCACCGAACTGGTTGCGCAGCGCGGCGACAGCCTTCATCGTCGGCGAATCGTCCTGACGGGACAGGAACCGCGCGAACAACGACGCCGCGATACCCGGAACGGGCACACGCAGCCGGATGGCCTCCTCGACCGTCCACCGTCCCTCACCGGAATCCTCTGTGTAGCCACTGATCTCGTTGAGATTCGGATCTTCCTTCAGCGCCTTGGCAAGCAGCTGCTGCAACCATGACCGCACCACGGTGCCGTTGGTCCAGGCCTGGTAGACCGCCTGCGGATCCTTGACAAGATCTTCGGCGGCGAGCATCTCGTAACCCTCGGCGTACGCCGTCATCAACGCGTACTCCACACCGTTGTGCACCATCTTGGCGAAGTGCCCCGCGCCCACGGGACCGACGTGGACGAAACCGTCTTCCACCGGTCCGGGCGGGCGCAGGGTGTCGAAGATCGGCATGGCCCGTGCGACGTCGGCGTCACTGCCACCGACCATCAGCCCGTAACCTTCGGTCAGACCCCAGATGCCACCCGAGACTCCGGCATCGATGAACGAAATACCTTTGTCCGCAAGCATTTTCGCATGGGGTTGATCTTCGGTGTAGCGGGAGTTGCCGCCGTCGATCACCAGATCACCTTCGGACAGGACTCCGGCCAACTCGGTGATGGTCTGATCGGTGATGGGCCCCGACGGCACCATCACCCACACCACCCGGGGCGCCTCCAGCGCGGCGGCCAAGTCGGCCAGCGACGCGACGTCGGACACCTCAGGCCGGGGGTCGTAACCCACCACCTCGTGCCCGCCGTCGCGCAGCCGCGACCTCATGTTGAAACCCATCTTGCCCAGGCCGATGAGACCGAGCTGCATGTCAGCGCCCTCCTGTAGTCGGTGCGTCCGGTCAGCCGGGCAGGCGCACCGGCATCAGCAGATAGACGTAATCCGTCTGCGCCGCCGGATACGGCCCCGCGCCGTTGCTACTGACATCATCCTGGCCTGCCGGGCGCAGGACCGCAGGCCGGCTGGGCGTGGTGAACCCGAAGGTGACGCGGTCGGCGTGTAGCGAGCCGAGCCCGTCGGTGAGATACGTCGGGTTGAACGCGATGGTCAGCGGTTCGCCGGAGAACTCGACCGGCAGGTCTTCCTCGGCGCGCCCGACATCGTCGGCGCCGGCCGACAGCCGCAGAACGTCGTCGGCGAACTCCATCCGCACCTGGGCACCACGGTCGGCCACGAGGGCGACGCGCTTGATCGCCTCGGTCAGCTCGGCGACACCGATGGTGGCCACCGCGGTGTGCTCGGTCGGCAGCAGCTGCCGGAACTTCGGGAACTCGGCGTCGAGCAGCCGCGTGGTGCTGCGTTTGCCCTTGCTGCGAATACCGAGCAGACCTTCTTTGCCGACCGTCGGCCCCGAACCCAGTGACAGATGCACTTCGTTGCCGTCGGTGCCGGCCTTGGCGGCCTCGGCCAGCGTCTTGGCGGGAACGAGGACTGCGGCTTCGACCCCCGGCGTGGCGGTGGACCAGGTCAGCTCGCGCACGGCCAGGCGGAATCGGTCGGTGGCGGCCAAAACAACCTTCTCGCCCGCAATCTCGACACGGATGCCGGTCAGCATGGGCAGGGTGTCGTCCCGGCCGGCAGCGACGGCCACCTGGCCGATGGCCTCGGCGAACAGGTCTGCGGAGACGACACCGGTCTCGTCAGGCAGGGTCGGCAGCGTGGGGTAGTCCTCCACCGCCATCGTCGGCAGCGAGAATCGAGCACTTCCGCAGGTCAGTGCGACGCGGGTGCCCTCGACGCTGACGTCGACCGGTTTGGCGGGCAGCGCCCGAACGATGTCGGAAAGCAGCCGCCCGGACACCAAAACACTTCCCGGAGAGGCGATTTCAGCGGCGATTTGCACTTCGGCCGACACTTCGTAGTCGAAACCGGAGATGGTCAGACCTTCGTCGGATCCGGTCAGCAGCACCCCGGCCAGGACGGGCACGGTCGGCCGCGACGGCAGGTTGCGGGCCACCCAGGCGACCGCGTCGGCGAACTCTTCGCGGCTCAGCCGGAACTTCAAGTCCGTGAGACCAACCGTTGACGTCATTGCGTCCCTTCGATGTACACCCCGATGAAGCCTTGATCAGCGATTTCTCCGACGGACACACCGCGCCGCTGTGACACGCTGCGACGACCGGAACGGCTGTCGATGAACCACCGTAGAGCTTTCGGCTCCAACTTGAAAGCTAAACGATCGGGCCGACAGGCCGACGTCAGGCGGCCCGATCGGGCCGTCCCGAGTGTGGTTTCCCCAAGCGTCTTCTTCTGAGAGAAATTGAGAAAGAGAAATGAGCAGTAGTACTAGGTCCTGTGCAGTCTGGGGATATGACGGCCTTTTCGCTGGCCAGAGGCTCGAGCGGTTGTGAGTGCGCTGTGTATGGCCGGTGGGGTGCCTGGGTGGGGTTGGGGATGAATGCGGATCTGGGGAAGAACACCCCGAGCCGTGCCGGGGTTGACGACAGGTTGTGCACAGGTGGTCCCCAGGCTGTGGCTGTGACAGATGGTGCCAACGAGAGACAAGTTTTTTGGCGACGACGGTGAGGACGTCACCACGATCGGCACGACAACGGGCACGACAAAGCCGCCGAGCGGAGGCGGCGGGATGAAATCGGGGGAGCGCTGAGTCAGCGCTTCGCGCGCTGACGGATCCGCGTGGTGAGTTCCTTGACGTGATCGAACACCTCACGGCGTTCGGCCATTTCACCGCGAATCTTCTTCTCCGCGTACATGACCGTGGTGTGGTCCCGGCCGAAGGCCTGGCCGATTTTGGGCAGAGAGAGGTCGGTCAGTTCGCGGCACAGGTACATCGCGATCTGACGGGACTGCGCCAGCGCCCGAGTCTTGCCGGGTCCGCGTAGTTCGTCGATGCTGGTCTCGAAGTACTCCGCGGTGGCCGCCATGATCGCCGCGGTGCTGATCTGCATCGTGGACGAATCCGAGATCAGATCTCGCAGGACGATCTCGGCCAGCGACTTGTCGATCGACGTCTTGTTCAGCGAGGCGAACGCCGTCACGCGGATCAGTGCGCCCTCGAGCTCGCGGATGTTGCGCTCGATACGGCTGGCGATCAACTCGAGCACGTCGTCGGGCACGTCGAGGCGGTCCATCTGCGCTTTCTTGCGCAGGATCGCGATGCGGGTCTCCAGCTCGGGCGGCTGCACATCGGTGATCAGGCCCCACTCGAAGCGGGTCCGCAGCCTGTCCTCGAGCGTGGCCAGCTGTTTGGGTGGTCGATCCGAGGAGATGACGATCTGCTTGTTCGCGTTGTGCAGCGTGTTGAACGTGTGGAAGAACTCTTCCTGGATGCCGTCTTTGCCCTCGATGAACTGGATGTCGTCGACGAGCAGCACGTCGATGTCACGGTAGGTGCGTTTGAACGACGCCCGCCGGTCATCGCGCAGGGAGTTGATGAAGTCGTTGGTGAATTCCTCGGTGGACACGTACTTGACCCGCATCCCGGGGAACAGCCGCTGCGCATAGTTGCCGGCCGCGTGCAGCAGATGTGTTTTGCCCAAACCGGATTCGCCCCAGATGAACAACGGGTTGTACGCACGGGCCGGGGCCTCGGCGATCGCCAGCGACGCGGCATGGGCGAACCGGTTCGACGCGCCGATGACGAAGGTGTCGAACGTGTAGCGACGGTTGAGGTTGATCGCCGTGGCGTCGTCGGTGGCCGAGTTCTGGGCCCGGTTGGCGAAAAAGCTCGGCCAGTTCTCCTCGGCACTGGCCCGGGCGGCCAGGTCGTCGTCGACGAGATCATTGGGGTCGTCGCCGTCGACTGCCGGCGGCGGGGTGAAGGCCGGGGACTCGTCCGTGGGCTCGGGGTCGGCGATGCGGACACCCAGTTCCACGCGCTGGCCGAGTTGGCGACTCAACGCGGCGACGATTGGTTCCCGCAGATGACGCTCGATCTCGTTCTGCACGAACGGGGTGGGTACGGACAGCAGCGCGAAGCCCTCGGTGATGACGAGCGGCTGGACGAGCTTGAGCCAGGCTCGCTGCTGGGGGGTCAGAGTGCCGTTGGCTGCGCCGTGCTCACCGTTGAGTTCGGTGACGACGTTGTTCCAGATCGAGACGAATGGGGGATCGGGGTCGGCTGCCAAGAACCCCACCCCCTACCGGCCGACGCCCGGTCGGCCACAACACAAAAACGAACTGTCCACAAAGTTATCCACAGGCTGTGGAAATGCAGGAGTGCGTCGTTGTCCGTTGTCTACCAGCGAGGCTGCCAAGGGTCGGAACTCGTCACGTCGTGATGACACGTCGTGGGCTCGCGACCGTTCTGAGCGTCCTCGCTTCGTTGTCTTGCGCCGTTCCGGCGTGGAATCGGCATTGCCAGAAGCTAACAGTTTTCTCTCCGAGTGCCAACAGTTCTGCAACATTGCCGGGAAGCGTAATTCGGTCTGGCCCAATCGTTCCAAACGTGCGTGACTACTGGGGTGAATGTGATGCTGCTGACGTGCGGTTGAGCCGGGGCGGCCCCACCCGGTCAGCGCGCTCGGCAGCGGCCCGGCGCAGGTTTGACCCGGCCAATTCTCGTCAGTACCCTCGAACAGTCGCCCGCACGTGGTGATACGGCTGCGACCCGGGTGAAACCGGGGACCGCGCCGGCAAAGCTAGACCGCCGAGCTTACCAACGGCCGACAGCGTGATGCCCGTCATGTGACGCGGGCAGAAGCGTGGGGGCCAGACCAACAAGGAGTGACTGCCGTGGCCAAGGGCAAGCGGACCTTCCAGCCCAACAACCGGCGCCGCGCACGCGTGCATGGGTTCCGGCTGCGGATGCGCACCCGCGCGGGTCGTGCCATCGTGTCCGACCGGCGCCGCAAAGGCCGTCGTTCACTGACTGCGTGACGCGACCCCAGGTCTGACGCGGTGCTTCCGGCACAGAACCGGATGACCCGGTCGACCGAGTTCGGTGCCACAGTCAGTCGAGGGACACGGGCGGCACAGCCCGATCTCGTCGTGTACTGCCTGCGTTCTGATCAGACCGAGGAAGCCGGACCCCGGATCGGCTTGGTCGTCTCCAAGGCAGTGGGCAATGCCGTCCAACGCCACCAGGTGTCCCGGCGGCTTCGTCATGTCGCCCGGACGGTGCTGCCCGATCTCGATAGCTCCGATCGTGTCGTCATCCGCGCGCTACCCGGCAGCAGGTACGCCCTCTCGGGACGTCTTGAGCAAGAATTGCGGACCGCATTGCGCCGCATCCGACAGCGCGCGGAGGCACGGTCGTGAGCTCCCGTCCGGTGCGTGCCGTGGTGTCGTTGATTCAGCTGTACCGCAACACCGTTTCTCCGCTGCGGCTACCGACCTGCCGCTTCACCCCGACGTGCAGCCAGTACGCGGTCGAGGCGCTCACCGAGTTCGGCCTCGTGCGGGGCAGCTGGCTGGCTCTGGTCCGTCTACTCAAATGCGGTCCATGGCATAACGGAGGGTGGGATCCGATACCGGATCGCAGGGCCCCGTGCCAACGTCACAGTGACGGTACCGCCGCACCGATGGGTGGCACCTGCAGTGGCCCAGTAGACCAACAAGAGCGACCGGATCAGCAAGGGAAGAGTCTGCCGCGTGTTTAACTTCTTCAGCCTCGACATCATCTACTACCCGGTGTCGGCGATCATGTGGGTCTGGTACAAGGCGTTCGCCTTCCTGCTGGGCCCATCGAACTTCTTCGCCTGGGCGCTGTCGGTGATGTTCCTGGTGTTCACACTGCGTGCGATCCTCTACAAGCCGTTCGTGCGGCAGATCCGGACCACACGCCAGATGCAGGAGTTGCAGCCGCAGATCAAGGCGCTCCAGAAGAAGTACGGCAAGGATCGTCAGCGGATGGCGCTGGAGATGCAGAAGCTGCAGCGGGAGCACGGGTTCAACCCCATCCTGGGATGCTTACCCATGCTGGCGCAGATCCCGGTGTTCCTCGGCCTGTATCACGTGCTGATGTCCTTCAACCGGACTCAGACCGGTATCGGCCGGCTCGGCCTGTCGGTCGAGGAGAACCGCAGTCTGGGCAACTACTTCTTCAGTGCCACCGACGTCGGACATTTCCTGGACGCCAACCTGTTCGGGGCCCCGCTGGGCGCGACGATGATCCAGAAGCACGGTCTGGAGGCGTTCACCGAGTTCCATCGTCCCGCCGTGATCGCCGTCGGGGTGCCGATCATGATCGCCGCCGGCATCGCCACCTACTTCAACAGTCGTGCGTCGGTCGCGCGGCAGAGCCCGGAAGCGGCGGCCAACCCGCAGACGGCGATGATGAACAAGTTGGCGCTGTACGTGTTCCCGCTCGGCGTCGTGGTCGGTGGCCCGTTCCTTCCGCTGGCGATCATCCTCTACTGGTTTGCCAACAACATCTGGACCTTCGGTCAGCAGCACTACGTGTTCGGCAAGATCGAGAAGGAAGAGGAAGCCAAGAAGCAGGAGGCGTTGGAGCGCCGCGCAGCCAATGCGCCCGCGCCCGGTGCCAAGCCGAGCCGTAAGAAGGCTGCGCGTCCCGAGGGAGCCGAGGCGGAGACGCCGACCGAGGACGCCGCGGAGGTCACCGAGGCGAGTGGGTCAGAACAGGGCTCGGGGGATGTGCGCGACAGGCCTGGGAACGCCGCTGCGCGGAACGGGGCGCCGAGCCGCACCCCGAAACCCGGCGCGCGGCCCAAGAAGCGGAAACGTTGACGCGCGGGTGACCGCGAACGAGGGAGAGGTAAAACCATGACGAATTCAGACACGACATCCCCGGAAGAAATCGACCAGACTGACGCCGAGGATTCGGCGGGCGAGACCGGTTCGAGCACCGGTGACCTCGAGGAGCGGTTGGTCGCCGAAGGCGAGATCGCCGGTGACTATCTCGAGGAGCTGTTGGACCTGCTGGACTTCGACGGTGACATCGATCTCGATGTCGAGGGTGACCGTGCGGTGGTGAGCATCGACGGCGGCGGAGACCTGACCAAGTTGGTCGGCCGCAAGGGCGAGGTGCTCGATGCGTTGCAGGAGCTGACCCGACTGGCCGTCCACCAGAAGACCGGCGAGCGGAGCCGGTTGATGCTCGACATCGCTCAGTGGCGCAAGCGGCGTCGCGACGAGCTGGCGGCACTGGGGAGCAAGGTCGCGCAGCGCGTGCTGGAGACGGGTGAGCGCGAGGAGCTTTCACCGATGACGCCGTTCGAGCGGAAGATCGTGCACGACGCCGTGGCAGAGGTCGCCGGAGTGCACAGCGAAAGCGAGGGCGTGGAGCCGTCGCGTCGCGTGGTCGTTCTCGTCGACTGAAGTCCAGAGTTACACCGATGTAGTTCGGTGAAGTCGGCCAGTGTCGGACTCGAGGCGAAGGATGTTTCACGTGAAACATGCGGAGGTGCCGGCGCCGCCGGCGTCAGTCGCGGCAGTCTTCGGCGACGCCGCTGACGCCGCCGTCGAGTACGCCAGAATCCTCGCCGGTGCCGGCGTGGAGCGCGGACTCCTCGGCCCGCGGGAAGTCGAGCGGGTGTGGGACCGGCACATTCTCAATAGCGCCGTGATCGCGGACGCAGTCGACCGCGGGCAGTCCGTTGCCGACATCGGCAGCGGCGCGGGCCTCCCTGGCATACCGTTAGCACTGGCACGGCCCGATGTATCTGTGACGCTGATCGAACCGCTGCTGCGCCGCAGTGACTTTCTGCGCGAGGTGGTGTCCGCGCTCGGAATAGCCTGCACAGTGGTGCGTGGTCGCGCCGAGGATCGAGCGGTTCGAGACGTCGCGGGGGAGCGCGATGTGGTGGTGTCGCGCGCCGTCGCCTCGCTCGACAAGTTGGCGAAGTGGAGTGTGCCGCTGCTGGCGGCAGGCGGCAAGATGTTGGCGATCAAGGGCGAGCGCGCAGCCGACGAGGTGGAGGAACATCGCCGATCCTTGGCGGCGATGGGGCTGACCAAAGTCGAGGTGATGACGTGTGGCGCGCAATTCGTGGACCCGCCCGCGAGGGTGGTCGTAGGGTTTCTGGAAGAGGAGCGGCGCCGTCGGACTCCGGCGGGAAGGAGACAGCGGTGACGTCAACGGCGGAGGAGCCCACTCCCGATGTTTCACGTGAAACGTGGGGGACGCACGACGTCGACACCCCGATCGGAGCCGAAGCGGAGCGTGCGGTCCGACTGATGCACGCTGCGTCGGAGGGTCTGCTGCCCAAGCCGGCACGCCAGCGGATCTTCACGGTAGCCAACCAGAAGGGCGGCGTCGGAAAGACGACGACTGCGGTGAACATCGCCGCGGCGCTCGCGCTGCAAGGTGCACGCACGCTCGTCATCGACCTCGACCCGCAGGGGAACGCGAGCACGGCGCTCGGGATCGAGCACCGTCCGGGCACTCCATCGTCGTATGAGGTGCTGATCGGCGATATCCCGGTGGAGACGGCATTGCAGCAAAGCCCGCACAACGAGCTGCTGTTCTGCGTCCCCGCCACCATCGATCTCGCCGGCGCCGAGATCGAGTTGGTCAGCATGGTGGCGCGAGAAGGACGCCTGCGTACTGCGCTGGCCGAATTGAAGCACCACGACTTCGACTACGTGTTCATCGACTGCCCGCCCTCGCTGGGTCTGCTGACGATCAACGCGCTCGTCGCCGCGCCCGAAGTGCTGATCCCGATCCAGTGCGAGTACTACGCACTGGAAGGTGTCGGGCAGCTGCTCCGCAACATCGAGATGGTCAAGGCGCACCTCAATCCTGAACTCGACGTGACCACCGTGGTGCTCACGATGTACGACGGCCGCACGAAGTTGGCGGATCAGGTTGCCGTGGATGTGCGGGCTCATTTCGGCGACAAGGTGTTACGTACCGTCATACCGCGCAGCGTCAAGGTGTCCGAAGCGCCTGGCTACGGAATGACGATCATCGACTACGACCCCGGCTCGCGCGGCGCGATGAGCTACCTGGATGCGAGCCGCGAGCTGGCCCAGCGCGGCGCCCCGGACCGACGGCAGTGACGACTTCCCGAGACGACAGCGGTGGCACGAACGAAGGACGCGGATGAACAACCCGGCACGTAAGCGCAGTGGACTCGGACGCGGGTTGGCGTCGCTGATCCCGACCGGCCCGGCCGACGGTGACGGGCCGGCCACCACCGGGCCCCGGATGGGCGCGGCCGCCGCGGATGCCGTGTTCGGCGGGGCGCCCGAAACGCCGCCGGTGGCCGAAGATGTCGGCGCCGTCTACCGGGAGATCGCGCCGTCGCAGATCGATCCGAACCCGCGTCAGCCGCGCCAGGTGTTCGACGAAGAGGCACTGGGCGAACTGGTGCACTCCATTCGTGAGTTCGGGTTGATGCAGCCGATCGTGGTGCGCGCTGTGCCAGCAGCCGGGGATGCTCCGACGCGCTACCAGCTGGTGATGGGGGAGCGCCGCTGGCGGGCCGCGCAAAAGGCCGGGGTCGCCACCATTCCGGCGATCGTCCGCGAGACCGCCGACGACAGCATGCTGCGCGACGCGCTGCTGGAGAACATCCACCGGGTGCAGCTCAACCCGTTGGAAGAAGCCGCCGCGTATCAGCAGCTACTCGACGAGTTCGCGGTGACCCACGATGAACTCGCCGCCCGGATCGGCCGGTCCCGCCCGGTGATCACCAACATGATCCGTCTGTTGCGACTGCCGATCGCCGTCCAGCGCCGGGTAGCGGCCGGGGTGCTGTCCGCTGGACATGCCCGGGCGCTGCTAGCCCTCGAAGGCGGCCCGGAGAAGCAGGAAGAGCTCGCGGCTCGAATCGTCGCCGAGGGACTCTCGGTCCGCGCCACCGAGGAAGCCGTCACCCTGGCGAATCGGGAGGAGGCAGGCACACCGCCGGCGCCGCGACGCAAGCCCATTCAGATGCCCGGGCTGCAGGACGTGGCCGAACAGCTCTCCTCGGCGTTCGACACCCGCGTGACGGTCAGCCTCGGCAAGCGCAAGGGCAAGATCGTCGTCGAATTCGGTTCCGTCGACGATCTGCAGCGAATCGTGGACCTGATGAACTCGTCGGCACGATGACCAACCACCCGCGGCAGATACGTCACTGTGACGCTGCGAGACCCGGCCGCCCTCCCGTTCTCGGTGCACCGAGGAAACCTGCTGGGCGCCAGCGGTTTTCGGTTCCGAGCGGCCGGCCGCCGGTGAATGTCCACTGGAGCGGGCCGGCCGAGCAGGGGCCTTCTATTCTGGAGGGGCAGCCGCGCACCCTTTCGCGGCGGAGACACCCGGGAGCGTAGTGACCGCACGTATCACGCCTCTGCGGCTCGAAGCGTTCGAGCAGCTGCCCAAGCATGCGCGCCGCTGCGTGTATTGGGAAGTCGATCCGCTCACCGTCGGCGACGATCACCAACTCTCGGACCCTGAATTCGAGAAGGAAGCGTGGCTCTCGATGGTCATGCTGGAGTGGGGCTCCTGCGGGCAGCTCGCGGTCGAGTGCCGGGAGTCGGAAGACGGATGGCTCGAGACGGGTGACGAGCCCTGCCTCGGGTATGCGTTCTACGCACCGCCGCGCAGTGTGCCGCGGGCGAGTCGGTTCCCGACCGGGCCGGTCAGTGCCGACGCGGTTCTGCTGACATCTCTGGGCGTCGATGCGGGTCCTGGTCATGAGGATCTGTCGCGCGCGCTGATCACCGCGGTGGTCGGGGATCTGGTGCGCCGAGGTGTCCGCGCGCTCGAGGCGTACGGCAGATCCGCCGAAGCCGACGAACTGGGGGACATGGCCGAGGCGCCGCCGGATGTCCGGCCGGTGCTGGAAACCCTCGGCGACTGTGCGATGGGCACCTGCGTGATGCCTAGCGACCTGTTGCTCGATGCCGGGTTCGTGGTCGTGTCACACCACACCTATTTCCCGCGGCTCCGATTGGAGCTGGAACAGGGCCTAGGCTGGAAGGCGGGTGTCGAAGCGGCGCTGGAACGGCTACTCGAGAGCGCTCAGCTGCAGCAGCCGGTTGGCGCCGGAGCGTCCTCCGGCTGCTAGCCGCGGCGGGATTGTTCGACGGCCAGCTCGTGGGCCAGCAGTTCAGCGAACGTGAATGTGCCTGTGGGACGGTCGTTCTTGCCGAGAAGGTAGAGACGTTTGACCGCCGCGAGCATGCCCTCGGCGATGGAATCGCGTGCCGTGGGGGAGACGAGCGTGGCCCGGTCGCCGGGGTTGGTGATGTAGCCGATGTCCACCTGGACGGTCGGCATGCGGGTCAGGCGTAGCAGATCCCACGTCCTGCCGTGCACCCGGCAATCACGTAACCCAGTGCGCGCCACCACTTCTCGTTGAATGAAGTCAGCGAGATTACGTCCGATCGTGGACACCGAGCCGTGTGAGTTGCCGAAGTGGAACGAGGCGACGCCGTTCGCCGACTGGCTCGACTGACTCTCGCATCGCAGGCTGATCATCAGATCTGCCCCGACGGAGTTGGCGGTCGCGGCGCGCTCGGCGTCGGTGGGGGAGGCGGTCGCGGCCCGGGACAGGAATGTCTCCATTCCGATTGCCGTCATCCGGCCTTCCAGCCGACTTGCCAAGTCCCACAAGATGTCTGCTTCGCTGATCGGGCCAGCCGGGCCGTGGGTGATCAGACCGTGGTCCGCCCCGCCGAGTCCCGGATCGATGATGATCCTCTTGCCCGACAGCCGAGGTCCCGAGCTCCGCACCAGCTCTTCTTCGCGGATCGCGTGTGGCGAACCTCCCGTCACACGCGAACCGAGGTTGTACAGCGACCGCAACGTCTCAGGCCCGCAGATGCCGTCGGGGTACAGCCCGTACTCCCGCTGGTAGGACATCAAGGCGTTGTGGGTCTGCAAGCCGAAGTGGCCGTCGACCAACCCGGTGTAGAACCCGAGGTCCTGCAGGCGGGCCTGCAGCGTCGCGACGTCATCGCCGTACATCGGGGCGCCGAACTGGTGGTTCAGGGTGCGGGCGCCGAGCCGATAGGACGCCTCTTTGATCGCCCGGTAGGTCGCCTCGCCGACGATTCCGTCGACGAGGAGACCACGATGCTGCTGGAAGGCGCGGACCGCATGGTCGAGCTCGCCGTCGAAGACGTCGGCAGCTACCCGTCGGCCGGTGACCAGGTCGTCGTCGGGGTCGTTGAGCATCCCCAGGGCGGCCAGTGCGGTCCGTATCTCGGTGACCGCTGCAGAACGGTCACCGCGACGCAGACTCGACATAGGCAGCATTCTCTCAGAAGGGGAGAGGATTCCGGAAAACCCCAGGCAAGTGTCCGGGGGTGAAGAACAACCGTCAGAGCACGTCGGCGAGCTCGCGCAGTAGCGCAGCCTTGCCTTTCGCGCCCACGATCCGCTTGACCGGCTGGCCGTCCTTGAACAGGATCATCGTCGGGATCGACACCACGGAGAAGTCCCGTGCGGTCGCAGGATTCTCGTCGACGTCGAGCTTGGCCACAGTCAACGAACCGGCCTTCTCCGAAGCGATCTCCTCGAGCACCGGGGCGACCATCTTGCACGGCCCGCACCAGGTCGCCCAGAAGTCGACCAGCACGGGGGTACCACTGGACAGCACGTCCTGAGAGAAGGAATCGTCGGTGACAGCTACGGTCGCCGAGGTGGAATCGCTCACTGCTGTGCTCCAATCAGATCGCTGTCTTCGGTTGTGGTGGAAGTTCTTTCGCCTGGCTCGGCCTGGTCGGCCAACCAGCGTTCGGCGTCGATCGCTGCGGCACAACCACTTCCCGCCGCGGTGATGGCCTGCCGATAGGTGTGATCCACCAGATCGCCTGCGGCGAAGACGCCGTCGACCGACGTGTAGGTGGTGCGCCCGACGGTCTGCACATAGCCCTCGTCGTCGAGGTCGACCTGACCGCGCACCAACTCCGAGCGCGGGTCGTGGCCGATCGCCACGAACACACCGGTGACCGCCAACGCGGACTCCTCGCCGGTGACGGTGTTCCGCAGCTTGATGCCGGTCACCTTGGGATCACCTTCGATGGCCGTCACCGCGGTGTTGGTCAGGATGGTGATCTTCTCGTTCTGCTCGGCGCGTTCCAGCATGATCTTGGAGGCGCGGAATTCCGCGCGGCGGTGGATCAGTGTGACGCTGCGAGCGAACCGGGTCAGGAACGTCGCTTCCTCCATCGCCGAGTCGCCACCACCGACGACGGCGATGTCTTGGTCGCGGAAGAAGAAGCCGTCGCAGGTGGCGCACGTGCTGACGCCCATGCCCAGCAGCGCGTCTTCCCCCGGAACGCCGAGGTGGCGGGCGGCCGCGCCCATCGCGAGGATCACCGCGCGCGCCTGGTGGGTCTCATCACCGACGGTGACGGTCTTGATCGGTCCGGTGAGGTCGACGGCGTCGACGTCCTCCATGCGTAGATCGGCACCGAAGCGCAACGCCTGCTCGCGCATCTGGTCCATGAGTTCGGGGCCGGTGATGCCGTCGCGGAACCCGGGGTAGTTCTCCACCTCGGTCGTGGTCATCAGCGCGCCGCCGAACTGGGTGCCCTCGAACACGAGGGGCTTGAGCTGGGCGCGTGCGCTGTACACAGCTGCGGTGTATCCGGCCGGGCCGGATCCGACGATGATCAGGTCGTGGACGGTGGACGAGGAGGTCATGAGTGCCTTTCTGCCTGCGTTCCTTAAACACCAGGGTAGGCCCGGCTGTTCCCGACGGCCGCCCGGGCGGCTCAGCGATGTGGTGGCGGCTCGGCGGCGTTGCGCAGCGCGGTCACGATGCGGGCGGTGACCTCAGCGGGCACCTCGGGGGCCGACGCACTGTCGGCGGCGAGCCGGGCCAGTTCTCGGCGCACTCGGGCGGCGGCGACATCGTCGAGCTGGTCGCCCGGCAGCTCGGACGTCGCCGGTTCGAGATCGCTGCCCATCGCCTGCCCCCGCCGGTTGCGTCGTCCGCTGACCGGTCGAGACTATCCGACGGAGGTCAGTCGGTGTGCTCGGCGGCGAACACCGTCAACGACTGAGCCAGCTTGCCTCGCGCACGTGCGCATCGGCTCTTCACCGTGCCTTCGGGCACGCCGAGCAGCCGCGCGGTCTCGGCCACCGAGAACCCGTGCATGTCGACGGCGACCACGGCGGCGCGCTGCTCGATCGGCAGGGCCAACAACGCCCGCTCGATGACGATCACGGTGTCGACGTGCCGGGTGGGGTCGGCGCCGCGAGCGGAGTGTTCGTCGCGAGCGGAGTGTTCGTCGAGAGCCACGTGATCGCGGAACTTGTTGCGCCGCAGCCGGTCCAGGCACGCGTTGACGACAATGCGGTGCAGCCAACTGCTGACCGCTGAATCGTGGCGGAACGCACCGGCGGTGCGGTGCGCGGCCAGAAGGGCATCCTGCAGCGCATCGGCAGCGTCGTCGGCGTTGGCGGTGGTCAGGGTCGCCAGCCGGTAGAGCTGGCGGTGGTGCCGGTGGAACAGTTCTTCGAACGCGTAGCGGTCGCCGGCCACGTGGGCGGTCAACAGTTCGGCGTCGGTGCGCGCGCAGGCCCCCTCGTCGCTGCGCGTCCCGAAAATCCCCACAGCCGAACCCTAGGTGGCGCCGGCGGGGGCCTTGCGCACCAGTTTTCGCTCAGCCGGCAGCTTTGAGCGTGATCTCCGAGACGTCGGTGCGGCTCTGACCGCCGACCTGTCCGAGGGTGGAGATCCACACCAGAACGTTCGACGTGGGGGCGGCGTTGTCGATCTGGATGGTGTTGGCGCCGGGTTTGAGCGTGGTCGGCTCGGTCAGCGCGGTGGTGTCGTCCAGCGAAGACGGCGACGCCGATGGGGCCGACCGGATTTGCACCGCGGTGCCCGTGCTGTTGACGTTGACGGTCACCGAGCCCAGCTTCGTCGGTTGGGGCAACTGCAGAAGCAGGCCCACACCGTTCTTGAAGCCGGGGAACGGTGCCGCGTCACTGTAGGTGTCGGTGGGCCACACCGTCGAGGGGTCGCCGTCGATGGCCAACCCGGCCAGATCCGGGGCATCGGCCTCACCCTCGGGTGAAAACACGGTCGCCCGAACCGGTTTCACCACCGCACCGGCGTCACTGGTGCTGCCGGGCTGTGACGAGGTGGGGGCGTTGAGCCCGAGTTCGTCACCGCTGAGACCGTTGCCGACGTCACCGAAGATGCGGCTGAGCACCGTCGCCAACAGGATCACCACGATCACCACCGCTGCGGCGGCCACGCTGACTCCGATGATCAGACCCTTGCGCCGCCGGGCCGCGGCATCGGGGTCGCTCGGTGTGGGCGTGTCGCTCGGTGCTTCGGTGGTCTCGTCGATCGGAGCCAGATGATCGGTGCGATCGGCGATCGCCGTCGCTTGCTGCAGCAGGTTGAGCATGGTCGATGCGCTGCGGATGCCCCCGTTCTCCTGGGCCGCGCGCGCGGCCGCGGCGGAGATCTGGAACGGGATGTCGCGGTCCACGGTGCGGGGTTCGACGGGCTGCCCCGCGGCATCGAGTTCGGCAGCGGCGAGCCCGCTCGGTTCACCGGTCTCCGGGAGCGGCCACCGGTTGATCAGCAGGGCGTAGAGGGCGGCACCGATGCCACGGATGTCGTCGTCGGGGGTCGCCGTCGGCAGGGTGGCCGGAAAGGCCAGTGCCACATCGCCTTCGATGCTGACCCGGATGCGGGCCGGATGGTCGATCGCCAACGCGACGCCGCTGCGGTGGGCTGCTTCGGCCGCCGCCGCCAGCGACTGGATCGCTCGCGCGCCACCGATCGGCGAGGGGGAGGTGTCGGCGACCTCGGTCAGCGAGCCGCCACGGATCCACTCGGAGACGACCAGGCCGCCGGTACCGATGGTCATCACGTCGAGGACACGCGCCACACCGGGCATGTCGAGCCGGCCGAGCCGCTGCGTACGGTCCAGAATGGCCTGCACGTCGCGCTCGGGCAGTGTGCCCTCAGGATCGACGAACGTCAGGGCCACCTGGCGGTCCAGGGCGGTGTCCAGCGCCTGCCAGAACTGAAGCGGCGGCGGGCCGCCGTGGGACACGAGCAGGCGGTAGCGGCCCTTGCCGACTGTCGCGCCCGGTATGAGGTGCACATCCTCGGTGGCAGTCGCGGTCTCCAGGGGCGGCTCGCGGGGCGGGTCGAAGGCCAGCGACTCGCGGGTGGGGTCGTTGCTGTAGTCCGAGCGGGGGCGAGGCGGGCTGGCGGCGGGAATCGCCTCGGTCGGCCGGTCGGGTTCGACTGAATCGGGTTCGGGGTCGACCTCGGGTACGTCGGGCTGGAAGTCGTCGGCCGAGGGGCGATCGATGCGGGCGGTCGCCGACGGATCTGCGCTCTGCGGTGGGGTGGGGGAACCACCGGCGGGGGTGTCGCTCACAGCAGCTCCTTTCCCTGTCCGATGTTCGCCAACCGTTCCTCCGTATCCCCGGTGCGCCGCGTCGGGAAACTGACGCGGGCGTCGCGGCGAGGTGAGATCAGGGTACGTGAGCGTGCGTCGCGCAGGACGTAGCCGCGACCGCACCGCGGCCGCCGCGGCAACCGCCTCGGGAACCTTGGCGCCGAGCAGCACCCCGACGATGATCGGGCCCATGACCAGGCCCAGTGCGGTCAACCGCAACAGCGATCCGCCCGCCCCCCCGCGTTCCGTCAGCGACGCCAAGCCGACCAGCCGGTCCAGCACGTGGGCGGTCAACCCGGCCGCCAGCGCGGCGGCGATCGTCACCAGTACGGTGCGCACCACGTCGACGTCGAACAACCGGCCGCCGGGCGGCTCCAGCCGGGACCGCAGCAGCAGGTAGCCGACCGTGGCGCCGGCCAGGAAACCCAGGCCGTTGGCCAGCCCGAGGTAGCCGGCGACCAGCTCGGGGTCGGTGGTCAGGTGCGGTGCGGCCAGCGACATGGCGACCTTGACCGTGGTGATCACCACGATGAGCACGATCGGTGTCCACGGCTCTTGGCGGGCGTAGAACACCCGCAGCTGCAGCAGCACCAGCGCGTACGGGATCAGCGTGAACGCCGACAGCGTGATCGCCATGCCGAGGTAGCCGGCATCGACCGCGCCGAAGTTGCCGTAGGAGAACAGCGCGCTGCCGATCGCAGGCCCGCCTACGGTCATCAGCGCGACGATCGGGATCAGCGTGACCATCGTCAGTCGGGTCGCCAGCGACAGGTCGGCCAGCACCGCGGGACCGTCGCCGGCGGCGGCGTTGCGCGACAGGCGCGGCATCACGACGGTCAGCACCGTGACCCCGACGATGCCGAACGGCAGCTGCAGGATCAGCCAGGTGTAGTTGTAGATCGCCGGCCCGGACGCCGCCGCGCCGCTGGCGACCTGGTTGCCCACGACGAACCCGACCTGGCTGATCAGCACGTAGAGCACCATCGCCAGCGCCATCATCCCGAACTTCTTCAGCCGCGCGTCGACACCCCACAGCGGCCGCAGGCTCACCCGTTCCCGGCGGATCGCCACGAACAGCACCGCTGCCTGCGCGACCACACCCAGCGTCGTCCCGACCCCGAGAACCAGGAGTTTGGCATCGCCCATCGTCACCGGGTTGAGCGAGAGTTCCCCGGGCACAAGGAGATACAGCCCGAGGGTGAGGATCGCGACGACGTTGTTGACCACCGGCGCCCAGGCCGGCGGCCCGAAGATGTTGCGCGTGTTCAGGATTGCCATGAACACCGACGACAGTCCGTAGAAGATGATCTGCGGCAGCAGCAGATACGCGAACGCCGTCGTCAGTGGCCGGTCCACCAGCGGATCGACGCCCAGCATCAGGTCGACCAGCAGCGGGGCGCCCACCGTCGAGACGATCGTGACCACCAGCAGCAGGGTGGTGGCCAGCGTCAGGAGCCTGCGGATGAACGCGGCCCCACCGTCGGGATCGTCGCGTTCGGCGCGGGCGAGCACCGGCACGAAGATCGCGGTGAACGTCGCCTCCAGCACCAGCGCGGCGATCATGTTCGGCAGCTGGTTGGCCACGGTGAACGCGCTGGACAGGGCCGCGCCCAGGATGGCGGCGAGCAGCACGATGCGGGCGAATCCGGTCAGCCGGCTGACCAGCGTCGCGACCGCCATACCCCAGGACCGCGACACCACAGCGGCGTCGGAGAGCTCGGGTGCCCGCCGCGGTTGGGTGGCGCTCACCGCCGCCTCCCGTCGTCGTCGCCGTACGCCAGTGCCACCTCGATCGGATCCGGGCGGTCCAGGTCCGCGGGATCCGGCTGACCGCGGAACCGATGCCACAGTCGGCGGCCGACCAGTAGCACCAGCACAGCGCCGCCGGTCAGTGTGATGAAGAACAACACCTTGCCGTAGGCGTTGGAGTGCACCGACAGCCGCACCGGCTCACCGAGCGCCAGTCCGTCGACGGTGCGCAGGGAGACGTCCACCGCGACGCGCTGGGTGAAGTGCACCTCGATGGGCACCTTCAGGGGAAGGAAGCCCGGCGGCAGCACGATCTCACCGGGGTCGGTCACCGACATGCCGGGTGGGGCGTCGATCTGCAGCCGCACCCGGATCGGCACGGGCAGGTCGTTGCGCAGGGCCAGCGGCAGCGGGCTGCGCTCGGTGGCCAGTGTGTAGGAGCCGCCCGGGTTGACGATCGTCACTGCGGTGAACAGATCCTCGACCGTGTCGCCGACCGTGGTCAGCCGCTGCTGGGCCAGGCCGTTGCGGGCGTCGGGCGGTACGGCCTGGCTCAGCGCGCGCAGCATGTCCTCGCGCAGGGGCGCGGTGTACTGAGGGCCGGTCAGGCCAGTGCGGTCGTCGGTGGTCAGCGCGTCGGTCAACCCGCGCAGCCGGTTGGTGGTCGCCGCGATCCCCGACACCACACCGTCGTCGAAGCGGCCCCGCGGATTGCCCACGGTCTGTTCCGGCCGTGGCGCGCTGCCGTGCACGGTCGCGGCTTCGTCGAGCACTGCCCGTAGCGGCCGCGGCACCGCAAGGCCCGACCGGATCGTGGTGGCAACCGCGGTCAGCACGGCTTGCGCGTCGTCTGCGCTGGCGTTCCACGTCAGGGGCGGCATGACCAGTTGGCCGCGGGGCGAGGCATCGGGGTCGAGGCCGCGCCACAGCAGCGCGCCGAGCGCGTCCTGACGGCGTGCGACCGCTGAATCCTGCTTCACCGAAATGCTCAGTGACGGCGCAAGATACGACGGCGACTCCGGGGTGGTGCCCAGGCCGGCCAGCGCCGCGCCGACCGCGGGATCGAAGGGTGCGGCGACCACGTTGGGTGTGTATCGCACCGGCGCGGTGTCCGCGGTCTGCGGTTGCCCGCCGTCGGCGTCGTCAGGGCCGGTCAGGTTCGCCGCGGCGAGCGCGACGGTCGGTCCCTGCGCCGACAGGAGATCCACGGTGCCCGCGGTGAGTGGACCGTCGCCGACGATGCTGGCGCCGCGGATGGACGCGACACCGAGGATCTGGTCGACGATGTCGGCGGCGCCGCTGGTCGCAGCCGCGGACAGGGTGGGGTCGGCGACGCGGTGCAGGGCGTCGAGGTCGGCCTGGGCGTACGGGGTCGCCGTCACGCACATGCGCTGCGCGAGCGCCTTGAGTCGGGTGAGCCAGCCGATCGCGGCCTGCTGCCCGGTCCCGGGGTGGGTCGGGGTGGTGCGAGGGCCGGCGTCCGCGGCGTCGTTGACCACGTAGCCGTTGGTCATCGCGTTGACGGTCACCAACAGGTCGGGGTCGACGGCAAGGCACAGCGCGCCGGTGACCTCCCCACCGGGATCGACCTGTGGGCTGGTCGCGAAGTCGGCGGCCGCGAGCAGGCTGTCCAGCCGTCCGCCCGGGCTCAGAGATGTCGCGAGGTCGTCGTCGATCAGCCGCACCGGGGTGGTTCCGCCGGGGGCGCCCGCGGCCAGCCGGGGGCGGTCGGCCAGTGGCCAGAACATGGTGAGGCCGACGGGGCGGGTGGTGTCGGGGGGCACGGCCGAGGTCGCCGTGTCGGTGGTCGCGTCGGCCTGCTGGTCGGGGGGCACGCCCAGCACGGGCAGCAGGAACCGGGAGTCGTCGAGGCGGGCGGGTGCGCCGTAGTCGGGGGTGCCGTTGACGTTGACCATCAGTGGGTAGACGCCCGGCTCCGTGACGTCGAGCGAAGGGTGGTCGGCGGAGCGCAGCGGGTAGGCCAGCCGGAACGGAACGTTCTGACCGCGGGCCATCTCGGGTGCGATCGTGATGAAGTCGGCGACCGGCTGGAACTGGTCGACGTTGCCGGCGAGGTCGGTGCGCAGCGCGGTCGACGACGTGACCGGGCCGGCACGTTCCAGGCGCACCACCACGTCGCGCACGGCGCGGTCGCCGACGTTGCGGATGGTGCCGGTGACGGTGATCATCGGGTCGCTGGTGGTGGTGACCACGTCGGGGGTGATGCCGTCGATCTGGACCGTCAGAAACGGCAGCGTGGGGGGCTGGGCGTCAGCGACGGCGGGGGCGATGACGGGCAGGACAGCAGCCAGCAGCGCGACGACTGCGGCGAGCAGGCGCGCGGGCGGGCCGATCACGGACCCTGACCGAAGCCGTTCGCCCGCCGGCCCGGCTGGGGTTGCGCCTTCGGATCAGTCCGGTGGTTGCGCGTGTGCGAGTGGGTCTGCCCACGCCGCCGCGGCGTACTGCGAGGCAGGGGAGGCAGTGCCGCGGGTCCGTCGGTGTGCAGCTTGTCGATCAGCTCGTCGGCGACCTCGGCCAGTCGGCGCTCGTCGGCGTAGGCCAGGCGCTTCGGCAATTCCTGCAGCGGCACCCACGCGACCTCGGTGACCTCGACGTCTTCGTCGGAGAGCTCGCCGCCGGCGAACCGCATCAAATAGTGGTGCACGGTCTTGTGGACGCGCCGGCCCTCAGTGACGAACCAGTAGTCGATGCTGCCCAGCGCGGCCAGCACGCTGCCCTGGATGCCGGTCTCCTCGGCGACTTCCCGGATCGCGGTCTGTTCGGCCGTCTCGCCGCGCTCGATGTGGCCCTTGGGCAGCGACCAGAGCATGCGCCCGCGCCGGTCGATGCGGCCGATCAGCGCCGCCACCTGGCTTTCCTTGGGTCCGTCGAGGCCGTCGATGACGAGCCCGCCTGCTGATGTCTCGTGGACGGTGCGTAGACGCTCGGTGGGGCGGCGCGGTCGCGAGCGTTGAGGTTTGGGAGTCGCGGAGCCGTTCTGGACCGGGTTGACGACGGGGGTGGCTGATGAGGTCTTCTGCCGGTTGGGGGTCTGCTCGCCACCGGCCTGAGGTGGACCTGCCGCGCGTCGGCCGCGACGCCGCCCGCGGCGTCGTCGAGGTTTTGGCTGCTCGCCGTCCGACACCCAAGCGATAGTAGCTGCCATGAACTACCGGCCACGCCGCACTCGCCGGTCGGTGACATGCCTGTGACCAGTAGGCTCATCGGACGTGCCTGAGC
>JBFMGT010000013.1:0-173214 GCA_040752555.1 Actinomycetota bacterium | reverse complement strand
CTTCCGGCTCAGCAGACTCGACAGGCTCGTCCGCCTCGTCAGCGGCCAGAGCTTCCGCCGCATCCTCACCCTCAACCGCTACCGCATGGGCGACTTCAGCGTCGTCAACAGCGTCGGCAACCTCATCGGCATCCACAGACCCCAGGCCAGTCACCGGCTCAACATCGCCGACAGGCTCGTCCACGTCGTCAGCGGCCAGAGCTTCCGCCGCATCCTCACCCTCAACCGCTACCGCATGGGCGACTTCAGCGTCGTCAACAGCGTCGGCAACCTCATCACCCTCGACAGACCCCAGGCCAGTCACCGGCTCAGCAGACTCGACAGGCTCGTCCGCCTCGTCAGCAGCGAGAGCCTCGGCCGCATCCTCACCCTCAACCGCTACCGCATGGGCGACTTCAGCGTCGTCAACAGCATCGGCAACCTCATCACCCTCGACAGACCCGAGACCGGCTTCCGACTCAACATCGCCGACAGGCTCGTCCGCCTCGTCAGCGACCAGAGCCTCGGCCGCATCCTCACCCTCAACCGCTAGCGCGTGCGCAACCTCAGCTTGGTCAACAGCATCGGCAACCTCATCACCCTCGACAGACCCGAGACAGGCTTCCGGCTCACTGGCGGACTCAGCGCGATCCGTCTCCTCCTCGGGGGTCAGCGTCGCAGCCGCGTCTTCACCCGAATCCGCCTCCGGCTCGGCAAGCTCGTCATCGGCGGCATCGGTCGGCGCGACCAACTCATCGCTGTCGGCGACGTCGTCGCTGTCCACGGTCTCCAAGTCGGCTTCACGCTCCGCCGCGACGTCGTCGGCCTCCGCGGTCTCGGCGACAGACCGCTCGTCGTCCTCAGCGGCCACTGTCGCCGCCGCGACCACTCCCGTCGTCGACGCACCGACCACCAGGTCCTTGGCCATCGCCTCGGCGGGAGATTCCTCGCCGTCCTGTTTGCCGCGCAGCGACAGCGGATCTTCACGACCCTTCGGCGCCACCATGATGTACACCACCGCGCCGATGAACACGAACGTCGACGTGAACGAGTTCACCCGGATGCCCGCCAGATGCGTTGCCGCATCACTACGCATCAATTCGACCCAGAACCGGCCCACGCAATAGCCCGCGACATACAGCGCGAACAACCGGCCGTGTCCGATCTTGAACCGGCGGTCGACCATGATCAACACCGCGAAGACCAACAGGTTCCAGATCAGTTCGTACAAGAACGTGGGATGCACTATCTCGATCAGCTGCCCGGTCGACACCCCGTTCAGCGAATCCGGTACCCCTGCCGAGTTGACCCGCTCGTAGATCTCAAGGCCCCAGGGCATCGTCGTCTCGCGCCCGTACAGTTCCTGGTTGAAGTAGTTGCCCAGCCGCCCGATCGCCTGGGCCAAGATGATGCCCGGCGCGATCGCGTCACCGAACGCGGGCAGCGGTATCCCCCGCCGCCGGCACGCGATCCACGCTCCGATGCCGCCCAGCGCCACCGCGCCCCAGATCCCGAGCCCGCCATCCCAGATCCGCAGCGCGGCACCGAATCCGGCACCATCTTCGCCGAAGTAGGTCCGCCAGTCCGTCATCACGTGGTACAGCCGGCCACCGATCAGACCGAATGGCACCGCCCACAGCGCGATGTCGTAGATGACGCCGGGTTCACCACCGCGGGCCACCCAGCGACGATCGCCGAGTACCAATGCCGCCACGATGCCGGCGATGATGCACAACGCGTACGCCCGCAACGGGAATGGGCCGAGATGCCACACCCCCTGCGACGGACTCGGGATGTATGCCAGCACCGTCGACGTCACGCAGTGACCCTTTGCCTTACCCCGTCAGCCAATTCTTCAGTCAGCGACCGCATCGCCGGGATGCCGTCGGTCAAGGCCGACACCAGAGCCGAACCCACGATGACCCCGTCCGCGTACGAGCCGATCTGAGCGGCCTGCTCGCGCGAGCGCACCCCCAAGCCCACGCCGACCGGAACGTCGGAAAGCTCCTTGATACGGCGCACCAACTCCGGCGCCGCGTTCGACACCGCATCCCGGGCGCCTGTGACACCCATCGTCGACGCCGCGTACACGAACCCCCGCGACGCCTCGACCGTCGCACTCAGCCGCTCGGGTGTCGACGACGGCGCCACCACGAAGATTCTGTCGAGATCGTGTGCCTCGGAAGCCGCCATCCACTCCTCGGCCTCGTCCGGGATGAGATCCGGGGTGATCATGCCGAGTCCGCCCGCCGACGCCAGATCGCGGCTGAACGTGTCCACGCCTTTACGCAGCACCGGGTTCCAGTACGTCATCACCACAGCACTGCCGCCGGCGTCACTGATCGCCTCGACAGCCCGCAGCGTGTCGTGCACCCGCACCCCGCCGCGCAACGCGACCTCCGTGGCGGCCGCGATCGTCGGCCCGTCCATGCCCGGGTCGGAATACGCGATGCCGACCTCGATGATGTCGCAACCCGCCTCGACGAGCGCGACCATCGCCGCGATCGAGGTGTCGACATCGGGGAACCCGGTCGGCAGATAACCGATCAGCGCCGACCGGCCCTCGTCCCGGCAAGCCCCGAAAACGCGTGCCAATCGACTCATTTCGGACCGTCCTCGAACAGGCCGAACCAGCGGGCCGCGGTCTCGACATCCTTGTCGCCGCGCCCGGACAGGTTCACCAGAATGATGGACCCCGGACCCAGTTCCTGACCCAGCTTCAACGCGCCCGCGACCGCGTGCGCCGACTCGATCGCCGGGATGATGCCCTCGGTTCGGCTGAGCAGCGACAGCGCATCCATCGCCTCGGTGTCGGTGATCGGCTCGTACCGTGCCCGGCCGACGTCCTTGAGCAACGCATGCTCGGGGCCGACGCCCGGGTAGTCCAAACCCGCTGAGATGGAATGGGACTCGATCGTCTGGCCGTCTTCGTCCTGCAGCAGGTAGGAGTAGGAGCCTTGGAACGCGCCCGGCGACCCACCGGTGAAGGTGGCGGCGTGCCGTCCGGTCTCGACACCGTCACCGGCCGCCTCGTACCCGACCAGGCGCACCGCCGGATCGTCGATGAACGCGTGGAAGATGCCGATCGCGTTCGAGCCGCCGCCGACACATGCCACCACCGCGTCGGGCAGCCGGCCGGCCTGGTCGAGCATCTGGGCCCGTGCCTCGAGCCCGATGACGCGCTGGAAGTCGCGGACCATCATCGGGAACGGGTGGGGCCCCGCCGCCGTGCCGAACGCGTAGTACGTGCTGTCGGCGTTGGTGACCCAGTCCCGGAACGTCTCGTTGATCGCGTCTTTGAGCGTCTTCGAGCCGGACTCGACCGCGACGACCGTCGCACCGAGCAGCCGCATCCGCGCGACATTCAGCGCCTGACGGGCGGTGTCGACCGCGCCCATGTAGATCACGCACTCCAGGCCCAGCAGCGCACACGCGGTCGCCGTCGCCACCCCGTGCTGGCCGGCGCCGGTTTCTGCGATGACCCGCGTCTTACCCATCTGCTGGGCCAGCAGGGCCTGCCCGAGCACATTGTTGATCTTGTGAGAACCGGTGTGGTTGAGATCTTCCCGCTTCAGGAAGATCCGCGCGCCGCCGGCATGCTCGGCCATCCGCTCCGCCTCGTACACCGGGGAGGGCCGACCGGTGTAGTGCCGCTGCAGCCGGTCCAGCTCGTCGAGGAACGTCTGATCCCCGCGCGCCTTCTCGTAGGCGGCAGTCACCTCTTCGATGACGGCCATCAACGCTTCGGGGACGAACCGTCCGCCGTACACACCGAAGTGGCCGCGGGCGTCGGGATCGTGCGAGGTCGGTTCGGCCACTGCGGCGCTGGCGCGCGGCAGTTCCGGTCCCAGATGTGTGGTCACTTAGCGCGCAGGTTTCGGGCACGACGGATGCGTGCCGGCGGTGACGAGGTCAGCGACGGCGCTGCGGGGATCTCCGGAGGTGACCAGGCCCTCGCCGACGAGCACGGCGTCCGCGCCGGCACCCGCGTAGGCCAACAGGTCCGCGGTTCCCCGCACACCCGACTCGGCGACCCGGATGACGTGGCTCGGCAGGCCCGGCGCGATGCGCGCGAAACAGTCCCGGTCGACTTCGAGCGTCTTCAGGTCGCGGGCGTTGACGCCGATCAACGTCGCCCCGGCCTGCAGCGCCCGGTCGGCCTCCTCCTCGGTGTGGACCTCGACCAGGGCCGTCATCCCCAGCGATTCGGTGCGCTCGAGCAACGATTCCAGCGCGGGCTGCTCGAGTGCTGCGACGATCAGCAGCAGCAGGTCCGCACCGTGCGCGCGAGCCTCATGGATCTGATAGGGCCGGACGATGAAATCCTTGCGCAGCACCGGGATCGACACCGCCGCCCGTACCGCGTCGAGATCGTCGAGCGAGCCGTGGAAGCGGCGCTGCTCGGTCAGCACGCTGATCACGCGGGCGCCACCGTCTTCGTAGGCCCGCGCCAACTCTGCCGGATCGGCGATCGAGGCCAACTCACCACGCGACGGACTGGCCCGCTTCACCTCGGCGATCACCCCGATGCCCGGCGCACGCAGCGCGGCCATCACGTCCAGCGGCGCAGGTGCGCGCTTGGCCTGTTCCTTCACCTCGGCCAGGCTGACGACGGCCTCACGAGCGGCGACGTCAGCACGGACGCCATCGAGGATGGAGTCGAGGACGGTCGCCGAACCCATAGCTGTCGCTTCCCTTCCCCTGACGGCCGTTTGATTCTTCCCGAAGGGTAGTCGCCATGACACCACAGTCCGTCACCGCCCCTTGTTGTCCGTCGTGGTCGGGTCGTTCCCCGCGTCGAGGGCGTCCCAGATCATCCGTTCCGACATCGCGCCACCGGCGTCCGTCGTGTCGGCGGGGCGCCGCGCGTAACGCGCGGTGTCGGCGCCCGTTCGGGTGGCCGACCGCAGCAGCAGCACCGCCCCGATTAGCGACAAAGCCGCCGCCACCAGCGTGAGCACCGCGCCCAGCGAGTGCCGCTGGGTGCCCAGCAGATCGGTGATCGGCACCTCGGCCAGCCGCGCCGCGCGGGGCGCGACGTCAGGCACCACCCACAGGCTGATCGCCAGGTAGCCCATCGCGGCGCTGGCACCGGCGACCAGCACCGCCAGAACGCGCATCGGCCACCCCCGCACCGCCAGAGCGGCCACCGCAGCCGCCAGCACCACGAGTGCGAGCGGAACCAGCGCCGTCGACCAGACGGCGCCCGTCAAATCGTCGGTCTTGGGGTGGGTGAGCCCGTCGAACGAACTGACCTGCACCCACGTCAGGCGCGACGCGCCCCACAGTGCCGCCGCGGCGAGCACCAGGGATAGCTGCCCGAGCCGCGTCATGGCTCACTCAACGTCTCGGCCGCGGCGATCGCGTTCAGCACCGCGCGGGCCTTGTTGGCGGCCTCGTTGTACTCGTACGGACCGTTGGAGTCGGCGACGACGCCGCCGCCGGCCTGGACGTAGGCGGTTCCGCCGCGCATCAGGGCGGTCCGGATCGCGATCGCGAAATCGGCGTCGCCGGCGAAATCGAGGTAGCCGAGCACCCCGCCGTACAGGCCGCGGCGGGTCTTCTCGACCTCCTCGATCAGCTCCATCGCGCGGACCTTCGGGGCGCCCGACAGCGTGCCAGCCGGGAAGCAGGCCGTCACCGCGTCGAGCGCGGTCTTGCCGTCGGCCAGCAGACCGGTCACCGTCGACACCAGGTGCATGACATGGCTGTAGCGCTCGACGTGGCTGTAGTCCTCAACCTTCACGGTGCCCGGCCGGCAGACCCGGCCCAGGTCGTTGCGGCCGAGGTCGACCAGCATCAGATGCTCGGCCCGCTCCTTCTCGTCAGAGAGGAGCTCCTTTTCGAGCAGGACGTCTTCCTCCTCGGTGTCCCCGCGCCACCGGGTTCCCGCGATGGGGTGTGTGGTGGCCCGGCCGTCCTTCACCGTCACCAGCGCTTCGGGGCTGGACCCGACGATCGAGAAGTCCAGCCCGCCGTGGCCGTCCGGCACGTTGAGCAGGTACATGTACGGGCTCGGGTTGCTGACCCGCAGCATCCGGTAGACGTCGAGCGGATCGGCGTCGGTGTCCATCTCGAAGCGCTGCGAAGGCACCACCTGGAAGGCCTCGCCTGCCTCGATGTCGCCGACCAATTTGTCGACGATCGCGGTGTACTCCTCGACTGTGCGCTGCGACCGGTGCAGCGGTGCGGGCCGGGAGAACGTGGCCACGGTCGAGGGCAGCGGTTCGGCCAGCGCGGCGGTCATCACGTCCAGCCGGGCGACCGCGTCGTCGTAGGCCCAGTCGACGCGCTCGTCGGTACCGTTCCAGTTCACCGCGTTCGCGATCAGCGTGATCGTGCCCTCGTGATGGTCCACCGCGGCGATGTCGGTGGCCAGTAGCAGCACCATGTCCGGCAGGCCGAGATCGTCGACCGCGAGTTCGGGCAGCCGCTCGAGGCGTCGCACGAAGTCGTAGGCGAAGTACCCGACCAGACCCGACGACAGCGGCGGCAGACCGGGCACCGGCGCGGTCTGCAGCAGCGTCAGCGTCGCGCGCAACGCCGCCAGCGGGTCACCGCCCGCCGGCGCGTCCTGCGGGGTCACGCCCAGCCACGCCGCGTGCCCGTCGCGAACCGTCAACGCCGAGGGCGCACCCGCGCCGATGAAGGACCACCGCGACCACGACCGCCCGTTCTCCGCGGACTCCAGGAGGAACGTTCCGGGGCGGTTCGCGGCGAGCTTGCGGTACGCCGACAGCGGCGTCTCGCTGTCCGCGAGCACCTTGCGGGTCACCGGCACCACGCGATGCTCGGCGGCCAGCGCCCGGAAGTCCTCACGCGACGTCGTCACAGTGAGACTGGCGGTGGACTGCACGAAAGCATTCTCCCAGACGTACGTTGGAAACCATGAATCCAGTCAAAGCGGGCGACACCGTGACCGACTTCGAACTGCCCGACCAGACCGGCACGACACGGTCGCTGACCGGCCTGCTCGCCGACGGACCGATCGTGCTGTTCTTCTATCCCGCCGCGATGACACCCGGTTGCACCAAGGAGGCGTGCCACTTCCGTGATCTGGCCGCCGAATTCGCCGCCGTCGGCGCCACCCGCGTCGGGATCAGTGCCGATCCGGTGGACAAGCAAGCGCGCTTCGCCGACCAGCAGAAGTTCGACTACCCGCTGCTGTCGGACACCGACGGAACGGTGGCCACGCAGTTCGGCGTCAAGCGGGGCCTGCTGGGCAAGTTCATGCCGGTCAAGCGCACGACGTTCGTGATCGACACCGACCGCACCGTGCTCGACGTGATCGCCAGCGAGATCAGCATGGACAGCCACGCCGACAAGGCGCTACAGGCACTGCGCAAACGTCAGTCGGCCTGACCCAGCAGCAGGTCGGCGTCGAAGCACGTGTGATCGCCGGTGTGGCAGGCGGCGCCGACCTGGTCCACCTCCAGCAGTACGGTGTCGCCGTCGCAGTCCAGCCGCACCGAGTGCACGCGCTGCGTGTGACCTGATGTCGCGCCCTTGACCCACTGCTCACCGCGCGACCGCGAAAAGTAGGTGGCCTCACGGGTTTCCAATGTGCGGGCCAGTGCGTCGTCGTCCATCCAGGCCACCATCAGCACCTGGCCGGTGCCACGCTCCTGCACCACCGCGGCGACCAGGCCGTTGGCGTCGCGCTTGAGCCGTCCGGCGATATCGGGATCGAGAGTCACCTGACTGAACCCCGATTCGTCCTCTTCGCTGCGCTCATCGCACAGTGATCCCTTCCGCCCTCATCGCCGCTTTCACCTGACCGATGGTCAGCTCCCGGAAGTGGAACACGCTGGCCGCCAGCACGGCGTCGGCTCCTGCAACAACAGCCGGTGCGAAATGTTCCACCGCGCCGGCTCCGCCGCTGGCGATCACCGGCACCGACACCGCACCGCGCACCGCGCGCAGCATCGTCAGATCGAATCCGGCCTTCGTGCCGTCGAAGTCCATCGAGTTGAGCAGGATCTCCCCCACGCCCAGCTCGGCACCCTGCGCGGCCCACTCGACGGCGTCGATGCCCGTCCCGCGGCGCCCACCGTGCGTGGTGACCTCCCACCCCGACGGTGTGGGCTGCGAACCTTCGGGCACGGTGCGCGCATCGACCGACAGGACGATGCACTGCGAACCGAATTGCCGCGACAGCTCGGATAGCAACTCCGGGCGCGCCAGCGCGGCCGTGTTCACCGACACCTTGTCGGCGCCAGCCCGCAGCAGCACGTCGACGTCGGCCACCGAGCGCACTCCCCCGCCGACGGTCAGCGGGATGAACACCTGCTCGGCGGTGCGGCGCACCACCTCGAGCATCGTGGACCGTCCCGACGACGACGCCGTCACGTCCAGGAACGTCAGCTCGTCGGCGCCCTCGGCGTCATAGACGGCCGCCAGTTCCACGGGATCGCCTGCGTCGCGCAGGTTTTCGAAGTTGACCCCCTTGACCACCCGGCCCGCGTCGACGTCCAGGCAGGGGATCACCCGGGTCGCGACGTCGCCGCCGGTGCTCACAGGTAGTCCTTCGGGTCACCGGCTGAGGAGATGATGTCGAGCATTTCCTCGTGCACGCCGGGCGCAGCGACCAGAGCCGACGGTGACGTCGCCGTCCACGGCTGCCCGGCCAGATCGGTGACGACGCCGCCGGCGGCGCGCACCAGCGCCACGCCGGCCGCGTGATCCCAGATGTGGTGGCCGAAACTCATGGCGCCGCCGAGGATTCCCGCCGCGACGTAAGCCAGGTCGATGCCGGTCGCGCCGTGCATCCGCATCCGTGAACAGTGCCTGCTGAGATTGGCGAGGACGGTCGCGCGGTATCGGCCCGGGTACCGGCCGCGCGACTCGATGTTGAACGTGCCTGTCCCCACCACCGCGTCACCGAGCCCCGTGTGCTCGAGGCGGGATAGTTCGTGGCCGTTGCACCGCACCGGACCGCCGACCACCGCGGTGTAGCGCTGCCCCATGAACGGCAGCCACGTCAGGCCCAGCGCGGGTTCGCCGTCGACCAACAGACCCAACAGCATCGCGGCCATGGGCGACCCTGCGGCGTAGTTGAACGTCCCGTCGATCGGATCGAGGATCCACACCAGATCGGAATCGACCGATTCCCCGCCGAATTCCTCGCCGTGCACCCCGATGCCCGTCAGCCGCTGCAACTCCGCGACCACGCGGCGCTCGATAGCGAGGTCCACCTCGGTGGCGAAGTCGTTGCCCTTCTTCGCCACCGCCGAATCGGCACCGTGCCCGGCGATGAACTGTGCCGAAGCGCCGTCGAGAATGCCGGCGGCCGTGTCGAGCAGCTCGGTGAGCTGACGCGCGTCGACCGTCACGTGCCGACCGCGGCCAGCGCCTCAGGCAGCGTGAAACGGCCCGCGTACAAGGCTTTTCCGACGATCGCGCCCTCGACCCCCACACCGGTCAGCGTCGCGATCGCGCGCAGATCGTCCAGGCTGGAGACTCCCCCGGACGCGATCACCGGTGCGTCGGTCCGCTCGCACACCGACGAGAGCAGCTCCAGGTTGGGGCCGTTCAGCGTGCCGTCCTTGGTGACGTCGGTGACGACGAAGCGGGAACACCCCTCTTTGTCGAGCCGCTCCAGCACCGTCCACAGGTCGCCACCGTCGGTCTCCCAGCCGCGGCCACGCAACCGATGCTGACCATCGGCGATCAGCACGTCCAGACCGACCGCGACCTTGTCACCGTGCTCGGCGACCACGCGGGCGCACCACTGCGGATTCTCCAACGCGGCCGTCCCGAGGTTGACCCGGGCACATCCGGTGGCCAGCGCGGCGGCGAGCGACTCGTCATCGCGGATGCCGCCCGACAGTTCCACCGCCACGTCGAGCGTGCCGACGACATCGGCGAGCAACTCCCGATTCGAACCGCGGCCGAACGCGGCGTCCAGGTCCACCAGGTGGATCCACTCCGCGCCGTCGCGCTGCCACGTCATCGCCGCGTCGAGTGCCGAACCGTACTCGGTCTCGCTGCCGGCCTGGCCCTGCACCAGGCGCACGGCCCGCCCGTCCACCACGTCGACGGCGGGCAGCAGGACCAGTTTGGGTGCGTTCACGCCGGTCAACTTAGCGCCCCGATCCAGTTGGACAGCAATTCGGCGCCGGCATCCCCGCTCTTTTCCGGGTGGAACTGCGTGGCCGACAGCGGGCCTGCCTCGACCGCGGCCAGGAACGGGACGTGGTGGGTCGCCCAGGTGAGCGTCGCATCCGGATCACCCTCCCACTGCTGGGCGGCATAGGAGTGCACGAAGTAGAAGCGGGTGGCCGGGTCCATGCCCGCGAACAGCACACTGTCGGCGGGAGCGTCGACGACGTTCCAGCCCATGTGTGGGATCACCGGCGCGTCGAGGCGGACCACCGCGCCGGGCCACTGCCCGCAACCGGCCGTCTCTACCCCGAATTCGACGCCGCGCGAGAACAGGATCTGCATCCCGACACACACGCCGAGCACCGGCCGCCCGGCAGCGACACGGTCGGCGATGAGCTGTTCGCCACCGACCTCACGCAACCCCTTCATGCATGCCTCGAAGGCCCCCACGCCCGGTACCACCAGGCCGTCAGCGGACATCGCGGCTGCATGATCGGCGGTCACCTCGACCTGCGCACCGACCCGCTCGAGCGCCCGCTGAGCCGACCGCAGATTCCCGGAACCGTAGTCGAGCACCACGAGTTTGGTTGTCACAGCATCACTCTCACAAGGTCACTCTCACAATGTCCCTTTGGTCGACGGCACGCCGCTGACCCGCTCGTCGTACTCGACGGCCTCACGCAGTGCGCGCGCCACGGCCTTGTACTGCGCCTCGGTGATGTGGTGCGGGTCGCGGCCGTACAGCGTGCGCACGTGCAGCGCGATACGGGCATTGAACGCAAGCGACTCGAAGACGTGCTTGTTGACCACGGTGTGGTACGGCGCCTGCGAGCCCGCGATGGTGAAGCTGACCATGAATTCCGGTTCCCCGGTGTGCACGAAGTAGGGCCGGCCCGACACGTCGACAGCGGCGTGCGCCAGCGACTCGTCCATCGGGATGAACGCGTCGCCGAAACGGCGGATACCGCTCTTGTCGCCGAGCGCCTGACCCAGCGCCTGACCCAGCACGATCGCGGTGTCCTCGATCGTGTGGTGGCCCTCGATCTCGATGTCGCCGACGGCTTTGACCGTCAGGTCGAACCGGGCGTGGCTGCCCAGCGAGGTCAGCATGTGGTCGAAGAACGGCACGCCGGTGTCGATGCTGACCTGCCCGGTGCCGTCGAGATCGAGCTCGACGACGATGTCGGATTCCTTGGTCTTGCGTTCGACCTTGGCGTACCTGTGGGGACGGCTCACTTCACTCCTTGTCGGGCACTGGCGCTCAGCAGTGCGTCGTTCTCATCGGCGAGGCCGATCGTGGTGCGCAGGTAGCCGGGGATACCCACGTCGCGGATCAACACCCCCGCCTCCAGGTAGGCCCGCCACGTCGCGGCGGCATCGGCGAACTCTCCGAAGAGCACGAAGTTCGCATCGCTGGGAATCACCCGAAAACCCATGTCCCTCAACGCCGCAGAGACCCGATCGCGTTCGCTGATCAACGTCGCCACACTGCCGAGGGTGTCGTCGGCGTGCCGCAGGGCGGCCCGGGCTGCAGCCTGGGTCAGCGACGACAGGTGATACGGCAGCCGCACGAGCAGCATCGCGTCCACGACGGCAGGCGCGGCGACCAGATAGCCGAGCCGGCCCCCCGCGAACGCGAACGCCTTGCTCATGGTGCGCGAGACCACCAGACGAGTGGGGTACTCGTCGATCAACGCGAGCGCGCTGGGCTGTGAGGAGAACTCTCCGTACGCCTCGTCGACGATCATCACTCCGCCGGCCATCGCATCGAGGAGCAGCCGCAGGTCGTCGAGCGACGCACTCTGCCCGGACGGGTTGTTGGGGCTGGTGACGAACACGACGTCGGGGTTGTGTTCCTTGATCGCCGTGGCGGCGACCGCGGCGTCCAGGCCGAAATCGTCGGCGCGGTGCGCGGCCAGCCAGTGCGTCTGGGTGCCGTTGGCAATGATCGGGTGCATCGAGTACGACGGCACGAAGCCGATCGCGCTGCGGCCGGGACCGCCGAAGGCCTGCAGGAGCTGCTGCAGGATCTCGTTGGAACCATTTGCCGCCCAGACGTTTTCCACCCCGACAGGCACTCCGGTCTGACCGGTCAGATAGGCGGCCAGATCAGTGCGCAACGCCACTGCGTCGCGATCGGGGTAGCGGTGCAGCTCGGCGGCTGCCTCGGCCACCGACGCGGCTACGTCGTCAATCAGCGCCTGGGTTGGCGGGTGTGGGTTCTCGTTGGTGTTCAACCGCACCGGCACCGCGAGCTGCGGCGCCCCGTACGGCGATTTGCCGCGCAGATCGTCGCGCAGCGGCAGCTCGTCGAGCATGACGGCCTGACCGGGAATCATCGCTCGAACCTCCGGCGGACCGCCTCGCCGTGGCTGGGCAGGTTCTCGGCGTTGGCCAGCGTGATCACATGCCCGGCAACGTCTTTGAGTGCGGCTTCGGTGTAGTCGACGACATGGATGCCGCGCAGGAACGTCTGCACCGACAGTCCGCTGGAATGCCGTGCACAGCCGGCGGTGGGCAGCACGTGGTTGGAGCCTGCGCAGTAGTCGCCGAGGCTCACCGGGGCCCAGGCCCCGACGAAGATCGCACCCGCGGACCTGACCCGTGCGGCCACGCCGGCGGAGTCGACGGTCTGGATCTCCAGATGCTCGGCGGCATACGCGTTCACCACGCGCAGCCCGGCCTCGACATCGTCGACCAGCACGATCGCCGACTGCTGACCGCCCAGCGCTGCGCTCACCCGCTCGCGATGCACAGTCGTCTCCAACTGGCGGGTCAACTCGGCGTCGGTGGCATCCGCCAGCGCAGTGCTGTCCGTGACGAGCACGCTGGCCGCCATTTCGTCGTGTTCGGCCTGGCTGATCAGATCGGCCGCGACGTGCACCGGGTCCGCGGTGTGGTCGGCCAGGATGGCGATCTCGGTGGGGCCGGCCTCGGCATCGATACCCACCTGCGAGCGGCAGATTCGCTTGGCGGCGGTGACGTAGATGTTGCCCGGTCCGGTGATCATGTCGACGGGCGCGAGTTCGGAACCATCGGTGTCGGTGCCGCCGTAGGCGAGCAGCGCGACGGCCTGGGCGCCGCCGACGGCCCACACCTCGTCGACGCCGAGCAGTGCGGCGGCGGCCAGGATCGTCGGGTGCGGCAGACCGCCATGGCCCGCCTGGGGTGGGCTGGCAATCACCAGGGACTCGACGCCGGCGGTCTGCGCCGGGACGACGTTCATCACCACACTCGACGGGTAGACGGCGTTGCCGCCCGGCACGTAGAGACCCACCCGCTCGACGGGCACCCAGCGCTCGGTGACGGTCGCGCCCGGGGCGAGCGTGGTGGTGGTGTCGGTGCGGCGCTGGTCGGCGTGCACCGCGCGGGCGCGGTCGATGGCGACCTCAAGGGCGGTGCGGACGTCGGCGTCGAGCGCATCGAGGGCCGCCCTGAGCTGGTCGGACGGAACGCGGACCTGGTCGGGCCGAACACCGTCGAAGGAAGCGCCGTACTCCAGCGCGGCCGCGGCGCCGCGCTCGGCGACGGCCTCAACGATCGGCCGGACCCGGGGCAGCACGGCGTCGACGTCGACGCCACCCCTGGGCAGCGCGGTCCGCAGCCGGGCCGCCGACAACGTCGCGCCACGCAGGTCGATGCGCCGCAGGAGCCGTGGCGATACATTCACGTTGACCATTGTCCCAGAGCAGCACAAATCAGAATCGGAGGCGTCATGTCGGACCGGCCGAGCAGGACCAGCCACCCGAACAACGCGCCCGGCGTGCCGATGATCTTCCCGCCGTGGTTCGAAAGGCTGCAGATCAAGTACATCAATCCGCTGCTACGACCGCTGTCCAAGCGGATGCCGGGGCTTGCGGTGATCATCCACCGCGGACGCACCTCGGGCACGCAGTACGAGACGATCGTCACGCCCTACCGCAAGGGCTCGGTCCTGGCCATCGGGCTGGCGCACGGCAAGACGAACTGGGTCAAGAACGTGCTGGCCGCCGGTGAGGCCGACATTCGGATCGGCAGCAACACCCTGCACCTGGTGCACCCACGGGTGCTACCGGCCGGCACCACCGATCCGTCGCTGCCCCGGATGGCCCAGATGGTGGCCAAGCGGTCCGGCGTCTTCGTCGCGGACATCAGCTCATGAGCACGGCGTCATGACACCGCAGATGTGGCTGGCGTTCTTCGGCGCGGCCATCCTCATCGCGATCTCCCCGGGCGCCGGCGCCATCCAGTCGATGGCCACCGGTCTGAGCCACGGAGTGCGGCGGGGCTACTGGAGCATCCTGGGCCTGGAGATCGGGCTGATGCTGCAGCTGACGCTCGTGGCGGTCGGGTTGGGCGCCGCGGTCGCCAACTCGATCCTGGCGTTCACGATCATCAAATGGCTGGGCGTGGCCTATCTGGCGTACCTGGCGTTCCGGCAGTGGCGCAGCGTCGGGGTGGACCTGCGCGCCCAGGTCGATCAGGTGGTCACCGGTGGCCGCCGGGCGCTGGTGGTGCGCGGGTTCCTGGTCAACGCCACCAACCCGAAGGGCCTGCTGTTCTTCCTGGCCGTGATGCCGCAGTTCGTGGTGCCCACCGCGCCGCTGCTGCCGCAGTACCTCGCGATCGGGATCACGATGACCGCCGTCGACCTGGTGGTGATGGGTCTCTACACCGGCCTGGCGGTGCGCCTGTTGACGTGGCTGCGCACGCCGCGCCAGCAGACGTTGCTGAACCGGGTGTTCGCCGGTCTGTTCGCCACGGCGGCGGTGGTGCTGTCACTGCTGCGCCGAGGACCGGTGCCGGCCTGACGGGTTCAGCGACAGCGGTTGCTGACCGCGGCGCTGGCCGCCTCGGCCGCCTCCAGCCGCTTGGCCTGCGCCGGGTCGGTGTTCGGCGCTCCCGCGGTGGCGGCTGCGCCGATGTCCATCAACGTGTCGGCAAACGACCGGACCGCGTCGGCCAGGTCCGCCGGGGTGGCCGGGTCCAGCCGGGCGAGCAGGTACTGGCCGCCGTCCGACAGCGCCAGCCGGGCGTTGGCGGCCGCCGCCAGCGAGCCGCTGATGTCGTCGGGTGCCGTGACATTGGTGTTGGTCGCGACGCCGGCACGCACCGTGTCGAATGCCGTGCAGACCCTCGCCGTTGCCTCGGAACGCTGCGCGTCGGTGTAGTCGGGACCGCGGTCGAGGGTGCGGACCAGCGCGACCCCCGACACCCCCGTGGCCAGCAGCGCGACCGTGAGCGCCAGGGCGGGTGAGACGCGCATCGGCTACAGGTCCAGACCGAGATCGAGCGCCCGCACCGAATGGGTGAGCGCCCCGACGGCCAGGTAGTCGACGCCGGTTCCGGCGTAGTCGGCCGCGGTGTCGAGGGACAGCCCGCCCGAGGATTCCAGCTTGGTGTGCGGCGACCGCGTAGCGCGGCGCTGCACCGCGATCTGGGTTTGCCACACCGGGAAGTTGTCGAGCAGGACGAGCTCCACGCCTTCGGCGAGCACCTCGTCGAGCTGCTCGAGCGAATCGACCTCGACCTCGCACGGCAGATCGGGGGCGACCTCGCGCACCTTGCGCAGCGCCGCCACCACCGACCCGGCGGCGGCCACGTGGTTGTCCTTGATCAGCGCCGCGTCCCCGAGCCCCATTCGGTGGTTGACGCCGCCGCCCACGCGCACGGCGTACTTCTGCAACGAACGCAAGCCGGGAAGCGTCTTGCGGGTGTCGCGGATCTGCGCCGAGGTCCCCGCCACGGCGTCCACCCATGCCGCGGTGGCCGTCGCGATGCCCGAGAGGTGACACAGCAGGTTGAGCATGGTGCGCTCCGCGGTGAGCAGACCACGTGTCGGCGCCTCGACCACCAGGGCGGCGTCGCCCGGTCCGAGCCGCGTGCCGTCGGGCAGCTGACTCTTCACCTGGTACCCGTCGACGCCGAGCACCTCGTCGAACACGATCAGCGCAAGCTCGCCGCCGGCGACGACGCCCGGCTCGCGCGCCACCACCGATGCCGTCGTCGTGGCATGGGCGGCCACCGTCGCCAGGGTCGTCACGTCGGGCCCGTAGCGCAGGTCCTCGTCGAGGGCGCGGGTGATGATCGACTGGGCGTCGGCCTTCTCCTCGGCCGTGAGCATCGCGGCCATCATCGACAGCCCGCCGCGACCGGACCGCAGGTGATGCTGACCGCCTGCGCCGGATCGGTGTCGGGGAAGTCGCTGCGGTGGTGGCAACCGCGAGTCTCGGTACGTGCGCGCGCCGCAGCGCCGACCGCACCGGCCACCGCGGTGAGCGCGGCGTCCTCGAACAGACTGCGCGACTGGATGATTCGCGGTGTCGCCTGGTCGAGCTGCGCGCTCAGCCGGCCCAGTCCGTCATCGTCGCGGACGACGGAGGCGTACCGGCTCATCGCCTGCTGCAGCACAGGCCGGGCCAACACCGACCGCAGCGGCGGCGCCGCAGCCACCACCCGGGCCGGGCCCGCGTGCTGCGCGTGCTCGGCCGCGGCGACACCGGCACGACCACCGACCACCAGACCCTCGAGCAGGCTGTTGGACGCCAACCGGTTGGCTCCGTGCATCCCGGTGCGAGCCACCTCACCGGCGGCGAACAAGCCGTCGATCGCGGTACGACCGTGCACATCGGTGACCACGCCGCCGCAGCTGTAATGCGCACCGGGCACCACCGGAATCGGTTGCTGCGCCGGGTCGATGCCGGCGGCCAGGCAGGCCGCCGTCACCGTCGGGAACCGGCGGGCGACGTCGACGACACTGCGGGCGTCGAGGTAGACGCACGCGTCGCCGGAGTGGGCCAGACGTGCCTCGATCGCGGCGGCCACGACGTCGCGCGGAGCGAGATCACCCATGGGGTGCGCACCCGAGGTGACCGGATCACCGTGTCGGTCGACGAGTGTGGCACCCTCCCCACGCAACGCCTCGGTGATCAGCGGGCGTCGGCCGCCGACCGAACCGGTGTAGAGCATCGTCGGATGGAATTGCACGAACTCCACGTCGGACACCGGTGCGCCCGCCCAGATAGCCAGTGCGACACCATCTCCCGTGGAGCCGTCGGGATTGGTGGTGGCCTGGTAGAGGTGCCCGGCTCCCCCGGTGGCCAGGATGACAGACGGAGCATAGATCGCCCCGAGGCCGTCGTCGCTGAGCACCGAGACGCCCGCGACGGCTCCGTCGTCGATCAGCAGGTCGAGCGCGACATGGTTGCGGCGGATGTCGAGCGAAGCGGCGGCGTGGTCGAGAGCGCGCTGGACTTCGGCCCCCGTCGCGTCGCCGCCCGAGTGGATGATGCGCCGCCGGGAATGCCCGCCCTCTCGGGTCAGAGCCCACCGACCAGGTGCCGACTCGTCGAAACGCGCTCCGGCTCCGACCAATTCGGCCACTGCCCGGGCACCGTCGGCCACGATGGAGCGGACCGCCTCGGCGTCGCACAGCCCGGCACCCGCGGCAAGCGTGTCGGCGACGTGTGCGTCCACCGAGTCATCACCATCGGGCAGCACGACGGCGATGCCACCCTGGGCGTAGAACGTCGCGGTCTCGGCGGCCTTGCTGAGCAGCATCACGGTGCGGCCGCGGCGGTGCGCGGCCAGCGCGGCGGCGAGGCCGGCGACCCCGGTACCGATCACGACGACGTCAGCGCGCAGGCGCCAGCCGCCGGCGCCGCCGCAACCCGCGGACGTCATTCCCCGCCGCCGGGCTGCCCGATCTCGATCATCCGCGTGACGCTGGCGCGCGCCCGCGCGGCAGTGTCGAGATCGACGTGGACCTCGTCGGCGCCGTCGATCAGGCAGCGCAGCATGGCAGCCGGCGTGATCATCTTCATGTACCGGCAGGAGGCCCGGTCGTTGACCGCCTGGAAGTCCACTTCCGGTGCGGCACGGCGCAATTGGTGCAGCATACCGATCTCGGTGGCGACCAGGACCTGCCGGGCGCCGGTCTCCCGCGCGGCGTCGAGCATGCCGCCCGTGGACAGGATCTTCACGCGCTCCTGCGGATACGCCCCCTCCCCGGCGAGGTAGAGGGCCGAAGTCGCGCAGCCGCACTCGGGATGCACGAACAGCTCGGCATCGGGGTGGGTACGTGCCTGCTCGGCGAGTTCGTCACCGTTGATGCCTGCGTGCACGTGGCATTCGCCGGCCCAAACGTGCAGATTCTCACGGCCGGTCATCCGGCGCACGTGGGCACCCAGGAACTGGTCCGGGCAGAACAGCACCTCGCGGTCGGCCGGGATCGACGCGACCACCTCGACCGCATTGGACGATGTGCAGCAGATGTCGGTCTCGGCTTTCACCGCGGCCGTGGTGTTGACGTAGGAGACGACCACGGCGCCGGGGTGCTCGGCCTTCCAGGCCCGCAGTTCGTCGGCGGTGATGGAGTCGGCCAGCGAACACCCGGCGCGCTGATCCGGAATGAGCACCGTCTTGTCGGGCGAGAGGATCTTCGCGGTCTCGGCCATGAAGTGCACTCCAGCGAACACGATCGTGTCCTCGGGTGCCTCGGCGGCGATCCTCGACAGCGCCAGCGAGTCACCCACATGGTCGGCGACGTCCTGAATGGCCGGCAGCTGGTAATTGTGCGCCAGCAGGGTGGCGCCGCGCAGGTCGAGCAGGCGCCGGACCTCTGCCGCCCAGGCGGCGTCCCCGTCCACGCCGGTGAAGCCGTCAGGGCCGTCGACGATGCGGTCAGCAATATCGAGCACGGTCATCGCCGTCTCCTCACACTCAATCGAGGTTTTCGACTTATAATCGAAAACATGCCACATCGTAGCACCCACCACGAAGTCCTGGCCGTGGTGTTTCAGGTTCGCCCCCGCAGAGGGTCCGCCGGCGCCGACAACGCGCTGCATGTGCTGCTCTGGCAGCGGGCGCTCGAGCCGCAGCGCGGCCGCTGGGCACTGCCAGGCGGCCGGCTGGGCCACGACGAGACGCTCACCGATTCCGTACGCCGCCAGCTCGCCGAAAAGGTCGACCTGCGCCAGCTCGCCCATCTGGAACAACTGGCCGTGTTCTCCGAACCCGACCGCGTACCCGGCGACCGCACCATCGCCTCGACGTTCCTGGGCCTGGTGCCCTCCCCCGCCACGCCGGAGCTGCCTCCCGACACCCACTGGCATCCGGTCGGCGACCTGCCCCCGATGGCCTTCGACCACGGCCCGATGGTCGACCACGCACGCACCCGGCTGGTCGCCAAACTGTCCTACACCAACATCGGGTTCGCCTTGGCACCAAACGAATTCGCACTCTCGACGCTGCGCGACATCTACAGTGCCGCGCTCGGACACCCGGTCGACGCGACCAACCTGCAGCGCGTCCTCGAGCGTCGCCACGTGATCACGCGCACCGGCACGACGGCACGCTCAGGACGCAGCGGGGGCCGTCCGGCGGCGCTCTACCGGTTCGCCGACGCGCGTTACCGGGTCACCGACGAGTTCGCCGCCCTGCGACCGCCCGGGTGAGTCGACTGGCTTCTTAACGTTTTTTTAAGTAACAATGCCTGGATGGACTTGGGCAGCGCGGCGCGGGCGACAGGGGCCGAATGGATCGGCCAACCACACCATGAGCCGCTGCGGCCCAGGCAGCGCCCGGTCGTCCCGTCCGAAGACCCGTTCTACGAACCGCCCGAGGGCTTCGAACACGCTCGCCCCGGCACCGTGCTGCGCTCCCGCGACGTCGAGCTGGCCTTTCTCGGGCTCGTCCCGCAGAAGTTCAGCGCCACGCAGCTGTTGTACCGCAGCACCGACTTCAAGGGCGATCCGCAGGCGGGCGTCACCACGGTGCTGATCCCGACCGAGCGCGACCCCGAACGGCCGCTGCCCGTGATGTCCTATCAGTGCGCGATCGACGCGATCGCGAGCCGCTGCTTTCCCTCCTATGCGATGCGCCGAGGAGCCAAGGCCATCGGTGCCGTGGCCCAGTTCGAGTTCCTGCTGGTCGCCGCCGCGCTCGCGGAAGGCTGGGCGGTCTCGGTGCCCGACCACGAGGGCTCGACCGGCATGTGGGGCGCACCGTACGAGCCCGGTTACCACATCCTCGACGGCATCCGGGCAGCCATCAACCACCCGTCGTTCCGGCTCGACGTGGACTCGCCGGTCGGACTGTGGGGATACAGCGGCGGCGGTCTCGCCTCAGCATGGGCGGCAGAGGTGCAGGCCGCGTACGCGCCGGAACTCAACGTGGTCGGGGCGGTGCTCGGCTCGCCGGTCGGCGACCTGGGACACACGTTCCGTCGGCTGAACGGCAGCATCTACGCCGGGCTGCCCGCCCTGGTGGTCGCCGCGCTCAGCCACATCTACCCCGATCTTGACCGCATCATCTCCGAGCACGCCACCCCGGACGGCAAGGCACTGCTCGAGCGCATCCAGAAGATGACCACCGCGCACGCGATGGTCGCGTGCGCGGGCCGGGACATGGCCGACATGATCGATCGACCGCTCGAGGAGATCCTGCTCAGCCCCGAGGTGCAGCACGTGTTCGACAGCATCAAGCTGGGCACCGCGGCACCGTCGGTCCCCGTGCTGATCGTGCAGGCCGTCCACGATCGCATCATCTCCGTGGACGACATCGACGAGCTGGCCCACACTTACGCCCGCGGCGGTGCCCGGGTGACGTATCACCGCGATCTCCTCAGTGAGCACCTGCTGCTGCACCCGATGTCGGCACCGATGACGCTGCGCTGGCTGCGCGACCGATTCGCCGGAGCGCCGCTGCGTGAGAACATCAAGCGGACCAAGTGGCCGACACTGCTGAACCCGTCGACCTACCGCGGCATGTTCACGCTGGGCAAGATCACGGTGAAGGTGATGACGGGGCGACGGGTGGAACGTCAGCCCCTGTCCCGGTTCGACCAGTAGGCCCGGTTCGGCCAGTAGTCGGCCCGGGCGGCCAGCCGCCGAGGTCGTCGCGGGTGGTCGACACGGCACCGAGCACATACACCATCGCGGCGACAGCAGCGGGCAGCAACAAGGTCAGTGCCACCTGCAGCGGGGTGTTCCCGAAGAACACCGACGGCGCCTCCACGACGTAGCTCACCCGGTTCTGCTCGGTGACGTCGACCGCCGCCACGTCCAGGTGCCCGTACCGCCATCGCGCCAGTACCGCCCCGATCCCCACCGCGGCCGCCGACGCCACAACCGAGCCGAGGCCGAGCGCGGCCATCATCAGCGGCCCACGGTGTGCGCGCCACTGCCACACCGCCACCGCAGCGACCACGGCCAGTACCGACAGCAGCCCGACCATCATGAACGCCGCGGTGAAGAAGTGGTCGCCCTCGTTGCCCAGGTAGGCCTTCACCCGGTCATTGCTGCGCGTCAGCGCGACGACGCCGTGAATCGGGGGCGCGAGCCAGACCCACAGCGCCCCGCACAGCGCCCCTGCCAGTGCCAGCCCGACGATCACCCGCAGCGCGGCATGCCCTCGGGAGACCGTCACCGGTACAGCTCCAGATCCTTGGAATCCACCTGGCCGTGCCTCGAGCACTTGGCCCACCACCCGTCGGGACGCACCTGGACGATCATCCGCCGTCCGCAGTCGGCGCAGAACCGCGGGGGCTCCAACCCCAGCGCGGCGGCGGTGGGCACCGCTGCGCCCGCGGGCTCGCCGGTGTAGACGTTGTAGACGCCGGCGCCGACCGGCGCGGGCAGGTCACGCGCCATCACAGGCTGGCGTTGAGAGCCTTGATCGGCATCTGCAGATCCTCGAGCAACTCGAGGTCGGCCTCGGCGGGCCGGCCCAGCGTGGTCAGGTAGTTGCCGACGATCACCGCGTTGATCCCGCCGAGGATGCCCTTCTTCGCGCCGAGGTCACCCAGGGTGATCTCCCGGCCGCCGGCGAACCGGAGCATGGTGCGCGGCAGGGCGAGCCGGAAGGCAGCGACAGCTTTGAGCGCCTCGGCGGCGGGCAGCACGTCGAGGTCACCGAACGGGGTGCCCGGGCGGGGGTTGAGGAAGTTCAGCGGAACCTCGTGGGGATCCAGCTCGGCGAGGTTGGCGGCGAACTCCGCGCGCTGCTCGAGCGTCTCCCCCATGCCGAGGATGCCGCCGCAGCACACCTCCATGCCGGCCTCGCGCACCATCTGCAGGGTCTCCCAGCGCTCCTCCCACGTGTGCGTGGTGACGACGTTGGTGAAGAACGACTGCGCAGTCTCGAGGTTGTGGTTGTAACGGTGCACGCCCATGTCCTTCAGGCGGTCCACCTGCTCCTGGGTGAGCATGCCCAGCGAGCACGCGATCTGGATGTCCACCTCGTTGCGGATCGCTTCGATGCCCGCGGCGACCTGGGCCAGCAGCCGTTCGTCGGGACCGCGGACCGCCGCCACGATGCAGAACTCGGTGGCGCCGGTCTTGGCCGTCTGCTTGGCCGCTTCCACCAGGCTCGGCACGTCGAGCCAGGCACTGCGCACCGGGGAGGCGAAAAGGCCTGACTGAGAACAGAAGTGGCAGTCCTCGGGGCAGCCGCCGGTCTTGAGGCTGATGATGCCCTCGACCTCGACGTCGGGACCGCAGTGCGCCATTCGCACCTCGTGCGCGAGCGCCAGCAGATCGTCGAGACGGTCGTCGGGCAGCTGCAGCACCTGCAGGGTCTGGTCCTGATCGAGGCCGACACCCCGCTCGAGCACCTGTTCGCGTGCCACCGCCAGAATGTCGCTCATCGGTCCCTCTTCCTTCGGCAATTGAACGGTGTTCAGGTTAGGGTACTGGCATGCAGCTCCACAAACGCGACGTGGTCGCGGCAGCCACGTCGCTGCTCGACGATTACGGGCTGGCGGATCTGTCGATGCGCCGACTCGCCCGTGAGCTCGAGGTGTCCCCCGGCGCGCTGTACTGGCACTTCGCGAACAAGCAGCAGCTGCTCGGCGCGGTGGCCGACCACATCCTGGCACCGGTTGCCCCGCCCACCGGCGACTGGCACACCCGCGTCGTCGCATGTTGCCGGCAGGTGCGCAACGCACTGCTGTCCCACACCGACGGCGCCGAACTCGTCTCGGCCAGCTTCGCCGCCGGGCAGTCGGCAGTGATGACCGATGTGCTGGGCAGGTTGACCGACGCCGCCGCCGAGGCAGGCGTACCGGCGCGAAACGCCGAACTCACCGCCCGCACCGTCGTCTACTACGTGCTCGGTTTCACCGTCGACGAGCAGTCGCGACGGCAGTGGGACGCCGCGGGCGCCGAGCTGGCCGACGGGCCGACACTGCTGACCGACGATCCGGACACCCGGTTCGACTTCGGCGTCCGGCTGCTGCTCGACGGCATCCTCGCGCGCCGTGAGCAGCCGGCGTAGGAGATCGGCACGACCCGTCAGCCGATCCAGTGCTCCTGTTTGGCGTTGCCGTCCCAGTGCCGCAGCGCAACGAGGCTGCCCTCGATGTCGTGGGCGAGGTCGAGCACCGACAGCGCCAGCGGCATGCGCTCCGGCGGGATGCGCCGGCCCAGCGTGACATGCGGCGTCCATCGGCCCGGTTCTGCATGCGGCAGAACACCTTTGACCATGAATGGCGCGCATGCCGCGTGCACATCGGCATGCAGGGCGAGCAGATCGGCCGACGGCACGATCAGGCGCACCAGCGTGACGGTGCGGCCCCCGCCGAACAGCATCGGTGCTCCGACGACGCACGGCAGCGGTAACCGCTCGAGCACCGGGCGCAGCGCCGCGTCGACCGCGTCGTCGAGCTGCTCGGTGACGGTCAGCGTCACGTGCGGCCGATTGCTCGGTGCCGTGTGCCCGGCTTGGCTCGGGCAGCCTGCCGCAGCCAAGCCGTCCCACAGGGTGCGCACTCTCGTCTCGGTATCGACGTCGAACACCGCCTCGACCGAGTGCACCATCAGTGCAGCCCGGCGACCCAGTCCGGATCGAAGGCCCGGGCGCTGATCTGTGCAAAATCGGAGGCACCGAGGGTGCCCAGGCCCGCGGGCAGAGCGGCACGTACCGGGGCCAGCCGCGCCAGCGCATCCCGATTGTCGATCTCGGCCACTCCGGGCTGCGCCGGCCACGCGCCGATCACCAGACCCGCACACGAAACACCTTGAGCAGCAAGGGCTTCGATCGTCAATGCCGTGTGGTTGAGCGTGCCGAGACCCGCCGCGACCACGATGAGCACCGGCGCGGCCAGATCGGCGGCGAGATCACGTAGGGTCACCCCACCCTCGCCGATCTCCACGAGCAGTCCGCCCGCGCCCTCCACCAGCGTCAGCCGGCCCGGCGCGTCGGCCCGTCGGACCAGATCGAGCAGATCGGCGCGCGTGGGCAGCGCGGCACCGGCCCGCTGCGCGGCCGCCACCGGCGCGAGCGGCTCGGGGTAGCGCCACCCCGGATAGAGCTCCGTCACGCCGGCCTGCCTACCGATCTCGGCGAGGTCGTCGTCGCCGTCCGCGGTGCCCGTCTGCACAGGTTTGCAGACCGCCACGTCCAGCCCGGCGAGGCGGGCGTGGCACGCGAGCGCCGCCGTCGCGACGGTCTTACCGACCCCGGTGCCGGTTCCGGTGACCACGAGCACGCTCATCGGGTCGCCAACACGTCGGTCAGCACGCGGCGCGCCAGCGCCATCTCCTCGTCGGACAGGGACGCCCGCGCCGTCAACCGCAGCCGTGACGTGCCGGCCGGCACGCTCGGCGGCCGGAAGCAGCCGACCCGTACGCCCAGCTGCAGACAGGCCGACGCGGCGGCCAGCGCGACCTCGGGATCGCCCAGGATCACCGACACCACCGCCGACGACGGCGTCTCGCCCACATCACAGATCTCGGCGAGTGTCGCCGCGTGGTCGAGGACGCGACGGGCCCGCCACGGCTCCTCGATGAGCACGTCGAGCGCGGCATGCGCCGCGCCGACGGCCGCCGGCGCGAGACCGGTGTCGAAGATGAACGGTCGCGCTGCGTCGATGAGATGCTCGCGCACCGCGGCAGGGCCGAGCACGACGCCACCCTGGCTACCCAACGCCTTGGACAGCGTCGTCGTCATCACCACGTCGGGAGCCCCGGCCAGCCCGACCTCTGCCAACAGACCGCGGCCACCCACGCCGCGCACCCCCAGCCCGTGCGCCTCGTCGACGATCAGCAGGGCGCCCTGTCTGCGGCACGCGTCATGCAGCGCGGTCAGCGGGGCCAGCACACCGTCGGCGGAGAACACGGAGTCGGTGATCACGACCGCCCGCTGTTCGGTGCGGGCAGACAGCGCCGCCTCCACCGCTGCGACGTCGCCGTGCGGGGTGACGACCACCCGGGCCCGCGACAACCGGCACGCGTCCACCAGCGAGGCGTGCGTCAGCGCGTCGGACACCAGCAGCGTGCCCGGGCCGGAGAGCGCGACGACGGCACCGAGGTTGGCGGTGTACCCGGACGAGAACACCAGAGCCGATTCGGCGCCCACGAAGGCGGCCAGATCGCGCTCGAACGCTTCGTGGAGTTCGGTGTTGCCGGTGACCAGCCGGGATCCGGTGGAGCCGGCTCCCCAGGTGCGCAGGGCCGCCACGCCACCGTCGAGCACCCGGGGGTGCTGGGACAGGCCGAGGTAGTCGTTGGAGGCCAAGTCCAGTTCCGCGCCGACGGGCGGGCGGACACGCAGCGTGCGGCGCAGCCCGGCGGTGCGGCGCTGCGTCGCGACATCGCCGAGCCAGGCCAGCGGACCCAGACCGACGCGCGTCACCGGCGCTCCTTTTCGACGACTACTTGAACACCGTTCAGGTTAGTGCACGCGCCACCTCGGTCATCGCCGAGGTGATCTGACCGATCTCGTCGGCAGTGCAGATGTAGGGCGGCATCACGTAGACCAGGTTGCGGAAGGGGCGCAGCCACACGCCGTGCTCGATGGCCACCGGCGTCGCGACGCGCAGGTCGACCTCACGGTCGAGTTCGACGACGCCGATGGCGCCCAGCACCCGCACGTCGACCACGTTCGACAGGCCGGTCGCCGGGGCGAGCCCGGACCGCAGCCCCGCTTCGATGTCCCGCACCTGGGACCGCCAGGCGCCGGTGCCCAGCAGCTCCAGCGACGCCACGCTGACCGCACACGCCAGCGCGTTGGCCATGAACGTCGGCCCGTGCATCAGCGCACCCGGTGGGTGCGCGCTGATCGTCTCGGCGACCTGGCGCGTGCACAGCGTCGCGGCCAGCGTCAGATAGCCACCGGTCAGCGCCTTGCCCACGCACATGATGTCCGGGCTGACGCCGGCGTGGTCGGCGGCGAACAGCGCGCCGGTGCGGCCGAACCCGGTGGCGATCTCGTCGAAGATCAGCAGCACATCGTGCTCGTCGCAGATCCGGCGCAGATCGGTTACGTATCGAGGGTCGTGGAACCGCATCCCGCCCGCGCCCTGCACGACAGGCTCGACGATGACGGCGGCGAGCTCGTCGGCGTGGCCGGCCAGTTGTTCGGCGAAGGCCGCGCTGTAGGCCGGGTCGTACTCGGCGGGGACGGCCGGCGCGAACACCTGGTCGGCTAGCAGGGAGTGCGTCCCGGTCCACAGCGTGTGCATGCCGCCGTCCGGATCGCAGACGCTCATCGGGGTGAACGTGTCGCCGTGATAGCCGCCGCGCCACGTCATCAACCGGCTCTTGCCGGCGTGGCCGCTGCTGCGCCAGTACTGCAGCGCCATCTTGACCGCCACCTCGACCGACACCGAGCCGGAATCGCTGAAGAACACCGTCTCCAGCCCTGCCGGACTCATCTCAACGAGCAACTGCGCCAGCCGGGCCGCGGGCTCATGGGTCAGCCCGCCGAACATGACGTGATTCATGGTCGCAAGCTGGCGGGTGATCGCGGCGTCCAGCGCGGGATGGCCGTGTCCGTGCACCGCGGTCCACCACGACGCCATCGCGTCGAGCACCTCGACCGACCGGCCTCCGCGGTCGAGCGTCAGCCACGCGCCGCGCGCTCCTGTCGCCACCACAGGCGCCAGCGCATCGGACCCGATCGGGCTGTACGGATGCCAGATGTGAGCCGCGTCGACGGCGCTGATCTCGATAGGCGTCATCGCAGGCACCTTCGGTAGATTAGCCGTCGATCATGATGACCCTCGCTTCCGCCCGGCCAGCCGTGACGGCCCCGGTGACCCAGATGGGGACGCGGAGCGCCGGGTTCTACCGCCACGACCTCGACGGGCTACGCGGCGTCGCGATCGCACTGGTTGCGGTGTTCCACGTGTGGTTCGGGCGGGTGTCGGGCGGCGTGGACGTGTTCCTGGTGCTGTCCGGATTCTTCTTCGGCGGCCGGCTGCTGCGCGGCGTGCTCACCCCCGGCGCCGACCCGCGCCCGGTACCCGAGATCACCCGCCTGATCCGGCGGCTGCTGCCCGCGCTCGTCGTCGTGCTCGCGGTCTCAGCGGTACTGACGATCCTGATCCAGCCCGAGACCCGGTGGGAGACCTTCGCCGACCAGAGCCTGGCCAGCCTCGGTTACTTCCAGAACTGGGAGCTGGCCAACACCGCGTCGAACTATCTGCGCGCCGGCGAAGCGGTCAGCCCGCTGCAGCACATTTGGTCGATGTCGGTGCAGGGCCAGTTCTACCTCGCGTTTCTGGCGCTGATCCTGGGCTCGGCGGTGGTGTTCCGGCGGCTCTTCGGCCGGCACATGCGGGCCGCGTTCGTGGTGCTGCTCAGCGCCTGCGCGATTGGGTCGTTCGTCTACGCGATCATCGCGCACAACACCGACCAGGCCACCGCGTACTACAACAGCTTCGCGCGGGCCTGGGAACTGCTGCTCGGCGCTCTGGTCGGGGCCGTCGTCCCGTCGCTGCGGTGCCCGATGTGGCTGCGCACCCTGGCCGCCGTGGTCGGGGTCGGCGCGATCCTGGCGTGCGGGGCGCTGATCGACGGGGTGAAAGAGTTCCCCGGCCCGTGGGCATTGGTGCCGGTGGGGGCCACGCTGCTGTTCATCCTGTCGGCGGCCAACCGCTACGCCGACCCGCACACCGCGGGCCGAATCCCCGCGCCGAACCGACTACTGGCCAGTGCCCCGTTCGTCGCGCTCGGCGCAATGGCGTACTCGCTGTACCTGTGGCACTGGCCGCTGCTGATCTTCTACCTCGCCTACACCGGGCGCTCCTCGGTGAATGTCGTGGAGGGTGCGGTGGTGCTGTTGGTCTCCGGCGTGCTGGCGTGGCTGACCACCCGCTACGTCGAGGAGCCGCTGCGCAGCCGCCGGACCCAGCCCCCCAAGCCCAAGGCGCCGACGGTGCCGCTGCGCACCCGGCTGCGCCGCCCCACGATCGTGCTGGGCTCGACGGTGGCCCTGCTGGGGGTGGCGCTGACAGCGACGTCGTTCACCTGGCGCGAGCACGTCACGGTGCTGCGCAACAACGGTCAGGAGCTGATGGAGCTCTCGCCGCGCGACTACCCCGGCGCCCGTGCGCTGATCAACCACGTCCGGGTACCGCAGCTGCCGTTCCGGCCCACCGCCCTGGAGGCCAAGAACGACATCCCGGAGTCCACCACCGACGGCTGTATCAGTGACTTCGACAACGTCGGGGTCATCAACTGCACCTACGGCGACAAGGCCGCGACCCGCATGATCGCGCTGGCCGGCGGCTCGCACGCCGAACACTGGATCACCGCGCTGGACCTGCTCGGCCGGATGCACCATTTCAAGGTCGTCACCTACCTGAAGATGGGTTGTCCGCTGACCACCGAGGAAGTCCCGCTGGTGATGGGCAACAACGACCCCTACCCCAAGTGCCATCAGTGGAATCAGCGGGTGATGGCCAAGCTCATCGCCGACAAACCCGACTACGTGTTCACCACCTCGACCAGGCCGTGGAACATCAAACCCGGCGACGTCATGCCGTCGAGTTACCTTGGCATCTGGAAAGAGCTGTCGGACAACAAGATTCCCATTCTCGCCATGCGTGACACCCCGTGGATGGTGCGTGACGGCGAGCCGTTCTTCCCATCGGACTGCCTCGCCGACGGAGGCGATTCGATCTCCTGCGGAATCAAGCGATCCGAAGTACTGTCGGACCACAACCCGACGCTGGACTACCTCGCCCAGTTCCCGTTGCTCAAGCCGCTCGACATGAGCGACGCCGTGTGCCGTCCCGACTACTGCCGAGCTGTGGAGGGGAACGTGCTGATCTATCACGATGCTCACCACATCTCGTCGACCTACATGCGCACCATGACCGCTGAACTGGGCCGGCAGGTGGGGGCAGCCACCCGATGGTGGCCCGTCGGATGACCACCGTCTGGCCGGGCGCGCCCTACCCCCTTGGCGCGACCTACGACGGCGGAGGCACCAACTTCTCGCTGTTCTCCGAAGTCGCCGAACGGGTCGAGCTGTGCCTGATCGCCAAGGACGGCACCGAACACCGCGTCGAGCTCGACGAGGTCGACAGCTACGTGTGGCATGCGTATCTGCCGGGGGTCAACCCCGGCCAGCGTTACGGGTTCCGCGTCCACGGTCCGTGGGATCCCGCCTCGGGCCACCGGTGCGATCCCAGCAAGCTGCTCCTCGACCCGTACGGCAAGGCCTTCCACGGCGACTTCGCGTTCTCCCAGGCGCTGTACTCCTATGACCTGGGCGCCGAGGACCTCGCCTCCGGCGGCGAGCCGCCGCGCATCGACTCGCTCGGCCACACGATGACCAGTGTGGTGATCAACCCGTTCTTCCAGTGGGGTTCCGATCGGGCGCCGCGCACCCCGTATCACGAGACGGTGATCTACGAAGCCCACGTCAAAGGCATGACACAGCTGCATCCCGGTATACCCGAGGAGCTGCGCGGCACCTACGCCGGCCTGGGCCATCCCGCGATCATCGACCACCTGAAGTCACTCAGCGTGACCGCGATCGAACTGATGCCGGTGCACCAGTTCATGCACGACCACCGGCTGCTCGACCTCGGCCTGCGAAATTACTGGGGTTACAACACTTTCGGGTTCTTCGCGCCGCACCACCAGTACGCGGCCGCACGACATGCCGGTGGCGCCGTCGCCGAATTCAAGACGATGGTCCGGGCGTTCCACGAGGCGGGAATCGAGGTGATCCTCGATGTGGTCTACAACCACACCGCCGAAGGCAACCACCTCGGCCCCACCGTGAACTTCCGCGGGATCGACAACGCCGCCTATTACCGGCTGCTCGACGGCGACCCCCGCTACTACAAGGACTTCACTGGCACGGGCAACAGCCTCAACGCCCGCCACCCCCACACGCTGCAGCTGATCATGGACTCGCTGCGGTACTGGGTGCTCGAGATGCACGTCGACGGGTTCCGCTTCGATCTGGCCGCCACCCTGGCCCGCGAGTTCTACGACGTCGACCGCCTGTCGGCGTTCTTCGACCTGGTCCAGCAGGATCCCGTGGTGAGCCAGGTGAAGCTGATCGCCGAGCCGTGGGACATCGGTGAAGGCGGCTACCAAGTCGGCAACTTCCCAGGTTTGTGGACGGAATGGAACGGGAAGTATCGCGACACTGTGCGCGATTACTGGCGGGGCGAGCCCGCAACCCTTGGTGAATTTGCGTCCCGGCTGACCGGGTCGTCCGACCTCTACGAGGCGACCGGCCGGCGGCCGAGCGCCAGCATCAACTTCGTGACCTGCCACGACGGCTTCACTCTGGCCGACCTGGTGTCCTACAACGAGAAACACAACGAGGCCAACGGTGAGGACAACCGGGACGGCGAGAGCCACAACCGGTCGTGGAACTGCGGCGTCGAAGGACCGACCGACGACCTCGAGATCGTCGCACTGCGCGGCAAGCAGATGCGCAACATCATGGGCACGCTGATGCTCTCCCAGGGCACCCCGATGATCGCCCACGGCGACGAAATCGGCCGTACCCAGAAGGGCAACAACAACGTCTACTGCCAGGACTCCGAGCTGTCCTGGATGGACTGGTCACTGTGCGAGACGAACGCCGATCTGCTCGAATTCACCCGCAAGGTCGTCAGATTCCGCAAGGAGCACCCGGTGTTCCGGCGGCGCCGCTTCTTCGAGGGCAAGCCGATCCGCACCGGTCACCAGGTTCGCGACATCGCCTGGCTCACCCCGGCGGGCAAGGAGATGGACGAAGCCGACTGGGAGACCGGACTCGGCCAGTGCGTGGCCGTCTTCCTCAACGGAGACGCCATTCCGGCGCCGGGCGCGCGGGGCGAGCGGGTCGTCGACGACTCGTTCCTGCTGTGCTTCAACGCGCACGGCGAGGAACAGGATTTCATTGCGCCGCAGGGTGACTACGCCCAGGAATGGACGGCCGACCTGGACACCGCGGACCCCCGCGGCGTCGCCGAGGTGACCGTCGCTGCCGGCGAGAAGATCACCCTGGCGCCGCGTTCACTGCTCGTGCTGCGTAAGACCGCCTGATGGCTGTGCTCTCGACCTACCGCCTGCAGATGCGCGGCGCGGCCAGCGGTGAGGCCTTCACGTTCGCCGATGCCGAACGCATCGTCGACTATCTCGCCGAACTCGGGGTGTCGCACCTGTACCTGTCGCCCATCCTGACTGCCGCCGAGGGCTCGACGCACGGCTACGACGTGACCGACCCCACCACGATCTCCGCCGAACTCGGTGGTGCCGAAGGGTTTTCGCGCCTGGTGTCGACGGCTCATGCCGCCGGCCTCGGGGTGATCGTGGACATCGTGCCCAACCACGTGGGCGTCGACGTGCCGCGCCAGAACGCGTGGTGGTGGGACCTGCTCACATATGGCCGCCAGTCGTCGTATGCCTCCTACTTTGATATCGACTGGACCCTGGATCCTGATGGCCGGATCGTGCTGCCCGTATTGGGTTCCGACGACGACGTCGCCAACCTGACCGTCGACGGGGACACGTTGCGGCTGGGCGATCTGGCCTATCCGATCAGTCCGGGCACCGCCGACGACGGCGCCTCCGGCGCACAGGTCCACGACCGTCAGCACTACAAGCTGATCGGCTGGCGCCACGGCATCTGCGGATACCGCCGGTTCTTCTCGATCACGTCGCTTGCGGGTCTGCGCCAAGAAGACAGGGCCGTGTTCGACGCCACACACATCGAGGTGAAGCGTTGGTTCGACGAGGGCCTCGTCGACGGTATCCGGATCGATCACCCCGATGGATTGTCCGATCCCACAGGCTATCTCGGTTGGTTACGGGAACTTGCAGGCCCGAACGCGTGGATCGTGATCGAAAAGATCCTCGCCGTGAACGAGCCGCTCGACCCCAGCCTGCCGGTAGCCGGTACCACGGGGTACGACGCGCTGCGCGAGGCCGGCGGCGTGTTCGTCGATCCCACCGGCGAGGTGTCGCTGACCGAGCTGATCTCCTCGGCCGGTGTCGACTACGCCGGGATGGCCGACGAGGCGCGTCGACTGAAAGTGCAGGCGGTGACCGTCACGCTGGCCAGCGAGCTCGCGCGAGTGCGCCGGGCCATCGTCGCGACCACCGGACGCGATCACCACCTGCTGCCCGACGCGATCGCCGAATTGCTCAGCCACATCCACGTGTACCGCTCCGACTACCTGTCGCTGCCCCTCGTCCTTCCCGCGGCACTCGCCGAAACCGTTACGGTGCGACCGGATTTGGCTGAGCCGCTGGAGCTCCTCACCGCGGCGCTGACCCCGGGTTCGGAGGTCGGTGTGCGGCTGCAGCAGTTGTGCGGTGCGGCGACGGCGAAGTCGATGGAGGACTGCCTGTTCTACCGCGACGCCCGGCTGGTCTCGCTCAACGAGGTCGGCGGCGAACCGGAGCACTTCGGCGTCAGCACCCCCGAATTCCACGCCCGCGCACAGGCTCGCGCGGCACTGTGGCCGTCGGCGATGACGACCCTGTCAACGCACGACACCAAGCGCGGCGAGGATGTCCGGGCCCGCATCGGCGTGCTCTCGCAGGTGCCCTCTCTGTGGACCGAGATGGTACAGGGCTGGGAAAGCACCACCCCCTCCCCTGACCCGCTGACCGGACTCTTCCTGTGGCAGAACATCTTCGGCGTGTGGCCGGTCGACGGGACCGTGACCGACGACCTTCGAAAGCGCCTGCACGCCTACACCGAGAAAGCCATTCGGGAGGCGGCGGTGCGCACCACGTGGAACGACCCCGACACCGACTTCGAGTCCGCGGTGCACTCGTGGCTCGACGCCGTGCTGGACGGCCCGGCGGCTACGGAGATGACCGCGCTGGTGAAGCGATTGGACCAGCACGCTCAAGGGGATGCCCTGGGCCAGAAGCTGATTGCTCTCACCGGCCCGGGAGTGCCCGACGTCTACCAGGGCACCGAGCTGTGGGAAGACAGCCTCGTCGACCCGGACAACCGCCGCCCGATCGACTACCAGGCCCGCCGCGCCGCCCTGGCGCAGGGCAGCCACCCGAAGATGCGCGTGGTCACCGAAGCACTGCGGCTGCGCCGCGAACGTCCCGAGACGTTCTTGATCGGCGGGTATCGCCCGGTGCCCGCCGACGGCATCCACGCTGAACACATCGTCGCGTTCGGCCGGGGCGACGACGTCCTGGTGGCCGTCAGCCGATGGACCGCACGGCTCACCGAATGGGGGGAAACCACTGTGACACTCGCAGCGGGAACATGGACCGACAGGCTCAGCGGGCGCACGCATTCCGGCGCCGTGCCCGCCGCCGAACTGTTCGGCGATCTGCCGGTGGCACTGCTGGTGCGCGCCGATGCCTGAGCACGAGTTCGCGGTATGGGCGCCCCGTCCCGAGCGGGTGCAGCTCGACCTCGACGGCACCCTGCACCCGATGGAGCGCAGCGACGACGGGTGGTGGCGGACAACGCTGGATGCGCCCTCGGACGCGCGCTACGGCTTCGTGCTCGACGACAACCCGAAGGTCCTGCCCGATCCGCGCTCGCCGCGCCAACCCGAGGGCGTACACGAACGCTCCCAGCTGTGGCAGCCGGCAGCTGATGCCTGGTCCGACGGCGACTGGGCGGGGCGGTCGATCGAGGGCGCGGTGATCTACGAGCTGCACATCGGCACCTTCACCCCGGCCGGGACGCTCGACGCCGCGATCGCCAGGCTGGACTACCTGGTCGATCTCGGCGTGGACTTCGTCGAAGTCATGCCTGTCAACGCCTTTGGCGGCACGCACGGCTGGGGCTACGACGGCGTGCTGTGGTACGCGGTGCACGAACCCTACGGCGGTCCCGACGCGCTCATCCGCTTCGTCGACGCCTGTCACCAGCGTGGTCTCGGCGTGCTCATCGACGCGGTGTTCAATCACCTCGGCCCGTCGGGCAACTACCTGCCCGAGTTCGGTCCGTACCTGTCGTCGGGGTCCAATCCCTGGGGCGAATCGATCAACATCGGTGACGCGGGCGCCGACCAGGTTCGCCGCTACATCCTCGACTGCGCGTTGCGCTGGATGCGCGACTTCCACGCCGACGGATTGCGGCTGGATGCCGTGCACGCCCTCGTCGACACGACGGCCATCCACATCCTCGAAGAGATGTCCGCCGAAACCGATGCTCTCTCAGACGATCTCGGCCGGCCCTTGTCGCTGGTCGCGGAGAGCGACCTCAACGACCCCCGCCTGATCACTCCGCGCGAACAAGGCGGGCTGGGCATGACCGCCCAGTGGGACGACGACATCCACCACGCGATCCACACCGCGGTTTCTGGCGAGCGACAAGGCTATTACGGCGACTTCGGCACGCTGGAGACGCTGGCCCAGACGCTGCGGCACGGCTACTTCCACGCCGGGACGTTCTCGTCGTTCCGGCAGCGCCGGCACGGCAGACCACTCGACACGGCGACCATCCCGGCGACCCGGCTGCTGGCGTACACGCTCACCCACGACCAGGTGGGCAACCGGGCCATCGGCGACCGGCCGTCGCAGAACCTCACCACCGGCCAGCTGGCCGTCAAAGCTGCACTGGCCCTTGGATCGCCTTACACAGCAATGCTTTTCATGGGCGAAGAGTGGGCGTCGTCCTCACCGTTCCAGTTCTTCAGCAGCCACCCAGAACCCGACCTGGCCCGCGCCACCGCGGAGGGCCGCAAAAAGGAGTTCGCCAGCCACGGCTGGGACGCCGACGAGATCCCCGATCCCCAGGATCCGGCGACGTTCGAGCGGTCGAAGTTGAACTGGGACGAGGTCGACGACGGCGACCACGGCCGGCTACGCGCGTTCTACCAGAGTCTGATCGCGCTGCGCAGGTCCGAACCCGACCTGGCCGACCCCTGGCTCGATCACCTGCGGATCGACTACGACGAGGACGCGCGCTGGTTCGTGATGCACCGCGGCAGCATCGCTGTGGTCTGCACTCTCGGGGAGAGCGCGGTCGACGTGCCGGTCTCCGGTGAGGCCCTCTTGAGTTGGGGCACACCCGACATCGGCCCGGACTCGACCCGCATGGGCGGACACTCCGTCACGGTGCTGAGAGTCTCGCGCTAGGTCAGATAGCGGTAGGTCGGCGAGCCCGGCTCGAGCAACTCGACGTGGCACTCCGAGGTGTTCATGCGCGCGAGCAGACCCTCGAGGTCCGACGCCGAGCCCATTTCGATGCCGACGAGCGCCTCACCGGTCTCCCGGTTGTTCCGCTTGACGTACTCGAACAGCGTGATGTCGTCGTTGGGGCCGAGCACCTCGTCGAGGAAACGGCGCAGCGCGCCGGGCTCCTGGGGAAAATCGACCAGGAAGTAGTGCTTGAGGCCGAGATGGACCAGGGACCGCTCGAGCACCTCGCCGTACCGGGAGACGTCGTTGTTGCCGCCGGAGATCAGGCACACGACCGTGGACCCGGGCTCGATGTCCGCATCGAGCAGCGCGGCCACCGACAACGCGCCGGCGGGCTCGGCGATGATGCCCTCGTTCTGATAGAGGTCGAGCATCGCGGTGCACACCGCGCCCTCGTCCACGGTGGTGATCGACACCATGTCCCCGGCGGCCGACAGCGCCGCGAACGGCAGCGTGCCGACCCGGGCGACCGCCGCGCCGTCGACGAACTGGTCGACCTCGGTCAAGGTCACCGGCTCACCACAGGCCAGCGCGGCGACCAGTGCCGCCGCCCCGGCCGGCTCCACCCCCAGCACTGACGTCGTGTCGGTGCGCTCGGCCAGATAAGTGGTCACGCCACTGATGCAGCCGCCGCCGCCCACGGGCACGATCACCAGGTCGGGTTCGCCGCCGAGCTGGTCGAGGATCTCGACTGCGATCGTGCCCTGCCCGGCCATCGTGCGGAGGTCGTCGTAGGGCGGCACCAGCGTCGCGCCGGTGCGCGCCACGTCTTCGAGAGCAGCCTGGGCAGCCATGTCGTAGGTCTTGCCGCCGACGATGAGTTCGATGAAGTCGCCGCCGTGGTAGCGGATCCGGTTGCGCTTCTGCTTCGGGGTCTTGGCCGGTACGTACACGCGCCCGTGCACCCCCATCGACCGGCAGGCCAGCGCGAAGCCCTGCGCGTGGTTGCCCGCCGACGAACACACCACCCCGGCGGCCTTCTCCTCCGGCGTCAACTGCATCAGCAGGTTGTAGGCGCCGCGCAGCTTGTAGGAGCGCACCGCCTGCAGGTCCTCGCGCTTCAGGTACACCCGCGCACCCGTCAGCTCCGAGAGCCTGTCACTGAACTGCAGCGGCGTCTGCGACACCACTCCCGAAATTCGCGCAGCGGCCTCGTCGATGTCCGCGGCGCGCAGCGGCGCGGCGGGATCGATGCGGGGGCTCTGGCTCAGCTCGGTGGACACGCCGACCATGGTGCCACCGGACCCTCCTGCAGCGGAAATGGATAGCTGAGCGCCCGTGACACGGAGAGGCGACATCACATGTTCGGCTAGCCGAAAACTCCCGTACGGGTTATCGTGGAACCCATGACGACCGCGGAGAAATTCGGTGACGCCGCGACCCGTCCCGCCGGGACGGTGTTCATCGCCGGCGTGCCGTGGCCCACGTACAAGGTGGTGGCGCTGCTGGTCGGTCTGGTCGTCTTCGGCGTGGTCGCGGTCGCGACGACGACGGCCGCTACTGCTGTGCTCAGCGGTGCCGGTGTCGCCGCCGTCGTGTGGCTCACCGCAGGTCTGCTGAGCTCGCCGAAGAGCTGAGCGCCTGGCGCCGCACCAGCGGGAGAGCCGCGAGCGCGAGCGCCTGAATGGCGATCACCACGCCCACGAGCAGCGGCACCGACCGTCCGTAGAGGAATCCGGTGAGCGCCCCGCCTGCGGCCGCCGCCACGCCCAGCACCGCCGCGTACACGCCGTAGGCGGTGGCGCGACGGCCCGGGCCCACCAGGTCGGCGACCACCGCCCGCAACGTCGACTCCTGCACCCCGACCGCAGCTCCCCACACCAGCGCCCCCACCACGACGGACCACAGGTGCGCACTGAACGCGAACACCGGCACCACCGCGGCCAGTACCGGCAGCGCAGCGAGCACCACGGCCCCGCGGCGGTCGTAGATCCAGCCCGTGGCCAGCGCGGCGAGCGCATCGGCGACCATGGCGGCGGCATAGATGACCGGCACCCACGCGACCGGCACCAGGCCCCGCTGCACCTGATGGAACGACAGCACCCCGAACGTCGCGAACCCGGCCATGGTCACCGCCGAGAAGCCCGCGTAGGTCCAGAACGGTCGCGGTAGGGACCGCAGGGTTCCCCGGCCCGTGGCCGGGCCGGGCGTCGGCTCCGCGGCGACTTCGTAGCGGGCCGGCTCGGGCACCCGGGCGCGCAACCAGACCAGGAGGGCGACCACACCGAGGCCCGGAACGGCCAACAGCGCGAACGTCGGGGCGAAGTCGCCACCGAACACCACGAGCATCGCGGCGACGGCCAGCGGTCCCGCCACCGCACCGATCTGATCCATCGCCTCGTGCACGGCGAATCCGCGGCCCCGACCGGTGACCGCCGTGGCATGCGACAGCAATGTGTCCTTGGCCGGGCTGCGCACCGCCTTGCCCACCCGCTCGGCGATGATCAGCGCCCCGGCCGCCCACAGCACACCGACCACCCCGAGCAGCGGTACCGACGCGACCGTCAGCACGTAACCGACGATGGTCCACGTCCAGAACCGACCGGTGCGGTCAGCCAGCGGACCGGACACGATCCGCAGCAGCAGTGCCGCAGCCTCGCCGACGCCGGTGACGACGCCGACCACGACGGCGCTGGCCCCCAGCGAGGCCAGCAGCGGCCCGGTGATCGACCGTGCCCCCTCGTAGACCACATCGGCGAGCAGACTCACGACGCCGAACGCCGTGACGAAACGCCAGGCGCTCAGCCCAGCCGGCGCGCTCACCCGCCGAGGCACCCCGGTCCGAGCAACTCCTTGAGGTCACCCATCAGCGCCGAGGACGGCGTCACGCGCAGCGACTGGTCGAGTTCCAGCGTGGTGATGCGTTCGCCGCTGATCAGCCGCAGATGCACCTGTGCGGTACCCGGGTGCCGCGCCAGCACCTGCTTGAGGGCGCTGACCTTGTCCACGGTGCACTGCCGCGTCGGCAGGCTCACCGCGACCGGCCGGTTGACCTGTGCGCTGGAGAAATCCGGCACGATCAACTCGTTGGCGATCAACGAGATCCGGTCGTCCCGGATCGCCACCTTCGCGCCGATCAGCACGACGACGTCGTCGGCGATCTCGGCACCGAACATCGAGTACGTCTGGGGGAAGAACAGCACCTCGATGCCGCCGGTGAGGTCCTCGATCTGCGCCGACGCCCAGGGCAGGCCGTTCTTGTTGACGCGGCGGTTGACCGCCGCGAGGATTCCGCCGACGCGCACCTGGGTCTCGTTGGCGACGTCGCCGTCGAGGATCGCCGGGATCTGGGTGTCCACTTGGGCGGCCAGTAGGTGGGCGATTCCGTTGAGCGGATGCCCGGACACGTAGAGGCCCAGCATCTCCCGTTCCAGAGCGAGTTTGTGCTTGTCCTCCCACTCCTCTTCCGGCACCTTGATGGTGAACACCGAGTCGCCGGCGCCGCCGTCCTCCGATCCACCACCGAACAGGTCGAACTGCCCCATCGCCTCGGCTTTCTTGGTGCCGAGCACCGAGTCGACGGCGTCGGTGTGCACCAGGAACAGCCCCTTGCGGGGGTGGCCCAGCGAGTCGAACGCGCCGGCCTTGATCAGCGATTCCGTCACCTTCTTGTTGCAGGCGGCGATGTCGATCTTGTTGAGGTAGTCCGAGAAGTCGGTGTACTTACCCTTCTCGGTGCGCGTGTTGACCAGCGAGGCAACGACATTGGCGCCCACATTGCGCACCGCGCCGAGACCGAAGCGAATGTCGTTGCCGACCGAGGCGAAGTTCTGCACCGACTCGTTGACGTCCGGCGGCAGCACCGTGATACCGAGACGGCGGCAGTCCGCCAGGTAGACCGCGGCCTTGTCCTTGTCGTCGCCCACGGAGGTGAGCAGCCCGGCCATGTACTCGGCGGGATAGTTGGCTTTCAGATACGCCGTCCAGTAGGACACCAGCCCGTAGCCGGCGGCGTGCGACTTGTTGAACGCATACCCCGCGAACGGAAGGATGGTGTCCCACAACGCTTTCACCGCACCCTCGGAGAACCCGTTGGCGGTCATGCCCTCGTGGAAGCCCTTGTACTCAGCTTCGAGGACCTCGAGCTTCTTCTTGCCCATGGCTTTTCGCAGCGCGTCGGCCTTGCCCATCGTGTAGGAGGCGACCTTCTGGGCGATGAACATGATCTGCTCTTGGTAGACGATCAGGCCGTAGGTCTCGGCCAGGATCTCCTTCAGCGGCTCCTCGAGCTCGGGGTGGATCGGTTTGATCGCCTGCCGGCCGTTCTTGCGGTCGGCGTAGTCGTTGTGGGCGTTCATGCCCATCGGGCCGGGCCGGTACAGCGCGAGCACGGCCACGATGTCGTTGAACTCGGTGGGCTGCATGCGGCGCAGCAGATCACGCATCGGCCCACCGTCGAGCTGGAACACCCCGAGCGTGTCACCACGGCCCAGCAGCTCGTACGCCTTCGGGTCGTCGAGCGCCAGCGACTCGAGGTCGACGTCCACACCGCGATTGGCCTTGATGTTCTCGATGCAGTCCCCGATGATCGTCAGGTTTCGCAGGCCGAGGAAGTCCATCTTCAGCAGGCCGATGGCCTCACACGACGGATAGTCCCAGCCGGTGATCACCGCGCCGTCCTGCGGCCTGCGCCACAGCGGGATCGCCTCGATCAGCGGTTCGGAGCTCATGATCACCGCGCAGGCGTGCACGCCGGCGTTGCGCACCAGCCCCTCCAGGCCGCGCGCGGTCTCGTAAATCGTGCGGACGTCGGGGTCGGTGTCGATCAGGCTCCGCACCTCGGCGGCTTCCTTGTACCGCTCGTGGCTGGGGTCGGTGATGCCCGACAGCGGAATGTCCTTGGCCATGATCGGCGGCGGCAGCGCCTTGGTGATCCGGTCGGCGATCGCGAAGCCCGGCTGCCCGTAGTTGACTCGGGCCGAATCCTTCAGCGCGGCTTTGGTTTTGATGGTGCCGAAGGTGATGACCTGGGCGACGCGGTCACTGCCCCACTTGTTGGCCGCATACCGCAGCATCTCCCCGCGGCGGCGGTCGTCGAAGTCGATGTCGATGTCGGGTGCCGACGGACGTTCGGGGTTGAGGAACCGCTCGAACAGCAGGCCGTGCGGGATCGGGTCGATGTTCGTGATGCCCAGCGCGTAGGCCACCAGCGAGCCGGCAGCCGAGCCACGGCCCGGTCCGACGCGGATGTCGACGGACTTCGCGTAGTTGATCAGGTCGGCGACGATCAGGAAGTACGACGGGAAACCCTTGTCGCAGATGACTTTGATCTCGTACTCGGCGCGCTCGATGTACTCGGGGCCGACGTTGCCGGGAAAGCGCCGCTCCAGCCCGGCCATCACCTCGTGCCGCAGCCACGACGCCTGGTCGTGGCCGTCGGGCACCGGGAACACCGGCATCCGGTCCTTGGGCGCCCACACGTCGGTGTAGGGCTGCACCCGCTCGGCGATCAGCAGCGTCGAGTCGCACGCCCCCGGCACCTGGTCGTCCCACAGCGCGCGCATCTCGGCCGCGGACTTGAGGTAGTAGCCGTCACCGTCGAACTTGAACCGCGTCGGATCCGACAGTGTCTTGCCCGTCTGCACGCACAGCAGCGCCTCGTGGTTGCGGGAAGCGTCCCGGGTGACGTAGTGGCAGTCGTTGGTGGCCAGCGGTGGAATGTTGAGCTTCTGCCCGATCTCCAGCAGGCCTTCGCGGACGCGGCGCTCGATGTCGAGGCCGTGATCCATCAACTCGAGGAAGAAGTTCTCCGGCCCGAAGATCTCGCGCCATTTGGCTGCCGCCTCGATGGCCTCCTGGACATGGCCCAGGCGCAGGCGGGTCTGCACCTCGCCCGACGGGCACCCGGTGGTGGCGATGATGCCCTCGGCGTGTTCGGCGATGATCTCGGCGTCCATCCGGGACCACTTGCCGAGCTGCCCCTCGAAGGACGCCAACGACGACAGCTTGAACAGGTTGCGCAGGCCGGTCGCGTTCTCGGCGACCATCGTCATGTGCGTGTAAGAGCCGCTACCCGACACGTCGTCGGACTTCTGGCTCGGGTCACCCCACAGCACCCGCTTGGTGTCGAACCGCGACGCCGGGGCGATGTAGGCCTCCACACCGATGATGGGCTTGATGCCCGCGGCGGTGGCAGCGTTGTAGAACTCGCTGGCACCGAACATGTTTCCGTGGTCGGTCATCCCGATCGCCGGCATCTCCAGGCGCGCAGCCTCGGCCAGCATCGGCTTGACCTTCGCGGCGCCGTCCAGCATCGAGTACTCGGTGTGGTTGTGGAGATGCACGAATGACCCGCTCATAGGCAGGCCAGTCTATGGGCGCACACCGACACTGTTCGGCGTGTCTCGAGGCGTGTCCCCGAGCGTGTCTTCTCGCCGTCGCGTCCGCGGCGTCAGCGTGCGTCGCCGTGCAAAGTCAGCAATCCGTCATGAAACGCCTCGAGTAGTTGCCTGGCAACGATCTCGGCCGCACCCTCATCGCCGGCCACGAATCCGGCGTGAAAGGCCACTCCCCAGAACACCGAGGCCAACATGTCGGCCACGGCACGGGCGTCGCCGCCCAGTGCAGCGTCGGCAAGTGAGGTGTAGAACCCGTGGATGGTCGCTATCATCGCGTCGGCGGTCGGGCTGCGGTGCCCGCCCCGATGCTGCTCTACCTGCACTGTCACCAGGAAGCGCAGGGACGCTGGGTCCTCGCTGCACATGCGCTCGATCGCCTCGGTGAACGCGACCAGTCGGGCGCGCGGACCTGACGGTTGCCGCGCTTCCGCGATACACGACGTGATCTGCGCATTCATGTCCTGCAGCAGCGTTTCGTAGACGTCTTCGCGGGTGTCGAAGTAGTAGTGCAGCGTCGGCCGACTCACCCCGGCACGCTGCGCGATCTGCTGAAATGTCGCCGCCGCGTACCCGCACTCCGAAATCGCGTCACGCGCGGCCCGCAGGATCGTCTGGCGGGTCAGCCGCGAATCAGCGCCTACCGGGCGCCCCCGGCCGCGCGAACCCGCCCTGGACTCCACGAGCAAACGCTAGGTCATTGCTGCCTATGGGTCAATCAGCAAACCGGCAAAACTCATATCGCAGACGATTGCGCGGCGCGCCGATCGACGCGCGCGCGCCGCACCGCGTCGAGGGTGAACACCGCCAGCGCCACCCAGATCAGCGCGAAACCCAACCAGCGCGCCGGCGGCATCGGCTCGTGACCGACGAACACCCCCCAGGACAGTTGCATCGCAGGCGTCAGGTAGAACAACAGCCCCAGGGTCACCATCGGCAGCCGTTGGGCGGCGGCCGCGAACAGCAGGAGGGGCAGCGCGGTCAGCACGCCCGACAGGATCAACAGCAGCGCGTGCGACGCGCCGTGGTCGGTGAACGTGCCGTGTCCGGTGAGCTGCAACACCACCACGTAGCCGAGCGCGAACGGCATCGCCAGGCCGGCTTCGACCCCGACGCTCACGCGCGGGTCGGTCGGCACCGACTTCTTCACCGCGCCGTACAACCCGAACGACAGCGCCAGACCCAGCCCGATCAGCGGCGGCGACCCGACCTCGACCGTCAACACCACCACCGCGACCACGGCGATCGCCAGCGCACCGACCTGCCAGCGGTTGAGCCGCTCTCGGAAGAGGAGCATGCCCAGCGCGATCGACACCAGTGGGTTGATGAAGTAGCCCAACGCGGCGTCGACGACGTGACCGTTGTTGACCGCGTAGACGTAGATCAGCCAGTTGGCCGAGATCAGCGCTGCGGCGGCCGTCAGCAGCAGCCACACCCGGCCGGAGATGCGCCGCAGGTCACCCATCCGACGGACGGCGGCCACCACGACCACCATCAGCACGAAGCTCCAGATGATGCGGTGGGCCAGCACTTCGACCGCACCGGCCGGCTTCAGCAGCGGGAAGAACGCCGGGAACAGACCCCACATGCCGTACGCGCCGGCACCGAAGAGCAGACCGGCTCTCACCGGCCGGGACCGCGCAGAACGTCCAGTGCGTCTTGCAGATCGGCCGGATACGGACTGGTGATCTCGACCTGCCGGCCATCAGCAGGGTGTGCGAAGGCCAACGAGCGGGCGTGCAGCCATTGCCGCGTCAACCCCAGCCGGGCGGCCAGCGTCGGGTCCGCACCGTAGGTAAGGTCGCCGCAGCACGGATGGTGCAGTGCCGCGAAATGCACCCGGATCTGGTGGGTGCGGCCGGTCTCGAGGTGAATGTCGAGCAGGCTGGCCGCCTGGTGAGCCTCCAACGTGTCGTAGTGGGTGACGCTGTTGCGCCCACCCTCTACGACGGCGAACTTCCAGTCATGACCGCGGTGCCGACCGATCGGGGCGTCGATCGTCCCGCTCGACGGATCGGGGTGGCCCTGCACCAGCGCGTGGTAGCGCTTGTCGACGGTGCGCTGCTTGAAGGCGCGCTTGAGCACCGTGTAGGCGCGTTCGGACAGCGCGACCACCATCACCCCCGAGGTGCCGACGTCGAGCCGGTGCACGATGCCCTGACGTTCGTGGATGCCCGATGTGCTGATTCGGAAGCCGGCCGCGGCCAGTCCGCCCAGCACCGTCGGGCCGTGCCAGCCCACGGTGGCGTGCGCGGCGACGCCGGGCGGTTTGTCCACCGCGACGATGTCGTCGTCGGAGTACAGGATCGTCATGCCCTCGATGTCCTGCGGCACGTTCTCGACTGGTTGCGGCGCCTCGGGCAGCCGGACTTCGAGCCACGCGCCGGCGGTGAGCTTGTCGGACTTGCCCGCCGGGGAACCGTCGAGTTCGACCCCGCCCTCTTCGGCCAGCGCAGCGGCCGCCGTCCGGGACAGCCCGAGCAGTCGCGCCAGACCCGCATCGACCCGCATGCCTGCGAGGCCTTCGGGCACCGGCATCGACCGTGTGGTCACTGCTGGCCGTCATTTCCCGGGCGGCGCCGCCCGGTGGTATCGAAGTCGAACCCGAACAGGGACAGCGCCACGAGCAGGATGGCTCCGCCGACGACCGAGGGGTCGGCAACGTTGAACACGGGCCACCATCCGACCGACAGGAAGTCGACGACGTGGCCGCGCAATGGTCCGGGCGAACGGAAGAAGCGATCCACCAGATTGCCCATCGCACCGCCCAGGATCATGCCCAGCCCGAGCGCCCACCACGGCGACACGAGGCGCCGGCCCATCCAGATGATGCCGATCACGACGCCGGTGGCCACCAGCGTCAGCACCCAGGTGTAGCCGGTGGCCATCGAGAACGCCGCACCGGAGTTGCGCACCAGCGTCCAGGTCACGGTGTCGCCGATGATCGAGACCGGCTGACCCGGCGTGAGCAGCTTGACCGCGAGCACCTTGGTGACGACGTCGGCCACCAGCACCACCGCCGCCACCGTCAGGAGCAGGCGCAGCCGCCGACGTGGGCGTGCGTCCGCTGCGTCCGGTGCCGGCGGTACCGCGGCATCGCCGGCCGCCGGTTCGGCGGGGGTGGAGGATTCGTCAGTCACGCCGTCCATCATCGCAAAGCGACGATGGGGAAGAATCCAGCCATGGCCCGCCTCGTCGTCATCGCCACCGGCGGCACCATCTCCACCAGTGCCGACGCCGACGGCGTCAAACGCCCCACCCGATCAGGGGCCGAGCTGACCGCCGGTCTGCACGCCGATGTGGTGGAGGCGATGCGGGTGGACAGCTCCCAGCTGGTGCCCGCCGACTGGGATGTCATCGGGGCCGCGGTGCGCCAGGCCGCGCACGACGCCGACGGCATCGTGGTCACCCACGGCACCGACTCCCTGGAAGAGACCGCGCTGTGGCTGGCGCTGACCTACACCGGGGAGACACCCGTCGTGCTGACCGGTGCGCAGCGCAGCGCCGATCACCCGGATGCCGACGGCCCCGCCAACTTGCGTCAGGCGCTGGCGGTGGCGGCCGATCCGGCGATGCGCGGCGCCGGGGTGGTGGTCGCCTTCGCCGGTGAAGTGTTCGACGCGCTGGGTGTGACCAAGATCAGCACCGACAGCGACCAGAGTTTCGCCGGTCATCCTGCAGGACGGCACCGGCCCTACCTGGGCCTGCTGAGCGCCGCAGCGGCGCCGCGGGTCGACATCGTGGCCGCCTACCCCGGCGCCGACAGCGTGGCGCTCGATGCGTGTGTGGCGGCCGGGGCCCGCGGTGTGGTCATCGAGGCCTTGGGCGCGGGCAACGCGGGCGCCGCGCTGATCGACGGTGTGCGGCGCCACTGTGCGGCCGGCGTCGCGGTCGGGGTGTCGACGCGGGTGCCCGGCGGCCGGGTCAGCGCCGGCTACGGCCCGGGCCGCGACCTGGTGGCCGCAGGCGCGGTGATGGTGCCAACGCTGCGGCCACCACAGGCGCGCGTGCTGCTGATGGGCGCTCTTGCCGCGGGCTCACCTGTCGCCGAGGTCCTCACCCGCTGGGGGTGAGGAGCGGCCCAGTTCCGCCACGAAGTCCGGCCAGTCCAGACTGTCCACCGGGTTGGCCCGGGACAGCGCCGGGTCGTCACCGGCGAACGTGCGGGCGATGCCCGGTCCGTGTGCCCGCGTCTCGAAGCGCACCGTCATCACGCCGTGGCCGGCGCCCTGCACCCACCCGTGCCCGTACTCGGTGTGCGTCACGTCGTCCCCGATGCGCCACCCCGGCGCAACGGCAGCGACATCGGTCAGCGTGTCCGGCACGCCGGTGTCGGAGGTCTGCGCTGCTGCGGTCAGCTCCGGATCGGCGAACAGCGGCTCCTGACGCACCTCGGTCAGGCCCGAAAAGCCGACTCCGACAAGCCGAACCGGGCCGATCTCCACCGGGTCGAGCAGCAGCTTGCGGGCGGTGCCGATCAGTGTCGCGGCCTCGGTGGTGGCATAGGGCAGCGTCGCCGAGCGAGTCAGCGTGCTCATGTCCGAGCGCTTCAGCTTCACCGTGATCGTGCGCGCGCCGCGGCCGTCCTTCTCCAGCCGGCGGTGGGCATGGTCGCCGATCGGCCCGATCGCCTCACGCAGCTGTGCCAGCGTGATGAGATCCTCGGCGAACGTCGATTCGGCGCTGATCTGCTTGGCCGGCGCGTTCTCGGCGACCGGCCGATCGTCGATCCCCCGCGCCAGCCGATGCAGCGCAGGGCCCACGGTGGCCCCGAGGACGTCGGCCACCTCTGCCTCGGTGAGCGCGGCCAACGCGCCGATGGTCTCGATGCCCAGCCGATGCAGTCTGTCCTCGGCCACCGGACCGATGCCCCAGAGCCTGCGCACGGGCAGACCCGCCAGCAGCGCCACCTCCTCGTCGCGGTCCACCACCCGCACACCGTCGGGCTTGGCCAAGCCGGACGCAATCTTGGCGATCTGCTTGCCCGAGCCGGCGCCCACCGAGGCCACCAGACCGGTCGTCGCGCGCACGTCGGCCCGCAGCTGCTGGCAGAACGCCTCGACCTCGGCCGCGTCCGCACCGGCGAGTTCGGTCGGCTCCCCGAACGCCTCGTCGTACGACAGTTGTTCCAGCACAGGCACCTTCGCCCGCACCGTCTGGAACACCCGGCGGCTGGCCAGCCCGTAGACCACCCCGCGCGGCGGCAGCACCACCGCGCCCGCGCCCACCAGGCGGCGGGCCTGATGCATCGGCATTGCCGAGCGGGCGCCGAACCGGCGCGCCTCATAGCTGGCCCCGGCCACCACCCCGCGCCCACCGACACCACCGACCAGCACCGGCCGGCCGCGCAACGTGGGTCGCGTCAGCTGTTCCACGGACGCGAAGAACGCATCCATGTCCAGGTGCAGGACCCATCGCGCGCCCACACCGCGCATCGTAGGCGGCTAGCGTGACAGGTGTGCACGACGTACCGATCCGCGACGAGACGATCCGCCTCGGCCAGTTCCTGAAACTGGCGAACCTGATCGACACCGGCGCCGATGCCAAGACCGTGATCGCCGACGGTCTGGTCTCGGTCAACGACACGGTCGAGACGCGGCGTGGTCGTCAGCTGCGCGCCGGCGACGTGGTGAACTTCGGCGGGCGAAGCGCGCGGGTCGGCTGACGGTCAGGCCTTGTCCTCAGGCCTTGGCAACGCTGACCCGGACGCCGTCGCCGATCTCGGTACCGTCGACCGGCTCACCGAACGAGAAGTCCGTCGCGAGGATCTCGCCGGCGATCAGATCGGCGTGCGCTCGCGCCCAGTCCTCCTTGCCCGCCGGCACGGACATCACGACGGCGATCCGGTCGGACACGTCGAACCCCGAGCTCTTGCGCAGCTCCTGCAGTTCACGGATGCGGTCCTTGGCCCAGCCCTCGGCCTCCAATTCCGGGGTGAGCTTGCCGTCGAGCACCACCAAGCCGGCGCCGCCGGGCAGCGCAGCCGTCCACTCCGGGTCGGCCGCGACCAGCCGTGAGGTGAACTCCTCGGGCAGCAGCACCGCGGGTCCGGCCGTCAGCGTGCCGTCGGAGTTGAGCACGCCCTCCCCCGCCTTGACCGCCTTGATCGCCGCCTGGACGTCCTTGCCGATTCGGGGCCCGGCCGCTCGGGCGTTGACCGCCAACTCGAACCGGCCGTGCGCGGCGATGTCGTCGGTCAGCTCGACCGACTTGACGTTCAGCTCGTCGGCCAGTAACTCGCGATAGGCCGCCAGTCGCTGCGGATCATCAACGGCAACAGTCAATTTCGGCAGCGGCAGCCGCACGCGAAGCTTCTTGGCCTTGCGCAGCGAGGATCCGACCGACGCGACCTCGCGCACCAGGTCCATGTCGGCGACCAGCTGCGGGTCGGCAGGCACCGAACCTTCCTCCGGCCAGTCGGTCAAGTGCACCGACCGCTCGCCGGTGAGGTCTCGCCAGATCCGCTCGGTGGCCAGCGGCAGCAGCGGCGCGGCCAGCCTGCTGGTCACCTCGAGCACGGTGTGCAGCGTGTCGATGGCGTCGCTGTCCTCCTCCCAGAACCGCGAACGTGACCGTCGCACATACCAATTCGTCAGCGCCTCGGTGAACTGCCGAAGCTGATCGCAGGCCACCGAGATGTCACAGACGTCGAGGCTGGCCGTCAGCTCATCGCGCAGCACAGCGAGCTTGGCCAGGATGTAGCGGTCCAGCACATGGGTGGAGTCGGTGCGCCAGGTGCCCCGTCGCGGCGCATACAGCGCCAGGAAGGAGTAGGCGTTCCACAGCGGGATCAGCACCTGCCGAGCGCCCTCGCGGATGCCCTGCTCGGTGACCACGAGGTTGCCGCCGCGCAGAATCGGCGAGGCCATCAGGAACCAGCGCATCGCATCGGAGCCGTCCCGGTCGAACACCTCGGTGACGTCGGGATAGTTGCGCAGCGACTTGCTCATCTTCTGCCCGTCGTTGCCCAGCACAATGCCGTGGCTGACGCACGTGCGGAACGCCGGCCGGTCGAACAGCGCCGTGGCCAGCACGTGCAGCGTGTAGAACCAGCCGCGGGTCTGGCCGATGTACTCGACGATGAAGTCGCCGGGGAAGTGCGACTCGAACCAGTCGGAGTTCTCGAACGGGTAGTGCACCTGACCGAACGGCATGGACCCCGAGTCGAACCAGACGTCGAACACGTCCTCGATACGGCGCATCGTCGAGCGGCCGGTCGGGTCGTCGGGGTTTGGCCGGGTGAGCTCGTCGATGTAGGGCCTGTGCAGGTTGTCCGGCCGCACCCCGAAGTCGCGTTCGAGTTCGTCGAGGCTGCCGTAGACATCGACGCGCGGATAGGCCGGATCGTCGGACTTCCACACCGGAATAGGACTGCCCCAGTAGCGGTTTCGCGAGATCGACCAGTCGCGCGCACCGGCCAGCCACTTGCCGAACTGGCCGTCTTTGACGTGCTCGGGATACCAGGTGATCTCCTGGTTCAGCTCGACCATCCGGTCACGGATCTCGGTGACCTTGATGAACCACGACGACACCGCGCGGTAGATCAGCGGATTACGGCAGCGCCAGCAGTGCGGGTAGGAGTGCTCGTAGGTGTCGTGGCGCAGCAGCACAGCACCGTTGACGCCGGCGGAACCGGTCCCGTTCTTCAGATCGCGGATGATGTGCGGGTTGGCCTCGAAGACGTGCTGACCCGCGTAATCGGGCACGGTCGCGTCGAAACGGCCGCGGGCGTCGACCGGGGTGACGGCCTCGATCCCGCCCGCCGCCGCGGTGACCATGTCGTCCTCGCCGTAGGCCGGTGACATGTGCACCAAGCCGGTGCCGTCCTCGGTGCTGACGAAGTCACCGGGCAGCACCCGAAACGCGTTGGGCGAATCCATGAAATACGGGAACGGCGGCGCATACCTGACGTCGAGGAGGTCGCGGCCGAGATAGGTGGCCAGCACGGTGGGCTCGTCCCCCAGCTCGCGGGCGTAGGCGCCCAACCGGGCCTCGGCGATGACGTAGCGCCGCCCGTCATGCTCGACGACGACGTAGGTCACCTCGGGGTTCACGGCGACGGCCTGGTTCGACGGCAGCGTCCACGGCGTGGTGGTCCAGATCAGCAGATAGGCGCCAGCCAGATTCGGATCGGGCCCGCCGGTGATGCGGTAGCCGACCGTCAGCGCGGGGTCCTGCCGGCTCTGGTAGACGTCGTCGTCCATCCGCAGTTCGTGGCTGGACAGCGGCGTCTCGTCGTTCCAGCAGTACGGCAGCACGCGGTAGCCCTCGTAAGCGAGCCCCTTGTCCCACAGTTGTTTGAACGCCCACAGCACCGACTCCATGAAGCCCAGATCGAGCGTCTTGTAGTCGTTGTCGAAGTCCACCCAGCGGGCTTGGCGCGTGACGTAGCTGCGCCATTCGCCGGTGTACTTGAGCACCGACGCCCGGCAGGCGTCGTTGAACTTCTCGATGCCGAGCTCTTCGATCTGCGCCTTGCTGGTGATGCCGAGCTGACGCTGCACCTCGAGTTCGGCGGGCAGCCCGTGGGTGTCCCAGCCGAACCGCCGCTCCACCTTGTAGCCGCGCATGGTGCGATAGCGCGGCACGATGTCCTTGACGTAGCCGGTGAGCAGGTGGCCGTAATGCGGGAGCCCGTTGGCGAACGGCGGTCCGTCGTAGAACACGTACTCCGGCGCGCCGTCGCGGCGCGCGATGCTCGCGCGGAACGTGTCGTCACGCTGCCAGTAATCGAGGACCTCGAGTTCGAGACCCGGGAAGTCGGGCGATCCACTCGCCGGCTTGGGGTAGGCGCTCACCGTCTGTCTCCTGTGCCAGAACCAGGCACGGGGACGACGTCGCGCGTTGCGCGAGCGCCGCGGTACCACCCCGCTTGCGCACCGCGGTGCGCCGCTCGTTGTGCAGGCTGTGACGGGCCCACCCGTTCGGGTCTAGTGAGCGCAGTACGCGCCGTTCTTCCGAAGGCTCCCCGGTGATGGCCGGATCAGTGCCAATGGCCGACAGTCTAGCGGCGCTCGCTACAGCGGCGCGCCGGCGTCGGAGGTGATCTCGATCAACGCGAGACCGAACTGCTCGGCCATCTCCTCGACCGAGTAGCCGTCCAGCCGGGTGGGGTCGTAGCACCAGTCGACGTACAGGTCGCCGTCGATGCGCCGGACATGCACCTGCAGGGCGGTCGCGCCGGGCGCATCGGTGACCCCGTCCAGCTGCACCGTGATGTCGGCCGGCGAACCCGGATGCCGGGCATCGGAAAGGGCGTTGTGTGCGCCCTGCAGCATCTCGCTGGGTCCCATCGGCCACGCGGCCGCGCACAGCAGCGTGACCGGATGCGACGGCACCCGCCCCGGGCCGCGCACCGCGACCGTCACCGCGCCCTCGCCCCGGGTTCGGCCGAACGCACGCCCGAGGGCGGCCAGCAGGATCTCCTCGGGCTGCACACCGAGCCACTGCGCCGCGCCGTCGAGCTCGGCGGCCAGTTCGCTCGATGGAGCGCTTGCGTGAGTGACGAACCCGGCCGGCGTTGCCGGCTTCTCGGGGCGATCGAAGATGTCCAGCGCTATCGGGACAGGAGCCCGAAAGGGGTGCTTGACCTCGTCAGGCAGGAAGGGAGCGACCATGTGGCTAACCGTAGCGCGGATGTCCCAGAATTGGGAGACTGCTCCCAAAACTGTGACGGCCGTGTCAATTAAGAAAAGTCTGATCTGTTTGCCCACGGTGCTGACCTGGAACCGTTCCCCGGTTTAGAGTGTTCAGGTGCCCAGGACTGACGAGAACGGCAGACAGCTCAAGGCGTTGCTCGACTACCTGCTCGACGGGGAGATCGACGCCAAGGACATCTACGACGCCCTCGGTACGTCCAGCAGCACCTATTACCGGCGCATCAAAGAGAACGACTACCCGAACGCCGAAGAGTTGCGACGGGTCGCCGACCGCTTCGACCTCAGCTATCCCGATCTCCAGATCCAGTTCGGTCTGATGACTCGGCAGGAAGTGTTCAGCTACGTCGAGTCCGCCCGCGCCGCGGTGCTCACCCAGCAGAAGGCGGCGCCTGCGACGACGCAGCGCCGGCCACGGTTGTCCGAGTTGACGCCGCGGCTCGACGCCCCGCCGCTGTAGAGACGGTCCCCGATGGCCCTGGCGACCCTCATCGCGATCACGCTGCTGTGCATCGCGTGGAGCTTGTGGATTCGGCGCGTCACATGGTCGTGCCGCTGGGAACTGGCCGCGACGCTCAACATCGCTCTGCAAGGCCTCGCGGTGTTGTTGATGTCGCCGTGGGCCTCGGAGACCGTGGGGCATTGGCTGTACTCGTTGACGGGCAAATGGAACTTAGAGGACTACCTCGGCCACGACGCCTACATCGTGGCGGCATCGGCGGTGGTCTACAACACGCTCGGTCGGCTCGAAACCGACCACGCCATGCACCTGCGGTTCAAGCAGTTCGTCGAGCGCCCCGCCACGCTCTGCATCCCGCTGCTGCTGGCAGCGTTTTGGCTGGGCAACGGCGCCGCCGTCTACCGCCGCGACTTCTTCGAGGTGCCCACCGACCTCTGGCTGAACCTGTACTGGCTGCTGCTGTGCGGGATGCTGATCTATCTGCTCAGTTACGGTTCGCGGGCGCTGCTGATCCTGCGCAGCGATCCGCGATCCCGCCAGATCGCCAACATCTACCTCGTGGCGTCGGCGATGGGGATCATCGCGTGCGTGGTACGGATCGTGACCGCACTCGTGCCGGATCTGCAGACCGTGCAGGGCAGCACGCTGGTGTGGATCTTCGCGTGCGGGTGTGGGGCCGGATTTGCGCTGACGTCCGCCCACTCGTGGCGGCTGCGCACCAAGTGGTTCACCCGCGCCGGGACCTGACCCCCGCCCACGCAGGTCTGGCAAACGCTGTCGAGCGCGTCGATTCCGTCGCGACACCCGCTTCGACGGCTATCCACTGAGCGAAATGCGCGATATCCTGACGCGGGTGTCTGACGGGGAATGGTCGCTTCCGCTCCGACGCCCGGCGACGAAGTGGACCGCGACCACAGTGTTCAGCAAACAGCACTGACCCGAGTCGCCACCCCCGGGGCCGGGCCGGGGTCACACGGCTGTCGCGGTGACGTCGGAGAAGGGTGCGCCGAAGTCGGGCACCGGTCGGTAGCCCCGCCTGCGGGCCAGCGCGGCACCCCGACGAATGAGCGCCGCGGTCGTGACGAAACCCGCCTGGTCAGAGACCACGAACGGGGTCAGCAGCCGGTTGTGAACGAAGCTGAAGGCCAGCCCTCGCTCGGGGTCAGCCCAGCCGAGAGAGCCGCCCAGGCCGACGTGCCCGAACCCGGGGAGCATGCCGAACAGCGGAAGCCCGTGATACCCGAGGTGGAACGACAGCGGCATGATCAGGCTGTGGTCGGGGCGCAGACTGCGCCGGCCCACCAGCGCCGCCGCCGTCTCCCGGGAGAGGAACTGCGTGCCCTCGATAACTCCTTCGTTGGCGATGGCGCCGTACATCTTCGCCAGCGCCCGGGCGGTCGCCACGCCGTTGGCCGCCGGGATCTCTCCGTCGAGCAGCGGGGTGTCGCCCTGCACGAACGCTTTGACACCCGGGAAGTACATGGCGCCGAAGCCCGCGGAGATCGGTAGCGCGGCGACGTGCGGAGCGACGAGGTTGAACAGCGGATTCTGCAGTCTGGTCTGGGGACCGATGATGCGGGCCGGCTGAGTGGGGGCCTGTGCCGGCGGGCGTCCGAGATGCAGGCCGTCGGTGTTCAGCGGCGCGGCCACCTCGCGGCGGATCAGCTCGCGCATCCCGGTGCCCGTCACCGAGCGGGCCAGCCCGGACAGCAGCCAGCCGAACGTGAACGCGTGGTAGGCCGGGCGGCCCATCAGCCAGCTCGCCGGCGCCGCGGCCAGCCGTTCCTCCATCGCAAAGTGGTCCATCAGGTCGGTGCCGGCGGCCCCGTTCAGTTGGGAGAGCCCGGCGCGGTGGCGCATGGCGTCGCGCACGGTGATCTTCGCTTTGCCGTTGGCACCGAACTCCCGCCAGTACTCCGAGACCGGCGCGTCGTAGTCGATCAGGCCCCGGTCTGCCAGCCGGTGGATGACCGTCGCGGCCACTCCCTTGGTCGCCGAGAAGACCATGGGTGCCGTGTCTGCCGTCCAGTGCCGACGACCTCTGCGGTCCGACCACCCGGTCCAGACGTCCACGACGGGCTCGCCATCCAGGTACACGGCCAGGGCGCCGCCGCCGAAACGCCGGTGCGGGAACATCTGCTTGAAGGCCCGCACGGCCCAGACGAAGGTGGGGTCTGCAGCTCCCTGCACCCCGTGGGGAAGCGCGTCGTCGCGCTGGCCGGAATTGACGCCCGTCACAATGCAACGAACATACTCCGGGGCGCGCAAAAGCGGCGCGGAGTTACCAATTCGTTAGTCTAAAGATTTTGCCGGCCCCCCCGCGGCGTCCAAGATCTGCTGTGCAGCCAGCGCCGGTGTGAGTTCGCCGTCGCGGACCGCGCGCTCCACCTCGGTGCGAATCGCCCGGACATCGGGATTGGACAACACCTGGTCGAGCACCGCGTCACGCACCATCGACCAGGTCCACTCCACCTGCTGGGCGCGCCGCCGAGCGTCGAACTCCCCCGCCTCGGTCAGCACATCGCGATGCCGCAGGACCGTGTCCCACAACTCCTGCAGCCCAGAGCCCTCCAGCGCGCTCATGGTCAGAACCGGCGGCCGCCACAGGCTTTCGCGCGGGTAGAGCAGCCGGATCGCGCCAGCGAGTTCGCGCGCGGCCGCCTTCGCCTCGACCGCGTGCTCACCGTCGGCCTTGTTCACCACGACGATGTCGGCGAGTTCGAGGACGCCCTTCTTGATGCCCTGCAGCGAGTCCCCGGTGCGCGCCAGCGTCAGGAACACGAACGTGTCCACCATGTTCGCGACCGTCACCTCGGACTGCCCGACCCCGACGGTCTCGACCAGGATCACGTCGTAGCCGGCGGCCTCCAGCAGCACGATCGTCTCGCGGGTCGCCTTCGCTACGCCGCCGAGGGTGCCCGAGGTCGGTGACGGGCGGATGTAGGCGTCGGGATGCACCGCCAGCCGCGCCATCCGCGTCTTGTCGCCGAGGATCGAACCGCCGGTGCGGGTCGACGACGGGTCGACGGCCAGCACCGCGACGCGGTGGCCCTGCTCGATCAGGTACATGCCGAGCGCTTCGATGGTCGTGGACTTCCCGACACCGGGCACGCCGGTGATGCCGACGTGCAGAGCGCTGCCCGCGTCGGGCATGAGCTCGAGCAGGAGCTCCTGGGCACGCGCGCGATGATCGGCGCGGGTCGATTCGACCAGCGTGATCGCCCGCGCCAGCGCGGAGCGGTCACCGCCGCGCAGCGCTGCAGCGAGTTCGACGGGTGAGCTCATCTAGGAGAGGTCGTAGCCGAGGCGCTCGGCGAGCTTGTTCAGCAGACCGATGGCGGCATCGGCGATCACGGTGCCCGGCGGGAAGATCGCCGTGGCACCGGCTCCGTAGAGCTCGTCGAAATCGCCCGGCGGGATGACGCCGCCGACCACGATCATGATGTCGGGCCGACCGACCTCGGCCAGTGCGTCGCGCAGCGCGGGCACCAGCGTGAGGTGACCCGCGGCCAGCGACGACACCCCGACCACGTGCACGTCATTGTCGGCGGCCTGGCGTGCCACCTCTTCGGGCGTGGAGAACAGCGAACCGACGTCGACGTCGAAGCCGATGTCGGCGAACGCCGTCGCGATCACCTTCTGCCCGCGGTCGTGCCCGTCCTGGCCCATCTTCGCGACCAGGATGCGGGGCCGGCGGCCGTCGGCCTCGGCGAACTTCTCCACCAGCTCGGTGGCGTTGCTGACGTTGCTGGCCATGCCCACCTCGTCCCGGTACACGCCGGCGATCGTCCGGATCTCGGCCTGGTGCCGGCCGTACACCTTCTCCAGCGCATCGGAGATCTCCCCGACGGTCGCCTTGGCGCGGGCGGCGTCGATCGCCAGTGCCAGCAAGTTGTTGCCCAGCCCGTCGTCCCCGGCGATCCCGGAAGCCGCTGCGGCGCGCGACAATTCGGCCAGCGCGGCCTGGGTGGCGGTGTTGTCCCGCTCGGCGCGCAAGGATTCGAGTTTGGCGATCTGTTCCGCCCGCACCCTGCTGTTCTCGACCTTGAGGACCTCGATCTCGTGGTCCTCGTCGACCTGGTAGCGGTTCACCCCGATCACCGTCTGCTGACCGGAGTCGATCCGCGCCTGCGTACGCGCGGCGGCTTCCTCGATGCGCAGCTTCGGGATGCCCTCGTCGATCGCCTGAGCCATCCCGCCGTGCTCGGCGACCTCGCGGAGGTGCTCGCGCGCCTTCTGGGCGAGCTGGTGGGTGAGCCACTCCACGTAGTACGAACCACCCCAGGGATCGATCGGCCGGGTGGTCCCCGACTCCTGTGCGAGCAGCAGCTGGGTGTTGCGCGCGATGCGCGCCGAGAAATCAGTGGGCAGCGCCAGCGCCTCGTCGAGGGCGTTGGTGTGCAGGGACTGGGTGTGGCCCTGAGTGGCGGCCATGGCCTCGACGCACGTGCGGGCGACGTTGTTGAACGGATCCTGAGCAGTCAGCGACCAGCCCGAGGTCTGCGAATGCGTGCGCAGCGACAGCGATTTGGGGTTCTTGGCGCCGAATTCGGCGACGAGCTCACTCCACAGCAGCCGGCCGGCACGCAGCTTGGCGACCTCCATGAAGAAGTTCATCCCGATGCCCCAGAAGAAGGACAGCCGCGGCGCGAACGAGTCGATGTCCAGGCCGGCGTCCAGCCCGGCCTTGAGGTATTCGACCCCGTCGGCCAGCGTGTAGGCCAGCTCCAGATCGGCCGTGGCCCCAGCCTCCTGGATGTGGTAGCCCGAGATCGAAATGCTGTTGAACTTGGGCATTTTTGCGCTGGTGTAGCCGAAGATGTCGGAGATGATCCGCATCGAGGGCTTCGGCGGATAGATGTAGGTGTTGCGGACCATGAACTCTTTGAGGATGTCGTTCTGGATGGTCCCGGCGAGCTTCTCCGGCGGCACGCCCTGCTCTTCGGCAGCCACCACGTACAGCGCGAGGATCGGCAGCACCGCGCCGTTCATCGTCATCGACACCGACACCGCGCCGAGGTCGATGCCGTCGAAGAGCTGGCGCATGTCCAGGATCGAGTCGATGGCCACCCCGGCCATCCCGACGTCACCGGCCACGCGCGGGTGGTCGGAGTCGTACCCGCGGTGGGTGGCCAGGTCGAAGGCCACCGACAGCCCCTTCTGGCCGGCGGCCAGGTTGCGACGGTAGAACGCGTTCGACTCCGCCGCGGTGGAAAAGCCGGCGTACTGGCGGATGGTCCAGGGCTGGTTGACGTACATCGTCGGGTAGGGGCCGCGCACGAAGGGCGGTAGGCCGGGCAGACTGCCCAGCGGGTAGCCCTGATCGACGATGTCGTCGCGGTCGGCGGCGATGTAGACGGGTTTGACGTCGATGCCCTCGGGCGTCGCCCAATCCAGTTGTTCGGCGGTGTAGCCGTGCGCCGCCGCGGCCGCGGCGGTCTGTTCGGCGACCTGCTCACGGGTGGGCGCGGTGGGGAGGTCGCCGGCGCGCAACGGCACCTCGGCAAAGCTCTGGATCGCCGTGTCCGGTTCTGTAGCAGTCATGTCATGCCCCCAATCGGGTCAGCAGATCCGACAGGACGGATACCGCGTCGATCTTCGCGGTGACGTAGCCGTCCGGTTTCAGCTCGGCATCGGCGACCGCCTTCTCCGGGCCCGCCATCAGGATGTGACGCACCCCCGCCGCACGGGCTGCCGCGACCACGTCGGCCACCTCCTCGCCGCAGCGGGCGTCCGTACCGCAGATGACCGCCACCTCGGTCGCACCTGCCGCCGAGACGACGTCGGCGACGCCCTCGGCCGTGACCGGTCCCGGGTTGGTCGCGTCGATGCCGCCGGAGGCGAGCAGGTTCGCCGCGAACGTGGTGCGGATGTTGTGCTCGGCGAGCGGCCCCAGCGGCAACAGCAGCGCCGCAGGCCGAGACCCGGTACGGGCCAGATGCGCGTCGGAACGGTCCCGCAGCGCTTCGAAGTCCGCCGCGTAGCGCTGCACGCTCGGCAACGGATTGCCTTGCGGCAGCGGCACTTCGCCCAGGTTGGGGAACTCGTTGACGCCGGTGACCGCGGTGCGGCGGTGGGCGATGTCGGCGCTGCGACGCTGGGCAACCTCGCGGATGCGGGCGCGCACCTGCTCGCGCGCCGCCTCGAAACCGCCGGCGGCTTCGATCTCCTGGAAGTTGCGCCACGCCGCCTCGGCCACACTGCGGGTGAGATCCTCGACGAACCACGAGCCGCCGGCCGGGTCCAGCACGCGTCCGAGGTGCGACTCCTCGAGCAGCAGCAACTGGGTGTTGCGGGCGATGCGCCGCGCGAATGTCCGCGCAGTGCCGGGGTATCCGCCGTCGATCGCGACGTCGAACGGATGCACGAGCACGGTGTCCGCTCCACCGACGCCGGCCCCGAACGCCGCCACCGTGGTGCGCAACATGTTCACCCAGGGATCGCGCTGGGCCATCATCGCCAGTGATGTCACCGCGTGCACGGTGGCCGCACCGGCCTCGGGCGCGCCCGCGACCTCGGCCACCCTGGCCCAGAGTTGCCGGGCGGCACGCAATTTGGCGATCGTCATGAACTGGTCGTCGTCGGCGGCGAACCGGAAGCTGATCTGGCGCGCGGCGGCCGCGACGGGTAGGCCGGCAGCCATCAGGGCCCGCAGATACGCCACGCCGGCGCCGATGGCGGCGCCGAGTTCCCAAGAGGCGTTCGCGCCGAGATCGTGCAGCGCCGGGCCGTCGACGGTGACGGCGCGCACGTGTCCGTCGAACTCCCGGGTCGCCGTGGCCGCCACCTCGGTGACGTCGGCAAGGGTGGGGCCGCCCCGCCCGGCCAGCGGCGCGGTCAGTGGGTCGCCGCCCAGGTCGACCGACACCCGGGACCGCTGGTCGTCGTTGAAGCCTGCCAGCATCGCCAGCAACGCCTCGGCGGTTGCTTGATACACCGCCGCGTCGCCGTCCACCTCGACAACCAGCGGCACCAGATCCAGGTACACGCCGTCGAGGACGCGGCCGAGATCGGCCGGGTCGATCGCGCCGGCGCCCACCCGCAGCGACAGCGCGCTGACGCCGTCGGTCAGACCGACCAACACGGCGCCGTTGACCTGCTCGGCGCTTTCCTGCGTGGCCGGGAACGCCTCGGCGACCTTCCAGCCGGCCTTGACGTCGCGCAAAGCATCACCGCCGCGGACGAACGGCCAGCGCCCCGGCAACGCCGGTTCGGCGAGCTCATCGGCTTGGGTGTAGAGCGGCCGGATCGCGAACCCCTCATAGGTGTCGGAGTCGAGTGCCCGCTCCGGCTCAGTACCCAGCTCGGCCGGCTCGCGGCGGCTGGACTTCGCCAGCACACCCGCCACCGCAGAGCGCCATCGGTCGACATCGCTGGGTGTCTGCACAGCCATCAGGCTAAATGATGTGCCTCACGTCGGCGCCGAGAGGTGATCACGGTCCTACCCGTAGGGTGGAAAGTCGTGAAAGCCGTCGTCAGCGCGCTGCGCACCGTGCCGGCGACCGCTCTTGCCACCCTGCGGACGGTGCCCAGGACCCGGCTGCTCGCCATGGTGGGCACCGCTGTGATCCTCGTCGCAATTGTCCTGCTGGTGCCGCTACCCACCGCGCTACAGCTGCGTGACTGGGCCACGTCGTTGGGCGCCTGGTTCCCGCTGGCCTTCCTGGCCGCCCACGTGATCGTCACCGTGTTTCCCTTCCCCCGCACCGCATTCACCCTTGCCGCGGGCCTGCTGTTCGGGCCGTACCTGGGCATTCCCCTCGCCGTGGTGGCGAGCACGCTGAGCGCCGTGCTCGCAGTGCTCCTGGTGCGCGCCGCGGGTTGGCAGCTGAGCCGGCTGGTCAGCCACCCCAAGGTGGACGCGCTGGACGCGCGGCTGCGCGAGCGGGGCTGGGTCGCGGTCATGGCGATGCGGATGATTCCGGCGGTGCCGTTCTCGGTGTTGAACTACGCCGCAGGCGCCTCGGCGGTGCGGCTGCTGCCCTACACGTTGGCGACGGTGGCAGGGCTGCTGCCCGGCACCGCGGCGGTCGTCATCCTGGGCGATGCGTTGACCGGCAACGTCAGCCCACTGCTGTTCGTGGTGTCGCTGTGCACCGCTGCGCTCGGGGTGGCCGGGCTCAGCTTCGAGGTGCGCTCCCATCGGAGGGCGGCGGGCCCTGAGCGGTCATCGCCCCGAACACCACCAACAGCGACGCCGCCGACAACAGCCCCGGACTCCAGTCCCTGGCCCTGATGTGTGCCGACACGGCGAGCGTGAAGTAGACCGTCAGCATGAACGTGGTCAACCGCGCCAACCTCGGGAATCGGTAGACCGACAGCAGCCCGACCGCTGAGGCGGCCTTGACGACGGGCAGCACCGGCCGCAGGTTCTCGGGCAGACCCACGTCGTCGAGCGCCTTGCGCACCGGCGCGATCGGGCCGATGCAGGCCACGGCGTCGCCGGCCTGCATCGCGGCCAGCACCGCGTAGGCCCGCCGCGAGTGCAGGATCGTCGCCGCGGTCACTGGTCGGTGGCGCCGTGCCGGGGCGCCGACGGCTGGGTGTACTCGGTCGCCGGCGGCTGCGCCTGTTGCGACAGCGGCGGATACTGCGGTCCGCTGCCGAGGGGGCCAGCCACCGGGGTACGCGCTTCGGCGACCGCCTGCGCCACCGCCTGCGCGATCTCCGGATCGGTCTGGGTGTTGAACCACTCGGCCACCTCGGCCGAATCGTCTTCCGGCTTGGCCAGCCCGTCCTCCACCGGCGAGGGCTGGTACCGGAACACCCCGTCGTCGCCCGGGGCGCCCAGCAGCTTGGTGAAACCCTGCAGCGCTGAACCGAAGTCGCTGGGTACCACCCAGACCTTGTTGGCCTCCCCCTTGGCCATCAGCGGCAGCGTCTGCAGGTACTGGTAGGCCAGCAGTTCCGGGGTGGGCCGGCCTGCCTTGATCGCGGCGAACGTCTTCTCGATGGCCTTCGCCTGCCCTTGAGCCTGGAGGTACTGCGCGGCGCGTTCACCCTGCGCGCGCAGCATCCGGGACTGGCGGTCGGCTTCGGCGGCCAGGATCGCCGCCTGCTTGGCGCCCTCGGCCGCCAGGATCTGCGCCTGCTTCTGCCCCTCGGCCTGCTTGATGGAGGCCTCTCGGTTGCCTTCGGCGGTCAGGATCATCGCGCGCTTTTCCCGGTCGGCGCGCATCTGCTTTTCCATCGAGTCCTGGATCGACGGGGGCGGATCGATGCTGCGCAGTTCGACGCGCGCGACCCGCAGACCCCAGCGGCCGGTGGCCTCGTCGAGGACACCGCGCAGCTGCCCGTTAATCGAGTCGCGTGAGGTCAGCGTCTGCTCCAGCGTCATGCCACCGACGACGTTGCGCAGCGTGGTGGTGGTGAGCTGTTCGACACCGACGATGTAGTTGCTGATCTGATAGACGGCTGCCTGCGGATTGGTGACCTGGAAGTACACCACCGTGTCGATGTTGACCGTCAGGTTGTCCTCGGTGATCACCGGCTGCGGCGGGAATGACACCACTCGCTCGCGTAGGTCGACGCGGGCCCGGATCTTGTCGACGAAGGGCAGCAGCAACGTCAGCTGGCCCGACACCGTCTTGCTGTACCGACCCAACCGCTCGATCACCGCAGCCTCGGCCTGCGGGATCAGGGCCACCGACTTCGCGACGATGATGATCGCGAACACCACCAGAACTCCGAGCAGGACCAGCCCTGCCACCGCACCTTCCACGATGCCTCCTTCTCAAGCGATCTTGGACACGACCGCGGTGGCACCGTCGATGTGTACGACGGTCACCTGGTCGCCTGGTTCGTACACATCGTTCTCGTTGTAAGGGCGCGCCGTCCAGACCTCCCCGGCCAGCTTGATCTGCCCGGCATCCCGGGCGACCCGGTCGAGAACCATGGCGCTCTTGCCTTCCAGGGACTTGACCGGTTCCGGCAGGCCCGTGCCGGCGTGCATGCGCCGGCGCAGCGCTGGGCGGACCCCGACGAGCAGCAGCACCGACACCACCAGGAAGACCAGACCGTCCGCCCACACCGGCCAGTCCAGCAGCCAACTCGACCCTGCCGCGGCCAACGCCCCGCCGCTGAGCATCAACAGGAAGAGATCGCCCGTGAGCGCCTCCGCGCCGGCCAGCGCCAGCGCTGCGATCAGCCAGATCAACGGTACGGGCATGCCGAAAGCCTAACGCGCAACCGGCTGTGGCAGCGGCGAACAACTACACTGCAGCAATCATGTGGTGTCCCAGTGCAACGCTGTCGGTGTGGGCCAACTCGTGGCTGGCCGGTGTCGCCGCGCCCGATGACGTGTTGGACGCGTTATCCCAATGGACGCAATCGCATTCGGTGACGGCCTACGACTCCGTCGCCGCCGAGCGGACCGGGCTGCCGTGGCCGGATCTCGACAATGCCGGCGTGATGTCGCTGCTGCAGACGATGCGGACGGTCGCTCGACCGGCGAGCACCCAACCAGCGATCGCGCTGACACTGCCGGTACCCGGCGATGTGCGGGGCCTGCCGCCGGGCACCCAGTTCGGCCGGGACGCCATCGCCGCCGGTGAGGCGATCATCGTCGGCGACACGCGCGCCGCGATCGGTGTGGTGCCCGATTTCGAGTACCCCGACGAGTACACCGACCCGGTCGACGACGACGAGTTCGAGCCGGAACTGTGCGGGTTGTCCTGGACGGTGTACTCACTGGACACCGCCCCGAACGTTGCGCACGCAGAGCTCGGAGAGGCCGAGTACGCCCTGCGTGACGCGGTGCGGTCGGCCGCCGACGCCTTGGGCGCGCTGCGCGCCGGGGCGACGGGCGCCGATGTCGCCGACCCGCGCCGCCTCGTCGAGCAGGTGCTCGAAGCCACCCGCGCGCACCGTCTTCCCGACCATGCGCCGACCCGCGCGGTGCGGGTGCTGGAAAACGCGGCACACGTCGACGCCATCATCACGGTCAGCTCGGGACTCATCCCGAGCGGTCTGCAAAGCCTCTCGGAGGTGCAGCTCGCCAGTGATGCGCTGCGGCCGTTGACCGCGGTGGTCCGGTCGGCCCGATTGGCCGCCGTCGATGCGATCCTGCAGTCGGCCTGGCGGCCCTAGGAACCGCAGTCCGGTGTACACAGCGCGCCGTTGACGCTGCATCCGTAGCCGGGCACGGGGTCGGCCCCGTCGGCACGCGCCGCGGGCAACTCGCTCTGCAGCTCGTCCATCAGGTCGATTGCCAGGCGCGCGAACCGCGGACTGCTGTTGGGGGTGGAGGCCCGGGCCAGCGCGACGCCGGCCGCCTCGGCCTGTTCGGCCAGTTCGGTGTCGAGATCCCAGACCACCTCGATGTGATCGGCGACGAAGCCGACCGGGCAGATGATCACGGCTTTTGTGCCGGCACGCGCGAGGGTGTCGAGGTGGTCGCCGACATCGGGTTCCAGCCACGGCACCTGCGGCGGGCCGGAGCGTGACTGCCACACCTGGTCGAAGTCGCTGTACCCGGCAGCGGCGGCGACCAGCCGGGAGGTATAGCCGACCTGGCGTTCGTACAGATCCGGGCCGCACCGGTTGGCTGCTCGCAGCGGGATCGAATGCGCGGTGAACACCAGGCGGGCCTGCGCGCGCAGTTCTTCCGGCAGCGTCGCGGCGGCATCGCGGATGGCGTCGGCGAACATCTCGATCAGCAGCGGATGGTCGAAGTACTGCCGCAACTTGGTCAGCTCGGGCGCCTCCGGGCCGGCGGCGGCGCGGGCCCGAGCGATGTCCTCCTGGTACTGGGTGCACCCCGAGTAGCCGCCCCACGCCGAGGTGGAGAACACCGCGGCACGCCGAATCCCGTTGTCCCGCATGCGCGCAACGGTGTCCTCGACGAAGGGCTCCCAGTTGCGGTTGCCGAAGTAGACCGGGATCTGCCTGTTGCGACGCGCCAGTTCGGCCTCGATAGCGATGATCAGGTCGCGGTTGATCCCGTTGATCGGCGACACGCCGCCGAAATGCAGGTAGTGCTCGGCGACGCTGGCCAGCCGCTCGCGCGGGATACCGCGGCCCCGGGTGACGTTCTCCAGGAACGGCATCACCTCATCGGGGCCCTCCGGTCCGCCGAAGGAGAGCAGCAGCAACGCATCGAAGGACGTCACAACAGCTGGGTGCTCGCCCCGCCGTCGGCGAAGACCACGGTGCCCGTGGTCGCCGGAAGCCAGTCCGACAGCAGCGCGCACACGGTCCGGGCAACCGGCGTCGGGTCTTTCATGTTCCAGCCCAGCGGAGCCCGCTGATCCCAGCCCTCTTCGAGCAGTTGCATCTGCGCGCCGGCCTCGTCACCGAGCGCGCCGCCGACGATCGCGCTCATGGCCAGCGTCCGGATAGGCCCTGCCGCAACGAGATTGGAGCGCACTCCGACCTTGCCCGCCTCACGGGCGACGAATCGGTTCACCGACTCCAGCGCGCTCTTGGCGACCGTCATCCAGTTGTAGGCCGGCATCGCGCGCGTCGGGTCGAAATCCATGCCGACGATGCCGCCGCCTGGGTTCATGATCGGCAGCACGGCCTTGGCCAGCGACGCATACGAGTACGCGGAGATGTGGATGCCCTTGGCGACGTCCTCGTAGGGCGCGTCGAAGAACGGGTTGATGCCCATGCCCGTCTGCGGCATGAAGCCGATCGAGTGCACGACGCCGTCGAGCTTGTTGCCCTCGCCGATCACCTCGGTGATGCGGTCGGCCAGGGTGTCGAGGTGCTTGTCGTCCTGCACGTCGAGTTCCAGCAGTGGCGGCTTGCTCGGCAACCGGTCGAGGATGCGCTCGATGAGCCGCAGCCGGTTGAAGCCGGTACAGATCACCTCCGCGCCGGCCTCCTGGGCGACCTTGGCGATGTAGAACGCGATCGAACTGTCGGTGATGATGCCGGTGACGAGGATCCGCTTGCCTGCGAGAAGACCGGTCATTGTCGTCCTTCCTTACTTCTGCTCTAGTGGCCCATGCCCATGCCGCCGTCGACCGGGATCACCGCGCCCGAGATGTAGCTCGCATCCTCGGAGGCCAGGAAGCTGACCACGCCGGCGACCTCGGCGGCGGTGCCGACCCGTTTGGCGGGGATGAATTCCAGGGCGCCCTTCTGGATTCGTTCGTCGAGCGCACGCGTCATGTCGGTGTCGATGTAGCCGGGGGCCACCACGTTGGCGGTGACACCGGCCTTGGACACCTCGCGCGCGATCGAGCGCGCCATGCCGATCAGGCCGGCCTTGGAGGCTGCGTAGTTGGCCTGGTTCCCGATGCCCCAGGTGCCCGAAACCGAGCCGATGAAGATCATCCGGCCGAACCGGTTGCGCTGCATCGTCCGGGTCGCCCGCTGAGCCACCCGGAAAGCGCCGGTGAGGTTCGCGTCGATGACCGTCTGGAACTTCTCCTCGGTCATCCTCATCAGGAACGCGTCGGCGGCCAGGCCGGCATTGGACACCAGCACCTCGACCGAACCCTGGTGCTCTTCCACTTCCTTGAACGCGCGGTCGACGGCAGCGCTGTCGGTGACATCGCACTCGACGCCGAACAGGCCGTCGGGCGCGCCGGACCCGCGGTGGGTGACGGCAACCTTGTGGCCGTCGGCGGCGAGACGCTGCGCGATGGCCAGACCGATTCCGCGGTTGCCGCCGGTCACCAGGACCGAGCGGGAGACGAATGCGGGACGGGGATCGGAGGTCTCGGCGGGAGTGTCGCTCACCTGTTCGCTCCTCGAGTGCTCGCCATGATCGTCAACCTAGTGCCTGGCCGACTCGACCCCGAAATCGGCCTCGCGGTTACAGGGGCATCCTGCGATTGATCAGCAACGCGCACAGCGCGGCAGCGGCCGCCAGCACGGTGCCGAGCCGCAGCCAGCCCGCCGATGCGTCACCGCGGGTGGTCTCGTAGCCGATCTGCTCCTGCAGCGTGGTGTACACCTTGTTCAGCTCGTCGAGGTTGGATGCGGTGTAGCTCTCACCGCCGGACAGGGAGGCGATCTTCTTCAGCATCGCGTCGTCGACAGGTACGTCGACGCGCTGATCGTTGACCTCGACCGTGCCGGTGGGTGTGCCGAAGGCGATCGTCGAGATCGGCACACCCTGGTCGTTGGCGGCGCGGGCGGCGGTATAGGCGCCCTTCGGATTGTCCGGGTTCGCCGGCACCGTCTCCTTGCCGTCGGAGAACAGCACGATGTGTGCCGGTGGCGGCGAATCGCCGCCACCGATCACCGCGCCGACGGTGTTGATCGCGGTCAGCGCCGTGAGGATGGCCTCGCCTGTCGCGGTCCGGTCGGCCACCTGCAGGCTGTCGATCGCCCGCTTGCTCGCGTCCCGGTTCGTCGTCGGCGACACCAGCACCGTCGCGGTGCCGGCGTAGGAGATCACGCCGAGGTTGATGCCGGGCGTGAGTTCGTCGACGAACGTCTTCGACGCTGCTTGCGCGGCGGCCAGCCGCGAGGGCTCGACGTCTTTGGCCAGCATCGACTGCGACACGTCGATCACCAGCATCACCACCGCACGGTTCCGCGGAATCCGTTCGTCTTGGGTCGGGCCGGCCAGGGCGATCGCGAACACCAGCAACGCGACGGCCAGCAGCGCGGGCGCCACGTGTCTGCGGCGGCCGAGGCGCCGCGGGGACACGCTCTCGAGCAGGTCGGTGTTCGCGAACTGCTGCAGCCGCTTGCGCTGGGAGATCTGCATCATGACGTACAGCCCGGCCAGCGCCAGCGCGACGACAAGGAACGCCGCCAACCACCAGAGGTGCTGAAATCCTGTCAGCGACAGGGGGCCCAGCAGGGGAACGGTCATCCGGGCAGCCTCCGATTCAGCAGCAGGGCCGCCAGCGCAGCGCCCGCCAGGATCAGCGCCCCGATCCGCAGCCATCCGACGCTCGCGTCGCCCTTGACGGTCTCGTAGCCGATCTGCTCCTGGAGGTTGGTGAACACGCCCTTGAGTTGCTCCAGCGTGGACGCGGTGTAGGAGTCGCCGCCGGACAGCTCGCCGATCTTGGCCAGCATCTCGTCGTCGACGGGCACGGGTTGCCGCTGATCGTTGATCTCGACGTAGCCGTACGGCGTGCCGAAGGACACCGTCGAGATCGGCACACCCTGGTCTTTGGCGGTGCGGGCCGCGGTGTACGCGCCCTTGGGCGCGTCCGGATTGGAAGGCACCGTCTCCTTGCCGTCCGACATCAGCACGATGCGCGCGGGCGGCGGGCCGTCGCCGCCGCCCAGGACCGCGCCGACGGTGGCGATGGCCTGCAGCGCGGTGAAGATGCCCTCGCCGGTGGCGGTCCGGTCGGCGAGCTGGAGCCGGTCGATCGCGCTCTTGGCCGCCGCGCGGTTGACGGTCGGCGACACCAGCACCGTGGCCGTGCCGGCGTAGGCGATCAAGCCCAGGTTGATACCGGGGGTGAGCTGGTCGGCGAACTGTTTGGCCGCCTCCTGGGCGGCGATGAGACGGCTGGGCGCCACATCGGTGGCACGCATCGACTGGGACACGTCGATCACCAGCATCACCACCGCGCGGTTGCGCGGGATGCGCACGTCATGCGTCGGCGCGGCCATCGCGGTGGTGAACGACACCAGCGCCAACACCAGAAGGATCGCGGGCACGTGCCGCCAGCGCCGCGGGCGGGCCGGCGCCACTGCCTCGAGCAACTCCATGTTCGCGAACCGCAGCATCCGCCGCTGCCGGCGGCGCTGCATGACGACGTAGAACACGAGCAGTCCGGCAACCGCGAGCAGGAACAGGAAGAACCACGGGTGTTTGAACCCCGACAGCGACGTCGGGCCGAGAAGGGGCAGAGTCATACGAGGCGGATCTCCGGGTGGTCTCGGCTCGGGCTCACCGCGCCGCGAGCGCGCCGCGGCGCCGACTCGCCACGAAACGCACCACGTCGGCGATCCAGTCGCGGTCGGTGCGCAGGCTCAGCAGCGGTGCGTCGCAGCGGCGCAGCGTGCGGGCCACGTCGGCACGGTGGGCCGCGGCGGCTCTCTCGAAGTCGGCGCGCAGTTGCTCGTCGATGGTGAACTCGCGGGTCCGGCCCGTCTCGGCGTCCTGCAGCACCACATCCCCGACGGGCGGAAGCTCGACGTCGCGGGGATCGAGGATCTCCACGCCGAGTACTTCGTGCCGTCCCGCGATGGCCCGCAGCGGCCGCATCCAGTTGATCGGTCCGAGGAAGTCGCTGATGATCACCGCCATGCCGCGGCGACGTTCGGGACGACGCAACGCGTCGATCGCGGCGGCCAGATCACCGCGCACGCCGACCGGGGCGCGGGGTGTGGTCGCGATCGTGCGCAGCAACTCCTGCTCGTGCATGCGACCGGACAGGGCGGGCACCCGGCGCATGGTGTCGCCGTTGCTGATGATCGCGCCGAGGCGGTTGCCGCCGCCGCTGTTGAGGAACGCGATGGCCGCCGCCGCGGCGACCGCGAGATCGCGCTTCTCACATCCGGTGGTGCCGAAATCCAGGCTCGCGGACACGTCGACCACCAGCCACGTCTCCAGCTCGCGGTCGGCGATCATCTGGCGCACGTGCGGTTGGGTGGTCCTGGCCGTCACCGACCAGTCCATCCGGCGCACGTCGTCGCCGGGCTGGTAGATCCGCGACTCCCCCGGCTCTGAGCCGGGACCTGGCAGCAGGCCCAGATGATCGCCGTGCAACACGCCGTCGAGCTTGCGGCGCACCGTCAGTTCGAGCTTGCGCAGCGCAGCCGTCAGCGCCGGGTCGCGGATCTCCCCGCGCTGCAGCGACGGCAGGTCGACGGTCCGGCCAGGGCCCGGAGATGCAGAGGAAGCCACCAGGTCAGCGGCCGTTCGCCGCGGCTGCTGCGGCCGGAACCACCGGCGGCACCGCATGACCCTGCTGCGGGATGGCGTTGACCTGCGGCAATGCCACCGTCTGCAGGATGCGGTTGACCACGGTCTCGGCGGAGATCTCGTCGGCCAGCGCGTCGTAGGTGAGCACGAGGCGGTGCCGCAGCACGTCGGGGATCACCTCGACGACGTCTTGGGGGATCACGTAGTCGCGACCGCGCACCAGCGCCAGCGCGCGCGAGGCGGCGATGATGCCCAGCGACGCGCGCGGGGAGGCGCCGTAGGCGATCCACGACTTGGCGTCGGGCATGCCGAACTTCTCCGGCTCGCGCGTCGCGGTGACCACTCGCACCACGTAGTCGACGAGCGCATGGTGGACGAAGGTGTTGGCCGCGACGTCCTGCAGGCGCTGCAGGTCACCGGTGGACAGGATCTGCTTGGGCTCCGGCGGCTTGACGCCCATCCGGTAGATGATCTCGCGCTCCTCCTCCGGAGAGGGGTAGTCGACGTTGAGCTTGAACAGGAAGCGGTCACGCTGCGCTTCGGGGAGCTGGTAGACGCCCTCCTGCTCGATGGGGTTCTGGGTGGCCATCACCAGGAACGGGGTCGGCAGCGGGAAGGTCTTGCCGCCGATCGAGATCTTGCGCTCGGCCATCACTTCGAGCAGCGCGGACTGCACTTTGGCGGGGGCACGGTTGATCTCGTCGGCGAGCAGGAAGTTGGCCACCACCGGGCCGAGCTCGATGTCGAACTCCTCCTTGCCCTGCCGGTAGATGCGGGTACCGATGATGTCGGTGGGCACCAGGTCGGGGGTGAACTGGATGCGTGCGAACGTGCCGCCGACGACCTTGGCGAACGTCTCGACCGCGAGCGTCTTGGCCACGCCGGGCACACCTTCGAGCAGGACGTGCCCCTTGGCCAGCAGGCCGACCAGCATGCGCTCGACGAGCTGATCCTGGCCGACGATGATGCGCTTGACCTCGAAGATCGCCCGTTCCAGCGTGTGCACCTCGCCCTGAAGACCACCGTTGGACTGCGCCGACGGGGCGGGAGCGGCGTGCGCGCCCGCGGAGTAGCCGGGGCTGGGGGCTTGTCCGGGGAATCCTCCAGAGCCCTGCGGCGGCCCACTCGGTGAGGTCATCAACATTCCTTCCACATGCGCACTGGTCTGTGCGGCGCGCGCTTTGCCTGTCACGGGCGCTTCTCACGCGACACCCGCCGTCAACTATTCCAGGCGGGTGTGAATCCGTCGACGCCGCCCGAATTAACTCAGCCGCTACTCAGGATTCGATGATGCGCGCCGCGTACGGCTGCAGACCTGACGTGCGTACCGGGCTGACAGTGACCTTGCCGGCACTGCCGGAGGCTTCGAGCATCTTGCCGCCACCGAGGTACATCGCGACGTGCTGGCTGCCGCCCGGGCCCCAGAACAACAGGTCACCGCGCTTGGCTTGGGCGACGGGCACTTTGCGCCCGGTGTTGTACTGGTCGCCGGAGTACTTGGGAATCAGCACGCCGACCCCGGCGTACGAGAACTGGGTGAAACCCGAACAGTCGTAGCCCACAGTGTTGGCGCCGGAGTCGATGCCGCGGCTGGGGCCGTTGGGCTTGCCGCCGCCCCAGGAGTAGGGAACGCCCATCTGGCTGCCGCCCCGGCGGATCACGTATTCGATGGCAGCCGGCCCACGCACGACGCCGGGCGCGACGCTGGTCGGGTCGGCGGGGGCCAGCCCGATGCTCTGCAGGAACTTGTGGCCGAGGTTCATCGTGACCTGGGTGGCCTGCGCCGTCGCCGCCAGCGAGGCGTTGGCGATCGCCAGCGGATCACCGGGGGCGCCGGCGCTGATCAGCTTGGGCAGCGTGGGATCCCATTGGCCGGCCTCGGGTTGCGCGGCGGCGGGCCCGGCGGCGCCGATCAGGACCCCGATCGCGACCGTCAGTGACAGGAGAAGGCGGCGCAGGGCGATCACCACTCGATCATTCGGGTGACGTAGGGAGTCATGCCGCTGGTGCGCACGGGCGAGATCTTGACGACCGAACCCGTGTAAGGCGCCTCGAGCATCTGCCCGTCACCGAGGTACATCGCGACGTGCTGGCTGGCGTTGGGGCCGTAGAAGATCATGTCGCCGCGGCGCATCTGCGACGACGGCACCTTGCGTCCGGCGTTGTACTGCGAACCCGAGTAATGGTCGAGCTTGATCCCGACGCCGGCGAACATGTAGAGCATCAGGCCCGAGCAGTCGAACCCGACGGTGCCTGCACCGGAGTCGATGCCGCGGCTGGGCCCCGACGCGTTGCCACCGCCCCAGGAGTACGGCACGCCCATCTGGGACATGCCGCGCTTGATCACGTACTCGGTGGCCTGCCTGCCGTACAGCGTCGGGATGGCGCCGTTGGTGATCCCGGTCGGGGTCGGCAGCAGGCCGATGCTCTGCAGGAATTTGCGGCCGAGGTCCTGGGTCACCTGCAGGGAGGTGGTGATGATCTTCAGGACGGCGTTGATGATCTGCACCGGGTCGCCGCTGACGAAGGCGCTCGGGATCTGGGGCAGCGTCATGTCCCAGGCCGTGTTGCGGTTGCCGGTGGTGGGATCGGCGTCCCAGTCCGGGTTGACGCCCGACGGGGCGGGCTTGGCTCCCGGCCCCGCGGGCGCGGCGCCTGCCGAGCGCCCCGTGGGCGCTGAGAGTGACTGCGCCGCTTGCAGTTTGGTCTGAGCCTTCGCGCGCTCGGCGGTGAGCCGATCGAGATCGGCCTTCTGGGCCTTGAAGGTCTGCTGGGCGTTGGTCAGCGCCTCGACGGCGGTTTGCTGGCTGGATTCGGCGGCTTTGACCGCGTCGTCGGCCTGCTGCTTGGTCAGCCGCGCGGCCGAAGACCTGTTCACCTGCTCGGTGCGGGCGCGCGCCAAGTCGCTCATCACCTTCTTGGTGGACAGCGACAGCGCCTGACCGGTGGCCGCGGTGTCGAGGATGTCGACGGGGTCTTTGGCCGACAGGTACGAGCTCGACGGGCCGTGCACGTACATCGCGGCCGCGAAGTCGTCGAACCTGTGCTGAGCGGCCGCGATCGCGGCATCGGCGTCTTTGAGGCGCTGCGCGCTGGCGTCGACCTCCTGCTGCGCGGCCGTGGCCTTCTCGCGGGCGGTCTGCACGTCGAGGATGGCCTTGTTGACGCTCTCCTGCTGACTCTGGATCGCGGCCCCGAGATCCTGCAGCTTCTGGTTCACGTTGGCGACCTCGGTCACCAGTTCAGCCAGGTTGTCGCTGGGCTGCGCGTGGGCCAGCTGCGGTGTCGTGAGCACCATGCCGAACGCGAGTGATACGGCGCACAACCGGGTGGCGGGCGCGCCGCCAAGGGGGCGTCTCATTCGACTCAGGTCTCCTCAGGCTCCGCGCAGAAGTCACATCATGCACAACTGCAACTACAGGCACCGATTGCACCGTACGTCACATCTGACGCTAAAGAAACTTTAGTCACGAATTACAACAATGTAATTGCAATTGCCGTTATCGAACGGTGATGTTTGAATTCGCGCGGCGCGCGGCAATTCCCTAATCGACGCTGGTCGACGCTGCGCTGGAGTCGATCGACCGTTTGCTCCATTTCTGCAGAGCACGCGTAGCAACCGCACCGATCAGGACCAGAAAAACCAACGCAATCGTGAATGCGGTCCACGGAAAGTGCGAAGTGGTCAACTCCCCCACGAAATTCTTCGTCGACTGGACGGGATCGCCGGTCCGGGCGATGTCCTGACCGGCTTCCAGCGTGGCTCGATCGAAGCCGGTGCTGAACGTGCCGGCGAACGACGGGCTCAATGCCAGCACCGTCGAACCCGGGTTGGCAGCGCCGACCTCCGTCGCGATGTCGCGCAGCGGCGTGTCGATGGGCGGATTCTCGGCGATCACGACGACCTTCAGGTCGATCCCCTGCTGCTGGGCCTGGGCGACGATCTCGCGCAACGCCGGCACCTCGGCCTGATCGGCGGGTGGCACGCTGATGCCGTCGTCTTTGACGTCGGCCTGCACGCGGTCCATGTCGATCGACGGCGGGATGTACGCCGGCAGGAACGGAATCACCTGCGGTCCGGTCACACGAGCACCGTAACCGAACGCCCGGACGCAGCAGTGGGTGGCGTGCCGCGCCGCGGGCGACAAGACTGGGAACCACCCTGGGATTCCATACAGGACAAGCGTACTGTTAGGGTGACAAACGCCGACGACACAGCCCGTCGCGGCGATGATTCAAGCCGGGAGTTGATGTGAGCAGCAAGAATTCATCCGTGAACTCGTTCGGAGCCAAGGACACGCTCGAGGTCGGGGACCGCAGCTACGAGATCTACCGTCTGGACGCGGTGCCCGGCACCGACAAACTTCCCTACAGCCTCAAGGTGCTCGCGGAGAACCTGCTGCGCACTGAGGACGGCGCCAACATCACCAAGGACCACATCGAGGCGATCGCCAACTGGGATCCCTCTGCCGATCCCAGCATCGAAATCCAGTTCACCCCGGCGCGGGTGATCATGCAGGACTTCACCGGCGTGCCCTGCATCGTCGACCTGGCGACCATGCGCGAAGCAGTGGGCGAGCTCGGCGGCGATCCCCAGAAGGTGAACCCGCTGGCTCCCGCCGACCTGGTGATCGACCACTCGGTGATCGCGGACCTGTTCGGCACCGCGAACGCCTTCGAGCGCAACGTGGAGATCGAGTACGAGCGCAACGGTGAGCGCTACCAGTTCCTGCGCTGGGGACAGGGCGCCTTCGACGACTTCAAGGTCGTGCCGCCTGGCACCGGCATCGTGCATCAGGTGAATATCGAGTACCTAGCCAGTGTCGTGATGGATCGTGACGGGGTCGCTTACCCGGACACCTGTGTGGGCACCGACAGCCACACCACGATGGAGAACGGCCTGGGCGTCCTGGGCTGGGGCGTCGGCGGCATCGAAGCCGAGGCCGCGATGCTCGGCCAGCCGGTGTCGATGCTGATCCCCCGCGTCGTCGGCTTCAAGCTGACCGGTGAGCGCCGCGCCGGCGTGACCGCCACCGACGTCGTGCTCACCGTCACCGAGATGCTGCGCAAGCACGGTGTGGTCGGCAAGTTCGTCGAGTTCTATGGCGACGGTGTCGCCGAGGTGCCGCTGGCCAACCGCGCCACGCTGGGCAACATGAGCCCCGAATTCGGTTCCACCGCAGCAATTTTCCCGATCGACGAGGTGACGATCGACTACCTGCGGATGACGGGGCGTAGCGATCAGCAACTCGCGCTGGTGGAGGCCTACGCCAAGGCGCAGGGCATGTGGCACGACCCGAGCCGCGAGCCGAAGTTCTCCGAGTACCTCGAGCTCGACTTGGCCGACGTGGTGCCCTCGATCGCCGGCCCCAAGCGTCCGCAGGACCGCATCGCGCTCGACGACGCGAAGTCGGCGTTCCGCAAGGACATCCACAACTACGTGGGAGATGGGGCAAATGGTGCCTCGGTCCCGCATTCCAACGTCGACGAGGCCGTCGAGGAGACGTTCCCGGGCAGCGACCCCGTGTCGCTGTCCTTCGCCGAGGAAGACGCCGTCGACGTGAAACCGTCGGCCGCCAATGGTGCCGAGGGCAGGCCGACCAACCCGATCACCGTGCGCTCCGAGGAGCGCGGCGACTGCGTGCTCGACCACGGCGCCGTCGTCATCGCCGCGATCACGTCGTGCACCAACACCTCCAACCCGGAGGTCATGCTCGGTGCCGCGCTGCTCGCGAAGAACGCCGTGGACAAGGGCCTGACCAGCAAGCCGTGGGTGAAGACCACGATGGCCCCCGGCTCGCAGGTCGTCACCGACTACTACGACAAGGCCGGCCTGTGGCCCTACCTGGAGAAGCTCGGCTTCTTCCTGGTCGGCTACGGCTGCACCACCTGCATCGGCAACAGTGGGCCGCTGCCCGAGGAGATCAGCAAGGCGATCAACGACAACGACCTGTCGGTGACGGCGGTGCTGTCGGGCAACCGCAACTTCGAGGGCCGGATCAACCCCGACGTGAAGATGAACTACCTGGCCTCCCCACCTCTGGTGATCGCCTACGCGCTCGCGGGGACCATGGACTTCGACTTCAACACCGAGCCCCTTGGCAAGGACAACGACGGCAACGACGTGTTCCTCAAGGACATCTGGCCCACCCAGAAGGACATCGACAACACCATCGCCGAGGCGATCAACACCGAGATGTTCGTCAAGAACTACTCCGATGTGTTCAAGGGCGACGAGCGGTGGCGCAACCTGCCGACCCCCAGCGGCGACACCTTCGAGTGGGACCAGGACTCGACCTACGTGCGCAAGCCTCCGTACTTCGACGGGATGCCCGCCGAGCCGGAGGCGGTCAACGACATCCACGGCGCCAGAGTGCTTGCGCTACTGGGTGACTCGGTGACCACCGACCACATCTCGCCGGCCGGCAGCATCAAGCCGGGCACCCCGGCCGCGCAGTACCTCGATTCCCACGGCGTGGACAAGAAGGACTACAACTCCTACGGGTCACGCCGCGGCAACCACGAGGTGATGATCCGCGGGACGTTCGCCAACATCCGGCTGCGCAACCAGCTCCTCGACGACGTGTCGGGCGGCTACACGCGCGACTTCACCAACGGTGGCGAGCAGGCGTTCATCTACGACGCGGCACAGAACTACGCCGCACAGGACATCCCGCTGGTGGTGCTCGGCGGTAAGGAGTACGGCTCCGGCAGCTCGCGCGACTGGGCGGCCAAGGGCACCCGGCTGCTCGGTGTGCGGGCAGTCATCGCCGAGTCCTTCGAGCGCATTCACCGGTCCAACCTGATCGGCATGGGCGTGATCCCGCTGCAGTTCCCCGAGGGCGAGTCGGCGGCATCGCTGAAGCTCGACGGCACCGAGACCTTCGACATCACCGGCATCGAGGAGCTCAACGAGGGCAAGACGCCGAAGACCGTGCACGTGAAGGCGAGCAAGGACGGCGGTGACACGGTCGAGTTCGACGCGGTCGTGCGCATCGACACCCCCGGTGAGGCGGACTACTACCGCAACGGCGGCATCCTGCAGTACGTGCTGCGCAACATGCTGAAGTCGTAGAGCTGAAGTCGTAGTCCGATGCCGAGGGTGACCGACGATCATCTGGCGGCGCGCCGTCGCCAGATCCTCGACGGCGCCCGGCGGTGCTTCGCCGAGTACGGGTACGACCGCGCCACGGTGCGGCGGCTCGAGCAGACGATCGGGCTCTCGCGCGGCGCCATCTTCCACCACTTCCGCGACAAGGACACGCTGTTCTTCGAACTGGCGCGTGAGGACGCGGAGCGGATGGCCGAGGTGGCGGCGCGCGAGGGCTTGATCCAGGTGATGCGCGACATGCTGGCTGCGCCCGACCAATTCGACTGGCTGGCAACACGTCTGGAGATCGCCCGGAAGCTGCGCAACGATCCCGCCTTCAGCCGCGGCTGGGCAGAGCGGTCCGCAGAGCTGTCGGCGGCGACCACCGAACGGCTGCGCCGCCAGAAACAGGCGGGCCGGTTGCGCGACGACGTGCCGGGTGAGGTGCTGCGCACCTATCTGGAGTTGGTGCTCGACGGCCTGGTGGCGCGGTTGGCCTCCGGTGACGATCCGCAGCGGCTCGGCGCCGTGCTCGACGTGGTCGAGGCGTCAGTGCGCCAACAGGCCGGCCAGCAGTAGGTCAGCGCCTGCCGCGATGGTTGGGGCCGCCGCGGCTGCGCATCGTGGCGCCCGCCTCGCGCAGCATGCTGTGCACCGAGCCGTAGGAGTGCCCGGTGGAGGCCACCAGGGTCCGAATGCTCGCTCCCCCTTCGTAGGCGGTGCGCAGCTCGTTGATGAGCTGGTCGCGGTCCTTAAGGTTCTTCTTCATCGACGCCCTCCAGAGATCTGCAGCACACGCATACCCGTGGCCGGGGGGCTTGAACCTGACGATCAGGCGAGTTCGATGAGCTCCCGGTAGTCGTCGGACCAGAAGTCCTCGGTTCCGTCGGGCAGGAGCAGCACCCGCTGCGGATCCAGTGCCTCGGCCGCACCTGGATCGTGGGTCACCAGCACCACCGAGCCCTCGTAGCTGCGCAGCGCATCGAGCACCTGCTCGCGCGACGCGGGATCGAGGTTGTTGGTCGGTTCGTCGAGCAGGAGCACGTTGGCAGTAGAGGCGACGAGACCGGCCAGAGCCAGCCGGGTCTTCTCGCCGCCGGACAGCGTGCCGGCCGGCTGCTCGAGCTGCGGTCCGGTGAACATGAACGCGCCCAGCAGGCCGCGCAGATCCTGTTCGCCGGTGTCGGGGGCGGCGTGGCGGATGTTCTCCCACACCGAGGCCAGGTTGTCGAGCGTGTCGTGCTCCTGGGCGAAGTAACCGATCTTGAGCCCGTGGCCGGGTTCCAGCCCGCCCGCATCGGGCTTCTCCACGCCCGCCAGCAGCCGCAACAGCGTGGTCTTGCCCGCGCCGTTGAGCCCAAGCACGACAACGCGTGACCCGCGGTCGATGGCCAGGTCCAGTCCGGTGAAGATCTCCAGCGACCCGTAGGTCTTGGTCAAGCCCTTGGCCACCAGCGGGGTCTTGCCGCACGGCGCCGGCGTCGGGAACTTGATCCTGGCCACCTTGTCGGCGACCCGCTCGTCGTCGAGTTCGGCGATCATCCGCTCTGCGCGCCGCAGCATGTTCTGCGCGGCAACGGCTTTCGTGGCCTTGGCGCCCATCTTGGCGGCCTGGGCGCGCAGCGCGCCCGCCTTCTTCTCAGCGTTGGCGCGTTCGCGGCGGCGGCGCTGCTCGTCGGTCGCGCGGGCGTCGAGGTACTTCTGCCAGCCCATGTTGTACACGTCGACCTCGCCACGGACCGCGTCGAGGAACCAGACCCGGTTGACGACGTCGGCGAGTAGGCCGACGTCGTGGCTGATCACGACGAGCCCGCCCGCGTGGTTCTGCAGGAAGCTGCGCAGCCAGGTGATCGAGTCGGCGTCGAGGTGGTTGGTGGGCTCGTCGAGCAACAGCGTCGTGGCCGACCCGGAGCCGGTGTCCGACGCCGCGAACAGGATGCGGGCCAGCTCGACGCGCCGACGCTGGCCGCCGGAGAGGGTGCGCAGCGGCTGGGTCAGCACCCGATCGGGCAGGCCGAGGCTGGCGCAGATCCGGCCGGCCTCGCTCTCGGCGGCATAGCCGCCGAGCGCCGCGAAGCGCTCCTCGAGCTCGCCGTACCGGCGCACCGCCTTGTCGCGGGCCTTGTCGTCGGCGACCTCGGCCATCAGGGCCTGCTGTTTTTCCAGGTCCGACAGCAGCGTGTCCAGTCCGCGCGCCGAGAGCACCCGGTCGCGGGCGAGCTGGTCGAGGTCGCCCTCTTTGGGGTCCTGAGGCAGATAACCGATCTCTCCGGTGCGGGTGATCGTCCCGGCGTAGGGCTCCCCTTCTCCGGCCAGGATGCGCATCGTGGTGGTCTTGCCCGCACCGTTGCGGCCGACCAGACCGATCCGGTCGCCCGGCTGCACGCGCAGCGCCGACCCTTCGATGGCGAGCAGCGTGCGCGCTCCGGCGCGGACCTCGAGGTCCGTTGCGGTGATCACGCTGAGGCTCCTGAATGTGAAATGGGCAGCTGAAGACAAGCAGGGTGACACCGCTGCCGCGATTGCCCTACCAGGCTAGTGGCAGCGGCGGCCCTGCCGCCAATCCGTTTACTTGTCGTCGGAGAAGACCGCGGGGCGGTTCTCCTTGCGCGCCGCGACGGCCTCTTCGAAATTACTGGTCAGCAGCCGGATGTACAGCTGACCGAGGCCTTCGGCCTGCATGTGTGCCTCCAGCGAACCGGCGTCCAGACCGCTCCACAGGGTCCGCTTGGTCAACTCGGTTCCCGGCCGGGAGAACGCCGCGATGCGCTCGGCGATGTCGAAGCATGTGTCGAGCAGATCCGCGGGGGCCACCGAGCGCGACACCAGACCGATGCGCTCGGCCTCCTCGGCGCTGACGTCGCGGCCGGTCAGCATGATCTCGAAGGCGCGCGACGACCCGATCGCGCGAGGCAAGAGGTAGCTCAGGCCGAGCTCGCTGGCGGTCAACCCGTTGTTGATGCCGGCCGCGCGGAAGTACGCCTCACTCGATGCCACCCGGATGTCGGCGGCCAGCGCGAGACACAGCCCGCCCCCGATCGCGGCACCGTTGACCGCGGCGATCACCGGTTGGTGCAGTTTGCGCATGCCCAGGATCACGTCGTCGAGCAGTTCCATCGAGCGCAGCCCGAAGCTGGGCCGGGTCAACCCGTCGACATGCGGCACGGCACCCGCCGATTTGTGGTCGGCACCGGAAGAGAACCCGCGGCCGGCCCCGGTGAGCACGACGACACGCACGTCGTTGTCGTGAGTGAGCTCCTCGAGCGCCGCTTTCAGCGGAACCATGACGTCGAAGGCCATCGAGTTCATCCGCTCGGGCCGGTTCAGGGTGACGAGCGCAACGTGGGGCCGGGGTGTGTCGACGACGACGAACGGGGGCACGCCAGCAGGCTATCCGGCGGGCCCCGCCAGGGTCAGGCCTGGCTGTCGTCCTGCGCGGCCATCGCCGCGTCGATGTCGAATTCCTTGACCTTCTGGACGAGGTCTTCCAGCGCGGCGGGCGGCAGGGCGCCAGCCTGGTTGAACACCAGCTTGCCCTTCTTGAACGCCATCAGCGTGGGGATCGAGCGGATGTCGGCGGCTGCGGCCAGCTGCTGCTCGGCCTCGGTGTCGACCTTGGCGTACACGACGTCGGGGTGCTTCTCCGACGACGCCTTGAAGGTCGGCGCAAAGGCGCGACAGGGCCCGCACCAGGACGCCCAGAAATCGACGAGAACGATCTCGTTGTCGTTGATGGTGGCGTTGAACTCTTCGGCGGTGATGTCTTTCGTGGCCATGCATTCGTCAACGTTGCAGTCGGGACGTGTGTTCCCCGGGTCAGGGGCGGTACCGGCCGGCTCGGTGCAGCAGTTGCGCCCGTCGGCGCGGCCACCACGTCCTCACCGGTACTCGGGGTTGGCGAAGTCGTACCGGCAGCCCGCGTCCCACCCCGACCGGATGTTCCCGTACGCCGGTACCCCGCCTGCCGACTTGAGCAGGCGGGCCAGGTGCATGAGGTTCCACGTCATGAACGTGGTGTTGCGGTTGGTGAAGTCGTTCTCGGGTCCGCCGGATCCTGGATCGAGGTACGACGGGCCGGGGCCTGCCTCCCCGATCCAACCGGCGTCGGCCTGCGGCGGAATGGTGTAGCCGATGTGCTGGAGCGTGTAGAGCACGTTCTGGGCGCAGTGTTTGACGCCGTCCTCGTTGCCGGTGATCAGACACCCACCGACCCGGCCGTAGTACAGGTACTGTCCCGCGTCGTTGAGCAGATGGGAGCCGCCGTAGAGCCGCTCGTGCACCTTCTTCATCACCGAGCTGTTGTCCCCCAACCAGATCGGGCCGGCCAGCACCAGGATGTCGGCGGCGAGCACCTTGTCGAAGATCATGGGCCAGTCATCGCTTGCCCAGCCGTGCTCACGCATGTCCGGCCAGACTCCGGTGGCGATGTCATGGTCCACCGCGCGAACCACGTCGACCGCCACGCCGTGCTTCTCCATGATCGCGGTGCTGATGCGGACCAGGCCGTCGGTGTTGCTCGGCTCGGGTGATCGCTTCAGCGTGCAGTTGATGAACAGCGCACGCAGATCACCGAAGTCCAGGTCGAGCTCGCTCATCGGGCGCTCCTGTCGCCGGGGATGTCGTCGAGATGCAGTGCACCAACGCACTCGTAGCGTTACATGGAGGGCGTGCGCGCACCGGAGGTTTTGATCTTCGACGTCAACGAGACGCTGCTGGACATCGACTCGGTGGGGCCGGTGTTCGCGGACCTGTTCGGGGACGGCCAGGTGCTGCGCGAGTGGTTCGCGCAGCTGCTGTTGTATTCGATGACGGCGACGCTGGCCGGTGGCTATGTGGATTTCTTCACCCTCGGCCGTGGCGTCCTGCACATGGTCGGCGCCGTCCACGGCGTCGCGATCGCCGACGACGACTGGCGCCGGGTCGGCGAGGCGTTGCGATCGATGCCGGCCCATCCTGACGTCGAAGACGGGCTCGCCCAGCTGCGTGATCGCGGCTACCGGCTGGTGACGTTGACGAACTCGCCTCCGGTCAGCGGGGCGCCCACGCCGCTGGAGAAGGCGGGTCTGAGCGGGTACGTCGAGCGGCAGTTCAGCGTCGACACCTTCGCCACGTTCAAGCCCGCGACTGCGCTGTACGTCGACGTGGCAGCGCAACTCGACGTCGCGCCGCAGGACTGCATGATGGTGGCTGCGCACGTCTGGGACACCATCGGCGCGCAGAGCGCCGGCATGCAGGGCGCGTTCCTGGCCCGGCCGGGCAATGCCGTGGTTCCGACGCTGCCGCAACCGACCGTCGTCGCAGCCGACGTGCTGGAGCTGGCCCGCCTGCTCGACGGACTCAGACGGTGAAGCCGAGGGCGCGCAGCTGCTCGCGACCGTCCTCGGTGATCTTGTCGGGACCCCACGGCGGATTCCACACCCAGTTGATCCGCAGCTCGTTGACCAGGCCGGCGCCGACGAGCGCGGTCCGGGACTGGTCCTCGATGACGTCGGTCAGCGGGCACGCCGCCGAGGTCAGCGTCATGTCGATCAGCGCGACATCGCCTTCGTCGCCCTTCTCCACGTTCACGCCGTACACCAGGCCGAGGTCGACGACGTTGATGCCCAGTTCGGGGTCGACGACGTCGCGCATCGCCTCTTCGATGTCGGCGAGCAGTTCTTCGCTCGGTGCCGTCTCACTCATCAGTTCTCCTCCACAGAAGTCTCGTCGGGCCCATGTGCCTGGGCCAAAGCTGCTTTGAACGCCGTCCAGCCCAGCAGCGCGCACTTCACCCGCGCCGGATACTTCGCCACGCCGGCGAACGCGATGCCGTCACCGAGCACGTCTTCGTCACCGTCGACCTTGCCCCGCGACGACACCATCTCGGTGAACGCCGCGACAGTCTTGAGAGCATCCCCGACCGAATGCCCGATCACCTGATCGGTCAACACCGACGTCGACGCCTGACTGATCGAGCAGCCCTGCCCGTCGTAGGAGATGTCGGTGACGGTCTCCCCGTCGTCCGACAGCGCCACCCGCAGCGTCACCTCGTCGCCGCAGGTGGGGTTGACGTGGTGCACCTCGGCGGCGAACGGCTCACGCAGCCCGCGGTGATGCGGATGCTTGTAGTGGTCCAGGATCACCTCCTGGTAGATCTGCTCGAGTCTCACCCGAAGAACTCCACCGCCCGCTTGACGCCCGCCACCAGCCGGTCGACCTCGTCGAGGGTGTTGTACACCGCGAACGAGGCGCGCGCGGTCGCGGCGATGCCAAACCGGCGGTGCAGCGGCCACGCACAGTGGTGTCCGACGCGCACGGCGACCCCGTCGTCGTCGAGCACCTGGCCGACGTCGTGGGCGTGCACACCGTCGACGACGAAGGACACCGGCGACCCGCGGTCCGTCATCGACGTCGGGCCGATCACCCGTACCCCGTCGATCTCCGCCAACCCGGCCAGCGCGGCGGCCACGAGATCCCGCTCGTGCCCCTCGACGGCCGGCATCCCGAGTGCGTCCAAATATCGGGCCGCCGCGGCCAACCCAACCACCTGGGAGGTCATCGGGGTGCCCGCCTCGAAGCGCTGCGGCGCAGGCGCGAACGTGGTGGCCTCCATCGTGACCGTCTCGATCATCGAGCCACCAGTCAGTACGGGCGGCATCGCGTCGAGCAGGTCCCGCTTGCCGTACAGCACGCCGATGCCGGTGGGGCCGAGCATCTTGTGCCCGGAGAAGGCGGCGAAGTCGACGTCCAACCCGTGCAGGTCGACCGGCTGATGCGGCACCGACTGGCAGGCGTCGAGCACCACCAGCGCGCCGACCGCGCGTGCCCGCGCGACCAGCTCCTCGACCGGCGCGATGGCGCCGGTGACATTCGAATGATGGCTGAAGGCAACGATTTTGACGCGCTCGTCGAGCTCGAGGGAGTCGAGATCGATGCGGCCGTCGTCGGTGATGCCGTACCAGCGCAATGTCGCTCCTGTGCGCTGCGCCAACTCTTGCCAGGGCACCAGGTTCGCGTGGTGCTCGAGTTCGGTGGTGACGATGACGTCGCCCGGACCGACGACCCGGTCGAATCGCCTGTCCCCCAGCGCGTACGCCACCACGTTGATGGCCTCGGTGGCGTTCTTGGTGAAAACCAGCTCGTCGGTGTCAGCGCCGACGAACGCCGCGATGTCCTCGCGGCCCTGCTCGTAGGCGTCGGTGGCCTCCTCCATCAACTGGTGGGCACCGCGGTGCACCGCCCCGTTGGAGGTGAGCAGGAACTCCCGCTCCGCGTCCAGCACGCACAGCGGTTTCTGCGACGTCGCGCCGGAGTCCAGATACGCCAGCTGATTCCCGCCGCGCATCACCCGCGACAGGATCGGGAAATCCGCTCGAACCCTGGCCACCTCGGCCGCATCGAGCACCCGCGCAGCCGTCACGGTCAGGCTCCCGCGGCAGCCTGAGTAAAGCGCTCGTAGCCGCCCGACTCCAGTTCGTCGGCGAGCTCCGGACCGCCCGATTCGACGATCCGGCCGCCGACGAACACATGGACGAATTGCGGCTGGATGTAGCGCAGGATCCGGGTGTAGTGCGTGATGAGCAGCACGCCGCCGTGCTCGGCCTCGGCGTAGCGGTTCACGCCTTCGCTGACGACCCGCAGCGCGTCGACGTCCAGGCCGGAATCCGTCTCGTCGAGGATCGCGATCTTGGGCTTGAGCAGGCCGAGCTGCAGGATCTCGTGACGCTTCTTCTCACCACCGGAGAAGCCCTCGTTGACGCTGCGCTCGCCGAACGACGGGTCGATGCCCAGATCCGTCATCGCGCCCTTGACCTCTTTGACCCAGTGCCGCAGCTTGGGCGCCTCGCCCCGCACCGCGGTCGCGGCGGTGCGCAGGAAGTTCGACATCGAGACGCCGGGCACTTCGACGGGGTACTGCATGGCCAGGAACAGCCCGGCCCGGGCGCGTTCGTCGACGCTCATCTCGAGAACGTCGTCGCCGTCGAGCGTGATCGACCCGCCGGTGACGGTGTACTTCGGGTGTCCGGCGATGGCGTAGGACAGGGTCGACTTCCCGGAGCCGTTGGGGCCCATGACCGCATGGGTCTCGCCCGACTTGACGGTCAGGTCGACGCCTTTGAGGATCGGGATCTCGTCACCCTCGGGGGTGTTCACCGAGACGTGCAGGTCTTTGATGTCCAGTGTGGTCATGGTCAACTTCTCTCGGTAATCGCGAGTTCGCGTTCGATGGCGTCGGTCAGGCGTTCCCGCACGGCAGGAACGGTGATCTTGGCGATGATCTCGTTGAAGAACCCGCGGACCACCAGCCGGCGAGCCTGGTCTTCGGGGATGCCGCGGGCACGCAGGTAGAACAACTGCTCGTCGTCGAATCGCCCGGTGGCGCTGGCGTGGCCGGCACCGACGATCTCGCCGGTCTCGATCTCCAGATTCGGTACCGAATCGGCGCGGGCGCCGTCGGTGAGCACGAGGTTGCGGTTCACCTCGAACGTGTCGGTGCCGGTCGCTTCGGCGCGGATCAGCACGTCGCCCACCCACACGGTGTGGGTGTCGGGCCGCCGCGATGCCGGATCCCCTTGCAGCGCGCCCTTGTACGTCACGTTGGAGCGGCAGTTCGGCTGCGCGTGATCGACCAGCAAGCGGGATTCGAAGTGCTGGCCGTCGTCGGCGAAGTACAGGCCGAGCAGTTCGGCGTCGCCGCCGGCCGCGGTGTAGCGCACCCGGCCGGTCAGCCGAACCACGTCACCACCGAGGGTGACCGCGGCGTGCCGCAGCACCGAGTCGCGCCCGAGGGTGGCGTGGTGCGTGCTGACGTGCACCGCGTCGTCGGCCCAGTCCGCGATCGACACCACCCGCAGCGTCGCGCCGTCGCCGACCACGAATTCGATGTTGTCGGCGTAGGTTCCGCTGCCGCGGTGGTCGAGCACCACGACTGCCTCGGCCAGCTCGCCGATGCGGATCTGCAGGTGCCCGTAGGCGGTGGCGCCCTCGCCGGGGCCGGTGATCGTGACCTCGATCGGATCCGCGATCACCGCCTGCGCGGGCACCTCGATCAACGTCGCCTCGTCGAACGCCGAATATGCCTGTGCCGCAACGCGATCAGCCGGCGCACCAGCCTGACCGAGTCGATCGTCGGTACGGGCGACACGATCGACCCGGACCTCGCCGGCACCGGTGACCTCGACGGTGGCCGCGCCCGTCGCGGCGGCCGACCCGTCGTGCAGGCCACGCAGCCGCTTGAGCGGGGTGAAGCGCCAGATCTCGTCACGGCCGCCGGGGACCTCGAAGGCGCCGACATCGAAGGAGGTGAACAGCTCGCCCTTGGTGGCACCCTCGAGGGCTGTCGTCAGATTCGCTTGTGCCACTAGCCGACCGCGCCTTCCATCTGCAGCTCGATCAGCCGGTTGAGCTCCAGCGCGTACTCCATCGGGAGTTCCTTGGCGATCGGTTCGACGAAGCCGCGCACCACCATCGCCATGGCCTCGTCCTCGGTCAGGCCGCGGCTCATCAGATAGAACATCTGGTCCTCGCTGACCTTCGACACGGTCGCCTCGTGCCCCATCGTCACGTCGTCCTCGCGGATGTCGACGTAGGGGTAGGTGTCCGAGCGGCTGATCGTGTCGACCAGCAGCGCATCGCATTTCACGCTCGAGCGCGAGCCGTGCGCACCCTTGTTGACCTGGACCAGGCCACGGTAGGACGCCCGGCCCCCGCCGCGGGCCACCGACTTGGACACGATGTTGCTCGACGTGTTCGGCGCCAGGTGCAGCATCTTGGCGCCGGTGTCCTGATGCTGGCCCTCGCCGGCGAACGCGACCGAGAGCACCTCGCCCTTGGCGTGCTCGCCCGTCATCCACACCGCCGGGTACTTCATCGTGACCTTGGAGCCGATGTTGCCGTCGACCCACTCCATCGTGGCGCCGGCCTCGGCACGGGCCCGCTTGGTCACCAGGTTGAAGACGTTGTTCGACCAGTTCTGGATGGTCGTGTAGCGGCAGCGACCACCGGGCTTGACGATGATCTCGACGACCGCGCTGTGCAGCGAGTCGCTCTTGTAGATCGGCGCGGTGCAGCCCTCGACGTAGTGCACGTAGGCGTCCTCGTCGACGATGATCAGCGTCCGCTCGAACTGGCCCATGTTCTCGGTGTTGATGCGGAAGTAGGCCTGCAGCGGGATGTCGACGTGCACGCCCTTGGGGACGTAGATGAACGATCCGCCGGACCACACCGCGGTGTTGAGCGCGGAGAACTTGTTGTCGCCGGCCGGGATCACGGTGCCGAAGTACTCGCGGAACAGCTCAGGATGCTCGCGCAGCCCCGAATCGGTGTCGAGGAAGATGACGCCCTGCGCCTCCAGGTCCTCGCGGATGGAGTGGTAGACCACCTCGGACTCGTACTGGGCGGCCACACCCGAGACCAGGCGCTGCTTCTCGGCTTCGGGGATGCCCAGCTTGTCGTAGGTGTTCTTGATGTCCGCGGGCAGGTCGTCCCACGTGGCGGCCTGCTTCTCGCTGGAGCGCACGAAGTACTTGATGTTGTCGAAGTCGATGCCGTCGAGGTTCGATCCCCAGTTCGGCATCGGCTTCTTGTCGAAGGTGCGCAACGCCTTGAGGCGGATGTCGAGCATCCACTCCGGCTCACTCTTCTTTGCCGAGATGTCGCGCACCACGGCCTCGGACAGCCCGCGCTGGGCGCTGGCACCGGCGACGTCAGAGTCGGCCCAGCCGTACCCGTACTTGCCCAGGGACGCGATCGTCTCCTCCTGGGTCAGCGTTTCGGGCTTGACCTCGGGTGTGAGTGTCATTGCGACACACTCCTTTTGTTGGCTGTCTGGCTCCGGAGCGGGCTGTGCGCCGGAACGTGGGTGGTGCAGGCACAGTCCCCGTTGACGATGGTCGCGAGCCTCTGTACGTGTGTACCCAGGACCTCGGCCATCGCCTGCTGTTCGGCCTCGCAGAGTTCGGGGAACTCCTCGGCGACGTGGGACACCGGGCAGTGGTGCTGGCAGATCTGCACACCACCGAGCGGACCGCGCACCTGCGTGGTGGTGGTGGCGTAGCCGGCCCGGCTCAGCGCCTCGGCGACCCGTTCGGCAGCGGCCTCGACGTCTTCGGCGCTGGCGGTCCTCGCCGGTGCGACGCCCGCCAGGATGGTGTCGATGCGCCGCCGCGCGAACGTGTGGACGGCGTCGTCACCGCCGATCTCCCGCAGCGCCCGCATGGCCGCCGAGGCCAGATCGTCGTAGGTGTGCTCGAGCTTGGCGCGCCCTGCCGCGGTCAGCTGGTAGCGCTTGGCGGGCCGGCCGCGGCCTTCCTGCTGCCACGCGGCCGCGGACTTGGCTTGTGCATCACCCGCATCGATCAGCGCGTCGAGGTGCCGGCGCACGCCGGCGGCCGACAGACCCAACCGCTCACCGATGCTGCCCGCCGTCGTCGGCCCCGACTCGAGGAGCAACTTCACGATCGCGGTCCTGGTGTCACCGTCGGCGGTATGGGCAGACGCCGATGACGGCGCACTCGTGCCCTCCTGACGGATTTTCACAACACCAGTGTGACGCAATTGCCGAACCGGGTCCACCAAGGTCACCCTTATCGGAGCGGTCATCCTTGTCACACCAACTCGGCGGCCGAACCGGGAATACCCCGCCCGCTACGCTGCCTGGGTGGCAGCCCGCCGACACTCGCTGAGTACCTCGATCGCCGGTCTCCACGGCGACGAGCGCACGGTCGGTAGCCCGCTGGACCCCGCCGAACTGGTCGCCCTGCACCGCACGCGGCTTTTCGGTGCGACGGGCACCGTGTTGATGGCGATCGGCGCGGTAGGCGCCGGGGCGCGACCCGTGGTGCAAGATCCGACGTTCGGCGTGCGCTTGCTGAACCTCCCGTCGCGCATCCAGACGGTCTCGTTGACCATGACCACCACCGGCGCGGTGATGATGGCGCTGGCCTGGCTGATGCTCGGCCGATTCGCGCTGGGTAAGCGGCGCATGACCCGCAGCCAGGTGGACCGGACGCTGCTGCTGTGGGCGCTGCCGCTGCTGATCGCCCCGCCGATGTACAGCAAGGACGTCTATTCCTACCTGGCCCAGAGCGAGATCTCACTGCAGGGCAACGACCCCTACCGCGTCGGACCCGCCCCCGGCTTGGGGCTCGACCATGTCTTCACCCTCTCGGTGCCCAGCCTGTGGCGTGAGACGCCGGCCCCCTACGGGCCGCTGTTCCTGTGGATCGGCCGAGGCATCTCCCGCATCACCGGCGAGAACATCGTCGAGGCAGTGCTGTTCCATCGCGTGATGGTGCTGCTCGGCGTGGGCTTGATCGTCTGGGCCACGCCGCGGCTGGCCCGCCGCTGCGGGGTGGCCGAGGTCAGCGCGCTGTGGCTGGGCGCGACCAATCCGCTGCTGTTCATGCACCTGGTCGCCGGCATCCACAACGAGGCGTTGATGCTCGGCCTGATGCTCGCCGGCACCGAGTTCGCGCTGCGCGGGATTGCTGCGATCTCGAGTTCCTCGAAGGCCGCCCGCGGCCGCTGGTATGCGCCGACCATGCTGCTGGCCGGCACCGTGCTCATCACGATGTCCTCACAAGTCAAGCTGCCCGGCTTGCTGGCGCTGGGGTTCGTGGCGATGGCGCTGGCCAACCGCTGGGGCGGCACCGTCAAGGCGTTCCTGGTGGCCGGCACAGCGCTGGGCACGGTGTCGCTGGCGGTGATGGCGCTGATCGGCTGGGCCAGCGGCCTGGGCTTCGGGTGGCTGTTCACGCTGGGCACCGCCAACGTCGTGCGCAGCTGGATGTCGCCGCCGACGCTGTTGGCGCTCGGCACAGGCCAGGTCGGCATCCTGCTCGGCCTGGGCGACCACACCACGGCCGTCCTGGCCCTGACCCGCGCGATCGGCGTCACCCTGATCGCGGTGATGGTCACCTGGCTGCTGTTCGCCGTGCTGCGGGGCCGGCTGCACCCGGTCGGTGGCCTCGGCGTCGCGCTCGGCATCACGGTGCTGCTGTTCCCCGTGGTGCAACCCTGGTATCTGCTCTGGGCGATCATCCCGCTGGCCGCCTGGGCCACCCGGCCGGGCTTCCGCGCCGCGGTCATCGCCGTCACGCTGATCGTCGGAATCTTCGGACCCACCGCCAACGGCGATCGGTTCGCGCTGTTCCAGATCGTCCTGGCGACGCTGGCCAGCACCGTGATCGTGCTCGCGCTGATTTCGCTGACGTACCGGTGGCTGCCCTGGCGTGCGGTGGCCGGTGCCGCGACGGGGCGCCTCGACGAACCGGTGGGAGCGGCCGAGAAGACCGACGCCTACGCTGAATCTCCGTGACGACCCGTTCCGGCAACGCGCCCGTGCGGTTGCGTGGCGTGACCAAGCGGTACGGCGCCACCGTGGCGGTGTCCGACCTGGACCTCGAAGTGGGCCCCGCGGAGATCTTCGCGCTGCTCGGACCCAACGGTGCCGGCAAGACGACGACGGTCGAGATGTGCGAGGGCTTCGTGCGCCCCGACGCCGGCAGCATCGAGATCCTCGGTTTCGACCCCGACGCCGACAACGCGCAGGTGCGGGCGCGCACCGGGGTGATGCTGCAGGGCGGCGGCGCCTACCCGGCCGCGCGCGCCGGCGAGATGCTCAGTCTGGTCGCGTCCTATGCGGCCAATCCGCTGGATCCCGCGTGGCTGCTGGACACCCTGGGCCTGACCGATTCGGCGCGCACCACCTATCGCCGGCTCTCGGGCGGCCAGCAGCAACGTCTGGCCCTGGCATGTGCGGTGGTGGGTCGGCCCGAGCTGGTGTTCCTCGACGAACCGACGGCGGGCATGGACGCGCACGCACGCCTGGTGGTGTGGGAACTGATCGACGCGTTGCGCCGCGACGGGGTGACGGTGGTGCTGACCACCCACCAGCTCACCGAAGCCGAGGAGCTGGCCGATCGCATCCTGATCATCGATCGGGGCCGCGCCGTGGCCAGCGGCACGCCGGCGGAGTTGATGCGCAGCGGGGCGGAGAACCAGTTGCGGTTCCGGGCGCCGCGGATGCTCGATCTCTCACTGCTGGTCGCCGCGCTGCCCGAAAGCTATCGCGCCAGCGAGCCGCTTCCCGGGGAGTACCTCGTCGAGGGCCGCATCGATCCGCAGGTGCTGGCGACCGTCACTGCGTGGTGCGCCCGTCTCGACGTGCTGGCCACCGACATGCGTGTCGAGCAGCGCAGCCTCGAAGACGTGTTCCTCGACGTCACCGGGCGGGAGTTGCGGCCATGAGCAATCGCTTCGCCCCCGGCACCTTCTCCCCCGACCCCAGGCCTGCCGCCGTGCCGCGGATGCTGGCCGCGCAGTTCGGTCTGGAACTGCGGTTGTTGTTGCGCAACGGCGAACAGTTGCTGCTGACCATGTTCATTCCGATCACGCTGCTGGTCGGGCTGACCCTGCTGCCACTGGGCTCGTTCGGCACAGACCGCGCCGCCACGTTCACGCCGGCCATCATGGCGCTGGCCGTGATCTCCACCGCGTTCACCGGCCAGGCGATCGCGGTGGCCTTCGACCGTCGCTACGGTGCGCTCAAGCGGCTCGGCGCCACCGCACTGCCGGTGTGGGGCATCATCGCCGGCAAGTCGCTGGCCGTGGTGACCGTGGTGTTCCTGCAGTCGATCCTGCTGGGGGCCATCGGCATCGGTCTGGGCTGGCGGCCCGCGGTGGCCGGCCTCGCCGTGGGCGCAGTGATCATCGCGCTCGGGACCGCGGTGTTCGCCGCGCTCGGGCTGCTGCTCGGGGGCACCCTGCGCGCCGAGATCGTGCTCGCGGTGGCGAACCTGATGTGGTTCGTGTTCGCCGGCCTCGGCGCACTGACCGTGGAGGGCGGCGTCGAGGGCGGCATGGTTCCCAAAGCCGTGCAGTGGGTGGCGAGGCTGACCCCGTCGGGCGCCCTGACCGAGGCGCTGACGAGGGCGATGACGGTGTCAGTCGACTGGTTCGGCCTCGCGGTGCTTACGGTCTGGGGTACGGTCGCGGCGCTCGGCGCACTGCGCTGGTTCCGGTTCACCTGATCCGGCACCTCCCCTACTACGGCCCGTAGTTAACCCGGTCTACCATCGACACCGTGCCCAGCCGACGACTCCTGCCACGACTCTTCGTGCGGCTCGTCGATCTCCTGCCCGAACCAAGCCTGCGCGTGCAGCGCCTCGTCGCCGCTGCGGTGATCCTCACCCAGGGCGGCATCGCCGTCACCGGGGCGATCGTGCGGGTCACCGCGTCCGGGCTGGGCTGTCCGACCTGGCCGCAGTGCTTCCCCGGCAGTTTCACCCCCGTCCCGCACGCCGAAGTGCCCGGCATCCATCAGGCGGTCGAGTTCGGCAACCGACTGATCACGTTCCTGGTCGTGCTGACTGCCGCGGCCGCTGTCATCGTGGTGACCCGCGCGCGGCGCCGTCGCGAAGTCCTCGTCTACGCCTGGTTGATGCCGGCCTCGACGGTGCTGCAGGCCGTCATCGGCGGCATCACTGTGCTCACCGGGCTGCTCTGGTGGACCGTGGCGGTACACCTGCTCGCCTCGATGCTGATGGTGTGGCTGTCGGTGCTGCTGTTCGTGAAAATCGGTCAACCCGATCATGGCGTGCCGGTGCGTCGCGCCCCGCGACCGCTGCGCCAGTTGACCGCGCTGTGTGCCGTCACGCTGTCTGCCGTCCTGGTCACCGGCACGATGGTCACCGGAGCCGGCCCCCACGCGGGTGACAAGAGCATCGACCGGCCCGTGCCGCGCCTGGAGGTCGAGATCACCACGCTCGTGCACCTGCACTCGTCGCTGCTGGTGGCCTACCTGGCGCTCGTCGTCGGGCTGGGCTTCGGTCTGGTCGCTACGCACGCAGCCCCGCCGCTGATGCGCCGACTGCGCGTCCTCGTCCTCCTGGTCGCGGCGCAGGGGCTACTCGGCGCGGTGCAGTTCGCGACCGGCGTGCCGGCGATCTTGGTGGCGTTCCATGTCGCCGGGGCGGCCGCCTGCACCGCGGCGACGGCCGCGCTATGGGCGGCGATGCGCGAACGGGCCCAACCCGAAACCGTCGAGAGCTGACTCCACCGCGATCGCGAACGCGCGCTGCTGCCGGTCGCGGGCGCGGTCGTCGAGCTGCCGCCAACCCAGTGACGGCTCGACCAGCTCGAGCTCCAGCAGCGCCGGCGCACCGGCCCCGCCCAGCACGTCGACACGCGCGTACAGGAGATCGCTGACCGCGATGCCCAGGTGTGCCGCCGCGGCAGCCAGGGCCGCATGGCCGAGATCCCACAGCTCGAAGTCCGGGTCGGCAGGCCTGAGGCGCTCCTCGGCGTACGTGCCGGAGGGATCGAACGCCGGGGGTCGACCCGGCGCGGGCAGCATCGGTCCTTTCGTGAAGGCGTGCGACTGCTCACCACGCAGGAACACCAGCGCGGTTTCCCCGTGGACCACCCGTGCGTCGTAGGGCTGCACGAGCACCGTCTGCCCGGCGGCGTGCAGCTCGGCAGCGTGCGCCCGTGCCGCGTCGGCGTCGCGGAATCGCATCGCTCCCACTGAACCGGCCCCGACCGCCGGTTTGACCACGACTTCACCGTCGGGGATCTCCACCGTTTCTTCAGGTGCGAAGAACGCGCTGGGCACCGTCGCCACGCCGGCGGCGGCCAGGTCGGCCAGATACCGCTTGTCGGTGTTCCAGGCGACCACGTCGGGTCCGTTCAGCAGTCGCGGCACCCGCCGCGTCCAGGCCAGGAACTCGGTCAGCCGCTCGGTGTAGTCCCATGTGGCGCGCAAGATCACCACGTCGGCGTCCAGCGTCGCGGGGTCGTCCCAGGACCGCCATCGGGCGTGGAGTCCGCGGGCGCGCAGTGCGCCGACCAACCCGGCGTCGTCACCGTCGCCCTCGGGCAGCGCGGGGCAGCCGGCCAGCACGATGCGCGGATGGAACACGTCGGGGCGGGCGAGCTTCATGACGGGCATGATGTCACCTATGTACGTCATCGAAGTCGCCGAGACCGGCGGGCCGGAAGTTCTGTCCTACGTGGAGAAGTCGCGGCCCGCACCGGGTCCCGACCAGGTGCTGATCAAGGCCGAGGCGATCGGCGTGAACTTCATCGACACGTACTTCCGCTCGGGCCTGTATCCGCGAGAGCTGCCGTTCGTCGTCGGCACCGAGGTGTGCGGCACGATCGAGGCCGTCGGCGACGACGTGGCCGCGCTCAACGTCGGTGACCGCGTCGTCACCGCGCAGGCGCTCGGCGCCTACGCCGACTACTGCCTGGCGCCCGCCGACTTCGTGGCCTACGTGCCCGACGGCGTGGCCCCCGACGTGGCGGCCTCGGCGCTGCTGAAGGGCATGACGGCGCACTACCTGATCAAGTCCACCTACCCGATCCAGCAGGGCGACACCGTGCTGGTGCACGCGGGCGCCGGCGGCGTGGGGCTGATTTTGACCCAGTGGGCGACCAGCATGGCGACGAAGGTGATCACCACCGTCTCGACGCCCGACAAGGCCGAGCTGTCCCGGCAGGCGGGGGCGGTGGAGGTGCTGGACTATCCCAGTCAGAACGACGGGGGCGCCGCCGCGTTCGGGACGCGCATCCGGGAGCTGACCGACGGCACCGGGGTCCAGGCTGTCTACGACGGTGTCGGCGCGTCGACGTTCGAGGCCAGCCTGGCCAGCCTCGCGGTGCGCGGCACGTTGGCGCTGTTCGGGGCGGCGAGCGGGCCGGTCCCGCCGTTCGATCCGCAGCGCCTCAACGCCGCCGGCTCGGTGTTCCTGACCCGGCCCAACCTGGCCCACCACACCCGGACGGCCGATGAGTTCTCCTGGCGCGCGGGCGAACTGCTGAGCGCGATCGCCGACGGCACGCTCAGCGTGACAGTGAGCAACCGCTATGCGCTGCAGGATGCCGAGCAGGCGCACCGCGACCTGCAGGGCCGTAAGACCGTCGGATCGGTGGTGCTGTTGCCCGGCTAGAAAACTCAGAGGTGCAGCAGGGTCGGCAGGTCGAGGGCCGAGTCAACGGCCAGCGCGCAGAACACCACCGCGAGGTAGTTGTTCGACTGCAGGAACAGTCGCAGCGGCTTGACCGGCTCCCCGCGGCGCACGCCGGCGTAGAGCTGATGGGCCATCACGAGGAACCAGGTGCCGGCGAGGATGGCCACCGACGCGTACAGCCACCCGGTGGCCATTGCCAGCGCCAGCGTGGCGATCACGGTCAGCCAGGTGTAGACGAGGATCTGCCTGGTGACCTGTATCTCGGTCGCCACCACGGGCAGCATCGGCACGCCGGCCGCCTTGTAGTCCTCCTTGTAGCGCATCGCCAGCGCCCAGGTGTGCGGCGGTGTCCAGAAGAAGATGATCAGGAACATCACGATCGCCGGCCACGAGATCGTGCCGGTCACCGCCGACCAACCGATCATCACCGGCATGCAGCCGGCGGCCCCGCCCCACACGACGTTCTGCGAGGTGCGCCGCTTGAGCAGCAGCGTGTACACGAGCACGTAGAACGCGATCGTGGCGCCGGCCAGGTGCGCCGACAGCATGTTGGTGGTCCACCACAGCCAGAAGAACGACCCGACCGACAGCGCGAGCCCGAACACCAGCGCGTGACTGCGGGGCACGGTCGCCCGGGCCAGCGGCCGGCGCTCCGTGCGCTTCATCACCTTGTCGATGTCGGCGTCGGCGACACAGTTGAGCGTGTTCGCGCCTGCGGCGGCCAGCAGGCCACCGAACATCGTGTTGAGGATCAGCAGCGGGTCGACGCTGCCGCGGTGGGCAAGCAGCATCGCCGGGATGGTGGTGACGAGAAGCAGTTCGATGACGCGCGGCTTGGTCAGCGCGAGGTAGCCGAGCAGCGTGGTTCCGAACCCGTGCGGCGCGGCGTCGGCCGAATCCCCGACGAGGTCGCCTTCGCGGATCCTCACCCAACCAACTCCTCACACGCCGCGTCTACTACAGGCGATGGTAGACCGCGGGTGGCCGTCACCGAAATTCGCGGGTCGATTCGGGCCCTGCGGGTATCAGCCCTGCGTCTCGCCGTCGGTGCGCACTAGGGTGGTTGGTGCGGACCGACACGCCCCACCAAGTCAAGGAGTGCGCCTCGTGACCACGCTCGAAGAGATCTCTTCGCTGACCCGACCGAACCATCCCGACGACTGGACCGAGCTCGACTCGCGCGCGGTGGACACCGTGCGGGTGTTGGCCGCCGATGCGGTGCAGAAGGTGGGCAACGGGCATCCGGGGACGGCGATGAGCCTGGCGCCCCTGGCGTACACGCTGTTCCAGCGCCAGATGCGCCACGATCCCAGTGACGTGCACTGGCTGGGCCGCGACCGGTTCGTGCTGTCCTGCGGGCATTCCAGCCTGACGCTGTACATCCAGCTCTACCTCGGCGGGTTCGGGCTCGAGCTTTCCGACATCGAGGCGCTGCGGACGTTCAAGTCCAAGACGCCGGGTCATCCGGAGTTCCGGCACACCAAGGGTGTGGAGATCACCACCGGCCCGCTGGGGCAGGGGCTGGCCTCGGCGGTCGGCATGGCGATGGCCTCGCGCTACGAGCGCGGCCTGTTCGATCCGGACGCGCCTGCCGGCGAGAGTCCGTTCGATCACTACATCTATGTCATCGCCTCCGACGGTGACATCGAAGAAGGCGTCACCAGCGAGGCGTCGTCGCTGGCGGGCACCCAGCAGCTGGGCAACCTGATCGTGTTCTACGACAAGAACCAGATCTCCATCGAGCACGACACCAACATCGCGCTCTCCGAGGACGTCGCCGCCCGGTACCGCGCCTACGGCTGGCACGTGCAGGAGATCGAGGGCGGCGAGAACGTGGTGGCCATCGAGCAGGCGATCGCCGAGGCCAAGAAGGTCACCGACAAGCCGTCGTTCATCGCGCTGCGCACCATCATCGGGTATCCGGCGCCGAACAAGATGAACACCGGCGGCGTGCACGGCTCGGCGCTCGGCGACGACGAGGTCGCCGCGACGAAGAAGATCCTGGGCTTCGATCCGGACAAGACCTTCGAGGTCAGCGACGAGGTGTTCGAGCACACCCGCAAGCTGGTCGAGCGGGGTCGCGAGGCGCACGAGAAGTGGCAGCCCGGCTTCGAGGCGTGGGCGCAGCGCGAACCCGAGCGCAAGAAGCTGCTGGACCGCCTCACCGCCGAGGAACTGCCCGAGGGGTGGGACTCCGACATCACCTACTGGGAGCCCGGCTCGAAGGCCGTCGCCACGCGCGCTGCGTTCGGTCAGGTGCTCAACGACGTCGCGCCCAAGCTGCCCGAACTGTGGGGCGGCTCGGCCGATCTGGCCGGCAGCAACAACACCACGATCAAGGGCGTGAAGTCGTTCGGCCCGCCGTCGATCTCGACCTCGGACTTCGAGGCCGACTGGTACGGCCGGGTGCTGCACTTCGGCATCCGCGAGCACGCGATGGGCTCGATCCTGTCGGGCATCGTGCTGCACGGCCCCACCCGGGCGTTCGGCGGCACGTTCCTGCAGTTCTCCGACTACATGCGGCCGGCGGTGCGGTTGGCGTCGCTGATGGACATCGACACCATCTACATCTGGACTCACGACTCGATCGGTCTGGGCGAAGACGGCCCCACCCATCAGCCGATCGAACATCTGGCCGCGCTGCGGGCGATCCCGAACCTCTCGGTGGTGCGCCCGGGTGATCCCAACGAGACCGCGTACGCGTGGAGGAGCATTCTGGCGCGCGGCAACGGCAGCGGCCCGGTCGGTTTCATCCTGACGCGCCAGGGCATCCCGGTGCTGGAGGGCACCGACGCCGACGGGGTCTCCCGGGGCGGTTACGTGCTGGGCGGGGGCTCTCCCGCCGACGACGCCGACGTCATGCTGATCGCGACGGGCTCGGAACTGCAGATCGCGGTCGAGGCGCAGAAGGCGTTGCGTGACAAGAACATCAACGCCTACGTGGTGTCGATGCCGTGCTTGGAGTGGTTCGAGTCCCAACCCAAGGAGTACCGCGACAGCGTGCTGCCGCCGCGGGTTTCGGCCCGGGTGGCCATCGAAGCGGCGGTCGCCCAGAGCTGGTACAAGATCGTCGGCGACACCGGCGAGATCATCTCGATCGAGCACTACGGCGAATCCGCCGACGACAAGACCTTGTTCCGGGAATTCGGTTTCACTCCAGAAGCAGTGGTGGCCGCCGCGGAACGCAGCATTGCGAACTAGCCAGCGATAAGCGAGGAACACACATGACCCAGAACCAGAACCTGGCGGCGCTGTCAGCCGCGGGCGTCTCCGTATGGCTCGACGACCTGTCACGTGAGCGGCTGCAGACCGGCAATCTGCAGGAGCTCATCGACACCAAATCCGTGGTGGGGGTGACCACCAACCCGTCGATCTTCCAGGCGGCGCTGTCCAAGGGTGACGCCTACGACGACCAGATCAAAGAGCTCGCCGAGCGCGGCGCCGACGTCGACGCCACCATTCGGACAGTGACCACCGACGACGTCCGCAACGCCTGCGACGTCTTCGCCAAGATCTACGAACAGTCCGACGGCGTCGACGGCCGGGTGTCGATCGAGGTCGATCCGCGCCTGGCTCACGACACCGACAAGACGATCCTGCAGGCCATCGAACTGTGGAAGATCGTCGACCGGCCCAACCTGCTGATCAAGATCCCCGCCACCGAGGCCGGCGTCCCCGCCATCGCTTCGGTGCTCGCCGAAGGCATCTCGGTGAACGTGACGCTGATCTTCTCGGTCGAGCGGTACCGCCTGGTGATGGACGCCTACCTGAAGGGCCTGGAAAAGGCCAAGGAGGCGGGCCACGACCTGTCCCGGATTCATTCGGTGGCATCGTTCTTCGTCTCCCGCGTGGACACCGAGATCGACAAGCGGCTCGAAGACATCGGCACCGACGAGGCATTGGCCCTGCGCGGCAAGGCCGGTGTAGCCAACGCCCGGCTGGCGTATGCCGCCTACGAGGAGGTGTTCCTCGGCGGCGAACGCTTCGAGAAGCTCAAGAAGGACGGCGCACGCGCGCAGCGGCCTCTGTGGGCGTCGACCGGGGTGAAGAATCCCGACTACTCCGACACGCTGTACGTGACCGAGCTCGTCGCCCCGAACACGGTGAACACCATGCCGGAGAAGACGATGGACGCCGTCGCCGACCACGGCGTGGTCACCGGCGACACCGTGACCGGCCGTGGCGCGGAATCCCAGGAGATCTTCGATCAGCTCTCCGCGCTCGGTATCGACCTGACCGACGTGTTCCTGGCTCTCGAGAACGAGGGCGTCGAGAAATTCGAGAAGTCGTGGCAAGAGTTGCTGGAAGCCACGCAGGGTCAGCTCGACGACAAGAAGTGACCGCGTCGAAATGACCCAACCCTGGCAGAACCCGCTGCGGGACAAGCGCGACAAGCGCATGCCCCGGATCGCGGGCCCGTGCTGTGTGGTGATCTTCGGTGTGACCGGAGATCTCGCCCGTAAGAAGCTGATGCCGGCGATCTACGACCTGGCCAACCGGGGGCTGCTGCCGCCGTCGTTCGCGCTGGTCGGGTTCGCCCGGCGGGACTGGGCAGACCAGGACTTCAGCGAAGTCGTCCTGGATGCGGTCAAACAGCACGCCCGTACCCCGTTCCGGCAGGAGGTCTGGGACCGACTGGCCGAGGGTGTCCGTTTCGTGCAGGGCACGTTCGACGACGAGAAGGCGTTCGAGAGTCTCGCCGAGACGCTGGCCAAGCTCGATGCCGAGCGCGGGACGGGCGGCAATCATGCGTTCTACCTGTCGATTCCGCCGAAGGCGTTTCCCCAGGTGCTCGAACAGCTGTCCCGGACGGGTCTGGCCAACAAGCCCGAGGGCAGCTGGAGCCGGGTCGTCATCGAGAAGCCCTTCGGACATGATCTGCGCAGCGCCGAAGAGCTCAACGCGATCGTCAACAACGTCTTCCCCGAGGAGTCGGTGTTCCGCATCGACCACTATCTCGGCAAGGAAACCGTCCAGAACATCCTTGCGCTGCGCTTCGCGAACGAACTGTTCGAACCGGTGTGGAACGCGCACTACGTCGACAGCGTGCAGATCACGATGGCCGAGGACATCGGGCTCGGCGGCCGGGGTGGTTACTACGACGGCGTCGGCGCCGCGCGTGACGTGATCCAGAACCACCTGCTGCAGCTGCTGGCGTTGACGGCGATGGAGGAGCCGGTCAGCTTCCAGCCCGCCGAATTGCAGGCGGAGAAGATCAAAGTGCTGTCTGCGACTCGGCTGGCCGAGCCGTTAGATGAGACGACGTCGCGGGGGCAGTACACCGCGGGGTGGCAGGGCGGTCAGAGAGTCGTCGGACTGCTCGAGGAGGAGGGCTTCTCCAAGACCTCCACCACCGAGACGTTCGCGGCGATCACACTGGACGTCGACACCCGCCGCTGGGCAGGTGTGCCGTTCTACCTGCGCACCGGCAAGCGTCTGGGCCGCAGGGTCACCGAGATCGCGCTGGTGTTCAAGCGTGCCCCGCATCTTCCGTTCGACGCCACGATGACCGAGGAACTCGGGCAGAACGCCCTGGTGATCCGTGTGCAGCCGGACGAAGGCATCACGTTGCGGTTCGGCTCCAAGGTGCCCGGCAACCTGATGGAGGTCCGTGACGTCAGCATGGACTTCTCCTACGGGTCGGCGTTCGCCGAGGAATCACCGGAAGCCTACGAGCGCCTGATCCTCGACGTGCTGCTCGGTGAGCCCTCGCTGTTCCCGGTCAATCAGGAGGTCGAATTGGCTTGGCGGATACTCGATCCCGCGTTGGAGTACTGGGCTTCCCACGGCAAGCCGGATCCGTACGAAGCGGGCGGGTGGGGCCCTGAGTCCGCCTTCGAGATGTTGCGCCGAACCGGCCGCGAATGGAGGCGGCCATGATCCTCGACCTGCCGGACACCACAACCGATGTGATCAACAAGAAGATCATCTCGCTGCGCGAGGAGGGCGGGGCGATCACGCTGGGCCGCGTGCTGACGCTGGTCATCGCGCCGACCAAGCAGGACATGCTGGAGGAGTCGATCGAGGCGGCAAACGCGGCGAGCCGCGAACATCCTTGCCGCGTCGTGGTCGTCGCCCCCGGTGACCGGCTGGCCGATGACGCCCGATTGGACGCGCAGGTGCGGGTGGGTCGCGATGCCGGCGCGAACGAAGTCGTGGTGCTGCGGCTCTCCGGCCCGCTGGCCCACCATGCGAGCAGCGTCGTGATGCCGTTCCTGCTGCCCGACACGCCGGTGGTGACGTGGTGGCCCGATATCGCACCCGATGTTCCCGCCGACGATCCGCTGGGCAAGCTGGCGATCCGCCGCATCACCGATGCCACCAACGGCTCTGATCCCCTGGCGTCGATCAAGGGTCGTCTGAAGGGCTACACCCCTGGCGACACCGACCTGGCGTGGAGCCGGATCACGTACTGGCGGGCGCTGCTGACCTCGGCCGTGGATCTGCCGCCGCACGAGCCGATCACCTCGGCGACGGTGTCGGGGTTGGCCACCGAGCCGGCGCTCGACGTGCTGGCCGGTTGGTTGGCCTACCGTATCGACGGCCCGGTGCGGCGCGCCGTGGGCGAACTGAAGGTGGACCTGGTGCGCGGCAGCGAGACGATCACATTGAGCCGCCCCCAGGACGGGGTCACCGCGAAACTCACCCGCACATCGGCGCCCGAGGCTCTGGTTCCGTTGGCGCGCAGGGAAACTCGCGAATGCCTGGCCGAGGACATGCGGCGCCTCGACGCCGACGAGATCTATCACGAGGCCCTGCAGGGCATCGAGAAAGTGCAGTACGTGTGAACACGGTCGTGCAGCGCTACCCCGACAAGGACGCCTTGGTCCGCGCGGTCGGCGACCGCCTGGTGGATGCCATCGTCGCCGCGATCACCGCGCGGGGCCAGGCGTCGATCGTGCTGACCGGGGGCGGCACCGGTATCGGGTTACTGGAGCGTGTCGCCGAGCGCAGCGGCGAGGTCGACTGGTCGAAGGTCGAGTTGTTCTGGGGTGACGAACGATTCGTCGCCCACGATGACGACGAGCGCAACGACAAGCAGGCCCGCGAGGCGTTTCTCGACCGCGTCGACATTCCCGCCGCCAACGTCCATGCGATCGCGGCGAGCGACGGAGAGTTCGGCGACGCGCTCGACGCTGCCGCAGACGCCTACGCACGGGTGCTGGCTGAGGCCGGCGCCTCGGGCCCGACACCGGAATTCGACGTGCACCTGCTGGGCATGGGACCCGAGGGGCACGTCAACTCGCTGTTCCCAGACACCGACGCGGTGCGGGAGACCGAGCGCATGGTGGTCGGGGTGACCGACTCCCCCAAGCCGCCGCCACGCCGGATCACGTTGACGTTGCCGGCGATTCAGCGCTCCCGCGAGGTGTGGCTGGTGGTTTCCGGCGAGGGTAAGGCCGACGCGGTGGCCGCCGCGCTCGGCGGCGCGGCGCCAGTCGACATACCCGCGGCAGGCGCGATCGGCCGCGAGGCGACGGTGTGGCTGCTCGACGAGGACGCCGCCAGCAAGCTCTGAGTTCCGCCGACGACACCGGACATGCCCCGCAGGCGCTTCGGCCGCAGGGGTGGCTGCCTGCTCAGCCCCGACGCGAGATCGAGGTAGTTGCGGAAGCTGGAGCACTCCATGTGATTCGGCGCAGGGCATGCTGCGGCATGTTTGAGCCACGTGCTCAGCGCGGCGAGGTCACGGATGGTGTCGTCGATCTCGGCGGCTCGCGATGCCAGAGCAGCCCGATCGATCCGCGGCGTGCCGTCCGGCGTGAGCATTCCGGCGATCTCGTCCAGGGAGAATCCTGCAGATCCGACAAGCGCGATGAAAGCAAGCCGGTCCACCACGTTTTCGTCGAAGAGACGTCGGTTGCCACGGCGACCAACGGAGGCTATCAACCCCTTCTGCTCATAGAACCGAAGTGTCGATGCCGGCAGCCTAGAACGCCGCGCCACCGTGGAAATGTCGATCACCATCGGGCAACAGCCCCTTGCGCTCAAGTTGACTTCAACTGCGAGGGTAGCCCCGTTGACGGATGGGAGGAGATGAGATGACGATCAGCGAACCGAACGCGGCTCAGGCACAACTCTGGAACGGAGTCGGCGGTCGAGCCTGGGTGGATCTGGCGGCCGTGCTCGACCACACCTTGCAGCCTTTCGAAGAACTGCTCGCCGACTGGGTTGCTGCACGGCCGATCGCCCAGCGCCGGCGTGTCCTCGACATCGGATGCGGAACCGGCGCGACAACGTTGGCCGTGGCTGCGCGACTAGGCCGCGGGCACGAGTGCACCGGGCTCGACATCTCGGAGCAGATGATCGACGTGGCACGAACGCGCGCACACGCTGGGCACCTTCCGGTGGATTTCATGGTGGGCGATGCTCAATCGTTTGCGTTCCCCGCCAGCGGTTTCGACGTTCTGATGTCTCGCTTCGGAGTGATGTTCTTCGACGACCCCGTCGCTGCGTTCACGAATCTGAGGCGTGCAACGCGCAAGGGCGGCCGGCTTGTGTTCGTGTGTTGGCGTACGCCGGAGGAGAACCCGTTCATGAGTACTGCCGAACGCGTCGCAGGGCCCCTCCTGCCTGCGCTCTCACCCCAGACCGTGGGCCAGCCCGGACCGAGCGCGTTCGCCGACCCTGCCCGCGTGAGGCACATACTCGACCACAGCGGATGGACCGGGAGCACGATCGATGCGATCGATGTCGTCTGCACCATGCCCGAACACGACCTCATGCCCTACCTCACCACGATGGGACCGGTCGGCCGAATCTTGACCACGGTCGACGACGACACCCATGCGCGTGTGGTCGCCGCCCTCGAGGATGGGTACGCGCAGTTCGTGATCGACGGCGAAGTCCGCTACACCGCCGCCTGCCAGATGGTGACCGCGACCGCGCACTAGGCAGATCTAACCGATGACGATGACGTGCAGTGTGCGCGGACCGTGCACACCTTCCACCCGGTTCAGCTCGATGTCACTGGTCGCGCTCGGCCCGCTGATCCACGTCAGCGGTCGGGTGTGGACCCCTGAATCAATCAGGCGGGCAACCGCTTCGGGTACGTCGTCGACGATCTGATCGGCGCGTACCACGCACACATGTCTGTCGGGAATCAGGCTCAGCGCCCGCCGCCCCTGCCCCGCGCCGTGGTCCAACACCAGTGTGCCGGTATTGGCGATCGCCACCGTCGCAGTCGTGACGACTGCACTGACGTCGTCGAGTTCCGTTGCGCTCAAGCCAGAATCGAACACCCACGGGGCCGCATCCGGCCACGCGGCCTGCACGAGCCCGTCGGCGACCACACTCCGCATACCGCGCAGAGCCTGCCTGAGCGCCGGCGCGACATCCGCGTCGGCGACCCGCTCGACCCGCGCCCGGTAATCGGCGACCCGCTCGCAGAACCGCTCGACCACGTCCTGACCGCCGGTACCCACTTCCTGCCCATACGCCCACGGCACGTCGGTCGCCGCGGGGCGGTCGGCGAGCGCCGCGCGGATCCGACCGAGAATCGCGGTGCGTGCCTCACTCATGGCCACCTCCGGTCCGCTCCCACCAGGACCGGAACGACTCGGTCGGCGGCACGGGCGCGTCTCGCGCACCAGACCAGGCGCTTGCCGGCCACGGCAGCGACGCCAATCGTTCTTTACCGCCGAACACTTTGCTGCGCAGAGCTTTTCCACCGACCGCGGCGGCCTTTTCGATCGCCTCCAGGCGGCGGTGGTCGGCCATCAGCCAGCTCGCCGCGGTCATCGCCGCCTGCTCGCTCGTCGGCAGGCCACCCCGCCGTTCGTCGACCACCCGGGTCCGCAGATGCACCAGCATCGACGGGATGTCGATGCGCACCGGGCACACGTCGAAACAGGCACCGCAGAGACTCGACGCATAGGGCAGCGACCGGTCGATGTCGCTGCCGGTCCCCCGCAGCTGCGGGCTCAGGACCGCGCCGATGGGCCCCGGGTACACCGACCCGTAGGAGTGTCCGCCGGTGCGTTCGTACACCGGGCAGACGTTCAGGCACGCCGAGCACCTGATGCAGCGCAGCGCGTCGCGGCCGGCCGGATCGGCCAGCACGTCGGTGCGGCCGTTGTCGAGCAGCACGATGTGCACGTTCCGTGGACCGTCAAGCACGGGGCCGTCGGCGGGCCCCGTCCAGATCGACGTGTACGGGTTTTCGCGCTCCCCAGTGCTGCTGCGCGGCAACACCTGCAGCATCACCTCCAGGTCACGCCACGACGGCAGCACCTTTTCGATGCCGACCACCGAGATCAATGTCTCCGGCAGCGTCAGGCACATACGTCCGTTGCCTTCGGATTCCACCACCACCAGGCTGCCGGTGTCGGCGATCGCGAAGTTCGCGCCCGATATCGCCACTCGGGCGCGGAGGAACTTCTCCCGCAGGTGCAGCCGCGCCGCCTCGGCCAACCGGTGTGGATCGTCGGTCAAATCAGGCGGCGCGGGCCGTCCGACCCGACCCATCTCGCGCAGGAAGATCTCGCGCACCTCGGCGCGATTGCGATGGATCGCCGGGACCAGGATGTGGCTGGGCCAGTCGTGCCCGAGTTGGACGATGAGTTCGGCGAGGTCGGTTTCCCACGCATCGATCCCGGCGCCGGCCAGCGCCTCGTTGAGCTCGATCTCCTGGGTGACCATCGATTTGACCTTCACGACCTCCGAGGCACCCTGCGCCCGCACCAGGTCCACGACGATGCGGTTGGCCTCGGCCGCGTCGCGCGCCCAGTGCACGGTGGCCCCGGCCGCCGAGGCATTGGCTTCGAAGGTCTCCAGGTGCTCGTCGAGTCGATGCAACGCGGCATCTTTGATCGCGGCCGCGGCTTGCCGCAACTGCTCCCAGCCGGGCAGCTCACCGATCACGGCGGCCCGCTTGGCGCGGATGGTGCCTGTCGCGTGCGCGAGGTTACGGCGCAGAGTCGCATCACCCAGCGCCGCCCGGGCCGCGACCGGGAAGGCGGGGAAGCCGAGGAAGGCGGTCATGCGGGCCGGTCCTCACTGCTGGCCAGCACCTGGGCCAGATGCATGACCCGCACCCCCGCACGCTCGCGCGACAGCAACCCGCCGATGTGGGCCAGGCATGAATTGTCGCCGGCCACAAGCACTTCAGCCCCGGTGTTGCGCACCGCGCGCGCCTTGTCCGACCCCATCGCGACCGAGGTGTCGGCGTTCTTCATCGCGAACGTGCCGCCGAATCCGCAACACTGGTCGGCCTGCTCCATGCTGACCAGGTCGATGCCGCGCACCGCTTCGAGCAGCCGCTGCGGGCGGTCGCCAACGCCGAGCAGCCGCAAGGAGTGGCAGGTCGGGTGGTAGGTGACGCGGTGCGGGAAGTAAGCCCCCACATCGGTGACGCCGAGCACGTCGACCAGGAATTCGGAGAGCTCGTAGACCCGCGGCGCGACGGCCGCCACCCGCGCCGCCAGTTCCGCGTCGCCCGAACGCGCCGCGACGTCGCGGTGCTGATAGCGCACCGAACCGACACAGGAACCCGTCGGGGCGACCACGGCGTCGTAGCCGGCGAATGCGGCGGTGAATGCCCGCACCGCAGGCACCGCCTCCGTGGCGTACCCGGTGTTGGTGAACATCTGCCCGCAACAGGTCTGCGCGCGCGGGAACTCGACCTCACAGCCCAGGCGGCGCAAAAGCCGGACAACGGCTTTCGGCGTCTCCGGCCACATCAGGTCGTTGTAACAGGCGGCGAACAGAGCCACCCGAACGCTCATACGGACATCTTCACCACCGTATCGGACCCGGCGGGTCATACTTGCCGTCATGGCAGACCGAACCGGCAGACCCGTACGGACCGGCCCCGAACGGATCCGCAAGCTCGCCCAGGCGGCGCTCAACGCCGACGTCACCGTCGAGCAGGTCGACACCATCCTCGAGGGTCTCAGCGAGACGCTGGAGGACCTGAACAATTCGACCGCCACACTCGATGCGACGCTGGAACGGTTCAACGACACGATCAACCGCATCAACGCATTGGCGCCACGGCTGCACGGGGTGGTGGACCGGATGGAAGGCATCGTCGGACGCGTCGAGCGCATCGTCGGTCTGGGCGAGTCGGTGATCTCGCCGCTGGCCGCGACAGACCAGGCGATCCGCGGCGTGGTGGACAGGCTCCGGAAGGGCGCGGGGTTGGGCTGATGCCCGACGAGAGGGAGGCACAGATCGTCGAGATCCTGGTGGATGCCTTCGCCGACCTGATGAGGGCCGATCCGGACGCGTTTCGCACGAAGTTCCGCAAGATGGCCGCCGATCCGTTCGCGTTCTTTCGCGGCAGCGCGTGTCTGTTCTACGCCGATGTCGCCGCGCGGGAGGACCGGTGGGCCGACGAGCGCACCGCCCGGGTCTGGATCCAAGGCGACCTGCACGCCGAGAACTTCGGCACGTACATGGACGGTGCCGGCGTATTGATCTTCGATGTCAACGACTTCGACGAGGCGTTCGTCGGACACTTCACCTGGGATCTGCAGCGCTTCGCGGCCAGTATCGCGCTGATGTGTTGGCAGAAGGCGCTCTCCGACGAGCAGATCTCGTCGCTCATCGCTGCCTTCGTCGAGGCGTACGTGGCACAGGTTCGATGGTTCACCGAAACCGATGACGACGCGTCGTTCTCACTGAACCTCGGGACCGCTCGCGGCGCGGTGCTCTCGGCGTTGCAGACGGCCCGCCTGTCCACCCGGGCGGAAATGCTCGACCGGATCACTGTCGTCGACGAATACGACCGGCGTCTGCGGGAGCGCCCCGGCGCGCGGCGACTCGAGGGCGACGAACGCGACGCGGTACTCGAGGCGTTTCGCCGGTACCTGGACACGATCCCGCAGACCCAGCGGTTCCACGGGATCGCCTACGACGTCAAGGATGTGACCGCCAACTCCGGGTTCGGTATCGGCAGCGCCGGCCTGCCCGCCTACACGCTTCTGATCGAGGGTTTCAACCAGGCGCTGGACAACGACGTCGTGCTCTCGATGAAGCAGGGCAATGTCGCAGCGCCCAGCCGGGTCGTCGACGACCCGCAGGTGCACGGCTACTTCGTGCACCACGGGCACCGCACCGCGGTCTCCCAACGCGCCCTGCAGGCGCACGCCGATCCACTGCTGGGCTACACCGACATCGACGGCGTGGGATTCGTGGTGAGCGAGATCTCGCCGTATGAGGCGGATCTCGACTGGACCGAACTGACCGAGCCCGACGAGCTGACCGAGGTGGTCGCCCAGCTCGGTCAGGCCGTCGCCAAGGTGCACTGCGTCAGCGACTCCGACAGCGATCAGTCGCTGGTCGGGTTCCAGACCGAGGAGGCGATCGTCGCCGCGATCGGTGACGACGGAGACGGCTTCGTCGCCGACCTCGTTGCGTTCGGGCTCGAGTACGCCGCGGTCGCCCGCGACGATCATCGACATTTCGTCGAGGCGTTCCGCGAAGGCAGGATTCCCGGGGTGACGGCCACCTGAGGGCGGCTAGCCGCTGTTGCGCAGCGCCGTGGCCAGCCCACTCATGGTGAGCAGTATGCCGCGCTGCACCAGTTCGTCCTCGTCCCCGGACCGGTAGCGGCGCAGCAGTTCCACCTGCAGGTGGTTCAGTGGCTCCAGGTAGGGAAAGCGGTTGAACACCGACCGTGCGAGCGCCGGGTTGTCGGCCAGCAGGTCGTCCTGGCCGGTGATCAGCTTGTGCATCCTGATGGTGCGCTCGTGTTCGTCGGCGATCTTGTCGAACACCCGCCGTCGCAACTCGGTGTCGTCGACCAGCTCGGCGTAGCGTGCCGCCAGACCGAGATCCGACTTGGCCAGCACCTGGGCCATGTTCGACAACACCGTCGCGAAGAACGGCCACCGCCGGTAGAGGTCCTGCAACACCGCGAGCCGGTTCTCGTCCTCGGCGATGTAGTCCTCGAACGCGGTGCCGGTGCCGTACCAACCGGGCAGCATGACCCGCGACTGGCTCCAGGCCAACACCCACGGAATGGCGCGTAGGTCCGAAATCGAGGTGGTGGGCTTGCGAGAGGTCGGGCGACTGCCGATGTTCAGCGCACCGATCTCGCTGACCGGCGTGGACGCCTTGAAGTACTCCACGAAACCTGGTGTCTCGTGCACCAATCCGGCGTATGCGCGCTGAGCGCGGGCAGCCAGGTCGTCGAGAACGGCGTACGCCGGTTCCGCCTCGTCACCCAGGCCCTCGACGTCGAGCAGCGTCGCTTCCAGTGTGGCGGCCAGCAGCGTCTCCAGATTGCGGTGCGCCAGGCGGGGTTCGGCGTATTTGGCCGCGATCACCTCGCCCTGCTCGGTGATGCGCAGGGAACCGTTCACCGCGCCGGGCGGCTGGGCCAGGATCGCGTCGTAGCTCGGTCCACCCCCGCGGCCGACGGTGCCGCCGCGACCGTGGAAGAGACGCAGCCGAATTCCCGTGGCGCGCGCCGCCTCCACCAGATCGAGCTCGGCCCGGTACAGCGCCCAGTTCGCCGCGAGATACCCGCCGTCCTTGTTCGAGTCGGAGTAGCCGAGCATCACCTCCTGACTGTCCCCGCGGGCGGCCACCACCGCGCGGTAGAGCGGAAGGTCAAGCGCCGCTTGCAGAATCGTCGAACCACGCTGCAGGTCGTCGATCGTCTCGAACAGCGGCACGATGCCGACCGGCGCGTAGGTCTGCTCACCGGAGGCATCCAGCAGCCCGGCCTCTTTGAGCAGCAGCGCGGCTTCGAGCATGTCCGACACGGATTGGCACATCGAGATGATGTAGTTGGGCACCGCCGCGGGCCCGAACACGTCCACCGCGCGCGCGGCAGCGATGACGATGTCGAGTTCCTTGCGAGCCAGCTCGGAGAGCTGCGCACCCGGACCGATCAAAGGTCGGCGGGTGCCCAGCTCGGCAGCGAGCAGTTCCACTCGCTCCTGTTCGCCCAGCGACGCGTAGTCGGCGTGTACGCCGGCCCAGGCCAGCAGCTCGGCGACCACCTCCTCGTGCACGTCGGAGTTCTGCCGCATGTCCAGGCCGGACAGGTGAAAACCGAAGACACGGACAGCTTCTCGGAGACGGGCCAGGCGGTCGTCGGCGACGACCGCACTTCCGTTGGCCCGCAGAGACGCATCGACGGTGTCGAGGTCGGCTGACAGTTCGGCGGGCGTCTGGTACGGCGTCATGCCGAGATCGAGCTGGTGTTCGGGTTGCCGGTCGAGGATCTGGCGCGCGGTGGCGGTCAACCGCGCGTGCACGACGCGCAGCGCACGCCGGTACGGTTCGTCGGCGCGGGCGGGCTCGGAGCAGGCGTCGGCCAGCTCGGCCAGCTGCTCGGTGACGTGCACCAGCCGTACCGACATGGACAGTTCCTGCTCGAGCGCGGTGAGTTCGGAGAAGTAGTGCGTGAACGCGGTGTAGGCCGCGCTGCCGGTCGCCAAGCGCACGATCTCCGCGGTGACATTGGGGTTGCCGTCCCGGTCCCCCCCGATCCACGACCCCGGCCGCAGGATCGGCTCGTTGAGCAGGGCGGCGTCGGGCCACCGGGTCTGCAGCGCGGCCCGCACCTCGGCGTTCACCCGCGGGATGACGTCGAAGAACGCGGCCGGGTAGTAACGCAGCCCGGTTTCGATCTCGTCGGAGATCTTCAAGCGCGACAGCCGGATCAGCGCGGTCTGCCAGAGGGTGAGGATGTGGCGGCGCAGTTCACGCTCGATGTCGCGGCCCTCGTCGGTGTGGGTCTGGCCGCGCATCCGCATCCGCATCAGTTCGGTGATGCGGTGCTGCGTGTCGAACACGGTACGGCGCCGCGTCTCGGTGGGATGTGCGGTGATCACCGGGGCCACCAGCGCGCCGGCGAGCGCGGCGGCCACCTTCTGGCCGTCGAGGTCGGCCTCGTCGAGCTTGCGGTACGTCGCGGCCAAACTGCTGTTCTGCGGCGGTTCCCCGGCGGCCTCGTGCACGGCGCGGCGGCGCTCACGGTGGATGTCCTCTGCCACGTTGGCCAGCAGAGCGAAATGCGTGAACGCGCGGATCACGGGGATCGCGTGCCGGGCGTCGATGCCGTCGAACAGCTGCGCCAGCTCGCCCCGGTCGATCTCCGAGCGACGCACCCGGAACGATTCGACACGGGCTTGCTCGATGAGGCCGAACGTCTCCTCGCCGTTCTGTTCACGCACGGTGTCGCCGAGGATCGCACCGAGCAGGCGGATGTCTTCGCGCATCGGCTCGGTCGCCTCGCGGCCCACCTGGGTGCGCTGCACAGCGCCGATGGGTTCGAGCAGGCTGTCGGTCGTCGGTGGCATGGTGCCCAGTATCGACGCAGCCACATTTCGTCGCACGGCGAGCCGGTAGCGTGGCCGGATGAGCGTCACCGAAGCCACCGACGCTGAGGTCGTCGTCGTCGGCGCGGGCCTGGCCGGATTGCGCTGCGCCACCGTGCTTGCCGCGGCCGGGTGCGAGGTGCAGGTGTGGGAGGCCGCCGACGAGGTGGGCGGCCGGATCCGGACCGACGTCGTCGACGGATTCCGCTGCGACCGGGGATTCCAGGTGCTCAATCCCGCCTACCCCGAACTGGGCAGCTGCGTCGACGTCGCCGGGTTGCGGTTGCAGCCGTTCGGCGCCGGCGTGGGGGTGCGCCGGGAACGCGGCGAGGTGGTGCTGGCGCACCCGCTGCGCGCGCCGGCCCGGGTGCCGGCGATGCTCACCCGGCGGGGCGTCAGACCCCGCGATGTGGTGGCGCTGACGCGCTGGGCGCATGGCGCGCTGCGGCCCGGTCACCTCAAGCGGGGCGGCGACACCACGCTGGCGGCTGCCCTCGATGGCAGCGGGGTGTCGGGTGAGGTGCGTCGGGTGATCGACCGGTTCCTGTCCGGTGTGGTGCTCGACGACACCGGGGAGACGTCGAACGCGTTCGCGCTTCTCCTGGTGCGCACTTTCGCTCTCGGGGTGCCGGCGCTGCCCACCGAGGGCATGGCGGCGCTCCCCCGCCAGCTGGCCGCCCCGCTGGGCGACCGGGTGAGCCTGGGCCGGCGGGTCGTCGACATCAGCGGCGCGCCGGGCGGTTGGCAGGTGCGAGCGGAGGACGGCAGCCGGGTACAGGCCCGAGACGTGGTGATCGCCACCGACGCGGCGCAGGCTGCCCGCTGGATCGGCGGCAACTCCGCCGCGATGCATGGCGTCGTCACCGACTGGTGGGCCACCGACCAACCATGGCAAGGCCCTCCCATGCTCTGGGTGGACGGGCGGGCCGGCGTGACAGGGCCGGTGGTGAACACCGCGGTGATCAGCGCGGCCGCCCCCAGCTACGCGCCGGCAGGCCGGCACTTGATCGCCGCCTCAGCGCTGCTGGGCCCGACGCACCCCGAGCCGCCGGAGGCCCAGATGCGCGCGCATGCCGCCGCGATACTGGGCATCGACGCCTCGGGGTGGCAGCTGGTGACTCGGCACGTGGTGCGTGACGCTCTGCCGCCGCAGCCGCCGCCGTTGGTGGTGCGCACGCCGGTGCGAGACCCGTCGGGGCTGTGGGTGTGCGGCGACCACCGCGACACCGCGTCGATTCAGGGGGCACTGGTCAGCGGACGGCGAGCAGCGCAGGCCGTGCTGGGTGCGGTGGCTTAGCTGTACTTGATCTGCAGCGCCATACCGATGATGGAGACCACCCAGATGCCGGTGATGAACAGCGTCAACCGGTCCAGGTTCTTCTCGACCACGGTGGAGCCCGACAGGCTGGATTGCACGCCGCCGCCGAAGAGGCTGGACAGACCGCCACCCTTGGCGCGGTGCAGCAGAACCAAGAGCACGACCAGCACGCTGGTCACGACCAGGATGATCTGCAGGGCCAATTCCATGGCCGCCAGACTACAGGGCGCTGATCGTCGGTCAGGGCAGCGGGCCGCCTGCGGCGATCGCCGACAGCGTGGCGAACTGCTCGCCGTCGAGCGAGGCGCCGCCGACCAGCGCACCGTCCACGTCGCCCTGTCCGACGAGCTCGCCGACGTTCTTGGCGTTCACCGATCCGCCGTAGAGCACCCGCACCCCTGCTGCCACCTCGGGTGAGGCCAGATTCCCGAGCTCGTCCCGGATCGCCTTGCACACCTCCTGCGCGTCGGCAGCGCTGGCCACCCGGCCCGTGCCGATCGCCCACACCGGTTCGTAGGCGATGACCGTCCGGCTGATCTGCTCGGCGGACAGCCCGGCCAGCGAGCCGCGCAGTGAGTTCACGTTGAACTCGACGTGGTTGCCCGACTCGCGCACCTCGAGCTGCTCGCCGATGCAGACGATCGGTGTCAGACCGTGCTTGAGCGCCGCCGCGGCCTTGGCGGCGACGAGCGCGTCGTCCTCGTGGTGGTAGGTACGCCGCTCCGAGTGCCCGACCACGGCGAAGGTGCACCCCAGCTTGGCCAGGAACGCGCCGCTGATCTCACCGGTATAGGCACCCGAGTCGTGCTGGGAGACGTCCTGGGCGCCGTAGGTGAGCCGCAGCTTGTCGCCGTCGACAAGCGTCTGCACGCTGCGCAGATCGGTGAACGGCGGGATCACCGTCACGTCGACGCGGTCGAAGTACTTGTCGGGCAACGAGAATGCGATCTTCTGCACCAGCGCGATCGCCTCGAAGTGGTTGAGGTTCATCTTCCAGTTGCCGGCGATCAGCGGCTTACGGGACACGTGAGTCTCCTAGTTCAGAACGTCAATGCCGGGAAGCGTCTTGCCCTCAAGGTATTCCAGCGAGGCACCGCCACCGGTCGAAATGTGCGAGAAACCGTCCTCGGGTAACCCGAGTTGGCGCACCGCAGCCGCCGAGTCGCCACCGCCGACGACGCTGAACGCGCCCTTGCCGGTGGCACCGATGATGGCCTCGGCCACTCCCTTGGTGCCCGCGGCGAACGACGGGAACTCGAACACCCCCATCGGGCCGTTCCAGAAGATCGTCTTGGCGTTCGACAGCAGCGCGGCGAAGCGCTTCACCGACTCAGGGCCGATGTCCAGGCCCATCTTGCCGTCGGGGATCTTGTCGGCGGCCACCGTCTCGGCCGGCGAATCGGCGGCGAACTTCTCGGCCACCACGATGTCGACCGGCAGGTGCAGCACGTCGCCGTAGTCGTCGAGCAGCTTGCGGCACGTCCCGATCATGCCCTCTTCGAGCAGCGAGCTGCCGACCGAAAAACCTTGCGCGGCAAGGAAGGTGAAGCACATACCGCCGCCGATGACGAGACTGTCAGCCTTGGTGGCCAGGTTCTCGATGACGGCGAGCTTGTCCGACACCTTCGACCCGCCGAGCACCACGGCGTAGGGCCGTTCGGTCGATTCGGTGAGCTGCGCGAGCACCTTGATCTCGGTGTCGACCAGCGTGCCGGCGTAGTGGGGCAACAACGTCGCGACGTCGTAGACCGACGCCTGCTTGCGGTGCACGACACCGAAACCGTCAGAGACGAACGCCCCGTCGTCACCGACGAGCTCGACCAGCGCCTTGGCCAGTGCCAGCCGCTCGGCGTCGTCCTTGCTGGTCTCGCGCGGGTCGAAACGGATGTTCTCCAGCAGCAGGATGTCACCGTCGGTCAGGCCCTCGGCGCGGGCCAGCGCGTCGCTGCCCACCACATCACCGGCGAGTTGCACGTGCCTGCCCAGCTTGTCGGCCAGCGCCGCGGCCACCGGCCGCAGCGAGAACTTCGGATCCGGCTCACCCTTGGGGCGGCCCAGGTGGGCGGTCACGACCACCTTGGCGCCGGCGTCGCTGAGCGCCTTGAGTGTGGGCACCGAGGCGATGATCCGGCCCGGATCGGTGATCTTGTCACCGTCGAGGGGGACGTTCAGGTCGGAGCGCACGAGCACGCCCCGACCCGACACTCCCTCTGCGAGAAGGTCGTCGAGGGATTTGATACTCATCGCCGGCTACAGGGACTTGCCGACCAGGCCGACGAGGTCGACCAGACGGTTGGAGTAACCCCACTCGTTGTCGTACCAGGAGACCACCTTGGCCTGGTTGTCGATGACCTTGGTGAGCCCGGCGTCGAAGATCGAGCTGTGCGGATCGGTGACGATGTCGCTGGACACGATCGGCGCGTCGTAGTACTTGAGGATGCCCTTGAGCGGACCGTCGGCGGCAGCCTTCATCGCCGCGTTGATCTCGTCGGCGCTGGCCGCCTTCGACAGTTCGGCAGTCAGGTCGGTGCACGACCCGGTCGGGATCGGCACGCGCAGCGCGTACCCGTCGAGCTTGCCCTTGAGCTCGGGCAGGACCAGACCGATGGCCTTGGCGGCGCCCGTCGAGGTCGGCACGATGTTCAGCGCGGCGGCCCGGGCCCGACGCAGGTCCTTGTGCGGGCCGTCCTGCAGGTTCTGATCCTGGGTGTAGGCGTGCACCGTGGTCATCAGGCCCTTGACGATGCCGAACTCGTCGTTGAGGACCTTGGCCAGCGGGCCCAGGCAGTTCGTGGTGCACGACGCGTTGGAGATGATGTTCTGGCTGCCGTCGTACTTGTCGTCGTTGACGCCGAGCACGATCGTGATGTCCTCGTCGCTGGCGGGCGCGGAGATGATGACCTTCTTGGCGCCGGCGTCGAGGTGGCCCTGCGCCTTGGCGCGGGCGGTGAAGATGCCTGTGGATTCGACGACCACGTCGACACCGAGGTCACCCCACGGCAGGGCGGCGGGGCCCTCCTTGACCTCGAGCGCCTTGATCTTGGTGTCACCGACGACGATCGTGTCGTCCCCCTCGAGGCTCACCTCGTAGGGCAGCCGGCCCAGGATGGAGTCGAACTTCAGCAGGTGGGCCAACGAGGCGTTGTCGGTGAGGTCGTTGACCGCGATGATCTCGATCTCGGTGTTCTTGCCCGCCTGCTTCTGCGCGTCCAGAGCGCGGAAGAAGTTGCGCCCGATACGGCCGAAACCGTTCACGCCTACCCGGATCGTCACGTCAGTCTCCTACTCGGTCGTTGAACTGCTCACAGTCGTTGAAGTGCTCACAGCCAGCCTAGTGCGTGCGGTTCACCGGGCGCGCAATTGCCCCGCGCCTGCACTATCGCACCGCCGACGCCTGGTCGGCGTAGGGATTGCCGAGCCATCGGCGGCGCATCTGCTGCAGCGTGCCGTCCTCCTCGAGTTCGGCCTGCGCCACCTGCAGACGTGCCGTCAGCGCGGTGTTTCCCGCGGCAACCGCGATCGCGATGTCGTCCACCGACAGCCCGCGCGCGACCATCTCGACGTCGGGCACGTCGCGCACCAGTTCCCCCAGCACGGGAGCGAGGTCGACCAGGGCGTCGCAGGACCCCGAGGCCAACTCGGCAACGGCGGTACGCAGCTGGCTGCGGGCGCACCTGCGCGGGGTGATCTCGCCGAGATCAGCCATCGAGTGCACGTGCGGCAGCCGGCGGGTGTTCACCGCGAGCCCGTCGCCAGAGATCACGTACGGCGGCAGGAACGCCACGTCGGCGCCGCCCGCGCTGGTCCTCACCCCACCGAGCACACAGTCGTAGTCACCGGCGCCCAGCCGACCCAGCGCCACGGCCACGTCGTCGTCGGAGCCGACGACGACGTCGTCACCGAGCCGGTCGCCCAGCGCGGCGATCAGATCTGCGTCGAGACCGCCGTCACCGTCGGTGAACGGGGGGTAGCGCCCGACCAGCCCGGCCCGCAAAGTGCCCATGCCCCCACCGTAAGGGGTTTACTGTGCGGCCGGTGGGAGACCAACCGACCGATCAGCCGGCCACCCCGACGATGTTCCTCGCCCGCCTCGGTGCGGCGATGATCGCCGCCGGCTATCCCATCGGAACGGTGCGCCAGACGTTGGCCACCTGCGCCGAGCGTTACGGCGCAGCAGGCGAGATGTTGTTGCTACCCAACCACATTCAGTTGAGTGGCGGGGACTCCCTGGAGATGAAGAGCGCCGAGGTCGAGGTGCGCTTCGATCAGACCTTTCCGTTGGCGACGCTGGTCGGGCAGGCCCGACGCGGTGAGATCAGCCCCGCCGGTGGCCTCGCCGAGTTGACCCGCATCGACGCCATGGACTCTCGCTTCGGTCCCTGGGCGTTCGTGGTGGGCTACACGCTGCAGAGCGCGGCGTTCGCGCTGATCCTGCAACCCAATCTGGTCGCGCTCGGCGCGGCGACGCTGTTCGGGTTCGGCGTCGGCGTGGCCGGCGTGCTGGCCCGACGCAGTGAGCCGCTGACCCAGCTCCTGCCCGTACTCGCCGCGTTCACCGTGGCGCTGAGCTCGTTCACCCTCGGCCGGCTGCTTCACCTGGGGGAAGGCAGTCTGCGGGCCCTGGCCCCGGCGCTGGTCATGTTCCTTCCCGGCACGGCGATCACGCTGGCCGTCATCGAACTCAGCACCCGCGACATGATCTCCGGCTCAGCCCGTCTGATCGCCGGCGCAATGCGGTTGGCGCAGTTGGCATTCGGCATCCTGATCGCAGCCCAGCTGGTCGGGCTCACCGCCGGCGAACTCAGCGTCGCCGTGGTTGACCGCTTCGGGCCGTGGGCACCCTGGGCGGGTTGCGCGCTCTACGCCGTCGGGCTCTTCCTTTATCACGGTCCGCCGACCCGCTTCATGGGCTGGATGCTGGTGATCCTGTTCGTCTCCTACGCGGGCCAGCTGGCTGGCAACGCCACGCTGGGGAGCTACGCCAGCGGTTTCGGCGGCGGGTTGGCGCTGGCGATCTGCGCCCTGTTCGTGGCCCGTCGGCCGAACACCCCGTCGGCGGCGACACTGTTGCTGCCAGGGTTCTGGCTGCTGGTGCCCGGTTCTCTGGGGTTCATCGGAGTCACCGAGCTGATCGGCAACGACAGTTCCGACGCCGTCGGGGTCACGTTGATCTCGATGATCTCGATCGCGCTCGGCATCCAGGCGGGGCTGCTGGTGTGGAGCGCGTGTCGCCAGTTGCCCGCCGCGCTGGGGCGGCGAGCGCGATACTGCCGTCCATGACCGATTGGGTGATCCCGGCGATCACCGCCTCAGCCAGCCTGCTCGGCACCATGGTGGGCGGGATCGCGACGTACTGGACGGCGAAGAAGACCCACGAACGGCAGAGCATTCACGACGAGGAACGGCAACGGTTCGACCTGTTGCGGGAGACGACGATCCGGTTCGTCGCGGCGATGACGGAGATCTCGGTGGCGAGCACTGGCCTCAAGCAACTCTCCGCGGAATGGGCAGAGATGACGAAGCGGCTGGCCCGTACCACCGACCGGGGCGAATTCCTGGCGTTGGCCCGCGAGTCCGATCCTTCGATCCCGGACAGCATGGACCGGTTGGCCGTCCTGTTCCGGGTGGTGCGCGCCACCGGGGTGCTCGAGGACGACGTCAAGCGCGCGATCACGCTGCTGACCGAGCTGCGCCTCGTGGCGCCGAGCGACATCGCCGACAGCGCGCAGCGCGTCATCTACACCGCATTCGCCCAGGAGATCACCAGTGCGCTGTCCCTGGAGCAGCGCAACGCGGCCACCGACGCGTTCAACGCATCGATCAACGATTTCGTCAACCGGGTGCGTCACTACATGCATGTCGAGGACCACGAGTTCGATGCGATCGACCGGGAGTCACTCGAGCACCTGCTCGAAAGTTAGGCGTCCTCGAGCAGATCCGGGGTGACCGCCGACTCAGTATCCGGGATGCCGTCGATCTTGGCTTTGCGGTCGGCCATCGACAGCAGGCGCCGAATACGGCCTGCCACAGCGTCTTTGGTCATCGGCGGGTCGGCCAGCCGACCGAGTTCCTCCAGTGAGGCCTGCCGGTGTGCGACGCGCAGACTGCCTGCGGCGGCCAGGTGGTCGGGCACGGTGTCGCCCAGGATCTCCAGCGCCCGCTCGACCCGGGCCGCGGCGGCCACCGCAGCGCGCGCGGACCGGCGCAGGTTCGCGTCGTCGAAATTGGCGAGCCGGTTGGCGGTCGCCCGCACCTCGCGGCGCATCCGCCGCTCCTCCCACGTCAACCGGGTGTCCTGGGCCCCCATCCGGGTCAGCAGCGCACCGATCGCCTCTCCGTCGCGGACCACCACCCGGTCGCTGCCGCGCACCTCGCGCGCCTTGGCGCTCACGCCCAGCCGGCGCGCGGCACCGACGAGCGCCAGCGCGGCCTCGGGGCCCGGGCAGCTCACCTCCAGGGCCGAGGACCGGCCCGGTTCGGTCAGCGAACCGTGCGCGAGAAACGCCCCCCGCCATGCGGCTTCAGCGTCGGCGACACTCCCGCCGACCACCTGGGCGGGCAAGCCGCGGACCGGGCGGCCGCGCAGATCCAGCAACCCGGTCTGGCGGGCCAGCGCCTCACCGTCCTTGGCGACCCGAACCACATAGCGGGTGCTCTTGCGGATACCACTGGCCGAGAGCACGTGCACGACGGCGTGGTAGCCGTACAGGTCGTAGATGTCCTTGCGCAGCCGGCGCGCGATGATTCCGAGGTCCACTTCGGCCTCGACCACAACTCGCCCCGACACGATGTGCAGCCCGCCGGCGAACCGCAGCAGCGCGGCGACCTCGGCGCGCCGAGCGCTGACCGAATTCACCACGAGCCTGCTGAGCTCGTCTTTGACCTCGGCTGTCATCGCCACGGGTCGTCACCTCTCGGTCGGTTCACTGTCGGTGTGGGCACCGTCTGCGGTGTGCCGGTGGGCGCTGTGCCGCCTGCCCCGCCCGCTTCTGTGCCCCGTTGCAGCGCGCCCTCCAGCGCCGCCGCCAACCTCGCCGGATCATGTAAAGGTGTACCAGGTCGACACACGTCGGCGAACTCGACGCGGGCCTCGAGCATGGTCGCGGTGCGGCGCAACTGGTCGCGCTCCCGCTCGCTGGGCACCCGCGACGAATCGACGATGATGTCGTCGACCCGGAAGTTCGGTGCATGCTGGGCCAGCACATGGATGTGGCGCTCGACGGAGAAGCCGGACGTCTCGCCCGGTTCAGCCACCAGGTTGAGCACCAGTGCGCGCCGCGCCGTGGTGCTCTGCAGAGCGGAAACCAGCTGGGGAACCAGGACGTGCGGGATCACGCTGGTGAACCACGAACCCGGGCCGAGCACCACCAGATCGGCGTCCAGGATCGCGTCGACGGCCTGATGGGTGGCCGGTGGGTCACCGGGCAGCAGCCGGACACGCCGCACTTTGCCGACCGTGGTGGCGATCGCGACCTGTCCGCGGATCGCCCGGCTGACCCGCGGGTCGGACTCCAGGCCGGCGACATCGGCCTCGATGCTCAACCCCATCGGGCACATCGGCAACACCCGGCCTTTCACGCCGAGGATGCGGCCCAGTTCGTCGAGTGCGGCCACCGGATCGGCGAGCACCTCGTTGAGACCGGCGAGCATGAGATTGCCGATGGGATGTCCGGCCAGCGCGCCGCTGCCCCCGAACCGGTGCTGGATGATGGTGGCCCACAACCGACCGTGCGGGCTGTCGGATGCCAAGGCCGCCAACGCCATTCGCAGATCACCCGGCGGCACGATGTCGAGTTCGCTGCGCAGCCGGCCCGAGGAGCCGCCGTCGTCGGCGACGGTGACGATCGCGGTGACGTGCGGGGTGAGGCGCCGCGCCGCCGACAGGGTGGCATACAACCCGTGCCCACCGCCGAGGGCGACGATGCGCACACTCATTCGCGCCCCAGATCCCGGTGCAGGACGCGCACGGTCAGGGCCGCATCCTGGAGCCGATCAGCCAGCGCCTCGGCCATCGCGACGCTGCGGTGTTTGCCGCCGGTGCAGCCGATAGCCACCGTCATGTACCGCTTCCCCTCCCGCCGGTATCCGTCGATCACGACGTCCAAGAGGTGATGGTAGGAGTCGATGAACTCCACGGCGCCGGGTTGGCCGAGGACGTAGTCGCGAACCTTAGGATGTTGGCCGGTGTGTGGGCGCAGCTCGTCCACCCAGTGCGGGTTGGGCAGGAACCGGACGTCCATCACCGTGTCGGCGTCCATCGGCAGCCCGTACTTGTACCCGAACGACTCCACCGTGACGTTGGTGTTGGCCACGGTTTCGGCCGCGAACGCGCGCTCGATGCTGTCCCGCAGCCCGTGCACCGACAGCGACGAGGTGTCGATGACCAAGTCGGCGGTGGCCCGCACCGGGGCCAGCAGAGCCCGTTCGGCGGCGATTCCCTCGGCCAGCGTCTGCGTGCCCTGCAGCGGATGGCTGCGCCGGTTCTGCTCGTAGCGGCGCACGAGCATGTCGTCGGACGCTTCGAGGAACACCACCCGCGGGGTGATGTTGCGGGCCGCCAACTCGCTGCGCACCCCCGCCAGGTCGCCGGTGAATCCGCGCGAGCGCACGTCCATCACCACCGCCAGCTGCGTGATCCGCGAGCCCGCGGCCAGCCCCAGGTCGACCATCCGCGCGATCAGCTCCGGCGGCAGATTGTCGGCCACGTACCAGCCGAGGTCTTCGAGGACCTTGGCCGCAGTGCCGCGACCGGCTCCCGACAGCCCGGTCACCAGGACCACGTCGATTCCGCCCGATTCGCTGTCCATGCCTGCTTCTGTCATCCCGTCACCGTGGTTCGATCATCGTCGATGGGCGGCGGCTCCGCGTGCTGTTCGGCCTCCGGTTCGGTCGCCACGTCCGTCGCCGGGGCGTCGGCCTGCGCCCCGAGCGCCTCCAGCACGGCGGTGGCGGTGGCCACGCCGATACCGGGCACCGCGGTGATCTCCTCGACAGAGGCCTGCCGCAGCCGCGCCACCGAACCGAAGTGCGTCACCAGTGCTTTACGCCGGTGCTCCCCCAGTCCACGCACCGAGTCCAGCGCCGAGGCGGTCATCCGCTTGGACCGCTTGCTGCGGTGAAAGCTGATCGCGAAGCGGTGCGCCTCGTCGCGGACCCGCTGCAGAAGATACAGCCCGTCGCTGTTGCGCGGCATGATGACCGGATCCGGCTCGGACGGGACCCACACCTCTTCCAGCCTCTTCGCCAGCCCGATCACCGCCACGTCGGTGACGCCGAGTTCCTCGAGAACCGCCGCCGCAGCGTTGACCTGCGGCGCACCGCCGTCGACGACGAAGAGGTTGGGCGGGTAGGCGAAGCGGCGTGATCGACCTTCTGCGGCGAAATCGCCGGGCTGCTGGGTGTCGCGCAGGTGGCGGTGGAACCGCCGGCGGGTGACCTCGGCGATCGAGGCGACGTCGTCGGACCGGCCGTCCCCGGCGGCCTCACGGATCGCGTAGTGCCGGTAATCCGACTTCTTCGGCAAGCCGTCTTCGAACACCACCAGCGAGGCCACCACGTCGGTGCCCTGCACATGGCTGATGTCCACGCATTCGATGCGCAGCGGTGCATCCTCGAGCCCCAGTGCGTCCTGAATGCTTTGCAGCGCAGCGCTTCTGGCGGTGAAGTCGCCGGCACGCTTGAGCTTGTGCTGGTTCAGCGCCTGCTCGGCGTTGCGCTGCACGGTCTCGGCAAGTGCACGTTTATCACCGCGCTGGGCGACCCGCAGCGACACCCGCGACCCGCGCAACTGGCACAACCAGGTCTCCAACTCCGGGGCCGTCTCGGGCAGGACCGGCACCAGCACCTGCTTGGGCACCGGATTCGTGGTCTCGTCGCCGCCGTCGTCGGCGGCGCCGCCGAGCGCGGCCTGGTCGCCGTAGAACTGGGTGAGGAACTGCTCGACGAGGTACTCCAGCGTGGATTCCCCAGGCTCACCGGACTTTTCGATCACCCAGCCACGCTGACCGCGCACCCGGCCGCCGCGCACGTGGAAGACCTGCACCGCCGCTTCCAGCTCGTCGTCGGCGAAGGCCACCACGTCGGCGTCCGTACCGTCGCCGAACACCACGGCCTGCTTCTCCATCGCCCGGCGCATCGCCCCGATGTTGTCGCGCAGCCGGGCCGCCCGCTCGAAGTCCAAGTCTTCGGCGGCGGCGTTCATCTGCTGTTCCATGTCGCGGATCAGCCGATCGGTCTTCCCGGCAAGGAAGTCGCAGAAGTCGAGCACGATCTGGCGGTGCTCGTCGGCGCTGACCCGCCCGATGCACGGCGCCGAGCACTTGTCGATGTAGCCGAGCAGGCAGGGCCGCCCGATCTGGCTGTGCCGCTTGAAGACTCCACCCGAACACGTCCGGGCCGGGAAGACTCGGGTGAGCAGATCGAGTGTTTCGCGGATGGCCCAGGCGTGCGAATACGGCCCGAAGTACCGCACCCCTTTGCGGCGTGGTCCGCGGTACACCTTCAGCCGCGGGTACTCCTCGTTCAGGGTGACGGCGAGCACCGGGTAGGACTTGTCGTCGCGGTAGCGGATGTTGAACCGCGGATCGAATTCCTTGATCCAGTTGTACTCGAGCTGCAACGCCTCCACTTCGGTGGTGACCACGGTCCACTCGACGCTCGCGGCGGTCATCACCATCTGGCGTGTGCGCGGCGCCAGGCCGGAGAGGTCGGCGAAGTAGGAGTTGAGCCGGCTGCGCAGGCTCTTGGCTTTGCCGACGTAAATGACCCGGCGCTGCGGATCGCGGAACCGGTAGACGCCGGGTTCGACGGGAATCGACCCGGGCGCAGGTCGGTATGTCGCTGGATCCGGCACGGACCCAGGTTACTGCGACGCCCCGACGGGGTAGAGCGAGTAGGTGGCGGTGCGGACCGTGACCTGGACCCGGGTACTGGCTTTGTTGATGGCTTCCGTACTGGTCTGCGCCGGTTGCACCGATCGTCAGGCCGAAGCGACACCCGCGGGGCCGTGCGCGATCGTGACCAACGGCACGCCGGAGACCAAGCAGCAGGGCAGTGACGACCAATCCGCCCCGGAGACCGCGACCGGCTACCGCACCGGCATGACCGCGGTGCACACCGATCATTACGCGGTGGCCACCGCCAACCCGCTGGCCACCAAGGCGGCCTGTGAGGTGCTGCGCGACGGCGGCACGGCAGCCGACGCCCTCGTCACCGCGCAGGCCGTGTTGGGCCTGGTCGAGCCCCAATCCTCCGGCGTCGGGGGCGGCGGCTTCCTGCTCTACTACGACGCGGCGGCGAACACGGTGCAGGCGTTCGACGGCCGCGAGGTCGCCCCCGCGGCGGCCTCCGAGAACTATCTGCGCTGGGTCTCCGACACCGACAGATCTGCACCGAAACCCGACGCCCGTGCGTCCGGCCGCTCGATCGGTGTGCCGGGCATCGTGCGGATGCTGGCCGACGCGCATGCCCAGCACGGCCGCACGCCGTGGCGCGACCTGTTCGGACCGGCGGTCCGGCTCGCCGATGACGGCTTCGAGATCAGCCCGCGGCTCGCGGCTGCCATCGCCGACGCTGCGCCGAAGCTGCGGATCGACGCCGCCGCCGGCGAGTACTTTCTCGAACCCGACGGGTCGCCGCGTGCGGCGAAGACCCGGCTGACGAACCCCGCGTACGCGAAGACGCTCGGCGCGATCGCCACCGATCCGGCGGCGCTGTACACCGGACCGATCGCCGAGGACATCGTCGCGGCGGCGGCCGACCCGGCGGGGGGACGGACCCCGAGCCTGATGACCACCGAGGATTTGTCCGGCTACCGTGCGCGGATTCGGGAACCCGTGTGCAGCCCCTACCGCGGCAAGCAGATCTGTGGGATGCCGCCGCCGTCGTCGGGCGGTATCGCGGTCGCCGAGACGCTGGGCGTGCTGTCGCATTTCGACATGGCCGCGCACCGACCCACCGACGTCGACGCCGACGGCGGTCGCCCGACCGTGCAGGGAGTGCACCTGATCGCCGAGGCGGAACGGCTCGCCTACGCCGACCGGGATCGCTACGTCGCCGACACGGACTTCGTCGCGTTGCCCGGCGGCTCACCGGATGCGCTGCTTGCCGCCGATTACCTGGCCGGGCGGGCGGCGCTCGTCTCCGGAGACCGCACGATGGGGACCGCGAAGCCGGGCGACTTCGGGCCGCCGACGGCACCGGTGCCACCGGTGCCCGAGCACGGCACCAGCCACGTCAGCGTGGTCGATGCGCAAGGAAACGCCGCCTCGCTGACCACGACGATCGAGTCGGCGTTCGGCTCGTTCCACATGGTCGACGGTTTCCTGTTGAACAATCAGCTCACGGATTTCTCCGCCGAACCGGTCGGCCCCGACGGCGCGCCCGTCGCCAATCGGGTGGCACCGGGCAAGCGCCCGCGCAGCACGATGGCTCCCACGCTGATCTTCGACACCGGTCCGGCGGGCGCCCGCGGTCCGCTGTACGCGGTGGCCGGCTCGCCGGGAGGCTCGACGATCGTCCAATTCGTCGTCAAAACCCTTGTCGGAATGCTTGATTGGGGTCTGGACCCGCAGCAGGCCGTGTCGCTGGTCGACTTCGGGGCCGCCAACTCTCCCACCACGAACGTCGGGGGCGAACACCCGGTCATCGACATCTCCGATGACGGCCGCCACGACCCCCTGATCACCGGGCTGCGCGACCTCGGTCACCGGGTGGACTTCGCCGATCAATCCAGCGGTCTCTCGGCGATCGTGCGCGCCGAACCCGGCTGGACAGGTGGCGCCGATCCGCGCCGAGAGGGCGCCGTCATGGGCGACGGCGGTTGATCTCCCCTGTGCTCTGGGCGCCCTGGTAGCGCTCCATGGCGGCGCGGACCCGGTCCATCGACTCGACAGCGCGCCCCTTGTCGACGGCCTGGATGGCCATCACGGGCACGTACTCGTCGTCGGGCAGATCCAGCCTGGCCCAGCGCGCACCAGGATGAAAGGAAAGCCCGCGCACCAGGTTCCAGTCGAAGACGCGGTAGCCGAACAGGTTTCGCACCGCGACACCGGCAGCGCCGACCCGCAGCCGTGGGCGGGCCAACAGGCACACGGCCGCGCCGAACACCACGCCGAGCGCCGCAATCGCGATCTGGTCGGCAGTGCGGAAGACCACCCCGGTGGTTCCGACCTTGAGCAGAGCACCGACCACCACGTGGGCGGCGACGATCACCACCGCGGCTCCGTAGGCGAATTTCGGGGTGAGGTGCGGCTTGACCTCGACGTCCCACTCCGCGCCGCTCATGACGTCGCGGCGAGTCGGCTCAGCGTCAGCGCTGTGGACAGCGCTGCGGCGGCGGCCTGGGCGCCCTTGTCCTCGGCGGACTCTGGCAGCCCGGCCCGGTCGAGGGCTTGCTGTTCGGTGTTCGTGGTGAGCACGCCGTTGGCCACCGGAGTGGAGGCGTCCAGTGAAACCCGGGTCAGGCCCTGGGTGACAGCATCACACACGTAATCGAAATGCGGTGTCTGCCCGCGGATCACGACGCCGAGCGCGACAACGGCGTCGTGGGTCCTGGCCAGTGCCTGCGCGACGACCGGGATCTCGATCGCCCCGAGCACCCGGACCACCGTCGGGTCGGTGACGCCGGCAGCGGCGGCCGCACGCCGAGCGCCTTCGAGCAGCGCGTCGCAGATGGTCTCGTGCCAGGTGCTCGCGACGATGGCGAGGGTCACCCCGCTGGCATCCAGCTCGGGCATGTCCGGCACGCCTGCGGCGGGGCTCATTTCGTGCCGCCGAGGTCGCCGGGCACTGCCTCGTCGTAGTCGTCCAGCCCCGTCAGGTCGTGGCCCATCCGGTCCCGCTTGGTCATCAAGTAGCGGATGTTCTCGGAATTGGCCCGCACCGGAAGCGGCACTCGCTCGATGATGTGCAACCCGTAGCCGTCCAGACCGACCCGTTTGGCCGGGTTGTTGGTCAGCAGCCGCATCGAGCGCACCCCGAGATCGACGAGGATTTGCGCGCCGGTGCCGTAGTCGCGGGCGTCGGCGGGCAGACCGAGCTTGAGATTGGCGTCGACGGTGTCATCGCCGGCGTCCTGCAGCTGATAGGCCTGCAGCTTGTGCATCAATCCGATGCCCCGGCCCTCGTGGCCGCGCATGTAGAGCACCACGCCGCGGCCCTCCCGGGCCACCATCGCCAACGCGGCATCGAGCTGGGGGCCGCAATCACAGCGGCGGGACCCGAACACGTCACCGGTCAGACATTCGGAGTGCACGCGGACCAGGACGTCGTGGCCGTCCTCGTGGGGGCCGGCGATGTCGCCCTTCACCAGGGCGACGTGCTCGACGTCTTCGTAGATGCTGGTGTAGCCGACGGCGCGGAACTCACCGTGCCGGGTCGGGATGCGGGCCTCGGCGACGCGCTGGATGTGCTTTTCGTGCTTACGGCGCCACTCGATCAGATCGGCGATCGAGATCAGCGCGAGGTCGTGTTCGTCGGCGAAGATCCGCAGCTCGTCGGTCTGGGCCATCGCGCCCTCGTCCTTCTGGCTGACGATCTCGCAGATCGTGCCGGCCGGCTGCAGGCCGGCAAGGCGGGCCAGGTCAACGGCCGCCTCGGTGTGCCCTGGGCGGCGCAGTACCCCGCCGTCCTTGGCGCGCAGCGGAACCACATGCCCGGGCTTGGTGAAGTCGTCGGCAACCGCGGTCGGGTCGGCGAGCAACCGCATTGTGGTTGCCCGGTCAGAAGCTGAAATTCCCGTTCCCACACCGTGTTTCGCATCGACGGTGACGGTGTAGGCGGTGCCGTGCTTGTCCTGGTTGACCGCGTACATCGGCAGCAGGCCCAGCCGGTCGCAGATCTCGCCGTCGAGCGGGACACACAGATAACCTGAGGTGTAGCGCACCATGAAGGCCACCAGTTCGGGGGTTGCCTTTTCGGCGGCGAAGATCAGATCGCCTTCGTTCTCCCGATCTTCGTCGTCGATGACGACCACGGCCTTGCCTGCGGCGATATCGGCGACCGCACGCTCAACCGAATCCAGCCTCGTCATCCTCACCACCTTGCCGGTTCCCAGCGGGGAACCACGTATGTCCCGTTCAGTATGAACCACGCGCAAGCCCGGGTTATTGCCCGCCTGACCGCGGTCGCGATACGTGCCGTCGTGGCTCCCACGGATGCGCCGACGATCGGGGCAGCCCTCTTCGACGACGTGGACCCGATCGATTTCACCGCCCGCGCAGAGGTGCTCGCCTCACGGCAGACGTGACGTTCACCACGTACGGGCGGACCGGAGGACGGCTGGCTGCCGGGCTGGCCTTGGGGGTTGCGGCGGTTGCGCGGCGTCGGGCGAAGCGCAGGCCGCCCAGCTGACCATGCAGTGCGCGCGCGGCCAGCTGGTCGTGACTAGTCGCTGTCGGATTTGCGCGCCATCAGCCGTTCAACGTATTTGGCGATGACGTCGACCTCGAGGTTCACCGGCGCGCCCACCTCGGCGCGCCCCAGCGTCGTCAGATCGAGCGTGGTGGGGATCAGCGACACCTCGAACCAGTCCGGGCCCAGTCCCGACACCGTCAGCGACACCCCGTCGACGGTGATCGACCCCTTCTCGACGATGTAGCGCGACAGCGACTCGGGCAGTCCGATCCGCACCACCGTCCAGTGCTCGGACGGCGTGCGGGACACGATGTGACCTGTGCCGTCGACGTGGCCCTGCACGATGTGGCCGCCCAGCCGGCTGCTGACCGCCGCCGCCCGCTCCAGGTTGACCCGGGTTCCCACGTCGGCCCCGCTCAGACTGGACCGGTTCAGCGTCTCGGCCATCACATCGGCGGAGAACGAGCCGTCGGCGAGCACATCGACCACGGTGAGGCACACCCCGTTCACCGCGATCGAATCTCCGTGTCCGGCATCCGAAGTCACGATCGGGCCACGAATGACCAAACGGGCGGCGTCGCCGAGGTTCTCCCTGCCGACGATCTCGCCCAGTTCTTCGACGATTCCGGTGAACACCTGTACAGCCTATGCCCACCGGCGGACGGTCCATGTCCGCCGCACCCTCTACGATGCAGGCATGCAGACCCGCCTCTTGGCGCTCGTCGCCGCCCTCTTCGCCGTCGTCACCCTCGTCGCAGGGTGCAGCGGCTCATCGTCCCAGGACTCCGGGGCCGACCTGCCCGATGCCACCACGTTGCTCCGGGAATCCGCTGACACCACCAAAGGCCAGTCCAGCGCCCATCTGAAGCTCGCCGTGCAGGGGCAGATCGCCGAGTTGCCGGTCGAGTCCCTCGAGGGCGATCTCACCCAGAAGCCCACGGTCGCCGCGAAGGGCACCGCCGACATCGTGTTCCTGGGCCAGAAGCTGCAGGGCGTGGAATTCGTCGTGGCCGACGGCGATCTCTACGCCGCGATCACCGCGGGCGGCAGCCTGTCGAACTTCGGGCCGGCCGCCGAGATCTACGACGTCGCCGCGATCCTGAGCCCCGACAACGGGCTGGCCAACGTGCTCGCGAACTTCTCCGACGCCAAGTCCGAGGGCCGCGAGACCGTCGAAGGCGTCAAGACGATCCGCATCACCGGCAACGTGCGTGCCGACGCGGTCAACAAGATCGCCCCGCAGATCGCCGCGAAGGGCCCCGTCCCGGGCACCGCCTGGATCGCCGAGGACGGCAACCACGAACTCATGCAGGCCCGGCTGGAACCCACCCCCGGCAACAGCGTGACGATGACGCTGTCGAAGTGGGGTGAGCCGGTGACGGTCGACAAACCGGCGGTCTGATGCACAGCGCACCCGGCTCCTCCGCGGTGGCGGCCACCCCGCAGCCCTCCAACCGGCGCATCGCGATCAGCGCGGGCAGCCTCGCCGTCGTGCTCGGCGCGCTCGACACCTATGTCGTCGTGACGATCATGACCGACATCATGAGCGACGTCGGCATCGGCGTGAACCAGATCCAGCGCGTCACCCCGATCATCACCGGCTACCTGCTCGGCTACATCGCCGCGATGCCACTGCTCGGCCGCGCCTCCGACCGGTTCGGCCGCAAACTGCTGCTGCAGATCAGCCTCGCGGGGTTCGCTCTCGGCTCCGTGATCACCGCGCTGTCGACCGACCTGACCGTGCTCGTGATCGGCCGTATCGTGCAGGGCACCGCCAGCGGCGCGCTGTTACCGGTGACGCTGGCCCTGGCCGCCGACCTGTGGGCGGCGCGCAACCGGGCGGCCGTGCTGGGCGGTGTCGGCGCCGCCCAGGAACTCGGCAGCGTGCTCGGCCCGCTGTACGGCATCACGCTGGTATGGCTCTTCCACCACTGGCAGGCGGTGTTCTGGGTCAACGTGCCGCTGGCACTGGTCGCGATGGTGATGATCCACTTCAGCCTGCCGGCCCGGTTGGACAGCGAGGACCCGCAGAAGGTCGATGTGGTGGGCGGGCTGCTGCTCGCGCTGGCACTGGGCCTGGCCGTGGTCGGGCTGTACAACCCGAAACCCGACGGCAAACAGGTGCTGCCGAGTTGGGGCGTGCCGGTGTTGATCGCGGCGGCCGTCGCCGCTGTCGCGTTCTTCGTCTGGGAGAAGTTCGCCCGCACCCGGCTGCTGGACCCCGCCGGCGTGCATTTCCGGCCGTTCCTGGCCGCGCTGGGGGCATCGCTGACCGCGGGCGCCGCCCTGATGGTGACGCTGGTCAACGTCGAGCTGTTCGGGCAGGGCGTGCTGGGGCAGGACCAGAACGAGGCCGCGTTCCTGCTGCTGCGCTTCCTGATCGCGCTGCCGATCGGTGCGCTGGTCGGCGGCTGGCTGGCCACGCACGTCGGCGACCGGATCGTCGCGTTCGTCGGATTGCTGATCGCCGCGGGCGGTTACCTGCTGATCGCCCACTGGCCCGTCGACCTGCTCGCTGCCCGTCACGATCTCGGCTTCATCAGCCTGCCGGTGCTCGACACCGACCTGGCGATCGCAGGGTTCGGCCTGGGCCTGGTCATCGGCCCGCTCACCTCGGCCACCCTGCGGGTGGTGCCATCGGCCCAGCACGGGATCGCGTCGGCCGCCGTCGTGGTGGCACGCATGATCGGCATGCTGATCGGTATCGCCGCGCTGTCAGCCTGGGGGCTGTACCGGTTCAACCAGCATCTGGCCAGCCTGCCGGCCAGCCCGGGCGGTGACACACTGGCCCAGCGGCTCGCCGCCGAAGCGCACCGGGTGCGCGAAGCCTACGTGCTGCAGTACTCGGAGATCTTCACGATCACCGCGGTGGTGTGCGTCGTCGGCGCCCTGCTCGGGCTGTTCATCAGCGCCCGCAGCGAGCGCGCCGACGAGCCCGACGCCGGGGCTTCGGCTCAGCAGCGCTCGAGCCCGCGGCCCATCAGCTGAGGCTCCGCGGCGAGACCATCGATGTGGGGGGTGTCGTCAGTGGTGTCGTCCATGGTCAGCCCTCGCCAGGCGTCGCGGATCACCGCCTTGATCGACTCTGGGGTGACCGGGCTGTAGCTGAGCCAGTCCTGCAGTGCAGTCATGCTCTACGTCCTTTGTTCGTGCTCACCATGCGCAACTCATCGGTGAAAGCGCGATATTCCCCACGAGTCTAACGAGGAATCCGCCAGGGCGGGGACACAGAGTGCTGGGTGCGTCGTGTGAATGCGGTTACGGAAACCCTTGATGGACAGCGGGTAACGAACCGATAACACTCGCGTGGATCCTCAGTCGGGGTCGACTCAGGCTCGGACCAGGCTCAGCAGTACGTCAGAACCGATCGGATGCATGGCGTCGAAACGCCATCGCTGCGCCTGCCCGATACTCGCCACCCCGACATCGTCGACTGCGGTGATCGGGCCACCGAGCAGAATTGGCGCCACATAGGCCAGGATTCGATCGATCACGCCGGCCCGCAGAAACGCACCGGCCAAGGTCGGGCCGCCCTCCACCAGCACATCGGTACGGTCCGACAGGGCTTGGATCACCTCGTGCGGGTCGCGCGTCCGGATCACCATGGTGCGCGAGTCGTCGTTGAGAACTGTTGCGTCAGGCGGTATTTCGCGCATACCGACCACCACCCGCAGCGGTTGATGCGGGGTCAGCGAGCCGTCGGGCCGCCGCGCGGTCAGCGCCGGATCGTCGGCGAACACCGTGCCGGTGCCCACGACGATCGCGTCGGCGATCGCACGGCGGCGGTGCACGTCCGCGCGCGCCGCCTCACCGGTGATCCATCGGCTTGTCCCGTCCGCGGCCGCGCTACGCCCGTCCACACTGGTCGCGAATTTCCATGTCACATGCGGCATTCCGGTGCGCTGCTTGTGCAGCCACTCCCGCAGGGGGCCACCCGAGGCGGCGTCGGCGCCCACACCCGCGGTCACCGTGACACCCGCACGCGCGAGCCGGGCCGCCCCGCCGGCCGCGACCGGATTGGGATCCGCCACGGCGTACACGACGTTCGCCACCCCCGCGTTGAGAAGGGCGTCCACACACGGCGGTGTCCGGCCGACGTGGTTGCACGGCTCCAGTGTCACCACCGCGGTGCCGCCGATTGCCCGCTCCCCCGCCCGGCGCAGCGCCAACACCTCGGCATGGGGTCCGCCGGGTGGCTCGGTGGCGCCCACACCGGCGATCTCACCGCCCGCATCCAGGATGACTGCGCCCACCGGCGGGTTGGGATACGTTGTGCCCTTCACTTTTTCGGCCTGCTCGAGGGCCGCGGCCATCGCGGCGTCGAGGTTCACTGCGCCAGGTGGCTGGCGGCCGCGGCGGCCTGGGCGCGCAGAGCCGTCACGGCGCGCGCGGGGTCCTCGGCGCTGTAGACCGCAGAGCCCGCAACGAAGCAGTCCACCCCGGCTTCGGCCGCCGCTTCGATCGTGTCGGTGTTGATGCCGCCGTCGATCTCGACGAGCACGGTCAGCTCACCGGCGTCGACGAGGCGGCGCACGATACCCACCTTCGGTAGCACCTCGGCGATGAACTTCTGCCCGCCGAAGCCGGGCTCGACCGACATCACCAGCAGCGTGTCGAAGTCGCGCAGGATCTCCAGGTAGGGGTCGACGGGCGTGCCGGGCTTGATCGCCAACCCGGCCTTCGCGCCGGCGGACCGGATGTCGCGGGCCACCGCGCACGGATCGTGGGTGGCCTCGGCGTGGAACGTGACATTGTGGGCGCCGGCCTCGGCGTACGGCGGCGCCCAGCGGCCCGGCTCGTCGATCATCAAGTGACAGTCCATCGGGATGTCGGTCACGGCCAGCAGCGACTCGACCACCGGCAGGCCGAGGGTGAGATTGGGCACGAAGTGGTTGTCCATGACGTCGACGTGCAGCCAGTCGGCGCCCTCCACCGCGGCCACCTCGTCGGCGAGCCGCGCGAAATCGGCGGCCAGGATCGACGGCGCGATCATCGGAGCGGTGCGGGCGGACTGTCCAGGCATGGGATCAGCCTATCGGTGGCCCGGTGACCCGAAGGGCGGCGGCGAACATCGCATCGGTGCCGTGCCGGTGTGGCCACAGCTGCGCCGAGGACGTGTCGCCCAGATCGGTGGCTGGGGCGAACAGCTCACGGGTGTCCAACGCCTCGACGGGATGCCGGCGCAGCGCGTCGGCGACCACGCCGGTCGTCTCGGCCAGGTGCGGCGAACAGGTCGCGTACAGCACGACTCCGCCGGGCCTGGTCAACCGGATCGCTGAGGCCAGCAGTTCGCGCTGCAGCTTCGCCAGCGGGGCCACGTCGCCGGGCCTGCGCCGCCACCGCGCCTCGGGCCTGCGGCGCAGCGCGCCCAACCCGGTACACGGCGCATCCACCAGCACGCGATCGAAGCCCGGCGGCAGTCCGGGGTCCCGCCCGTCCACCCGCAGCACCTCGACGGGCAGGCCGGCGGTGTTCTGCTCGACCAACTCGGCGCGCCGCGGCGCAGGCTCCACCGCCGTGACACGGGCGCCGGCGGGCTGGCCGAGCGCGGCGAGCAGCGCGGTCTTGCCGCCGGGGCCGGAGCACAGATCGAGCCAGCGACCGCCGTCGGGGCCGTCGAGTGCGGCCAGCGTCAGCGCGCGCGCGACGAGCTGGCTGCCTTCGTCCTGTACGAGCGCCCGGCCATCGCGCACCGCGGCGAGCGCACCGGGATCGCCTTCGCTCAGATGCACGGCGTACGGCGAGAACGGGCCGACGACACCGTTGACCTCCGAGGCCAGCTCGTCGGCGGTGACCGCGCCTGGACGCGCCACCAGGTGAACGTCCGGGCGGGCGTCGTCGCTGGCCAGCAGGGCCGCAAGCTCGTGAGCCCGGGCACCCAGCGCGTCGGCGAAGGCCTGCGCGACCCACCGGGGGTGCGCGTGCACGAACGCCAGGTGCCCGATCGGGTCGCTGGCTGCGGGCGGCGCCAGTTCGGCCACCCAGGACTCCTCGTCGCGGCGGGCGATGGTGCGCAGCACGCCGTTGACGAAACCTGCTCGGGCCGTGTCGAATTCGATGCCGGCCTGTTCGACGGTCGTCGATACCGCGGCGTGGTCCTCCACTCGGGTGCGGAGGATCTGGTAGGCGCCAAGGCGGAGCAGGTCGAGCAGCACCGGGTCGATGCGCTCGACCGGCCGGCCCGCCGCGGCGCTGATGATCGCATCGAGTAGCCCCTGTGCGCGGCAGGTGCCGTAGGTCAGCTCGGTCGCGAAGGCGGCGTCGCGGCCGGTGATGCCACGTTCGCGCAGCAGCGCGGGCAGGGCGAGGTTCGCATAGGCGTCGCGCTCCGTCACCGCCCGCAGCACGTCGAAGGCCGCCCGGCGGGCCGGGTCCAGCGGGGTGCGCCGCTGCGGGCGCCGTGGTCGTGGCTGCCGGGACGGTCTGGTCACTGGGCCCAGCCGATCTCGTCGAGGCGGGCCCCGCGGGCCCAGTCGGCGGCGTTCATCGGTTTCTTGCCCGGCGGTTGCACGGTGCGTAGTTCTACGGCGTCGGTCCCGGTCCCCACCAGCACGCGCTTCTTCTCGACGCTGAGCTGGCCCGGCCCCAGGTCGCTGCGGTCTGACCCACCATCGACCAGGGCCACGGAGCCGACCTTGACGCGCTGCTCGCCGATCATCGTCCACGCCCCGGGGTTCGGCGTGACGGCCCGGACCCGCCGGTCCACCACGTGGGCGGGCAGCTCCCATCGGATCCGGGCGTCGTCGACGGTGATCTTCGGGGCGAGGCTGATGCCATCGGTGGGCTGGGGCACCGCGGTCAGCGTGCCGTCGGCGATGCCGTCCATGGTCGCCTCCAGCAGGCCGGCGCCGGATTCGGACAGACGAGCGAGCAGGTCTCCCGCGGTGTCGCCGGGCAGGATCGTCTCGGTGACGACGCCGTACACCGGACCGGAGTCCAGGCTCGGTTCGATCTGGAAGGTGGTCGCGCCGGTCACGCTGTCGCCGGCGGCGATCGCGGCCTGCACCGGCGCCGCGCCGCGCCATGCAGGAAGCAGCGAGAAGTGCAGGTTCACCCAGCCGCGGGCGGGCACGTCGAGCAGTGCGTCGCCGAGCAGCGCGCCGTAGGCCACCACCGCGCAACAATCCGGTGCCAGCGCGGCCAGTTCGGCGACGAACTCTGCCGAGTTGGGCCGCGCCGGACGCAGCACCGGAATGCCGGCTTCGAGCGCCACCTGTGCCACCGGGGACGGCACTGGCGTGCCACGCCGCCCCACTGCGGCGTCCGGCCGGGTCAGGACGGCGATCACGTCGTGGCGTGGTGAGGCGATGAGGCGACGCAGGGACGGCAGAGCCGGTTCCGGAGTGCCGGCGAACACGATGCGCACCGGGTCAGTCTAGGAAGCGTCGACCGTCGGCTACCGCGCGCTCTGGTAGTACTCCTTTTCGGTGACCCCACTCAGCGGCGCGACGATCATCCACGGGATCGTGCCGAGCAGCCGGTTGAGACTGGCGACCGAATCGTTGTAGTACTGCCGGGCGAACGCGAGTTTGTCCTCGGTGTCGGCCAAATTGCGCTGCAGGTCGAGGAAGTTGGCCGACGAGCCCAGTTGCGGTGAGCTCTGTCCGAGTGAGAGAAGAGGCGTCAGGGCAGCATCGAGTTGCCGCTCCGCGGCACTGCGCTGCGCCACCGAGCGACCCGCAGTGGCCGAGGCGAGTGCTTCGCGAGCGTCGGTGACGCGGTCCAGGACGTCCTTCTCGTGGGCGGCGAAGGTCGCCACGGTGTGCACCAGGCTCGGGATCAGCGCCGCGCGCCGCGTCAATTCGACGTCGATGCCCGCCAGGGCCTCGGCGACGCGCACATCGGCTGCCCGGATCTTGTTGTAGCCGGCCACATATCCGATCAGCACCAGTACGGCCACCACCAGCACGACGACGAGTACCACAGTCACCATGACCCTCCCCCTCCTCCGCCGCCGCCACCGCCACCGCCGCCGCTGAATCCGCCGCCGCCAGACGACGACGAGGACGACGACGACGACTGCGAGGCGGTGTACGCGCCGATCGACGAGGACAGCGCGGAGTCGAAACTGTCGAAGTCGGCGCCGCCGGAACCGCTCGCCGCTGCGTAGGACGTCGACGAACTCGACGTGACGTACCAATCTGGTTGTGGCGCTGCGGTGTTCGTGTAAGCCTGGTATTTCTTGGCCCATGCGGCGGCGACTCCGCCGGCGACCGCGAAGGGCACGTAGGCAGTGTAGAGGTCCCGGCGGGCCGAGAAATCGAAGCGCGTCTCCGCCGAATCCGTCGCCAGCACCCGATGGAATCCCCCGGCGCGCGACCACAGTTCGCGCCCCGCCGCGGTGCGCCGGGTACCGACTCCGGCCCGCCAGGACGTCGCGGACAGGACGAAGAACACCGCGAACGGCAGCGCCCACAGCGTGATGGGGAACCCCCAGCGGAAGAAGGCGCACAGCATCAACAGGAACGCCACGGCGTTGGCCGCCCGCAGCCACAGTTCCTTTCTCCGCTTCACCAGCAAGCCCGAATCTTCCGCCCACGTCTGCACGGCCTTGGTCATGTCTTCTTTGGCCTTGCTCAGCTTCTGACCGGATTTCACGGTTTTCTTGGCCGTGAATTCACTGCCGGCGTTCATCAGCTTCAGTCGGGAGGCGACCGCCAGGCTGACCGGGTCGAGGCCCGACCACTGGCCGGGCTGGGCGATGCTGCGCAGCTTCCATTCCTTGTCGCCGAGTTGCTGCAGCGTGATGAGCTTGCGCTCGGCGAGGTAGAACAGGGTCGCGGTCAGCCCGGTCTTGGGCACCGCCTCGGTGCGGATGTACTCGACCTGAACGGGCCCCAGTCCCGGCGGCGGCGCGTATTGCAGCGGGAAACCCGGCGACGGTTCGAGCACTCGGCGCAGCCACATCACCGCGCCCGCGCCGCTTGCGACGGTCAGTCCGATCAGCCACAGCACGCCGATCACCGACTGCCCGAGGATGCGATCCCAGGTGTAGGGCCAGAGCAGTGTCGAGCGCGGCGGCGTCGGCACGTCCACTCCGGCGCGCAGGGTCACCGGCGTGCGCGGCGGAAGCTGTGACGCCGAGGCCACCACGGTGTTGCGGGCCGCGCGTAGGTCGTCGCAGGGGTGCCCGACGCCGACGCCGACCGAGCACTGCACCGCGCCCACGTCGCCGGGCAGTGTGATGGAGATCTCGGCCCGGTCGATGCGGTTGTTCCACGACGGGGCGATGACGTTCCAGAAGAACACCGAGGGCGAATCGGTGGGCGCGCCGACGGTCTGGGCGAACCGCTGACTGGCGCCGGTGCGGCCTGGATCGAGCACGCCGCGGATCCGGTAGGCGATCTCGAACACGTGGCCGCCGTCGGAGAGGGTTCGGTCCGGGTCACCGATCTTGGCGACCCGGAAGCGTTTTCCGTCCTCCCACAGCATTTGGTAGGGCACCGGGGCGCCGTCCAGCTGGATGGAGGTGATCTCGGGCGGCTGCCGGATGTGGGGATCGTTGCGGTTGGCTACATCCCAGTAGCGGAAGATGCCGTGCCGGTCGCTGGTGTAGACCTGCGCGGTGATGGTCTCGACCGCGGTCATGTCCCCGGCCCCGTCGACGACCGCGGTCATCCGGTAGTCGCTGATCACGACGGGATCGGCGGCGGGCGCGCCACCGTCACCGCCGCCGGTGAACACCAGCGGCCACAGCAGTCCGAAAGCGATGAGCAGCAGCGGGATCGACGCCTTGGCCAGCCGCCGCACGGACATGCGCATCACCCTATGTGCAACGGGTCGATCTGGATGCGAACCGGTTCATGATCGTGGCGAGCGCTGTGCACGGCGCTGGCCTTGCGTAACGCTGCGGCCAACGGCAGGCCATCGGCCCTGGCCGCCCGCGCCAACATGCGGATCACCGGGAGCTCGGCTGCCACGCCGGGCGGGCGGCGCACACCCACCGGGAGGTCCACCGGCCCGAGCAGATCCGTGCCCGCGGGCAGATCCGCGTCGTCGAGCAGGGCATGCACGGCGTCGGCGGCGCCGTCGACGGCGGCCATGTGCACCGCGGGCGGCAACCCCACCTCGGCGCGCGCGTCCAGTTCGTCGTCGGCATGCCCGACCGGATCCCAGCGAATGAGTGCCTGCACGGTCGGGATCGCCGATTCGGCGACCACGGCCACGACTCCCCCGTCGCCGCGACGGCGCACCAGCGCCGCGGCCGCCATCCACCGGCGCAGCGTGTCCTCGGCCGCGCGCAGGTCCTGCCGGCCGAGCAGCGCCCAGCTGTCCAGCAGCAGTGCCGCGCCGTAGCCGCCGTCGGCGACGGGTTCCACACCCGGCGTGGCGACCACCACCGCGGGCCGCTGGGGGACGGATTCCACCACGGCGTCACCGCCAGACGTCACCACCGCGACGCCAGGGAACGCCCGGCCGAGTTCTTCCGCAGTCCGCCGGGCGCCGACCACCACAGCGCGCACCGCGTCCGAACCGCACCGCACACACCGCAGCGCGAGTTCTTCCCGGCCGCACCACCGACACACCGCACCCGCCGCCTCACGGCTGGCCAGCGACAGCGGTCCCGTGCAGTGCCGGCATCGCGCGATGGTGCGACAGCGCGCGCACGACAGCGCGGGCACGTATCCGCGCCGCGGCACCTGCACCAGCACCGGGGCGCCCGCGGTCAGTGCCGCACGGGCGGCGTCCAACGCCACCGATGGCAGTCGCGCGGTGCGCGCGGCAGGGTCGCGTTCCTGGGCGTAAGCACTGTCCTCGAGGGCGACCACCCGCGGCGAGCACGTCCGAACCGTCTGCCGCGGTGCGGTCAGATCGTGGGCCCAGCCGCTGCGCACCAGCGCCTGGGCCTCCGCGGTACGCGCGTGCCCGCCGATCACCGCGGCGCAGCGCACCTGGTGCGCGCGCAGCATCGCGACCTCGCGGGCGTGCGGGTACGGGGCGCGCGGTTCGGCCAGCGAGTCGTCCCCGTCGTCCCAGATCAGCACCAGCCCCAGGTCGGCCACCGGAGCGAACACCGCGCTGCGGGTGCCGACCACCACGCGGGCGTCCCCGCGCAACACCGCGAGCCAGCGGCGGTACCGCTCTGCCGGCCCCAACCCGGCCGACAGCGCGACGACGCGTGCGGCGTCGACCAGCTCGGTGCACGCCGCCGTCAACCGGTCCACATCGCGCTGATCGGGCACCACAGCCAGCACGGACCGGCCCGCACGCACGGTCACCGCGGCCGCCTCGGCCAGCCGGACCGGCCACGCTTCGCCGGGCAGCGCCTGCCACACCGCCCGAGCGGCGCGGCCGTCGCGCAGGGCTGCGACGAACTGCGCGCCGCCGGTGTAGGCCGACCACGCGGCGGTGTCCACCTCGGCGGCGACCAACGGATCGAGCGGTGCGGGCGGCCGCTTCTCCACGGTCGCGTGCCGCGGCGGGATCGCCAGCCGCAACACGTCGGCGCGGGTGCCCGCGTAGCGCGCGGCGACGGCGTCGACCAGCCGGCGGACGTCGTGGGTCAGCACCGGCTGGGCGGACACCACCTTCTCCAGCCACCCGAGCCGGCCCGCATGGTCGGTCTCCGAGCGGCGCTCCAGCACGAACGCATCGACCAGTCGACCGTTGAACCGCACCTTCACCCGCACGCCAGGCTGCGCGTCGTCGGACATCTCGGCTGCGACGAGGTAGTCGAACTCCCGGTCCAGGTGCGGCACCGTGAGCATCGGCAGCACCCGCGCGATCGGCTCGTGCTCGGCAGCCTGCCTGGAGACGCTCACCCCGCAGGTCTAGCAGAGAGCTCGGACGCCCGGCCGAACAGCAAACCCGCGGTGATCAGCAGCAGCGACGTGGCGTACACCCACCAGATCGGCACGGCCAGCCGCTCGTCCCCCAGCACGAAGCGTCCGATCCCGATCATCGCGTCGGACACCGCGAAACAGACCGCGCCGAGCGCGGTCCACGGCGTCGGCAGGTCGGCCAGCAGCGCCGTACACACCATCGCCCCCAGCACCGCGATGTACGCCGTCACCGGGATGGCCATCCCGTCAGCCACCAGGCGCGGCCAGAACCACACCAGAAGACCCGCGCAGGCCAGTACGGTCACTGCGGCGGCGATCCGGCGAACCGGGGTGGCCCGCACCAGCGGCCACAGCGTGACCAGGAAGCACACGTGCGCCACCAGGAACGCGGCCAGCCCCAGCACGAACGACGGCGCCCACCACGGCATCGCCAGCAGGAAGTCGCCGGCGGCAGAGAAGAGCAATGCACCGACCAGCCAGCGGCGCTCGCGGACGATCGGATGTGCCCATGCAGCGGCGGCGAGCAGAACCGCGGCGAGCGCCTTGACCGCGGGCTGGGCGGCGAACCGTCCGGTGAGGTCTGTTCCGGCAGGCACCTGTGTCGCGGTGACGATCAGGAACACGCCGTAGCACGCGGCCACCGCGGCCGCGGCCATCCACAGTCCGGCGCGGCGCCCACTCGTCGTCACGCGCAGAACCGTACTAAAACACCGGCCGCTACCGTGTGGGCCATGGCTGACCTCGATCCCGTGCTGGCGAACGTGCTCGCCGCGGTGCCCTTCCGACTGACCACCGACGGCGGGCCGGAGCTCGCCCGGCAGCGTTTTGCCGAGCTGCCCCGCGTCCCGGTTTTTCCGGAGGTCACGACGTCCGAGCACAGCGTCGACGGCCCCGCGGGCGCGGTGCCCGTCCGCATCTACCGGCCGCCGACCGAGGCGGCGGTGCTGCCGGTGGTGGTCTTCATCCACGGTGGCGGCTGGTCGGTCGGCGACCTCGACACCTACGACGGGGCCGCGCGCCTGCACGCTGTCGCCGCGGACGCGCTCGTGGTTTCGGTGGACTACCGCCTGGCCCCCGAACATCCGTACCCGGCTGCGGTCGAGGACGTGTGGGCGGTGGCGCAGTGGGTGGCCGCGGACGCGGGCGGGTTCGGTGGCGACCCCACCCGCGTCGCGGTGGCCGGCGATTCGGCTGGCGGCAATCTGGCCGCGGTGGTGGCCCAGCAAGCCCGTGACGCCGGCATACCGCTGCGCTTCCAGCTGCTGTGGTACCCGTCGACCACCTTCGACACGTCGTTGCCGTCGTTCATCGAGAACGCCGAGGCGCCGATTCTCGGCCTGGCCGAGTGCAAGGCGTTCACCCGGTGGTACGTCGGCGATGCCGACCTCTCCCGGCCCGCGGCGACGTTGGTGCCGGCGGCGGGCGACCTAACCGGGGTGGCGCCCGCCCACATCGTCGTCGCCGGGCATGACCCGTTGCGCGACGACGGAGCGCGATACGCACAGCTGCTCACCGACGCCGGCGTGCCGGCCGAACTGCACCGCGCCGACACACTGGTGCACGGATTCCTCGGCTACTACGGCGTCGTGCCGGCGGCCACCGAGGCGACCGACCGCGCGCTAGCGGCGTTGCGTGCTGCACTTCATTAGTTCGTTTTCGGGATCGGTAGCCGCGACCAGTCGCTAATTTCTCCGCAACGGACACCACAGCGGGTGGTGCCCCGGAACGGAGAAGACACATGTTCCGCTTCGACGGAATCGACGGCGACAGCATCGTCGTCGACGGCAACTGGGTGGAGAAGCTGCGGGCGGGCACCTCCCGCGGCCGCAACCCCGCCACGCAATACACCGGCACCGATGTCAAGGAGTTCAGTCGGCGCAAGAAGCTGTTCGGCAGTGAACGCGAAGAACTGCTGCAGGTGATCGTCAGCGTCGGCACGTTCTTCTCGCTGAACGTGCCCGCCGAGCGGCGCGCCGAGGTCGACGCGCTGATCAGCGCGCTGGAGACCGCCCGCGCCAACGCCTCGAAGGAGGCGTAATGAATCGCCTCACCCTGTTCACCGCGTCAGCGCTTGTCTCCGGCGCGCTGGCGGCCACACTGGGCGCGGGCGTCGCCCAGGCCCAGGGGCCCAGCTACCAGGGCGGCAACTGTCCGCAGGGCCAGACGTGTACGCACTGGTGCCCCGGCGATCCTGCGATCCCGGGCAGCCAGGTGCTCAGCTGGGACTGGAACGTCTGCCACGACTGGTACTGGAACTCGTACGGCATCGTCGACGTGAACCCCGGCGTCCTGTACCCATGGTCGGGGCCGCCGCAGCAGGTGCCGCGCTAGCTCAGACGGCGCTCTTCAGGTCCTCGACCTTGTTCAGCTGCTCCCACGGCAGGTCGATGTCGGTGCGACCGAAGTGGCCGTAGGCCGCGGTCGGCGCGTAGATCGGCCGCAGCAGGTCGAGGTCGCGGACGATCGCGCCGGGACGCAGGTCGAACACCTCGAGGATGGCCTTCTCGATCTTCACCGGGTCGACGGTCTCGGAGCCGAACGTCTCGACGAACAGGCCCACCGGGGCGGCCTTGCCGATCGCGTAGGCGATCTGCACTTCGACACGCTCGGCGAGGCCGGCTGCGACGACATTCTTGGCGACCCAGCGCATCGCGTAGGCGGCCGATCGGTCCACCTTGGACGGGTCCTTGCCGGAGAACGCACCACCGCCGTGGCGGGCCCAGCCACCGTAGGTGTCGACGATGATCTTGCGTCCGGTCAGGCCGGCGTCACCCATCGGGCCGCCGAGCACGAACTTGCCGGTCGGGTTGACCAGGATGCGCGGATTCGACGTGTCCAGCGTCTCGTGGCCGAGCTCGGTGAGCACCGCGTCGATGACGTGCTGCTTGATCTCAGGAGCCAGCTGGCTGTCCAAGTCGATGCCGTCGGCATGCTGGGTGGACAGCACCACGGTGTCCAGGCGCACCGGAGTGGTGCCGTCGTACTGCACGGTGACCTGGGTCTTGCCGTCGGGACGCAGGTAGTCGAGCGTGCCGTTCTTGCGGACCTCGGTGAGCTTGCGCGACAGCCGGTGCGCCAGCGCGATCGGCAGCGGCATCAACTCCGGGGTGTCGGCGATGGCGTAGCCGAACATCAGGCCCTGGTCGCCGGCGCCCTGGGAGTCCAGCGGGTCGGCTGCGCCCTCGACACGGGTCTCGTGGGCGGTGTCGACACCCTGCGCGATGTCGGGCGACTGGGCGCCGATGCCGATGTTCACGCCACAGGTGAGCCCGTCGAAGCCCTTGTCGGAGTGGTCGTAGCCGATGTCGAGGATGCGGGCCCGCACGGTGTTGGTGATGTCGGCGAATGCCTCCTTGGCCGTCGTCGTCACCTCGCCCACCACGTGCACCTGGCCGGTCGTGACCAGGGTCTCGACCGCGACACGGGACTTCGGATCGCCGGCCAGCAGTGCATCGAGCACCGAATCGCTGATGGCGTCGCAGATCTTGTCCGGGTGCCCCTCGGTCACCGACTCACTGGTAAACAGCCGAGCATCACTCACGTGCGATCCCTTTCACTTCCACTGTCTGTGGCGGCACACCGCGGCGGCGCCTCTAGCACCCAAGCGTGTCCCCCTGCGGCGCGCAACCCTTACGCGCACGCCGTTGTCCGTCGTTCGCCGCTCACCCGGTGTGCAGGAAGCCGGCGATCGCGTCCACAATACGGCTCGCCATCACGGTCTTCGAACCGTGCTCCAGTGCGGCTTCCGAACCATCGGAGGACAGCAGCCATCCGTCGTTGTGGTCGACCTCGAAGGCCCGGTTCTCGCCGACGGCGTTGACGACGAGCAGATCGCACCCTTTGCGGGCGAGCTTGGCGCGCGCATGGAACAGCACGTCGCCGTTGGCGTCGCCGGTTTCGGCGGCGAACCCGACGATGGCCCTCATGTTCGGTAGCTGTCCGTCAGCGCGGGCACGGACCGCGCCGGCCAGCACGTCGTCGTTGCGGACCAGCTCGATGGTCGGGTCCCCCTCGCCGGCCGGACCCTTCTTGATCTTGGTCAGCACCGGGTTGGCCGGCCGGAAATCGGCGACCGCGGCCGCCATCACCAGCACGTTGGCCTCGGGTGCGTGTTTGACCACCGCGTCGCGAAGCTGGGTGGCCGACCCGACGTGCTCGACATGCACCCCGGCCGGGTCGATCAAGCCGGTGGTGTGCCCGGCGATCAACGTCACGTCGGCGCCGCGTTGCGCCAGCACCCGGGCCAGGGCGTAGCCCTGCTTGCCCGAGCTGCGGTTCCCGATGAACCGGACGGGATCGATGGGTTCGCGGGTGCCGCCGGCGGTCACCAGCACTTTCACCCCGGCCATGTCGTAAGGCAGCGCATCCCCGCGCGCCAGCAGCAGCTGGGCCAGCGTGGAAATCTCCTCGGCTTCGGGCAGCCGGCCCGGACCGGTGTCGGCACCGGTCAGACGGCCCGAGGCGGGTTCCATCACCACCGACCCGCGGCGGCGCAGGGTCGCGACGTTCTCGACCGTCGCCGGATGGAACCACATCTCGGTGTGCATCGCCGGCGCGTAGAGCACGGGACATCGGGCGGTCAGGAGCGTGGCGGTGAGCAGATCATCCGCTCGACCGATGGTGGCGCGAGCCAACAGATCTGCGGTGGCCGGTGCCACGACGACGAGGTCGGCGGCCTGCCCGATCCGCACGTGCGGAACCTCGTGGACGTCATCGAACACCCCGGTGTGGACCGGGTTACCGGACAGCGCCTCGAAAGTGGCCGCGCCGACGAACTTCAGCGCGGACTCGGTGGGGACCACCCGCACAGAGTGGCCGGCCTCGGTGAGCTGACGGACCACGGTGGCCGCCTTGTAGGCGGCGATGCCGCCGGCGACGCCGACGATGATCCGCTTGCGATCGGCCATGGGGCCGCAGCCGCTTCTATTCGCCCTCGGTGTGCTCGAGCAGGTCCTCGTGGATCTCGCGCATCGCAATCGACAGCGGCTTCTCCTGCAGGCCCGGCTCGACGAGGGGGCCGACGTACTCGAGGATCCCGTCACCGAGCTGGTTGTAGTAATCGTTGATCTGACGTGCGCGTTTGGCGGCGTAGATCACCAGCGCGTACTTGCTCGACGCGCGGTCCAGCAACTCGTCGATGGGCGGGTTGGTGATGCCCAACGGCGTGTCGTAGGCGCTGGCGGCGGACGGGTCGAGGTCCACGGCAGCCAGCCGCGTGTCGGCGTGCGGGGTGCTCACGAAAAAGATCTCCTGGCGATTCGGATCGAGAAATTCAAGACTTAGAACGCCGCACCGGTGTGCGGGCCACCAGCAAGGATACCAACGCAGCGCACGCCGATTCCACTTCCGTGTTGACGACGACCTCGTCGAAGTCACCTTGGGCGGCCAGCTCGGTGCGGGCGGTGGCCAATCGGCGGGCCCTCACCTCGGGGGTCTCGGTGCCGCGGCCGGTCAATCGCTGCTCCAGTGCCTCCCAGCTGGGCGGGGCGAGGAACACGGTGAGCGCCTCGGGCATGGCCGCCTTGACCGCCCGCGCGCCGGCCAGGTCGACCTCGATGAGCACGGGGCGACCCTCGGCCGTGGCGGCTCGCACCGGGGCGGCCGGGGTGCCGGAGCGGTGCAGCCCGCCGTGGATCTCCGCCCACTCCAGCAGCTCGCCGTCGTCGATGAGGCGCTGGAACTGCTCGGGCGTCACGAACGAGTAGTCGACGCCGTCGAGTTCACCCGGCCGCGGCGCCCGGGTGGTCACCGAGACGCTGAAGTACAGGTCCGCGACGCGGTCCCGCAGGCACCGGACGACAGTCGACTTGCCGACGGCAGACGGGCCGGACAGCACCATGACCGGGGCCCGCGGGTGCGTGTCCGGCCCTCCGCCTTCGCTCACTGACCTCCCTTACGAGAAGTCGAACTTTTCCAGCAGGGCCTTGCGCTGGCGATCACCCAGGCCACGCAGCCTGCGGGTCGGGGCGATCTCGAGCTCGGTCATGATCTCCTGCGCCTTGACCTTGCCGACCTTGGGCAGGGCCTCCAGCAGAGCGGAGACCTTCATCTTGCCCAGGACCTCGTCGGTCTCGGCGTCCTTGAGGACCTGCTTGAGGTTGGTGCCGCCGCGCTTGAGCCGATCCTTGAGTTCGGCGCGTGCTCGACGTGCGGCAGCAGCCTTCTCCAACGCTGCCGCGCGCTGTTCGTCGGTCAACTGGGGAAGGGCCACGGGTTCCTCCGTATCGTCACCATCTGTTTTTCTCTCGGCTGGTCGTGGTGGATCGCGAACCAGCCAGCGTGGACGACCGTACCCACGCAGACTGACGAAAGCGAACCCCACCCCCGACTTCCGCGACCAAAAGCCCAGCGTGTAGGGCGCAACAAGGCGCGCGGCGGGCTCGGCGCGCCGCGTCGGCACGAGCTTGCCGGAATCGGTCGGTTTTGCGGAAACCCCTGCATATCGGCCCTTTTCCGGCAGCCGCGCCATATCAGCCGTCGTCAAGCGTCCGAGCGTCGGCTGTCACACCCGTCCCAAGCGGGTGTGCCGAGAAATTTTCCCTGGTCAGTCGCTGTCGGGCGTGTCGCGAGCCGGGCTGTCAGGCCGACAGGTGAGCCACCGCGTCACGCATGCGCTCGGCGGCGGCGCGCACCGCCGCCGGGTCGGGACCGGCCCGCAGCACCTCGCGCGACACCGCCGGCAGCAGCTGGCCCGGCCGGGCACCGCCCAGGCCCGCCAGCGCCTCGGGGCGACCGCCCTGGGCGCCGACTCCGGGCACCAGCACGGGCCCGCCCAGAGCACTCACGTCGGGTGGGTCGGTCAGCGTCGCGCCGACGACCACGCCCACGGAGCCGGCGTACGCGCCCGCGTTGAGCGCGGCAGCGGCGTCGACGATCGACTGGGCGACGGTGCGGCCGCCGGCGTCCGCGCGTTGCACCGAGGCGCCCTCCGGGTTGGAGGTGGCGGCCAGCACGAACACCCCCCGCTCGTGGGCCAGCGCGGTGTCCAGCAGCGGCTGCAGTGACCCGAAACCCAGGTACGGCGACGCCGTCACGGCGTCGGCGGCCAGCGGCGAATCCCCCGCCCAGGCGGCGGCGTACGCGGCCATCGTGGAGCCGATGTCGCCGCGTTTGGCATCGGCGAGCACCAGCACGCCCTCGGAGCGCAGCGCCGCGATCACACGCTCGAGCACGGCGAATCCCGCCGAACCGTAGGCCTCGAAGAACGCCACCTGTGGCTTGACCACCGCGAAGTCGGCGAAGGCCGCCACGCAGATGTCGCAGAACCGGGCCAGCCCGTCGGCGTCGGTGCTCAGGCCCCAGGCCCGGAGCAGCTCGGGGTGCGGGTCGATGCCCGGGCACAGCGGGCCGCGGCGTGCCATCGCCCCGGACAGGCGGTCACCGAACCCGCCCATCGGTCAGGACCCCAGCGCGCTGTGCAGTTCCTGCAGCGACATCACGCCGATGTCGCCCCGGATACTGGCTTCGATGCCCTGCACGGCGGCCGACGCGCCCTGCACCGTCGTCACGCACGGGATGTTCATCGCCACGGCCGCCGAGCGGATCTCGTAGCCGTCGATGCGCGGGCCGGAGTTGCCGTAGGGGGTGTTGATCACCATCTGCACGTCACCCGCCTTGATCGCGTCGACGGCCGACACCGCAGGCCTGTCCGGACTCGGTTCCTCGAAGTGCTTGCGTACCTCGTCGCAGGGAATCCCGTTACGCCGCAGCATCTCTGCGGTCCCTTCGGTGGCCAGGATGTGGAAGCCGAGATCGGCGAGACGCTTCACCGGGAACACCAGGGAGCGCTTGTCGCGGTTGGCCACTGACACGAACACGGTGCCCTCGGCGGGCAGCGAGCCGTAGGCGGCGGTCTGGCTCTTGGCGAACGAACTGCCGAAGTCGTGGGCGATGCCCATGACCTCGCCGGTCGATTTCATCTCCGGACCGAGCAGCGAGTCGATCTGGCTGCCGTCGTGTTTGCGAAACCGGTGGAAAGGCAGGACGGCTTCCTTGACGGCCACCGGGGCGTTGCGCGGCACGGTCGCGCCGTCGCCCTCGGCGACCAGCAGACCCTCCTCACGCAAGCCCGCGATGGTGGCGCCCAGCATGATCCGCGCACAGGCCTTGGCCAGCGGCACGGCAGTAGCCTTGGAGACGAACGGCACGGTGCGGCTGGCGCGCGGATTGGCCTCCAGCACATAGAGCACATCGTCTTTGAGCGCGTACTGGACGTTGAGCAGACCCACCACCCCGACGCCGAACGCGATCGCTTCGGTGGCCTGTCGGACGGCCTCGATGTCGCTGCGGCCCAACGTCACCGGCGGCAAGGCACACGCCGAGTCGCCGGAATGGATGCCGGCCTCCTCGATGTGTTCCATGATGCCGCCGATGTAGACCTCCGTGCCGTCGCACAGCGCGTCGACGTCGATCTCGATGGCGTCTTCGAGGAAACGGTCCACCAGCACCGGGTGCTCGGGTGAGAGCTGCGTGGCCCGGGTGATGTAGCCCTCGAGCGTGTCCTCGTCGTAGACGATCTCCATGCCGCGCCCGCCGAGCACGTAGGACGGCCGCACGAGCACCGGGTACCCGATCTCGGCCGCGATGCGGCGGGCCTGCTCGAAGCTGGTCGCCATGCCGAAGCGGGGCGCGGGCAGGCCGGCATTGGTGAGGACCTCGCCGAACCGGCCGCGGTCCTCGGCGAGGTCGATCGCCTCGGGCAGCGTGCCGACGATCGGGACCCCGGCCTTCTCCAGGCGCTCGGCCAGCCCCAGCGGCGTCTGCCCACCGAGCTGCACGATGACGCCGACCACCCCTGGCCCGCCGCGGCCGGAATACTGCTCGGCGAAGTACACCTCGAGGACATCCTCGAACGTCAGCGGCTCGAAGTAGAGCCGGTCGGCGGTGTCGTAGTCGGTCGACACCGTCTCGGGGTTGCAGTTGACCATCACCGTCTCGAAGCCGGCCTGGCTCAACGTGGTCGCGGCGTGCACACAGCTGTAGTCGAACTCGATGCCCTGGCCGATGCGGTTGGGGCCCGACCCCAGGATCAACACCTTCGGCTTCTCGGCCTGCGGGGCGACCTCGGTCTCGGCGGCGGGGTCGAGTTCGTAGCTGCTGTAGTGGTACGGCGTCTTGGCCTCGAACTCGGCAGCGCACGTGTCGACGGTCTTGTACACCGGATGGATGCCGAGGCGGCGGCGCAGCGCGCGCACGCCCACCTCCCCCGCCAATTCCGGTCGGAGCGCCGCGATCTGGCGATCCGAGAGCCCGTTGTGCTTGCTGCGCCGCAGCAGTTCCTCGCCGAGCACCGGCGCGTCGATGATCTCGGCGCGCAGCTCGACCAGACCGCTGATCTGGTCGACGAACCAGGGGTCGACACCGGAGGCCTCGGCGACCTGTTCGACGCTGGCGCCCAGCCGCAGCGCGTATTCGATGTCGTAGAGCCGACCATCGGTGGGCGTGCGCAGGCGCTCGAGCACCTCATCGACGTCACCCTCGATGTCGTCGCCGGTCCAGAAGCCGGCCCGGCTGGTCTCCAGCGAGCGCATCACCTTGCCGAGCGCCTCGACGAAGTTGCGGCCCAACGACATCGCCTCGCCGACCGATTTCATCGTGGTGGTAAGCGTGGCATCGGCGCCGGGGAACTTCTCGAACGCGAAGCGCGGCGCCTTGACGACGACGTAGTCCAACGTCGGCTCGAAGCAGGCCGGGGTCTCCTTGGTGATGTCGTTGACGATCTCGTCGAGCGTGTAGCCGATGGCCAGCTTGGCGGCGATCTTGGCGATCGGGAAGCCGGTCGCCTTGGAGGCCAGAGCGCTGGACCGGGACACCCGCGGGTTCATCTCGATCACGATGAGCCGGCCGTCTTTCGGGTTGACCGCGAACTGGATGTTGCAGCCGCCGGTGTCGACACCGACCTCGCGCAGGATCTCGATGCCCAGCGTCCGCATGGTCTGGTATTCGCGGTCGGTCAGCGTCATCGCCGGGGCGACGGTCACCGAATCCCCGGTGTGCACGCCCATGGGGTCGAAGTTCTCGATCGAGCAGACCACGACCACGTTGTCGTGGTGGTCGCGCATCAGCTCGAGTTCGTATTCCTTCCAGCCGTAGATCGATTCCTCGATCAGCACGTTCGCCGACGGCGATGCGGCCAGGCCGTCCCCGGCCATCCGCTCGACGTCCTCGGCCGAGTACGCCATGCCCGAGCCGAGGCCGCCCATCGTGAAGCTGGGCCGCACCACGACCGGCAGCCCGAGGTCGGCGACCGTCTCACGCACCTCGTCCATCGTGAAACACACACGGCTACGGGCCGATTCACCGCCGACCTTGCTGACGATGTCCTTGAACTTCTGCCTATCCTCGCCGCGCTGGATGGCGTCGAAGTCGGCACCGATCATCTCGACGTCGTAGCGCTCGAGGATGCCGTTCTCGTAGAGCTTCACCGCGGTGTTGAGCGCCGTCTGGCCGCCAAGGGTGGCCAGCAGCGCGTCGATCTTGTTGCCGCGCTCGGCCTGCTGGGCGATGACCTTCTCGACGAACTCGGCGGTGATGGGTTCCACATAGGTGTGGTCGGCGAACTCCGGGTCGGTCATGATCGTCGCCGGGTTGGAGTTGATCAGCGTCACCTCGAGGCCTTCGGCCCGCAGCACGCGGCAGGCCTGGGTGCCGGAGTAGTCGAACTCGGCGGCCTGGCCGATCAGGATCGGGCCGGACCCGATCACAAGGACGTGATTGAGGTCGGTACGGCGCGGCATCTATTTATCCCCTGCCATCAGGTCGATGAACTGGTCGAACAGGTAGTTGGCGTCGCGGGGGCCCGCGGCCGCCTCCGGGTGGTACTGCACGGAGAAGGCCCGCCCGTTGGCCAGCGCCACCCCTTCGACCACACCGTCGTTGGCGCAGGTATGCGTGACCACCGCCGCGCCGAACGGCGTGTCGAACTCTTCGCCGGCCTCCCCTTCGAGGGCGAAGCCGTGGTTCTGTGCGGTGATGGACACCCGGCCGGTGGCATGGTCCATCACCGGGATGTTGATGCCCCGATGCCCGAACGTCATCTTGTAGGTGCCCCGGCCCAGCGCCCGGCCCAGGATCTGATTGCCGAAGCAGATCCCGAACAGCGGTGTGCCGGCCTCGATCACAGCCTTGGTGACCTCCACCACATGGTCGGCGGTTGCCGGATCTCCCGGACCGTTAGACAGGAACACCCCGTCGGGGCGCAGGTCGGCGATCTCGGCGAAGTCGGCCGACGACGGCAGCACGTGGGTGCGGATGCCACGCTCGGAGAAGTTGCGGGGGGTGTTGGTCTTGATGCCCAGATCCAACGCCACCACGGTGAACCGTTGGGTGCCAGCCGGTTCCACGACGTATCGGTCGGCGGTGCTGACTTCTCCGGCCAGGTCGGCACCGAGCATCGAGGCCTGGCCGCGCACCCGCGCCAGCAGTTCGTCGGTGTCGGTCAGCGCGGCACCGGAGCCCGATGTCGCCGCCAGCGCGGCTCCGGAGAACACACCTGCCTTCATCGAGCCGCGGCTGCGCAGATGACGCACGACCGCCCGGGTGTCGATACCCGCGATGCCGACCACACCCTGGCGGCGCAGTTCGTCGTCGAGGGTGCCGGTGGCCCGCCAGTTGGACGCGCGCGGCGAGGGGTCGCGCACCGCGTAGCCCGCGACCCAGATCTTGTCGCCGCGGCTCTCGCTGTCTTCGTGGTTCCAGCCGGTGTTGCCGATCTGCGGCGCCGTCGCGATGACGATCTGGCGGTGATAACTGGGGTCGGTCAGGGTTTCCTGATATCCCGACATCCCGGTCGAGAACACCGCTTCACCGAGTGTCTCGCCCTCTGCACCGAACGGTGTGCCGGTGAAGACCCGGCCGTCTTCGAGCACGAGCACGGCCACGTTCGCCGTCATGCCACCTCCTCGGGAAGCCATTTCGAATAGTCGCGTCGGTTGTCGGCGCGGAAGCCGGTGTCGATCTCCACCCCGGTGGGCAGCCGCCACCGGATCGCGAGGATGCCGTCGTGGGTCAACGCCTTGCCGGCGAGACTCCTCTCGGCACGGATGCCGGTGATCATCTCGTCGGGAATCCAGATCGGCCCGGCGCCGGTGCGCTGCATCATGATTCCCTCCGGGTAGCGCGTCAGCACCGCCTTGGCACGGAAGCCGAGGTCTGCCGCGGCGACCCGGTCGTTCCAGTGCGGCACCAGCGTGCTCCCGACGTACAGGCCTCTGGTCGGTGTGACGATCGCCGATCCGACGGTGTCGGGAAGTTGCGGCAGCGCGCCCAGGAGTTGGGCCTGCCGTTCGGCGCGGCGCCGCCATCCGCGCAGCATGGCGCCGATCAGCACCGCGATCACCAGGGCCAGGATCGCGGCCATGATCAGCGAGGCCACCAGCGTCGCGGTGTTCACACGCCCGCCTTTCCGTCGCGGGCCGTGACCTTGCCGCGCAGCAGGGTCGCGGTCACCACGGCGGGCAGCTCCATGTCCTCGTACGGGGTGTTGTCCGAGCGGCTGGCCAGTGCGGTGCCGCGGACCGTCCACCGCGCGTCGGGGTCGACGACGGTCAGGTTGGCCGGCTCCCCCACCTCCAGCGGACGGCCTTGGTCGGGCAGGCCGACGATGCGTGCGGGCGCCTCGCTCATCACGCGCGCGACGTCGCGCCACGTCAGCAGACCGGGCCGCACCATCGTGTCGACGACTACCGACAGCGCGGTCTGCAGACCGAGCATGCCGGGCCGGGCGTGGGCGAATTCACACATCTTCTCGTGCTCGGCATGCGGCGCGTGATCAGTTGCCACACAATCGATCACGCCGTCAGCGAGCGCCTGGCGCAGCGCGACGGCGTCGGCGGCCTCGCGCAGCGGCGGGTTGACCCGGTTACGGCCGTCGTAGGAGGCCAGCCGGGAATCGTCGAGCAGCAGGTGGTGCGGGGTGACCTCGGCGGTGATCGCGATGCCCTGTTCCTTGGCCCACCGGATCAGCTCCACGGTGCCCGCCGTCGAGGCGTGACAGATGTGCACGCGCGCCCCGGCGTCGCGGGCCAGCAGCGCGTCGCGGGCGACGATGGATTCCTCGGCGGCCCGCGGCCACCCGGCCAGGCCGAGCAGCGCCGCGGTGGGGCCTTCGTGGGCGACCGCGCCGACGGTCAACCGCGGCTCCTCGGCGTGCTGGGCGATCAGCACCCCGAGTCCCGAGGCGTACTCGAGCGCGCGGCGCATCACCAGCGGGTCGTCGACGCACACGCCGTCGTCGGAGAACATCCGGACCTGCCCCACCCCGGCGGCCATCAGCCCCATTTCGGTGAGCTGCTTGCCCTTCAACCCGACGGTGACCGCGCCCACCGGGTGCACATCGACCAGGCCGACCTGCTGCCCGCGGTGCCACACGTGGTCGGTGACCACGGCCGTGTCGGCCACCGGATCGGTGTTGGCCATCGCGAACACCGCGGTGTAACCACCCAATGCCGCTGCCGCGGAACCGGTTTCGATGTCCTCGGCGTACTCGCGACCGGGCTCGCGCAGATGGGTGTGCAGATCGACGAAGCCGGGCAGCAGAACTTGGCCGGGCGCGTCGATGATGTCGTCGCCGGTCAACCCCGAGCCGATCTCGGCGATCTGGCCGTCGTCGACACGCACGTCGACCGGGTCACCCTCGCCGTAGAGACGCACCCCTTTGAGCACGGTCATGCGCTGATCGCCTCCACTTCCGCGCCGACGAGCAGATGGAACAGCACCGCCATCCGAACATGCACACCATTCGAAACCTGTTGCAGCACAGCCGATTGCGACGAGTCGGCGACCGAGTGCGCGATCTCCATGCCGCGCAGCATCGGGCCGGGGTGCAGCACGACGGCGTGTTCAGCCAGCTGCGCCTGCCGTTTTTCCGACAGGCCGTAGCGCACCGAGTACTCCCGCGAGGACGGGAAGAACCCGCCGTTCATGCGTTCGGCCTGCACGCGCAGCATCAGGACCGCATCCGCCAGCGGCAGTTCGGCGTCGAGTTCGTGGGACACGGTGACGGGCCAGTCGGCGACACCGACGGGCAGCAAGGTCGGCGGGGCGACGAGCACCACGTCGGCGCCGAGAGTGTGCAGCAGCGCGACATTGGAGCGGGCGACCCGGCTGTGCAGGACGTCGCCGACGATCACCACCCGCCGGCCCGCGATGTGGCCCAGTCGCTGCCGGATGGTGAGCGCATCGAGCAGGGCCTGGGTGGGGTGCTCGTGGGTGCCGTCGCCGGCGTTGATCACCGAGGGTCCGCCGGCTTCGTCGCGTGTCCACTCGGCGAGTTGCTGCGCGGCACCGGAGGCAGGATGGCGCACGATCAGCGCGTCGGCTCCCGCGGCGCGCAGCGTCAACGCGGTGTCCCGCAGCGACTCCCCCTTCGCCACCGACGATCCCGACGCGCTGACGTTGATCACGTCGGCGCTCATCCACTTGCCTGCCACCTCGAACGACACCCGGGTGCGGGTCGAGTTCTCGTAGAACATCGTGATGATCGTGCGGCCGCGCAGCGTCGGCAGCTTCTTGACCTCGCGGCCCAGCAGCGCCTCCCGGAACCGGTCGGCGTCGTCGAGGATGGCGGTGGCGTCGTCGCGGCTCAGATCGGCCGCCGTCAGAAGGTGTTTCACCGTTGCGGACCTCCATGCGGTGCGATGCGGACGCCGTCGTGGCCGTCGTCTTCGGTGAGCCGTACCTTGACGTTCTCGCTGCGCGACGTCGGGACGTTCTTGCCGACGTAGTCGGCGCGGATCGGCAGCTCGCGGTGACCGCGGTCCACCAGGACCGCGAGTTGCACCGCACGGGGACGGCCCAGGTCGCGCAGCGCGTCGAGGGCCGATCGCACCGACCGGCCGGTGTAGAGCACGTCGTCCACGAGGATCACCAGTGCGCCGTCGATGCCGCCCGGCGGGATCGACGTGGGCGCGAGCGCGCGGGGCGGCTTGGACATCAGGTCGTCGCGGTAGAGCGTGGTGTCGAGCGCCCCGTGTGCGACGTCGGTACCGCTGAATTCGGCGATGTTGGACGCCAACCGAGTGGCGAGCGTCACGCCACGCGTGGGGATTCCGAGGAGAATGACCCGCGGCGCGTCGGGCGCGTCCAGCGCAGTCTTCTCGATGATCTGGTGCGCGATGCGGGCGATCGTTCGACTCACGTCCGCCGCGGACATCAATTCCCGGTCACTGGTGGCAGCCACGGGTAACCCGGACCTCCTTCTCCGCCTCACGGGACGGTCGTTAAAGGATGGTCAAATCGCCGGTCAGCTTAGCAGCCTAACGCCAACGACGACGGGCGCCCCTGCGCGTCACCGCTACACCTGACCGAACTCCATCGCATAGACGGCATCGGTGTTGGGCTCGCTGACGTACAGCGTGCCGCCAGGGTCGACGGTCAGGTGACCGACTGGCGCGAAGGTGCCCACCCGGGACAGCGACTCGATGTCGAGGACTTCTCCATAGCTGCTGTAGTAGTTGGTGACGAAGATCCGTCCGTGGGCGAAGTCGACCGCCATGTTGTCTTGCCATCCGACGTAGCCTGCGCTCACCTGGGTGTTGTACGTAGGACTCTGCGGGTCGATGTCGACCACCGAGATGGCCCCGTTGGCGCCCAGCATCGTCTCGCCGCTGAGCACGAATGCCCGCTTGCCGTCGGGGCTGATGGCGATCGCGCGGGCCTGGAAGGAGTCGCTGCCCGGCATGATGTTCACGGTGGCGACGACTTTCGGTGTACCGGTGACATCGACGACCTGGACGTCGCCGGAGGTGTCAGTCCTGTACAGCTTTGTGCCGTCGCGGCTGATCGCGGCGTCGCCGTACCAGTAACCGAGATCGCTCGTCGAGACGACCTGATTGGTCGCGGTGTCGATGACCGACACCCGCGAATCAGACTGGTTGAGCACATACAGTTTCTTGCCGTCGGGGCTTGCCAGAAGATTGAATCCGCCGCTGTAAGCACCCGGAGCTCCGCCAGGAACGGCGATAGTCGCCAAGATCGATTTCGTACTGGCGTCCAGAACTGACACCGAGTAATGGGACGGGGTGTCGCCGTGGCTCAGGTAGACCCGCGTGCCGTCTTGTGTGGCCGTCAGGGCGCCGGGACTGACCTGGAGAGCGCCCACCACCATGTTGGTGGCCCGATCGATCACCGACACGCCTCCGGCATTGACCACCCACAGGTCGTCGCCGCTCACAACCGATTGGTACGGCTGATCACCCACCCGGATCGGGGTGACGCGCGTCATCGCGTGCAGGGGTTCGATGGCCACCGTGACCGTCACGTCCACCGCTGCGCCGAAGCGATCACGAACGGTCACCGTGAAGTCGTCCCACGCCACACCGAAGGGCTTGGCGGCCTCTTGGCGGGCCGCGAGAGTCGGTGTGTAGGAGAAGGTGTAGGTGGTGCCGGTCCCGCTGTTCGTCGCCGTCAGTGCGACATCGCCTCGATAGGGGAACTCGGTCACCGTGTACGACAGCGGGTCGCCATCGACGTCGGAGACCGTGAAGGAGCCCGAGACAACACCCGTGCTGTGGCTGGCTGATCCCACGGAGGGTCCCGCCGTCACAGCGGGTGCATTGTTGCCCGGTACGACAGCCACCACGCGCAACATCGCGTCACGCTGGTCGGTGACATACAGACGGGTCCCGTCTTTGCTGACGGCGATGTCGTGTGCCCCGAGCGCGGGTGCGGTGTCGATCGAGAACGTCTGCACAACGGTCCTGGCAGCAGTGTCGATCACCGATACGGTGTCGTTGCCGTTCGCCACGTACACGCGGGAGTTGTCCGCGGCGACGACCGCGGCGGTGGGCGACGGGCCCACGCCAATCGGTTGTCCCACAACGCGATTGACCGCTGTGTCGACCACCGAGACATTGCCCGCTCCGCTGACGGCGTACAGCCGCGTTCCATCAGGCGCGATCGCGACGTCCAATGGTGCGTCCCCCACTCTGATCCTGGTGATCACCGCGTTCTTCGCGGTGTCCACGACGGCGATCTGGTCGGACCCCCGTAGCGCCGCATACACACGGCTGCCATCAGGGCTCACGGCCAGAGCAACAGGTGACAACCCCACCGAGAATGTGGCGATGCGCTTGGTCGCCGCCGCGTCGATGACCGAGATCGAGCCACCGGTGGTGTTGGCGACGTAGACACGTGACCCGTTCGGACTGACAGCCACTGCCGTCGGTGAAAGCCCCACGGGGACAGCGGTCACCACCGTGTTGTTCGTGGTGTCGACGATCGCAAGCCGCGACGTTGATTTCAACGCCACGTAGGCCCGGGTGACCCCCGGCCTGGTGTCCGCCGCCACTGCGGTTGCCGAACCCGCCACCGGAATCGAGGCGACTGCTGTCCCGGTGGCGGTGTCGACCACCGTCACCGACCGGCCGGCCGAATTGGCCACGTAGGCACGGGTTCCGTTGGCAGACACCGCGACGCTGGACGGCTCGCGGCCAACCGGGGCCGAGGTTGTCGAGTAGGTCGGCAGCGCAGTAGCCACCGCGGGCCCGTCTCGGCGCGGCATCGAGGCGACCGCCAAGAACGGAACCGCCGTCACCGGCCCGACCGGCTCGGGGCGGCGAGGTGTCGGCCGCGGCGACACGGTCACCGATGTGACAACAGGTTCAGGCCGAAACGGTGCTCTCCTCTGGCGATTGCGCTCGCGCCAGGAGGTCTGCTCGTCGGCGGGTCGCGAGACATCCGGCGTGCCCTCCCGCTGGCGCAGCGCTCTCGCCCTGCGAGGTGATTCAGCCGCATGATCGGCGTTTCGCGAGCGCGATGGTGCCGAGTCGACCGGTCCGTCCCCCCTTCCGGAACCGGACCCGACCGAACCGGTCGACTCGGTCTTCCCCCCGCCGATGGAATCCGACGCTTCTGGGCCGGCCCACGCGAGGCCGGCCGGCCCCGCGACTGCCAGTCCGATACCGAGTGCGACCGCCAATGCGCCCACACGCCCGATGTGTGCCGCTTCCTTCATGGCCGCCCCCTGCCGTTCTGTTGGCCTGGGGCAAGTCTTTCTCGTCACCGACGACCCGGCCAGAGGTTACGACCGAAGTATCGACCGAAGACTTTTCGGCGTCGCTCACCCGGCGTCGGTCAGCGCTCGATGGAGCTCCTGCCGTGACCGGATGCCCAGCTTGGCGTAGGTGTTCGAGAGATGGAGTTCAACCGTTCGCAGTGTGATGAACAGAGCTTGAGCGATGTCCTTGTTACTCAGGCCTTCTGCCGCCATCTCCGCGACGCGGCGCTCGCTGGCGGTCAACGCGTGAGCGCCGAGCAGTGCACGCCGCCGCGGTCGACCCCCCGCGTCGCGCAGCTCGGCCTCGGCGTGATCCGCCAAGGGAGCGGCACCGCAGCGGTGCGCCAAGTCCATGCCCACCCGCAGCATCTTCCGGGCCTGCTCCGGGTCGCCGGCCCTTCGTAGTGCAGCGCCGTAGTCCACCAGAGCCTGCGATCGCCAGAGCAACGCCGGCGATGCCGCCAATGCTTCGACGGCTTGGCGGAGAAGCCGAACCCGGTCTTCTCCGATTTCGAATGCCGCCCGCACCCGCAGCGCGCCTCCCAGCCTGCGCGGCGACGCAGCTGTACGGGCAGCGGCGAGTGCGTCATCGGCGACCCTTCGCGCGCTCGCCTCCTCGCCAAGCGCCAGCAGCACCGGCACGAGCGCGACTCGAGCGTCTGCGGCCCAAGGAAACATCCCTCGGCTCGAATCGATACGCCGCAGTGCATCGGTCAGATCGTCGTGTGCGCGGTCGTTTCTGCCCGCAGCGGCATGCAAGCGCCCCCGTGCCAGCAGCGGCAGCACGGAAAACAGGGTCGGCGTCAATGTGCCGTCCATGCCCCGGTCGGTCAGCAGCGCATCGGCTTCGACGAGCCTTCCCTGATCGGTCAGCGTGTCGATGACCACCACGAGCCCCGGTGTCTTCGTGTAGGGGGCCGCGGCACCGTGGATGTCCACCGCCGCGCGGCCGTCGACTTCGGCTCCGCGCAGGTCGCCTCGGCGGTGTCGGACCAATCCCCGCAGCCATTGCGCCCGGGCCAACCACTGCGGCGATCCACGCCGTTCCGCGTGACGGATCGCGCGCGACAGGATCTGCTCGGCCGCGTCGTATCGTTCGGCTTCCATCAGGCAGATCGTCACGTTCGTTCGCCACAGCGGATGACCTCCTTCGCTCACCAGCGCCGGATGACGAGCGGCTTGTTCTGCGAGATCACCGGCACGGGCGACAGGACCCCCCTCGAGCGCGCGGCGGGCAACGAACGAGCGGATCAGGCATTCGGCGCGCGTCAGCGAGGGCAGTTCGGTGAATTGGTCCGCTGCCTGCTCGAATCGCTGCGGAAGGTCCGGGTTGAGCAACAGGGCACCGAGTCGCGCGCCCTCCAACTGCAATTGGAGCTCGCGATCATGGGTGCCCATCTCCTCGGCCGAACGCTCATAGAGCGGCAGTTGGGCACGCTGGCTCCGCGCGTCGGGGTGGTTCGTCCAGGCCAGCGCGATGACGGCACGGGCGCGCATGTACGGATCGACCGTGGTCTCGATCGCTTCGCGAAGATGGGAAGTGGCCGCCGCGTCGCCGATCTCGTACTCGGCAGTGCCGAGTTCGAGAACAGTCTCTGGTCGTTGCGTGTCGTCGGGCGGTTCGTGGAGCGCGCGTTGCAGGAGCGTGGCCGCGGTGTCCGGTGCGCCGCCTGATATCGCCGATCGAGCCGCCTCACGCAACATCGCGACCACGCGTGGGTCGCCACAAGGTGTCGTAGCCAGCAGGTGGGCGGCGATCACACCTCGCTCGCAATGCTGTTCCGCGAGTACCCGTGCCGCCAGTGCGTGCATCTCTGCCCGTTTCCCGTGGTCGAGATCCTCGTACACCGCCGTGCGCACGAGGGGATGCACGAAGCGCAACGGCTCTCCGCTGACGAGGATTTCGGCGTTCAGTAGAGCTGCGATGAGCTCCGTCAGCTGCTTCGGGGGCAGACCGGTGAACCGTCCACAGGTACTGAACCGGGCTCTCTCACCCAACACGGCGACAGCTCGTGCCAGCGTCGTCGCGTCAGCACCGATACGCCTTATGCGTGTCAGCACGGATGCTGAAACCCTCTCGGGCACAAATGCACCCACATCCGACGCATCGATGTCGAGCGCCGGTCGCCCCGTGCGGCGGAACTCACCGAGCAGCTCGGAGACCAGGAACGGGTTGCCACCGGTCGCCTTGGCACAGGCACGGCAGAGGCCATCGCCCGCTCCTGGGCCGAGGACATCACGAACCAGACGCGCGACCGCAGCCTCGCCGAGTGGCTGCGGGCGGACCACCGCCGCGCTGCCGAGCATCAACTCGGTGAGCTCATCACGATTCCCACCCTCTCCGGTCCTTGCCGAGACGGCCAGCAGCACGGGTAGCCCGGCGAGCCGAGGCGCGAGATGGAGCAGGAAACGCAACGACGGCCCGTCGGCGCAGTGCAGATCGTCGACGAGGAGAACGAGGGGGCTGCGTTCGGCGAGGTTGGCGACCAACCAGTACAAGCCGTGCAACGTCGCGAACGCGATGTCAGCGGTGTTCGGCTCCGTATCGACATCGGTGAACACAGGCTCGGCGAGTCGCGCGGCGCCGGCCAGCAGGCGGTCCCTTTCGGCGCTGTCGGCTCCGAGTACCGACCCCTCCAACAGCTGACGCACGATGCCGAAACCGAAGCCACGCTCGAGATCATTACCGCGGGCGAACAGCACCGACATGCCGGAGGCCTTGGCTCGACCCCGCAGATACTCCAGCAGGGCCGTCTTGCCGATACCTGCAGGCCCTTCTATCAGCAACAGAGATCCGGAGCCGGTGACCGCGGAAGCGGCGGAGTCGTCGATGGTTCGCAAGTCGCGTTCGCGATCGAGCAGCCGGCGCTTCTCCGATCCGCTCACGACACGCGGTTCCACGCGTCCATATTGGCGGCCGTGCAGCGCGCCGGTGTGGGTTGTGGGTCAATCGGTCGGAAAATCCGGCGCCATCCTGCCAAGATATGCGCATTCGAAGCGGGGGATTCCGTCATGAGAATGGGCTCGTTCGCCGAGCGACGTCGTGTGTTCGCCGTGATCACGGTCGTCGTGTTGCTGGCTGGCTGCACGCAGGTCCGTGACGACGCGTCTCGCCCGACGACGCTGCGGGTCGCGCTCTTCCCGGCCGCCAACACATTGCCCGTGCACGCGGCGGTGGTCCGGGGCATCTTCGAACGTCGCGGTCTGGACGTGGACATCACCGAAGGCCAGGATCTGCCCCTGTTCATGGCTGCCCAGGCCAGAGGTCAATACGACATCACGATGAGCACACCCACGCTTGCCCTGGTCGGGGCAGACAAGGGGGTGGACCTTCAGATCGTGTCGAGCACGGCTCAGCAGACGGCGGAGCGCCCGAATGCGGTATGGATCACCGCTGACCCGTCGGTACGGTCGCTCGCCGATCTTCGCGGCGCGACGATCGCCGTTCCGTCCCTCACGGGGATCATCACCGATGCGCTCGTCTATCTCCTGCAGCGCAATGGGTTTCAGCGCAACGACTTCCGTCTGGTACAGACGCCATTCCCGGCAATGGGTGACCAGCTCGAGGCAGGACATGTCACCGCCGCAGTCGCGACTCTGCCCTACAGCACGGCAATCCTCGCGCGCGGCTTCACCGCCCACGACGACGTCATCGTCGAAGCAGTGAAAACCGCCAGTGGTGGCGCCGTGGCGGAGGCGATCACCACGGTATGGACGGTGCCGCGACAATTCGCGGTCGAGAACCCGGACACGATCACTGCCTGGCGGGAGTCGCTGAGGGAGGCGATCGACACGTTGAAGGCCGACCAGATCGGCACGCGCTCACTTCTTTCGGAGTGGCTCGAGATCCCGCCGTCCGTCCTCGAGAAGGGGCCGCTGCCTGACTGGACCGTCGACATCACCGCACACCAGTTGGAGCCCTATGTCGCCATCGCCCAGCAGGTGGGCTCGATCGACGAAGCGCCCGATGTGGCAACCCTGGTGTGGCGGGGGCCGTGACCCGGAAGATGTACCGGGTCGAAGACGTGGAGATCCGGCTCACCAGCGCACAAGGCCCGGCAACGGTGCTGCACGGCATCACCTTCGACGTCCATGAGGGCGAAGTGGTCGGCCTGGTCGGCCGGTCGGGCACAGGCAAGACAACGCTTCTCCGCGCTCTCGGCGGCTTGGTCGGAGTGCATCGTGGCCGTATCGCTTTCGAGGAGCGGACGGTGTCGCGTCCGCCACGCGATGTGGTCATGGTGTTTCAGGATTACGAGAACGCGTTGCTGCCATGGCGAACAGTGGGGCGCAACGTCCAATTGGGCCTCGAAGGCCGGAGTTCGCGTGCTGCTCGCCGCGCCGCGGCGGCGCGTGCGCTGGAACTGGTCGAGCTCGGCGGCCGCTACGACGACTATCCATTTCGGATGTCCGGCGGGATGGCGCAGAGAGTACAGATTGCCCGGGCACTCGCCGTCGAGCCGGCGGTGTTGCTGATGGATGAGCCCTTCGGTGCACTTGACGCCATGACGAAGGCGACATTGCAGGACATGCTGCTCGACGTACAGCGCGCCACAGGAAAAACGATCTTCTTCGTCACGCACGATCTGGACGAGGCGATCTATCTCAGCGACCGTGTCCTGGTACTGAGCGGCGCTCCCGGCGTTGTCACCCTCGATCTCCCCGTACACCTGCCACGTCGACGTGACCAGGTCAGTACGCGGGAGTCGCCCGCCTATCTCGATCTGCGCCGCGCACTCGCCGAACATCTGCGGAGCGGCGGGTGAAACCGTCGCTGCCGGCGCTTGCCAACGTGGTCGCGCCGGCAGCGCTCTGTGGGGTCTGGCTGGGACTGAGCCTGATGACGCCCCGCGCTTTCATCCCGCTGCCCTTCGATGTTCTGGCGGTACTACCCGAGGAGGTCGAGAGCGGTCGCCTGGTGTCAGCCGCCGCCCACACGGTCGGCGTCACCCTCGCTGCCGCGGCCGCAGCTGTGACTGCGGGCACGCTCACCGGGATGCTGTTCGGATCTTCGCCGAGAATCGCCGCGTGGGCCCTGCCGTCAGTGGAGGTGTTACGCACCGTTCCTGCCCTGACGCTCATTCCGGTCACTGTGTTGGCTCTCGGCCCGACGCTGGGTACCGAGGTCTCATTGGCCACCTACGCCGCACTGTGGCCCATGGTTCTCAGCACTGCCGGCGCGGTCGGATCCGTACATCCCCGCCAGTTCGATGTCGCACGCACACTTCGCCTGGGCCGCCGGGTCACCATGCGCGCAGTGGTGCTGCCGGGGGCGATGCCGGTGTGGTTGGCCGGCGCCCGCGTGTCAGTGACACTCGGCTTCTTGGTGGCAATCGTCGTCGAGATGGTGATCACCACCGGCGGACTCGGTACGGTACTCATCGAGTCATTGGCCGCGTTCTCACCTGAACGTATGTGGGTCTACGTGCTGACGTGCGGAGTGATCGGTCTGTTACTCAACGCCGCGGTACAACTGACTGTCGCGGCCGCCCAACCTGGACCCGTTCTCACGAACATGACCCACCGGATCGGCCTCGGGGCCCCATCCGCTCGCGGTCTCCTTCCGCTGGGCGTGCTGATCATCGTCTGGGAGATTGCCGGCTCCCCCGCTTCCCTCACGGTTCCCCCGCCCAGCGAATGGTTCCTCGCACTCGCCGGACTGCACGCCGATGCGTCTCTGATCCCAGCGATCGGGCACACCCTCGTTGCCTACCTCGGGGGGCTCGTCGCCGCCGCGGTCGTCGGCGGGGCGATCGGGATGGCTCTCGGCTCCTCGCCCGTCATCGACCGCGCAGTCTCGCCCACGCTCAACTTCGTCGCGGCTGTGCCCGGCGCCGTGCTCGTCCCGGTGCTCGTTCTCCTGTTGGGCCCCAACGAAATCAGCGGCATCGTGGCTGTGGGTGCCATCGTCGCGTGGCCCGTCCTCCTGAACACTGCCGCGTTTCGACGCTCCGTCCCTCCTACACGCCGGGATGCCGCCCGCACGTTGGGGCTGTCCTCGTACCGGCAGTGGGGCAGTGTGACGTTTCCCTCGTCGTTACCCGGCGTCGCCCACGGTGTCCGCGTCTCGTCGGGACTGGCCCTGATCATCGCGCTCCTCACCGACATCTTCGGAGCGGGCGCGGGAATCGGCCGGCTCCTGATCGAGAGCCAGCAGCGCTTCGATGCCGCCGAAGCGTGGGGGCTGCTGCTCGTCGTTGCGACTATGGGCTATCTCGTCAGCGTCGGATTGTCGAAGACCGCGCGCGTCATGGACCCGGTAGGCGGAAGGTAGCGTCGACGCGATGAACCTCGACCGCAATCAGACCTCCATCGTCGAGGCGATCGACGCCGGGCTGCTGGCCGGGGCCGTCACGCTGGTGTGGCGCGGCGGTGAGGTGCTGCAGGTCAACGAACTGGGTTACCGCGACGTCGACGCCAAGCTGCCGATGCAGCGCGACACCCTCTTCCGCATCGCGTCGATGACCAAACCGGTGACCGTGGCTGCGGCGATGACGCTGATCGAGGAGGGTGCGCTCGCGCTGTCCGATCGGGTGGCCAAGTGGCTACCGGAGATGGCCGACATGCGAGTGCTCACCGATCCCGATGGCCCACTCGACCGGACCGTGCCGGCCCAGCGGCCGATCACGATCGAGGATCTGATGACCCACCGCAGCGGGTTGGCCTACATGTTCTCGATCCCCGGTCCACTGGCCGACGCCTACCGCAAGCTGCCCGTCCGGCAGGATCAGGACCGCTGGCTGGCCGAACTGGCGGCGCTCCCGTTGGTGCACCAACCCGGCCTGCGGCTGACCTACAGCCACGCCACCGACGTTCTCGGCATCCTGCTGTCCCGCCTGGCGGGCAAGCCGCTGTCCCAGGTGCTGACCGAGCGCATCCTCGAGCCATTGGGCATGTCGGACACGGGTTTTCACGTCGGACCGACCGGACGGCGACGCGCAGCGACGATGTATCAGCTGACGGCGGACAACACGCTGCACCATGACGTGATGGGGCCCGCCCCCATCGTCGACCCGCCGTTCTGCCAGGGCGGGGCGGGTCTGTGGTCGACGGTCGACGACTACCTGGCGTTCGCCAAGATGCTGCTGGCGGGCGGGACCTCCGACGGGGTGCGGGTGTTGTCCGAAGAGTCGGTCCGGTTGATGCGCACCGATCGGCTGACCGAGGAGCAGAAGCGGTACGACTTCCTTGGGGCCCCGTTCTGGATCGGCCGCGGTTTCGGGCTGAACCTGTCGGTGGTGACCGATCCGGCGAAGTCGCGGCAGTTGTTCGGGCCGGGTGGAGTGGGCACGTTCTCCTGGCCAGGCGCGTACGGCACGTGGTGGCAGGCCGACCCGTCCGCCGACACGATCCTGATCTATCTGATCCAGAACATGCCGAGCCTGTCCACCGACGCTGCCGCTGCCGTCGCGGGTAACACCTCGCTGGCCAAGCTCGCGAGCGCGCAACCGAAGTTCGTGCGGAGAACCTACGAGGCACTCGAACTGTAGGGGTCACTTGTCGGAGGGCCGCGCTAGTGTCGGTGATGTGTTCGCACAGGTGTTCGATTTCGACGGTTCGGCTTCGGAGGCTGAGCTGCGCGAGGTTGTCACGCGGTGTGAACGCTTGAAGGCCACCGCGGCTGCGGTGCAGGCTCGGGCGACGGCCTTGTGGGCGGAGAAGCGACGTGCTGCCGAGGCGGCTGCGGGCATGCCGGCGCGGAAGCGTGGGCGGGGGTTGGCCTCGGAAGTGGCGCTGGCCCGCGCCGATTCCCCAGCGCGGGGCAACCAGCACCTCGGCTTCGCGCTGGCTTTGGTGCACGAGATGCCCCACACCCTGGCCGCCCTCGACGCCGGGGTACTGACCGAGTGGCGGGCCACCCTGATCGTCAAACAGTCGGCCTGCCTGATGGTCGAGGACCGCCGGGCGCTGGACGCAGAATTGTGCGCTGACATGGACGCGCTGGTCGGGTTGGGCAATGCCCGCATCGAAGCCGCGGCCGCCGCGATCGCCGCCCGCCTCGACGCCGCCGCGGTCGTGCAACGCAAAGAGCGCGCGGCCGCATCCGCGCGGGTGTCGACCCGGCCCGCCCCCAACGGCATGGTGTATCTGACCGCGCTGATGCCGCTATCCCAAGGCATCGGGGTCTACGCGGCATTGAAGCGTGAGGCCGACCTGTGCGGCGACGGGCGCCCACGCGGGCAGATCATGACCGACACCTTGTATCAGCGCGTGACCGCACGTCCGGCCGAGGAGCCGGCGCCGATCGCGGTGAACCTGGTGATGGCCGACACCACCCTGGTCGGCGACGACCACGCCCCAGGCTGGGTGCAGGGCTACGGGCCCGTGCCCGCCGCGGTGGTGCGGGACCTGGTCTCCGATGCGGTCGCTGATGAGACTGCTAAGGCGACGTTGCGGCGGCTCTACCGCCACCCGCACAGTGGACAGCTGGTCGCCATGGAATCCCGGGCCCGCCTGTTCCCGAAAGGGCTGGCCGCGTTCATCGGGCTGCGCGACCAGACCTGCCGCACCCCCTACTGCGACGCCCCGATCCGCCACCACGACCACGCGGTTCCGGCACACCGCGGCGGGAAAACCAGCGCCGCCAACGGGCTGGGTACCTGCGCAGCCTGCAACTACGCCAAAGAAGCCCCCGGCTGGCACGTGGCCACCGAAGATGTCGAGGGCCGGCACACCGCCGCCTACCGCACCCCCACCGGCGCGACCTACCACTCCACCGCACCACCCCTGCCCGGACCACCGGTACGCCGCCGCTACAGCGTCATCGAAGGACAACTCAGCATCGACATCGTCGAACTCAACGCCGAGCTCAAACGCACCGCCTGACCATGATCGACGCTGCGGCGCAGTACATTACGGGGTGTGCAGACTCCTACCGTGCTGATCAACGGTGCCGGTATCGCTGGTCCGGCATTGGCATTCTGGTTGAATCGTGCGGGCTACCGGGTGATCGTGCTCGAACTCGCCCCCGGCATTCGGCCCGGCGGTCAGACGGTGGATCTGCGCGGCACCGGCAGACACGTGGTGGAGCGGATGGGTCTGCTCGACCAGATGCGCGCGCGGGCCCTCGCACAGAGCGGCGCGGCCTGGGTGAAGTCGGACGGCAGCCGGCGCGCCGAGATGCCGGTCACCGCGTTCGGCGGCAATGGCTTGGTGTCGTCGTTGGAGATCCTGCGTGGAGATCTCGCGGCGGTGCTCTACGAGGCCACCCGCGATGACGTGGACTACCGGTTCGGCGCGACGATCGCGGGTCTCGAACAGGACGACGACGGTGTCGTCGCGACCTTGGCCAACGGCACCCGCTTGGCGGTCGATCTCGTCGTCGGCGCCGACGGACCGCATTCGGCGGTGCGCCGGATCGGGTTCGGCCCCGAGGAGAACTTCGTCGCGCCCATCGGTGGCTATCACGCGTGGTTCTCCGCCCCGGACACCGTCGGACTCGACGGCTGGTTCCTGCTCTACCAAGCCCCCGGCGGCTTGAACGCCTCGATGCGACCGTCGCACGACCCGGCAATTGCCAAGGCGGGGTTGGCATTTCAATCGGCACCGCTGGACTACGACCGTCACGATCTGGATCAGCAGCGCCAACTGCTCGTCGAGCGGTTCGCCGGGGCGGGATGGCAGTGCGACGCGCTGCTCGCCGCAGCCGCCACCGCGGACGACTTCTACTTCGACGCCTTCGCGCAGGTACACATGCCGAGCTGGTCGTCGGGGCGGCTCACGCTGGTCGGTGACGCCGGGTACTGCGCATCCCCACTCTCGGGCATGGGGACCAGCCTGGCGCTCGTCGGCGCCTACGTGCTGGCCGGCGAACTCGGCCCCGCAGAGCGCATCGATGCCGCCCACCTGGCCGGCGCGCTCGCCCGTTATGAAGCGCTGATGCGGCCCTATGTCGATCGGTGCCAGGACCTGCCGCGCGGCATCGAGGGCTACGCGCCGATGCGGGAATCCGACATCGTGATCACCGCGGCGGTGATGAAGTGGTGCCAGCGGTGGCCGTTCCGGTCGATCGCCGAGAAGAAGTGGTTCACCACCGCGGATTCGATGGCCCTGCCGGACTATCGCTGAGCACCCCGAGTTTGGCCGCCAGGTCCAGCACCGCCTCGGCGCGGGCGCGCGTGGGCCCCGCACTCCCGTCGTAGTGACTCGTCGGGGCGTCCAGGCGCGCCAAAGTCTCACGGGCAGCGTTGATTTCGTCTGATGACGGACTCAGCACGGCGTTGATCGTCGGCGCATGGTCGGCGTCCAGGCACAACCGGGCGGTCATGCCCGCGGCCTTGGTGACCTCGGTGTCGCGGTGCAGATCGGCAGCCTGATCGCGCAACGTGGGTCCGTCGATCGGCGCGGGAAGCCCGGCGGCGCGGCTGGCGATCACCAGCCGGGCGCGCGGGTAGGCCAGCACCATCGGGTCGGCACACATCCCCGTATCGCGCCGGAAGTCCCCGATGCCGAACGCGATGCGGGCACAGGAGCGCGCGATCTCGAGGGCGGACTCGATGCCGAGGGCTGACTCGATCAGTGCGACGACCGGCGTGCCGGCGGGCAACCGCTGCGCCGTGGACACCACATCATGCGCCGACCCGGTCTTGGCGAGCATCACCCCGGCCAGCCCCGGTGCTGCAGCCACGGCTTCGAGATCGGCATGCCAGTCCGGCGTGCCCGCGCTGTTGATCCGCACCCACGCCTGCGCGTCGCCGTGCAGCACGTCTGCGACCGCGCGCCGTCCGGCCGGCTTGTCCGCCTGTGGCAGGCCGTCCTCGATGTCGAGCACCACCACGTCCGCGGCGGAGGCCAGGGTGCTCGCACACCCGGGCCGTCCGGGCTGTAGCAGCCACGTACGCGCCAGCGACCAGTGCGGCCGACGGAGGCACTGCGCTTCAGAGAAGACCGTCACCGTAGCGATGCTTGCTCACGCGCCGAGTCAGGGCCAGATTGCGCACATTTAGTTCACTGGGGTCACCCGGCGGTGCCGTCAGCGCCGTTGCTGCCGGCGCGCACCGCCGCGGCGGCCGCCCGGATCTGAGGCGTCACCAGCATCACCTGGCCCAGCACGCCGTTGACGAACCCCGGCGAATCGTCGGTCGACAACTGTTTGGCCAACTCGACGGCCTCGTCGACGGCCACCGGCTCCGGCACGTCCTCGGCATGGAGCAGCTCCCACACCGCGACCCGCAGGATCGCCCGGTCCACCGCGGGCAACCGGTCCAGCGTCCAGCCCTGCAAATGGGACGAGATCAGATCGTCGATGTGGGCCCGGTGCTCGGTGACCCCCTGGGCCACCGTCACCGTGTACGGGTTCAGCGGCGCCACCCCGTCGTCATCGAAGTCGTCGGTTTGCTTCTGCGCCAACGCATTTCGCGCCTCGGCGACCTCGGCGGGGGTGATGTCGCGGGCCTCCGCCTCGAACAGCAGATCCACCGCGCGCTTGCGGGCCTGATGGCGGCCCCGATCACCTCGACGGTCAGCCATCCCGTCGCTCCGCTGCGCTCCGCTCGCCCAGGTCAGCCATTGACCCTTCCCAGGTAACTTCCGTCGCGCGAGTCCACCTTCAGCTTGTCGCCGGTGTTGATGAACAACGGCACCTGGATCTCGGCGCCGGTCTCCAGCGTGGCCGGCTTGGTCCCCGCGCTCGACCGGTCGCCCTGCAGGCCGGGCTCGGTGTGGCTGACGACGAGCTCGACGGTCACCGGCAGCTCCAGGTACAGCGCGGTGCCGTCGTGGAATGCGATCTGCACCGGCATGCCCTCGAGCAGGAATCCGGCGAGCCGGCCGACAAGCGCCTCCGGCAGCGGGTGCTGCTCGTAGTCCTCGGAGTCCATGAACACGAAGTCGGCGCCGTCGCGGTAGAGGTAGGTGGCGTCCCGCCGGTCCACGGTGGCCGTCTCCACCTTCACCCCGGCGTTGTAGGTCTTGTCCACGACCTTGCCCGACACCACGTTCTTGAGCTTGGTGCGCACGAAAGCGGGGCCTTTGCCGGGCTTGACGTGCTGGAATTCGACGATCTGCCACAGCTGGCCGTCGATCTGCAGGACGAGCCCATTCTTGAAGTCGGCGGTCGATGCCACGGTGGGGTGTACTCCTAGCTTCTAGAGGATCATCAGGTCCTTGCCGAACCTGGTCAGTAGTTCGGGCCCCTCCGGGGTGACCGCCAGCGTGTCCTCGATGCGGACGCCGCCGCGATCGGGCAGGTAGACACCGGGCTCGACGGTCACTGCGGAGCCAGCAAGCAGTGTACCGGCGGCCGCGGCACTGATTCCCGGCGCTTCGTGGATCTGCAGGCCGACCCCGTGCCCGAGGCCGTGCCCGAAATTCTCGGCGTAGCCGGCATCGGCGATGACCTGCCGCGATGCGGCGTCGACATCTTTGCACGCCACGCCGGGCGCCAGGGCCTCCCGGCCGGCGCGCTGCGCCTCGGCGACCAGGTCGTAGATCTCGTGCTGCCACTGCGCAGCCGGCGAGAGCACGAATGTGCGCGTCATGTCCGAGTGGTAGCCGCCGACGAGCGCACCGAAGTCGATCTTGACGAAATCGCCGGCGCCCAGCACCGCGTCGGTGGGCCGGTGATGCGGAATGGCCGAGTTGGCACCGGTCGCGACGATCGTCTCGAACGACGCCCCGTCGGCCCCGTGCTCGAGCATCAGCGCCTCCAGCTCGTTGCGCACCTGCTTCTCCGTCCGTCCGGCGCGCAGACCGCCACGCTGGACCAGGTCGTGAAGCGCCGCGTCGGCCGCGTCGCACGCCAGACCCAGCAGCGCGAGTTCGCCCGCGTCCTTGACCTCGCGTAGCGCCTCCACCATGCCCGCGGCCCTGGCGAACTCCATGCGCTCCCCCGCGGCGTCGCTCAACGCACTGAACGCGTCCACGGTCACCACGTGGCTCTCGAACCCCAGCCTGCGGACCCCGACCGTCGCCGCCCGGGCCGCCAGGTGCGGACCGCAGGCCCGTTCGATGACGACCTCGGCGTCCGGAGCCTGCGTGGCCGCCTGCGTGCGGTACCGGCCATCAGTGGCCAGCACCGGCGTGTCGTCCGCGACGAGAACCAGCAGAGCCGCGTTCGACCCGGTGAAACCGGACAGGTAGCGAACGTTGACCAGGTCTGTCACCAGCATGGCGTCGAGTTCCGCGTCGGCCAGACGCTGGCGCAGTCGGTCGCGGCGGGCAGAAATCGTCACGACCGCTGACGCTACTCGCTAAGGTGAGGCCTCATGAGCAAGTGGCTGCTGCGCGGACTGGTATTCGCCGCCCTGATGGTGATCGTCCGATTGCTGCAGGGAGCGTTGATCAACACCTGGGAAACCAAGGCCGGATTGATCAGCGTCGTGCTTGTCGTGCTGTACGCGGTCGCCGTGTTCATCTGGGGCCACATCGACGGACGTGCCGATGCGCGGGCCAATCCGGATCCGGACCGGCGTTCGGACCTGGCGATGACGTGGCTGCTCGCGGGCCTGTTCGCCGGGGTGGTCAGCGGGGCCGTGGCCTGGTTCATCGGCGTGTTCTACAAGAACCTCTACGTCGAAGGTCTGATCAACGAGCTGACCACCTTCGCGGCGTTCACCGCGCTGCTGGTGTTCCTGTTCGCGATCATCGGCGTCGCGCTGGGCCGCTGGCTCGTCGACCGTAAGGCGCCGGATAGCCCGCGTCGCCGCGAGGGTGACGACGACCGCGCCGACACCGACGTGTTCGCCGCAGTGCGCGACGATCGCGACGTGCAGGACTACGACCAGGAAAATGCCGAGACCGAACGGCACACCTCACCCGTGGCCGTGGCCGAACACGACGACGACACCGAGAAGACGCGGCGCGACAGCTAGCGCGCGACTTCGGCGTAGGCCGCCGCCAACAGCGACGGGTCGGGCCCTTCGAGCCGGCCCGGCTTGGCCAGTCCGTCGAGGACCACGAATCGCAGCACACCGGCCCGCGTCTTCTTATCGCCCAGCATCGATTCCATCAGCGCCGGCAGCGCGTCCGCGTCATAGCTGACGGGCAGGCCCAGCGAGGTCAGGATCGCGCGGTGCCGCTCGGCGGTCGCATCGTCCAGACGCCCTGCCAGCCGGCCCAATTCGGCGGCGAACACCAGTCCGACGGACACCGCGGCCCCGTGCCGCCACTGGTAGCGCTCGCGCCGTTCGATCGCATGGGCCAGGGTGTGGCCGTAGTTGAGGATCTCCCGCAGCGCGGACTCCTTCTCGTCGGCGGCCACCACTGCGGCCTTGACGGCGACCGCGCGCCGGATCAGTTCGGGCAGCACGTCGCCGCCCGGCTCGAGAGCACGCTGCGGATCAGCCTCGATCATGTCGAGGATCACCGGGTCGGCGATGAACCCTGCCTTCACGATCTCGGCCATTCCGGCGATGATCTCGTTGCGCGGCAGGCTGTCCAAGGTCGCGAGGTCGATCAGCACCGCGGTCGGCTGGTGGAACGCGCCGACGAGGTTCTTGCCGGCGTCGGTGTTGATCCCGGTCTTGCCGCCCACCGCGGCATCGACCATGCCGAGCAACGTGGTGGGCACGTGCACGATGTCCACGCCGCGCAGCCACGTCGCCGCCGCGAAGCCGGCCACGTCGGTGGCCGCGCCGCCGCCGAGGCTGACGATCGCATCCTTGCGGCCGATCCCGATGCGGCCCAGCACTTCCCAGATGAAGCCGACCACCGGGAGGTCCTTACCGGCTTCAGCATCCGGGATCTCGATGCGGTGCGCGTCGATTCCCTTGTCGGACAGGTGCGCCCGGATGGCTTCGGCGGTCTGGGTGAGCGTGGGCTGGTGCAGGATCGCGACCCTGTGCCGCCCGTCGAGGATGCGGCCGAGGTCGCCGAGCAACCCGGTGCCGATGATGACGGGATATGCGGGATCGGTGTGCACCTGCACGGTCACCGGTTCGGTCACGGCACGTCCTTGCGTCGACACGGAGATCCTTTCCTGGCCGCCACGACGGCGGGACTGGGCGGCGCCTCGGTCGACGGCGCCGTCGTCAGGGACAGTGGGGCGCGCCGCCACGACGGTCGGCGGCGGCGCCGGTCAGCGCGGGCCAAGGCGGGGTTCTCCAGCCGGGCCACGATGTGGCGCACCACCGCCGCGGGATTGCGGCGGTTGGTGTTCACGCGCATGGTCGCCACCTGCCGGTACAGCGGAACCCGTTGGGCCATCAACGCTTTAAACTTTTCGGCGCGGTCCGGGCCGGCCAGCAGCGGGCGAACGGTGGAGCCACCGGTACGGCGCACCCCCTCGGCGGCGCTGATCTCGAGGTAGATCACCGTGTGCCCGGCGAGCGCCTCCCGCACGCCGGGCGTGGTGATTGCGCCGCCGCCCAGGGAGAGAACGCCATCGTGGGAGGACAGCGCGTCTCGGATCACGTTCTCTTCGATGCGCCGGAATTCGGCTTCGCCGTCGGTGGCGAAGATGTCGGCGATCGTGCGGCCGGTGCTCTTCTCGATCGCGGCGTCGGTGTCGAGCATGTCGACGGCGAGCGCCTTGGCCAGCCGCCGACCGATCGTGGACTTGCCCGATCCGGGCAGCCCCACGAGCACTGCCTTGGGCGCCATCAGCCCGACGCCCTGACCCCGTCGGTGGCGGGTTCGCGCGCGGCCACGGCACGCAGATACGTCTCGATGTTGGCGCGGGTCTCGGTCAGCGAATCGCCGCCGAATTTCTCCAGGGCGGCCCGGGCCAGTACCAGCGCCACCATCGTCTCGACGACCACGCCCGCCGCCGGCACCGCACACACGTCGGAACGCTGGTGGATCGCGACGGCTTCCTGGCCGGTGGCCATGTCGACGGTCGCCAGCGCACGGGGCACTGTCGAAATCGGCTTCATCGCCGCACGCACCCGGACCGGCAGGCCGTTGGTCATGCCGCCTTCCAAGCCGCCGGCACGGTTGGTCGAGCGCATCACGCCGTCGGGGCCTGGGTACATCTCGTCATGCGCGACGCTGCCCCGGCGACGCGCGGTTTCGAACCCGTCGCCGATCTCCACACCCTTGATCGCCTGGATGCCCATCACCGCGGCGGCCAGCTGGCTGTCGAGCCGGTTATCGCCGCTGGTGAACGATCCGAGGCCGACGGGCAGGTTGTGGACCACCACCTCGACCACGCCTCCGAGAGTGTCACCGTCCTTCTTCGCGGCTTCGATCTCGGCGATCATCGACGCTTCGGCGGCCGGGTCGAAGGCGCGGACCGGACTCTCGTCGATTGCCGCGAGGTCGCCGGGCTGCGGCGGGGGTCCGTCGTACGGCGTCGAGGCACCGATGGAGATGACGTGGGAGACGACCTCGACGCCGAGTGCCTGACGCAGGAACGCCCGGGCGACGGTGCCTGCCGCGACCCGAGCCGCGGTCTCGCGGGCGCTGGCCCGCTCCAGCACGGGGCGGGCGTCGTCGAAGCCGTACTTGAGCATGCCGGCGTAGTCGGCGTGGCCGGGCCGGGGCCGGGTCAGCGGCGCGTTGCGGGCGGCGCTGTCAGCGAGCGCAGCCGGATCGACGGGATCGGCGGCCATCACGGTCTCCCACTTCGGCCACTCCGTGTTGCCGATCTCGACCGCGATCGGGCCGCCCAGCGTGACCCCGTGCCTCAGGCCGGCCAGAATCGTCACCTGGTCCTGCTCGAACTTCATCCGCGCCCCGCGGCCGTAGCCGAGACGGCGGCGGGCGAGCGCGGCCGCGATGTCGGCAGAGGTCACCTCGACACCGGCGACCATCCCCTCGACCATCGCCACCAACGCACGACCGTGGGATTCCCCTGCTGTGGTCCATCGCAACACGTGTCCCAGTTTCGCATGAGGCG
>JBFMGT010000012.1:0-182069 GCA_040752555.1 Actinomycetota bacterium | reverse complement strand
AATACACGGCCGCGACGGAGTAGGACGCAGCCGATGAGACGTACTCAAGCGGCCGTCTCTGACAACGCGTGCGAGCCAGATCCTTTACACGCACCGGTGTCTCGTGAGACGCCAAAATTTCGCATAAAGCACGGGTCGAGTACGTGGACATCGGGCTCGGTGAGGGTTAGTCCGAACTCGGCGTGCAGCGCTTCATTGGCGGCGCGGAGGATGAAGTCCACGATTTGGGTGGGGGTGTAGACGATTCCGAGGGCAGAAGCCGTGCGCGGGAACCCAACTCGGAAGAATTTCTCGTAGAGTTCGACGATGATGCGCTGCTTGCCTTCGGCGTTGTCGATGCCGGCGGCGCGCATTCGTACGGATTCGTAGAAGCCCTCCAGGCGTTGGGTTTCGGTGTCTAGGGCTTGATCGTGCAGGGTCGCCACCATGGTCTGCATCACTCGGGAGACGGGATTGTGCCCGGCGAAGTCGTAGCCCTCGAACAGGGCGTCGAAAACCGGCTTGGTAATCAGGTGTTGGGAGAGCATTTCGACAACCTGGTCGCGGTTGATCGAGTCGTTGAGGTTGGCACGCAGCGCCTCGACGAACTTGTCGAACGCATCGGCGACATCGGGGGTGGCGTCGCTGAGCAGCGCCTTGATACGGGTCTGTTGGGCGATGGCGATGGCCGCGACATCCTTGGCCCAATCTTCCCAGTATGTGCGGGTGCCGACCTTGTCGACGATCTTGGCGTAGACCGCGTCGCGCCATTGGTCGGGGGTGAACATCGTGAGCTGTTGGGCGACCTGCGCGGATTCGCGGGAGCGGCCAGGGGTGGTCGTACCCTCATCGTTAATTGTGGCCGTGGGGTCCTCGGCGGCGTTGGGGACGTGGCCAACCAGGATGGAGTCAGCAGCCTTCTTGTTGAGTTCGAGCTTGTTGACCGTGGCGTTGAAACGGTCGTCGTGGGCTCGAAGCGCTTGCAGCACCTGCCAGACCACCTTGAATCGGCGGTTGTCGGCGAGAGCTTGACTCGGTGCGACCCCGGCGGGCACCCCCACGGGCAGGATGATGTACCCGTACTGCTTGCCCTCCGCGCGGCGCATGACGCGACCGACGGATTGCACGACGTCGACCACGGAACTGCGGGGGTTGAGGAAGAGCACCGCGTCGAGGCCGGGGACGTCGACTCCCTCGGATAAGCAGCGGGCGTTGGCCAGGATGCGACACTGATTCTCGGGTAGCGGTGCCTTGAGCCACTGGAGCCGGTGGTTGCGTTCCAGGGCGTTGTAGGTGCCGTCGACATGCTCGACATCGCACCGCAGAAGCTGGTCGTCGGCCTGGTCGTAGGCGTCGATGACGGTGGCGAAGATGCCGGCCAGCTTCTTGGAGGACTTGATGTCTCGGAGAAAGGCGACCGCGCGCTGCATGGGACGAACGTCGGCGCCGAAGTCGGCGCCGCCGGCCGCCTTGCCGGTGCGTTTGGCGAGCCCGTTCCAACAGCCGACGATCTTGGTGGCGTCGTCGAGGTTGAGTTCGCTGTTGACGTCGGCGAGCTGCTGCTGCAGCGGCCCGGCGATGTACTTTTCGTCAACGGTGAGCACCAGCACCTTGTAGTCGGTGAGCAAGCCCCGTTCAACGGCCTCACCGAAGCCTAGGCGGTGAAAGGTGGGGCCGTAGAGCGAGTCGTCGTCCATGGAGGCAAGAACTGCCGAGTGCTCGGCAGCCTTGGTCTTGGTCTCTTCGGCGAACAGCCGCGGTGTGGCTGTCATGTAGAGCCGCTTGCTGGCGGCCAGGAAGGCGGCGTCGTGCACTTTGACGAAGTTGGATTCGTCGCTGTCGACGAGTGTGACGCCGGTGGTGCGGTGCGCTTCGTCGCAGATGACCAGGTCGAAGTCGTCGAGGCCGGCGGCCTGCGCGGCATTAATCACGTTGATGGATTGATAGGTGCTGAACACCACCGTGAGCCCCTTGGCGCGCTTGCGGTGCTCCATCTGCGCGACGAGCTTCACGGGATCGGTGGTGGCCGGTAGTGGTACGTCGTAGGGGTTGATGTCTTCGGCTGCGCGCGAGACCTTGGTGTCGGAGCAGACGGCGAAGGATCGAAGATCGGTCTGGCACTGGGCGGTCCATTCGCGCAACGTTTGCGACAGCAGGGAGATCGAAGGCACCAGGAACAGAACTTTGGCGGTTCCGCCGAGATCCTCGACGGTCTGTTCGCAGATCTTGAGTGCGGTAAAGGTCTTGCCCGTGCCGCACGCCATGATCAGCTTGCCGCGGTCGTGTTCGGTGAAGCCGGCGATGACCTTGTCGATGGCCTCGCGTTGGTGTGGCCACGGGTCACGTTTGGGGGCGGGCGTCAACTCGAGTTCGAGACTGTCGACAGGACCAGCGAAGGCCCAGTCGATGGGGGCCTCTGCGATGTCGGCCAGGCCGATGCGTTGCACCGGGATCTGCTGTCCATCGACGGCGTCCTCGGCGTTCTTGCCCCATTTGTCGGTCGTAGAGATGATCAGCCGGTGCGCGAAGGGATGTTTACCCGATGCGGACAGGAACGAGTCGACGTCTGGCTTGCCCAATACGTGATCGGGTTCGTAGAACTTGCGTTGGATGGCCCATAAGTCGCCGGTGTCGACTTCTTCGGCGACCAGGTCGATGCCAGTGTCGATCTTGCCGGCGCGCCCAGGCCAGTCCTTCCACAACCAGACCTGTTTGAACAGTCTGCCGTAAACCGAGTCCAGCGGTAGGTACTGAGCCATAAGCTGCTCGAACTTCGCGCCGCGTTCGTAGTTATTGGGGGCGCGCCGGAAGGCCTCGAACACCTCATGTACCGACGTCGTCATCGCCGCGTCCCCTCTCCCTGGCGCTGGGAGTCAACCCTAAACGGCGGAACTACCCGACGAGGTCACAGACGACGAACCTGTTGACGCGCCGCCTATGAACAGCGGATCGGGCCAGGCCAACATGCCGTCATGCGTACTGGCCATCTAACGGCTGCCACATACGAAAGGCTCCGCGCGGCCAACTGTCACCACATCGGATCACTCGCTCGGGTCGCGCGGGGCGACTGTGAACGGTCCCAGCCACGGCCCGATAGTCAGCGACGCCTCGTTTTCCACGTCGATGGCGTCGAATACTGGGCTGGCGCGGAGGTCGGCGTGCTCGCTAAAGATGTCAGTGCTCCCCAAGACGAGAGGTGTGCCCTGATATTGCACCTTGTCGGTCGCCGGCATTCGTCGACGTTCGCCCTCGTCGATGACCCGGTGTTTTATCCGGCACACGCCTGCGAGGCGGGTCGTGCCCTCACTCAGGCATCCGTAGGCGGTGTCCGTCGTGATCATTTCAGGTTTGAGCGGCAACAGGATTCGCACTCCTCGCCGCTGGATGTAGATGTGCGGGTCACGATTCAGGTCCCCGGTCGGTCCGACGACGACACGGGTGCACCGCCGCGGTGACCAATCTGCCCTTCCTCGACCCAGAGGTGGGGTCAGCTACTCGACGAGGTCGCGCCAGGGCATTGACGATCCGTCGGCGATCGCGATCGCCTACGAGGGCAACGCCTTCGTCGGTGGTCAGAGACGACTCGGCAGGTTGCCCCGTGCGCCCTGATCCCCATTGATATTCGATGTCATCGCTGCGCCGGAACCGCGGGCGGACGATGCGGAAGGGGGGTGGCTGCGGAAGGCGGTAGTGGCCGCCAGATTGAGTGGGAAAATTACTCCAGATCGCCGACTGCCAGGTTGACTGCGAGAACCGCCAGATGCATTGAGACCGGACCTGCTGACATCGGCCGGATCGGCGGCTCCGAATACGCTCGCCCCGCCGCCGCAGCCCGACGGGGCGACACCGACGAGGTGAATCGACCAGTCGGCCGTCATGTGCACGCCCCGAGGTCGCCCATCTCATGCATATGCGTGCGGTGTCGTCGTGTCGGACGGTGCGGAGTGCAGTGCGCTTCACTCACGATCGAGTTGCAATTCACGCTCCGGCTCCATAGCAAAAAGTTGTCCTAATGAACGTGAGTGTACCTGTGGCACTTGGCCGTAACGATGATCACCCGTATTGCCCACGAGGTGCCGGTCCTGTACACGACGTCGGGTGATCTACTGGGGTGAGGCTGCTGCGGACGCCAGGGGGATTCGGCCGATAGCCAGCGACATCGGATGGACAGTAGGCCGCGGCGAGCGCGTCGCCGGATCCGGGCAGGCGCTGTTGTTTGCGATGACCGGTCGCGCCACCGCGGTCCCCGACGACTTGACTGGACCGGGCGTCGAACGCCTGCGGCAGCGTTCTTGATGCGGGTTGCAGCTGGTGGTGAGGACGGCAGCTGCGAGGGCGGCGATGAGGGGTGCTGTTGCGCGCTTGGGTCGAGCGTGAACGGGTTGATGGTCGTGGTTGGGGGAGTCTGAGCAGGGTGAGGTGGAGCCTTGGCATAAGGGGACATCCCACACCCTGCCTGCCGCGCGCCGAAACCACGCGAAGATCCGGTGCAACTACGGTCGTGAGGCGACCAGCCGTTGCGAGGGGATTCGATGAACGCCGAAGGTCATCACGACAAACGTTTAGCTGAAGAACGCAGATTGGAACGGGTGCTCCGAGGATCCCTCGTTGTTGGCGCAATCTTGCTAATCGCGTTCGTCGGCCTGACGATCTTCAAGTGGGCGAGTAGACCTGCAGACGTCACCGCGGATTGGTTCTCTGCCTGGGGCACCTGGGTTGGCGGATTTGCGGCCGCGACAGCGTTCTTGATTGCTGCGCTCAGCATTTCGGTCGCCAGTGCCCACGCCCGGGTCGATCGGCACGTGGCAGCCGATATCCGAGCGGATGACGAGATGGCCCAGGCGCGATTACTGGCGGTCTACAAAGTCGACATACCCGGCGCCTTCCCCGGCTTGGCCACTTTCCGCATCGAGAATCGCAGTCAGCAATGCGTTTTCGACGTCAAAGTGCCCTATGCCGACGTCCCCAGCGGCGCTTCTGGCACAGGCCCGGCGGAACGGCGAACACCAGAAGCGGTCGAAGCCGACGGGCGTCTACACGAGTATCTGCCGACCGCAGACATGCTCACTCCCTACTTGCAGTCGACCACTCACGAGGGATGGTTCACCGAGATGACGCTGCATACACGGGAGTGGGAGCGAGTCGCCTTCGCCGTCGATTACACCGATGCCTCCGGACGACGCTGGCGGCAGCACTATGGTGGACGTATCGAACGGCTGCTCACCGACCAGACGCCGCTGGTCAAAAAGGCTGATCGTTTCCAGACCGGCTACCAGATCTCCCTGATCAGCGACGAGGAGGCGCGCGCCCGAGGCGGGCTGTTCGCCCGTCATCTGCCGCCGCTGGAGTCTGATGAGGAATTCCTCCAGGCATTGGGGCTTGACGTCGTCTCGTCGTGGCGCCGCGTCGAGCACAAACGGAGCCCGGACATTAGGCCGAGTAGAGACCATCCCGGTGACGTCACGATCGAGATGCCGTTCAGCCCGACGGCCCCCACTTGGTGGAATGAGCACCTGAAGGGTCGGCTGCGGGAGTTCGGATTTGGCGAGACGCTGATGCGCAGCGTGGGCGAGCATGCCTCCATCAGGTTGCGCTGTGTCGAGGACAACGCCGCGGCGGTGATCGGCCAGATACACGATGCAATCGAATTCGCCAACGACCAGTTCGAAGCGATCGAACTCGCGGCCGCTCGTCGAGCACTCGTCGCGCGTGACGCCGATACACACGCGCGGGCCGAGCATCAGCGCAAGCTCAATGACACTGCCCGCAGCGCGTCACCGCACCCACCTGCCCCTCCGGACCCCCGGAGCCGGGGAGATCAGGCATAAGACCGTCTTGAAAGGGGCCGGTCACGGCGACGCATTTCGGGGTTTAGCTCGTCGAGCACTGGGCTTTTTCATCGGTGACTTCGGTAATACCGAATTAGGTGATGTCGCCGTCCTCAGACGACCGCTGCTCGGAGACGGCCGACACCTGTACCTGACCACGGATCAGCGTTGGTCTGCGCGAGGCGCAGGTCGTCACGGGGACGCCAAATGTCTCGCAGCTTGTCGGGTGCCACTCGTAATCTGCGCGCGTGTCGACGTGGAGCCGTAGTTACGCCGAGTTTGTGCAGGCATGCCGACGATTTCGGCCGAGCCAGCTAGTTCCCGCGATTGCGCAGGTATCGGCGTCGTTGGGGGAGCCGCCGTACCCAAACCGCTTGAAGGTTGCTCTGCCCCCTTGGGGTCTCGCAGTCGCCGCACGTGAGTCGATTCTTTACGGCAACGAGCATCGCCAATCTGTATCCGAAATCTCAATCGCCGCCCTGATGCGCCGCTTTTTCGAGTCCGACGCCCTCCCTGCGCTAAAACCAGGCGACCGCGGCTTCCTACTGTCGGTCATGACAGCGGTGACATACGAACAGTTTCCTTGGCAAGAGTCGATCTACCAAGAGCTCGCGAGGTCTCACGCGATGCTGATTGGGAGCCTCGATCATGTTGACCTCGAGGTCCTTTCCAGATCTGCTTTGCAAGAACTCCTGGGAGCGCCGCTCGGCGAGGCCATCGGCGCAACATTCGTCCTCCAGGTCGGCGCCTACCAGAACAATGGTGTCTACAACTCGCGGTGGCTGGACCAAGACAATTTTAAGGACGTTCTTCAGCTTTATCCACGATCAGCGATCGAAGCGGCGGCCTCGAGGCTGACCGCGACTCGCGACGAGTTTAGAGCAGACTTTGCGGAGAACTCGCACGGCGATAAACGAGTCGCTCGATACGACTACAACCCGCTGGTGCGGACGCCATTCGTGGACATGGGCGACGGAACCGTGGTGACACCCGCGCCGCGGCTCATCATGAGGACGGTCACGCCGGGAGGGCTGTACTACCCAGGACTCAATCGGTACGGCCCCGCCTTCGCGCGAGACCTCGGCCTGCTGTTCGAGCACTACGTCGGACGGAACCTCCGTCTGATCGACGGTGCAGACGTTCACCAAGAGATCGTGTACGGCCCTAATCGCGATCGGAAGAGCGTTGACTGGTTCGTCGTCCTGCCGAGACTGACCATCTTGGTCGAGTGCAAGCTCAAACGGCTTGGCCTACCAGCTCGCGCCGGCAACGTCGTACTGAACGACGATATGGAGAAATCGGTCAGAAAAGCTCATGGGCAGCTGGCCCGCAGTGTGGAACAACTTGAGATTGAAGCAACGGAATTTCGCCACATACCAACCGACCGTCCGCTCCTCGGCGTCATTATCTCAGCTGAGCCGAGTTACACCGGGGCGGCGTACCTCGTCGAGGAACATTTGGCGTCAATTATTAGTTCCCGTTTCGGCGAAATACCGGTTGCTGCGCTGAGCGCGCGGGAAGTCGAGATGCTTGTGACGTTCGGTGCCGACGTCGAGCAGCTTCTTCTCGATCGCCTGCACACCTACGCGAGCGGCACCGCATTCTCTGTTAGTGGCCTCTGGGCGGAAGCACGCGGCGCGAACGTCATTCTCGAGGACGCTTGGGATTCCTACCCCTTCCCGCGTTCAGACCAAGCCAGCTAGTCAACACGCTGGCGCATCCGGCGGCGCATCACGGCGACGCTGAACTTCTGGCGGCGCGACACGCGGCCCGTCGAGGTGCCGGTTGACGAGAACGAAAGCGAAGAGCAGCGGAACGCGACACAGAAACTGACGAGTGAAAAACAACAAACAACGACAACTCGTCATCATCGCTTAGAGGAGCGAAACGCAGCAAATGTCCGTTCTCAATCAGCGTGGCGGGTCGACGCGGAGAACCGCCAGATCGAACGAGATGTGTTTGTTCGGGTCCGTCTCATCAAAGTTGGCGCTTGTGATCGGCGGTCTTGAGTGCCCGCGAGTGACTCGTGGGCAGGAAGAAATTCGAGACAAGATATGAGACGACCTGGCCTGGGCTTTTAACGGCGGGGAGGGCGATGTTTCCTGCGTCTCATTTCTCTAGAATTGAGACAAGGCGCATCATCCGGTCGGTCACGCCGATGGGGTGAGTGGAACCGCCAACCCGACTGACACATTGCTGCGGTTCCGTCGACCGCCATCTGCATTGCGATATCCGCCAGATGCATTGAGACCGAACAGCAAACAAAAAATTGAAAGTCGTTGGCGCACATGCAGTTTCGAGCATAGGTTCATTATCTAGCAGTCGGTTCTGGGTCGGCGGCCGAAAGGCATGTCACAGGCGTGGCTTCTCGTCCCGAAGGAGCCCGTAGAGGGGGTTGGTTTCAGCGGCGGAGCGGGTCTCGGTGCCGGCGCCATCGACGTAGCGTTGTGACGTGACCATGGATTCGTGGCCCATGAGCTTCATCAGGGCGTAGACGCTGACGTTGGCGTTGGCGAGTTCGGTGGCGAAGGTGTGGCGCAAGCCGTGAACCAGTGCGCCGGCGGCTCGCTCACCGTTGATGCCGGCCTTCTTGAAAGCCCGCAGGATCCGGTATTGCAGCGTTCCGCGGGTGATGCGTTCCCCGTCGGCACCGACGAAGAGGGGAGCGGTCGGGGAGAAGCCAATGGGCCCCTTGGTGCTGGATGCTCGTCGGCGGGTCTGGGGGAATCGGTTGGCTCGCGTCCGAAGGTAGTCGTCGAGAACGTGGAGCAGCTCCGGGCCAATGGGGAGTCGACGGTCCTTATTTCCCTTGCCTCGGACGTGCAGGACGGCGCCATCGTCGGTGCGGCGAATGTCACCGACGTTGGCGTTCAGTAGCTCCTCGGCTCTGAGCCCGGCCAGTAATGAGGTGAAGACGATGGCGCGGTCACGCTCGGGCCAGTCGCTGGCACGGGTAGAACCGTGATCGGCGTCGATCGCTGCGATCAAGTCGGTGACGGCACTGGCGGGGTAGCTCTTGGGGAGGGACTTCGGGACTTTGGGGCGGCCGATGAGCGGCATGGGATTGGCGTCGAGCAGCTCGGCGGTGAACAGGAACGTGCACAGGGTGTTCCATGTCGACCAGCAGCGTCGGATCGACGCCGCCGAGTGGGTGTCGGCGTAGGCGGCGAACGCTGAACGTACTCTGTCCTTCGTTAATCCGTGGATTTGGAGGTCGGAGACGGCGCCGCCGGACCCTGCCATCAGCACGGCAATTGCCTCGAAGTCCTGGCGGTAGGCCTTCGCGGTGTGGGGCGAGGGCTTGCGGATGGCGCGATCGGCGAGGAAGTCGGCGAACCACCCGGGAAGGACGACTGCGGGGGGCTTCGGTGCAACGGACCCAGGCACCAACCCAGCATGTCAGATTATCGTGGATATCAGTCGTTATCCACGACGTTCTGCATACCCGTTAGATGCCGCCTGCAGGCAAGAGGTGTGTGGTCTGTCGTTGGGCCGCGGGAGGGGCCTGTGAGGGGGCGAGCTGGGTGGGCGGTGCGGCGGTGGTGAGGGGATGGGGCGCACGGTGGGTGAGCGAGGTGCGGTTGTGCGGCAGGGGCGGCGACGAAAAAAATTGGTAGGCGGCGAATGTGGCTGTGGTGGTGGCACGTCCGGCCCGGCCGGTTTTAGTGTCCCGGTCATGACCTCACCAGGAACGTCCAAGTTGGAAGCCCGGCGACGGGCTGTGGAAGCGACCCGGCGCGCCAACGAAGCGCGTGCTGCGCGGGATAAGGCGAACATCGACGACGCCACGAACTTTCTGTACGAGGTCGGCAAGGTCGCCGAAGTCGAGGTCTGGAAGAAGGAGCGCCTGGCGCAGCTGCGCGAGCAGGTCGACGCCGAAGCGGCCAAGCGCGTGGCCACACACCGGGCGAAGGCCGGCGCGGCGGTCGCACGGATGCAGGGCCGTGGTGAGACGCTGACGACCATCGCCGCACGGACAGACGTCGGAATCGGAATTGTTCGGACCATGCTGCGGTACGCTCCGAAAGCCGAGAAGTCCACGCCCAGCAACGGTTCGCATGCACTAGGCGGTGGCGGCGAGGTTGGTGGCGATCCCGGAGGTGTCGCCTACCCGCGGGCCGACGAGCCCGACGCGGCCTCGGCCTGATGCAGGGGACGACTGGTGCGCGGCGCGGTGGATGAGACGAACATCGTGTGGCCGGGGCAGCAGAACTCTGGCGGCCTCGGCGCCGGGAATCCGCCGGCCCTCGCGCATCGCGACGATGCGCTGCGGCAGCTGCGCACGGACAGGGCGCTGTTGAGCGCACGGGGGTCGCGACTCAGGGGGAGCTGCAGGGGCGCAGGACTTTGGTCGGCGGTGCCTCAGATCGCACAGCGCAGCGGTAGCTCCTCGAACGCCGCCGCGGCGCTGTCAGTCGGGACGCCGCAGGCGGCTTCGCACAGGCCCGGTGTCGGTGCTCGGACGTAGGGTCGGCGGCCATGAGAAGCGCGGGGCAGCTGATCGTTGATCGGGTGTTGTACGCCGCTGAGATTGCCCGGTTCTACAGCCACGTCGTTTGTGGTCCAACGCCTTCGGATTGCAACATCTGGACCGGGGCGATCGGTGCCGATGGTTACGGCCGTTTCTATCTCACGCGCGACGGTGTGGGGTTCTGTGTTCGCCCGCACCGCTACGCGTTGGCGATCGCAGCCGGAAGCGTGGCCGCGGGCGTGCTCAGTTTGCACGAATGCCACAACCCGGTGTGCGTGAAAATCGCGGCCGAGAAAGACGTTCAACAACACGTGGTGTCGGGCTCCCAGGGCGACAACATGGAGCGGATGACGCGGATGCGTCGCGGCGGTGGCCGCCATGCGGTGCGACGCTTCGACAGTCGCGGTGTGCGACGTGAGCGCTCGGTGGCGCTGCGCGATGCGGTGCGGCACGACTGGGACGCCGCCGCGGTGCAGGCGGCGCTGCTTGGTGATCAGCCCAGGCTGTGGTGATGCTGGCGCGGGCGGAGCGGCGGTGGCTGGTGTCGCGCCAGAGACCCTTGGACGGCGGGTTCGTCGCCCCGGCGGGCGGTGTCGCAGCGTCGAGCTGGACGGGCCAGGGGAGCGGCAGAGAGGGCGCCTTAGCCGCGCTGCAGGAGCACCGCGCCTCGCGGCGGGCGCACCGTTGTGGCGTCGAACCACACGGGCAGCGCGCAGACGCCGGCTGTGCGGGGCCCAGCAGATGCGGTGCTGGCCAATCGTTTCGCGCTGGCCGTGACCGTTGGTGTAGACGCGCAGCGAGTCGCTGTAGCTCAGCAGCGCCAGCGTCAGTCGGCGGTCCGCCGCGGCCAGATCGGCGAACGGCGCATGGTTCCGCGCGGCGTGAGCGATGGTGGCGGTGCCGGCAATGGCCGGCAAAGGCTCGAGGAAGGCCGTCACTGCGGGCAGCACCACGGTCCAGTTTCCGGCGTGGACGTCGCAGGCTTGGCGGCGTCCGGAGATCGCGTCGTCGGTGAACAGTTCGCGGTAGCCGTCCTGCCCGGGGTGCTGACCACGCGTGCGGAGCACCGCCTCAAGGGCAAGGGGACAGTTGGAGCGTGTGCCGTCCGGCAGGGGCCGCTCACCCATCGCATGGGGGTAGGGCAGCTCGGCGACGCGGGTCAGGTAGTAGGGCACTACGCGGGTGGTGGAGTTACGACGCCAGCAGCCTGGAGCGGCGCGTGACTTGCGAGGGGCCGCCGACCTCGAACGGGAGCACGTCGACTCCGAAGTACGTCCCGACCAACATCGGGTCGTCGTAGCCCAAGTCGCCGTGCACGCTCTGCACGGACTCCATACTCAGCTCGCATGCCAGCCTGGCGGCTTGGTCGGCGGTGTGCGCGACGGCCGTCCCTCGACTGGGGTCCGGACGGTGGCCACGAACACGGTTTTCATGTCAGGTCTCTCTACGACGCGAGTGCGTGGACGGGGCTGGCGGCGAACACGGCGTGGAGGTCGCGGCGGGCGTCGATTTCGGAGTAGGGCTCGATGGTGGCCACGCCGACGACGCGCGGCCTGGCCTCGTCCAGGGAGATCAACTCGAACGCTGTGTGAGCGGCGTTGAGCTGAGTGGGCCGGTGGTAGTAGTCCGACAACACCAGGTAGGTGTGCAGGCGTGTACATGGGTGGCTCCCTGGATGAGTGATAGCGGTGTGCGGACCGGGCTGAGTTACGCGGCGGCAGCAGCCAGTGCCTACTCCGCTGCGCAGCTCTACTGGCGCGACTGGGCTAACGGTCAGGTAGGTGCTGGGCAATCACCGGCGGTGGTGGCGGTGTCGGCCGGGGCCGGCCGGGGGTGTCGCGGCAGTGTTCATCTGTAGTTCACTTGCCCGTGATTCGATGAGTGTCAATATCGATGAATGTCGAAACAATAGGACGGGGCGGCCGACGCCTGCTGCGTGACGCCGCCGCTGCTGCGGGAGCCGCTCACTAAACCTGCAGCCGCCGAGATGGCCAAGAAGTTGAAGGCGCTCGCCGATCCGGTGCGGCTGCGGCTGTTCAGTGCGATCGCCAGTCATTCCGGTGGGGAGGCGTGCGTCTGTGACATCTCGGGCGGCATCGACGTCTCCCAACCCACGGTGTCGCATCACCTCAAGGTGTTGCGCGCCGCCGGTTTGTTGACCTCCGAGCGTCGGGCGTCGTGGGTGTACTACGCCGTAGTCCCGGAGGCGCTGCGCGAGATCGCGGCGCTGCTGGATCTCGACGCGGCAGCGCTGGCAGGGGCGACGGCATGACCGACACGGTGGCGAGTACCTCAGCGCCGGTGGTGGGCAAGCTGTCCACCCTGGACCGGTTCCTGCCGGTGTGGATTGGTGTCGCGATGGCCGCCGGGCTGCTGCTGGGGCGGTGGGTGCCGGGCATGAACGCGGCGCTGGACGGCGTGCAGATCGATGGCATTTCGTTGCCGATCGCGCTCGGCCTGCTGATCATGATGTATCCGGTGCTGGCCAAGGTGCGCTACGACCGCCTCGACACCGTGACCGGCGACCGCAAGCTGCTGCTCAGCTCACTGTTCTTGAACTGGGTGTTCGGGCCGGCATTGATGTTCGCTCTCGCCTGGCTGATGCTGCCGGACCTGCCCGAGTACCGGACCGGGCTGATCATCGTCGGCCTGGCCCGCTGCATCGCCATGGTCATCATCTGGAACGACCTAGCCTGCGGTGACCGCGAAGCCGCCGCCGTCCTGGTGGCGTTGAATTCGATATTCCAGGTCATCATGTTCGCGGTTTTGGGCTGGTTCTACCTGTCAGTGCTACCGGGCTGGCTCGGCCTGGAGCAGACCACCATCGACACCTCGCCGTGGCAGATCGCAAAGTCGGTACTGATCTTCCTGGGCATCCCACTGTTGGCCGGCTACCTGTCACGGCGAGTGGGCGAGAAGGCCAAGGGCCGCGACTGGTACGAGTCGCAATTCCTGCCGCGGATCGGGCCGTGGGCGCTCTACGGGCTGCTGTTCACCATCGTCATTCTCTTTGCGCTGCAAGGCGAACAGATCACCAGCCGCCCGCTCGACGTGGTGCGGATCGCGCTGCCCCTACTGGTGTACTTCGCGGTCATGTGGGGCGGCGGCTATCTGCTCGGCGCAGCGATCGGCCTCGGTTACCAACGCACCACCACCTTGGCGTTCACCGCGGCGGGCAACAACTTCGAACTCGCCATCGCCGTGGCGATCGCCACCTACGGCGCCACCTCCGGACAAGCCCTGGCCGGGGTGGTCGGCCCACTGATCGAGGTCCCGGTTCTGGTGGGGCTGGTGTACGTGTCACTGGCATTGCGCCGACGCTTCCGAGACCAGGGCACCGTGCCCGTCGCAGTCAACCCGTCCACGACAAAGGAGTCGTAACACCATGTCAATGTCTGATAGCCCCGCCGCCCTGCGCCCACACCGCGACCTGTCCATCGATCAGCAGCACGCACTTAAGACTGCCGCTACCCGGTTGGAGCGCGACTTCGGCGACAGTTTCGGTGTCGAGACGATCGAACGGTTCCTGCACACCTCCTACGACCAGTTCGCCGGCCGCGCGTCGGTCCCCAATTTCCTTCCGCTGCTCGCCGAACGGTTCGCCCGCCAACGCCTGCACGCCCTGGCCCGGGTGGAAGGCAAGATCAGCGACGGCAAGCCCACGGTGCTGTTCCTGTGCACCCACAACGCCGGACGCTCCCAGATGGCCTTGGGCTTCTTCACCCACCTCGCCGGCGACGACGCCGTCGCGTGGTCGGGCGGCTCCGAACCCGGCGAACGCATCAACCCCTCCGCGGTCGCGGCCATGGCCGAGGTCGGCATCGACATCACCGGCGAATTCCCCAAGCCCTGGACCGATGAAATCGTCCAAGCCGCCGACGTGGTGATCACCATGGGCTGCGGAGACGCCTGCCCGATCTTCCCCGGCAAGCGCTACGAGAACTGGCACCTGCCCGACCCGGAAGGTCAGGACGTCGACGCGGTCCGCCCCATTCGCGACGACCTCGAAGAACGCGTCCGCCGGCTGCTCGCGGAACTCCACGTCACCGCACGCCAGAAGTAGGCAGAGGACCTGATGACCGCCTCGTCGACACCGTCGGTGCTGTTCGTGTGCGTCAAGAACGGCGGCAAATCGCAGATGGCCGCCGGGCTCATGCGCCAGATCGCCGGTGACACGGTGGCCGTGCATTCGGCTGGCACGAAACCCGGCTCCGCGGTCAACGATCTGTCCGCGCACGCACTGTGGGAGGTGGGCGTCGACATCAGCGGTGAGCAGCCCAAGCCGGTGGACTACGAGCTGGCCCGCGACGTCGACCTGGTGGTCACGCTCGGTCGGGAAGCCCAACTCGATCCGCTGCCGGGCACCCGGGTGGAGAACTGGGACACCGACGAACCCTCCGAACGCGGTATCGACGGCCTCGAACGTATGCGCCTGGTCCGCGACGACATCGCCGTCCGCGTGCAACGCCTGCACACCACGCTCACCGACGCCTGACACCAACCCCGCTCTCACGCTGCAGCGCAGCAGCACAACCCTTCCCACTCGATACACCGAGGAGACTTCGTCATGCCCGCACGCCATATCGTCGCCATCGGCGGCAGCGACGCCGGAATAAGCGCCGCTCTGCGCATCTGTGAACTCGACCCCAGCACCGAGGTCACCGTCGTCGTCGCCGACGCCTACCCCAATTTTTCCATCTGCGGCATCCCCTACTACGTCTCCGGGGAGGTCACGCACTGGACCAACCTGGCCCACCGCACCGCTGATGATCTGGCCGCCACCGGCATGCGGGTCCTCACCGACACCCGCGCCACCAGAATCAACGTCGGCGAGCACACCCTCGACGTCCTCGACCCCACCGGGGCGCCCACTGAACTGTCCTATGACGCCCTGATCGTGGGCACCGGCGCCGTCAGTGCCCGCCCACCGATCACCGGTTTGACCGGACCGGACGCCCTCGGCCCCAAAGATGGCGTGCACCTGCTGCATTCGATGGGCGACACCTTCGCCGTCATGGAGTCCCTGGAGCAACGCCAACCGGCCACCGCGGTCATCATCGGCGCCGGCTACATCGGTCTGGAGATGGCCGAAGGACTCACCACCCGCGGTATCGCCGTCACCCAGATCGAGGCGCTACCCGAAGTGCTGCCGACCGTCGATCCCGAGCTGGGCGCCCTGGTCCATGACGAACTGGAACGCCACGGCGTTCAGGTCCTCACCCACACCACCGTCTCCGCCGTCACCCGCACCGCCAACGGCGCCCTCACAGTGACTGCCCACCGTGGCGGCGAAACCCTGCAGCAGACAGTTGATTTCGTGCTCGTCGTGGTCGGCGTGAAGGCTGATGTGGAGCTGGCCGCCGATGCCGGCGCCGAACTCGGGATCAAGGGCGCGATCGCCGTGGATGAGGCGATGCGCACCACCCTGTCGGATGTGTTCGCCGCCGGGGATTGCGTGCACACCCACCACCGCCTCCTCGGCGTGACTGGCTGCCGCTGGGCACCACTGCCCACAAGCAGGGCCGCGTCGCCGGGGAGAACGCGCTCGGCGGGTCAGCTCGCTTCGCCGGCAGCCTCGGCACCCAGGTGGTCAAGGTCTTCGACCTGGTGGCCGCCCGCACCGGCCTGCGCGACCATGAAGTGCTCGCCGCCGACCGCGGGTGGACACCGGTCACTAGTGCGGCCACCCCGGATGACCACAAGGCGTACTACCCGGGCGCGACCCCGATTCACATTCGGATCACCGGCGACGAACACACCGGCCGACTGCTGGGTGCCCAGCTCGTCGGACACCGCAGCGCCGAAGTCTCCAAACGGGTCGACACCTACGCCACCGCACTGTTTCACCAGATGAGCGTCGAGGGCTTCTCGGAACTGGACCTGTCCTACACCCCGCCGCTGGGATCACCCTGGGACGCAACCCAAATGGCCACCCAGACCTGGGCCCGCCACCTCCGGGCGAAAGGCGTTCAGCTGACCTCGGAGGATCACCCAACACGGGTGTAGCCGTGCAATCGGCTACACCCCGACGACCGGGTCGGGGGTCTGAACCCGCGGCCTGGTGGCCACACCGGCCCCATGTTGCGAGGTCGCGCTCAAACAAGCGACTGCTGCGATGCTGAGGCGGAACCGACTTATCTGGAGGCGAGATCGTTTCCGCTCGCTACGCCGCGCGCCTGAACGACGCCGTCTTGGTTGCAACCGCTGGGCGTCTGACCAACGTGACGGTGCGGCACGCAGTTGAAGTTCTTGGGGGTTACGTTTGGGTAAGTTGTCGGCAATCGGGGCTAGATTCAAGGCCGGAAAGCATTGGAAGGGGGATGATGAAGAGCAACGCCACTCATGACGATGATCGGTTCACTCTGGGCATCCTCAACATGGCTGACGCAGCGCGTTTCCTGGCGGTCAAGCGACAAACTTTTCACCGTTGGGCAAAGGGTTACGAGCGTGGTGACGCGCTGATTCACGTGGTCGCAGCACCGGCCCGGAAAGCGAACGTGTCGTTCGTTGCGCTCACCGAGGCTTACGTCCTAGAGGCGCTGCGTGATGCCGGAGTGCACATTCGGCGGATTCGGCCGGCGCTTGACGCGCTGCAGAAAGAGTTCGGCAGGGAGTACGTCCTCACCGCTCCCAATCTTGCAACAGACGGTATCGACGTCCTTTGGGATTTTTCCAAGTCGAGGGCAGGCGCTGGCCTCATCGAGGCGCGTTCAGGCCAGAATGTGATCCGCGAGATTGTCCAGGACTACATCCAGTACATCTCCTGGGACGGTGGAGATGTCCCATATCAGCTTGAACTGAGGCAATGGGCACCCGCGAAGGTGGTCGTCGATCCCCGCTATGGGTTCGGCCAGCCGCGCTTTGGTACTGCGGGCCCGCGTGTGGCGGACGTCGCGGCGATGCTGAGGGCGGGGGAGCCGGGGGAGGTGGTTGCTGATGAGTTCGCAATCTCCCGCGAAGAAGTCCGAACCGCCGCACGCGTCCTCCTGGGCCGCGCCGCCTGAGTTTTACCTCGACGAGAATCTCGCCGGTAAGACCCTGCGCCGCTCCATCGAGGCGTTTGGGTACAAAGTCCACACTCCACCAGAGTTGTACGGTTCACGCGCGGCGGCCCAGGGCACTGACGATGCTGTGGCTGCGAGATGTCGGTCGTAGGCAGTGGGTCGCAATCGGCCGTGATACAACGATTTTGAAGACTCCGAGCGAATTGGCTGTGCTGAAGGCCGCCAAGATTCACATGTTCCTGTTTTCCGGGCGAGGCGACGCGGGCCGCGTTGGTAGAGGCGGTGGCTGCAACGCTGCGCGATATCTGCACAGAAGCCATGAGCGGTACGCCGGGTGTGTGGCGGGTCCATGGTGGCAAGACACCTCGCCTCGAGCGGCTGTGGGACACGCGTCAACGTCGAAGCATGTGAAGCTCATCCGTCGGGCGACGCTATCCTTGGCACCGGCCCGACAACGGTAAAGAGGACGCTGCTCTCAGTGTCAATTCGCCCGCCGGCGCTCTTGCTTCTTGTGCGACCGTTGGTTCTAGAACTCGCCTCCAGTTGGCCGTAGCCACCGGGGTCGGCGTGACCACGTCTGGATTGTCACGCGGGCGAAATGTACACGGACACGAAAGCAATGCAGTGGGGGGGCAACCGGACGTCACGTGTCCCGCCTCGTGAAGTCGCCGGATCTGTTCAAGTGCCAGACCCGGACTATGTCCCACGCTGGGGGCATGGTTACTTCGTTCGTCCGGTACGGCTATGTGCCGGTGATGTTGTTCGGTGTCAACGGTGCGGCGATTGCTCTGGCGCACGCGCCGTGGGCGGAGGTCTGGATGGCGGCCCTCATACTGATCGCGGTCGGCTTATCCTTCGCTGCGGAGCGGACGTTGCCCTATAGCGCAGAGTGGAACGAACCGATCGGCGACGGAGGCCGTGACTTCGCCCACGCGTTCATCAATGAAACCTCGCTGCTATTGACAGTTCTCGTCGTGCCTTTGCTGGCGATGCTCAATCCCTTTAGCTCGTGGTGGCCCTCCTCGCTGTCGTTCGTGCTTCAGGTTCTTATCGCAATCGTGGTGACCGATGTCGGTGTGACGGCGGTACATGTGGCCAGTCACAGGGTGGGGTGGCTGTGGCGTTTTCACGCAGTCCACCACAGCGTGAAACGCTTCTACGGCTTCAACGGTCTAATGAAGCATCCACTGCACGGGGCGCTGGAACTCGCAGCCGGCATTTTGCCGCTGCTCATCCTGGGCCTTCCGAAAGCGATCGCGGAGGTTCTGACGGTGGCTATCGCCGTTCAATTGCTGTTGCAGCACTCCAATGCCGACTACCGCGTCGGACCGCTACGTAAAGTACTCGCGCTCAACGAAGGTCACCGCTTCCACCATCTCAAGTGGGCTGGGATTGGTGACGTCAACTTCGGACTTTTCACCCTGGGATTGGATCACGCCCTCCGGACATTCTCCTTCGACTCCCAACGCCGGTTTAGTTCGGACGACCTCGGCATGGCCGCCAAACCTCACTACCCGACGCGGTACCTCGCACAGCTGGCTGAACCCTTTCGTGCAAGGGGCGCATGCAAGTTCGGTAAGGAGACCGATAGCGGCGACACAGCCTCTTTCAGAGGAGGTCGTGCGGTAACCCGGTCGGATCGGGTCGGCACGTGAAACTTGCCCGCGGTTAATAACGACACTCGGCATACTCGTGACGTGACGTGGTTGGGCGAAGCGCTGATCGAGCCGGGAAAGCTCGTCTTCCGTGGACAGCTCGGTTCTGCACACGCGCACGGGCACGCCGCCTTGCAGATTGTGACCATCGACGATGGCGCTGCCTTCCTCGTCGACGCCGATGGGCGGGGCCTGTCGGCGCCCGCCGCGATCATCCCCGCAGGTGCGGAGCATTCTATCGAGGCTCAGGCCTGTCAGGGAATGATGCTGTACCTGGAGCCCACAAGTGTCATCGGTAGTGCAGTCACGGCCCTTTTTCGCAACACGACTCGCAACGATGTCCGAGATTGGGTGCGGCTCGGAAAGAGGCTCGTCAATGTCGATGTTGTTAAGCAGCGGCATCTTTCGTTCGCGGCAAACGAGGTCATCGCTTACCTGGTCGGAGCCGAGGGCCAACCTCGATGTGCCTTGCATCCGGGTGTGGAGGCTGCCGTGGACTTGCTGCCCGGAATCATCGAAGGTCCGGTGAAGCTCTCTGATGTCGCACGCACAGTGCACCTCTCTGCTGACCGTCTTGGGCGGCTTTTCGCGCACGAGGTTGGAATGTCGTTCCCGGCTTACGTGCGGTGGTGCCGCCTCATCCGCGCGATGGAGGTGGTGCGGGATGGCGGAACCATCACCGACGCTGCGCATGCTGCCGGGTTCAGCGACAGTGCACACGCCAACCGCGTCTTCCATGAGATGTTCGGGCTGGCACCTATCGATGCCCGGCGAGGTGTACGACTCACCTGAGAAAACTCGGTACCGGCGGTTCCGGTATGTTCATTCACACGAATTACGGAGACAGTGCGTAAGTGCCGGAGAATCGCGGCTGCGGATCACGCGCGTGCTGTCGGATGGGCTGGCGTCGATGGGGGTGTCGCTGATGGTCATGATGTTCGGTGCCGAACCGTGTGGATCGACGTCCCGGTGAGTGAAGCGGGTCGCGATGCCGATCTGCCGAGTATCTCCTACCTCGCTACTGACGTTGGGCTGTGGATGTCGCTTCCAGCTTTCGCGCCCGCGCTAGTCATCGTCGGTGTCGTTTTCTACATTGCTCGTCGCAACCGACGTCGTGAGTCTGGAGGCGACGCAGGTCCCACGCAGAGTCCCGCCGTCGAGAGGAACGAGAACCCGTGAGCGCTCGGAGCGCCCGGTGTGGCGTCGTCATCGCCGCTGCAGCGACGTTGTCTGGCCTAGTGGGTTGCGGATCCACGACGACGGATTCGACGTCGTCGACCAGCCAGGCGGCGTCGACGGCAGCCACGACGATCTCCACGCAGCCGCCTCGTACCGAACAGGTGCCACCGGCTGCTGACGGCACCGTTGTCGAGGTCTCGATCGCCGGGGGCACGGTCACGCCGACGAACGGCCAAGCGCGGGCCACCGTCGGAAAGCCGATTGTGCTGAAGGTGACCAGCGACGTCGCCGACCAACTGCACGTTCACTCAGTACCTGAGCACACGTTCAACATTGAACCGCGTCCAGATCAGACCTTCGAGTTCACCGTGGACGTGCCCGGCCAAGTCGATGTCGAGCTCCACGACCTCAACCGCACTGTCGTCACCATCCAAGTTCGGCCGTGACCCCGCGAGTCGACATCCTCGCGCACGGCGTAGGCGGTTCCACTGACCTTCCTGTACCGCTGTCGTTCGCCCTCATCGGTGCGGCATGGGCGCTGACTGCGACTTTCGCGATCGTTGCTCTCGCGTGGAAGCGCCCGCGCTTCGACCCGGCGAAGCCGGGCCGCGAACTACCTGCCTGGGTCACCCGTGCAGTCGACTCTCCGACGTCACGCTGGATCCTCGCGCTGATGGCACTGTTGTTCGCGCTTTGGGTTCTGACGGCCGCCATATGGGGCCCCGACGGAAGCGACAACGCTCTGCCCGGGGCGTTCTACGTCCTACTCTGGGTCGGGCTGGTTGCCGTCTCAGTCTGCGTGGGTCCGGTCTGGCGCCTGCTGTCGCCGCTGCGCACTATCTACCGCATTTGCGGTCTCGCTCGACGGAAGGGAGCCGATGCCTCGGGCCGCTCCTATCCGCAACGATGGGGTTACTGGCCTGCCGCCTTGGGGCTTTTCGCCTTTGTCTGGCTTGAATTGGCAAGCCCTGACCCAAGTTCCCTGACTGCCATCAAAACATGGCTACTGATCTACGCGGGGGCGATGGGGGTCGGTGCTTGGGTCTTTGGTGCTCGGTGGTTCGCACGGGCAGACCCGTTCGAGGTCTACAGCATGGCGGTCTCGCGGCTATCACCCTTTCGGCGTTCGCCGGCATCGGGACGAGTGGAACTCGTCAATCCCCTCGATCATCTGCCGACGTTGCCAGTGCGTCCCGGAACCGTCGCAGTTCTGGCGGTGCTGCTGGGCTCTACCGCGTTCGACAGTTTCTCCCAAGCTCCGGCATTCCGAAACTTCGTTGATCGCACCGCTACGGGGGTTCCGCTCTTCGGCGAGGCCGGCGGTGCGACAGTGCTGCGGACAACGGTATTGATCCTCTTCGTCGCCGTTGTTGGTGTGACCTTCTGGGGTGCTGCACGATCAACCGGCGGCATCAGTCCCCAGAAGCGCCAAGAACTTCCCGGCCAGTTGGCGCATTCGTTGGTTCCCATCGTTGTCGGTTACATTTTCGCCCACTACTTGTCTTACCTCGTCGAACGCGGACAGGAAACTGTCGTGCGCTTGGCTGACCCGTTTGGCCTGGGTTGGCAATTGTTCGGATTGGCACCGAATGATGTCAGTTACATCCTGTCTCAACACCCGTCAGTGCTCTGGACGATCAAGGTCGCGTGCGTGGTTGTGGGGCACATGGTGGCGGTCGTCTCCGCGCACGATCGCGCTCTGGGGTTGCTGCCGCAACAGCATCAGATCACCGGTCAAGTGGCGATGATGCTGACGATGGTCGGCTACACGTTCACCGGTCTCTACCTTCTGTTCGGAGGCTGATAGCCGCCTCCTTCGGAATTTATATGCGTCCTACTGAGGTGCATAGTAGATTGTGGAGGCCGTCAGGAGAGGCGGGACGGATCCCGACGAACCGCTGTGGCGGAATTCTGTCGGGGATTCCGCCACAGTGTATTTCGAGTCGAGCTGGCGAAGCGCCCTCCAACGCTCCCGTCAAGCTTTGGACGGCGGCGGCGAGCCGATAGAGTAGGAAGCCTGGCTTTTGCAGCGATGCCTCCCATGCTGTATCTGCATCGGCGACGGCAGGTGGTGCACCCGCCCACCTGCGGAAGGCCCGTCGAGTCGCTCCGATCGCGATGGCATCGATGTACAACGTAAGCCGGCGCTCAGCTCGCGGCGGCCTTTTTACTAGCTCGCCGCGCCGAATCGGCACCTGGTCGCGCCACCAATTACTATGTGGATACGTAATAGCAGGAGTGGGACCCGACGGATAGTTGTGATGAAAGTGTTGGCTGGACGCCGAAAGGTAGTTGCGCTGAGTGTGATCTCGGCTGTCGCGGTGCTCGTGACGGCATCGCAGACAAGTGCTCTCAAGTCTCGGTTGACGAATACGGTGGTTGCGCCCGGTGCCCTGGAGGTTGAGCAGACGCCGCAGGCCGCGCCCGAGCCTCCCGTAATCGAGATTCTTCCCCGCACAGGCGCCAGCGATGTGGTCCCCGTCGGCGCAGTGAAGGTGACCGCGACAGTTGGCACCCTGACTGATGTGCGGATGCAGAACGAACAGGGCCGGGTCGTCGCGGGTCGCTTGGTGGAGGGCGGACGTGCCTGGGAGCCCGCCGAGCCACTCGGATACGGACGGTCCTATACGCTCAGCGCGACCGGCCGGGGCGCTGACGCCAGCACCGTCACGACGGTTTCGGAGTTCTCTACTGTCGCACCGCAATCCCAGGTCGGAGTTCGGCTGGGCATGACCAACGGAGCGTCGCTGTCGGAGGGTGGTGTGTACGGTGTCGGAACCGTGATCGTGGCAACCTTCGACGCGGATATCCCTGACCGGGCTGCGGCCGAATCTCGCCTCCAGGTGATAACGACGCCGCAGTTGGCGGGCTCCTGGATGTGGATCAACGATCGCAAGGCGCACTGGCGGCCCCGTGAGTATTTTCCTTCCGGCACTGAGGTCACGGTCAAAGCCGATCTCTACGGTACTGATCTGGGTAGTGGACTATTCGGAGAACAGGACAGGCAGGTCAGTTTCCGGATTGGGCCGTCTCGTGTCGCGATCGCCGATGACACGACCAAACAGGTCAGTGTTTACGAGAACGGCAATTTGATCCGTACGATGCCGACATCGATGGGCCGGGGAGGGACGCAGACTGTCGGGGGCAAGACAATCGCGTTCTGGACGCAACCTGGCGTTTATACGGTGATGGAGAAACAGAATCCCGTCTTGATGGACTCGTCAACCTACGGATTGCCCGTCGATTCGGCATCGGGGTACAAGATCAGCGTCCCGCACGCGGTGCGAATCAGCCCCGACGGCATCTACCTCCATGAGCGCGAAGCGACCGTGTGGGCGCAGGGAAACACCAACGTTTCGGCAGGCTGTTTGAATCTGAGCGCCGAGAACGCCGAGTGGTACTACAACTTCGCCAATCCAGGCGATGTTGTCGAGATCCGAAATACCGGCGGCGCACCGCTGGAACAGTGGCAGAACGGAGATTGGTCTGTGCCCTGGGACGAATGGATGGGTGGCAGCGCGTTGCGCCCCTGATCAGTATTCGATGAGTCACGCGACATGCGACGCGATCCCGCTGATTCTCACCGGGTGCGACTCGGACCTGAGCATCAGAGAGCGGGCTTCCAGCATCGGGCAGACGACAAATTCGCTGCCTGCTGGCCGTACACGCGACGGAATCTGACCGGGAACGCTGCAAAGCTGGCGACGGGTCGGCGATGAGGCCGACCTCGACAATTTACTCCCCGCTCTGTTGACGGTAGGGATCGAGAAGTTGATCAACGGGAGCGTAGTCGTCGGTCAGCACTTGGGCGTCGCGGATCCACAATCTGAGGTCGTTGCCGGTAGCGGTCGTCCACCCGGTGTTGCGAGTATTGAGAACCCTCTGAAGGGCGGCACGGTCAACCGGTCGATCAGAGGCGAGCACGACCAGGTTGCCGCCATCGGGTGTCGTCGCGGAATCGACGCCGACGTCGCCGGCCTCGGCGGTGACTATGACGTACTTGAAAACCTTTGTGAGTGTTGCGACTTCGGCACGTGCAAACGCCAGCTCTCCGTAATCGATGAGATTCGCAATGTACACACCGTCCTCTTTGAGGACTCGACGTATGTCTGTCAGCGCTTCCACAGTCGTCAGGTGCCAAGGCACGCTCACCCCGCCAAAGGCGTCGCCGACGATCAGATCACGGCTGTCGTCATCGAGCCGCGCAAGGCCCAGTCTGCCGTCCTCGACGCGCACCTCAAGCCCGGCCTCGGAAGCTGATCCGAGTTTGTCTCGGTCTATGCGCACCACGCCGCCGTCGATTTCGGACACCACGTTATGGGTTCCTGGCCGAGTAGCAGCGAGGTATCGCGGGAAGGTAAGGCCGCCCCCACCAAGGTGGTAGGCCTCCAGTGTCTGTTCGTTCGGGAAGGATGCGTCGACGACCGACGCCAAGGCGCGCATGTAAATGAACTGCAGGACGGCCGGATCTTGGAGGTCTATGTACGAGTGGCGCGCGCCATCGAGAATGAGGGTGCGGCCGCTGTCTCGCTCGGGGTCGGCGATGACGCGGGCGCAATGGTACTTGGTTTCCACGTCGCAACCGCCGGGTGCAACGTAGCCAGCCAGACCCGCGCCAACGGTTAGGAGCGTAAGTACGGCGGCGCTGACGGTGTTCCGCCGGCGCATGCGCCACTCCACAACGATGCCGCCGAGCACCAACATCGATCCAAGGCCGATGAGTATCATGCTGACTGGCACCCGCGACACGAAGACAAATCCGGTAAGCACAGTGCCGGCGATGGCACCGACGGTGCCTACGCCAGACAGCTGACCGACAACGGTGCCCGTCTGGGCGAGCGTGATCAGGCGCATCTTGGTCACCATCGGTGTCACCGCCGACAGCAACGCTCCGGGTACCAAAATCGTGAGCGCCGCAACTATCAACAGCGTCGCCGGCGCCCACTCGGCCGCCGTGCGGACTGCGGAAGGCGTGAACGCCACGACCACGCCCGATATCCCCAGCGATAACCCCAACCAGCGACGCGGATCATCGCGGTCGGCAAGGCGGCCGCCCGCCCAGGAGCCAAGGGCAATTGCGGCCAAGGCGATTCCGATGACCAGGGTGCTTGTTTCCAAAGTCAGCCCGAGGTACGGCGCCAGCAACCGCAGCGCGGTGATCTCCACCACCAGCACCGCCGCCGAAGAGGTGAACACAAGGACCGCGGCGGTGCGCGCTCCGAGCCCGGGCAGCGATTGAGATGATGGATGGTTGTCGGGAACTGGCGGGGGACCGGTCACAGTCTCAATCCTGGCAGCACAACCCTCAGTCTCCGACTACCTACTGAAAAACGGGTTGTACTTGTGTCAGTAATAGCGGTGCGCGCCGCGGAGATGGAAACAGTGCAGCAGGCATCGACGGGTGCGGAAACAGCACCGATGTCGACGCGTTACGCCGCAGTCGTTTTTGACTGCCGCCGACGTCAAGCCCGGCAGCAATCGGGTCGGAGTGGCTCGAATCAATTGGCGCATAACAAGATTCGGCGGGTTCGTGGACGTACACCACCGTGGCCAGGGACACCGCTCCGAACTTTCCTTGGCCAAATTAATTGATATATGCGCGTCTCGCTAGGCATGCCGGGCCGCGGCGCCGCGGAACCTTTGGAAGAGGACTGGGCGACAAAGTGCGGGACGGTTGGGCGTGGGGGAGAGCCGTCGTGGTAAAAACCTTACGGAGATACACCGTAGATTGCTCAGTTACAGGACTCTACGGAGCGAAAGGAACTGCCGGCATGAATCCAATGACTAGAATTCTGCTGACTTTCTTTGTAGTCATCACTATCGCGATCGGCGCCGGTGTGTACTTTTCGAGCCAAGATGGTGGAACCGCAGGATCGCGGAACACAGGCTAACGGCGAAGCCCAGGTAGTCCGCGAGAACAGTCACCGACTCAGTTCCGCGCCCGATAGCGATGTGACTTTTGTCGAATTTCTCGATTTCGAGTGCGAAGGTTGCCGCGCGGCGTTCCCCGCCGTGGAGCAGCTGCGCGCCCAGTACGGCCAGCAAGTCACCTTCGTCGCCCGCTATTTCCCGATGCCCGGTCACTTCAACGGAGAACGGGCGGCGCGTGCGGTCGAAGCAGCGGCTCAGCAAGGCCAGTTCGAACCGATGTACAAGAAGATGTTCGAGACGCAGGATCAGTGGGGCGAAAAGCAGGTACCGGCAGACGAGGTGTTCCGCGGATACGCCACCGAGCTGGGTCTCGATGTAGCCGCGTGGGACGAGGCGTACTACGCCCCGCCCACACTTGATCGAATTGAAGAGGATGTCGCCGACGGCACCGCCCTCGGCGTGCAGGGCACGCCCACATTCTTCGTCAACGGAAAGCAGCTGGAGATCAAGACTTACGCAGACCTGGGCGCTGCGATCAAAAATGCCCTCGGCGAGTAGTCAGCGCCAGGCGGGCCCCCACCACGGTTCGGCGCGCAGCGAACCGATGACTGTGGAATGGCCCACGCCGACCGAGCCGCTCGGCACAATCCCGCGGCAGCGACGAACGCTTTACTACCCACCTGATCTGGCTTATTAATGCGGTCGCGGGACGGCCTGCATGCCCGCTCAAACCGGCTCAGGCGGATCGAGCTGCAGGCCGCAGTGGTTGCGGCCTGCTTGCCCTCGGCCGACGCTTCCGTTCGTCTGCCCGTGGACGGCATTCAGCGAGAGGCACCGCAGAAGTCATCACGATCGGCCTTATTGCTTCTGTACCGCCGCCACCGAGGCCGGATTGGGCGTTACAGTATGTGACTCGTCTTTCGGCGCTCCCCGACCAGCCGCGACGCAACCGCACCGAACACCAGGCCGATTGTCGTATAAATGACAACCTGGGTGCCGAGCGCGTAGAGCCGGAAGTAGTAGAGGACATCGGCGGGAAAGCCCTCATAGACGATGGCGCCTGCAGCGTCGCGCAGCGGGGCCGGTGTTTCGTTGATGGTTGGCAGCACGAGCATTACGAGTGCCATCGTCGCTGCGTAGGCGCCAGCGGCGGCCAACCATCCGTTGAAGGCCCCCAACGTGGCCACCCATCGGCGAGCCAGTACCACCGCGCCGATCAGGAGCGCTGCCGACAGCACCACCATCAACACGTACAGCAGTGTGCGCTCACGGACGGTCTGGTCGAGACTCAACGCTGGCGGGTTGGCGGGATATTTTAGGTTAGGTATGACGTACAAGCTCAACAGCATGCCGCCCGCGATGTAGAGCGACAGCAGTCGTACCGACACATCGCCGACGCGACCATAGGCTACGGCGAACACCACCGCGAACAAGGCGCCGATGGCGACGCTGAACGCGAGTATGCCGAGTCCCATGCCGATGTTCATCTGCACTGTGCGGGTGAACAGGTCGACGTTCTCTCCGTGGCCGGCGTGTACCCCCGGCGAATCCATGGCCTCCCGGGCGGCCCGCACGCCATTTTCGTACTCGATTGCGCGCGCAGTCTGGGGCGCAGCGAATATCCGCGCGAACCCGAAAGCCAGCACGCCTGCGGCGGCGCCAGCCAACAGGCCGCGCCAGATGATTTGCTTCTCCATCTTGTTAGTCACTTTCGGTTTCGGCATAACAAGGAAACACCAGCAGAGTGGTCAGACTGGCGGTCGAGTCGATCGGATCGGGCCTTACGAAGCCTCATCAAATGGCAGCTCGATCCTATGCGCGACCCGTCGCCGCCACACATCTGCGTCCAGAATGCGCGCGCCCGTGGATCCGGCGACCTCGGGCTGCTATTGAGAGTCGCCGGCGGCATAGGCGGTAGCCCAGTCGCGCACGCTGCGGGCGTACGGATCGGACTGGTTGTAAGCCCACAGCGCTGTCATCCACCCCTTTGGGGTCGCCAGGTCGCCGCCGCGGTTGCATAGGTAGCCGGCAGCCGACAGCGCAGCGTCGTCGACGTTGTCGGGACTGACAATGCCGTCATTGTTGGCGTCGACCCCATAGAGCCGCCAGGTCTCCGGGATGAATTGCATCGGACCCATTGCCTGGGCGAATCCGGGCTCACCGTCGGGCGAGCCGCCGCCGCTGTCGGTAATGCGCATATTGCCGTTTGAGCCATCAAGGCGTACACCACGAATCGGCGGAGTGACATCCCCGTTCGGGGCGATGGTGGCGCCGCGAAAGGTGCCGTTGCGGCTCTCGACCATGCCGATCCCCGCCAGCGTCGTCCAGGCCAGCTGGCAGTCGGGGTTCTCGACGTGGGCGACTCTGGCCGCATAGGCATATGCCTCTAGCGCGGTGGCCGGTATGTTCAGCGCTGGAGCCCGTTGTGCAGCCCAGACGCGCAACTGGTCGGCGGGTCGGCCGCGGGCAGGATAGTCAATGTAGGGCACCGGGGCTCCCGCGGGCGGCGGAACGCCTTCAGGAATGGAGTTGCCGGTCTGGCACGAACAGCTGGACGTCATCAGCACCGCGGTCGCGCCCACAACCGCGACAGCCCGCACACGCACCAACGACACTGGACTCCCTTAAGCCATTCTGGTCGAATCCATTGTGCCACAGGGCTTGAAGCCTTGGGTTCACCTTGGCGCGACGTTGGCGCAGACATCAGAGCGGTGTCAGAGCCCATCGACCGCTCGACCTCAAGCGGGTGTGCCGGATCCTTCGCGTGCTAGAGCCCGCGGCTCGACGGTGCGATGTCTAGTGCCGCCTGACCGCGCGATTCGACGTCATGAGCAGCAGCGGTCGCGCTGGCCCGATCGACCCGGGCGACCCAGCAGCGGGAGATCACGACCATGCCAGGCCTTCCTGCAGGCCTCTGAGCCGACGCGGTCTTTCGAGCTCGTGTCCGCATCAGGACGCCAATGTTGTTGAGCAACAACGGTTACGTAGGCAATGGGTCGGCGGCTCGGATCGGTATTGATGGCGACCTCGGCCCGTCTAGGTTGCGGTAGCGTGACGGTGGAGGCATCGCCGGTGCACTCCATCACTGCCGGCGGTGATGGTGCCGTGGGGTTTCACCCTGGCGTTGGTGATTGCCTGCCCTGGGCCGGGGGCCCGAGGCCCACGCTGCCGGTAGTCGTTCTGGGCTAGGGGCCCAGGAGGGTGTCGCAGGTGAACTTAGTACAGCCAATTCAGCCGATCCGCGACCAGGGCATAGCCGACGTAGGCCACCGTGTTGATCACCCCGTGGGCGATGATCAGTGGCCACAGCCGACCGGTGCGCCGCCACGCGTAGCCGAACACCAGACCCATCACGACGTTGCCCAGCCCGGCGCTGAAGCCTTGATACAGGTGGTATGTGCCGCGTAAGAGGCTTGACAGCACCAGCGCGGTGGCCGGGCGGACCCGCAGTTGGTGGAGCCGGGTGAGCAGAAAACCCACCACGATGATCTCTTCGGCCCAGGCGTTGGCGAACGACACCAAAATGAGGACGGGGATGCGCCACCACGTGTCGTTCAGTTCCGAGGGCACTACCGATGCGCTGAGACCCAATGCGCGGGCGGTAACATACAGCGCCAGGCCGGGCAGCCCGATAAGGGCCGCGAGCCCGATGCCACCGAGAAGGTCGAGCCGGTACCGCGGTCGGCCCAACCCGATTGCTGCCGGACCAAAACCACTGCGCCACAACAGGTATATGGCGAGAAAGCCCCAAGCGACCAATTGGAACACGGTCGCCAGATTAAGGCCGAGATCGATGAGGTCGAACGAGGAGCGGCGCGGGTTGAGCACTACCGTCTGCCCCGCCAGGCCGAGCAGCACCGCCTCGATCAGATCCAGGATCGCGGTATAGGCGCTCAGAGCGAACGTCACCATCAACACAACGACGATCTCGATCCGCAGCGGCTGCCGCTGGTCGTCGGTTAGGGCATTGGGGGCATTCACTGAAGCCACGGTAGCCTGCCAGGTCCACACCTGCTTCTCGCATAACCCGTCGAGGAAAGGCAGCCGTCAGCGCCCGGATCGCCTGGGGCGCCTCACTTCTGATTGCGGATTCCCGTACCAGGACATCAAGGGCGCGGCGTCAGGCTTGTGCCGACGGTTCATAGGCCCGTGGGCTTCTCCTGGGCTCGCTGTTGTTTAGGCGGCCACCGCCCCAGGTGATTCCGGCGATCATCGCCAGCGTGCAGGCCAGGACGATCAAATAACCGCAGGGGGTATCGGAAACCTCGATCCCAGTCGAACCTTCGCCGTGCGGCCAGGCGATCGCTGCTGTCCGCGACGATAATACGCGCGAGGGGGTGATGATTGAGCTTTACGAGGTCGATCTCGTCAATCGGAAGGAGGTGATGTGTTTTGCCCTCCAGAGCGCCCGGGTTCAGATCCGGGGTGTTCTGCTGCGTTCTTCCGGCGGTGTCGCCTACTTTGCCAGAACGCGATCACACCGCCAAGCGTCAGACCGGCGCCGGCTGCTGTGAGTACAGACGCCTTGGTGTCCGAACCTGCGGTCGCCGCGGGCGCCGGGGGAGATGGCTCAGCGGTGCTGGGTGCTGCACGGGCTGGCGCGGTTGTGGGTGACGGCTGTTCTGGGACGCCGGCGATGGTGAAGGTGTACGAGCCGGAGACGGGGTGGCCATCTGCTGAGACCACGCGGTAGCTGACGGTGAACAGGCCGTTTGTGAGTCGGTCGGGCCCGACGGCGACCGTGAGGCGCGGCCCTTCGACGTTTGCCGAGCCCGACACCCTGTTGCGACCATCGGCGCTGGTGACGGCGACGTCAGCGAATGCTGGGTTGATCTCCTCGGAGAAGGTCAGCATCACGGCGGTCAATGGGGAAGCTACGCTCGCGTCCTTGGGCGGGTCAGAACCCACGAGAGAGGTGTGCGCGGCAGCAACCCCGACTCCGGACAGCCAGAAGCCCAGCGCCACCAGTGTGGTCATGACGGCGCGCGTGGCCAGGTTCACGGTCCTCCTTGAGCTCGCGTCCGTCGTGCCAACACGCGGTCCGCGCACATGAGTGTATGTTCCCGTCTGACAACGCCAACGTCAGTCACGCATGCCTCACGCCAGCACCCTTGAATAACAAGTGCTTCTACGACAACACCAAACACCGCGATGTCGTCAAAGTCGTAAACACGGTGGGACCCACCGTGTCCGGTACCGACGGCTCGGCGACTGGAACATTCCTGGGAACCGCGGGAGCGGGCAACGCTGCGGTAGCTGGCTAGTAGCGGCGCACGTTGTAGATCGGCGCCGACGAGATCGGCGCCACCTTCACCGGAGTGCCGTACGTCGAGGCGTGCACCATGTTCCCATCGCCGATGTAGATGCCCGCGTGTGAAGCGTCCGAGTAGAAGGTGACTATGTCGCCGGGCTGTACCTCGGTCGTCGCCACGGGTTGTCCGCCCGCCGCGAGCGCCTGACTCGACCGCGGGAGCGACTTACCGTTCTGCAGAAACGCCCACTTGATGAGCCCCGAGCAGTCGAAGGCATCTGGTCCTGTCGCACCCCAGGAATAGGGCGCACCCACACGGGTCAACGCCGCCTGCACGACCCCGGTCCCCTCGGGTGAGCTGGACGGACCGGGCCCCACCGGTGGTATCGCCTCGGGCATCGCCATGATGGCCGGGTTGGCCGCTGACGGGACCGGCGGCGCGGGCGGCATCGGCCCAGGGTCGGCGAGCGCTGCACGTTGATCGGGGGTCAGTGCGCGGTATAGCGCCTCTACTTCGGCGATCTGTGTTCGCAGCCGGCTCTGCTTCGATTGCAGGTCCGCGCGGACGGCCGACGCCTGCTCCGCGGCAGTACGAGCCGCCAGCGCTGATGACTGCGCCGCGAGCGCGGCTTCGTCGGCACGGGTTGATGCGGCGCGAAAGGCGCTGATGCGGTTCGACATGTGAGTGGCCATCACCCTGCTCGAGGAGAGTTCGTCGAGCAGGCGTTGGGGGGACTCCGCGGTCAGCGCCGCGCTGATCGTGCTGGTCGAACCACCCATGTACGCCGCGGCCGCCACCTGATCCACCGCGGCCTGATACTCACCGAGGTCGGCTCGCGCCGCGGTCATCGCTTCGAGTTCGGTGCGTTGACGATCCTCGGCCCTGCGCTGCGCCCCGAGTTTCGCCTCCAGGTCCAGTTCGGCCGAATACACCGCTTCCGTGGTCCGCTCGGCTTCTCGAGAGAACTCCGTCAATCGAGCCAGGGCGTCGGCAGCCGGGTCGGCCCACCCAGTGCCGGCAGAGTCGCCGAGAGTCAGTGCCAGCACGATTGCCATGACGAGAGCACCCGCCGAGCGGCATACCGCGGCAGGGCGGTTCATCCTCAAAACACAGTCCTTACACCGCAGGGACATCTATGGTCTAGCTACGTAGGTCACGGAAAGATTACGAGTAACCGCGTTCAATGTCCACGCCCAGGGCGATGCTCCTCGGCCGTACGCGCCCAGTGCGCATGCTCCGTCGCGCCGGACGCGGCTCAAAAGCGCACTCCCGCTGGATGTTCCGGTCGAATCGCACCACGGCATCCAACGACGCAACTATCGCACATTTACTGTGTGCAATAGTAGGTAGCGACTCAGTAGACCGTCTGCGGACTTGGCTTGAGGGACGACATGACAAGTGGCACCGCCATCACGGCACGGGTTCATTCGCTGAATCGGCCCAACATGGTCGCCGTGGGGACGATCGTGTGGTTGTCCAGTGAGTTGATGTTCTTCGCCGGTCTGTTCGCGATGTACTTCACCGCTCGCGCCCAGGCCGATGAGTGGCCGCCCCCGCCCACCGAGCTGAACCTCGCGCTCGCGGTGCCGGTGACCTTGATCCTCATCGCGTCGTCGTTCACCTGTCAGATGGGTGTCTTCGCCGCTGAACGCGGCGACGTGTTCGGCCTGCGCCGGTGGTACGTCGTCACCTTGCTCATGGGATTGATCTTCGTGCTCGGCCAGGGATACGAATACATCAGCCTGGTGCGTGAGGGAACGACGATCGCCGGCAGCGCGTACGGGTCGGTCTTCTACCTCACCACGGGTTTCCACGGGTTGCACGTGATCGGCGGTCTCGTCGCCTTCATCCTGCTGCTCGTGCGCACGCGCATGAGCAAGTTCACCCCCGCTCAAGCGACGGCCGCCATCGTGGTGTCCTACTACTGGCACTTCGTCGACATCGTGTGGATCGCGCTCTTTGCCACCATCTACTTCGTGAGATGATCAAGGGCACGCCGCGCTGGTGGGTAGACGACCCCCGCAGGCCGGGAGGTGGCCCGCGCAAGCGGCCCTCGTCGTCGCAGTCGCCGCCACACTCCTCGGACTCGCCTCGACCGGCGCGCCGTCCGTCGCCGCGGAGCCGTCGTCGGCGCAGACCTCCTCGATCGCCCCACCACGCCCCGCCGTCCCAACACCCGCCAAACACTCCTACGACGACACGCACCCCGGCCAACAACCCGAGGGTGCGAGCCCGGCGCTGTGGATCCTGGCGGGCGCCGTCGCCGGACTGGTCGCGATCGCCGTCATCATGCTGAGAGCGGGCAAACCCGTACGCCATCACCTCACCCGAGGCCCGTGACCTGAACGGCGAGTGAATGATCAGCCATCAGACAAAACAAATCAAGTGCCCCCTCTCGGTCGGCGTCTTGTCCTAGCCCACGGAGATGGCATCGTCTTGACGCCCGTTGCCCACGGTCATCGTCACGCCCAGCACGCCGGCAGCAGCGCTGACCGTAACCGGCGACTCCACCGATCCCCGACGTCGCCCTCGGTGACTGACGTCTGCAGGTCCGGAACGAGCAGATCGTCGTTAGGGGGTGGCCTCATCGACGACTGCTTCGGATCGGTGCGCCTGCCGCGGCGTTGGTAGACCGCTGCACGCTCTGATGATCGCGGCTCCGCCGACGATTGCCAACGGCGTTGGCGTCGTCCACCAGACGCTCCTGCGCCGATAGATCGCCCGCGTGGTCGATACGCCTCATCAATGTCGTCCCGTCATTCGCCGTGGAGCCATTGCGCTACCATTTACGTAGTTTCTACGGAGAACGTGCCGGGCTGACCGGCCCTGGCAGCAGGGGCGCCGCCGGTGCTCGCCCGAGCGGCCGCGGTGCCTGCGCCCAACGTCCAGTCACGGAGGTCGTCGTGTCGATGCACCGGTCACGCTCCACGTCGCGCGGCTTCGAGTCGGCGGGCCCGTATCGGAGCAACCCAGCGTGAGTGGCACTTGAATGACTCGTCGATTCACCGATGCGCCCCGAACGTTGCCGTCAAGGCTGGACGTGGGCGTTGAGCGTCGGCGACGGAGGCGACCCCCGACACATTGGTCACTGGTGGTACGGCGTGGCATCGCTGCGGGTTTGAGCGCGGTACTGCTCGGCGCTGCAGTGTCCGGATGCTCCAGCGGAGACGACGCCGTCGCGCAGGGTGGCACGTTCGAGTTCGTGTCGCCGGGCGGGCAGGTCGACATTTTCTACGACCCGCCGCAGAGTCGTGGTCGCCCGGGGCTGATACGCGGACCCGACCTGATGGACCCCGACCGCACGTTGTCACTCGATGACTTCGCCGAGCAGGTGGTGGTGATCAACGTGTGGGGTCAGTGGTGCGGTCCCTGTCGCACCGAGATGCCGGAGCTCCAAAGGGTGTACGACGCGACCCGGGACGAGAGAGTCGTCTTCCTGGGCATCGACGTCCGCGACAACAACCGCCAAGCTGCGGTTGACTTCATCGTCGATCGCAAGGTCACCTTCCCGTCGATCTACGACCCACCGATGCGCACGATGATCGCCTTGGGCGCGAGATATCCCACCACCGTCATCCCGTCCACCATCGTTTTGGACCGGTTGCATCGCGTCGCCGCGGTGTTCCTGCGGGCGCTGCTCGCCGAGGATCTCGAACCGGTGGTCCGTCGCCTCGCTGCCGAGACCACAACCGGCTCAGGGCCCCCGCGATGAACGGCGACCCCGCCCCGGCTGCACGTCGCCGCGGGGCGCGGCCGACACTCGGGCGCAACGCCGCGACTCGATGGTGGGCTGCCCCGTGATCGGTCAGGTGGTGCTCCCCACCTCACCGCCGTCGCTTTGGGCGATGCTCGGTTGGTTACCGCCACCGGTTCCGATACTGCCGGTATTGGCAATTGTTTTGGCGGTGTGGTACCTGCTTGCCGTTCGAGTCGTCAGATCCCGGGGCCGCCAGTGGGCGTGGACGCGCACGGCGAGCTTCCTGGCCGGCTGTATCGCCTTGGCGGCGGTGACGGGCCTGGCCATCGACGGCTACGGCTACCGACTGTTCAGTGCCTTCATGTTCCAGCACCTCACGCTGTCGATCCTCGTTCCGCCGCTGCTCGTGCTGGGTGCGCCAGGCCGGCTGCTCCTCAGGTCCACGCCTCATCGTGGACTCGGACGCTACGTCGTGATCGCCGCGCTGGGCGGCCTGCGCTGCCGGGCGAGCAGGATCGTGCTGCACCCCGGCTTCACCATTCCGGTGTTCCTGTTGAGCTACTACGGCCTGTACCTTTCCGACCTCTTCGACGCGGCGGCGTCCAGCGTGGCCGGACACGTCACACTGCAGGTGTTCTTCCTCACCAGCGGTATGTTGTTCATCCTGCCGATCCTGTCGATCGGTCCCTTGCCGGTCCGGCAGAGCAACCTGGGCCGCTTCTTCGACATCTTCGTCGAAATGCCGCTGCACGTCTTCATCGGCGTCATCCTGATGATGGCACCGCGGACGCTCACCGAGACCTTCGCCCAACCTCCGCCGGACTGGAACGTCGACCCCGTCGCCGACCAGGGGGTTGCTGGCGCCTTGGCGTGGTCCTACGGCGAGCCCGTGGCGCTGCTGACCACAGTGATCTTCGCCATCCGATGGCGCCGTGATGAGGAGTTGGAGTCGAAGAAAAGAGAGGCCGACGTCGAACGCGACGACGCGGAACTGGCGGCCTACAACGCGTTTCTGCGCGGACTGCACCAACAGCGGCGACCACCGACCGACGTGCCGAGCACCGCCAACGAGCACGACTGACGCCGTGACGACAACGCGGCGGCCATCAATTCGACGCCAGACCCAGGTCGCCAGCGACATCGTCAGGGCTGCAGGGTCTCCATGACGGAGATCTCGCTTTGCTGGCTTTCGATGAGCGATCGCGCGATCGCCATCGCCCGAGGATTCGACCCTGCTTCCAGCTGGTCACGCGCGGCCGAGATCGTGAAACGGTGCTGTCGGATCATCAACTCCAGATATTGGCCCGCCGCACCTGCCCCGGTCGCGCTGGTTACGCGACGGACGTCGGCGTCGACGGCGAGGGGATGTTCACCCGGCGCAACTGCGACGTTGGGCTTGCCCGCCGCAGGACGGGGCCCGACGGTCATGGGGGTGAATCCCCAATCGACGAGGAGCGCCTGCAGCTCGTTGACGTAGGTGGTGCTGCTCGCGCTGATTTGTCTGGCGATGTCCCGGATCTCGGGTGCGATGCCTTGCTTGACGGTGGTCGAATTGCTTAATGCAACAGCTTGACGGCTGTGGTCGATGATGTCGAAGGCGAACAAGACGTCGAACCGAGTGTGCGGCTGGTCGGCGACGGCACCCGCGGCGCTCGAAGGACCCGGCGACGACACACGGCCCGTGTCGCCGCAGCCCGCGACGATGATCATCGTCACACCTGCGAGTGCCACCCACGCCGCGAGGACCGGTTGCCCGGTGCCCGTTCTCAGATCGTCGCGCACGCGGTCCCTTTCATCGCCGCCTGCATGGAGCGACGGTGACATCGTTGCCCGCCGAAGCCCGGTCAGAAGGCCGCCTACACCGTGTTGGTGACCCCATCGCCGAACCTCGTAACGCAAGAATGCGAAGCAATGGCCACATACGTAGTCACATAGTAGATTGGTGGTGTGAAGAGTGCACTGGCCGTGTCCTGCCACGGACCGCGGTCGAGTTGGCCTCACCAGCGTCACGTGCGGCCGACGGGTCGACTGGCTCGCCGATGGATCGCGACGGCGCTACTGTTGGCCATGGGTTTGGCGGTGTTGGCCATGGTTGTGGCCGACCCGGCCGCCGCTCACCTTGCGGGCATGGCCGGCCTCCCGCACTTCTAGCCAGCCGCGGAAGCGCCACGACCCTGCCGTAGCCGGATTTACGGCGCAATGACGCCGTGCAGCACGGTATTTGGATGCGCCAAGAATGTCGTGAAGTCGTTGAGCGCGGTGAGCCGCTCACGCGAAGCAGATCAGTACGCCCGATAGCGACAGCGTGACGATCGCCAAGGGTGTGGCGGCCATCGCTGCTACTGCACCGCTGAGCGTGACTTGGGTCTGGATGCGGGCGAAGCGTCGTGGTGGCTTCGACAACCGCTCGGCACGGGCGAGCACGGCGATACCGGCGGCGGCCAGACCGTGAGCCGGGGCGGTGGCGCCAGAGAGGGTCAACAAGCCTGCGAGCAGGGGCTGACGGCCGTGGCGACGAGCGGCCGCATCGTCGGCGCACATTTCCAACAGAGAACTGATGTGGCTGGCTGCGCTCGCGAAGAGCCCGCATGTGGGCAGCGCGGCGGTCAGGCCGCGCGTCGCGGCAACGATGTAGGCGTGCCGGCCGTCGAGGTGAGCACGCTCGTGGGCGACGACGGCCGCTAGTTGGTTTTCATCGAGCGCGGCCAGAGCTGCGGAGGTCACCACGATCGCCGGTGGGCGTCCCGCCACGCAATACGCCGCAGGCTCGGATGCCTCGATGACCACGACGTCGCTTCCGTGTGAACGGCCCACCAGGCGCACGGCGTCGGCGTGCGCGAAGGTGTGGGTGCGCATCCGGCCCAGAGCGCGGCTCAGGCGAATGACGACGGCGATCAGACTTCCGACGGCGATGGCCACCGCGACGGTTGCGACGATTCGTGCCGGCCACCCGGCGTGGCCGACGAGAATGGCGCGCAGACGTTCTAGGCACGTGACGAGCAGCGCGTCGGGGCTGTCCCAATGCCCAGCGGCCTCGATGAGCAGCAGCGCGACGGCGGCAACCGAGCAGCCGAGCACCGTCACGACAGCGGTGATCCACGCGGCTATCGCCAGGCGCGGAGCCCCGCCGTCGGCGGTGATGTGGACCAGCAGCTTCGGTGCGATCGCCAGGACCGCCGCGACGTAGAGCAGCAAAGCCGCCGCGACGGTCATCGGCGACCTGACTTGCGGGCCAGGCGCCGCAGCGCAGCACGCAAGTCAGCGGATTCCTCCGCGTCGATCTGCGCCACGAAATGACTCAGGACCGCCTCCGATCGACCGCCGCCGCTCAGTGCCTCCAGCATGAGTCGTGCACTGTGCTCCTCGCGAGTCAGGGTCGGCCGGTAGCGATACGCCTTGCCGTCGCGTTCACGCGACAGCCAACCCTTGCCGTGCAAGTTGTCCATTGTCGACATCACTGTGGTGTACGCGATGTGGCGTTCGGTGCTCAACTCGTCGAAGATGTCTCTGACCGTGGTGTCGGCGTCGGGGTCACGATTCCAGAGGCGATCCATGATTGACGCCTCAAGTTCTCCGAAGCCACGCACCCGAGCCATGATCGAACCTCCTGAATTGGTCAGTAGGTACTTTACGGTGTCGATCGGTGTGCCGGCGCTGAAGTGAGCGCAGGGCGCCGACTGTGATCGCGCGGCGGCCAGCCGGGCTCGACGTGATTCTACTGACGTCAGTAGCTGGCTGGTAGCTTTCCGCAGCGGGCATGCTTTAGCGATGCGGCCGGCGAGGCCGGGCCTTCCGCCTCTGATCGCCCGGCCTCTCCTGGGGAGTTGTCTTCGTGAGACGGCTGTGCTCGCATTGTGTAGACGGTCAGGCAGCTGCCCTAGCCGTTAGGTACGCCCCGTTCCCCCAACCACGCCATCGGGTCGGTCTTGGCAGATCCGTTGCGGTGCACCTCGAAGTGCAGGTGCGGTCCGGTCGAATTGCCTCGGTTGCCCATGGTGGCGATCTGGTCGCCGGCCATCACCCGCTGGCCCGTGTGCACCATCGTGGTGTCGATGTGACCGTAGAGCGTAACTGTGCCGTCCGCGGCGCGGATCTTGACCCACATGCCGAAACCCGGTGTCGGACCGGAAGCAATCACCTCGCCATCGGATGCGGCGTAGATCGGAGTGCCGACGGCGTTGGCGATGTCGAGTCCGGCGTGCAGGGTGCCCCACCGGGCTCCGAAGCCCGATGTCAGGATGCCTCGGGCAGGAAAGGTGAACTGGGGGCGCCGAAGTCGCGCCTCCCGCTGCGCCCGCTCCTGAGCGAAGGCCGCGCCGTTGGCCAATTCCTGTCGATGGATCCCAGCATCGAGACCGTTTGCCACAGGGATGATCTGCATCCCCGAGGCGTCGGGGAGGGCAGTCGGGGACGCCGCAGTGTCGGCGACCAAAACCGGCTGCTGCGCCTCGGTTTCGTCGACCGCTGCGTTCGCTGCGGCGGCGATCGCGCCGACGGCGATAGCAGTGATGACCAACCTGCTGTGCGCCGCACCGGTGGCCGCGGGGGTTCGTCGATGCGCTCCGCCAGATGCGCGGAGGGTAGCGCCCGACTGCGCCCGAGACGGCGGTGGACGTTCCCTAAGACGTGCCCCGCCGACGGGAGCCGGCACGGTCGGTGGCGCTGCATTCGTGCCACCTTTCGGTGGGAGCAGCAGCCGTGGCGACTCATCGGCCACATCGTTGAGGTCGTCGAGTTCCGGTGCGCTCAACACCTCGAAGTCGATAGCGAACGGATCGCTGCGACTGGTGGCCATATCCAGCAAAGCGTCGAACTCGCCGAAGGCGATGATCTCGGTGACGTCAGTGGCCCCACGATCGGCCGGCGCGTCTGGTCGCGCGAGTCGGTGGTGCACCACTTCGAAGTCGATCCTTTGCCGTTACCGATTCGTTATCTGGTTGGCGAGACGCTAACCCAACACCGGCTATTGGGCAAGCCGCGAACCGCCGATGAATGCCCCCGCCCGACGTCCCACTTCACTCAATGGGTTGGGACGCAATCGGATTGACCACGACACACACGCAACAACGTGGGAGCCAGCGTACTAAGTACGTACGTCGTAGAATCGGAGTTTAGGGACGATTGCCAGTCTCGGACGTCGTTCGTGACACCTCAAGACAGTTCCCGCCGCCGCGAGACTTGGCACCGCCCTGGCGCACCGGAGGTCGGCTCGAAGTGGCTGGGCCGGAGCGGGTGCGAGTGCTGGCTCGGCACCCGCCCCGGCAGGGCGCCCGTCACCGGGCGATGTGGCTCACTGAGAGGTCTAGGACCTTCAACTACGGAAGTGAGTACTAACCTGCGCAGTAGGATATCCTACGTATGTAGTCCGTAGATATCGGAACGCGGTCTAGGCCCGTGGCGGGAGGAGTCTTATGGTCGCCGATGCGCCACCGGTCGGGGAACTGGAGGCACGCCGCCCCTTCCCCGCCCGGATGGGCCCGAAGGGCAATCTGATCTACCGATTGATCACGACCACTGATCACAAGTTGATCGGCATGATGTATTGCGTCGCGTGTTTCGCGTTCTTCCTCATCGGTGGGTTGATGGCGCTGTTTATTCGCACCGAATTGGCGGTGCCCGGCCTGCAGTTCCTGTCTAATGAGCAGTACAACCAGTTGTTCACCATGCATGGCACGGTGATGCTGCTGTTCTACGCGACGCCCATCGTGTTCGGGTTCGCGAACCTGGTGCTGCCGCTGCAGATCGGCGCGCCCGACGTGGCGTTCCCTCGGTTGAATGCGTTCTCGTTCTGGCTGTTCCTGTTCGGTGCGCTGATCGCAACTGCCGGGTTCATCACCCCCGGCGGTGCCGCCGACTTCGGTTGGACCGCCTACACGCCCTTGTCTAGTGCTATCTATTCGCCAGGCGCCGGCGCCGACCTCTGGATTCTCGGCCTGATCGTCGGCGGGCTGGGGACAATTCTGGGCGCGGTCAACATGATTACCACCGTGGTGTGTATGCGTGCGCCGGGCATGACGATGTTTCGGATGCCGATTTTCACCTGGAACATCTTGGTGACCTCGATCCTGGTGCTGCTGGCGTTCCCGCTGCTGACCGCGGCCCTGTTTGCGTTGGCCGCCGACCGGCACCTCGGCGCGCATGTCTATGACCCTGCCAACGGCGGTGTCCTGTTGTGGCAGCACCTGTTCTGGTTCTTCGGTCACCCCGAGGTGTACATCATCGCGCTGCCGTTCTTCGGCATCGTCAGTGAGATCTTCCCGGTGTTCAGCCGCAAGCCGATCTTCGGGTACACCACGCTGATCTACGCGACGCTGGGCATCGCGGCGCTGTCGGTGGCCGTGTGGGCGCACCACATGTACGCGACCGGCGCGGTGTTGCTGCCCTTCTTCTCGTTCATGACATTCCTGATCGCTGTGCCGACCGGTATCAAGTTCTTCAACTGGATAGGCACGATGTGGAAGGGGCAGTTGACGTTCGAGACGCCGATGCTGTTCTCCATCGGTTTCATCGTCACGTTCCTTCTCGGTGGTCTGTCTGGTGTGCTGCTGGCCAGCCCGCCGCTGGACTTTCAGGTCACCGACAGTTACTTCGTCATCGCGCACTTCCATTACGTGTTGTTCGGCACGATCGTGTTCGCCACCTATGCGGGCATCTACTTCTGGTTCCCGAAGATGACGGGCCGCCTGCTCGACGAGCGCCTGGGCAAGCTGCACTTCTGGCTGACGTTCATCGGTTTCCACACCACGTTCCTGGTGCAGCACTGGCTGGGCAACGAGGGTATGCCGCGTCGCTACGCGGACTACCTGCCCAGTGACGGGTTCACGACGCTGAACGTGATTTCGACGATCGGTGCGTTCATCCTCGGTCTGTCGACGCTGCCGTTCCTGTGGAACGTGTTCAAGAGCTGGCGGTACGGCGAGGTCGTCACGGTCGACGATCCCTGGGGCTACGGCAACTCCCTGGAGTGGGCCACCAGCTGCCCGCCGCCGCGGCACAACTTCACCGAGCTGCCTCGCATCCGTTCGGAGCGTCCGGCGTTCGAGCTGCACTATCCGCACATGATCGACCGGATGCGCCGTGAGGCACACGTGGGTCGTTCGCACGGACCCGAGGACGGCGACGTTACCCGGCTCGACGACGCTCAAGTGCGCACCTAAACCGATCGGCCACAATGCTGATATGCAAAGGCGCGCGCTATTCCAGCCTGATGCGGGGTCACTGCCGAGGCGGCCTCATGCCGCTGTTGAGGCCGCAGCGGGTCGGTGAATCACCTAAAAGGCCTACATGATTCGGGGAGACTTCGAGATGGCCGAGGTGATGTGGGAGGCCGCCGAACCCTGCCTTACGGAAGCGCAGCGTGTGACGGCGCTCACGGCGCTACACGTTGGTGAGCCGAGCATGGCCATTCTGGTGGTAGTAAAAGCCTTGTCCCGCAGCGGTTATCCACTGCCGTCCGAGCTGCACGAGGAATTCCACGAGTGGTTGCGGCAGCGTCCAGGTGCAGGGTCTAACCCCGAGTGGTCGCTCCTCGAACTCCGCGTCATGGCAGCCGACGTGAAGGCAACCGCCGACGTAAGCATGATCAACGGTTGTTTCGGCGATGCAACCCTCTGCTACTTCATCCTCGACGACGCTGGCGTGGCGGATGCCTCCCCGGTGCAACAAGCCGACGCGCTGAGGGCATGGCTATCAGCTAATCGGCCGAGTCCATCGCTGCGAGCAGATATGCGGCTCAATGGATTCGGATTTCTTCTCGACACTCCCGAACCTCCGTCATGCGGCGGGCTGGGCACGCCGTGAACGTTTTCGGGTCGCGGCAGCCGACCGCACACTGGGTCGAATACCGTAAATCGACGTCGCGCTCGCAGAGACGATCGCAGGGAGGCGAGACGAGCGGAGGCAGACGAGCGAGGTTGTGGTCTGGCTACGCTACGCCGATAGTCCTCAACGGCAGCGTGAGATCTCAGACGTGAACGTAGTTGGCACACGGGAATCTCTGGCGCTGTATTCGGACTGGGCGTACGCATCAGCGGTGGGCGTGCTGACGCTTGCATTGTTGCTTCTTGCAGCGACTTTCGCGATCGGTCGGACAAGGACACTCGAGAGGTCTATGGCACCTGTAGGGGTCTCGCTCGACAGCGCAAGCCCGGGTGTCGTCACCGAGATGCCGCGGCGATCGCGGGCAGAACGTATGGAGCGTGCTGGAATAGCCGTGGTCTTCGTGGGTGCCGTCTTACTCCTGATGTGCATTGTGCTGCGCGGCTTGGCGACCTCGCGTGCCCCCTGGGGCAACATGTACGAGTTCATCAACTTGACTTGCTTGTGCGGCCTCGTCGCCGCGGCAGTCGTGTTGCGCCGCTCGCAGTTTCGCGCGCTGTGGGTGTTTGTCCTGATCCCGGTGTTGATTCTGCTCGCGGTGTCGGGCAAGTGGCTGTATGCCGACGCCGCGCCCGTGATGCCTGCGCTGCAGTCGTATTGGTTGCCTATTCATGTGTCGGTGGTGAGCCTCGGCTCCGGTGTGTTCCTTGTCGCCGGAGTGGCGAGCATTCTGTTCCTGGTCAAGACGTCGACTCATGGTGAGCTGCGGGGCGACGGGGGGAACGGGTACGTCGCGGGCATCATGTCCAGGTTGCCCGATGCGCAGGTTCTGGACAGGATCGCCTACCGCACCACGATCTTTGCGTTCCCGACGTTCGGGTTTGGCGTCATCTTCGGCGCGATCTGGGCCGAGGAGACGTGGGGACGCTTCTGGGGTTGGGACCCCAAGGAGACGGTGTCGTTCATCGCGTGGGTTGCCTACGCGGCCTACTTGCATGCCCGCTCCACCGCGGGGTGGCGTGACAGGAAGGCTGCTTGGATCAACGTGGCCGGCTTCGTGGCGATGGTCTTCAACCTGTTTTTCATCAATCTGGTGATTGCTGGGTTGCACTCCTACGCCGGGGTGGGCTGACGTCGAGGCCAGAGGGTGCGGACGTACTCGGCACACCAGTTTCGTCTGGCCGCGTCATGACCGCGGCTGAACTCATGACTCCCGTGGTGTCGTCTCGACGACCATGCTGACCTCCGCCCCGCCCCGGACGGCGCCGCGTACCGATTCCGGGCGCCCCGCCCCTGCCTTGACGGGCACTGGGGCTCCCGGGTTCTACCGCCACGACCTCGACGGCTTGCGCGGTATCGCCATCGCGCTGGTCGCGGTGTTCCACGTGTGGTTCGGCCGGGTCTCCGGTGGCGTCGACGTGTTCCTCGCGTTGTCCGGTTTCTTCTTCGGCGGCCGGCTGCTGCGCGCCGCCCTGACGTCGACCGCCTCCCTGGCACCCGTGCCCGAGGTCAGGCGTCTGGTCCGGCGCCTGCTTCCCGCGCTGGTGGTGGTCCTCGCGGCCTCCGCGGGGTTGACGATCCTCGTTCAGCCCGAGACCCGGTGGGAGACGTTCGCCGATCAGAGCCTCGCGAGCCTCGGCTATTACCAGAACTGGGAACTGTCGAGCACGGCAGCGAACTACCTGCGTGCGGGCGAGGCGGTCAGCCCGCTGCAGCACATTTGGTCGATGTCGGTGCAGGGGCAGTTCTACCTCGCATTCCTGCTGCTGGTATTCGGCATCGGCTTCCTGCTGCGCCGCCTACTCGTGGGCAGGCACCTGCGGGTCCTTCTGATCGTCCTGCTATCGGCGCTCACCATCGCCTCATTCGTGTACGCGATCGGTGCGCACCAGGCCGACCAGACCACTGCCTACTACAACAGCTTCGCCCGGGCCTGGGAGTTATTGCTCGGGGCGCTGGCGGGGGCGTTGGTGCAGCACGTCCGGTGGCCGATGTGGCTGCGGACCCTCGTCTCGGTGCTCGCACTGGCCGCGATCCTGTCGTGTGGCGCGTTCATCGACGGCGTCGCGGAGTTCCCCGGACCGTGGGCGCTGGTCCCGGTCGGGGCGACCATCCTGCTCATCCTGAGCGCCGCCAACCGTGCCGCCGACCCGCACCTCGCCCGCGCCGACGGCCGGATGCCCCTGCCGAATCGCCTCCTGGCCACCAAGCCGTTCGTCTCCCTCGGCGCGATGGCCTACTCGCTGTACCTGTGGCACTGGCCGCTGCTGATCTTCTGGCTCGCCTACAGCGGACATGCACAGGCCAACCTGGCCGAGGGCGCGGGCGTCCTGCTGGTGTCCGGGGTGCTGGCCTGGCTGACGACCCGCTACATCGAGGTGCCGCTGCGGCTGCGTGCGACCAGCTCGGCCAAAAAGGCGAAGGCCGCCGTACCGCTGCGCACGCGCCTGCTTAGGCCCACCATCGTGTTGGGCTTGGTGGTGACGCTGTTGGGCGTGGCGCTGACGGCGGCGTCGTTCACCTGGCGCGAGCACGTGGCGGTCCAGCGCGCCGACGGCGAGGAGCTGGCCGGGCTGTCGCCCCGCGACTACCCCGGTGCACGCGCGCTGATCGACCACGCCAAGGTCCCCAAGCTGCCGATGCGGCCGACGGTCCTGGAGGCCAAGGACGACCTGCCGCAGAGCACCGCCGACAGCTGCATCAGCGACTTCGCGGACCCGAGTCTGCGCGAGTGCGCTTTTGGTTCCAAAACCGCGACCCGCACCATCGCGGTGGCGGGCGGCTCGCACGCCGAGCACTGGATCACTGCGCTGGACCTGCTCGGCCGGCTGTACGGCTTCAAGGTCGTGACCTATCTCAAGATGGGCTGCCCCCTATCAGGAGAGCGAGCGCCCCGTATTCCGGGGTCGGGAGAGCCGTACCCGCAGTGCTTTGATTGGGTTCAGACCGCCATGCGCGAGATCGTCGCCGACCGATCAGACTTCGTGTTCACCACCGTGACACGACCACGGGATACGCAACCCGGCGACGTCATGCCAGATGTGTACCTGCCGATCTGGCAGGCGTTCGCAGAAAGCGGTGTGAAGGTGCTTGGCATTCGCGATACACCGTGGCTGGTCCGCAACGGCGAACCTTTCTTCCCTCGCGACTGTCTGGCCGACGGCGGCGACGCGACGACGTGTGGCATGCCACGAGCGCTCGTCCTCGACGACGTCAATCCCGCTGCAGATCTCACGAATCGTTTCCCGCTGATGGAAGTGATCGACATGAGTAGTGCGATGTGTCGCGACGATTATTGCCGAGCCGCCGAAGGGAACATCCTGATCTACCGAGATTCTCACCACTTGACGGCGACGTACGTGCGGTCCATGGCGCCAGAACTCGGGCGCAGGATTGGTGCTTTGACGGGATGGTGGCCCTAGCTGGGCCGTGATGCGCGCACCATGGGCGTTCTGCTTGAGGCTGTTGGAGCTTGCTCGGTTGCCATCGTTTCTCCAGAGCGGATTCACGTAGTCCATCGCCACCACATTCCAACCATCGCGACGCCACCAACAAGTACTATCTAGGTACGTAGATAATGCGGCGGCGAGGAGAGTCCCCTCAGGGTGCGTTGCTGCGGCTACACAAGACGAGAGGGAGGAGGAGGCCTCGCCGTTTGGCAGGCCCAAAGTTGGGCATGGCATACAAAAGTGAGCCACGGGGCAGAGCGCAAGCAACACGGCGTGCCGCTGGTAACGGCGAGATCGCCGGTGCCCTCGTGCAGTGGGCCGTGTCTCGGGGGTGGACCGCTCGGACCAGTCCCGATGGGTGCTGGCACTTCTATGACCCCGATGGTGAGTACGTGGCGTACTGGCCGTCGAAAGCATCCTCAGGCCCCGGTCACCGTTGGTAGACAGTGCGGCTCACCCGTTCCCCGGCAGCGCCTTGCAACGCCGGCAGGATTATTCGTGTAGCCAATGCGTGCGGGTGCGCTGGCGGCCTTGCAGCCAAATGGCGCCGTCGATATCCAATGCGGCGATCCGAGTGAGGCGCGGGCACCTTCGCGCCACATTGGTTGCGGGGCAACGGCTCTCGGGTAGGTCAGTCCGTCTACACGGGTTTTTCGCCGAGCCGTTGGCGGCACGCAGACGTTCTGCCACACGGCGGTTCCCCTGGGGGGCGTCGGAGAGGGTCTCTCGGCGGCGCCGGCGCTCGCCTTTGAATCTGTCGGGTTGCATGCGTGTCGTCGACGTCGGCGGATGCCGCCGACGCGCGGGTTCGCGCAAATTGGTGTTGACGAGTCATATTCACATATGCGTATTATTGCATGTATGGCAGATCGCAACGGCGAGAAGGTAGGTCGCCTCGGCGCGGACGGGGCGCCCACGAATAGGACCCTGGCACTCGACCTGACGGACCTGCTTCCCGACAGCGACGAGCGCTGCGCTGACCGCCTGACGCGCGGCCTGGTGGATGACGGGATCATCGAACAGGCCCACGTTATCGATGGCGACACGCCCAAACCCCGCCTGTGCGTGCACTACGACGCCGAGGCTGCGTCCTCAACAGAAGTGCAGCGACGGGCTCGCAAAGCGGCCGACACCATCACGTCGACGTACGGGCACCTGCGGTGGTCGACCACAGACGCCAATGACGATGAGGCGATGCGAACAGCGCTCATCGATACTCTGTCGACGATTCCTGGCGTCGTCGCCGCAGCCGCGACACCAGATTCAGTCGAGCTGGAGTTCGAGCGGACGACGGTGACCGCCCAGGAACTCGTAGACGTGATCGCCGCGCAGGTGGCGCCGTCGGGGAGCGCCGCGGACGCGGAAGCAGCCGTCGCGCACGACGGAGACGGCGCCGACCATCAACACGGTCACGGCGGGATCTTCGGCGAACGCACCGAACTGGTCTTTGCGGGACTGGCGGGCGCGCTCCTACTCACGGGCTGGTTATTGGCCGCCTTCGCCGATACGCCACGGTCGGCCGAGGTGGTGGTCTACGGCCTGGCGTTCTTCTTCGGCGCGTTCTTCACCGTGCAGGAAGCCTTCGCCAGTGTGCGGCAGGGCCGGTTCGAGATCGATTTCCTCATGCTCGTCTCCGCTGCGGGTGCGGCGGCGCTCGGCGAAGTCGCCGAAGGTGCGCTCCTGCTGTTCCTCTTCAGCGTCGGACACGCACTCGAGGGCTATGCGATGGGCCGGGCTCGCCGGGCGATCGAAGCGCTCGCCGAACTCGCCCCCAAGACGGCGCTGGTGCGACGCGGCGGCACCGGCGACACCGTCGAAGTGTCCGTCGCGGACCTGCGCATTGGGGACATCGTCGTCGTGCGCCCCAACATGCGTCTGGCCGCAGACGGCTTCGTCGTGGCAGGCAGCAGCAGCATCGATCAAGCCCCGGTGACCGGGGAAAGCGTCCCCGTCGACAAGATCCCGGTCCCGGACGTGGCGGCAGCTGCGGCGTCACCCGAGCTCATCGACGCGGCATCGCGAGTGTTCGCCGGCACCATCAACGGCGCCGGCGCCATCGAGATTCAGGTGACCCGGCTCGCCAGTGACTCCACCCTGGCCCGGGTGGTGCGTCTGGTGGCCGAGGCGCAAACCAAGACCACCTCCACGCAGCGCTTTACCGACCGCTTCCAGCGGATCTTCGTGCCCGTGGTCCTGGTCGGTGTGGTGCTGCTGCTCTTCGCCGGGTTCGTGGTCGACGAGCCGTTCACTGACACGGTGTACCGGGCGCTTGCCGTCCTGGTGGCGGCCAGCCCGTGTGCGCTGGCGATTGCCACGCCCAGCGCGGTGTTGTCGGCGGTAGCGCGGGCGGCGCGGGCCGGCATCCTGATGAAGGGCGGTGCCGCGTTGGAGGAACTTGGCCGGGTCAACGTGCTGGCCTTTGACAAGACCGGCACCCTCACCGAGGGGCGGCCCCGGATCGCCGATGTCTGCGCCACCGCAGACAGCGGCGACGTCGAATTGCTGCGGATCGCCGTTGCCGTTGAGGAGCAAAGCGACCATCCGCTCGCCCGAGCCATAGTCCGCGACGGCCGCGCGCGCCTGGCCGGGGCGGTGACACCCCGCGCGACCGACGTCCGTGCCGTGATCGGCCGCGGCATCGTCGCGTCCGTCGAGGGGGTCGAGGTCTGCATCGGCAAGACCGAGTTGTTCACCGACGCCGCTCAGCCCCCGCCGGCTGAGCTGGCGGCCGAGGTGAATCGTCTCGAGCAGGCGGGTCGCACGACGATGCTCGTCCGCGCGGGCGACCGCTGGTTGGGCGCGATCGGATTGATGGACCTTCCTCGGCCGGAGGCGTCGGCGGTCATCGCGCGTCTTGCCGCACTCGGCGTGAAGAACACCGTGATGCTGTCGGGGGACAACCAGCGGGTGGCCGATGCCGTCGCCGCCGAAGTCGGTGTCGCCTACGCCCGCGGCGATCTGATGCCCGAGGACAAGGTGGCCCAGATCGCCGCCCTGCGGGAACGCCACGGCCGCGTCGGGATGGTCGGCGACGGCGTCAACGACGCGCCCGCCATGGCCGGCGCGAGCGTGGGTATCGCGATGGGGGCGGCGGGCTCCGACGTGGCGTTGGAGACCGCTGATGTTGCGCTGATGGCCGACGACCTGCGCGCGTTGCCGTTTGCGGTGAGCCTGAGCCGCCGCTCCTCGCGCGTCATCAAGCAGAACCTGTGGGCAAGTCTCGGAATCGTCGCGGTCCTCATCCCGGCGACGGTCTTCGGCCTGGGCATCGGTCCCGCCGTGCTCATCCACGAAGGCTCGACGCTCATCGTCGTCGCCAATGCGTTGCGCCTCCTCGGGATGCCTATGCAGTCGGTCACCCCAGCTGCGCCGCGCGTTGAGCGTGCAGAAGAGACGCCATGATGATCGACCCGTCCAGTGCCGCAGATGAATTCGAGCATGCCGACGTGGACACGGTGGTCATCTTCGTGGACATCGCTGGGTTCACTGCTTTCACCGAAACCCACGGTGATCATCGCGCTGCCGAACTGGCAGATCGGTTCGCCACCGCAGCCGCCAGGGTCCTCGGGCCCGGCGACGACATGATCAAGACCCTCGGCGATGCCGTGATGATCACCAGTTCGGACCCCACCGCGGCGCTGGCCTTCCTCCGGCGACTCCACGACGAGACCAGTCGCATCGACGGCTTTCCATTGTTGCGCGCCGGCATCTGTGCTGGGGCGGTGGTGAAGCGCCGCGGAGACGTCTTCGGGTCGACGGTCAACACTGCAGCCAGACTGGCCGCCGTCGCCAAGCCAGGCCAGATTGTTGGCAACGCCGAGGCCGCGGCCGCGCTTCGGGGAACCGACCTACTGGCGATGACGTCGTTGGGCCCGCTTCGGTTGCGGAATGTCGGTGCGCTGGTGGAAGCGTTCGCCCTCGACGTCGGAACCCGCCACCAGGAGCACGTCGATCCGATATGTCGGATGCACGTCACGACAGACGCCCAACCGTTGACGATCGCGCACGAGGAAGACACTTACCGGTTTTACTTCTGTTCGACGGCCTGTTTACGCCAATTCGCGCGTCGCGTCGGTGATGTGCGCACGCCCTCTGGCGATGAGGACCCGCCGACCACGCAGTCGTTCGTCGGTGAGGTTGCGGCGCACTTCGGCGCGCTGGCGTCCTCGCCCCGCGGGCGGAATGCCGAGTCACCTCACCTCCGTCAACCTCCTCGTAGAGGCGGAAGATGACCTCGTGTCACGAATAGTGTTCGCCGACAACGTTGGTCGCGCCGGGACCTAACCGGTCACCCGGTGGCGGGAAACGGACCCGCTGCTCATCGAAACCCATCGCCGAGGGACGGTGGTTCCTCGATAAGTCGCCGACATGGATCGTGTGTCGTGGCGTGAGCGCTCGTCATACTGGCGCTGTCGCGTTCGATGAAACCACCGACGGCCATGGGCGAGGATAGGGCGTCAGCATCGTTTGTGCGGGATGGCGCTGCCGAGGACCTCCTTGGGTACCGGGTTGCGTTCGCTGGGGAGCGCGTTGGTGATGTGGGTGACGATCGCGCTTTTGGTCTTGCGCGCGCGGTTTCGCGAAGGTGCCGAGCGGGGTGCGGCGTGTGACCGCTGGGCGTTTCTGGCTTGGACGTCAGATCTGCCAGTCCTGGGCTCCGTCATTTTCGTCGTAGGTACCGACGGAGTTCTTGACGACGACCGGGTCCCCGCTGCCGAAGTTGTCGTAGAACCACTGCGCATTGGCTGGACTCAAATTGGGGCACCCGTGGCTGACGTTGCGCTTGCCCTGATCGGCGACTGACCAGGGCGCGCCGTGAACGAAGATGCCGGCGTTGTTGATGCGCACCGCGTCTTTGACCTTGAGCTTGTACCCCTCGGCTGCGTCGATCGGCACACCGTAGGTGGAGGAGTCCATCACCATGTCGGCGAACTTCTCGAGCACGTAGTAGGTGCCGTTGGGTGTGTCGTATCCCGGCTTTCCTAAGGACACAGGCATGGTCTTCTCCAGTGTGCCGTTGCGCATGACCTCCATTTGGAGGGTGGCGTTGTCGATGGTCGCCACCAACGAGTCGCCGGTGCGGAAGCTCGATTTCGTGCCGCTGGCATCGATGCTGACCGTGGTGTTGGCGGGCCAGAAGTCGAGGGGCCGCCATCTGAGTTGGGTCGCGCTCATCCAGTAGAACTTCCCGGGGACCGCGGGGGTGGAGGAGATGTGGACGGCTTGTTCAGCCAGCGTGCGGTCGGCGATGGGCCGTTGGAAATTGATGATGATGGGTTTGGCGACGCCGACCGTCGAGCCGTTCGTCGGGTTGAACGTGGGGGGAGCGAAGACCGGTGGGCCGAGGTAGGGCGCCGGGTTCTGGCCGGGGGGTGTGTCTTCGGTAGCCGTCGGCGATGGGCCGGGAAAAGTGCCGGATAGCGGTGGGAGGAAGGGATTCGGCGCTGCCGAGTCGGGGACCGTGAGGGGGTCGCCGGGTGCGGGCACGGGTATCTGTGGCTCGGCGGAGGCCGACGGCGCGGTCAGCACGGTCACAGCCGCTAGAGCGGTCGTCATCATGGCCAAGATTTGCCTGGCTGGCGAGCACCGCATACGGGCCTCTCCGTTCCACTGGTCGCCGACCGATGCTCGCGGCGGCTGACGACGATTTGTTGCTACGTAGTTTGATAGTAGATGATGTGGCGTCGTCGGGTGCCGCAGTGTGGCTGCGGACCTGCGTCGTCGATGAGTGAATTCGGAAACGGTGGATGCGGAGGGTGTCGGACTTCGTGGATGGTGTCACCGTGATCGCTACGTCTGGTCACGTTCTCCTCGCGGTGTTCGTGTCGGCGTTGGCTGGGTTGGTGTCGTTCGCGTCGCCTTGCGTCGTACCTCTCGTGCCCGGGTACCTGTCTTACCTCGCGGCGGTGGTCGGCGTGGATGACCGGGCGCGTGCCCAGCCGCTGGGCAGGGCACGTCTGCGGGTGGCGGGGGCCGCGGGGTTGTTCGTTGTCGGGTTCACGGCGGTGTTCCTGATGGGAACCGTCGCGATTCTGGGTCTGACGACGACGATTATCGCCAATGGGGTGCTGTTGCAGCGCATCGGCGGAGTGGTCACGATCGTGATGGGTCTGGTGTTCATGGGTTTCTTCCCTGCGCTGCAACGCGACGCGCGGTTTACGCCCACGTCGTTGTCCACGCTGTGGGGTGCGCCGCTCCTGGGGGCGGTGTTCGGGCTGGGCTGGACCCCGTGTTTGGGCCCGACGCTGACGGGTGTCATCGCTGTGGCATCTGCCACCGAGGGGCCCAACGTCGTGCGCGGCATCGTGCTCGTCGTCGCCTACTGTGTGGGTCTGGGCGCTCCGTTCGTGCTGTTCGCGCTGGCATCCGGACGGGCAATGAGGGCACTGGGCTGGCTGCGTCGAAACGCTCGGCGAATTCAGGTCTTCGGCGGCGTGCTCCTCGTCGCGGTCGGCATCGCCCTGCTGACCGGACTGTGGAACGAGGTGGTGTCGTGGGTGCGCGATGCGTTCGTCAGCAACACCACACTTCCGATATGACGCAGTCGCTTTCGGGCCCTCCGCGCCGTCGCTCGGGACTCCTGTGCTGATCGTGAAGCGCCGAGGCGGTCATGGCGAATCGACCGCGGGATGGGAATGGGGACGGTGATGGCCACGTCTGCTGCCCCCCGACGCTGGGTCGTGCGGGCTGTGTTGCTCGGGGTTGCACTGCTAGCGGGCGTTACCGCTGCCGCGATCGGCGCCCTGGCTCTGCCTGAGGCGCTGGTGGTGACCGGGCTGAGCGATCCCGGGCCGGTCACCACCTACGGGCTGTCCTTCTTGCGCGCCGCTGGAGAGATCGCTGCGATGGTGGCGGTCGGACACTTCCTGTTCGCGGCGTTCCTCGTTCCGCCGCAGGCAAGTGGAGTGCTCGACGTCGACGGGTACCGGGCGCTTCGGGTCGGCGCTGCCGCTTGCGCGATCTGGGCGATGTGCGCTGCGCTGTTGGTGGCGCTGACGATCTCCGACGTGTCGGGGGTGCCGTTGACTGAGCTCACACCGCTGGACATATGGTCGGCGGCCGACCTCGTCGAGACCACCGCGGCGTGGCGCACCACCTCGATTCTGGCCGCGGTCGTCGCGGTAGCGAGCCTGCCGGTGCTGCGGTGGTCGTGGACGCCTGCCCTACTGGCGGGCGCCCTGGCGACGTTGATGCCGCTGGCCGTGACGGGGCACTCCTCGTCGGGCGGCTCACACGACATCGCGACCAACAGCCTGATCATTCACCTGGTTGCTGGGTCATTGTGGGCCGGCGGATTGCTGGCGCTGCTTGGGCACGCGCTGCGCGGCGGCAGCCACACCGACATCGCCGCCCGCCGTTTCTCGGGTCTGGCGCTGTGGTGCTTCGCGGCGATGGCCGTGAGCGGATTTGTCAACGCGGCGGTCCGGATCGACGTGTCGACCATCTTCGACAGCACCTACGGGCTCCTCGTCGTGGGGAAGGTGACAGCGCTGGCCGGCCTCGGTGTGATCGGCTGGCGACAGCGGCGGTCGTCGATCGTTGCGCTGCAGCGTGATCCGACGTCGCGCCGACCGCTGCTGCGGCTCGCACTCACAGAAGCCGCCCTGTTTGGCGTCGCAGTCGGCCTGGCGGTCGGGCTCGGTCGCACGCCACCGCCGCCCGTGACGCGCGAACCCGTTCCGGCCGAGGCTGCGCTCGGCTTCGACCTCACCGAGGCGCCGACGATCGCGCGGGTGTTGGTCGAATGGCGGTTCGACCTGATCTTCGGCACGGCGGCGGTCGTCATGGCCGGCGTCTACCTTGCTGCGGTGTATCGGCTGGCTCGCCGCGGTGCCCCGTGGTCGACGCGGCGCACCGTATCGTGGCTGATCGGCTGCGTCATTTTGTTGTTCGCCACTTCGTCAGGACTCGGCATGTACATGGCGGCGATGTTCAGCATGCACGCCGTCGCTCAATTGGTGCTCACGATAGTGGTGCCGGTGTTGCTCGTGCAGGGCGCACCGGTGACCCTCGCGCTGAGGGCCTTGCGGGCAGCCGAACCCAATGCGGTGCCGGGGCCACGCGAATGGCTGGTCAGCGCGCTGAATTCGTCACTGCTGCGTTTTATCGCTCATCCGTGGACGGCGCTGACGCTTCTCGTGGTGGGCGTGTACGGGCTCTGCCTCGAAGTGGTCTTCGATGCTGCCGTAAGCGAACACGCCACGCACATGCTGATGATCGGGTACTTCCTGCTCAGCGGTGCGCTGTTCTTCACCGCCGTCGGCGGCGTCGAGCCGGTGGTGCCACGGCCGATGCCCAAGCGGGGCCGGATCGCGATGCTGTTTCTCGCGCTGTCGCAGTTCATCATTGCCGGGGTCGTGGTGATGAACATGCGTGAGGTTCTCGGTGGCGCCTTCTACGGCTCCTTGAGACTGAGCTGGCATGCGAACTTGCTGGGCGACCAGCGGTTGGGAGGTCAAGTGATCGCCGCCGGCGGGGTTGTGGCAATGCTGGCGGTGCTCGCGGTACTGATCGCGCGGCGCCGCCGCTCGACTGCGATCGAGCAGAGGACGGCTGCGCCGAGCCTGGGCTCATGACGACGAGGACCGCATTGTCGGCATAGCGGCTGCATCACATTGGTCCTCGGGCTAGGCGCGTGCGGGGCCCCGACCCGGTATCGCGCAATGCTCTCGCCCGTTCACAGGGACGCCCCTTCTCCCGCAGGTGATTTCGGGTCATGCCCAGGCCGTCTAATTGTCCCGTCTGCGGTGAGAGCTCAGGCGCCGACGACAGCACCTTTCGAGCCGTGTTCGTCAGGATCCGGCAGGCGGCCGATCTGATGACGCGGGGCGGGGGGTGCGGGGCCCGGCCGCATCATCATCATCATCCGAACCAGTGCAGCTGGCCACCCGCTTGCATCTCGGACTGATGGTCGCCCACCACGCAGAGGCGATTCGAGATGGCGCGTACTGAGGTCGAAGCGAGACCTCACCGCGACGGAACCGACTTCGCGCAGAAGCCATCTCCCTGTCAGCCAACGCGAGATCGGCGCACTGCGGTCGATGTCGACCCCTCAGATCGCCGTCGACGCGGGGTGCTGCTTTCATGTTCGCGCCCGCACACGTCCCGAGTTATGGAACCGGTGCGCCAAGAGCTGTCGGCAGTCACCGCGGCTATCCGTTCAATGCCTGTTCGACTGCGGCCTTCAAGTCGTCGTAGCTCCTGAATTCCACTTCGGTTCCGTCGATGAAGAAGGTCGGTGTGCCCTTGACCCCGAGGGCCTTACCGTCAGCGACATCGACATTGACACGATCGAGTGTGGCGGGGTCGTTGTAGGCAGCATCGAACGCCGCCATGTCGAGCCCGAGTTCGGCTGCGAATCCGCGGAATCGGGAGTCCGCCGGAGTTTGTTGTTCGCCCCACTCGCTCTGCGTCTCGTACATCTTCTTGTACATCGGCTCGAACTTGTCCTGTTGGGCGGCCGCCTCGACCGCGCGCGCCGCCCGCTCTGCGTTGAAGTGAGACTGAATGGGGAAGTAGCGGATGACGAAGTTGACGCGGTCCCCGTACTCGGCGCGCAGCTGTTCGACCATCGGGAAGGCCGCGCGACACGCTTCGCATTCGAAGTCAAGGAACTCGACGAAGGTGACATCGCTGTTCGGCACGGTGGTGAGGCGGCGACTGTTGTCCCGGACCAGCTGACCGACGTCTTCACCCTGGCCTTGCGCGGAGGTGGGGGCGTCCTTGTCCTGGGCCGAGAGATACACGCCAACCCCGATGATCATGGTGATGACCGCGAAGACGGTCAGCAGAATGCGTGTGAGAGGTGCCATTGGAATGCGTCCTTCATGAGTTTCACCGAACGTCTGTGATGCGCCGGCGCAGCCCTGTACCGCAGCACCAACCCGAACCGCGCCCGCGGTTGAGCATCGCGTGTCCGACTATATACGGAGGAAGACCGTAGATCGGTCATGCCCTCGGCTGGCGCCAGATCGGACGCTTGGGCGCGGATGCGATGGACGGCCGTCGAGAGAGACGCCACATTCCCCACCAGGCGACCGGTGCGAGAGCGACGACGGTCCACATTCCGGGCACGTAGCCGGCCCCGCCGGGATCGAGCCACGGGAACACCACAAAGTGCGCCAACTCCGTGAGACCTAACGAGGCGAAGAACGTCCATGCCAGGTATCGGCCGATCGGGCGGCCGCGCCGCATGAGGGCGGGAATTAACAGCCAGGCGCCCGCGGAGACGGCGACGAGCAGCACCACGGGCACCGAGTTCACCGCAGGGGTTGGCACACCCGTGACCGCCGCTAGGAATGCGAAGAACCCCATCTGCTTCTCTTCGACGCGGTGGGCAAGGAACAACAACAGGGCGATCCAATATGGCGCGCGAATGTCGGCCCAGCCGCCGCCACTCGGCCACACCCGCCACAGAAGCAAGCCCCCGACGAACCCGGCGGTAAAGATGAGCATGGTTGCCAGTCCGAGCGCCCAATAGCCCACGCTCAACGCCGCGGTCGTTAGCGCGACTGCGGCGGCGACGGCCGGCCACGGCCGCGCGTTCTGGTTCGACGTCGTGACTGACATCGCCCTTCAGTCCCTTCGCCCGCCCACGAGTGCGGCGAGAGCGGCGGGCGCGGCCCACGGGGTCATGAGGCCCGCGCCGACCCGACCGGTGTTGCCCCCGGGATAGCGTCCGGTCAGCGATCCCGGCGCAGCGACGATCAGGCGAACAACCTGGCCGAAAGCTTCGCGACGGTCTCGGTGGCGCAGCGCCAAGGCCCGCATCGCCGCGTGATTGTAGGTGTGTGGCCAAGGGTCGGGTTGCGACACGATGTGTGCCCGTTCCCAACGCCGCCACCGCTGCTTGGCGGATGGTGTGCGCTTTGCAGCGGCCATCTCCCGCCGATACGCCTCCCGGGGGCGGCGCGACGGCGCTGCGCCCGACCGGCACAGACGACGAGTGTGCGCGGTGCTGCTCAATACCAATTCCGGTTCGGCAGTAGGTCGATTCGCGGCGGCGAAGGCATTTCGCGGTCGCACCATCACCAGTGGTGTTCACTTCGACGGATCGACTCGTCACGGGGATTTGTGGGTTCTGCAGCGCAGCAGGTGCATCCGCCGCTGCGGGTTTCCCGACGATCAAGGACCACCGGTGTGAGCGCCGGCGTCGGGGCGCAGCAGGCATCGACGGGTGTCGGGGGGGTGGGGAGGGTGATGTGGTGCGCCGCCGCTGCAGCCATCGGCTGCGGTTCGACGCCGGGTAGGGGATGGGTGCGTGCGGCGCGGATCGCGTTGAGGATGACGAGTACTTCTGCCGCCTCGTGGATCAATACCACGGTGGCCAGCCCGAGAACCCCGAAGGCGGCGAGGGGAATGAGGATGGTGATGATCGCCAGCGACAGTCCGATGTTCTGCAGCATGATTTTGCGGGCTCGGCGGGCGTGAGCGAGGACTTGGGGGAGGTGACGCAGATCCTCGCCCATCAGCGCGACGTCGGCGGTTTCGATGGCGACGTCGGTGCCCATCGCTCCCATGGCAATGCCGATGTCGGCGGTGGCTAGTGCGGGGGCGTCGTTGACCCCGTCGCCGACCATGGCGATGGGCCGGCCGCCGGAGAGTTCGGACAGCAGGCGTGCTTTGTCTTCGGGAAGCAGGTCGGCGTGCACGACTGTGATGCCGGCGGCTTCGGCCACGGCTATTGCCGTGCGGGAGTTGTCGCCGGTCAGCATCGCGGTGGTGATGCCCAGCTCGTGTAGTTGCCGTACCACTTCCGGCGCTTCGGGGCGCAGCTCGTCGCGGACTGCGATCGCCGCCACCACCACGGCGTCGCATTCGAGCAGGACCACTGTCGCCCCGGCCGATTGGAGGCGCACGACGTCGGCGGCGAATTCTCCGGCCGCGACCCAGCCCGGCTTCCCCAAACGGATCCTGCGACCCTCGACGCGGCCACTCATGCCATGGCCGACAACGGCTCTCACGTCTTCAGCCGCGACGATGTCGGGGCCTGCAGCGTCGGTAATTGCCCGGGCCAGTGGGTGCCCACTACGGGACTCGACTGCGCTGGCGAGGTGCAGGGCTTCGGCCTCGCTGACGCCGCTGGCGGTCACCGTCTCTATCACTTGCGGGCTGTTTCGGGTCAGGGTGCCCGTCTTGTCAAGGGCAATCACGGCGATGCGTCCGAGTTCCTCGACGGCGGCGCCTCCCTTGACGAGGGCGCCTTGTCGGCTGGCAGCGCCGACGGCGGCGACGACGGTGAGTGGCACCGCGATGGCCAGGGCGCAGGGTGAGGCGGCGACGAGGACCACGAGTGCGCGTTCGAGCCACAGCATCGGCTCGCCCACCAGCGCGCCAATCGCCGCAACTGCTGCGGCCAGGACCATGATTGTTGGGACGAGAGGGCGGGCGATCCGGTCCGCCAACCGCTGACCCGCACCCTTGCGCTCCTGAGCCTGTTCGACGATGTGAACGATGCGGGCCAGCGAGCTGTCGGCGGCGACGGCGGTGACGGCGACTTCGACCGCTCCACCGCCGTTGATCGCACCGGCATGCACCTCGCTGCCGGGTCCCGCCTCGACTGGAACCGATTCTCCGGTGATCGCCGACACGTCCAAGCTGGTGCGACCGGAGGTGATGACGCCGTCGGTGGCGGCGCGGTCTCCTGGCCGTAGCACCATCACGTCGTCGATGAGCAAATCGTCGGGGCGCACAGGGGTTTCGTGGCCGTCGCGGATCACGGTCGCCGTTGGCGGCACGAGCGACAGCAGGGCGCGCAGGCTTCGGCGGGTTCGGGTGACGGCGTAGTGCTCGAGTCCTTCGGCGATGGAGAACAGGATTCCCAGCAGCGCGGCTTCTTCGACCTGTCCAAGCGCCACGGCGCCGACCGCGGCGATCGTCATCAGCGTGCCAACGCCGACGCGGCCGTGTCGAAGACGGCGAACGGCTCCGGGCGCGAACGTTGCGGCCCCGGCGGCAACCGCCGCGAGCTCAAGTCCCAAGCCGATGGAGGAAAGACCGCTTCGGTGCAACGCCCAGCCGCCGAGGAGCAACGCCGCCGCCAGGGCCGCCAGCTGCAGTTCGCGGACTCCCCACCACTTGTCCGGTCCCGATCCGGGCTCGGTGTCGACTCCATTGGCCGCGGGCCCGCAGCATGGGTCAGACATGGCGTGCCTTGGAGGCCGGTTGACGGTAACCGTGCGCCAGCACGGCCTCGGTCAAGGATCGGCCGCGGTCGGTGAGTCGGTACATCACCATCCGGGCTTGCCGCCGAGAAGTCACCAGACCGGCGATCTTGAGCTGCCGCAGGTGGTGGGATACGAGGTTCTGCGACTGCCCGACCACCCAGGCCATGTCACATACACACAGTTCCTCGCCGTCGAGCAGCGCTGAGGCGATCGTCAGTCGCGTCGGGTCGCTCAGAGCCCGCGCCGCGGTTGCCAGTGATTCGGCGTCGACGAGTGACGGTAGCCGGGAACGAATTCGCTCGGCATGGGGCAGGTCCAAGCACAACAGATCGCAGTGATCAAGCCGCGGCTCGCCCATCCGAACATACTAACGGACGTTAATATGTCGGAGAGAGGAGGGGCTGCACGGGGCCGGCGTGCAAAGGGAGCGCAGGGCTGCCTACGTCGAACGGGACACGAGCCGACCTCGGGCTGCCTCGCGACGGCACCCCTACCATCCGCCGGCTCTGCATGTGCGGAGATGGATAGTAGGAACCGGTGCTTACCCGGCGTGCCGTCGGCCCTGATGCCCGTGGGGCTGACAAGCTACGCGCGTGAGAGCCGTCGTCACCGGACTTGTCGCTATGACCGTGTTGCTCTGCGCGCCGACACCCGTCGCCACCGCTGAGATCGGACAGCGCATCGCACAGGCAGACGCCTACCTCGCTACTCGTCCTGGCACGGTGGGCTACGTGCTTCGCGACCGGACGACCGGACAGGCTCACCGCAACGACGCGGCTACCACGATGATGTGGACCGCATCCACTATCAAGCTAGCGATGGTGGTTGATCTGTTGACTCGGGCTCGCGCCGGCCAGATCGCCTTGACCCCAGCCGACCGCCAACTCATGGCCAACATGATGCACTCATCGGACAGCGACGCTGCCGATACGCTTTGGGAACGCTACAGCGGACCCGACAACATGGCGTTCAACCGCAATTTCGCCACGTACGGACTTACCAGCCTGCAACCGCAGCAGGGTTTCAGCGGCACCTACCCGTACTGGGGTTTCCAAAAGGCCACGAGCGAAGACCTCGACCGGCTGATGAACTACACCCTCACCAGCTTGCCTGCGGCCCAAACCGCGGCCATTGTGTCGGAGATGCAACACCTCGACGCCAACCAGCAGTGGGGAGTGTGGGGAGCGGGCGCGGCCATGACTCCCGGCAACAAGAACGGGTGGTCCCAAGAACAGGGCGGCTGGGTCGTCAACAGCGTCGGTTTCGCCGGCCCTCGACAACGCTACACATTGGCGATCATGAACTCGCTCAACGGCGAAGGCGCCTACGACGACGGCGTGGAAACGACCACGCGGCTGGCGCAGATTCTGCTGGCGCCCGCTTAGCGGGATTCACCACCAACGGACCTAGGAAAACGTCCCAGAACGGGAAGAAACCTGCCGACGGCTTGACCATAGGACCGGTAGGCGTCCCCGTGCGTGTGAACGAGGTATGGCTCCTCCACCACGCGGACCTGCAATTCGATCGCCACGACCAGAAGAATCAATGCAGCCAGCGCCAACACATTCGGGACCATCAACGCCACGCCGGTCGCGAACGACAGCATCGCCGTGAAGATCGGGTTGCGCACAACCGCGAACGCGCCGCGGCGCACCAGGGTCGTAGACTCCTGCGGATCGACGCCTATCCGCCACGAATCGCCCATGTCGTTCTGCGCGTACAGCGTTCCGGCGAGACCCCCGAGTGCCAACACGGACCCCAATGCCTGAAGCCCCCAGGCCTCGAAAGCAGCGAGTGGGGCTAGCACGCCAAACACCTGCAAAGCCGGCGCGAGGAGACCGAGCACCATGGCCACAACGAAACCGACGCCGGCGGCCCATTCCGGTGAGCCGGGCCGGCCGCTGATTCCGTGGAAGCCGGTGGAACCAGTAAGCCGATACTGGCGCCAACTCCGCCAGCCGAACCCGAGTGCGACGAACATCAAATACAGAGCTAGAGCACCTATTGCAGCCACCGCAACCACCTCCAAAATCAAACATATGCAAACATTGCAATATATGCAACTATCCGAAGGATGGGATTGATCCGCAGGCCCGGCGCTAACTCTGATGGCGCGAGTCGCGTAAGCCGGCCATATCCCCGCGTCCAATCGGTGAGACCTTCCCCGGGCCACCGGTTCTGCTGGTGCGAGACATGTCCGTGGTTGGCGGTGATGCCCCCTGCCGATGACATCACCGGCTCGGTACGCGCACCATTGGCACATGAGAGTGGAGATCGTCTATGTCGAAGGGTGTCCGAATTGGCGGGAAGCCGGTGCCCTTGTGGGCGCGGCAGCAGCTGGACTGGTCGACGTCGAGATCACGTATCGGCGGGTCGCTACGGATGATGAGGCGGCGGCCTTGTCGTTCGCGGGCTCTCCAACGATTCTCGTCGATGGCATAGACGCTTTTGACGATGCGGTGCCGGTGATGGAGTTGGCGTGCCGGCTATATCAGACCGATGCCGGTTTGATGGGTTTGCCGACGGTTACCCAGCTCTTGGAGGCGTTGCGGCGGCGGCTGCCGATCGACTGATCGCGGCGTGCGGGCAGGCCAAGGCTTCGGTCAGATTGCGGCATGAATCTACCGAGCTGCACACTGACTCCTTCCGGTCGCGGGCAATGACTGAACCGGCTGCGGCGTGACGCTGGATCGCCCGAGCGCGCGGCGCGTACCGACGGGTTGGTGAGGCGTCTTCATCGAATCTTCATCGGAACTCGAACCGACCCATACGCGGAGTCCTGAGGCTGGACCGAGGCGGCGAGAGCGCTTGCCGTGTGTGTGGACGCATGGTGTCAGGAAGATGTATGAGAAGGGATGTGCGATGCAGCACAAGCGATACCGAACTGGGTTTGCGGCGATGGCGGCGGCGGCCCTGTTCGTCAGCGCCTGTTCGAATGCGACAACCGACTCTCAGTCATCGACCAGCAGCCCGGCGGCACCATCGGCCTCGCCCAGCGCTGCCAGCAGCGACGCTACCCATAACGACGCTGATGTGACGTTCGCCCAAGGCATGATTCCTCATCACCAGCAGGCGATCGAGATGAGCGACATGCTTCTCGGCAAGCAGGGCATCGATCCCGAGGTCATCTCACTCGCTGACGAGATCAAGAATGCTCAAGGCCCCGAGATCGAGCAGATGCAGGGTTGGCTCCAGGAGTGGGGGGCGTCGTCCTCGCCTGCACCTGCGACCAGCACCGCTATGCCTGGCCACGACATGCCTGCTCACCAGATGCCCGGCCGCGACATGGGCAAGATGCCTGGTATGGGTGGCAGCGGTCACGGCATGATGTCGGAAGCCGACATGGCTGCGCTGCAGAACGCGCAGGGCGCGGAGGCGAGCCGACTTTTCTTGACGCAGATGATCGCCCATCACAAGGGCGCAATCATGATGGCGCAGCAGGAGATCGACAACGGCCAGTTCCCCGCGGCGGTGGAGATGGCGCGCAACATCGTGTCCTCTCAGCAAGCGGAGATCGACACGATGCAGGGCATGCTGGACAAGTAGCGAGTTGCGGCGCCTGCCGGTCAGATTCGCGCTGAGTCAGCCGTGACAGGGGTTTGCTCGGTGCGCTCCGGGGTGATCGGCATGGCGAGGGTGAATGTTGCGCCGCCGCCGGGGCCCGCGCTCGCTACGGAGATGGCTCCGCCGTGGGCCTCGACCAGCGCTTTGGCGATGGCGAGCCCTAAACCGGCGCCGCCGTGCTCGCGGTCGCGGGCGGTGTCTGCCCGATAGAACCGCTCGAATACCCGGTTGACGTGCTCGGCGGCAATCCCTTCACCGGTGTCGGCGACGGCGATCCTCAACCGGTCGCCGTCGCGGACACAGTTGACTTCGACCGAGCCGCCGGAAGGCGTGTGCCGCAGCGCATTTTCCAGCAGATTGCCTAGGACTTGGGAGAGTCGTTGCTCGTCGGCCCACAACGGCGGTAGCGCCTTCTGGAGGCGTACGCGTAGTGCGACTCCTTTGTTGTCGTAGCGTTCCTGCGCCGCGGCGACGCATCGGTGGGTTAAGCGGTCGACGTCAATGTTGGCGTACGACATGGAAACTGAACTTTCCTCGGCCTTGGCCAGGGCGGCGACGTCATTGGAGAATCGCACTAGCCGGCGGGTTTGGTCACGCAGCATGGTTGCCGTCTGCGGCGTCAAAGTGCGCACCCCGTCTTCGAGTGCCTCAATATAGGCCTCTAGCACCGCGACCGGTGTGCGGATCTCGTGCGCCAAGTCTCCAAAGAGCTGCTGTCTTGTCGAATCCACGGTTTGGAGCCGGGAAGCCATCTGGTTGAAGGCAGTGGAGAGTGCGTCGAAATCGTCGCCGAGGCGCGGCGATGACACGCGGACGTCGTAATTCCCTTGAGCGACATCGGTGGCAGCGGAGGCAACCTCGGTGATGGACCGTTGGAGCCGTCGACTGACGTAGAAGCTGACGGCAAGCGCAGCCAGTGCCGACACCGCCAGGGCGCCCCCGATGGACATCACCGTCGCGTAGCCGTAGGCCTCCTCGGCGTGGACTTCCTCTGGCGAGTTCATCGGCACCCCCGCGCGGTGAAGATGCTCGCGAAACAGCGGAGGTCCGACGACGGCGGCCACCACCGCGGTCGTCACGGCCCCGGCTGCCAGCACAATCGTTTGGGCCGCCAGCAGCCGCAAGCCGATACCAGGACGGCCCCTCCGTCGACGTCGGCGAGCTGTGGACGCAGGCGGGGGAGTCACTGTCCGGTCCCCATCCGATATCCCACACCTCGCACCGTGGCGATGTAGCGCGGGCGTGCGGCATCATCGCCGAGTTTGCGCCGCAGATGCCCGATGTGGACGTCGACGAGGTGCTCGTTGCCGACCCAGGGCCCGTCGCGAACAATTTCGAGAAGTTGACGCCGACTCAGCACAATGCCCGGCCGGCCTGAGAGCGCTTCGAGGATGTCGAACTCTGTGCGGGTCAACAAGATTAGTTCGTCGTCGATGCGAACCTCACGGGCGGCGACGTCGACACTCAGCGCACCGAACCGACGCGGTGGTGCCACCTCACGTTCGGCGGTTGCGGTGGCCGATTGCAGGACGCGGGGTCGCCGCAGCATGGCCCGCACGCGCGCCACAAGCTCGCGCGGGCTGAAGGGTTTGGTGATGTAGTCGTCGGCGCCGACAGTGAGACCAAGCACTGTATCGAGTTCGGTATCACGAGCGGTGAGCATGACGACGTAGGCGTCGGAGAACGTGCGCAACTGTCTGCAGACTTCCAGTCCATCAATGCCGGGCAGGCCAAGGTCGAGAATGACGACATCGGGATCGAAGTCGCGCGCGACAGCGATAGCGTCGACACCGTTTCCGGCCACCACGGCCTCGAACTGATCGCGTTCCAGATAGCTAGCCACCACTTCGGCCAGTGGCAGTTCGTCGTCGACGACGAGCGCGCGGTATCCCATAGCGTGCTCAGGCGATCTACCCGGGTGGTGCTCCATGCTCAAGATGGTGCCCGCCGAAGCGGCCGCGGCGCCGCACGACTGCCGGAACGGCGCAATCTTCAGCAGATCTTTACGAGACTCATACCGATTCCATCCTGCGGCTGGGTGACGCTCACTGTGGAGGAGGGCCTTGCATGCGCTGGCTGATGGACGTCTGCCCGAACAGCCTCGGGTGGCAAACGTGGCTGATCCTGTGCGCCGTTGTCGTCGTGCTGTGGGCCGCCGCCATCGCCAGCGCGACGGCTCTGTTCCCGCGCCGCAGCGCCGCAGCGCCGCAGCGAGCGGCGTGAGGCATTGGAGGAGCCCGTTCACAGCGGTCACGCTGGGGCGGACTGATGCGTTAACGGTGCAACCGCCGCAGCGCTCGCTGTGAGGTGTCAGTACTCGATCAAGCGCGTGACGTAGGGTGTCATGCCGGAGGTGCGCACGGGGGAAATCTTGACGACGGACCCGGTGTAGGGAGCTTCGAGCATCATGCCGTCACCGAGATACATGGACTCGTGCTGGCTGGCGTTGGGGCCGTAGAAGATTAGATCACCACGTCGCATCTGCGATGACGGAACTTTGCGGCCGGCGTTGTACTGCGATCCGGAATAGTGGTCGAGCTTGATGCCGACGCCGGCGAAGGCGTACAGCATGAGCCCGGAACAGTCGAAGCCGACGGTGTTGGCTCCCTGATCGATGCCCCGAGAGGGACCGTTGGCGTTGCCGCCGCCCCACGAGTAGGGAACTCCCAGTTGTGACATGGCGCGTCGGATCACGAACTCAGAGGCCTGCCGGCCGTTCAGGCTGGGGATGCGTCCATTGGTGATGCCGGGATCTGCGGCGGCGGCCGCCGGGGAGAGAATGCCCAGTTTGGTAAGGAACTTTCGGCCCATGTCGGCAGTCAGCTGCACCGAGGTCGCCATGATCTTGAGGATCGCGTTGATGATGGCTACCGGGTCGCCGGCCACATTGGCGCTGGGCACCATCGGCAGCGTGGTGTCCCAGAGGCCGGCGCCAGAATTGTCGGCCGGCAAAGAGTCACTTCGGTCCCACTGGTCGCCGGGTGCCTGCGCGGCGCCGGGTTGAGGAACCGTGGGCGCAGTCGCGGTCCCTGCTACCGGCGGGATGGCACCGAGTCGGGCTTGCGCCGAGTCACGTTCGGCGGCAAGCCTATTGATTTCGTCCTGCCGTGCCGCGAAGGTCTGCTGCGCCTCCTGAAGGGCGGTGACCGCGTCGTCCTGGCGGCGCTGCGCCTCGGCGGCGGCGCCCTCAGCGCGCGCCCGGGCAGCCGTCGCGGTTGAGAGCTTGTTGGCGTGATCGGTCTGCCTGCGCACGAGGTCATCCCTGACCTTCTGGAAGCTGATGATCAGGCTCTGTTGCGTCGAGGCTCCAGCAAGGATTTCCTCCGGCCCATTTGCCAGTGGCAGCGCACCCGACGGCCCGTTCATATACATCGATGCGGCGAACTGATCGAAGCGTTGTTGCGCGGCGTCGATCGCCACCTGACTGTCGGCGAGGCCCTGCTCACTGGCGGCAACCTCACGCTGCGCGTCCGCGAGAATGTCGCGAGCAGCAGCAATCTCGACGAGGGCCCTGTTGACGCCCTCTTGCTTGATCTGGATATCGGCACCGACATCGGCTACCCGCTGATTCGCCTCGGCGACAGCCGCAACCAGGGACGGAATGTCCTTGCTGTCGCCGTCAGGTGCGCCGTCATGTTCGGCAGCCGCGATACCTGAAGGGCTGAGCATCAGCGTCGACATCAGTGCGCAGAGACTGAGAAGTGAAGTGAGGCAACGCATCGGATCTCCTCACTTGGGTTGAGCGTCGTCGGGCCACCGAGCGAGGGACAGCGCGCGGCATTCTCGGATCGGACCTACTGCCCAGCAAAGTACGGAGCACGATAGTAGGCAGTTGAAACGTACATCACTTGCGCACCAGGGAAACGCCTGTCACAGTCTCAAGTCGGTAACGACTCTGCAAGGCTCCGTGCACAACCCGCAGGCGGCCCCTCAATCATTGTCTGTCAGCGCTGCGGCGAAGCTGATGCCCAGTTGACAGCTCCCGTGCGTGATCGGCTCCGCCCGCACGGCGGCGTGGAATGCACTGACGAGGCCATGAACGCCGGGTGCGGCGAATCGGAACTTTCGAGGTCGGGCGCTACATTGGGGGTCTGGTAGGGGTCGATGGGCAAAGTACTCCAGCTCGTCGTGGACAGCAGGAGTGGCGCGGAATGGAACAGCGAGGGTTCGGCGACCTCTACGCAGTGGTCATGGATTGCGTGTGGGATTGCGCGAGGTCCATCACAGTGGGCGACGGCTTCGACGAGATTTCCCGGGAGCGCCAGTCCTGCACCAGTGTGATGCCGACGATGGACAACCTGTACCGCGAGGGTCGGCTGAGGACTCAGCGCCGTGGGAAAGGCTATATATACCCGGCATCGATGGGCCACGAGGGGTGTTCAGCGCGGTTGATGCGGGCTGCTGTCGACTGCGCCGGTGATACCAGTGCGGTGTTGGGCTTCGTGGTCGATCAGATGAGCGCGGAGCAGTGGGCGCAACTGAAGGCGGCTACGTGTAGGGGGCGGCGATGATGACTACGGCGCTGTGGCTGCTGCTTTACGGGGGTGCGCTTGCGTGGTTGGCTCCTCCGGTTCTGCGGCGGATGACCGGCCAGGGAATCAGCCCTCATATGGGAGTCGCCGCATGGCTAATCACGGTCGCCGCAACCCTGGCGGCTTGGCTGGTCGCGGTCTCGATGGTCATCGGTGCAACGGCGGACAGTATTCGCACTGGCGCGGTGGTGACGCTGTGTCTTGAACTGTTCGGATTTTCCGAACACACACCGATGGCGGGCAGGATCGGATCTGTTGCCCTCATCGGTGTGGGGACCCTGACGTTGGGGTTCGGAGGACTCCGGATGAGCCGTAGCCTGTCCCGCCTACGCGCGCGGAGTCACGAGCACGCACATGCCGCGCGGATCATTGGCCGGCCCACCGGTCACCCCAACGTGGTTGTCGTGGACGCCGACCGGCCCGCCGCCTATTGTGTGGGCGGCCGCCTGAACACCATTATCGTCACCTCCGCGGCCATCAAGACGTTGAACCGGTCGCAACTGAAAGCGGTTCTGGCACACGAAGATGCCCACATCTCGGGGCGCCACCACCACATCCTCATGGGGCTGCGTGCCCTCGCCGTCACTTTGCCCCGCCTGCCGCTTTTCGCTACGGCACGCCATTCTGTGGCAGAACTGCTGGAGATGTGCGCCGACGATACCGCCGCGCGGCGCGTCGGCACTCGCCCTCTGCTTGCCGGGCTGATTGCTCTGGCCGGACATCAACCTCCTGTGCGCGAAGGCCTCGCCGCAGCGGGAACGGCGGTCGTCGCTCGAGCGGAACGATTGGTCACCCCCACGCGCCGCCATGTGCGATGGCGCCACCGTATCTGCTTAGCTGCCGCGATCATCGCCATGCTTGCGACACCAGCTCTCATCCAGCTGCTCTGCCACCACTGAGGACCTGACGACAGCCGGCACGATTGCGGCGGCGAAGACATCGACGCGGTCGACTGAAACCCAAATAGCCGACATCGGATGTCGCGAGAACACGGGCTGGAAGCGGATAGTCGACGACATGCGGGGGGCGCCCGGGCTGTGATCTACGTAGTAACAACGTAGATCACGATATGCTGGTTGTCAGAACCCGCGTACGCAATCCAGTACCCGCGATGCGCGACGTCGACAGGAGGCTGCCACGACCATCGAGTCACACCTCGGACTGGGTAGTGCCGCATCTCCGGTGGCGGCCGCCGGCCGCATCCGCGTTCTGCTCGTTGAGCCGCGACGCATCTACGCCGACATGCTGGCCCACCGTATGCACGCCGGAGATTTCGCCGTTACGGTCGCATGCTCGGAAACCGCAGCACTCACCGCTTTGCGTGTCGTTGACCCCGACGTGGTAGTGGTCTGCGTAGGGCCAACGGACCAGGGTGCTGCTGTCCTTGACCGTGTTCGTCAGGTGGCACACGGTGGCGTAGTCGCGCTTACTGATGCAGAGATGGCGCCGCTGGTGTCACGTGTCGCAGTGGTGGCGATCGGCGACTCGGAGATGCTGAGTACACGAATTAGACGCGCGCTCAGGCACATCGGCGTGTGCGGTGCGGCCGGCGATACGCAGCGACGGCAGATCGACGACCTCGTGGTCGATGTGGCGGCTCGGCGGGTGTACCAGCGAGGAAATGTTGTACAGCTCACTCGGACAGAGTTCGCGATCCTGCGGGCACTATCGGACAATCCGGGCGAACCCGTGACGTGCCGGCGACTCCAGGAGAGTCTCTGGGGAGCCTCGCATCCCGGCGGTCGGGCTGCTCTGGGGGTGCATGTCGGCAATCTCCGTCGCAAGCTCGGGGACGACCCGACCTGTCCGCGCTACGTCCGCACTGTCCGCGGCATCGGCTACTGTCTCGTCGGTTGATTCGGTCACCCGCTGAGGTGAATGGCTCTGCGGGCGTGCTAATTGGGCCTCGCGGTCAGCTCTCGATAATCCGGACGACGTAGGGTGTCATGCCCCCTGTTCGCACTGGGGAGACCTTGATCGGGACGCCGGTCTGCTGTGCCTCAATCATTTGACCGCCGCCCAGGTAGATAGCTTCGTGCTGACTCCCGCCCGGCCCCCAGAACAGCAAGTCGCCCCGCTTCGCTTGGGAGGGCGGCACCTTTCGGCCGGCGTCGTACTGGTCACCGGACCATCGCGGGAGCAGAACACCGACGCCGGCGAACGCGAACCGTGTCAGGCCTGAACAGTCAAAGCCCACGGTGCCTGCTCCCTGGTCGACGCCGCGGCTTGGACCGGTGAGGCTTCCGCCACCCCACGAGTAGGGAACACCGATTTGCGTTCCCGCCCTGCGAATCACGTACTCGATCGCTTGCGCACCATTGACCCGATTTCCGCGCACGCTCGTCGACGGATCCGCGGCGGGGCTGACGATTCCCAGGCTGCTGAGGAAGCTGCGACCCATATTCATGGCCGTCTGCGTCGCCATGGCCGTTGCCTGCAGCGATGCGTTCGCGATGGCAACCGGATCGCCGGGAGCGCCCGCGCTCGGTATCTTCGGAAGTAATGGGTCCCACGGCCCGGCGGCAGGTTGGGCCGACGCGACCGGTGCGCACGCGAGGAAAAGCAAGACGACGATAGCGATCACACCGGGGAGCCGTCGAACGCGTCCCGCAACAAGGATTGCCGGGTCGCAGCGGTCAGTGCTAGCAATTGCCGCACCCTTGCTCCGGACGTGTAATCCCATGTCTTCTCCTCGGTGCGCCCGGCGGTGAGTTACTTCACGCACCAATAGCGGGGCTGATCGCATACGTAGGGCGCAGCACCAAAAATACGTAGCTCCTACGTAGAAAAGCGTAACTCACAAAAGCCCCACCAGTAACACCAGCCACATAATTACAGTGGTGAAATTCGCTGCGGCCGTTCGCTTCGAATGCGGCAAGTATGGACTTAAACCCGTTTCACGGTCGGGAAGACGCGCGTGAATGGTGCGCGGACTCAAATGTGCGAGCTTCTCGGCAACGAGCTCTATAGGCCGTCGTCGGGCGTCAGCAACAATTCTGCCCCGAGCGGTTATTCGAAGCCTCGTCGGCGGTACGCGCCGCCATCGGTTATCGGGGAGTCGGTGGCTCCAGTCACGCCGGCAACCGCCCGTACGGCAACGACGTCTCAGAAATGACCTCAAATGCACTGCGGAGTAATGGTTTTCAGATTCGCCGGGCATTGAAGCCATGTCGGCTCGGTGTCAAGAACTTCCGATGCTCAGACGTTGGCGTTTCCGGCCTTCCATTGCTCCCAGGGGATGTTCCAGTCGCCGAGGCCGTCGGTTCCCGACAGTGTGGGGCCGGTTGTGTTGATGACTTCCACGATGTCGCCGCGTCGGGTGTTGTCGTAGAACCAGCGGGCGTTGGCCGGGTTGACGTTGAGGCATCCGTGGCTGACGTTGGCGATGCCTTGGCTGCCCACCGACCACGGCGCTGAGTGCACGTAGATGCCGCTGTAGGACATTTGGGTGGCCCATTCGACTTCGGTGCGGTACCCGTCGGGTGAGTTGACGGGGACTCCGTAGGTGGACGAATCCATCACCAGGAATGAGTAGCGGTCGCCGACGATGTAGGCGCCGTTGTCGGTGGGCGTTTTGGCTTTGCCCATGGAGATCGGCATGGTTTTGACGACTTCGCCGTTGCGCCGCACGGTCATCGTCTTGGTGGCGTCATCGGCGGTGGCGATGATTTGGTCGCCGATTGTGAAGCGTGTGGTGACGTCATCCTGGCCGAAGAGCCCGTCGCCGAAGTCGACTCCGTAAGCCTTGACTGACACCTCAACCTTCGTTCCGGGCTCCCAGTACTCGGCGGGGCGCCAGCGGACTTCACGATTGCTGAGCCAGTAGAAGGCGCCCTCAACCGGTGGGTTCGTGGTCACGGTGATCGCCTGCTGCGCCGCAACCCGGTTCGTGATGTTCTCGTCAAAGCGAATCGCAATGGGTTGACCCACGCCCACTGTTTCGCCGTCATTGGGCAAGACGTAGGGCATCGTCAGGTTTTCGGGGGAATGGGTTTCGAATGTTGCGCTGGTGCTTGTCGTTCCGCCAAGCCCTTGTGCTTGCGCCTGCAGGGTGTACTGCTTGTTGTAGCCCAGCGGTTCCGCCGATGACCATGTAACGCCGTCGGGGCCCAGTTGCCCGTCGACAAGTTCGCCCGCCTCGTTGGTCAGCGACACTTGGCCGAGAACACCGTCGCCGGCGGTAACGGTCACGGGGGCATCGACAGCGACGCCGATGGCACCATCAGTGACGGACGCTTCCAGTTTCGGTACGAGCAAGTCTGCGTAGGGCGTGCCCTTGTCGGTGATGACGTCGGGAGTGGGCGCCGCCGTCGGTGATGAGGTGCAGGCGGTCGCGATCAGCAGCACCGCCGCCGCGAGGACGGTCGTGCGCAGCCAGTGCGTCGTCGCTCGAAACGCTGGGGGGCAGCCTGTCTGCGGCATGAATGGGGCTCTCCGTATCGGGTTGTCGTCATCGGCTAACGGGCGGGGCACCGCCTGGTGCGCCGCGAGGGCCGGTCGCGGGCGACGGTTCACCGTTCACGGGTATGCCTTTGAGTGTGCTCGTGAGTCGTTTGGCTTTCTTAGTCCTTCGATGAAGATTCGATAAAGCTGGCACTAAGGGCTGGCGTCTCGGGTTTGCGAGGACATCCGATGGGTCGCACATTGTGCGGGGATACCCCCGAGGGGTACTTTGCGGTTGTATCCGCGGCGGGTACCTCGTCGACTGGGAAGGCCCATCGCTTGTGACGGCACAAGAGAAGTTCCGGTGGCTCATCGAGAGTTCAACCACGCGGTCGATCGCCACGTGCATCGCCCTGTGCACGTTGAGCCAAAATCGCCGGCGGGCGCCGCCCCATCAAGGCCGATAGTGGGAAAGCCTGCTACAGCTGACGGCTGGAGCTGCGGCGCTGTTGTCGATCGCCTTAAGTATCCGGGGTCCGACGTGGTGGCGAGGAACTGTTCGATTGTCGGGCCGAAGGCGTGCGCGATGTCGTCAGCGTTGACGAGCAGGTCGGACATTGTGGCCTCGGCGAGTACTCCCTGCGGACGGACGTCGACGAGGGTGCACGCGAGTTGCGCGGGGTGACGTGGGTCATCGCCGGCGATGATGAGCGTCGGGGTGTTGATGCGCCGGAGTTCCTCGGCTGTGGCGAAGGCCCGATCGTGACCGATTGCCGCTGCGGCAGCGGCGCTTTGGGCGTCAGCGCGCGGAATGGCCTGGGTGACGAGGTTGGCAATGAGCGGCTGCAGGTGAGGAACACACAGCTCCCAGGCGGCCTGTAGACCGCGGGCGCGGGCGCGGTCGGCGAAGCGGTCCATCAGCTTTGCGTCTGCGGCCTTGTCGTCGTCGTCCTCGATGGCTTCAGCACTGATGATGACCGCGGACCGGGCGATCCGGGGGTGTTGGAGGCATGTCCGTAAGGAGCGATCGTGCCGCCGAGGCCGGCGCCGACAAGGTGGGTGGACGTGGCGTCGAGCGCGTGCATGATCGCGACAGTGTCGGTGACGTACTGATCCCAGAGGTGCAACGTCGGATCGGGGCATCGCGATGCGCTCCATATCCTCGAATATCGGGCAGCGCAACGCGATACCGGCCAGCAAGGCGGGTGGCAAGCGGCCGCATGCTGTAGTGATCGGGCCCACCGCCGTGCAGCATGATGATCAGCTCGCCGCGGCCGATGACCTCGCCCATGAGCGGCCAGCCGTCATCCCCGACGTGCAACGTTCGCATCACCATTCGTCTCTCCCTTCGTCGGGAATGCCTCGGCCTGCGTCGACGCGGCATCAGCAAGAGCCCGAAAAACCCACCCTTGCAACATACCCTCTGGGGGTATACCTTGATGTACGCATACCCGGTAGGGGTACTACCGAGAGCGAAGATGGGAGTTCGGTCATGAACACGGTCACGTACGCCGTCACAGGAATGACCTGCGGGCACTGCGAGCTGTCAGTGCGGGAAGAAGTCAGCGGGGTCGCCGGTGTTCAAGACGTCGAGGTCAGCGCCACGGCGGGCACTCTGATCGTGACCTCCAGCGGTCCCGTCGATGACGCCCAGATCTTGCGTGCGGTCGACGAGGCCGGCTATTCGGCGGTGCGGGTCGTATGAACGCTGCAGGACGGTTGGCCGCTTTCGGTGCCGGACTGGCGGTGGCGTTCACGGCTGCGTACGTCACCGCCGCGGCGGTCGTCCCCGACACCGCGGTGACGGCCACTCAGCACGTTGGCGCTGAGCCCGCGGCTGATCACAGCGCGCCGACCGAGCAGGCGTTGCCGGTATCACTTCTGTCCGCTGATCCGCCGGGGTTGTCACTCGCCCAAGACGGATACACGCTCAGCGCGGTACGGGGACCCGGAGCACCCAACGATCGTGGCAGGTTGAGCTTCACCATTGCTGGTCCCAGCGGCACGCCGCTGCTGGACTACGCGACTGTGCACGACAAGCAGCTGCATCTCATCGTCGTCCGTTCTGATGGTCAGCATTTCGCGCACGTCCACCCGGTCCTGGATCGGGCAACCGGCATATGGTCGACGCCCTGGATGTGGAAGGCCGCCGGGGCCTACCGGGTGTTCGCGGACTTTCAGCCCGCCCAGGCCAGCAGCACCAAACTCACGCTTACCCGCACGGTCGACCTGGCCGGCGAGTTGGCCCCGTCGCCCCCGATGACCACACGCACCGTGGATGAAATTGCCGGTTACACCGTGGAACTCGACGGTGCGCTCACCGCCGGCGTCTCGAAGCAGCTCACAGCGAGAATCATCCGTGACGGCGAGCCGGTGACGACATTGCAGCCCTACCTGGGGGCATACGGGCACCTCGTCGCGCTGCGTGAAGGTGACATGGCGTATCTGCACGTGCACCCTGAGGGCGCTGAACCGGTGGGGGACCGCACTGGCGGGCCTGCGGTGACGTTCGCAGCGACCGCACCCACCGCCGGTCGCTACCTGCTCTACCTCGACTTCAAGGTCGACGACACCGTGCACACCGCCACGTTCGTCGTCGACGCCGCACGCGGCGCCACCAATCAGCCCGCGCCAGAACCGTCGCGCGACGCCGGCCATGCCGGCGGGCACTGACGACCTCCGTCCACCTAGAAAACTGAAAGGCACTGGCACACATGACGACGTCGACGCCCGTGTCCGGCCCGAGCATTGAGCTCCGCATCGGAGGAATGACCTGCGCCTCCTGCGCCAACCGCATCGAACGCACGCTCAACAAGATCGATGGCGTCGCGGCAACAGTCAACTACGCGACCGAGAAGGCCACCGTCACGGTGCCCGACGGATACGATCCCGCGCAGCTGCTCGCCGAGGTGGAAAATGCCGGCTACAGCGCCGCGCTACCCACACCGGAGAAGCCCGCCCCGCCCGGAGAGACAGGCGAGACCGACGACCCCGACATGGTGTCCCTGCGCCACCGGCTGACCGGTTCGGTGCTGCTATCGGTGCCGGTCATCGCGATGGCGATGATCCCCACGCTGCAATTCACCTACTGGCAGTGGGCGTCGCTGGTGTTGGCTGCGCCGGTGATCGTCTGGGCGGCCTGGCCGTTTCACCGCGCTGCCTGGGCCAACCTGCGGCACGCTACGGCGACGATGGACACGCTCATCTCCCTGGGCACCTTGTCGGCCTTCCTGTGGTCGCTGTACGCGCTGTTCTTCGGGACCGCCGGCACCCCGGGAATGAAGCATCCGTTCGAACTGACACTCGCACCGTCTCACGGCGCCGCCAACATCTACCTCGAAGTCGCCGCTGGCGTCACAACATTCATCCTTGCGGGGCGCTATTTCGAGAAGCGGTCCAAACGGCAGGCCGGTGCGGCGCTGCGCGCCCTCCTAGAGATGGGCGCCAAGGAGGTATCCGTGCTGCGCGACGGCGCGGAAACGAAGATCGCCGTCGAGGACCTGATAGTGGGCGACGAGTTCGTCGTGCGACCGGGAGAGAAGATCGCCACCGACGGGGTGGTGGTATCGGGGACATCGGCGGTCGATGTCTCGATGCTGACCGGCGAATCGGTCCCCGTGGAGGTCGGCCCAGGTGACACCGTGGTCGGTGCAACCGTCAACGCCGGTGGGCGACTGGTGGTACGCGCCACCCGCATCGGTTCCGACACCCAGTTGGCGCAGATGGCCCAGCTGGTGGAGAACGCCCAGACCGGCAAAGCCCAGGTCCAGCGGCTAGCCGATCGCATCTCCGGTGTCTTCGTGCCGATCGTCCTCGCGATCGCGGTGATCACACTCGGAGCGTGGTTGGGCGCGGGCTTCCCGGTCGCGGCCGCCTTCACCGCCGCCGTTGCCGTGCTGGTAATCGCCTGCCCCTGCGCGCTCGGCTTGGCCACACCGACGGCACTGCTGGTGGGCACCGGTCGCGGCGCGCAAATGGGCGTTCTGATCAAGGGCCCGGAGGTGCTGGAGTCCACCCGCAAGGTCGACACCGTGGTGCTGGACAAGACCGGCACCGTCACCACCGGCAAGATGACCCTGGTCGACGTCATCACCGCCCCGGGAACCGACCGCGGGAACCTGCTCCGGCTGGCAGGGGCGTTGGAGAACGCCTCAGAGCACCCGATCGCCCAAGCAATCGCCGTCGCTGCGACCGAAGAACTCGGGACGCTGCCCACCCCTGAGGATTTCGCCAATGTCGAAGGCAAGGGTGTGCAGGGCATCGTGGACGGCCACGCCGTGGTCGTGGGGCGCGAATCACTGCTCGCCGACTGGTCCCAACACCTCAGCCCAGAGTTGGCGCAGGCGAAAGAAGCGGCCGAAGCGCGGGGCAAGACGGTGGTCGCCGTCGGCTGGGACGGTGAGGCTCGCGGCGTACTCGTCGTCGCGGATACCGTTGAACCCACCAGTGCGCAGGCAATCTCACAGATGCGCCAGATGGGCTTGACGCCGGTGCTGCTCACTGGGGACAACGAAGCCGTCGCCCGCCAGATCGCCGCCGAGGTCGGCATCGACACTGTGATCGCCGAGGTGATGCCGAAAGACAAAGTCGACGTTATTCTCCGGCTGCAATCCGAGGGCAAGACCGTGGCGATGGTCGGCGATGGCGTCAACGATGCGCCTGCCCTCGCCCAAGCCGACCTCGGCCTGGCTATGGGTACCGGAACAGATGTCGCGATCGAAGCCTCCGACATCACCCTGGTACGCGGCGACCTGCGCAGCGCCGTCGACGCGATCCGGCTGTCCCGCAGGACACTATCGACGATCAAGACGAACCTGTTCTGGGCGTTCGCCTACAACGTTGCCGCCATACCGGTTGCTGCACTGGGCATGCTCAACCCCATGCTCGCCGGCGCGGCCATGGCGTTCTCCAGCGTCTTCGTCATGGGCAACAGCCTGCGACTGCGCGGCTTCAAATCCACATCCACATCCTCTGCCCCTACCCACTGAACCCCTTCTGCATCAAGGAGAACTCATGTCCGACAACAAGAACCTGACGTCGAGCTGCTGCTGCAGCGGCTCAACACAAGACCTCGACACGACGGTCATCAATCCGGGGACCACGAACCTCCTCGACCCCGTAACGGACGAGACAACATGCCCGGTCATGCCCGGCACGCCGGTGAACAAGGCGGCCGCCGAAGCCGCGGGCCTATTCCGCGACTACCGAGGCCGACGGTATTGGTTCTGCTGCAAAGGATGTGGACCGCGCTTCGACCGAGACCCCGACAAGTACGCCAGCGCGGCGTGACTGACCTGCCGAACCCCGGCCTCCCAACCCACAGACCGAAGGAGTTGCCATGACTCACGTCGACGACGCTGACCACTGCCCGGCATCGGGTTCAGTCCACCACGGCTACATCACCGATAAGGACAAGTACCTCAAACGCTTGAAACGTATTGAGGGCCAAGCCCGCGGCATCAGTCGGATGATCGAGGGGGAACGCTATTGCATCGACATCCTCACCCAAGCTGACGCCCTGACCAAGGCCCTGCAAAGCGTCGCGCTGGCACTGCTCGACGACCATCTCCGACACTGCGTTCGAGACGCTGCTGCCGCCGGGGGACCCGCTGCCGATGCCAAACTCACCGAAGCCTCCGATGCCATCGCCCGCCTCGTGCGGTCATGACCCGCAACGGCGGTGCACTGACGCCGCCTCGCTCCTACGCACCCGCGCGAACGAACACGTGAGACTCCTCAAGGAGAGCACAACATGACCAGCCACGACGAGCACGCATTAGCGACATCCCACACCGGCGTTCACGCCGACCATGAGGGCCATGGCGAGCACGCCGTTCACGACTCCGGCCCCCACCACGACGACCATGCCGGCCATGGGGGTCATGCCGGGCACGGCGCCGATCATGTGGCTCAGTTCCGGAAGCTCTTCTGGATCAACCTGATCATTGCCGTCCCGGTCATCGCGTTCTCGACCATGTTCGCGATGCTGCTCGGCTACGAAGTACCCGACGTCCCCGGTGGCCGCTGGATCGCGCCACTGTTGGGCACGGTCATGTATGTCGTCGGGGGACGTCCCTTCCTTACCGGCGCCGTCAGCGAAATCCGTTCCCGAAAACCGGGAATGATGCTGCTCATCGGGCTGGCCATCACCGTCGCATTCTTCGCCTCCTGGGGCGCGAGCCTGGGCCTGCTCCACCACGAACTGGAGTTCTGGTGGGAACTGGCGCTGCTGATCGTCATCATGCTGCTCGGACACTGGGTCGAAATGCGCTCCTTGGCTCAGACCACCTCCGCACTGGACTCCCTGGCGGCCCTGCTTCCCGACGAGGCCGAAAAGGTCGACGGCGAACGAATCATCACCGTGTCGCCCGCCGACCTAAAAGTCGGTGATCTGGTAGTCGTCCGACCCGGCGGCAGCATCCCCGCCGACGGCAGAATCGTCGAGGGGCGAGCGGACATGGACGAGTCGATGGTGACCGGTGAATCGCGGCCGGTGGCCCGCGGCGTCGGAGATGCGGTGACGGCTGGAACTGTCGCCACCGATTCCGGGCTTCGGGTCGAAATCACCGCCACCGGTGACGACACCGCCCTGGCGGGAATCCAGCGCCTGGTTACCGAAGCGCAGAACTCGTCCTCGCGAGCCCAGCGCCTCGCCGACCGGGCGGCCGGGTGGCTGTTCTGGTTTGCCCTGGGGACTGCTGCCATCACAGCCGTGGCGTGGTCGATTGTCGGAGACCCCGACGCCTCGGTCATAAGAGCCATTACCGTGCTCGTCATCGCCTGCCCCCATGCGTTGGGATTAGCGATACCACTTGTCGTCTCGATCGCCACCGAACGCGCTGCGCGGGGAGGCGTGCTGATCAAGGATCGCCTGGCCCTAGAAGGCATGCGCACCGTCGACGCCGTTCTCTTCGACAAAACCGGCACCCTGACAAAGGGCGAACCAACCGTGACCGCGATCGAGGTCCGCGGCGACCTCGACGACGACTCCGTGCTCGCCCTCGCGGCCGCCGCCGAAGCCGACAGTGAACACCCCCTGGCACGAGCGATCGTGAAAGCCGCCGACGAGCGGGGACTGACTGTGCCACGCGCGAAAGGCTTCTCGTCGTCTCCCGCCGTCGGCGTGACTGCCACGGTCGACGGGCACGAGATCCGCGTGGGCGGCCCCCGCCTGCTCGAAGAGATCGGCGCGCAAGAGGTTCACGCGGCGACCTCGTGGCGCGACGAGGGCGCGATCATCCTGCACGTCATCCGAGACGGTGCTGTGGTCGGCGGCCTCCGCCTGGCCGACGAGATCCGCCCCGAGTCGCGCGACGCCGTCGATGCCTTGCACAAGCTCGGCGTCGAGGTGGTCATGATCACCGGTGACGCCGAAGCGGTCGCGCAGGCGGTAGGTCACGAACTCGGCATAGATCGGGTGTTCGCCGGAGTACGCCCGGAAGACAAGGCGTCGAAAGTTGCTGCGCTGCAACAGGAGGGCAAGAAGGTCGCGATGGTCGGCGATGGCGTCAACGATGCCCCCGCGTTGGCACAGGCCGACGTCGGCATCGCGATCGGCGCCGGCACCGACGTCGCCATCGCCTCTGCCGGTGTGATCCTGGCAAGCTCCGACCCGCGCTCGGTGCTGTCGGTCATCGAACTGTCGCGAGCCAGCTACCGAAAAATGAAGCAGAACCTCTGGTGGGGCGCCGGATACAACCTCATCGCAGTGCCGCTGGCTGCCGGTGTGCTCGCACCGATCGGATTCGTCTTACCGATGTCAGTCGGCGCCATCCTCATGTCACTGTCGACGATCGTCGTGGCGCTCAACGCGCAACTGTTGCGCCGCCTCGACCTGAGCCCTGAGGCCAGCACACGCGCGGTTCTCAACCGTTAGGACCGGTTAGCGGCGGGCTCGATCCGCGCAATGCGCGCTGCGGGGCAGGTCGCAGGCACTATGGGCTCACGAATGGGCTGAACGGCATGCGTTGATGGTGACGGGTTGCGGCCTTCCGGCGAGCTGACCTCTGGGTGCCGGTCGATCACGATACCTACCGACTGGGCACCTACCAATCGTCTAGGAACCGACTCCAGCGAGAGATCAGATTTTCAGTCGCCGTGATCGTGATCGCCATGGGCGTCGTTCAATGGCGCAGCGGATGGGGCCGGGGCTCCTGCCGGCGCCGCCGTCGGCGGCTCGCCGCCAGGCACGCTCACCGGCGGCGAGATGACCGACTCTGGACGACCGCCATCGTGGCCATCGGCATGCTCGGCACTCGTCCCACGATCACTACCCTCCTCCGGCTCGGCGCCAGTGCCGTGGTGGTCACCATCTGCAGCCTCGGCGGCCGTCCCATGGTGACCACCGGCTGCGCCTGCTGGAGCGTGATCACCGTGCCGCAAACCTGAAGCAACTCCCACTGTGGACGCCAGCGCCACGACACCGACTGCGCCCATGAGGACCATCGCGCTGCCGAACACCGGTACCGGCTCTCCTTGCAGGCCGCGGTACCACACCCAGGCAGCGCCCATCACAACATAAACCTGAAGCAGCAGCGCACAAAGGTCCGCGGCCTGCACCACTTCGGCTTCCCCCGCATTAGGGCCGAATGGTGCCCCGGCGGTCCTGGACAGGGCCCAAAGAGCAATGGCTCCGAGGTTGAGCATGATGCCGGCGGCAAGCACGGGGATCGTCGTTCGGGCCAGCACAGCCCGCGCCCATATCAATTGGAAGAGCGCGACCGCAACGAAGAACAAGCCCGCCGGCATCCACTCCTGCCAGTGAGCAGGCACAACGGCGAAATGGATAAGAGAAGCGCCCAACGAGGCCAGCGCGGCAAGCCGAGCAGCCAGTCTGCTGTCGGTCTTCCTCGCTGTCCTAGGCGCCACGGAATCAGGATGACAGTGCTTTCCCCGAAGCGGTTGCCTGACACCACATCTCAACCCGAACGAGATTCATCTGTCACCGATAGGTGTGGTCGTGCGCGCATGTCACTTCCTGAGAACCCGCTTGCTAAGTCTCGACCACTGCTGATCGGCCCTCAATTATCCGTACTGACCGTGCGACACCTGTTCCGAGCTTCCTTGATCGATGCTTCCGCGTGCAGTTGCTTACCGCGCAGGGGCGACCGACTACTATCTAGCTCCGTAGATGTTCGCTATGCTGCGTACGCGCCCGCGACCGCCTACTCACATCGCGCGGAAGGACCACCCAATATGCGTTTTCGCGTCATCATGGCGGTACTCGCCTGCGTGACTCTTCTCGGTGCCGGAGCTACTCTCGCGCCGCCCGCTGTGGCGGCGATGCCGTGCGGACATCAGTTCGGCTCGCCTCAACAGCTCACCGATGCGGGGGGCGCAGTCGTCCAGGAGTGGGTCATCTCGGATCTGCGAGAGTCTTCGGTCGCCTTGCCCGGATACACTGCCCGCGGTCAAGTCTGGGAAGCTTCGGCCACCGTTCGAGCCGTCACCGGCACGGTGACTCCGATCATTCCGAATCTGTACACGGTTACCGCAGCCGGGCAGCGTTATCCCGTCTTGTGGCAGATCGCCAGCCCACAGGGCCTTCCGGCTACCACCCTCGGCGAGGGCCAAGCCTCCAGCGGGGCGATCTACTTTGATGCAGTCGGCCCACAGCCCATGGCGGTGGTTTACGACAACGGCACTCCTACGCAGCTGTTTTGGTGTTGCACGGGCTCCATGATGATGATGCCAATGGAGAAGTGTCCGATGTGCGCCAACATGCAGCGCGCCTGCCCCCACCGTCCCGGCGGGATGTAGCCCTCGAGGACCTGACAGGGACCCATTAGCCTTCACCGATCGCCGCTAAGTGTCGAAGCTATCTCCAACCGATCCGCCTATCACCCTGGGACGTACTATCCGACCAGCGTGGTGCCCACCAACGATGGTCCTCGACCGCCAGCACAAGGTCGCGGCGGTCTTCCGCGTGGCGCTACTAGCCGAAGACATACGGCCTCTGCTAGATCGGCTGACCATCGAGCGCGGACACCTCGCTGGAGAGCTGCCCTGCGGCGCGTATCGTCTCGGATCGTTCGGTGCGTCGGTGCGCGCAGAGATCCGAGGTTTATAGAGGTGATCGCGGGCCCCGGTGGCGCAGCGGGGTCTCACCGCCGAGCGGCAGCCTGACCTCGAGTGATGGCGGTCGGCGTGTATCGGTGAGCCTTTTTGCGAGTTAGCGTGACCAGCTGGGTCAGCAGGATGCCGACGACGATCGCGGCCAGCACGCCGACGAGCTTCTGTTCGCCGAACAGCGGATACACCTGGTAGTGCGTGAGATAGATGAACAGTGACGCCTCGGCGATCACGCCTGCGGTGACCGTCAAAGCGGATGGGCACCGGATGGCGGGCAGCCAGATCAGCAGCGCCAGCCCGATGAACACCAAGGCCTCGCGGTTGGGTTGGCCGAAGTACCCGACGATTCCGACGGCGAGGACCGCGGTCACGGCGATCCGCTGCCACACCGTCGACGACTTCGAGGCGGCCCAGCCGATGGCGAAGAACCAGAACGCCAGGATGGTGAACCAGGCGGCCCTGCCGAGCCCGATGCCGAAGACGTCCCATCGCAGGGCCATGCCCAGGGCCAGGAATGCCGCCGCAACGCCGAACGGCCACCGGCGTTCGGCGCGGTCGCCCCACCGCGTCGCGCACAGCAGCGCCAACCCCACCAGGACCCACACCAGGACTTCGACGAACCACAGCCGCCCGGCGGTCATGCTGTCTCCTGGACCGAGGAACTTGTTGGCCAGCAGTAGATTCGAGGCCGCGTAGTCGTCGGTGACGAGTAGCGCGAATGCCACCCACAGAAAAGCGGGCACGGCGATCCAGCCGATGGTGCTGACCAGGTGGCGCACCCGGGTGGCGCGCGGCAGGGGGGTGAGGCAGAAGCGGCCGAAGTTGTATCCGGCGACGCCCAGCAGGATGTGCGCGCCGCCCCACAGCACCCACAGCTCCGCGTGCGATCCGGCGACCAGGACGATTGCTGCCGCACGCAGCGCCACGCTGGTCTCGAGCGTTGTTCCCCACCACCGGCGGGTTTTGCGGGCGGACTCCAGCTCGCTCAGCGGCAGCCGCTGCCAATCCGCGGGCAGGTGCCCGAGCGCGCGTTCGAGCCGCACCGACATGGCGACGTAAGACAGCGAGTTGCCGCCGAGGTCGACGAAGCTGCTGCGGGGATCGACGTCGGCCGTGTCGATCTGCAGCACGTCGGCGAACAGACCGCGCAGGTCCAGGCGGGCATCGTCGGTCGTCCGGTCGGCGGCCCGCTCGCGTAGGCTGCGATAGTCCGGCTTGCCGGTGGGCAGGCGGGGGATCTCGTAGACGTCGACCACCCGGATCGCCGCACCGGGGAGACCCGACGCGTCGGCCGCCGCGGCAGCGACGTCGGTGTCCTCGGGACGGTCGGCGGCGCCGACGAGCAGCAGGCCGTCGCCGTCGGTGCAGATCGCGGTGACGCCGTCGGCGTGCAGGGCCGACTCGACGCGTTGCAGGTCGATGCGCAGTCCGTAGAGCTTGACGAACCGGTCGCTGCGCCCGACCACCTCGTAGAGGCCGTCGGGGCGCTGCCGGGAGATGTCGCCTGTGCGCAGTTCCTCGACTCCGGCGTCGGCGGCGAGATCGGCGGCGGTGTGTGCGTACCCCATCATGACGTTGGGTCCGCGGTAGACGAGTTCGCCGGTTCCGTCGGGCATTCCGTCGACCGGTTCGATGCGGAACGACCCGCCGGGGATCGGGATGCCGATCGACTCGGGGTGGTCGTGGGCGAGTTCTGGCGGCAGGTAGGCCATGCGTGCGGTGGCCTCGGTGGCGCCGTACATGACGAAGAACCGCCACCCCGCGCGGTAGCCGAGGTTTGCGAGCCGGCGCACGCGGTCCGGGTCGAGCCGTCCGCCGGCCTGGGTGACGTAGCGCAGGTTCGGCAGCGACATCGCCTCGAAGCCGATCCGGTCGAGCAGTTCGAAGGTGTGCGGTACGCCGGCGAACGACGTTGCGCCGCGCTTCCGGAACACGTTCCAGAAGTCGTCGTCGACCACGGACAGTTCGGTGAGCACGAGCGCGGCTCCGCGTAGCAGGTGACTGTGGGTCACCGACAGGCCGTAGCAGTACGACATCGGCAGAGTCGTTGCGGCCCTGTCGGTTCGGGTGATGTCGAGATAGGTGGCGATCGACTCGGCGTTGGCGGCGAGATTGAACCGGGACAATCGCACCAGCTTGGGGGAGCCGGTACTGCCGGACGTCGAGAGCAGCAGGGCCAGGTCCGGGTGGAGTTCGGGGGCGGGACGGTGGCGTGTGCCCTCGGTGATGACGCCGTCGGTGACGATGACGTCGGGGTGGTAGGTGTCGACGACCGACCGGCGGTCGCCGCCCGCGGGCACGGGCAGCACCACGTGGTGGCCGGCGAGCGCACCGAGGTAGGTCACCAGCGTGGGCAGGTCGTTGCGGGTCTCGAGCAGGACGAGCTTGCGGCAAGTACCCAGTTCCTCGGCGCGGGTCGCGACCTGCGTCGCGAGTTCGGCGTAGGTAACGGCCTTCTCGGCGGTGAGCACCGCGACGGCGTCGCCGTGGCACGCAAGGTGGTCAACGAGCCGCTCGAACATCACGGCGCGGTCATCGCCCGTCGCGCGGGCGGTCGCCGAACACCACGGCGGCACCGGTGACGTGGATGCGGACCTTTGCATCGACCGCGGGCGGCGCGACACTGTGCTGACGGACGGTGATCGGCGCGGCGTCGCCGCCGAGGTCGACGGTGAGCAGGACGTCGTGGCCGCGGAACTCCGACGCCAGAACCGTCGCCATCCCGTCGCTGCGGTCGTCGTCGGAGACCGCCGCCGCCTCCAATTGCTCCGGGCGGAGCATCAGCGTGCCACCGCCGTCGGGTACGGTGCCGCGGACCGGCAGCCGGCCCAGTGCCGAGGTGGCGACCCCGCCGGTCACCGTGCACGGCAGCAGCACGCAGTCACCGAGGAATTCGGCGGTGAAACGATCGTTGGGTTCTCGGTAGACCGCCTGCGGCGTACCGACTTTGGTGAATCGGCCGTCGCGCATCACCGCGACCTGGTCGGCGATCGACAGCGCCTCCTCCTGATCGTGAGTGACGATCAGGGTCGTGACGCCGGCGTCGGAGAGCAGCGTCGCCACGGCCTTGCGGGTCGACGCCCGCAGTCCGGTGTCCAGGGCGCTGAACGGTTCGTCGAGCAGCATGAGCGCGGGCTGGCGGGCGAGGGCGCGGGCGAGGGCCACGCGCTGCTGCTGTCCCCCGGAGAGTTCGTGCGGCCGGCGTGCGGCGTAGGACTCGTCGAGGGAGACGGTAGCGAGGAGTTCGGCGACGCGCGGCTGGACGTTGCGGCGGCCCGACAGCCCGTAGGCGATGTTCTGGCCCACGGTCAGGTGCGGGAACAGCGCGCCGTCCTGCGCGACGTAGCCCACGTCGCGGCGATGCGCGGGGATACTGCTGCCGGCTGCTGCTACCTGGCGTCCGGCGATGGAAACCGTTCCCGCATCGGGGTTCTCGAAGCCGGCGACCAGACGCAGCAGCGTGGTCTTGCCGCAGCCGGAGGCGCCGACCACGGCGGTGATCGTGCCCGCGGTGACGCCGAGGTCGATGCCGTGCAGCACGGTGTGGCTGCCGAAGGCCTTGGTTAGCCCGGTGACGTCGAGCGCGTTGCCGGTAGCCCCGTGGATCGTCATAGCGCGGCCGCCCTGCTGGACTGCTGGAACAGCACGACTGTCACCGGAACCGCGAGCACGACGAGCAGCAGCGCATACGGTGCGGCGCTGGCGTAGGACAGTTCGCTCGACAGCGACCAGAATCGCATCGCCAGGGTGTTGGTGCCCGTCGGCGCCAGCAGCAGGGTGGCGGTCAGCTCGGTGGCCACGGCGACGAATACCAGCGAGGCACCGGCGGCGGCGGCAGGTGCGGTGAGCCGCAAGGTGACTCGCAGCAGCGTGCGGGTGGGGGAGACACCGAGCGAACGCGACGCCTCCTCCAACGTCGGCGGCACTTGGGCCAACCCCGACCGCAGGTTGACCATCGCGCGGGGCATGAACATCAGCACATAGGCCGCGAGGACCAGCGTCGCCGTCTGGTACAGAGGCGGTGCGAAGCGGATCGCCACGGTGACGAGCGCGAGCGCGGTCACGATGCCTGGAATCGAACTCGTCACGAAGTTCGAGCCCTCGACGAAGCGGGCGAAGAAGCCGCGGTGCCGCACCGCGATCCAGGCGAAGGGGAACGCCAGCACCGTCGTCAACGCCGCGGCCGCGGCGGCCAGCGCCACAGTCTGCACCGTCGACGGTACGATCTCGCCGAGCGCCCACACGTCGCTGCCGCCGATCCACAGCCACCGCAGGATCGTCCACACCGGAACGCCGAGGGCGAGCGCGGCCAGTGCGGCGAGGGCGGCAACTGCGGGAAACGTCATGCTCCCGAGGCGATGGGGCAGCGAGGTGCGCTGGGCGCCGGAACCGAGTCGGGCGTAGCGGGCGTTGCCGCGCACCCCGGCCTCGCCAACGAGCAACACCAGGCACAGCAGCATCAGAACGCCTGCGAGCGTGCTGCCCGCCGCGCCGTCGAACGTGGCCTGGAACTGTTCGAAGATCGCGGTGGTGAACGTCGAGAAGCGCAGCATGGCGAACGCGCCGTACTCGGCCAGCAGGTGCACGCCGATGAGCAGTCCGCCGCCGAGGACCGCCAGGCGAAGCTGTGGCAGCACCACGCGCCGGAATACGGCCGCCGGGCTGGAACCGAGCGTGCGTGCGGATTCCTCGATCGCCGGGTCGAGGCGACGGAGCGTGGCGGCGGCGGGCACGTAGACGAACGGGAAGTACGACAGCGAGGCGACGAGAATGCCTGCCCAGAAGCCGTGCAGGGTCGGGACGACGCTGACCCATGCGTAGCTGTTGATGAAGGCGGGCACCGCCAGGGGAGCGACGAACATCGGTCGCCAGATCGCCCGGCCGGGAATGTCGGAGCGTTCCACCAGCCATGCCGCCCCGATGCCGAGCACGATGCAGATCGGGACCGTGACGACGACGAGACCGACGGTGTTGACGAACAATTCGAGCACGCGTGGCCGCGCGAGGAGTTCCCAGACCCGCGTCGGCCCCAGCGACACCACCGACCAGGCGACGTACCCGATCGGCACGAACGCCGCCACGACCAGCAGCACCACACCGGCGGTGAGGACCGGCCCCGGCCGCGTGGCAGCTGCCCGGCCGGGCACCTCCGACGGCGGCAAGGCGTCGAGCAGCGCCGCGTCGACGGCCGTCGCGGCGGCGGTACTAACGTCAGCCACCCATCTAAAGCAGGCCCGCCTTCGTCATCAGGTCGGTGACCTTCTGCGCGTCGAGGTTCGACGGGTTCACGGCGGGTGCCTGCAGGTCGACAAGCGGCACCAGCGCGGGGTTGGCCGGAACGCTGCTGGCCACGGGGTACTCGAACGACGTGCCCTTCTCGAGCACTTCTTGGCCGGCCTTGCTGGTGATGAAGGTCAAAAACTTCTGGGCGTCTTCCTTCTTCTTGCTGGAGTTCAAGATGCCGCCGCCGGAGATCGAGACGAAGGCGCCCGGGTCCTGGTTCCGGAAGTAGTGCAGCGCGGTGTTGCCCGAGATTTCCTTGGTCTGCGACTGATCGCGGAACCAGTAATAGTGGTAGAGGATCCCGCCCTCGACCTGGCCGTCGTTGACGGCGCGCAGCGTGGCGATGTTGTCGGAGTAAATCTCCGCGCCTGCCTTCATGCCGGCCAGCCACTGGCCGGTGGCCCGTTCACCGGTGAGTTCCAGCATTGCCGCGACGATGGCCTGGAAGTCGGGCTTGACCGGCGGGGCACCCCAGCGGCCCTTCCACTCTGGCTTTTCCAGATCCATGATCGAAGTCGGCAGCTGAGCCTCGGTGAGCTTGGTCTTGTCGTAGGCGAACACGGTGGTACGGGCGGCGACGCCGGTCCACTTACTCGTGGCGGGGCGGAACTGTGGTGGCACCTGAGCGATCGTGGCTTCGTCGACGTCGGTGAACAGGCCGTCCCTCTCGACCGCGGCCATGGCGGGCGAGTTCTCGGTAAGGAACACGTCGGCCGGCGAAGCGTCGCCCTCGGCGATTAACTGGTTGCCCAACTCGGTGTCGCCGCCCTGGCGATAGGTGACCTTGATGCCGGTCTCCTTGGTGAAGGCGTCGATCCACTCCTTGGTCAGCGACTCGTGCTGCGCGTTGTAGACCAGCAGGCCGTCCTCCTCCTCGGAGGACGAGCAGGCAGTAAGACCTGCTGCCAGCCCCCCCGCGACAATGAGGGCGACGATGCGATTCCAGCGAGTGCGACGGGTTGACATCCACAACACTTTCTCCGAGGTGAGCCTTGGCTAACGAACATACCCTTCGGCATGGCGCCGTTCTAAGTCGCAGGCCCTTGCTGCGGACGGGCGCGCCGCTCTGCCTCGCCCCGTCTCACGGAGCCCCCACTTAGAGTTCGCACCGTGGTGGACAGCTACGAAGTCGTCGACCTCGCCGACTGGACTCGCGGTGAGAGCGAACCAGGAGGTGACGAAGCGAAACGATGGTTCATAGCACCAGAGACCTCGCCGCATGCCGGGCACTGGTTGTTCAAGCCACGCCGCATCAAAACCCTCGAACTGTCCAAAGAACGTCAGCATCGCGGCGACAAACCCGACGTGCTCGTTCGCGGAGAGGACTGGGCGGAGAAGATCTCCTACGAGGTCGCCCAGCTGCTGTCTGTGCCTGCAGCGGAAACGGAGTTGGCGACAGTTGTTCAGTTACGCACCCACGAACGCGTCTATGGCTCGATGAGCCGAGACATGCGGCCTCGCGCGTGGGCATGGACCCCGGGAGCAGCATTGCTTGCCGAGCGCGACGACGAGTTCGATGCCAAATCCTGCCGCGGCCATACGATTAGCGCCATTCGCGAAGCATTAGAGGGGCTGCAAGGTCCGGAGGGCACCAGTTACGCCGACTGGCCCGCATTCGATGTCTTCGCGGGCTATCTGCTCCTGGACGCCTGGATCGCGAACACTGACCGGCATGCGCACAATTGGGGAGTGCTGCAAAACTCCAGGACGGGCGACGTTTGCCTCGGTCCAAGCTTTGATCACGGGTCGGCCCTCGCCAGCGGTGACGAGGATAGGGTCCGTGCCCAGCGAATTGAGCAGAAAACCGTCGTGCAGTGGTGCGAGCACGGGCGGACAAAACGCTTTAACGCCGGCGAGGCGATCAGCCTGATAGATGTCGCCGCTGAGGCCCTGTCAGTCTGCGGAGGCGCGGCACGACAACACTGGACAGCTCAAATAACCAACGTTGACCTGGATCTATGCTTCGATATCGTTGCAGCGACACCAAATCTGTCGGACCCGACCCGTAGTTTCGTGAGGACAGCACTAGCCACTAATCGAAAGCGAATCCGTGATGCACTCCGTTGATCTCTTAGTCGAGTCGACAGATGCTGACCCAGGTCTTCGTCGGTCGAGGTTGATTGTCACGCGTCGCGGTGCTGACGATGGGGTGTATCGGGCGATTGGCTACCTCGATAGGTTGACCGGAGGGGCCGAGCGCCCGACGTATCAATTCACGTACTTGGCTCGCGTGGCGGCTGACCCTGCTTTCGTGCCGGTCGTTGGGTTCCGCGACGTCAGCCGACTTTACCGTTCCGAGAGGCTATTTCCATCGTTCGCCGACCGGGTGATGAGCGCTAAGCGGCCGGACCGCCCTCAATACCTTGAGGCTTTGGATCTCGATGCCGACGCTGACGCCTGGGAGATCCTGACCGCCTCCGGCGGGCATCGCGAAGGCGACCCGATCGAACTCGTCTCGCTGCCCCGATTCGATCGGACCACAGGCGAAACGTCGGCGCACTTCCTTGCTCACGGCGTCAGACATCGCAGCGTAGAGGCCAGCCACCGAATAACCACACTGCCCGCGGGCTATCGCCTCGGGCTGGAGCGCGACCCCGAGAACCCTGTTAACTCAGCGGCGATCAGGGTTGTTGATCGTGGGATGCACTTGGGGTTTGTGCCCGATCCGCTTCTTGACTACGTCCATTCGGTAATGGCCAGCGGCACTTACGATCTGACAGTCGTGCGCGCCAACCCTGCTGTAACTCATCCGCACCTGCGGCTACTGCTGCGCTTGGGCGGACATTGCAGTTCTTTTGTGTTCGACAGCCCAGACTGGAATGCGGTCTAACTCCACTCCCGTTCCACCTTAATAGTTCGAACGGCAAATGCACAGTCAAGCGCTTCAAGGGCATCTTGCCGGGGGTGCCCGGAATTGCTTCTGCGACATCATGTTTGGTGACTGAATTATCAGCCCTGCTTATCGCACGCCTCCAAAGGCCAGTAGGAGCTTCGAAGTCCTGGAGGTGGTATAGCGTCCGCCGGTTCTCATTAAGCTGATCAAGGCGCGAAGCTAGGTCGCCGTCGAACCAATGTCTTTCTCTCCCAATGCGGATAAGGCGGCCAGGCCCCAGCGCTTAGTGTTCGGTGTTGGAGGGTGTTGCCACTTCAACGTGCCGGCAAGCTCTCGCTCGCAGCAGGCGTGGGCACACAATATGCAGGCCAGATCAGCCCCGAGATGATAGCAACGGGTTGCCTCGATAATGAGAAAACCGTTTTCATAGCCGCCGGCGGACGCTCCATAAAGCCTTGGGCCACCATATGACTCGACGATTCGGTTGACCTCGGCCCGACGAACCGGCTCTTTATCTATGTCGGTGCCCATCGACAAACGTATCTGTGCGTGCAGATGCCAATTTGGCTGATTCCGAATCACGAGGTGCAACTGTAGGGCAACGGGGGATCGAGCCGCTGTCCGCGCGGATGTCTTCATGGCAGTCCCAAACCGGGATGAGCCACCTGGACTGAAGAGCACTAGAATCGGTACCCCTCCACGCTATTGGCATACTGCGCTCTATCCGTGCACTATTTCCGGGACAGTCGTAGGGGGGTATGCCGACGGCGCGGCGCCTAAGGTGCCAGGGCTGCCCGCAGGTCTTCGGGTATTGGCATCGGCGTCGTCAGGCCCGCCGCCGTCCGGCCCGTGTTGCCCTCGGGGTAGCGCCCCGCAAATGAACCGGGTGCGGCGACGACGATCCGGACGACCTGACCGAGGGCCTCACGTCGGTCGCGCTGTCGGACGGCCAGCACGAACATGGCAGCGTGGTTACAGGTGTGTAGCCACGGGTCAGGCTGCGAGACAATGTGCGCCCGTTCGAGGTGGTGCCAGCGCGCCTCGGCGGTGCCAGCGGCTTTCGCGGCCGTCATCTCGCGTCGGTAGACGTCCCTCCCGTTGTCGGTGATGCGGCTCATGTCGCGCTCCGTTCAGTCGTCGTCGTCATTGTCCTCGACCAGTTTCGACCTCCCAGGCTTCTTTGCCTTCGTAGATGGCGAACGCGGAGATGACGAAGCCAGCGACGGGGTCGGGCCACGCCGTGCCGGTAAGCTCGACCAGCCCGACGCCGACCAGCGTGAGATGCTGAGCAGCACACAACGTTGTCTCGGCGGTGTTGACCAGGATGAGGTTGTCTTTGCGGCGGGCGCTGACCTCTTTTTGCTTTTGATCTGCCGGCGGCCCGCGCCCTTCACCAGGATCATCGAAGTGAAGACAGGACCAAGACCGCGATGGTCCTCATCACTCACAGCCGGTGGGCAACGGTTTGGCGGCCACGCCGAGCAGGTAGTCGCCTTGGATGCGGGTCCGTGAACCCAGTACGACGAGGCCATGGTGGGCGAGTTCGTCGGAGAATTGCTCGGCGCTGAACCGGTCTTCGGTCGGGTGGTCGAACAGCCGCTTGTAGCTGGGGCGGGCGAGGGCGTGGGCGGTGACTTCATCGAAGTAGAACCGCCCGCCCGGTGCGAGGACTCGCGCGACTTCGGCGACGGCGTTACGCCAGTCGGGAATGTGGTGGACGATCCCGAAGTCGAACACCGCCCCGTAGCTTCCGTCGCCGGCATCTAGCGCGGTGGACAGATCGGTGGCGCTGCCTTGGACCAGCCGAACTCGGTTGCCATAGCGGGCCAAGCGCTCCCCGGCCCGCCGGATCATCGCCGGGTCCAGGTCGACGGCGTCTACGGTGGCAGCGCCAAACCGCTCCAGGATCAGCTGCGTGCCGTATCCAGATCCGCAGCCGATTTCCAGAGCCTGGGTGTCCGGGACCAGCCGGCCGCCGAACCGCAGCAGCACCGGAACCTCGTAGACGCGTTGGAGCCATCGCCGCGGCGCAGAATTGATCAGCGCGGTCTCCGCCATGTTCATCAACACGGTTGGCCCTCTCCAGAGGTGGTCGTATCAGCGGACAGCCCGTGAGACTGGTTGCAGTTCAGCTCGATTCAGCTGTGCCAGGCCCCGGGCCGGCGGTGCGTGCCGCGGTGAGCACGGGGCACTGAGCGAGGCATGGTCCCGGTGGCTGACAGCGCGGGGTCATGCCGTGCAGGGCGGCGGTTGACGGTTTACGCCGACCCGCACCAATGAACACACTTCTGCCATCGCCGCCGGTCGGCGATGACGGCGATCTTTACGCTATCATCGCCTTCGGGCGATGAAAACTATCGCCGCCGCGGTGCCATTGCAGGCGGCGGCGTGTCGGTACGCGGGGTGCGACGGCGCAGACTGATCCGCGGTGATCTGCGCAGAATGATCGCCGCGATGCACGCGAAGATGCCGATGCTGATCAGTAGACACTGCACGACCGGGCCCCACCGGGTGGCGGGCGTGAGTCCGGTCATCAGCCTGACCGGGGTGTCGAGGTAGCCAGGTTCGAAGAATCCGGTGCGGGCCAGTTCGCGACCGTCTGGCCCGATCACGGAACTGATGCCCGTCGTCGCGGCGACCACGACGTAGCGGTTGTGCTCGATGGCGCGTAACTTGGCGAAGGCGAGCTGCTGCTCGCTCATCGCCTCACCGAAGGTGGCGTTGTTGGACGGCACGGTGAGCAGCTGGGCGCCGTTAAGCACCGACTCGCGGGCCGCCCGGTCAAAGATCACTTCCCAGCAGGTCACCACGCCGATCGGCACCCCGGCTGCGCGCACTACCCCCGACCCGTCGCCGGGCACGAAGTAGCCAGACCGGTCGGCGGAGGACGAGAAGAGCCGGAAGAAGCCGCGCCACGGCAGGTACTCGCCGAATGGTTGCACGATCTGCTTGTCGTGACGGTCACTGGGGCCGCCGACCGGATCCCAGACGATCACCGAGTTGAGGGTCACCGGGTTGGTGCTGCTGTATCCCGGCCCGGCGAGCACGCCGCCGACGAGGATCGGCGCCTCGATCGCCCGCGCGGCGATCGTGATCCGTTCGGCGGCGTCGGGATTGGCCAACGGGTCGACGTCGGAAGAGTTTTCCGGCCACACGACGATCTGCGGTTGCGCAGCACGCCCGGCGCGCACCTCGTCTGCGAGCCGCAGGGTTTCCTGAACGTGGTTGTCCAACACGGCGCGACGTTGGGCATTGAAGTCCAGGCCGAGTCGCGGCACATTGCCCTGCACCGCGGCCACGGTGACGACCGGGTCGTTGGTCGCATTGATTGACGGCTGCCGGACCTGCGGCCAGATCGCGGCGGTAGCCAATAGCACCACACCGATGTACGCACCGGGCAGCACTATCGCGGGAGGGCACGCGTGGCCGGCACGGGCGGCGTCACGGCGCCACCAGCGCGTGACCTCGCTCGCCAGGGCGGCCATGCTGACGCCCAGGAGCACGACCGCAAATGACACCAGCGGCACCCCGCCGATTTGGGCGGTCGGCAGAAACGGGCCGTCGGTCTGGCCGAACCCGACTGCGCCCCAGGGGAATCCGCCGAACGGAACATTGGATTTGGCCCATTCCTGCACGGCCCACACGGCCGCGACCCAGATCGGCCAGCCCGGCAGTCGGCGCACCAGCACTGCCCCCGCGCCGAACAGCGCGGGAAATACCGACTCCATGCCCGCCAGCGCCAGCCATGGCCCGACGCCGACGAAGCTGCTCGTCCAGGGCAGCAGCGCAACGTAGAACGCGAGGCCGAACAGAAGTCCATATCCGAGCCCGCCGATTTGCGTCGTCGACTTGTGGGTCAGTACCCAGGCCAGCAGTGCGAACGCGACGATGGCGGTGTACCACCACCCGAACGGCGGAAAGCTGACGCACAACAGCAGGCCCGCAGCGATCGCGACGGCCATCCGGGGCAGTCGGCGCAGCGCCGCAGCACCTAAACCTGCGCCCAGAGGTCTGCTCAACGGCGGGGCGGGGGCCCCATCGGAATTGGCGGACCCGTCGGTGAGCGCCGCCATCGCGTCGGTGTCCTCGTCGGGTTGCCCCGCCCCGCGCCTCCCGGTCAGCCTGGCCAGGGGGCCGGTCACGGGTTCATTGCCGCGACGGCTGCACGAACTTGCTCGACGTCACGGAACACTGTGGGCGTGGTGACCCGGCGGACGGTGCCGTCGGTGCCAACGAGGTAGCTCAGCGGCAGGACCGGGGGAGCGCCTAGGACCTGCCCGACGGCGTCGGCGTTGCCGAAGGACGGGTAGTGCACACCCAGATCCGCCAAAAGGCTCAGCGCCACGGTGTCGGTGTCCTGCACGTTCATCCCGACCACCCGCACCGCGCCCGGCTGCCCGGCGTAGGCGTCCAGCACCGGAATCTCTTCCCGACACGGGGCGCACCATGACGCCCACAGGTTGATCAGGGTCTGCTCACCGGCGAGCGCCGCGCCGACGTCGAACATGGTCCGCGCCCCCAGGCACGACGCCAGCGCACCAGCCAAATCACCCTTGGGCGGCGCCCCCTCACGTGGTGTCGGGCACGGCGCCAAGGCCGCACGCGCGGTGAGTCGCGCCAGTTCGCCGGTATCGGCGTCGCCAACGGCGGCAGCGGGAAGGGTAAGCCCGGGGCCGGAGGTATTAGTGCCGTCGACCTGGGGCGTACGCGGCCAGATCGCCACCGCCATCGCGGCTATTACCACCAGCGCGAACACCGTCCACCGCAGCCGAGACCGCACTTGGCACCTCCCCTGTTGCCGAGTTGACACCGGCTGGGTCCTGGGCGCTACCGACGGCACCCTTCCTACTAGGGGCCATAGTAGATTGTTCGAGCCTGCCACCGTTGATGAGCCGCCAACGTTCCGGGAGGGGGGCCGATGACTGCCGATGATGTTGGCATTAAATCGATCCGGCACTGAACCGCTCAAGAGGATCGCGTGGACTCAGGGGCACGCAGCAGGTTAGGCCTCCTCTCCCGTGCCCATCCCAGGAGGCGCCGGCCGCAGCACCGGCCGGTCGTCGTCTTCAGATGCGTTGGAGGTTGCGCCAACCCGCACCAATCAACGAAATTCCCGCTTTCACCGTCGTTTGGCGATGAGGGCGAAAAATGCGCTATCATCGCCGTATGGCGATGATAACCGACGATTGCGGCTCTGTGCGGCCGTCCACCAATCTGTCTCCGGCGGCGGCGCTGTTTCACGGTTTGGCGGATCCGACTCGACTGGCGATCCTGCAGCGGTTGGCTGACGGTGAAGCCCGAGTGGTGGATTTGACGGGACTGCTCTCTATGGCGCAGTCCACAGTGTCGGCGCATCTGGCGTGCCTTCGTGACTGCGGGCTCGTAGTCGGGCGGCCCGAGGGCCGGCAGATGTTCTACTCCCTGACCCGTCCCGAACTGCTCGATTTGTTGGCCTCAGCCGAGACACTTCTGGCCGCCACCGGCAACGCCGTCGCGCTGTGCCCCAACTACGGAACCCGCTCCCGCACGGGCGCGACGATCGATGCGGAGGAGACCGGCCGATGAGCGACGCCTGCGGCTGCGGCAATGGCGAACCCCGCGGCGCCGACGAGGAGGAGCGTGAGCCCGAGCGGCTCTGGCAGATCAAGGAACTGCAGTTCGCCGCCATTTCAGGGGTGTTCCTGCTGGCAGCGGTGAACGCCGGGTTCCTCGACGCCGCGGAGCCGGTCGTCCTCACGCTGGAGGCGGTGGCGCTGCTGGCCGGCGCCTATACCTTCGTTCCGTTCACCCTCAAACGGCTGGCCAAGGGCAAAATCGGCGTTGGCACCCTGATGACCATCGCCGCCGTGGGCGCGGTGATCCTCGGCGAGGTGGGTGAGGCCGCCATGCTGGCCTTCCTGTTCTCCATCAGCGAGGGCCTAGAGGAGTACTCGCTGGCGCGCACTCGACGCGGACTGCGCGCGCTGTTGTCGCTGGTGCCCGACGAAGCGACCGTGCTGCGTGACGGCGGCGAAAAGACCGTCGCGCCAGCGGAATTGCGGATCGGCGACCGGATGCTCGTCAAGCCCGGTGAGCGCGTCGCAACCGACGGCATCATCGGCCGAGGCCGCACCGCGCTGGATGTCTCCGCCATCACCGGTGAGTCGGTCCCCGTGGAAGCCGGGCCCGGTGACGAGGTGTTCGCCGGGTCGATCAACGGCACCGGCGCGCTCGAGGTGGAAGTCACCACCACCGCCGAGGACAACTCGCTGGCCCGCATCGTGCGCATCGTGGAGGCCGAACAGTCCCGCAAGGGCGCCTCCCAACGCCTCGCTGACCGCATCGCCAAACCCCTGGTGCCCGGGGTCATGATCGTGGCGGCACTGATCGCGGTGATCGGCAGTTTGCTCGGGGACTCAGCCACCTGGATCGAACGTGCGCTGGTGGTGTTGGTCGCCGCCTCGCCGTGCGCCCTGGCGATCTCAGTGCCCGTCACCGTGGTGGCCGCCATCGGCGCCGCCAGCAAGCTCGGAGCCCTGGTCAAGGGCGGCGCCGCACTGGAAGGGCTGGGCAAGATACGCGGCGTCGCCTTGGACAAGACCGGCACCCTCACCGCAAACCGGCCCGCAGTCATCGACGTGGCCACCACCAACGGCGCCACCCGCGAAGAGGTGCTGGATCTAGCTGCGGCCCTGGGAGCGCGCAGCGAGCACCCGCTGGCCGCGGCGATCCTCGCCGCCGTCGACGATGTCCTCCCAGCCACCGACGTGGAGGCGGTGACCGGTGCCGGGCTCACCGGGCGTCGCGACGGGCATACCATCCGCCTCGGCCGCCCCGGCTGGCTCGACCCGGGCCCGCTCGCCGATGGGGTGGCGCGCATGCAGCACGCCGGGGCCACCGCCGTCCTCGTCGAAGACAACGGCCAGGTAATCGGCGCCATCGCCGTGCGCGACGAGCTGCGACCCGAGGCCGCCGAGGTTGTCGCCCGACTGCGCCGCGACGGCTATCACGTGGCAATGCTCACCGGCGACAACCAGGCCACCGCAGCCGCATTGGCCCGCGACGTCGGGATCGAGGCCGTGCACGCCGAGCTGCGCCCCGAAGGCAAAGCGCGACTGATCGAACAGCTACGTGCCCAGCGCCCCACGGCGATGGTCGGCGACGGCGTCAACGACGCTCCAGCGCTGGCCACCGCCGACCTGGGTATCGCAATGGGCGCGATGGGCACCGACGTGGCCATCGAAACCGCCGACGTGGCGTTGATGGGCGAAGACCTGCGCCACCTGCCTCAGACGTTCACCCACGCGCGGCGGGCGCGGCGGATCATGCTGCAAAACGTCGGCCTGTCCCTGGGCCTAATCCTCGCGTTGTTGCCGCTGGCACTGTTCGGCATCCTCGGACTGGCCGCCGTCGTGCTGGTCCACGAACTCGCCGAGATTGTGGTCATCGCCAACGGTGTGCGCGCGGGGCGCACCAAGCCACTGGCCGCCGCGCCGGTCGATGCGGCAGCCAGCCACAACCGCGCGGCGCCAGTGGGCACGCCGTCGTGACCGCTGACCACCCCAGCCCCGAGGCCAGGGCGATTCGGGCACGAATCACCCTGGCCGCCACGGCGGTCATCGTCGCGGGACTGAACCTGGGAGCGAAGACGTGGGCTGCGGGCGCCTTAAATGACGGCAGCTCAACAGATCTCGGGCTGCTACACCTGCGGCTGGCCTTCAACCCCGGTGTGGCATTCAGTATCGGCGACACCCTGCCCCCCGCGGTCCTGCTCGGCGTCACCGGCGTGATTGTGGTCGCACTCGCGGTGTTCGCGGTCCGCGTCGCTCGCACCGCCGCGCCGCCGGTCGTGCTGGCACTGGCCGCGATGCTGGGTGGCGCGGTGGCCAACTTAATTGACCGCGCCGGTGATGGGCTGGTCACCGACTACCTGCACACGGGCTGGTTTCCCACCTTCAACCTCGCCGACGTCTTCGTCGTCACAGGCGCCGCCGTCCTCGTTCTGGCTAGTTGGCGCGCCAGCGACACCGCAGACACCGGGGCCGACGAATGATCCAGTCGTCGATTCTGCCCGCGATCGGCCTCTTCATCGTCACCAACATCGACGACATCATCGTGCTGTCGCTGTTCTTCGCCCGCGGCGCAGGGCAGCGCGGGACGACGGCCCGGATCACCGCAGGCCAATACCTGGGGTTTGCGGGGATCCTTGGCGCGGCCGTGCTCGTGACGTTGGGCGCGGGAGCATTTCTTCCCCCGCAGATCATTCCGTACTTCGGGCTCATACCCCTGGCCCTGGGACTGTGGGCGGCATGGGAAGCCTGGCGTGGAAACAACAACGACGACGATGACGACGACGACGACGCAAGAGTCGCAGGTAAGAACGTCGGCGTCTGGACCGTCGCGGCAGTCACCTTTGCCAACGGCGGGGACAACATCGGCGTCTACGTCCCCGTCTTCCTCAGCGTGGGGCCCGCGGCCGTGGTGGCCTACTGCGTCGTCTTCCTCGTGCTCGTCGCGGTCCTCGTCGTCGCCGCCAAATTCGTCGCCACCCGCCGGCCGATCGCCGAGGTCCTCGAACGCTGGGAACACGTGTTGTTCCCAATCGTGTTGATCGCCCTCGGCATCCTCATCCTGGTCAGCGGCCTCGCCTTCTAGCAGCTGGCCAGCGACCCCCGCCCGCACACCAGCTGAACGCCGAACTACTTGTAGTGAAGGAGGTTTCATGCGTAGCGCGAAGCAATCACTCGCCGTCGTGGCAGCCCTTGTCATCGCGGCAGCCCAAGTCACCGGCTGCACCACTGGCGAGGATGCCGTGGCGCAAGGCGGTACCTTCGACTTCGTCTCCCCCGGCGGCAAGACCGCGATCTTCTACGACCCTCCGTCGGCGCGGGGCACGATCGGCGATCTTAGCGGCCCCGACTTGTTCACCAACAAACCGATCCGGCTGTCGGATTTCACCGGGAAGGTGGTCCTGATCAACGTGTGGGGCTCTTGGTGTGCGCCATGCCGCACCGAGACTCCAGAACTGGAGACGGTGTACGCCGAATACCGCGACCGCGGTGTGCAGTTCCTGGGTATCGACGTCCGCGACAACAGAGATACTGCACGCGACTTCGTCACCGACCGCAATGTCGAATACCCCTCCATCTTCGACCCGGCGATGCGCAGCCTCATCACCTTGGGACGCACCTACCCGACCAGCGTGGTGCCGACCACGATGGTTCTCGACCGACAACACAGGGTCGCCGCGGTGTACCTCATGGCATTACTGGCCGAGGACCTGCGGCCACTACTAGATCGGCTGACCACCGAGCGCTAACACCTCGCTCAAGCCGACTCGAAGTGTGACCTCGCTGCTGCAGCGTGCAGCGACGTGACTAGCCAGCGTGCGGGGGGTTGGCATACCGAGAGCGGTTCATCTCGTCTCTAGGAACACTTTGGCGCCGCCGTGCTGCTGTCCACGACGCCGAAGCCGCGACACGGCAGCGACGACCCGACGTCTTGAGACTCGCCGGATCGGACGTGGCCGCGTGACATCAGCAGACTCGACAGGAGATACCCAGGGGGGTATCGTCGGGCATGGAGAAATAATACCCCACCGGTATAGAAGGAGGCGTCGTGGTCGGCGACGAAGACAGCATCGCGCTGGTGTTGAACAGGTTGCGCCGCGCGCACGGCCAGCTCGGTGGCGTCATCTCGATGATTGAGCAGGGGCGCGATTGCAAGGAGGTCGTCACCCAGTTGGCGGCGGTCTCCAAAGCGCTCGATAAGGCGGGTTTCAAGATCGTTGCCACCGGTTTGCGGCAGTGCCTGACCGGCGAAACCCCAGACGACCAGGCGCCAATGACCGAGGCTGAGCTGGAGAAGCTCTTCCTCGCACTGGCCTGACGAAGGGAATAACCATGACACTGGCCATCTCCACGACACTACGCACATCATTCGACGATGCCGTGGCGCGAACCCGAAAGGCATTGTCTGACCAAGGGTTTGGTGTGCTCACCGAGATCGACGTCAAGGCGACGCTCAAGGCCAAGCTCGACGAGGACATGGAGGACTACCTCATCCTCGGGGCGTGCAACCCGGCCCTGGCTCACCGTGCCATCGGCGTGGACCGTCAGATCGGACTGTTGCTGCCGTGCAACGTCGTGGTCCGCGCCGATCCTTCCACTGACGGGTTGGTGATCGTCGATGCGATGGATCCGCAGACCATGGTGCAGGTGGCAGACCAGCCGGGCCTCGCCCAGGTAGCCGACGACGCAGCCGCCAGACTGCGCGCGGCCATCAAGGCGCTGACCGACTGATCATGGCAGTAACCGTCACGCTGACCCTGGGCGCCGTCATTGGCGTATTCCTCGGCCTGCTCGGCGGCGGTGGCTCCATCATGGCCGTACCCGCGTTGGTCTTCGTGCTAGCCGTGCCAGTGGAGCAGGCAATTCCCATGTCGCTCATCGTCATTGCGGCCGCCGCAGCCGTCGGAGCGTTACCTAAGGTGCGGGTGGGCCAAGTCCAATGGCGGCTCGCCGGAGTGTTCACCGCAGTAGGCATCCCCGCCACGTTCATCGGTAGTGCGATCGGACGGCACCTGCCGCAATCGGTCATTCTCGTCGGCTTCGCCGCCGTGATGGTGATCGCCGGAATCCGTATGCTGATGGACGCTGCCGACACCGGAACAGCCTGCGAAGTCGGCGATTCCGACATCAACTGGCGTCGATGTGCGCCCCGATCCATCCCGGCGGGGATCGTGGTCGGCGTGCTCACCGGCTTGTTCGGCGTCGGCGGCGGTTTCCTCATCGTTCCCGCTTTGGTACTACTGCTCGGCGTACAGATGCCCATCGCCATCGGCACGTCGCTTCTGGTCATCGTCGCCAACTCCGCGGCCGGGGCGCTGACCTACGTGAGTCAAGGAACGATCGACTGGGGCATGACCGCGCTGTTCGCGGGCACCGCCGTCGTGGCATCGCTGATCGCCGGCCAGATCGGCACACGGCTGGACACCTCCAGACTCCAACACTGGTTCGCCTACCTCGTGTTCGTAGTCGCGGCGTACGTCCTGATCGACACACTCATCCTGCGCTGACGCGCGAATCATCAAGAGAGAGGCAATTTTCCATGCGTATCTCCATCATCGACACCTCCAGTCTGGGCGACCGTAGCTACCTGATCGACGATGGCGGTGTCGCCGTGGTCGTCGACCCGCAGCGCGACATCGACCGCGTGCTGGCGCTCGCCGCCGAACGGGACGCCACGATCACCCACGTGCTCGAGACCCACATCCACAACGACTACGTCACGGGTGGCCTCGAACTGTCGCGCCTCGTTGACGCGGAATACGTGGTGCCTGCCGGCGACGACGTCGCCTACGATCGGCTCCCCGCCCGCGACGGCTACGTCATCGAGGCTGGGCCGATGCGCTTTGAGGTGCTGCACACCCCCGGCCACACCCACCATCACGTCAGCTATGTGTTGCGCCACGACACCCAGACCGCAGTCTTCACCGGCGGGTCGATGCTTCACGGCACCACCGGGCGCACCGACCTCATCGGGGCCGACGACACCGAAACGCTCACCCACGCCCAGTTTCACTCGGTGCGTCGACTGGCCGGCGAACTGCCGGACGACACCGAGGTGTATCCGACGCACGGATTCGGGAGCTTCTGCTCGGCAACGCCGGCCAGCGGTGACACGTCCACCATCGGCGAGCAGCGCCACACCAACCCGGCACTCACCTCCGATGAGGAGGCATACGTCGAGAACCTCCTCGCGGCGCTATCGGCATACCCGGCGTACTACGCACACATGGGAGTGATCAACGCAGCGGGGCCGGCCCCGGTGGACCTGACCATGCCCGCGACCGTCGACCCCGACGAACTGCGCCGGCGCATCGACACCGGCGAATGGGTCGTTGACCTCCGCAGCCGAACAGCCTTCGCCGCAGGGCATCTGGCCGGCACCCTCGGCTTCGAACTCTCGGGCTCATTCGTCACTTATCTGGGCTGGCTGTACCAGTGGGGTGCCCCGCTGACCCTGATCGCGGACGACCCGAAGCAGATTGTCGAGGCACGACGCGAATTGGTCCGCATCGGCGTCGACGAGGTGCGCGGCGCCGCGACCGGCGCCATCGACGACATGAGCGCCGGCAGCGCCCTGCGCACCTACCGGGTGACCGACTTCACGCAGCTGTCGTCCGGCATTCCCTCCGACGCCACCGTCCTCGACGTTCGGCAGGACAGCGAATACGCCGAGAGCCACGTGCCGGGGGCGGTGAACATCCCGCTGCACGAACTGCTGGCCCGCGCCGAAGAGGTCCCCGCCGGTGAAGTGTGGGTGCACTGCGGATCCGGTTACCGGGCGTCCATCGCGGCGTCGATCCTGGATGCGCGGAACCGCACCGTGGTGCTCATCGATGACGCCTTCACCAACGCCGTCGAGCTGGGACTCGCGGCGTAGGCATCACAACGGAGGGTGAAGGAACCCTCGCCGCGAGCGCACGCAGCCAGACCCGATGCGGGAAGTGGATGGCATATACAAGCTCAGGGAAGTCGGCAACTGAGCCGCGAGCTTCAGCTTCAGGTGTGAACGGATTTGTGAACGAAACAGGGTGTAAAGCGCGAGACGAGGCCTAACGAGAATGACGCTGGAGACGCACTAAGTGACCTGACCTGGGTATTCAGGACACGGTTGACCGCTTGAGACGGCGACTGACCGGCTCATAACTTAGAGGTCGTAGGGGAAGGCCTCAATCAGCGACCCGTCGGGCCCCAGACTGCCCCGAGTTCAGTTGACTCGCGGTGTGCGAATTTCGGGCCGCGGTTGCGACTGGTGTGTGGAGTAGTTCGACTCCGGGTGAGCCTGCCGAGGGCACGTTGCCGGCAGCATCGGTGGTAGGTCCGCTCGATCCAGGTCACGATCGCGAACCATTTTTCATGGATAATGACTATTATCCATGAAGACAGCGAGATGCACTGCGAAGTCGGCAGATTCAGCGCGCTTTTGTCACCGTGACGAATCACGCGCCGCTGGCTGGACCTCCGTGGTGACGCACACCGTCGTTGCCTCGTCGCACACGGACGCCCAAGCTTCCGTTCGTAGGCGCTCGATCCCTGGGGGCTCCGCCGAGACGTGCTACAGACACATGACGCGCCTTTTTGGTTCGCAGAGAGACAGGGCTGCGCGGATCGCGACCGGTCACTTTAGTTGACCATAACGGCCGTTATCGGCTTAATTCCGTTGCGCTGCAGTGTTTTTCGTCTTATGCAGTTGCCAGAATCGCACACATCATGTGCCGTCTTCATCAAATGTGGGTGCGCGCCGCCCGTCGCAGTTGATGTCAAAGCACCGGTCGTGCCGAGGTGGCCGGTAAGTGGTCGAGTCGCAAGCGCGGCAATGAAAGACGCGGTGCATGACGCCGCACGCGCACGCCTGGCTACCGACCAGCACCCGACCCGGGCCGAGCGGATGGCCGTTCAGGCACGTCGGCGGCGGTCCCGGTTCGACCCACCCCCGTCGAGTCCACCGCAACCCGCCTGCCATCATTCGATCATACGTTCGATACGCGCAGGCGGTGCCTTGATTCGTCACGGTGACGAATCATCTGTGCGCCAGTGTGACGCCCTGGTGCAGTGTGATGCCGCCCTACGTCGCATCTGGCACGACAGCGGTACGGATCGAGCTGTTCCGCAGCCCCTTCCAAGTGGCTTTTCGCCGTCGTTTGGCGATGCATGGGTCATGTTTTTATACCTCCGGTGTCAGGCAATCGCTCTGTAAATTAACGCATTTCGTCATGTGAATGTTCTAGGTTGCTATGCGGGCTACACGGTCCCGGCGCTGCGGTACGGCCCGAGGTAATAGTCGTCGTAGTGCTGGTCCAGGTATCGGAACAGGGCAGCAGTCTCGCCCTCGTCGAGGGCCACACCTAGCGCCACTTCAATGCCCGGCCAAATGGCACTCAGGCTGAGGGTCGCGCCGACGACGCGTTGCAGGTGATCATGAAACGACGCGAAGGCCCTCATGCACAGGTCCGAGTCGGCGCGCCACGTCCAGGCCAACAGGCGTCCGACGGTATCGCCGGCATGCCAGAGGCGGGCCTCACGCCATTCGTTTGCGCCTGCCGCAGCAGCCTCGCTGGCGGTGAGCGCCGCGATCATCGCTAGCCGCAGGTTGGGGTCGTCAAGGACGGGCGCAGTGGCCGGCACCAGGTGAGCTACCACGGTCGAGCCCTTAATGATGTGGGTGGTGAGTCCGTTCTCCGCATCACCGACGAGGGTGCTGAATGCGTTGCGTGCGTCCGTGATTGAGCGCATCCGGTTCGGCCTGATGTTCACCATACCGCCAATCTACCACATCACGCCATAATTAGCGCCAGTTTCCACGCTCGATTTAACGCCGATAACGACCGTTTTGGTCAACCAAAGTGACCGGTCGCGATCCGCGCGCAACAGCGACCGCGCCGACAAGCGACCGCACCAGCGAACGGGAGATCCGCCGGATCGGTTCAAGGATCACGACGTCGGATGTCCTTTCGTTGCCCAGGAACCAAGTACGGTCTCGATACGTAGATCACGATTAGGTTACGGACGTACGTGGCGGTTGTCCACACGGAGCCACTGCCGCACCGCACGGTAAGCGAAATCGGTCGACCTACTGCCAACGTACGTAGGTAGTAGATTTGGAAGTACTCGTCGTGCTTCTTGGGTTGCACGGCGGAAGAATCTAGGCGAGGAGACCGGTTATGGAGCGGCGGCGAGTGCGTAAGCTGGGACTGATGTCGGCCGCGACTGGCCTCGCCGGCGCACTAATGCTGAGCACCGGCTCCGCCGCGGCGGAGCCGCCCCTTCCCGGACCGCCGGCGCCGATCGATCCGATGGCAATGCCGGGATCCCCGCCAGAACCGTTCGTCCTCCCCCCCGGTTCGATCCAGGGTCCGCTAAGTGATCTTTCACGGCCGGCGCCCCCGGCCGGGCCCACACCGCCTGGGCAGAACCCTGCACCCTACGAGGGCGAACCGGTGTTCGCGCCGCCGACGTTCAATCCCGTCAACGGCGCGATGGTCGGGGTGGCCAAGCCGATCATTATCAACTTCCAACGGCCGATCGCCGACCGCGCGCTGGCCGAGCAAGCCGTTCACATCTCCTCCACCCCCGCGGTCCCCGGGAAGTTCTACTGGATGAGCGCGACCCAACTCAGATGGCGGCCCATCGACTTCTGGCCCCCCAACACAACGGTGAACATCGATGCCAGCGGCACGAAATCGAGCTTCCGCACCGGCGACTCGTTGGTGGCGACCATCGACAACGCCACCCTCCAAATGGAGGTCATGCGCAACGGCTCACTCGAGAAGACCATGCCGGTGTCTTTGGGAAAGCCGGGATACGAAACACCCAACGGCACCTACTACGTGCTCGAGAAGTTCGCCGACATGGTGATGGACTCCTCCACCTATGGTGTGCCGGTCGACGCGGCCGAAGGTTACAAGCTAAAAGTTCAAGACGCGGTGCGGATCAACAACGCCGGCATCTTCGTTCACGGTGCGCCCTGGTCAGTCGCTGATCAAGGCAAGCGCAATGTCAGCCACGGGTGTCCAAACCTCAGTCCGGCCAACGCTCAATGGTTCTATGACAACTTCGGCAGTGGAGACCCCGTGGTCGTCAAGAACTCCGTCGGCACCTACAACCAAAACGACGGCGCCCAAGACTGGCAGATCTAACGAAGGCACTCCCAGTAGGTGGTGCGACAGTCAGCAAGGCGCCATTTTGCCCCCATCACGTACACCTGACGAAGTTCTCGACGTACCAGTCCACCGGGCCGCGGTTGACTCACTACTGATCGTATATGTGATCAACGCCCGCTTCGTGGTGAAGCGACTCAGGCGAAAGAGCCTCGACAGGCGCCGGTGTCGCTGGCGTGCCGGTTGACTCGACGACCGGCTACGTAGCGGGTGGCGCCGCACGACCGTGATCGTCCGCGTGTCCGATCGTCCGACTGTGGTGATCGGGTTTCACACCGGCCGGCTCGTGATGACCGTGCCGTAGACCGGATGCGACGCCTACCGCCGATGCCAGCACCGACGCCGACGCCGACGCCGACGAGAACGATCGCGTTGGCGGGTCCGCCATAGGGCCTCTGGGCGAATCAGACAGGGACTTTCGTCCTACGTATCACGTACGTAGTTCCATGGGCATCGCCAGGGTAGAAGCGCATGCTTGAGGGCGGCCCGAACGGAAGGACCTCGAGATGAAAACACAGTACCTACCCTGGTACGCCTTGGCCTTGGCCGCCGCTTTCGTAACTGCGCTGGCCATCGGCGTTCCGCTGTCGACGTCGGCGCTGCTGCTCTTTGCGCTGGCATGCCCATTGATGATGATGTTCATGATGGGCGGAATGGGCGGCGGGCACGGTAACGACACTAAGCATGACCGGTCCGATACGCCGGAGCATCGCGACTCTGCGGGACGGTCATAAACCTCCACGTCCATCACCGATCAGAAGGTCTTGACGATGGCAGATGCAGCCTACGGATTATGGCCGCTGGTGATCGTGAACACGTTGTTGTTCATGGCTTTTGGGCTGAGCTTCTTTCGTCCGAGAACGCATCGAGATTGGCGGGCGATGGGCGGCTACACCGCGTTCTTGGTGGCGTTGTTCACCGAGATGTACGGCGTCCCGTTGACCGTGTACCTGCTCGGCGGCTGGCTGGGATCGCGCTTCCCGCTCCTACGTGACACCCACGCCGGCGGGCACCTGTGGAACGACCTCATCGGCTGGACCGGCGACCCGCACCTGAGCCCCCTTTCATCTGGCCAGCTACGCGGCGATCGGTGGCGGTTTCTGGCTGATCGCGGTCGCCTGGCGACACTTGCATGCGGCCGCCCAAGCCGATCGACTCGCCACAACCGGCCCGTATGCCTGGGTACGTCACCCGCAATACGACGGCTTCCTACTAGTCATGCTCGGCTTCTTGCTGCAGTGGCCGACGATTCCCACACTGATGATGTTCCCAGTGCTGGTTTACGTCTACGCGCGGCTGGCGCGCAGCGAAGAACGCGACGCGGCGGACCAATTCGGCCCCGCATGGAACGCGTACACGGCACGCACTCCGGCATTCCTGCCGCACTTGCGATCTCGTCCCCAAACCGTGCCGGAAACCGCTCACTCCGGTGACAGCCGCACCGCCTGGCATCGCCCGACACCGCCGCCCCTGCCCACCGGCGCCTCGCCACCGCCCAGCACCGACGGCTCCCACGGAGGAGGTCGGTCATGAATCACACCACTGGGACCGACGACATAACGAAGCTGCCGGTGGTCGAGGCCGCCGCCGCGGTGTTAACGGCCGGCGGTATCGAGAAGTCGTTTCGCCGCGGCACCTGGCCGATCTCGCACCACCAGCAGGTGCTGCGCGGCGTCGATCTGACGCTGCAGCCTGGCGAAGTGGTCGGTCTTGTTGGGGAGAACGGCTCAGGCAAGTCAACGATCATGAAGATCTTGGTTGGCGAGCTTGCCCCAGACGCGGGCACGGTGGTCCGCTCCGGCGTGCTGGGCTATTGCCCGCAGCAGCCGGTGGTGTATGAACGCCTGACCTGTGATGAGCACCTTGAGCTGTTCGCGCGCGCCTACCGTATGGCGCATGAGGCCGAACGGCGCGCGCGCCGAGATCTTTACGAGGCGTTGGGATTTGAACGATACGCCGGCACACGGGCGGATCGGTTGTCGGGCGGCACGCTGGCCAAGCTCAACCTGACATTGGCGATGCTGGCCGACCCGCAAGTGCTGCTGCTGGATGAGCCCTATGCCGGCTTCGATTGGGACACCTATCTGAAGTTCTGGGATCTGGTGGCCCGTCGTCGCGACGACGGACGGTCGGTGCTGATTATTAGCCACTTCGTCGCTGACGAGCACCGCTTCGATCGCATCGTCAAGCTGTGTGACGGGCGGCTATGCGAGGGACAGTACGGAGGGCAGGGGGTCCCCAGTGACGACCGCAGCCCATGAGCAGTGGCGGCCGACGCTGCTGCTGACCCGCAGCTTCATCGCCGACTATGTTCGCAACCCGGTGAACCTGATCATGCTGGTCCTGGTGCCGCTCGTGTTCGTGCTGGTCGCGGCCGGTTCGATCGCCGACGCGATGGAACTGTTACGGGGACGACCCGGCATCGCAACCCAAACGGCGACCGCCGGCTGGGCAGCTGGCTTCCTGTCGGGGCTCGCAATGTACTTCCAGATCCACTCGGCGCGACGCGCGGACAAGCGGTTGCAACTGGTCGGCTTACCAGCGGCGCGGTTGCTCGCTGCCCGGGCGGGCACCGGTCTGCTCATGGCGGGACTCGTCTCGGGAGTGGCGCTCGCCGCGTTGGCCGTGCGTGTCGGTATCGACCATCCGGTCCGGGTGATCGTCGGTACGCTGATGTTCTCGGTCATCTACCTGGCGATCGGTGCGCTAGTAGGGATAGCGGTTGCCAATCCGGTCAACGGTGCGGTGATCATCTTGTTGATCTGGATGATCGACGTGTTCGTCGGGCCTGCCGGCAGCGGCGGCGATTACGTGTTCACTCGCTGGTTTCCCACTCACTTCGTCACGTTGTGGACTGTCGACACGCCCTCGCACCACGCTGGACGGCTCGGCGATCTCGGCCTCGCCTCGGTTTGGATGCTCGGCGCTCTTGCTGTGGCCGGCGCGTTGGTAACGGCGGGTTCTCGCACCGCGCGACGGCGTCAGCGCACGGCCGGCCAGTTACCGACTGCGCTGAGGTTCGGTCTGGTCGATCTGCGGCGAAACGGCGCGCTGTTGGTGCTGCTAGTTATTGTGCCGGCGGCGTTCGTGCTGCTGGCGAAGGTGACCACGCCGGGGCGATCTCTAATGGTGTCGGTCACCGAGAACGGCGCCGTTTCAAACCAGTCGTTCTGGTTTCCCGAGGTACACGCCGGAGCGATGGCCCCGATCGGCATCGGTGCGCTGGCTGCACTGGTTGGGATGTTCGTAGTGGTCGATGCTGCCGGCGGGGACCGACGCCTGCGGCTGGCCGGCTACCGCACTGGCGTGGTGCTGGCTGCCCGATTGGGCGTGGTCGCCGTAGCCGCCATCGTCATCACGGCGGCCACCATGGGGGTTACCGCGACCGTCTTCGACGCCAGGCAGTGGCCGGGCTACATTGCTGCCAACCTGCTGATCGCCGCAATCTACGCCCTGATCGGTGTAGTCATCGGGCCACTGCTGGGCAAGGTCGCGGGGGTGTTCGTCGCATTTTTGATCCCTTTTCTCGATCTGGGAATCATCCAAAGTCCGATGCTCCGCCCTGTACCTCAGGAGTGGGCCCAGTTTCTTCCCGGGTACGGCGTGACCCGGTTGCTATTCGATACCAGTCTCACCTCACGTTTCGACGAAACCTGGCCATTACTAACTGGGTTCGTCTGGCTGGGTGGGCTATTGATCGTGGCCTCAGTTGTCCTCACCCGCGGCGGGAAGCTGACCTGATGATCGCCGCGGCATGGCTGTTCGGAGTCGGTGGCGCGATCCTCGTCGGGATTGGGGGGTTCTTTGTGTTGGCCCGGCCTGCACTGCTGCCCGAGGACTTGCGCTATCTACGCCGCACCACGGGCGAGATCGATGCTGCCCTACCGAGCCTGCGTGAGTGGCTGCGTCTGGTGTTCATCGTCCTTGGCGGATACGCAGTGGCTACCGGGACACTCACCATCTACCTGGCAGCCACCGACGTTCGTAATGCCGAGTCGTCGGCAGTGGCGGTACTGGCGGTCGCCGGCGCATCGTCGATTGGGGTCATGGCGTTGGTGAATTTCGCGCTGCACTCGACATTTCGGTGGCTGCTCTCCGCTGCGGCGGCACTCTGGATCGTGGCGACGCTGGTGGCGGTGCTGTCGTGACCTTCCGGGAGTGGGCCTGGCAGGTACCCCGTCCGCGCATGCACCCCGGTGTCCACGCCACGGGCTCTTTCCAACGACTCCCCGCCCTGCGTCGGTCACCGAGCCACCGGACGTCAAGGTGAAGAATCACCCCGTCACGTTCGAGGTCGTTCTCGGCCATCTACGGAAGCAAACGTTTGCGGTACTTTCGACGACCGACGAAGAGGGCAAACCGTGCTCAGCGGGAGTCAACTACCGCGTGTCTGAGCTCGGCGGTGCCATCTCCATCTTCGTAATGACCCGCCGGCACCTGAAGAAGGCGCGCAATGTCGCGCGGCATCCGCGGGTCTCGCTCGTGGTTCCGCTGCCGAGGCGGCTCCTGTGGTTCCTCCCACCAGCAACCCTCCAGTTGAGCGGACACGCGAAGATCCTCGACTGGACTGACGACGAAGGGCGGGATGCCTTCCGCCAGTTCTGGATCGGCCGCCGAATCCTCAAGGCTTACGAAGAGTCTTACCGCCGCGGCGAAACGCGAATCTGCTTCCTGAAGATCACACCAGATCCTGCGATTAACACCTACATGGTCGGCTCCAACATCTGGCAGCTCAGGAATCACATGGAATCAGGTGCGGCCAAAGTAATCGACCCGCGCGGGAACCCATGAGCAACGGGGCGGGTCGGCTTGATGATCATGCGGCGGGCTGATGCGCCGCACGCGGGAGGGCCAATCGGCACGCTGAATTGCACACCCTCGTCGCCCACGCGGGCGAGCCCGGTCATGCAGCTGAGGTATCCGTCGCACTTCTGGTGACGTTGGCCCCTTGACAGATTGATACCCCATAGGGGTATATTGCTTTGTATACCCCTATGGGGTATTACAAAGGAGGAGTCATGGATACGGCGACACCCGGGTATGCAGCCTCGAAGGACGCACATCTCAAGCGACTGCGCAGAATTGAGGGGCAGGTCCGCGGCCTTGCACGCATGGTCGACGAGGACGCCTACTGCATTGACGTGCTCACCCAGATATCGGCGGCAACCAAAGCGTTGGAGTCGGTGGCGTTGTCGCTTCTCGACGAACATCTTTCCCATTGCGTCCGTGACGCAGTCCACCAGGGCGGCGACATCGCCGAGCAGAAGATCGATGAAGCCTCGGCAGCAATCGCGCGTCTCGTCCGTTCCTGAGCACACATCCGAAACCGCCCATCCCGCAAGCGAAAGTGGCCAGAAATGACCCGACAGCTCACCGCCACCCTGCCCCTGATTCCCCCCACCTCCTCGGGCTGCAGGTGCTGCGCACCGAGGTCCTCGGACACACACCCACCAGCATCGGTCAAGGAGAACGCCATGAGCACGACCACAACCACCAAGTCCTACGCCGTGACCGGCATGACCTGCAGCCACTGCATCGCCGCGGTGAGCGCAGAACTCGGCGCACTCACCGGTGTCACCGACGTTCATGTCAATCTGGTTGCCGGCGGCATATCCACAGTGACGGTTTCCAGCGACCCACCACTGACCACCGAGCAGATCACCACCGCACTCGACGAGGCCGGCGACTACCGCCTATCCACCGATCAACCTCGCTAGCACTCACCCTGCGCGAACCCCGAACCAAAGGACAGAGCATGAGCCTGCCGAATCACACCGTCGGTGTCGATCAACCCCACAGCATCGAGTTGTCGATCGGCGGGATGACCTGTGCATCATGTGCAGCCCGGATCGAAAAGAAACTGAACAAGATCGATGGGGTCGCGGCCAGCGTCAACTACGCGACCGAAAAGGCCAAGGTGGACTACCCCAACTCCGTCGATCCGGCAGTGTTGATCGCCGCGGTGGAAGCGACCGGCTACACCGCAACCGCCCCCGCGGCGGCGAATGACGCGGCCCCGACCGATTCCGGCCCGGACGCGGGCGAAGCCGACTCCTTGCGGAGCCGATTGCTGATCTCCCTGGTGCTGACCGTGCCCGTGATCGCGATGTCGATGATCCCCGCGCTGCAATTCACCAACTGGCAATGGTTCGCGCTGACCTTGGCCTCTCCCGTCGTGGTGTGGGGCGCCCTGCCGTTTCACCGCGCAGCGTGGGCCAACGCCCGCCACCGCGCCGCCACGATGGACACCCTGATCTCACTGGGCGTCAGCGCCGCGTACCTGTGGTCACTGTGGGCGCTGTTCATCGGACACGCCGGCATGCCGGGGATGAGGATGGCCTTCAGTCTGCTACCCGACGCGGGTTCCGAGACCGAGCACATCTACCTCGAAGTCGCCGCCGCGGTGACGGTGTTCATTCTGGCCGGCCGCTACTTCGAGGCGCGCGCCAAGACACGATCCGGTGCCGCGCTGCGGGCCCTGCTCGACATGGGCGCCAAAGACGTCGCCGTCGTGCGCAACGGTACCGAAATCCGCATTCCAACAGCAGAACTTAGCGTCGGAGACGTATTTGTGGTGCGACCGGGTGAGAAGATCGCCACCGACGGGGTCGTGACCGACGGCTCGTCGGCAGTCGACGCATCGATGCTCACCGGGGAATCCGTGCCCGTCGAGGTCCGCCCCGGCGACCACGTCACCGGTGCCACCGTCAACGCCGGTGGCCGACTGCTCGTCCGCGCCACCCGAATCGGCGCCGACACCCAACTCGCGCAGATGGCGCGCCTGGTCGAAGACGCCCAGAACGGCAAGGCATCGGTACAGCGCCTGGCTGACCGGGTCTCGGCGGTCTTCGTACCCATCGTCCTGGCGCTGTCGGTCGCAACGCTGGCGGCCTGGCTGCTCACCGGCCATTCAGCGACAGTCGCATTCACCGCGGCAGTCGCCGTCCTGATCATCGCCTGCCCGTGCGCGCTCGGCCTGGCCACCCCCACCGCCCTCATGGTCGGCACCGGCCGCGGCGCCCAACTGGGCATCCTGATCAAGGGACCGCAGGTGCTCGAGTCCACCCGCCGAGTCGACACCATCGTGCTCGACAAGACCGGAACCGTCACCACCGGCCGCATGAGTCTCATGGGGGTGCATCCCGGCGCAGGGCAGAACTCCGATGAGCTCCTCGAGTTCGCGGGAGCCTTGGAGAGCGCGTCTCAACACCCCATCGCGGAAGCGATCGCCGCCTCAGCAGCCGCCGGCGGCACGCTGCCAGCGGTCGAAGACTTCTCCAACCACAACGGCTACGGCGTCAGCGGCGTCGTCGCCGGCCATGCGGTCCTGGTTGGCCGGCTCAGCTGGCTTACCGACGACTGGTCGCTGACAGCCCCCGACGACCTCACCTCCGCCGCCGAACACGCTCAGTCCCAGGGCCACACCCCGGTATGGGTGGCCTGGGACGGGGTGGTGCGCGGCGTCATCGTCGTCGCCGACACGGTGAAGGGCGCCTCCGCGGACGCCATCGGCCAGTTCCGCAAGCTCGGCCTGCGTCCGTTTCTGCTGACCGGCGACAATCGGCGCGCCGCCCTCGCCGTCGCCGCAGAGGTCGGCATCGACCCCGACGACGTGATCGCCGAAGTCCTCCCTGCCGACAAAGTCGACACCATCAAAAGCCTGCAAGCGCAGGGGCGAACCGTCGCCATGGTCGGCGACGGCGTCAACGATGCCGCCGCACTGGTACAGGCCGATCTGGGCCTGGCGATGGGCACCGGATCCGACGTCGCCATCGAGGCATCCGACCTGACACTGGTACGTGGTGATCTGCGCGCAGCCGCCGACGCCATTCGATTGGCCCGGTCAACCCTGAGGACCATCAAGGGAAACCTGTTCTGGGCCTTCGCCTACAACGTCGCCGCACTTCCCTTAGCGGCACTGGGCCTACTCAATCCGCTGATCGCCGGCGCCGCAATGGCCTTCAGCTCGGTCTTCGTGGTCAGCAACAGCCTGCGACTTCGCCGGTTCACCAGCAGCGCATCCCCTGGGCAGACGGAAGACGTCCACGTTGCGACAGTGCAGCCAGGGGGCGACGAGTACCGCAGGGCCCACACCGCACCATAACCCCAGGCTGGGCACCTCACGCTTAGCGAATACGCCCGCGGCGCGGAACTCCCCCGCCGCGGGCTTGGCGCTGGCGTCAGTTATCGACGCACAGCCTCGCGCAGTATCGCCAATCGTTCGCGGTACTGCGTTTCGTCGATCTCGCCACTGGCGAATCTCGCCGCTAGCAGTTGTTCGGCTGTGGGCGCGTCACCGCGTGGCGCTTGTGAGCTGCCCGTGGTGTATCTGATCAGAGCGACGATACCGACGATGATCAAGCCCCAGAACAGCACCATCCCGACGCCCATCCCCGCGTATCCCCACCAACCCATGTCGTGGTCGTACCAAAACATCATGACCGTTCCTCCTCTTGATGTATCCGTGGCCGATTGGCCACAGTCTTACGGTTTGCGTCTCGTCCCGAAAGAGTCAAGAGCACTGCGCTTCAAGGTCTTTGGGCCTCATCGCCGCTGACCGTGCGAAGGGCGCGGCACCGGGCTAGGGCGAGTAGTTCAGGCTCGTCATCATGCCGGCTTCCCGGTGATAGGTGTTGTGGCAGTGCATCATCCAGACGCCCGGGTTGTCGGCGGCGAGCGCCACCGTCAGCTCCTGCATCGGCAGAACTATGACGGTGTCCTTGCGTGGGCCCGGAGTCCCGTCCGGCTTGATCACTTGAAAGGTGTGACCGTGCAGGTGCATGGGATGCCACATCATGGTGGTATTGGCGAAGGTCAACGTCGCCTTCTGGCCTTGCCTCACAGTCAGTGGGACGGTGTCTTCGAACGGTCTGCCGTTGATCGTCCAGTCGTAGGACGCCATGGAACCGGAAAGCCGGGCCGACAGGGCGACATCGGCCCTGGTGACATCCAAGACCGCCTCGGGCGCGGCGGTGAACACGCCGACGGTGCCGACCCGGCGCTGCAGTTCGGGTGGCATGAACGTCGGATCGGGTGCGGCACCGGCGCCGGTGGACAGTAGGGCTCGCGCGAGCGCGTTCTTCCCTTCGGCCGAGGCGACAAAGGGGAACACGCCGTCACCGGTGGTGATGAACACGTCATAGCGCTCACCCATGCCAATCAGCAGCGCGTCCACCTCGGTCGGCACCACAGGGAAACCGTCGGTATGGGTGACAGTCATCCGATGTCCGGCCAGCGCGACCCGAAAAGCGGTATCGGACCCGGCGTTGATGATCCGCATCCTTATCCGCTGCCCAGGGCGAGCGGTGAAAGTGGTCGGTGCCGCCGCAATGCGACCGTTCGCTAGGTAGAACGGATAGCTGACGTCACCCGCGTCGCCCCCGAGAAGTGCGCTCGCGCCAACGCCTCCGACACCGGGAACCCCTGGCATTCCAGGTGTTCCGCTCATGCCGGGCATACCGGGCATGCCACCCGAATGGCCGCCGGCCCCCGAGACGGGACGCAGCCCCTCGTAGAGCTGCCGCGGGCTGGAACCGATTCCGTCGGTCCAGTCATCGAGCACCACGATCCACTCGGCGTCGTAGCGTGCCGGCTCGGCCGGATCGTCGATGATGACCGGCGCGTAGAGCCCGTAGTCGGCGTCGAGGCCGGTGTGCGGGTGCGCCCAGTAGGTACCGGGATGAGGCGCGGAAAACCGGTAGGTGAAGTTCGATGACGGGTCGATGTTCGGGGTCGCCGGCGTTGCGCCATCCATGTCGTTGCGCAGCGCGATGCCATGCCAGTGCAGCGAAGACGGCTGGTCCAGACCGTTGGTGACGCTGATCGCCAGTTCGTCGCCGACGTCGGCGCGGATCAACGGTCCGGGAACGCTGTTGTTGTACGCCAGTGTGCGGGCGACGGGTCCGCCCAGGTCGATGTCCGCCGGCCCAGGTGTCAACGCCGCGGTGACGGTGCGCCCGGTGTGGGGCCGCGCGGCTTCAGCGACCGCGATCGGATCCGTAGCCGGGTTGACACTTGTGGGCTTTCCGCACGCGGCCATGGCGGCGGTACTCGCGGCGAGGGTGGCCGCCAGGAACGTGCGTCGTGTCAATATCGTCGTGCCGACGCTCCCACCGTTCATCGGCAGTGCGGGGGTTTCGTCGTTGCGACGCAATCATCAATGGTGAGGCCGGGTACCTGTGCGTCGCGCTGAGTTTCGATGTCCTCCCGACGCTGCGGCCTGTTCGCCCCGAGTAGCGCCGCCAGCGCCGCGATCACAGCTCCCCAAAACGCAAGAAGCATCACGATGGCCAGCAGGCAGCCACCCCAACCCCAGTGGGCGCCGGCTTCGTTCCACCACGTCATCGGGTCGTCTCCTTCTTCGCATTCCACACTCATGCCGCCGAGTAGCGAATCGACGATGGTTTTATGAAGATTCACTCAAGACCTGGGTCGCGGGTTCCTGAATCCCTTCGGGGCGGCACGATGAAGACATGGACAAGCCTGCGGCCACCCCTTCGGCGGGATATCGAGCATTGGTGGTCGACGACGAGGTACCGCTGGCCGAAGTCGTGGCGAGCTACCTCAGACGCGAGCAGTTTGACGTCAGCCTCGCCCACAGCGGAGCCGACGCCTTGGCCCAGGCCCGTGAGATCGACCCGGACGTGGTCATCTTGGATCTCGCGTTGCCGGGCATCGACGGCGTGGAGGTATGCCGCCAACTGCGCACGTTCTCCGATGCCTACGTGGTAATGCTGACCGCACGCGATACCGAAATGGACACCATCGTGGGCCTGTCGGTCGGTGCCGATGACTATGTCACCAAACCTTTCAGTCCCCGCGAACTGGTCGCGCGGATCCGCGCAATGTTGCGCCGGCCTCGCACCGTCGCAACGCCGACCAGTGCTGCGGCCGCGGCCGACGAACCCCCGCCGCGGGCCTTCGGGCCGTTGTCCATCGACGTTGCGGGCCGACAGGTATTCATCGACGACGAACCAGTTCTGCTCACCCGCACTGAGTTCGACATTCTAGCGGCGTTGTCGTCGCGGCCGGCCGTGGTCTTCAGCCGCCGCCAACTCCTCGAGGCCGTCTGGGGAGACTCCTGGGGCGGCAACGAACATCTCGTCGACGTCCACATTGGACATCTGCGCCGCAAATTGTCGGATGACCCCGCCGACCCGCGCTATGTGATCACGGTCCGCGGAGTCGGATACCGAATGGGAAGCGGCCAATGAGGACAGACACGAGCATTCAACCCAGGTCGCGGCACAGTCCTGGAGTCGGGGCAAGACTCCTGCTGGCGCAAGCCTTGGTGCTCCTCGCCGGCGGCGCAACCACCGGGGTCGTCGCCGTCATCGTCGGTCCACCGCTGTTTCGGGAACACCTGAACCGCGCCGGACTTCCTCACTCATCCAATGAACAGTTCCATGCCGAGGAGGCCTACCGTTACGCCACCGCAATCTCAGTCGCGGTGGCGATCGGCGTAGCCGCATTGACCGCGCTGGTTGTGACCTGGTATTTCAGCCGTCGCCTGCAGCACTCCATCGCCGAGGTCGCATCGGCCGCCACTGCAGTCGCCGACGGCCGCTATGACATCCGTGTGTCGCCGCTGCGCTTGGGGGAGGATTTCGCGAACCTGTCCCGCGCGTTCAATCGGATGTCCGAACGGCTCGAATCGGTCGAGACCACCCGGCGCCAACTCTTCGGTGACCTCGCCCATGAGATTAGGACACCCGTCTCGGTACTCAAGGCCTACATCGAGGCCGTCGAGGACGGAGTGAAAACCCTTGACCCCGAGACGGTTGCCGTGCTCAACGATCAAGCCAGCAGGTTGGTGCGCTTCTCCGATGACTTCGCCGCGCTCGCTCAAGCCGAGGAAGGTCCCGGCGCGGTCACACCGCAGTGGATCGACCCCCAGGCCGCGATCGTCACCACCGTGTCTGCCGCAGCCGACCGATACGCGGAGAAGGACGTCGCGCTGACCTTCGACGCCGCGAACCCGCTGCCCGAGGTGTGGGTAGACCCTCTGCGCCTCGCACAGGTGATCGGGAACCTTCTCGACAACGCTCTGCGCCACACCCCCGCGCGAGGCCGCGTCGAGGTCGACGCGACGGCAAAGCCCGGCGAAGTGATCATCACCGTGCGCGACAATGGTGATGGCATCGCTGCCGAGCACCTCCCGCACGTGTTCGAACGCTTCTACCGCGCCGATGTGGCCCGCGATCGAAGCCACGGCGGCGCGGGGATCGGGTTGGCCATCGCCAAAGCACTCACCGAAGCCCACAGCGGCCGCATCACTGCGGCCAGCCGCGGACCAGGCCTGGGCAGTACCTTCACCATCGAGCTACCCGCACGCACGGACCGCCGTGACGACTAATGGAACTCGACAGCGTTGTCAAGCAATATGACTCGCGCGAAACGCTGCCATGACCCGACTTCTACAACGAGGCCAGGATCTTGTTCATGGTGTCGATTTCCTGCTGCTGGCTGGTGACGATCGAGCGCGCCAACGCGACCGTCTCGGGGAACTGGCCGTCCTTGATCTCTTTCTGCGCCATGGTAATTGCACCCTCGTGATGCTTGACCATCTGCGTCAGGTACAACTTGGAGGCTTCCACCCCCTGGGCGTTTTGCAAGGCGGCCATGTCCTCCTCCGACATCATGCCCTCCATCCCCGGCATATCACCCATACCGGGCATGCCCGGCATTCCAGGCATCATCGAATGAGTCGGCGTAGCGGATTCGCTGGGCGCGGCACTGGCGCTGGGCATCCCACTGTGACCCGGCATGTCGTCCATCCCGGGCATCATCGGCATCGTGGACATGCCCCACTGCGTGAGCCAGGCCTGCATCTGTTCGATCTCGGGAGCCTGAGCAGCCTTGATCTGCTTGGCCAGGTCCACCACTCGCGGGTCGATTCCCTGCTTACCCAATAGCATGTCGCTCATCTCGATGGCCTGTTGGTGATGCGGGATCATGTGCTGGGTGAACATGGCATCAGCCTGATTGTGGACTTCGGCGGCCGATGTCGACGAAGGCGCCGACACCGACGACGACGACGAAGCTCCCTGCGTAGTGCTGGTATTACTACACGCACCAACGGTTACCAGCGCCGCCAAGGTGGCCGCACCGACGGCCAGCGTCTTCCTCTTCATCACAACAAGTCCCTTCCCGGGTTCCACGGTCGATGCGGCTGCAGCGCGCCCAGTTGACGCGCGGGTATCCCGACCTGTCTTCGAGCATTCGCGCCGGCGGTATGGCCCGACTAGTCGTTCTATGAAGATTCGATAAAGAACGGCAACCGCCCTTGGCGTCGGGAGGTCCGCGGCGCAGCCTTGGCTATGTTCGCCCCACAGGACCATCGAGAGGACCGGAATGACCATCTCACTGTCGACAGCGCTGCAGACGTCGTTCGCCGACGCTGTCGCTCGCACCCGAGCCGCCCTGACAGAGCAGGGTTTTGGCGTCCTGACCGAGATCGATATGAAGGCGACGCTCAAGGCGAAGCTGGGCGAGGACATGGAGGAGTACCTCATTCTGGGCGCCTGCAACCCACCATTGGCTCACCGGGCAGTGAATGTGGACCGTCAAATCGGCCTGCTGCTGCCCTGCAACGTCGTTGTCCGAGCCGACCGTGCAGACGACACCTCCGTCATCGTCGAGGCGATGAACCCGCAGATACTGGTCGAGGTGACCGGAGAGCCGGCTTTGCGTGACGTCGCCGACGAAGTGACGCGAAAGATGCAGGCCGCCATCGACTCACTTCAGACTGCGGCCGCACCCGCCTAGTCCCTCAAACACAGAACAGCGACGGCACGCGGAGCGTTACGACTTGGCGCCCGCCTCCGCTGACGCCGGTACGGGAAGCTTCAATCTCTTCAGCATCAACGCATTGACGGCCACGATGAAGCTGGAACCTGACATCGAGAGGGCAGCGATCTCTGGCCGCAGCACCAAGCCGAGCGAAGGTACGAAAACCCCAGCCGCGATGGGCAATGCGATCACGTTGTAGCCGACCGCCCATCCAAGGTTCTGCCGCATCTTTCGTAGCGTGCCCCGGCCGATCCGCAGCGCGATCGCGACGTCGAGCGGGTCTGATCGCATCAACACCAGATCTGCGGTTTCGATGGCGACGTCGGTGCCTGCACCGATCGCCACGCCGAGATCAGCTTGGGCGAGCGCCGGTGCGTCGTTGACGCCGTCGCCGACCATGGCGACCTTCTTGCCCTGTCGTTGCAGCTCAGCGATCTTGGCTGCCTTATCACCTGGCAGCACCTCGGCGATGACCGTGTCGATTCCCAGTTGCGCGGCGATGCGATCGGCAGTGGCCTGGTTGTCGCCACTGAGCATGACCACCTCGACACCGAGGTCGTGCAGCGCGGACACCGCTTCGGCAGACGTCTCGCGCACAGCGTCCGCCAAGGCGATGACACCGACTCCCCGGCCGTCGACGCCCACCAAGACTGCCGTGCGTCCGCTGGCGGCGAGTTCGTCGCGGCGTTGCATCAACACGCCGAACTCGACGTCCTCCTCGACCATCAGCTTGCGATTGCCGACGGCAACGCGGCGCCCGTCTACCGTCGCGACAGCTCCGTGACCGGGCACGTTACGGAAACCAGTCAGTGACGCCGAAGCGATCCCGTGCGCGGCCGCGTAACGCACGATCGCCCCCGCCAGCGGATGCTCGGACTCAGTTTCGACCGCAGCCACCATGGCGAGTACTTGATCCTCTGGAATGCCGTCGACGACGACGTCGGTCACTTCAGGCTCGCCCTTGGTCAACGTGCCGGTCTTGTCCATGACGACGGTATCGATGCGCGCCGACGTCTCCAGCGCGGTCGCATTCTTGAACAACACTCCCCGCTTGGCGCCCAACCCGGTGCCCACCATGATCGCGGTCGGAGTCGCGAGTCCCAACGCATCGGGGCAGGTGATCACCACGACGGTGATGGCGAACAGCAACGCGGTCTGGACACCGGCGCCGACCGCCCACCACACCAGGAAGGTGGCAGTGCCGCCGATCAGCGCCACCAGAACCAGCCAGAACGCTGCCCGGTCGGCGAACCGCTGCCCGGGGGCTTTGGAGTTCTGCGCTTCCTGAACCATCGCGACGATCTGTGCCAGCACCGTGTCGGAGCCGACCTTCGTTGCCACGACCCGCAACGTGCCGGTGGTGTTGATCGAGGCGCCAATCACTTTCGAGTCCGGCGCCTTTGACACCGGCAGGCTTTCCCCGGTGACCATCGACTCGTCGACGTCTGACGTTCCCTCGGCCACCGTGCCGTCGACGGGAATCTTGGCACCTGGGCGGATGAGCAGGAGGTCACCCACTGCCACCTCGGCGGTGGGAGTTTCCACCGGCTCACCGTCGCGCAGCACAACTGCCATCGGGGGCGCCAGCTCGAGCAGGGTGCGAATTGCATCGTTCGCGCCACCGCGAGCTCGCATCTCGAACCAGTGCCCCAACAGAACAAACGCCGTCAGCACCGAGGCGGCCTCATAGAACACCTCACCGCCGCCGGTCAGCGTCACCCCGAGGCTGTAGAGCCAGCCTGCGCCGACCGCCACGGCAACGAGCACCATCATGTCCAAGGTGCGGGCCCGTAGCGCTCGCCAGGCACCGTCGAAGAAGATCCACGCCGAGTAGAAGACGACCGGCAGGCTCAGCAACAGGGTGAACACGTCATCGCGAAGCCCGAACGGCGCAGGCACGGTGAACCCGAACATGTCGCGGCCCATCGGCGACCACAGCATGATCGGGATCGACAACGCGAGCGCTACTAGGAATCGGTTGCGCATATCGCGGACCATGTGATCCATCGACATGCCGGCGTGTCCGCCGCCGTGACCCATCGCTTCTTGCGGAGTTCGTGCCGGCGCGGCCTCATGCGCATGCACCTCCCCGGCTGTCGGCGACAAAGCCGACGTTGGCTGCTCGTGCAGGGTGGCCGCTGGGTCGTGATGGGGCTCGGACATCGGATCGCAGACGTGATCTGGCACCGACCGCCCCGCGCAGTGGAAGCCGCAGTCACGTATCCACCCGGCCAGGTCAGCGACCGAGGTGGTCGCGGGGTCGTAAACGACTGTCGCCGTTTGATTTACCGCATTGGCTTCGACCGACGTCACGCCCGGACGTCTAAGCAGGCTGCCCTCCACTACCGCCGTCGAACTTGCCCAGTTCAATCCGTGTACGTCGAGAATCGTCGACTTCGTCATAGCGTCTCTCGTTCAGTGTTACCGGAGCGGCTCAGATGTCCTGCGACCTGCGCTGTCCTCGCCATCCCCATCCCGCATCCGTCAGGCTAGTCATCTCGATCAGTCACCCTTCCGGTGATCGATAAGCCTGCAGTGCTGGTTCGACAAAGATTCGATGAAGATTGCGTGCAACACGCCCGCCGTGCGGTGATGTCGGCCACGGGCAAAGTTGCCGTCCGCGTGGGGGCGGCGAATTTGTTGCGGCCTAGACGAAGCCGGCCCCTACACGTTTGTTGCTGCCGACGCGCTAGTGCTCAAGGTCCGTGAAGCCGGGCGGGTGGTCAACGTGCACGCCCTGATCGCGGTCGGAGTCAACGCGGAGGGCTTCCGGGAGATCTCGGCATCGACGTCAGCACCGCCGAAGACGGAGCGGGCTGGCTCACCTTCTGGCGCTCGCTGACCGCCCGCGAGATCTCCGGGGTACGACTGGTCACCTCCGACGCCCACGCCGGTCTGGTGGCCGCGATCGGCGCCACCCTGCCCGGCGCGGCCTGGCAGCACTGCCGCACCCACTACACAACCAATTCGATGGCGATCATCCGAAGGCGTCGTGGCCGTGTACAAGACCCTGTTGCATTCGGTGTTCAATCAGCCCGACAAGGAATCGATTGCCGCGCAATACGATCGGATCATCGACGCGCTGGCTGACAAGCTCCCAAAGGTCGCCGACCACCTCGAAGCCGCCCGTGCGGATCTGCTGGCGTTCACCGCGTTTCCCAAGCAGATCTGGCGCCAGATCTGGTCGAGATCCGGCGTCGCACCGACGTGCACCGACCGCCTGAACCATTAACTCCAAGCATCACACCACGACGTCGTACACCACGTCCCTGGACATGACTCGCTATCTTTGCGCGTCGGGTTTATACGACCGGAACCGAGAGTGTTTTGGGTACGTACCGCGATAGTCCATAGCGAGGTTAATGGTCGTGGTCGAACACGACGAGGGTGTCGACCAGATCGCCGTCGACAAAATACGCACGGCACGTGAAAGGGTCATGCAGCGTGCCGCCCACTTCGTTCGGCGCCACGACAACGCCCTCTACACTCTGCACGCTGATGCGGGAGTGGTCGACGCCGTTGAGGGGCCCGCCGCTAAACAACGAGAACAAGTCCATTACTTCCGGGTCCAGTTGCGCGCTCGTCACTGTGACGTCGGTGAGTTTCGCTGTCGACGGCGCCACCAGCCGCGCTACGACGTCACGTTCACACCGCTGCTGGGCCGCACGCTCGCGCGGGTCTACGGATCCCGAGTCGATGAGCCCGAAACCACGCGTAATTATGGCGATGGCCGCTAACAGCGCACCGCACATCGCCGCGGCTGCCAGAAGCAGCGCACGTTTCCTCTTTCGAGCTCCCATGTACGCCCGCTCCGTCTATCGCGAGGACAGGTTCGACTTCCCGTGTCGATTCTGGCTTCACGGCATCCACTCCGGCCTCGGACATCATGCCCGTCCCAGGCGTCCGCTCATTCCTGACATCCACCACCCGCTGCGCATCATAGAGCTGCTTGGCAAGCTGGCGGGAGCTGGCACATGCCGTGACGGCGCAACCACGACTTGAGCGATGGTCACAGTTGCATCCGGCGACTTGGGTGCCCGACGCTATGGTCGCCGGAGTGGGTTTCGCAAAGTAGCGATAGACCGTGGCCCGAGACACGCCCATCATCTTGGCGATGTCGGCGGAAGCGATGCCCTTGCCTCTCAAGCTGCGCGCCTTGGCGGCGGCAGCGTCGTCGACCTTCCGGGGCCGACCCCGCTTGCGCCCGTTGGCGGCCACGCCGCGACGCATCCGCGCCATCCGCTCCATGTTGTCGCCCTGGGCGCCAGAAACGACGTGTTGTTGAACGCCTATCTCCGCCGCGATCTTCACGCACGCCGGGTCGTCGCACTCATGCAAACCCGGCACCCCCGCTGCCACGCTTCCGCCGCGTCGCCAACGCGTAGCAATGCGGACGCACACAGGAACCCCCGCCGTCGCGCGTGAGGCTAGACCGGAGCCATCGGCGCCGATCGCCCGGTCCAGATGTCGCAGTCCGAAGAGGTTGGCCCGCAGACGACGTGACAATCGAAGCACGCGATTTCCGCGCATGCCGACGCCGATCAACGATCAGCTGTCCCGCCCTTCTCATGTCGGCAAACCCTAAAGCCGAACACCGACAGTCAGCGCGGCCGACCCGACTCCAGGTGACACCACTGGCCGAACCATAACGGCTACGAGGCGACGACGGCTACGTCCGCGCATCAGGAACGCCAGCGGCCCCGCCGCTGGGACTCACTGCTGGATCAGCTGCCATCGCCGTCTAGTGAATGCGTACCGTTTCTCGCCGTGCGCTTCTCGATCTTCGGTGCGAGCCGCAGCATGGCCCTGACTTCGCCGATGCCGTCGCCGGTCAGTTCAGCGACCGTAGCCAGCGTTTCACCATTTTCCTGCAACAGCCTGATTGCCGCGCCGGCCTCGGCCCGAGTGCCGGCACGCCTCTTAGTGGCCTCGGCGCGCACCCCTTCGGTCACCGCCGCCAACCGCTCGGTCTCCCAGACGTCGATCTCGGCCAGCCGGGCCTTGGCCACCATGTAGTTCGCCGCGTTCTCGATGTTCGCCTTCTCCCGAGCCGCGCGGGCCTCGTTGGCGCGCCTGGTCGCCTCGCGCGCCCTCCGCCGGGCTTCCACCTTTGAGGTACTTGGAGCTGTCATGGTCGGGGCACTAGGAGCGACCGGGGCGCGAGGGCCACCACCACAGCCACATTGGCTGTCCACTAATTTTTCGCAGCCACGCCTGCCGCACCACGGCTCACGGCTCACCGGACCTTAACCCTCCGCCTCACCACCACCCCGCCGCCGCAGCCAGCTGCCTCGCCATCACCCCTGCTTCTAGGCCCCCTTAGAAGCCAGCACACCTCTTGCCCGCAGGCGACAACTAGAGGGAAATAGAACCTTGTCATGGATAACAACTGTTATCCATGACTATCTGACATGCTGAGTCGGTGCCTGGATCCGTTCCGTCGAAGCCGCCCGCAGTCGTCCTTCCTGGGTGGTTCGCCGACTTCCTCGCTGACCGTGCCATCCGCAAGCCCTCGCCCCACACCTCCAAAGCCTATCGCCAGGATTTCGAGGCGATCGCCGTGTTGATGGCGGGGTCCGCCGACGCCGTCTCGGACCTCTGCATCCACGAATTGACAAAGGACAGAATGCTTTCGGCGTTTGCTGCCTACGCCGAGACCCATTCGGCGGCGTCGATCCGACGCTGCTGGTCGACGTGGAACACCCTGTGCACGTTCCTCTTCACCGCCGAGTTGCTCGACGCCAACCCCATGCCGCTCATCGGCCGCCCCAAGGTGCCGAAGTCCCTACCCAAGAGCTACCCCGCCAGCGCCGTGACTGATTTGGTCGCAGCGATCGACGCCGATCACGGTTCTACCCGTGCCAGTGACTGGTCCGAGCGTGACCGCGCCATCGTCTTCACCTCGTTACTGGCCGGGCTCAGAGCCGACGAGCTACTGAACGCCAACGTCGGCGACATTCGCCGCACCGACGACGGCGCCGTACTGCACGTCCGAGGCAAGGGCAATAAGGACCGTCGACTCCCCATTGGCCCAGAGCTGCTCGACGTTCTCGACGACTACCTTCGGACGCGGGCCAACCGATTTTCCGAGACCCGCCGACGAACATCCAGCACCAAGGCGCCCAGCAGCTTCTCCCCGACCGCTCCCCTCTTCGTCGGTGCCGACGGGGACCGCATCACCCGCGGAACGCTGCAATACCGGATTCTGCGGGCCTTCAAGAAGGCCGGCATCAACGGTGAACGAGCTTCCGGCGCGCTGGTTCACGGCTTGCGCCACACCTTCGCCACCGAACTCGCCAACGCCAACGTCAGCGTCTACACCCTGATGAAGCTCATGGGCCACGAATCCATGGTCACGTCACAACGCTACGTCGATGGCGCTGGCACCGAGACCCGCTCCGCCGCTGAACTCAACCCCCTCTACGGGCTCCTTAGCGACGAGAAGCCACCCCTGTGACATGCCTTTCGACCGCCCGCGCAGAACCAGTGCCAGATAACGATCGTTATGTCAACTGACAGTTGGCACTAGTGATAACTTATGGTGGACAATGATGCGGTTATGCGCGACACTGAGCGAATGGCCACGCCCCGGCTCGTCGAGATGATCGACCGCTACCGAGCCGCACACGGAGTCAGCGAGTCCGAGGTGGCACGCCGCATCGGAGTGTCGCGTGAAAACCTGCGCAAGTGGCGGACCAACGGCATCAGCCGCCTGCCGGATCGCACGAATCTTGCTGCAACAGCACGGGTCATCGGCCGGCCCTACCGCGAGGTTCTCTCCGGTGCCTTGTTCGACACCGGCTACCTGACCACGTCGACCGATGGGCCGAGGCCGTACGGCGAGGTGCTCAACGACGCCATCGGCGTCCTCACCGAGGCGACGCGGCTGACCAACCAGCTTGCGCGACGCACCGCCGAGGGCAGCTGGGAGGCCGATCCCGACCCGCGCGCCACCGTTCCGATCGACTGGGGCGAGTTCGTCACCCTTGCGCTAGCCGGCGCGGCGGCCAACGTCGGCGGCATCGAGGCCGCCCTGGTCGGCCGGCCCGGCTCCTGGGAAGCCGAAATGGTCCGTCAAACCCTGAACTCCACCGCCGCCGACGACACCGACCTTCTGCGACACCGGACCGAGCCCATCGTCGTCGACCTGTGGGTCGAGGCCATCCTCGATCACCTCGGCGACCCCGTCGAAGACACCTACACTGACGCGATCAGCGCGGTCGACGCCGGCGCCAACGACGTACCGCAACCCGGTGATCTGCCGCCGGGCCCATTCTCCCCCGATGACCCACGCCTGACGAACAAGGAGTGGGTCGATGTAACCGACGACGGCTACCTGCACATCACCTACCGCGGGTGGACCGACGACCCGGACGACGTCGCGCTGCTCGCCACACTGACCGAAGAGGCCCGCGACGACCGCGACCCCACCCCGGGAGAGATCGCCTACGAGCAAGCCATGGACGTGATCTCCGCGCAGATCACCGCGCTCGAGGAGCAGCAGCAACGCGAGTACGCCGCCTACGCCGCCCAGCTCACCCAGGCCATCAAGGCCAATCTTGCGCAGCTCGAACTGAGCGTGCCCGTCACCATCACAATCACACTCGCACCCCAGGCTCCCGAGCCAGGGGAATGGGACGCCCACTCACCACAACCGTTCCCCCGCAACGTGATTGAGGCAGCCATTGACAGCGCCATCAACGAGACGCCCACACCTTCGACGCTGCCCGGCACCCCGCTAGAGCGCCTCACCACCCCTCCGCAGACCCCCAATGCCTGATTCGGAACTGGCGAAGCTGTCCGAGGCTGCTCACCAGTGCGGCATCCCGTCGGACGTTCTCAAGATGATGGTCACAGACGGCCTGCTGCCCCACACCGTTCGTGGGAAGGCCGGACACGTCTACTTCCCCCGCGACGGAATTCCGAGTTGGACCGAATGCGTCGAACTACTCAAATCGCAGCGTGACCTACACCTTCGGCGTGCCGCGTCCGCGCTGCGACGCCTCGACACCGAGCTCGAAGCGGTTCGCAACGACATTGCCGAGGCTCGCGAGTACCCACACCAGGTCCTCGGCATCGACCTGATGAGCTTCGGGCACTGGCCCCACGATCGCATGGCTTCATCACTTCGGGGCCAACCTCTCATCACCGCCGTACTCGAACAATTCACCTACGAACGGTTGGCCATCACCCGATACCACGACGCCTACCTCGACGCCCTCGCCTCCGAGGGACGTCAGCCCGGCGACGACGATTCATTCTCACCGTGATTTGACGGTGACGCTCCCGCGCCAAGCGTCGTTGGTACACTGAGGGCAGAGCCGTTCGTGTGGCTGACCCCGAGCCGCTGTGGTGCCTGTACCACCAGCGACATTGAGGGCAAGTTCCCTAGAGGGACCACGACATCCCGTCACTGCTGAGTGGCTGCGGGTACAGGGCGCTGCCAGACATCAGTACACGGAGGACATCGAGATCATGGGTTCAACCCACACCAAGGCCGCACGCGAGTACATGGCGGCACATCCAGGCGTGACGTTTCCCGAGGCAAAGCGTGCGGTGGATCGCTCCCAGGGCGGCGTCCCGCCGGCCACCCCACCGACCCCGTGGGTGCGCCGGTCCGTTGACCGGGCACGCCCCACGGCGTGCTACTTCTGCGGCCATAGCTCGGCCATCCTTTCCTCCGGCGACTTGAAGATCGATTCCGGCCGGGTGCAGATGTACTGCGACAACGGCCAATGCGACGCGCGCGAGGTGGAGTTCGTCGTCGTCGACGACGGCACGAAGGCGACCCGCCATCGCACCGACGTCCGCATCCTGCGCAAACATGGCCCAATCGCAGACCGTCCCGCCTGGACCCTGATCGAAGAGATTGGTGACTGGATTCCTGGTGCCACCCCCGCCGCCCGTGACACGACTTCACGCTGTTTGTTCTGCGGAGAACACGCGTGTGCGCCGGCGCCGGCGGACGTGCCCGGTGACACCGGCCGCCTCCGCATGCGGTGCACCAATCCCCGGTGTCACGTACGGGAGGTCGAGGTCCTGGTCCGAAAGGACGGCACCCCGTGGACCGCGGACCGCGACGACAACCATGACCTCGAACAGCTCATCCCCCGGGGCCCCGGTACGAAGGTCGGCACGGGCACCGTGTACTCTTTCGACGACTACCGCCGGTTCACCGACGAGGACACGCTCGAGCGGCGAATCTCCGGACCGATGCCCTAACGGGCCGTCCTCTACGGGTCGGTCGGGTGACGGGAGACCATGGCGCACATCAGCCGGGCGTAAACCCGCAAGCCGACCCAGCGGGAGACACGCCAGCGTGAGCCTGGACCCCGTCAGGACTGCGGAACCGGGAAGCCCTGGGGGCCACGGATGTATCCCGCGGGCGGCGAGAGCGGAAGTGGGACGATCTCGCCGCCCGTTTCGGCGGCGTACTCCGCCGCCAGCTCGCGTTCGTCATCGGTGAACGCCCGGATGGCGGTCGGCTTTCCCGGCACCCGCACCAGCATGGTGATGTCGGCGACGCTAATGCTCTGGTTGCGTTTGCGCGGACTCACCCGGGAAGGAGGGGCCGCGCTGTCGTCCTTCACCCGGGGGATTCTCCCTGCCGGCACCGACAAGGCATCGTCGGTGCGCAGCGTGTCGCATTACGCTCGCCGGTATGGCGCGGGCTCCAGACACGCGACCCAGGTCCTCGACGAACGCTCAAGGCGTCGCGCGCGATGGCTGGCGACCTGACGCATGGACGATCTGCCCGGAGCTGGCAGACACTCCACTGAGCGAGCTGGTTCCCGGCTTCGACACCATCGCCGGACTCGATGTTCCGTACGCGCGCCTGCCTCGACGCCTTGGCCTCTACGCCGAGCGGTTCGGCCGCTGGAGCGACCTGGGCGGTGAGAGCCCGACATCGCTGCTGGAGTTGCCGAAGGTGGCGCACGCCGCGGTGAGAGCACTGCTGGAGGCCGCACACGACCTCGTGCGCATCACCGAGGAGGTCACGCACGCGGAACCGGTCGGAGCGCCCGCAGCAGCCGCGCGGTTCGCCGCGGCCCTTCGCGATCAGGACCACATCATCCTGGCGCGGCGAGTGTGGACGCTGCACCCCGAGCCGACCGCGGCAGTAGCCGAGCGATTGGGCGTGGTCTCACATTCCATCCTGCGCAACCAACCACGCGCGCTGGCCCGCATGATCGAAGTGCTCCGCGAACCTGCTCACCGCGAGCTGAGTGAGCACGCTCGCACCCTGCGAGCGGCCATCGGGACCTGCACACCGATCAACGCACTCCCCGGCGCGCTGGCCGAACTAGGCATAGAGCCCGGCAGCGAAGCCGCCGACCTCCTGCTTCACCTGGCAGGACCCTACGCGGTGCGGGGCGACTGGCTCGAAACCCTTGACGGGAAGGGGGGCATCAGCGACGTCTGCGGCGAGCTGGCCACTGAGTACGAGGACCAAGCCATGTCGCACGCCCAGGTGCTAGAACTGCTGACCAGCCGGGGTGTGCGAGCCGACGTCGCTGACGCGTTCATCCGCGACCACACCCCGCTGCGCCGCTTCGGTGACCTGTGGGTCCAGTGGCCAGATGCGGGTGTCGCCAGGAAGGCCGAGGCAATGCTCAGAGTCCTCGGCGCCCCGGCAACCCTGGAGGAACTCACCTCCGCTCTGCGAGAGGCCAACGCTACCGAGATCTCCAGCCTCAGCCGGGTCGTGTCCGACGACGACCGCTTCGTGCGGACCAGCCGGCACCGGTGGGGCCTGCGGTCCTGGGGCCTTGAGGAGTACCACGGGCTCGCGGCCGCCATCGGTCAACACATCGACGACGCCGGCGGGAGCGCGAGCGTCGCGGCCATCACGGCCGACATCCTCGACCGCTTCCCCGACGTCGCCGAAGCCTCCATCGTGAGCTACCTTGGCACCCTCGCCTTCGTCGTCGACCAGGGCATCGCGCGCAGGCGGCAGGAGCACGACCCGTGGCCGCCGCTGCCAGAACTCAACTCAGTGCGGGGCTGTTTCCTCAATGGTCCCAACGAAATTCGTCTTGCGATCCGTGTCGACCATCACCTCCTACGCGGGTCGGGCAGACACATCCCGGCCGCCGTGGCTATGGCCGCCGGTGTCGGACCCGGCGAACGCCTCACGTTCACCGGCGAACACGCCAGTCTCGAGGTGTACTGGGATCTCACCTCCATCAAGGGTACTCATGTTGGTTCCTTGCGCGTGCAGGCGGCCGCCGCCGACGCCAGCCGCGGAGACCGCCTGATCCTGGTGCTGCGGCCCGATGACCACCGCTACGAGGTCCACGTCGTCCCGCGCTGGGCCTCGCCCGAGACGCAGATGAGGATGCTTCTCGGGCACCCGCTCGGAGCCAATCCCATCGTCGATCTTGCGCGCAGCCTGGAGTGCGATCCCGAGGACGTCGCCGACATCCTCTGCCGGCGCGGCGACGACGCCCTGCTTGACATCGTTCAAACCGTCAGCTTGGCGCGTAGCTCAGTGCGCAACCCCGGGCATACCGTGGATTCATGCAGAACCGAGGGCCAGAGCGATGACCGTCCCGACGGCGAACCGTCCTTACGTCTTTGAGCTCGCTGCGCTCGCACTCGACCCCGAGGTCGGCCAGGACAACGCTCGCAAGACCGCTCGCGACAACGGTATTGACGATGCGGTGTTCGACCGTGCGGTCGGCGTTCTCCACCGGGTCAAAGACGGCGGAGAAGACATCGACGACTTCGTCCTGCGCGAATACATACTCGACGGCTGGCTCCAGGGCTACGTCCCGCTCGGCGCGCCGGCGAGCAACTCGATGCTGACCACCTGGCGGTTGGCGCAACTGGCCCAAGACCACTACCAGAAGCTCCAATGAGGACCTCAGCCGCTGGGCGAGTGGCCGCCATCCTTGCTGCGGCCGGGCTGACGGCCACCGCCGCCTGCTCGGCCTCCCTCGGTCCGATCGCGGTAAGCCGTGCCGACGACCCTGACCTGACTGCCACTGTTCTGCGGGTGGTCGACGGTGACACGGTCGACGTGGTCGACGATTCCCGAGGTCGATTGCGTATCAGGCTAATTGGAGTCGACAGCCCCGAGGTGCACAAGCCCGGCTACGGTATCGGCTGTTGGGGTCCCGAGGCTAGCGAGTTCGCCCGTTCCGCACTCACCGGCCAGCGCGTCGCGATCGTCACCGATCCCAGCCAGGACACCCACGACCGCTACGGAAGGACGCTGGCTTACGTGGAAAGGGCAGGAGGCTGGGACTTCTCGGTCGAGGCGGCCCGAGCGGGTGCGGCAAAGTCTTACGTATACGGCCGGCGCCCAGCGACTCTCACACCGCAGATCCAGGCCGCGGAGGCCGAAGCGCAACGAGCGCAGCGTGGCCTCTGGGGACCGCCCTGCTACGGCCACACCGATTCAACCCCCGTGAAGTAATTTCGACGACGACGACGGGCTTGCCGAACTGGGCAGGCGGTCGCTGCCCGTACGCGTCGCACCACAGCAGCGACCCACCCTAGGTGGACACGCCTTCGGCGTGGCTGACAATGCCGTTGTTTTGCCTGCTGGCCCACTCATTTTGTGGCCGCGGCTTGGCCGCGGAAGGCCGTCGGCTCTCCCCCGCTGCGCTCCTCCGGGCCCTGCGGGCTCGCAGAACTTTTCCCACCCGTGTTCGCTGCGCTCACGGGAAAACTTCTGCGCCCGAGACCTTTCCGCTCACCTGCGCCACTGGCCACCAATTCGTTTTCGCCAGACGGCAAAAGAACGGGCGGCCCGACCCGGGGTGCCCGCGTTGACGAGGAAGGTCACCACACATGTCCATCACCACCGACACCACCGAGCAGGTCGCCGGGTCCGTCGTATACCTCGACCCCCAGACGCTGGAGCTTGAAGACAACGTGCGCGACTTCGTCCATCTGGACAAGGAGTTCATCGACAGTCTGCGCGAGCTTGGCGTCATCGTTCCGATCCTGGCGGTACGCGACGCCGCCGGACGCATCTGCGTTCGCGAGGGGCAATGCCGCACCCTCGGTGCCCGCGAGGTCGGCTTGGAGAAGGTGCCGGTGTACGTGATGCCCACCGGAACGTCCGATGACGATGCCGCAACCGTCGAGCGGATCGTTCAGCAGATGGTCGCCAACGACCGGCGCGCAGCGTTGACCAACTCCCAACGTGCCCGCGGCATCCAGCAGATGCTCGACACCGGCATGTCCGCGACCAAGGTCGCCAAGAAGCTCTCGATGCGCCGCGACGAGGTCGCAGCCGCCGGGGCGGTGTCGAAATCGACGGCGGCGCTGGAAGCCGTCGACGGCGGTCAGCTCGACTTCACCCAGGCGCAAGCGCTCGCTGAGTTCGAGGGCGACGCCAACGCGGTTCAGCGGCTGATGGGCGCGGCCCGCTTCGGGGGAAGCAACTTCGCGCACACCCTGTCGAGCCTGCGCCTGGAGCGTGAGGTGGCCGCGCTGTTCGACGCGGCCGAACGCGACTTCGCCGAACGTGGCTACACCGTCCTGGCCGACCGACCGAGGTGGACGGACACGTCGGCGATCGCCGAGGACTACCTGCGCACCAGCGAGGGTGAGGCGCTGCCCGCCGACATCGAGAAGAAGCCCGAGCACTGGGTGGTGTACCTGGTCGAAGAGGACGGCCTGGTCGACAACGAGACCGGCGCCGTGGTCGACGAGAGCGACATCGACTGGGACACCCAGGACGATGAAGACGCCACACCCGCGGAGGGGTTGCGGCACGCCTCGACCGTGACCGAGAAGACGTTCGTCGTCCCCGAGTGGTACTGCCGGGACTACGAGGCGGCGGGTCTCACCATCACCCCGTCGCTGCAAGAGTCCATGGCGCGGCGCGGTGCGCCACAGGTCGACGGCTCCGCAGCGGACAGCCCCGAGGCAATCGCCGAGCGTGCCGCCGCACAGCAGGAAGCCGAGCGCCGGGAACGGCGAAAGGTGTTAGTGCTCAACCGTCTCGGTGAGGCAGCCCAGTCCGTACGCCGCGACTACGTGACCAAGCTGCTGGCCCGCAAGACCGCACGCAAGGGCGCGGCGACGTTCGTCGCTCACTGCCTCACCCGCGACCCCTACATCCTGAGCCAGAACCACGGCTCCGGGCTGACCCCCGAGCTGCTCGGCGCGAAAGACGAACGTGGCGTGCGCGCCCTGGTCAACGACTTCTCCACCAACATCGACGCCCGCGCCCAGGTCATCAGCCTGGCCGTGGTCTTGGGCGCCCTGGAGGCCCGCACCGACAAGACGGCATGGCGCAACGCGCGATCGGGAATCACCGGCACCGCATCCTTCATCGCCTCGACCGTCGGATCGGACGCGTACCTGCAATTCCTCATCGACAGCGGCTACCAGCCCAGCCAAATCGAAAAGGTCATCGTCGGACAGACCACCGCCGACGCGGTCTACGACGAAGCCAGCGCTCAGGACTGACAGACCGGAAGTGGTGGGGTCCGCCGTGGGGCCCCACCACCCCACTCCCCCATCCCGACCGCATCACCCAAGCACCCCGACCGGAGATGACTCGATGACCACCATCCAAGGCGAGCTGTTCAGCCCGCAGAATGCCGAACACGTTCCAAGCGAGGTGCTTTCGTGGGTTCTCGGTGCCGACTCCACCGCCATCCTGTTGCGCTGGCTCCTCGATCCGGCAAGCCGGGACTTCGATCTCGATCAACTCGTCGTCGTGGTGGCTCACACCGGCGACGAGTATCCGACGACGTTGCGCGACGCCGAAGAGATCGTCCTGCCGCTACTGGTTCGCCACGGGGTGCGCTTGGTCCAGGCTGGGCGGACCCGCCTCAACACCACCGCCGCGGGTGCGGGTGCCGCCATCTTCGATGACACCACCCACCCCACCCGGCTCTACGCAGATCACGGCTACGCACTGTCCGACGAGCTGCTCAGCGCGGCCACCGTCCCCCAGCTCGGCAGTCGCCGCTGCTCGCTGCGCGCCAAGGGCGCCGTGCTCGACCCGATCATCGACGGCCTCACCGCCGGGCGGCCGTTTCGCCACTACCTCGGCTTCGAAACCGGTGAGCTCCGCCGCGCCCAGCGCGATGAGGGGTACAACACCGCGACGCGACGCGGCGTCTACCCACTGCTGGACTGGAAATGGTCACGCGAGGACGCCCTGGCCTTCCTGCACAAGACGACCGGTCGTGACTGGCTCAAATCGGCCTGCTCGTACTGCCCGTTCCAATTCTCCAGTGCCGCAGGGCGAGTGGCAGCACTGCAACGCTACCGCCGCGAACCAGCTGCCGCCGCACGCGCCCTGTTCCTCGAACGCATCGCCGCCTGCTTCAATCCGCGCCAGGGACTGTTGGCCCAGGGCCGGCTGCTCGACGTGATCACCGCAGCGGGCATGACCGAGGTTCTCGACCTGTACGCCCACCACCTCACCGCCGCGCACGGACTCTACGAGGTCCGGCGGGTCGCCACCGTACGCCGCGCCACCACACCAGCCGTCGCCCGCAGCGTCCGACGCCTCGACACCGGCAGCGCCGCCGCAATGGCCGCGATGCTGACCTGCCAACCCGGGGATCTGGAAACCACCCCCGACGGCATCACCCGTGTCTGGCGGCAGCACCGCGGCCCGCAGGCGCCGTGGGTGAAGCACTTCTACGTCGTCGCCCCGAGCGCAGACGTCGCAGACAAGCAGAGACCCGGGTTCGACACGACGTACGCCCGAGCCAGTGGTGCAACACCCACTCTGATCGCCTAGCCCATGGACAGTGCCACCCGAGCTTCTCGCACAGTCGAGCATTGGTCGGAAACGTCCTCCGCGCAAGGCCGCGGAATCGCCGTAAACGGCTCGGAAAGTTTCTCCACGGGCATTGCCAAGGCGCCAATTGAGCGAAGGAGAAACTTTCCGTCCGGACCATTGCACTACGCACCTTTGCCGACCGCTCTAAATGCGCGGAGAAGCGCCAAAAGAATGGTCAACGGGAAAGTGAAATGACAAGTGTCAAAAACGGCAAGCATGAGGCACACGCGCCGAAAAAAGGCTCCTGGACTGGGCAAAGACCAAATATCACGCCAGGACTGATAGCGCGTCTCGACACGCCAAAATTGATGCACTTTTCTTTCTAGGTGCATTGCTACAGCCCGAATAGGAATATAGAATAGCGGTATAAGAAAACCCGCGATGAGGAGTCAATCATGAACACCATCACCGTTTACACGAAGCCAGCTTGCGTGCAGTGCAACGCCACATACAGGGCACTGGAAAAGCAGGGCATTTCTTATGACGTCGTCGACATCACCGAAGTGCCCGCGGCGCGCGACTACGTCATGGCCCTCGGTTATCTGCAGGCGCCGGTCGTCGTCGCCGGCGGCGAGCACTGGTCAGGTTTTCGGCCAGACCGGATCAAGGCGCTCGCCGCGGCCTGACTGGCCCCAAAGAACCAACCCGCCGACCACGCACCCAGGAGCGCCGCCATGTATGAGCTGACGATCGCCACTGACGCGATCTCGCGCACCACGCGACACGCCGATCCGGCCGGCGCGCACGACGCACTCCTGGCCCACGCGGTCGGGGCCGACCTGTACCTGCACGCCCATCCTGGCCGCGCGGACACCCCCACGCCGAACCTGGCGAGTGTCATCGCTCTACTGCGCCTTGATCCCGCTCACCCGCAACCCCTACGGGTTGGAACCGCGACCATCGCCGTGGCCGCCACCGACACCCGCCCCCACCACACCGGAGCTGCCACGTCATGACCGCCGCCATTCGCCACAACCTGCGCGTCGTCCCCAGCACACACGGCGCCGACGACACCTTCGTGCGCAACCGCGTCGAGGCCGACGCCGCGGTCGCCGACTACGTCGTCGCCCACCTGGCGCCCGAGCCTCAGTTCATCGGCGCCCTGCTCTACCTCCCGGTCGACGAGGCTCGTATCCTGCTCGAGCTGGTCCCCGACGACGCGATCGCCAAGCCCGTCGCCCGCTGGGCCTACGAGCTGATCCGGCGTCTAATCAACCAGGGCGAGAAGGCCGACCCGGTGACCGTCCTGGCAGCCGGCAAGCGAATCTCCGCCCGTCAAGCACTGTGCCCCGACGAGCCTCCCACCGAGAAGCGCTACAAGGATCTGGCTCTCTACCTCGTCGAGGCCTACACCCAGAACATCAGCTCGGCGCTCGCCACCAGCCTCGCGCGCCAGGTCCTCGACGACGCCTACCGCCGTGCGTTCTCCAACCTCGGACAGCGGATGCAGCAGCTCGGCGAAGCCGACGTCGACCGGCACGAACTGACCGCACAATTCGGGCTCATCCGTGAAGAACTCGCTGAGCTCTGGCGGCGCGGTGAAATCGCCGCCAAGCTCGCCACCGGAGCTGACCGGTGATCCGGCCACGGCAGCGGCTGCACGCGGTGTCCGTCGTCGACTACCGCGGAGGCACCGCCTGCGCCGGAACGACCCGCTGCGCCGGCGATTCCGCGCTCATCGCCGCCGCGTGGATCGAGTCACTGCACAGCCGCGCACAACGCCATGCCGAACGCCACCTGCGGACCGCCTGAAAGTGCATCCAGGATGACCATCCGAACCGCCGCCGCCCTACTCGCCGCCGGCCTCTCCCTACTCGCCGCCGCACCAACAGCCCAGGCCACGTCGTTGGCCACCATCAGCCCCGGTGAACGCATCGACTACACCGCCGATGACGGATCGGGATCGTTCTGCACCACCGGCTACGTCTACACCGGCACCAACGACCACTCCTACGCCATCACCGCCGGCCACTGCCACACCGAAGACGGCGGCCGCGGCATCGCCCAAATCAGCCGCGCAACAGGCTATTTCGTCGCCACAGTCGTCGCCCCAGCGCGAACGGGTGGCCCCGACTACGGGCTCATCGACTTTGGTCCGCGCGTGGCCAGCAGAACAGCGACCGACACCGTGGCGTTCGCCGCCACCGCTTCCCCGTTCACGCCGAACGTCGGCGACACCGTCTGCCGCCTCGGAGTCTCTAGCGGAACCCACTGCGGCGCCGTGGCCTACACCTACGGCGACGACCAGTTCATGACCACCGGTATGCCGGCCAGCGTCGCCGGCGACTCCGGCGGACCGGTCTGGATCACCGACGACGACGGAACAGCCCACATCGTCGGCATCTGGCTCGGCGAGAAAAGCAGCGCCGACAACAGCCGCCGCTACGGCCGCTTCGCGAGCCTGCGCGCCGCTCTGAACACCCTTACCTAGAGCCCCGCTCTAGAGCGGTGTCCCCGCCGGCTGCCACGCCAGATCCAGGTTGACACCCATCACCGGACGGCCACCCTCGACAAGCCACGTCAGACAACGCATCGACGGCTCGCCACCCGCCGCCACCAGCGCGCTCATCAAGGCAGACTCCACCTGCCCATTATGGCCCGAATGTTCCCCCCTGCGGGGCCGACGACCCGGCCGCGCGCCCTGGCGGGCGCGGATGCCCGCCTGCGGCGGGCTCGTCCGCAGCCACTCACCACTTGAGCCGTTAGCAGGGGGCGCAGCGTAATCGGCTGAGGGTGGGCCGTCAAGGGACGTCCGCTGCTGCTGCCGGCGGCGGAGGACATGTGCGGCCCTATCAGCTCGCTGACGCTCGCGGGCCGCACATCCGCCGGCACCATCACCGGACTCTTCGCCCTTGACGGCCCACCCTCAGCCGATTCCCCCGCACCCCAGCGCTAACCGGCGCACTCATCACGCCAGGAAACGGAGAACACCATGACCAACACCCTCGCCGCCGACGCCACCGACGTCGCCGCACTCAGCACCGCCCACACCCTCGCGATGGCCCGATCCGACATCCACAGCGCCGTCACCGCCGACACCGACCACCGCCGACACCAGTACGCCCTCTCCGCCCGAGATCACGCCGTCACCGTGCTCCTCGAGCACACCAGCGAGCCCAGCCAACGCGAGCACGCCGAGTACTACCTCGCCGACGCCGAAGCCATCATCGCCGCCACCACCCCCATCTCCTAGGCGCGGTCACAACACCCCGCTGGCTGGCCACCTCACCCCGAGGCGGCCAGCCAGCACCATCCCCTCCACCCAACAGCGACACCCGTAACCTCATTAACGCGAAAGGAACACCACCATGGTCGACAAGGACTACGCACTGGCCTGGCAATTCATCGACGACCGCGGAACCCCGCGCCAGCTCCGATTCCGCATGAACTTCGCACCCGCCGCTGACCCCCGAACCTTCGACGGCACAGGACAACTCGTCGCCACCGTCGCCGACGCCGGCCGCGCCGACAACCACGACGAAATTCCCATCAGCCGCCCCAACGTCAACGAAACCGACGTCGACCTCGCGATCGACGGGTGGGAAGACTGGGCACTGCTCTACGAAGCGAACAACGGTCTGGACCGCTGGATCAGCCTGCCCGCCATTCAGGCCCGCATCAACGCCGCCGGCCTCGGACCGCACCAGTAGCGCACCACCCAAAGGGGGTCCGCCGAGCCCACCAGCCCGGCGGACCCCCTTTTGCCACAGCAACTGGACCGTGCAGCACCCGCTCGGCTTCCCCGCCCGGCCCGTCCCCACCAAACACGTGACCGGGCCCCCACCGCCGGCACGAGACAATGAGCCCCGAAAGGGGGAACCAGATGCGCATCACCGACTAGCCCGCCCCATGTCGGATCGTGGACGAGGGGGGCGTCGACTATCGGCTGCGGTTCCAATCCCGGCGCGGCGGCAACTGGGCCCCCGGCCAACTTGTCGCCATCCCCATCGGCGCCGACCAGGCCCCGCCGATCACGCTCACCCGCGACGACGTGACGCTGGCCGACCTCGACGCCGAACTGAGCCGTTGGACGGAATGGCCCGTCAGAATCGCCAGCTCGTCGGGAGGGCACATGCCCGAGATCACCCTCAACGAGGCCCAACGCCGTTCCTAGGAGCCGGCCTGCAACATCCCCTGGCCGACACCTGATTCGCGCCGCCCAACAGGTAACGAATCGGCTGGGAATTCGGTACGTCGTGCACGACGTGTCAAGGCTTCCGGTGTCCTCGGTACGCCTGCGCCTGCGCCTGCGGCGCGGTGCCGGCCTGGCGGCCGGCTCTCCGTAGCCCCTCACCTAAACCGTGTAGCGGGGCGCCAAGTATGAACGACCGGGACCCGTCACGCGCAACCCTGGGTCCGCGTCGAACTGCACAGGCCGAGTGACCTTTTCGTCCCAATCTGAGCCCGCCGAAGCGCTTCGCGCCGGCGGGCAGGGGCCGAAAACCCTGCTCCGTTCACCACGGCCCTCTGTCGGGATTGCGCGCACCACCCCGCCGTTCCCCTGCACCCCAGCGCTAACCGGCGCACATCGGCAGACCCGAACGGAGAACACCATGACCATCAACACCGCGATCATCACCGCCAACGCGATGACCAGCCTCGACCACCCCGTCGACTGCTTGGTCGACACCATGATCGAAGCCCAACGACTCCTCGGTCAGATCAACTGGAACACCATCACCTCGAACCGAGCCCGCGGCACCTACCGCAGCCCCGACGGAACGCCCGCATCCGTCACCGTCGTCGACACCCAACCCAGCCCGGACCTGCTGGCCGAAATCCAGACGTGGATGGCGCGGTCCTGACCCCAGCAAGCTCCCGGGCCCGGCCAGCACCTTACGCAGGTGACCGGCCGGGCCCCCTTTTTGCGTCGGAGGGGCGCGCCTGCGGCGCGATGCCGACCTGACGGCCGGCTCGTCCGTAGCCCCTCACCATTACCCGTTTAGCGGGGTGCCAAGTGTGACCGACGAGGCCCCGTCACGGTCAACCCACGGTCACGCCGAACTGCACAGGCCGAGTGACCTTTTCAGCCCTACCCCTGCCCGCCGAAGCGCTTCGCGCCGGCGAGCGGGGGCTGAAAACCCTGCTCCGTCCGCCGCTCCCTCTTCGAGGTTGCCCGCGCCACCCCGCCGGTCGATTGCACCCCAGCGCTAACCGGCGCACTCATCACCCACTCGAACGGAGAAACACCATGACCCTCGACCTGCGCTCCAGCACCGACGTCCTGGCCGCCGTCCCGGCCCTGCTCGGATTCGCCCCCACCAACAGCATCGTCGGAATCGTCATCGACGACGACGGCATCCAGCAGAGCATCCTCGTCGCCGCCCGCTACGACAGCGACGCACCTCTGCACACCGCCATCAAGTTCGTCAACGCCCTGCCCTTGCGCGACGACGACGGAATCGCCCGCAGCGTCCTGCTCATCGCCATCGCCGACGCCGAGCACCAGGCCCTCGCCGGACACCACCTCGACGCCATCAGCCGCCAGCTGCACGCCTTCGGCAGCGCGGTCTTCAAGCGGCTCCACGCCGACCAGCTCGACGCCGGCCACTCCTGGACCGATGTCGACACCGGAGAGGCAGGTCGCACCGTCGACTACCGAACCTCAGACCTGGCCCTGCGGTTCGCCGTCGAGGAGGGCCGTTCCATCCTGGGCGCCCGCGCCGACATCGCCGCCGAGTTCACCCCCGGCGACCCCGCACCGGAGGCCGAGATCACCGCCGATCTCGTCACCCACACCATCCTGAGCGTGTACGCAGCCCTCGAAAACCCCGAGGGACTCACTCCGCAGCTCGCCGCCAACACCGGCCACCTGATCACCACCAGCGTCACCCACCGCGACGCACTGCTAGTCATCAGCGCCGCCCGCCCCGACGCAGGAGCCGCCCTCTGGACCCGGATCGCCCGCCAACTGCGCGGCATCGCTCGCATCGAAGCTCTCGGCCTCGCCGCTGCCTGCTTCTACGCCGGCAACGACTCCGTCCGCGCCGGCCTCGCCCTCGACGCCGCCCAAACCACCGCCGCCGACAACGGACTCGAGGACACCAACCTCGTGGCCTTGCTCGACACCGCGCTGCAGAGCGGACTCCCGCCCGCAGCAATCCGCCAGATGCTGGCCCGCCTCGGCGACACCCCGCCCACCAACTGACCCGACCAACCCCGTGAGTCCGGCCGGCCACCTCACCCGAGATGGCCGGCCGGACTTCATCTCGCCCCATCACCCGCCCGACCACCAGGAAGGAACCACCATGACCGACCGCCATGACCGCCGAGACGGACACGCCGCGCGCTACTCCTACGAACCCGACGGCACCCACTACGTCGAGCAGACCGTCCAGGTCTATCTGCGGCTCTCCGACGACCGCACCCGGTGGATCGTCGACGCCGCCAGCGTCGACGGCTGCGCCCTCGACAGCGCCATGAGCGACTTGAGCGCCAGCAACACCGAATGCGCCTGCGACAGTGCCGATTGCGACGACGTGCTCGCTGCCGCGGACACGCTGCCGCTACCCACCGGCGAAGAGCTCGCCCACCTACTGCTCGACGCCCTGCCCGACTAACACCACCGGGGCCTCGCCGACACCATCACGCTGTCGGCGAGGCCCCCCTTTTGAGCCGGATGCCCAACGCTCCCCCACTGCGACGACAAGGGCGACATCCCGCGCCCCGCACACCGCCGCCCTGGCGGGCGCGGGATGCCCGCCTGCGGCGGGCTCGTCCGCAGCCACTCACCTTGGAAGCCGTCAGCAGGGGTGTGCAGCGTAATCGGCCGGGGGCCCGAGCCGTCAAGGGACGTCCGGTGCTGGTGCCGGCGGCGGAGGACATGTGCGGCCCTATCAGCTCGCTGACGCTCGCGGGCCGCACATCCGCCGGCACCAGCACCGGACTCTTCGCCCTTGACGGCCCACCCTCAGCCGATTGCCCCGCACCCCGGCGCTGACCGGCGCACTCAACACGAGGAAACGGAGACACCATGACCGACAACCGCACTCAGCGCGAACTCGAACTCGCCGCCGATCTCGCCGCCGCCGCCGACACCGCCACCGACGCCCCGTTCTGACCCCGCCCGCCGGGCCCGCCACCACCGCGGGCCCGGCGCAACCCACCGAACCCGGAAGGATCTGACATGCACCACCTGCACAACCCCGACTGGGCCCGCGACGTCGACACCGCGCGCCTGGCGCTCGACGGCGCACTGGTCGACGCCATCAACGCCCTCACCCGCGCCCGCACCGCCCTGGCCACACTCACCAGTGACCACGTCTACGACGTCGACTTCGTCGGCACCGCCGACGGGGCCGACACCGCCTCATTCCTCACCGACAGCCTGCGCAACTGTCGCGCCGCCTACCGCATCGCCCACGCACTGATCGAGGACGCACCCACCGACGACGAGCCCGACGACCACGCTGACCACTGACCCCCCGCGGGCGAGGACCGAATCACCCCAACGGGGCCGGTCCTCGCCGCTTCTCATGCCGCGCCGGTGACACACCGCGCCACCGGCGCACCGACACACCGTTACTCATTTCCTCACCACAGGGTCGGATGTCCCACCGCCAGCGCATCGGCGACCGCGGCGGCATCCCATCCATTGCGCACCGCAGCGCGCAGCGCGACCGAACGGTCCCGACGCGCCAACACCCCGGCGTTGCGCTGCCGGACGGCGACTCGGCCACCGCCCCGGCCGGACCGGCCCATCTGTTCCATGTTGTCGCGCTGGCTGCCGGCGAACACGTGCCGGCGGCCCGTCTCGCCGGGCACACTCACCCGCGCGCACAACGGCACGTCGCACCCGTGGTGCGCACGCTCCCACGGCGGCAACACATCGCCGTGTAATGCCACAGCCAGCGCATACCGGTTGGCCCGCACCATGACCCGCCGGCCGTCACGCCGAATCCACAAACGCCCGTACCCGTCGCCACCGATGGCGCCGGTGAACAACCAGCAGTCCTGAGCGTCCGGGCCGCGCACGACAGCGGCCTCAAAGCGCGCAATCTCGGCGGCATCGCGCACGGGGTCCACCACCAGCTGTAGTGGTTCCGACCGCCGCCGACCTGTTCTCACCGTGCCGACACGTTAACCGGTGGCCGACAAGGAGCCGTCCGGCGCGCCCAACGCGGCCCCTCCACCGCTGCGGGCCGCGATCGACTCGTCGGCCGCCGCCTCATGCGCTTGCGCTGCCCCGGACGCCCGGTCCGCGCTGTCGGCAGGCGTCGCCTCGGCGTAGCGGATCAGCTCGCGCACCGCCTTCTCTCCGATCCCCGTCAGGGCGGCGATGTCGCGGATCGTCTCGCCCCGATCGCGCAGCGCCGCAAGCGCCATTCCCGCGGCACGGCGGTGATCGGCGCGCTTGCCCTCGGCCTGGGCGCGCAGGCCGGCGATCTTGGTCTCGACCCACTCGTCGACCCCGGCGAGGCGTTCCTGGCTGGAGAAGAACACCGCCAGGTCGTCGCCGTTGCGCCGGGCTCGTTCCAGAACGTCGCGCTGGGCGGCCTTCACCGCTTCGCGGGCAGCCCGCACAGCCGACTTCGATTTCGACACTTTGTTCGTCATGGCGCTCAACCTAAAACCGCCTCCACCGCTACAGCACCGCCCCAAACCAGCCACTTTCAACCCATCACGCACCGCCAAACCCTCACCTCACCAACAGCTCCACCTCCCATCACCCCCGCCGCGCCTGCCATCGCCGGCCTCACCACACCCCTCCACTCACCATTTTCAGCCCATCACACCTAGTGCATCCATGTACTTCTGGAACGCCATCACCGAGGCCGGGTCACCCATCTCGGGGGCAATCTGTTTGGACTTGGCCTGAATATCGGCCAGGATCGCGTTGACCTTGTCGCGTGCCTGCTGATTGGACTCGAAAATTCTCTTGAGCAGCGTGGCCAGCTTGTCATCGGTCAGGGCGGCCCCGTCGACGTGCTGGTTGTACTGGTCACCGGCGTTGGTCGCGCCGTCGTTCAATCCACCGGCCTGGTCTGCGGGCGGGGCGGGGGCCAGCGGAGGTGCGGCAGGAAGGCCGCCGGGTCCATACAGCGCAGTGTTGGTGCGCTGCAACGGAGTTTGCGACGGCGGGTGATCGTCACCGCCGAACACGCGCCCGACTGCGGTCACGACCTTCACCGCGTTCACGACCGCCGGTTCGAGCACGTCCTCCACGATGCTGGGAAGACTTGGAAGGCCAAAAGTCACGAGCGGACGTCCTCTCTGATCACCACGTCGGCTGTTGTCTACGACGCTAAGCCCGGCTGATCGTCGATAGCTACGGGCATAGGAGCCAATTCGGGACGGTCTCGCACCACCTCGGTGGCGGTCTGGCGAAGCCTGGCGATGACATCGTGGTGGCCGACACCAACCTCTTCTCCGATGGCGCGCAGCGACATCTGCGGACGCACCTCAAATAGCCGCCACAGTGCCTGGCTCAGTGTGTTTTCGGAGTGATTGGTCAACCGGCCGCGGCGGTGAATCTCGTGGGCCAACGCAAGCCACCGCTGCCCGCGGTCGGGGTCCACCCGCGCCGGTACCCCGACAGCGCGGTGTGACGGGCGGGCGGCCTCAGTGCGGGATAGATTGAAGCGCCACAGTATTTGGACCGCGTGGGTACTACCCAAAATCCCAGCAGGAGGTACGCAGGCCACGGCGAACGCCAGAGCGGTCGGCAGTGATGCCGTTGCCGGCAGGATGGCATGCAGCGCATTGCCGCCAATGCTCACCAGCGCCCCCACCGCGAGCATGGCCCAGAAAAACTGCCTGTTCTTGCGCTGGTCTGGATACGCCGCGGTCGCCAAGATACCCATCGTCGCCAAAATAATTGCGCCATCGACGATTCCCGGCCACAGATACGGAAGCCAACCCGTCCAGCTTCCCGTGCGCCGAGCGAGGTCGCTGAGTGCGGCAAAGGAGAGAATAAAACTGGAGACGGCGATGGCTGCGGTGATGGCCACCGCCACTGCTCTGCTGGCTTGAACCAGGTTCGGTATCCCGGTGGAACCAACGATGCCCCCCGTTCCAATCCCCCGCCCGTCAGTCAACTCGTCCGGCAGCTGGCTGACTCCTCGATAGTCATCGCCGATGACGGTGCTCACGTCGTCCAATGCGGTCATCGATCGCTCCCTTAAAGACAGGTGGCGCAATACTGCACCCCTGATGGGATGCATGAGCTCCATCCAACATCGCGTGCAGAGCAACAGCTATGCGCCAAAGGAACTCAGTACGCTTTACGGCGGTGCCGTACCCAAACGCCGAGTTTCTAGGGGCGGTGCACTGCGTGATCGCCGCGTGTCAGCCTGGTAGGCGTGCTTCCCGAAGCAGTCGACGTGGGTGTTGTTCCGTGCCGGGCTCCCGCGTCCTCGACGCAACGACCACGGCCGCACCGCCGATTGCTCGATCCACACCCCTCTTGCGCTGGGCGAGGCCCGCGTCGGCGACCAGGGTTGGGTCCCAGGTTCACTCGCCTTGTGACAGAACGCCATAGTGGGCGGTCCCCACCCGTGCCACACACGATGTCGGGGGTAACGTTCCGCGAGCACCCTCGGCCCGCAGGGTCGCCAGAAATAGCGACCGCTGTTACCGGTGTGAAAGATGGTGCGGCGTGTCCTCCCCGCCCCAGGCCCCTTCGTGCGGCATGCTCACATCCAGCGCGGATATCCGCGCTGGCCACTGAACGAGCGATGTTCGAGGGCGGCGTGCAGTCACCCGCGGATATCCGCGCCGGAGACGGCTCGACCCAGGAGAGGAGACCAGCCCCGCCTGACCACTCAAACCATCAGCCGCACAATTGAATAACTCTTCGTAGAGCACCTAAACGGCGAAACCCCCGACCCGAAGGGCCGAGGGTCGTCAAGTTCGAGTTGCCGCTCGAACTCAGTTGCTTTCACGCCACTCCCCCTTGCTGAAGGGAATCGTCTTGAAAGACGCATTCCACGGTAGCGCACGCATTCCACACGGTCCATATGCCGCGCACCGTGACCTTGCCGATGTCATCACTCGCCCCTATCACGGTTCGGGCCCGTTGCTGCGGCGCCGGGGCACCGCCCACACCGCACCGGTATGGATCCGTCGCGCCAGCGGACACTGCTTCGATCGCCTTCCCCGCATTGCTCTCGACGTCAACGTTCGATGGGCGGCGATTCCCTGCTGGACCGGTCGAGCGCGGCGCTGGGCACACGAAACCGTTCCTGCGGCTTACCGCCTGCGCTACGACACCCACGTGCGACCCGTAATGCCCAACAACCCAGTGAGCCTCAAATCCGTTGTCGCCGTGGCTGAGGCCCGCGCCGCGTTCGCCGACCACCGAACCGGACGCAACTGCCGGCCAACCAACGAGCGCATCGCTCAACTGGCCGGGCTGTCGGTGCGCACCGTGCAGCGAGCGTCCACCGCGCTGCGGCTCCTCGGGGTCGCCACCGAGGTGATGCGGGGTCGGCAACGCACCCGCGCGGAGCGGTACGCCAGCTGGCGCGTCGGCGATCGCGGGCGCGGCTGGGCATCGGTGTGGGCGCTGCACGACAGCAGATTTCATCAGCTGTCACCCCATCCCGAAGGGTCTCTTTTAACAACTAAACCTTCTGTTAAGAAATCACTCACTACCCGCCCCCGGCCAAAGGCCGGTCGCAGCGTCGCTCCGCGCCGCCCAGCACAGAATCCAAAGGCGCTCACCCTGGCAAACCGCTGGATTTGTGATCAGCAAAGTCCACCGTGGGCGCGGCGGTACCGCACCGGTGCCCCATGGGTGTGGGTCTTGGCGACTGTGGCCGAGCATGGTTGGACGCCCCGCGATCTCAACCAGGCAATCACCGACTGGATCGGGACCGGCCACTGGATTCCCGACACCCCGCACAAGCCGATCGGCCTGCTGGGCGCGATCCTCGCCGCCCACGGCAACCCGGCCGAACGCCCATCAGCGCTCGAGGAAGCCCGCGAGGCCGCCGAGTTCACCCTGACCCGCAAGCGGATCGCAGCGCAGTTCGCCGAGCGGGACGCCGCCTTGCGGGCTCGCGAGGCGGCCCGAGCTGCGCTGACAGGCTCCGGCCGCCAAGCGGCGCTCGAGATCGCCCGACGCGCCGCGCAACGGGCTCAGCAGCGCCGCGCCGAAGCCAACCGACGTGCACACGAGGATCTCCGCACCCGGGTCGAGGAGATCCGCGGCATCACAGGCGACCTGACGTGACGTCACCGCAGAGATCGAGGCGCCCCGCGTCGACTATTGAGCTGCTCCCCTGCCACCGCAACCCAGATCACTGGTTCAGTCGTGCGCACCGAACGGCTGCTCTGGCAGCCTGTTTGGGCTGCCCCCATCGCCGCGGCTGCGCACAGCTGGCCCTGGGCTGCCGGCCGTCCTGGGGTATGTGGGCCGGTATCTGGATCGACGGCCGATTCGCCGCTGCGGCATCCCGACTGCGCGCGGTTGTCGAGGACGATCTGTCAGTCCCGCCACCGCAGCCCCCTCGGCCAGCCCCTCCACCGAGTCGACCGCCGGCGTCCCCCACCGGAGTGCGAGGTTGCGCCGCCGCTAGAACCCCCCCGCGCACAGTGGTCTTTGCCCGCTCCGGGGGGTTCTGCGAGGTCATGGCCACCGGATGCCACCTCAACGCCGACGCCATCGTCTCCCGGGTGGCCCGCCGCGACGACGGTGACGCCTCCACACTGTTCGCCGTGTGTCAAGAATGCGCGATCACCCTGCAGCGCATGGATTCTCATCTCGTGCGACGGCTGGGGTATCACCTCGACTCCGCTCCCGAGGCGGCGACAACACCTTTCCTATGGAGGCAGAAACACCGCCTGATCCTCGACACCCGAGGCGCGCTGCGCCACCCCGGCAGCGCCTCGACCGCATCAGAGCCCCCAGAATTGGTGCCAAGTGAGCAATCCCATGTTGCGGACCGTCGCCCGGATCGCGTCGTCGTGCCGCGGCGAATCGCACGCAGCCAGCTGGCAGGTGGGGCAGGCGCCTAGCAGCGTGGCTCTCGCTTTACCGCGGTAAAGCCAACCCGCGGATCAGCTGTCGACGCGGAGCAGCTGAAATTCGTATCGCAGCGCCTGTTCCACCAACGCGCTGCGCGTCCCGGCGTCCCAGGCCGCAACGAGATCATCGAGGCGCTGCGCGTTCGCCGGTGTCACACCCGAAAGGACCACAGTTCGGGGCGCGGTCACGTGACGACGACGCCGAGGAACAGCGTTCGACGACGGCCGCTCGAACAACTGCCCCTCCCCCACCGCCGCTGGCTGCTGATTCGTCCACGTCGTGGACAGCCGAACCGCATGCGCTTCGATCGCGTCAAGGACGATCGCGCCCATGGTGCGCGCCAGCCCCCGCCGCACCTTCTTCTCCGCGATCTGAACCTTGTACAGCTCGTCGTAAACCTCCGAGGACAGCAACACCTCCGGCGGACGAACACGTTTAGCCGTTTCCGCTGCTGTCACAGTGACAGAATTGAGTCGAGGCCCCGGACGTCGGCTATCGACGGTCGAGGGCGACAACGCGGCTGATGTCTCAGACTTCGACACCCCAGAAGCTTGAGCTGGCTCGACTGGCGACGGTGTAACCGCCGACGCCGCCCCCGGCGGCGCCGGCCGCGGCACCTCGAGCGGACGGGTCGGCGGTTGCGCCGACGGTGTCGGCCACATCTCGTCCAGTTCGTCATCAAGCGCGGAGGGATCGAAAACCGGCTTCGCCTTCGGTCTTGACCCGCTCATCCGACCCGCTCCTGCATCGGCGCCTCGAAACGTCTTAGCCTGCCGATGATCTGACGCACCAGCTCCTGATAGTCAGCCGCCAGCCCGCTGGGGTCACTCGACCACATTGCCCGCGTCGGACTCTCTTTGCCCCGCAGCTTCGCGATGCGACTGCGCCGCTCATCATGGGCAAGCGCCACCAACTCCCCTGCCGTCTTATGCAGCGTCCGCATATCGACCGCCGCAGCAGGAGCCGACCGGATGATGATGTCGAACGGCGTCGTGCCGCTGCCCGCGAGCATCTCGTTGACCTGAGCAAAGACTTCTTCGTTGCGTTTTGTCGCGCGCGGATTGACGTCGAAGAGCAGTACGCCCAGCAATTGAATCGAGGAACCCCGCCTGCGGGCATGCCAGAACCGCTTCGCCAGACGCGCCACCCCACCCAGGCTGGCCTGGTCATCCCGGGTCGGAATCAGCAGAAAGTTCGCAACCGACAAATACGTGTCCAGAAGTGGGACGTCCCCCGGGCCGGAGTCAATGACCACTAAGTCATACCCCTCGGAGTCGCACAACCGACTCAGCTGCGCCTCCAGGTTGGCCGCCATATTGATACCGTTCTCGGCCATCACCTGCGCGGTGGCGCCGGCTACCGCCAGGTGCGGACCGCCGGCGATGACGTCGAGGTTGGGCCGAACATCACGCACCGGTGTCAGCGGCGCCCCGAACTGCAATGTCTGCGCCAGAGACTGGCCGCCGTCTCCCTCAACGCCTAAGTCCTCCATCGTGACATTAGCCTGCGGGTCGCCGTCGACGACAAGGACTCGGCGTCCACGCTTACCGGCGGCGGCGATCATCTCCGCGATGGCCGCCACCGTGGTGGACTTCCCGACACCGCCCTTCTGATTGGCCACGAGAACCACGCGTGTTTGACCGTTCATCGTCATACCGGTGACGGTAAGGCGGCGCGGACGCACGGCCGGCCCGCCACACCCCCGCGATACCGAACTGTTACCAGAGTGTCTGTTGGGACGAACGTTAAACCGATGCCGCCGACGGGCACACGACGGTCGGGACGAGTTGGCATCCGCCCCCCCTACCGCGCGCACCAACGTACGCGCGCCCGCCGCCATGCACGCCCGACACATGGCGGTGCCACCGATACGTCTGTGTAGGCGCTTAGTCGCACGTATGGCGATCTAGCAGTCGACCAATCATCAGACCGTATGTAAGTTCGACCTCCAGCCGGGACCAACACCCGAGCACCATGGCTGCTTCACGTGCGTCCGCCCGTACGGGTACTAAGCCGCCAGTGGTACGTGCCGTCAGCCGTCATTTTTCCGAATGCAAAGCCGGCAAAGACACGATTTGATGCCCGGTATTCGCTCGTAATTGAGGCGCCCCAAACTCGTCGACCGACCCGGGGGACACCCGGCAAACATCCGGCCCATCATCCGCCATAAGCCCGGATTCTGCAGGTAGGCGCTATTAGAACTACGGGTCTGGTGGTGGGCGAGCCGTAGCTGGACACCCAACACCGGAGGCGGTGCGGCCTCAGGCGGTCATCGCCAAACACACGCACCGCCAGCGGGACAGACGTGACGACCGGTCGGCCGATTCGCGCACCCTGCTTAGGCGGCTCGGACAACCGCGCTGGTGTGAGGTGACCGCCGAGTGCGCTGCCGAGCCCTGTCGGGATTCGTCGGGTCCGATATCCCACGTGCCACATTGAGCGAGAGAGTGTTTCTCGCTGCACAACGCGTGCCGGCTCCTGGCCCGGGGAAGTGCAGCCGGTGCGCGTTGTGACGGGTTCGCCGCACCCGCAGCAGCGAATCAACAGCGGAGAGCGTCGACCGGTTAGCGCGATATGCGACACGGTACGAACATGTCCTGTTCCACCGCGCTGAAGGGAAAGGCCGTCGGCTAGGGGGCGCCGCGAGACCCAACAGGACCGTCGTGGGGCAGAAGGGCCTCATCGAGAACGTGAACGGCGAGCACATCAATCTAATCGCGTGTTTGTGGGGGCAGCGGTTCGCGGGGCGCACGATCGACCTGGCCGCGCTGGCGCGCGGCCATGCTGACGGCGTGGCCGTCTTGGCATTGGTGATCTGTCGGGCGCATCGCTATGCCGTCGAGTTGATATAGATCGCAGACTCGCGCCCTGCAGATAACGTGCTTCGCGACATGGCCTAAGGCTCGTAACCATCCCATGGGGGCGAGTGCCCGCAAGGACCCACCGCCAACCCGCGGTTACGTCATGTGACGATTTACCGCGGTAAATCAACATGTCAGCGCTGAGCCACAAACTGAGCCCAAACGATGAAACCTGCGGTGCGCCCACTGGTATGCCGCGTGCGGCGCCGCATCCGCTCAGTCGGTGGGGAGAAGGTCGTGCGTCCGCCGTCGCTTTACCGCGGTAAAGCGAACCCCACGTAGGCGGCGTTACATTTCCCGCCGTCCCCGCGCTGCAGTGCGGAGTCTCGATCGCCTCAACGCCCAAAGCGTCAGGCGTCGATCTGCCGCCGGTGATTCGACGAGGCTGACTATGCCGGCCGTCAGCCCGGTCGGAAATCGGTACGCCTGCGGCTCGCTCCTTTAGCGCCGCATGCGTCGCCGAAGCGGGAAGCGGTGGGGGAGAAGCTCGCCCGCCGCCATCGTTTTGCCGCGGTAAGGCGAACCCTATCGGGATTTCCCCAGCCGCCCCGGTGAGCGCTCCGGGGTTGGGGTGTTGGTCGCCTCAACCACGAGTCGCGTACGTCCGAGGTGTGTCGCGAACCGAGAACTACCCGACGTCGCCGTAGGGTGGACCGCGTCTGATCCGAAGTACTCCGCTGCGCGGGGGAAGCACACGGAAGGGCCATCATGGCTATTCATGTCCTGCTCAACCAAAAGGGCGGCGTCGGCAAGAGCACGCTGTCAGTCAATCTGGCCGCCGTGACCGCCGATGTCCTCAACCGCGGCGACGACCCCGAGGCGAGCTCACCCGTTCTTGCGCTGTCGGTCGACCCCCAGGGGTCCGCTGTCTGGTGGGCCTCGCGGATGAACGACCTGCCGTTCCACATCGCCCAGGCCCACGACGATGTCGAGAACTTGGCCAAGCTCAGAGACTTGCCCGGAATCCAGCATGTCTACGTCGATACCCCCGGATGGATCGACCTCGACGGGGATAGCCACGGCGCCGATCCGCTTGGCCGCGGGCCCGCCGCCGACGTGCTGCGCGCTGTGCTGGACATGGCCGATCAAGTCATCGTGCCCATTGAACCCGAACCTTTGAGCTTCGACCCGACTGCCCGCACTATCGGCAAAGTCGTGCAGCCGCGTGGCCTGCGCTACCTTGTCGTCATCAACAACTGGGATCCCCGCGACGGCACCTACGACCTCAACCAGACCAAAGAATTCGTCAAGGCCAACGGCTGGCCGCTAGCGAATACGGTGATCCGCCACTACAAACTTCACGTCCGCGCCAGCGCCGAAGGGCAAGTCGTCACCGAATACCCAGCCAATAGGGTCGCGCTACAGGCACGCGAAGACTTCTACAGGTTCGCCCTCGAGCTTAATGTGGGAGGAACCCGCTGATGGCCCGCGGACAACGCGTCAACCTGGCCGAGCTACACGCCGTGGTCGGCGACAAATCCCCGGTGGACAAAGGCCCGTCATACCGGGACAGCACGCCAGCTCGAACCGCTGCGTTAACTGAACTAAGCGCTAATCCCCGCAACCCCCGCGAGGAGCTAGGCGACCTCGCCGACCTCCAGTCGATCACCGACATCCAGCTTCAGCCCGCCACCGTAGTGACGCGGGAGGCCTACCTCAATCTCTACCCCGACGACACCATCACCACGCGCTACGTCGTCATCAACGGATGTCGCCGGCTGGCGGCAGCGCACAAATACGGACGCAACGACCTCGCAATCGTCGTCAACGACACCATCGCCCGTGACCGCATCACTTTGATTTCGGCCAGCATCGCCGAGAACGTCGACCGGCAGGACTTCGACGTCATCGAAGAAGCTCGCGCGGTCGAGGCGCTCATCGCCGAATGCGGGTACGCCGATATTGCGGCGGAGCGGCTACGGAAGTCCGAAGGGTGGGTATCCCAACGCCGCGCCCTGTTGCATCTGGCCCCCGAGCTTCAAACCGCCCTGCGCCGCGGCGAACTCGCGATCCGCGAGGCACGCCAACTAGCCCGCGTGCCGCTCGAAGAACAGGTGACGCGCTGGCAAGCTGCTCTCGACCGGAATAGGGCGGGGGAGGGGAGCGCCACCGACAAACGGCCGCCGAGCCGCGCCCGAGTGATCTCCTCGGCGATCGCTGACTTCTCCACCAAGCCCGAACTGCTAGCCAACGCTCTGCGCACCTATCTCGGCCCCGACGGTGTGCAGCGGCTCCGCGACCTTCTGACAGAACCCGGCCGGTAACGCCTACAGATCGGCGAGTTCGCCGAGATGTCCCGGCGTATTGAACTGACCCAACGCGTCCAGATACCGCTCGGCGACGCGCCGATAATGATCGGCCGCCTCATTGCCCGCACCGCCCGCCTGAAGAAGATCCTGCTGAGCAGCAATTAGCAGCCGGTTAGCCTCCTGTAACGACACTATTTGAGCCTGGAGGTCTTGCACCTGCCGGTCGGCCGCCCCGGGAGTCGGTAACGCACCAGGGGTCGGCGGGAGCTCACTGGCATAGACATACCAACGCAGCCGCTCCGGCCGTGGCATCGCCCCACCCCGGAGATGCCCCGCAGTGATCGCCTTGATCAAGGTTCGCGGGTCTTTTCCCAACCTCGAGGCAGCCTCCTGCAACGAAACCACATCTCCCTGCGGTTTCGTCTCCACTCCTGGCGGCGGCTGTTTGGGGGGGCTCATCCTGCTCTCGACACGTCTACGGCATTAAATGCATTATGCTCCTAGTTAACGGCATTAGGAACGACATGCGGCTATCCGCGTCGGCCAATGACCTAAAATAACAACACAAATGTCGTAAACTAACGGCATCGAGCAAGCGCAGCGCTGGACTTGACGCTGAACCGACCGGGAAGGGTGCGGCCATGAGCGGTACGAGCGGCAGTGAAACCCGCCAGCTGAAGAAAGGCGTCTTCGTGCGGTTTACCGATGCCCAGCTCGCGTTGCTGCAGGATGCTGCGACCCATCAAGGCGTGAGCGTGCCGCAACTGCTGCGCGACCGTTCACTCAGCCCCGAAATCGAGCGCGCCGCCTCCTAGCGCAGCATCTGCGACGACCGCCAACGATTGGCAAGCGTGCGCTTATGGGGGGCCAGCATCGCCGTACTACTGGAGGCGTCTCCTCAATGGTTTCGTTAGGTAAACCGGGTGGCTCCTGGAGATGCTTGTAGGTGCCGTCTGCGTGGCCACGAATTTGCCGGTGCACCCGGCGAGTTGGCCACCACCTCCTGCTGTCTCTTCTTTCGGAGCAGCAGTGCGTGACGGCATGTTCGGGTTTCAGGTTCAGACGGCAATGAAGGACAAAACGCCCAGCGATCCGAGCAATCCGTATATGACGGCCACAGCGACGATGCCGCAAGAAGGCGCAACATGGGATAAGAGGAGGGCCGGCATCTCACCCTTGGTGGCGTGGTCGGACACCCCATAGGCAGTTTTCAACTGCACCCATGCGACATTGCGGTTCCCTCGTCACTACTCCAACGAGATGCGGTCCATCCCCAGTGTTCATCGGGGCGCCGTCATCGATGGGGGCATGGCCGGAGGAGCAAGACCGCCGACTGGTACCCCGCCCTGGAAAGTGAATTGACCCCCGCATCCGTCGGGGATGTAATAGGTGACGCCGGGATTGGCTGCCGACAGCGTAGCGATCTGGGCGGGGGTCGTCGGCTGCCAGGGGCCCATCGATGGCAGGCTCGCACCGATCGTGCCCGACGCCGTACCCCCCAACACGCCGCCGATAGGATCGGGCGCCGTGCGCGCCCACACGGGCAGATTTAAATTCGTCTGGGTCCACTTCTGCGAGTCGTAGGTGTAAGCGAACCACCGCTGAAGCTGCGGTTGCCCGTCGACTGTGACCACCCGTGTGTAAGTAGTCCCGTCCATCCCGGACATGCGGAACCGGTATTGCTCAGCCTGGGAGAACGCGGGTTGTTGATCGGGACCGACCCAGCTCTGGCCCGGTGTGTAGAAACCGGAAGGACCGCCCGTCTTCAGCGGCTCATCGGTCAGATCGTAATGCTCAGCAGGAGGAGGCGGCGGGTGCGAACCAACATAAGGAGGCGGCGTGTAGTTCCGCCACTGTCCGAAACGTTCATCACCGATAAATGGGTTGTGCGGATCGACAGGACCAGCAGTGGAGTCAGTCACCGCGGCGTCTCCTCCACCGAGATCGGCGGGGGCGTCCTTAATCATGCTGCTGTCGAGGGCTTGGATCCGCCCATCTTCGGGGCGTGGTGGGGGCTCCAGCGGTGCGCCGACAAGTGAGTGATTTCCGGCGCTGCGTGCGTATTCGGCGTACTGCGCCGTGGCCTTGGCGTGCAAGGCAGCGAGTTCAGTCTGGAGCGCCGCCACCACCGGCGCGTAGCGGCCCATATTGGCCGGGATGGCATTGGCCTGCGCGGCACGTTTGAGCCGATTCTCGGTGTCGTCGAACTGCTCGGGCGTGGGCGTGTTGGCCCGCGCCCGAGCGAAGCTCTCAGCGTGCGTTTCCAGCGCGTTCGCGGTCGCCGAGGCGTGGTCGCCGTGCCGCTCATACCACTGACTGAGTTCGGCGATCCGCTGCAAGGCTTGCTTTCCGGCGCTTGACTGCCAATCGGCGGAGATGGCAGTGCTTCCGCTTCGGAGCTGGCTTGCAGCATCCCGCAACTGACCGGCGTGACTGCGCATCAGTCGCGCTGCGCTATAGAGGCCCGCAGGTCCTGGCCCGCCGTGCAGCAGTAAGGCGATGTCTTTGCCGGTGGCCGGAGGCGCACCCAGTTGCGGGGCGGTGATGGCAGGAACCGTCGGTGTCGGAATGCTGGGCACCGCGATGGGCGCTGCGGTGCCCGCGCCGGAACCCCCGCCGATTGAGCCGAGGCTGGCGGCGTTGAGCTGCTCCTGCTCCTCGTAGGCGTTCGCACTGGCTTCCAGCATTGATCCGCGCGCCTGGCTGATCACTTGCGCAACCGTGCTGTACCCAGTGATCGCCGAGCAGCGGGCCTGCAGAGTTTCCGTAACCCCTGCTGACACCGGGTCAGCGGCCGGCGCAACCACACTCACCCCCACCAACGACCCCGACGATGCCGAGCCCACCAATCGCCCCGCCTGACGGACAGCACCAGGGTCAACGTCCAGTTGCGCCATAGCGACCTCCCAAACCTCGATCTAGCGACCGTCGCGGTCAAACCGTCGAGCTGACCAGCCGGCACTCAAATGTTATGTCGCTTCACGAGGTGCAACCCCGCCCCTGGCGGGATGAGCTGTGTGGTGGCTCAGGGGCATCCTCGGATTCTGATACCCGAGGGTCTGGATCTGTCTCCCGTCCACTGTTGCATCCGGCCGTCGTGCCCGAGGCTGGGTGTCGGCTGCAGTGGTTGCTCTCCGAGGGGATGGGCGGGGGAGCCAATGAGGCCCTCCACCGTTGTGTTGAATGGGTCCGCAAGACCCGGAGCGCAGCTACGCCGTGCGAATCGAGCTATGAATGCGTGGTCCACCAGACGTAGAGCTGCGCCATTGACGGTCCCTGCGCATTAGCCTCCACCATGCTCACCAGTCGACGATCATCGGTGGTCCAAGCTACGAGTGCACGGTTAGCCCGCGTTGCGCAGACCAAAGTGCCGGCAACCTGCGATGGTGTCGCGTTACGACGCCACGGACCGGGACTCTGAATGTTGCCCGGACAAACCACCACCTGCGCGTCTTCGACGATGGTCTGTAACAGTATCTGCAGGTCCGCGGAGTTCTGGGCCGTCATGAACCTGCCCGATGGCGGAGTCGAAGGCCCCGCGTGGGCCGTGCACGTCAGCTGAGCGACCACAGGGGGAGCGGACGGCTCCGGCTGACATGAGTCGCCGAAGCCAGCAGGCACCAGCGCGCGCAGTTGAGCCGTACTGTCTGCGGCCGGTGGGGAAGGAGCACTAGTTGCAGAACTTTCACGCCACAACAACCAGACAGCGGCCGCCGCCGCGACCCCTATCACCGATGCCGCGGTGACCGCGACCCCCTTGCTCAGCAGCCTTGGCAGCCCGCCAGGAAGGGCGACCCGCGGACGGGAACGAGAGGAGCGACGTGACCCAGCGAAGTCATAGGACAAATCGGTGAGGGGCCGCAGAGGCTCACTGCTGCGGATCTCGGGTGTACCCGCGCCATCAACGATGGGCAGCGGTTCGGTGTTCTCGCCACCTCCATCCGCGGCAGTATCGACCCCCCCGGGCATATCGTCGTCCTCTCCATCTCACGCGTGTCCGTGCGAGCACGAGGCCGAATCGTAGGCCTGGGCGTGCTACCTGTTCTAGCGAAGCTGCATCCTCACGATAAGACGCGGGCCCGCGAGTTAACTACGCCTGAGACGCTGCCCTCACTGTTGCAGGCTGCCCCCTTCATCTGGCCTTCGTCGGTGTCCCAGTCACGACAAGTATCTTGCTCAGCGGATTTGGCGGGTGAGGGCGTCGACAAGTGTTGTGTTGAGGTAGCTGGTGGCTGCGTATCCCGGAGTGAGGAGTGCGTCGATGGTGGCGGGGTCGTCGATGATGATGGTGGTGCCGGTGTATTGGGTGAAGGGTGGGGGGAGGCCGTTATAGCTGCCGCCGCCGGCTCCGCGGTCGCGACGCAGTACGAGGCGGACGTCGGTGGGTGGGCTGTTGAGCTGGGCGGGGTCGGGGACGGAAAGTAACGTGTCGGCTCCGGTGGGTGCGGTGGTGGCGGGCTGGTCGGCGTAGCGGAGGCCGAGCCCTTGGAGGTATCGGGCGCTCGGCGAGGTGGGGGAGGCCACCTGGACACCATTGTCGCTGACGAGGACTGCCTGAATGCTTTTGCCGTCGAACGCGGGATGGCTGGTGCGCAGCTCGGCCTGAGTGGTGGCGATCTGGTCGACGAGCTGTTTGGCTTGGTCGGTGCGACCGAGAATACGTGCGATCCAGTCGATTTGGGTCTGCCACGTCCAGTCGTTGGTGTTCTGTGGTCGCGTGATGGTGGTGGCGATGTTGGACAGGTCGCGGTAGGCGGGCGTGGTGAGCGCGCCGGTGTCGATGATGAGGTCGGGTGCGGTGGCGGCGATCGCGGCGGGATCTGCGGTCTCCAGTACGCGGACATCGCCGCTGATGCGGTCGGTCAGGTAGGACGGTGGGGGGCCGCCGGGGGAGACGATCGCGACGGGTTGCACGCCCAAGGAGAGCACGGCGTCGGCGTCTCCGGGTCCGGCGGCCACGACCGCGTGGGGCGCCTCGGTGAGCGTGGTTTGTCCGTGCTCGTGAGTGAAGGTCTGCGGCGTGTAGGCGGTGGCGCTGTCGCGGGGCCATGCCCAGAAGGTGACAGCACCGGCAACAAGCACGACGACTGCAACCAGGGCCGCCGCGATGAGGGTGCGGCGGCTGCGCCGCTGCGGTGTCGGGGCGGGCAGGTCGGCGAACGTGTGCGGGCTGCTGGGCCACGGCTGTGAGGGGTGTGGTGGAGGTCCCGGCGGGCGGGTGAGCGGGCTGGGTTGGGTGGGCCAGTGCGGGGGTGTGCGGTCGGGTGGTCCGAGCGCTGCTGGTGTGGGGGTGGTGGTGATGGCGACGGCGTCGGTGGTGTCGTCGAGAGCGCGGTGGGCGGCGGCGGCCAGCTCGCCGGCGCTCTGGTAGCGGTGGGCGGGTTCTTTGGCCATCGCGCGGGCGATGACGGCGTCCAAGGCAGTGGGCAGGGTGGCTATGACGTCGGTGGGACGCGGCGGGGGGTCCATGAGGTGCGCGGCGGCGACCGCGGCCATGCCGCCGGGCCGGGCGAAGGGCGCTTGACCGGTCAGCAGGCGATACAGCGAGCAGCCCAGCGAGTAGATGTCGGCGCGGTGATCGACGGTCTCGCCGGCGAGGCTTTCGGGTGCGGCGTAGGCGATGCTGGCCATCACCATTCCGGTTTGGGTGAGGTTCACCGCGTCGTCGAGGGCCCGGGCAATACCGAAGTCGGCGAGGAAGATTCGCTCGTCGCTGGGCGCGAGGAGGAAGTTGGCGGGTTTGGCGTCACGGTGCAGCAGTTGGCGGCGGTGGGCGTAGTCCAGCGCGGCCGCGACCTCACTGATGATGTGCACCGCCCGGCGCGGTGTCATCCGGCCTGCGGACAGCTCCTTTTCGGCGTCGCTGCCGGCGACGTACTGCATGGCGATCCACAGCTGACCGTCGGTTTCCCCGCGGTTGTAGACGGTGACGATGTTGGGGTGATCGAGAGTGGCGGCGAGTTCGGCTTCCCGCTCGAAGCGGGACCGAAAGTGCTCATCGCGCGACAGTTCGGCCGAGAGGACTTTGAGGGCGTCGCTGCGAGGCAGGGTGGGGTGCCGGGCGCGATACACGGTGCCCATCCCGCCCGAGCCCAACACGGCTTCGATCGTGTAGCCGCCGACGACGGCCCCGGGTTGCAGTGTCACCGCCAATCGCCTACTGCCCGGCCAGGATTCGGTATTGCGCCCCCATTTGCTGGCGGACGTCTTCGGCGGTGGTGGAGAACGCGGTGTAGGCGTAGCGGTCGACGGTGGCCACGCAGCTAAACTCCCACTGCACCCGCTGCCAGGTCATGGGTGCGGTCGGCGGCAGCAGCCCCACCGTGCGCTGGTAGCACTTCGCCGCGGGCAGTCCGCGCACCCCCTCGATACCGTGCACGGTGGCGAAACTACCAATCTGCTCGATGAGGCCGTCAGCGACCCGCACCGCGCCGTCGGGATTGGCGGCCTGATAGACCGTGGTCAGGCGTTGGGCCACGTTGTCCACGCCGGCAGTGCTGAACAGGGATGCGGTTTTGACCGGATCGACAGCGAAGTGGAGCCAACCCCGCGGTTTCCAGATCCCCAGCAGAAACGGGGCCCGATTGTCGGGTGCAGCCAGCGTTTTGGCCAGCAGCTGCCCGGTCGGGTCCAGCGGCAGGTCCTTGAGTGCGGGCAGCTCGGTCGCGGCGAACTGGTCGATCCACTTCTTCTGTAGATCAAGGATTCCTCTGGTCAGGTTCCCGGCGTCGGCCCCCAGGAGGTAGTCGGTGACTTGGACGACGGTGTAGAACACGTAGGGACCGTGGGGGGTGAAACTGACGATGCGCTGCGCCTGATCGGGCATGGTGAAGGTGACGGCGATCGTCTCGGGCAGCCCGGTCAGCGGTGCGGGTTGCGGCGGTGTCGAGCCGGGCCAGGGGGTGAATGCGGCGGCCATCTGTGTGGCGGCTGCGGTAGCGGCGCCGGGATCGGGGAAACGCAGAACGACGTTCTGCAGGCTGCGCTGCTGCTTGGCTGACGGCGGGGTTGTCCGGAGCGTGGCGAAGCCGCTGACGAACCCGTTCGCGCCGGCGGCGTCGGCGACCGGCGGATCGAAGATGTGGTTGCGCGTCATGTCCTCGGTCGAGGCGATCGGACCGACCAACGACAGGTTCACCGGGGCGGGCAGGGTGTTGATCTCGGCGTCGATCTGCCAGGGTCCCACGGTGTAGTCGGCGATGCGGTGCGCCTCGAGCAGGGCACCAGTGGAGGGGTCATCGCCGGCGGCGCCGAAGGGCCGGCTCGCCGCGGTGGCGTAATCACCGGTGTCCATAAGCGCCACGATCGCGCCCCCATCGGGGGCTTGGCCTGCGGTGGTGGCGGTACCCGAGGTCGTAGTAGTGGCGCATCCGGTGATCAGGACAGCACAGACACCGACCAGCGCGACTGTCGTACGGATTGTCTTGCCCACCATGGCCTCTCGTTGTTGAACGGGACTGTCCGCCCGAGGGTGTGTGGTCGGAGGAGATGACATAGTGGCGGTCACTGGGTTGTCAGTGCCGGCGGCTTCTTCGTCATATCCACCGAGCCGATGAACAACTTGTTCACGGTGCCTCTCGCGGTGCCGCCGTCGACAGTCTGCACAGTGATCGGCATGTCGACCGTGCCGTCAACTGTGGCGATCATCGAGTACTCGGAGAACATGCTCATCTTGACCTGGCTGATGTCGGCCGGTCCCCAGTTGGCGGTGCCCTCCACGGCGTCAGGGCGGTCCATCTTGTACGGGCAGCCGGGCGGGTTGAGCGCGTGCGAGCGTTCGCAGGCGGTGAACGCGTCGCTGACCGCGGTCTGTACGGCCTGCTGACCTTTGTCGTTGAGATCAAATTTGAGTTGCAGGAACGATGTTCCGCCCGTGCTGAGCGCTTGCAAGGTCGCGCCCTCGATGAGCTGGGAGACGTCGATGTACTCATTGCTGCTGCCCAGCTGCAGATGGCCGGGGAAGACGTTGACCGACAGTTTGTCCTTCACGGGTTGTCCGAAGATGGTGAGGGTGGAACTGGCAGCCTGCCGGGCGGAGATGTTCTGCAGATCGATTCGGACGAAGGCGTTGTCCAGTTTCCAGGTGTCGTCGACCTTGGTGAGCCGAACATCGGCCTCCGAGGTTTTGCCGCCGAAATCGGCGGCGACCTTGACCGTTCCCATGCGCAGCGGCGAGTTCTCGTCGCCCTTGTCCAGCACGCGGATGTTGGTGATGGGTTCTTTCGCGATCTGCTTGCGCAGGATGTCGTCGGTGAGGAAGTCCTTGCTGGACGGCTCGGCCTTACTGAAAGACAGGGCTTTTTCGGCGTCACCGTCGCTGAGGGCCTGCAGATAGGCCGTCACGGTGTCGGCCGCGGTCGTCGGGGTGCCACCACCGCCGGCGGCGCCGCCCCCGGAGTCCGACCCGGTGAACAGGGCGACAGTGACCACGAGCGCGATGACCACGGCGGCGGCTGCGGCCACGATCACGGGTCGACGCCGCCACACGGGCCGGGTCGGTGGCATCGGCAGAGGCGGCTGCCCCGGATAAAACGGTGCCGGCCCGGCATGTGGAGGCCAGTTCGGTGGGGGTGGGGCCGTCCAGGGCTGCGATGGCGGTGCCGGGGGTGCTGTGGCGGGATGCGGGGCACTCGGGGCCGGGGCTGGCGGAGGCTGGCTCGGCATGGCTGCGGCGGGGGGCGGCGCGGGCTGGCTGGGCTCGGCTGCGGCGGCGGGTGTCGGTGGGTTCGGCGGCCACGGGTAGCGCGGCGACTCCGACGGTGGTTGCGGCGCGTCGTGATTGGTGCGTGGCTGCGTGGGTGCCAGCCCGGTCGGGGCGTCGGGGTCCACGGCGGCAGGGTTGACCGACCTCCAGGGGTCCGAGGTGGTAGGTACGGCTGCGGTCGGTTCGTCGGGCTGGACCCGTGGGTCCTTGGCGGGCGTGCTCCCGGTCTGCGGCGGGCGGGTGAAGGTCGGGGTGATCGCGGTGGGGGCGTCCGGATCACCGGGGTCACGCTCGTCGCGGGGGCGCGGGGCGTCACGTGGTGTATCAGCCACGGCACTGTCTCCTTCGGTGCGCGCTGGTGGTCGACCTGCGGTCGCCTCCTGGGCGGTGTGGTCGCTCGGTTCGGGGTAGGGGTGTCAGCGGATTTTGTCGGCGATGGCGCTGGCGATGGCGTATCCGGCGCTGCCCACGGTGGGTGAGCAGGCCCGGACGTCGACGATGACGTTGCCGCGCACCGTCATATCGCGTTCACACTGTTGGCCGGGCACCGGCGGATCGGTGGGGATCAGCATCACGGTCGCGACGTCGCCGATCGTGCGGGTCGTGGTCACATCGACCATGCGGCTCGCGCCGCCGTCGGGGGTGTAGGTGATGCGCTGGGACTGGCAGGAGTTCCAGCCGGCGATCAGCTTGTCGTAGACCGCTTTGGCCGTGGCGGGGTCGGGGAAGGCGGTGACGGCTTGGGCGAGCTGCTGGGCGCGGCCCTGCTGCAGGACCTGGACCACCACACCGGTGTAGCCGGTTCCGTCGAAGGCGGCGCGGTAGGCCGGCCCGAAGGCGCTGGTGCACTGCGGCGGGGCGACCGATCCGCCCATCATCGCTGTCTCTGTTCCCACCTCGGCCAGTTCCGGGCTGTTGAGCAGCTTTCCCGCCTCCGGGACGGGCAGCAGCAGCGGCCTGAGCGCCTCGGGCGCGATCACGGGCCCTGCTGGAGCTGGTGCCGGGGCAGGTGCCGGTGCTGGAGCGGGCGGAGCGGGAGTGCCCGCGCGGACGGTGGTGGTCGGCCCGGCCGGCACCCCGGCCTTGCTGCTCGGCGCGGGCGTGGTCTCGGCCGCCGTGTCGGTGCCGCTGTCAGAGGTGGTGATCAGCGCAACGGCAGCCGCGACCACGGCGACCACGGCGATCACCGCGCCCAACGTCAGCCACCGATGGGCACCAATCGCGGCGACCACCGGGTGCTGCGGTTTCGGGGGCAGACCCGAACGCGCAGGCGGAGGTGTCGGGCCGCCGGGGCCGGCGGCGGGTGGCTGCTGCCAGCCCGGCCCCGTGGGCGGCGGCGGGTACCCGCCCCACTGCGGAGGCGGGGGAGGGGCGGGGGTGAACTGGGGTGCCTGCATCGTGTCTCTGCTCGTCGAACGGGCGGGCCGGCGGCGGGCTGAACGGGTGGGCCGGCGGCGGGCCCGCGGGCGGAGGTGTCGGGCGGTCGGCGTCGCGGCCACGGTGCGGTGGTCGGTCGTGCGGAGTCACTGCATCCCCCTGCGGGTCGAGGCGCCAGCAAACGCCGGGCACTGTGTCTGCGGAATATCATCGCACGATCCGTTGCACCCCCCGCGCACCAAAAATTTGCCGCCAAGAGGCCCCGATCCTGCGTGTAATACTGAACCTGCTGGTACACCCCACTATCGATGGTTGCGCTGGTAGAGCCCGGTTCGCTCGCCGTCGATAGCCGCTTCAAGAACAGGGAATTGGTGTGCAACAACCTGTAGCGCAATCTGTAGCACCCCGGTGCACAACCATCGCAACGATCGAGACTCACAAGGAGCCCACAGTGAGCGGACCGGCCGAGTCAGGCACCCCGGCAACCCCGCTGCCCGCTGTGCAGATCGCGGTCGCCGGCAAGACGATCACCGCGCGCGCCGACGCCGGCGCGGTCGTCATCGGCCGCGAGGAGCCGGCGCATATCCGGGTGCCGATCCCCTCGCTCTCCCGTGCCCACGTGCGGATCGAGCCCATCGACGGGCAGTGGGTGATCACCGACGCCGGCAGCAAGCACGGCACCTTCCTCGACGGACGCCGTATCGACTCCGTCGTGGTCGGCCAGGCGACCTCGGTACGTCTGGGTGATCCGGCCGGCATTGAAGTGACCGTGAGCCCCGCCGAGCACACCCAGGTGGAGCACCCCGAGTCCGCGGACGCCGTCGAGGGCGATGATCCTGAGGGGGGCGATGACACCTCCGACGGCGCCGACCACATCGACCCCGATATCGCCCGCGCAGGGGCGGCGGTGATGGAGCGCCGCGAGCAACTGGGTTTCTCCCAACGGCGCTTGGCCGAAGACCGGGTGGTCAGCCAGACCCAGCTGGTCAAGCTGGAACGCGGCACCCACTGGCCGCGGGCAGGCACGCTCGCCAAGATCGAGTCCTACCTGAGGTGGCCGCCCGGCACGATCGCCCGAATCCGCAGCGGCGAGCCGACGCCCGATGACGACGAGACCACCGAAGTGTTGTCACCCACGGTTCAGGTCGCCGTCCTGATCGACGCCTCGGAAATCGCGCTGCACGGCGTGCTGCGCAGGGTCGCGCAGCTGCCCCCGTCCGAGAGCCCCTCCTTCACCGCTGAGATCGGTGCGCTGCTGGGCGAGCTGCGCCGCCTGGAACGCACCATCACCACCGCGGCCCGCACCACCACCCATCGCCCCGAACTGCTGGGACTGCTGGGCCACATCCGCGCAGCACGCCACGACATGCTGCGCGCCGCCACCCGAGCGCCCGCGGCCACCCTCGGCCAGCGCCTGGCCAAAGCACGCCTGGACCACCATCTCAGCGCGGCCGAAGTCGCCACGCACTGCGCCGTCACAATTGAGGAAGTCGACGCCGTCGAAGCCGACCAGCCCGTACGTGCACCGGTCACCGCAGCGCTCGAACACCTCATCGCCGGGCTCACCGTCGCGGGAGGTCCTCGCCGATGATCACCCCCACTGTTGCCGCCCCGACCCCATCACCGCAGCGACGCCTGCGCACTGTCGCAGCGGGCGCCCTGGCAGTCCTGGCCGTCGCGATCAGCGGCTGCTCCGCCCCCATCCCGGGGCAGGCCCGCTCCAGCATGTATGACCCCAACACCATCGCCGGCATGCCCGTCGTCGACGGACCCAGCGGTGTCCGCAAGGACGCGCCGGCGCCCGAAGGTGACGTCGCCTACACCAACGGATCTGACGCCGACCACCTCGCCGTCCTGGCCATCAACGATGTAGTCGACTACTGGCAACAGCACTACACCGACCCGCCGCTGGAGGGGTCCTTCACCCCGGTCGACAACCTCGCCTCCTACGACTCCACCGACCCCAACGGGCCCATCTTGTGCGGCGAGAGCGGATACAACAATCCCAACGCGTTCTATTGTCCGCGAGCCGATCTCATCGCTTGGGACCGCGGCGACCTCGTTCCGGCCGGGATGAAATACTTCGGGGACGCCTCGATCGCCGCCCTGTTCGCCCACGAATACGGTCACGCCGTGCAACGGATGGGCGGCCTGGTCGACCGGTCGACACCCACCCTCGTGCTCGAGCAGCAAGCCGACTGCTTCGCCGGCAGCTACATCCGCTGGGTGACCGAAGGATCGTCGAAACGCTTCGAGCTCAACACCAGCGACGGTCTCAATCGCGTCATCGCCGGCGTCATCACCATCAGGGACCCGATCCTGACCCCCGAGCACGAAGACATGGTCGAAGAAGGGCACGGCACCGCCCTGGACCGTGTCAGCGCCTTCCAAACCGGGTTCATCGACGGCATCGACGCGTGCGCGCGCATCGACATGGACCAGATCGAAAAGTCGCGCGGGGACGTGCCGATGATGCTCGACCCTGAGGCCAGCGGCGGCGCCGCTACTGGGGAATCACCCATCGACCAAGGCCTGATCACCTCCGTCACCGAGGCGCTGACGCAGATCTTCACACCCGCCACGCCCCCGACGGTCTCCCTGACTGCGCCAGCACAGCCGTGCCCAGACGTCACGGCCACCCCGCCCGCGTCCTACTGCCCGTCGACCAACACCATCACCGTGGACCTGCCCGCCCTGCAAGCGATGGGCACCCCCGCCGATGAGAAGGAACGCGTTCTCCTGCAAGGAGATAACACCGCGATCTCCGTGCTGACCGCCCGCTACATGCTGGCCCTGCAACACCAACGCGGGGTCCCCATCGACACCACCACGGCCGCGCTGCGCACCGCCTGCCTCACCGGCGTCGCGCAACGCAAAATGACCGAACCGGTCACGCTCCCCACCGGCGGCACCATCCAACTCTCCGCCGGCGACCTCGACGAAGCCATCGCCGGACTCCTCAACAACGGATTCGCCGCTAGCGACGTCAACGGCACCACCGTCGCCGCAGGATTCACCCGCATCATGGCCTTCCGATCCGGACTGATCACCCCCGACGCCGACGCCTGCTACACCCGCTTCCCCTGATCCGGCTATCGGCACATAGACATCTGCTGGGCGCGCGTCGTGATGCCGCGACCCCCCCAAGACAAGCGTGCGAGTCATATGGGCTGTAAAGCAACCAGTTTCGGCTGATAGGTGACCGAGACGGGGGAGGGGAGGGTGACGGTCGGCGGACAACCCCTCAGCAGAGAGCTTCCCGGCTGCGACCTCCCACTCAGCGAAGGGAGACGATCGTGAACCCGAACGCCGTGAGCGGTTCCAGCAGAGAGCGATTCGCACTCGCGGTCGGCGCAAAGACGATCGTTTCCCCGTCGGCAGGGCCGGCGGCGAACTGACTCAATGCTGGGATCTTGGATAGTTCTTCACCCACGGCGACAGTGGCCGGCCACTGCGCGATCATGATCGATTCCGGCGCGCTGCCGGCGGGGGTTTTCGATGACGCACAGTAGGCAATGGCGGTGGCGGTGGGGAAGCGAAAGTTCGCACTCGATGGTGGGCTCACCGATCCTTCCTGACACAGCGCCGCGATCCAGTCGTCGCGATCCCCCGAAAGACGCCGCTCGCTGGCCCCACCGGCGGCGGCGCTGTCACCGCGACCGCGGTCGGCGGCCATCGACACGACGACAGCGGTAGCCGCCGCGACAACTGCCACCACACCGGCCACGGCGATCCACATACCGCGCCGCCCCCTTCGATTCACATCCACTCTCCCGCCCGCTGGCCCTGACGGGTCGCCATCAACTGGCCCTGCCCCGCCTCCCCAGCATGTCACGCGCACACGTCAACCGAGTCGACCGCCAAACATGCTCTGTGACAGAACAATACATTCGATATGCGGCTGCTTCCTGGTCGGGGGCGCCGGCGGAGAGGCCGAGCGCTCGGCCACGCCGAGGGGATTGACCAGCGGCCGAGGCGCTCCTACACAGGTCGGCATCACGGCAGCCGTCCCCGCAGCACTGGTGCAGCAACCCCCTGAACGACCGGACCGCTGGGGAGTGAAAGCCTCCCCCACCACCCCACCGAGCATAACGAAAGTGTTATAGTGAAGTATGGGGTCGTACGGCGCACAGCTGATTCGCGAGGCCCGCCTGAGAGCCGGGCTGACGCAAGCCGAGCTCGCCGATCGGGCCGGTATGGTGCAGCCAGCCATCGCCCGCTGGGAAGCGGGCCGGACAGCGATCAGTGTCGATGACGTGGTGCGGCTGGTACGCCTGTGTGGTCTGGACGTGGAGTTCGCGATCGTCGAGCGCGACGACAGCGACCGCGCCCAGGCGCAGCGCCTGGCACCACTGTCGGGTCAAGAACGCCTCGATCGTCACGGCCGACTGACCTCCCAACTCGCGGGTTTGCGGCGCGCGGGAGGGCACTGACCGTGGAACTGGATCTTGCTCGCCTGTTCGCGACGCTGCACCGGCACAAGGTGATCTACGTGCTCATCGGAGGACTCGCAGCCGTGTATCACGGGTCGCCGTTTCCGACTGAGGACGCCGACATCACCCCCGATGCGGGCCCGGACAACTTGACTCGCCTGGCCGCCGCGCTGCGCGACCTGAACGCCCGGATCCGCACCGAGTCTGTGCCCCAAGGGCTTCCGTTCACCTGCGATGCGCAGGCATTGTCCGGCGCCCAGACCTGGAATCTCGTGACCGACGCGGGGGACCTCGACATCGCCTTCGAGCCCGCGGGCACCCGCGGCTACCCCGACCTCCACCGCGGCGCCGCCGCCGCCGAGCTGTATGACAGCGTCGTCGAAATCGCCTCTCTCAGTGACGTGATCCGGTCCAAACAAGCCGCCAACCGCCCCAAGGATCAACGCGTGCTACCCACCCTGCGCGACTTGCTCGCCAACAACTGAACGCCGCGGCAGGCCCCAACCGCCCCGCACAGGCGCGCAATGGCGCGCCGGGACCGCCAAGGCGAACCCCGATATCCGGCTAGTCGGACCGACTGGAGTTTTAAAAGACCCCTCGGCACAGTCAGTCTCGCGTCGATGCCACCTGGAAAAATTGCTGCAAAGACCCCCCTGACTCGCCCGGCATACTTCACATACGCCCCTCGCCGGGCACAGTTTTGACCACGGCCCATCGTCGCGCTGCCGGGTGTGACTCGCTGGTACCCGAGCCCCGCGTGAGGGGCCGAACTACGGCTGGGCCACCGCGGAAAGGACCACCCATGAGCACCACGCTGCGACTGCTCGCTGCCGCAGGCAACACCGATTATTCCGTCGGATTCGCCTTCGGTCGGCTGCTCGTCATCGGCGCAGTCGTGTGGGCCATCGCCCACTACGTCCGCAACGCCCGACGACCACCCACGCAGCCCCTCATGCCACCACAGCACCCTCACCAGAGCTGGACCCCACCGCACTACCCCCAGCATGGGTGGGGACCGCCGCCGGCGCCAGCTCCGCACCACCCGCCCTTCGGGCAAGCACCCTACGGGTCGCCCGCGCCCACTCCCGCCCACTGGGCGTCACCGGCTCACCCCCCGACGGCGCCGCCGCCTGCGCACGAGTGGCCCTCGAGGGCAGAAGGCTACGACGGCGGGGGAGCGGGTCGTCGCTAACAAACCGCACTCGTCCCACACGCGAACCTCCGCTTCCTCCGGCGCGGCCTGTCCGGGGCTGCGCGACAACGCAGAAGCGGCCGGGCCAGGAGGCGGGTGCGATTCCGAGAGGCACCTGCGCAGCGTCCGACCTCGGACACAGGGGTCCGGTTCGCTTCGACAGCAACAATACATGCATACTGTGAGTAGCTGTTCCACGACGGTGATGGCTGAGCATCGAAATTCGAGCAAACCCAGCGCCCGGCAGAAACCTCCAGCAGGTGCGGGACACCCCTGGCGAGAAGGAAGGTCCGATGCGATGCCCGGTGTGTCGACGCCGCATCCCTGCGGTCATGGCGGCCCCGTGAGTAGGCGACCGCCCGACACCGTGGTCTATCGCGACTGTGCGTTCGTGATCACCTTGATCAACCATGCGCGCCTGAGCTATGGGGCCGGCTCGCACCTACACGTCGACCACGGTGAACTGACCGCAGTCACCGCGGCGGGCGAGGAGCGCCGCGTCCTGGTGCAGCAATGGCAGGACGTCATCATCAACGCCGGGGACATCGTGACCAATCGATGGCGGCGACCGCGACCGGTGGACCCAGCGTCGGCCGCATCACCGCAGCCGCCGACCGACGACAACTCCCACCGGCCCGACTGACGAATGTGCCGCCCTCTGCGGCCGCTGCGAGGCGCTGAGTCAAGCCGAGCGTTCGCTACTTCATCTGTCCTTGGCAGATCAAGCGCGTCACCGCGGCGTTCCACCGCAAGATCTGTTCGGGATCGTAGAGCGGACCGTCGGCGTGACGCTCGATATGGTGGCGCAGCATGATCGTTCCGACACGCAGAATCAGCGGTAACATGTTGGACCACAACGGGTCTAGATCATCCGGCGTGAGGCCCTGAGCGGCAAACGCAGCGCCTTGTTGGGCGCTGATGGCAAAAAGACCATCGAAAATGGTGTTGCCGACCTCGCCGTGTTCGGCCAGCGCCCGACCGACGTAGTCCATCATGTCGGGATTGTCGGTCATCAACTCGGCCAGCTGGTCGCTGGCCTCGGCGACGCGGTCGTCGGCCGCCGCCGAAGACGGCTCTACCTGCACCCGCGCGAAGACATCGAGGACGTGCTGATCGATAGCTTCGATGAGCTGCCCCTTGGTGACGAAGTAATGCTGGATGAGGCCCAGGCTCACTCCCGCTTCCTCAGCGATAGCACGCAGCGATGTGCTGGCAATGCCACGCTCGGCGAAGCACTTCATCGCCACGTCACGAATCTGCGCCGGCCTCGCCGCCGCCACTGCAGACCTCGGCGTGCGGGAAGATCCGTGGCTCATCGCCCCTAATCTTCGCAGACCGCGGACCAGTTATGCGGTCGACTCCACATGCCGAACCGCGGCAGCTTTTCGGCAGCCCTGCCGTGAAGAGCGCGCCGCGCCGCGACACGTCGGACCTACGCGTCGGGACGCGGTTGCCCCGAGAGTTCGGTGAACCACACATGGTGTTTGTTGTTCCAGATCGCGGCCTCGGTGGGGTCAGCGATCTCGATCCTGCCGGGACCGAAAGTGTCGTACACCTCGAGAGCCAGCCGCATGCTGGCCGTCAGCATCGGCAACGTCTCGGTGTACCAGGTCTTTTCCCCACCTGCGCAGTGGACAAGGTACGTCTCGACCGCCTCTGGGGCGGTATCGCGCACCCGTTGCGCCGCGTCGGCTGCCCGGCGGAACGAGGCCAGCTCAGACTGTCCCCGCACCAGCTGACGCGCCAACGCCCAGATGACCGCCTGCGGGTCCATCGCAAAAATGGCCTCCCCGCTGGCCACACCGTCGGCGCCCTCATCGAATCCCTCACTCACCATGCCGCGCCTCCCTTGCCCTCCTGGGCAGCAGTCCAACCGAGACTGGGCCCCCCGTCAACCTCGCTGCTGTTGTGCCACGACCAGACCTAAACAGCCGCGGGGAGGTGCAGTTGGTGCCGGCTCGATGCCACCGACGAGGATGTCGTCTCGCCGTACAGTGCGCCAGCGTTGGCGCGACATCGCGACGCGCAACACCAGATCGGGCTGGCCTCGTCAGGGCTGATGTGACGAGCCCCGCTGCACGTAGGGCAGTGAACGGGTGAAGGCCAGTGAGGCGGTGTTGTCGTACCAGACCTCGGTGGTTGCCTGCCGGAAACCGAAACCGTCGAAGATCAGGTGCAGCGCCGCCTGGCGCATCTCCCGCCCCAGCCCGCGGCGCTGAAAAATCCTGCCCAGCCACGAACCCGTTTCGGCACTGCGGTATTCACCGAACTGGTTGGCTTCAAGGGAACAGACGCCGATCACGATGCCGTCGACATCGACGGCCAGACTCCGTCGCCAAGGCGAAGGCTCGCCCGACACAGTCCAGGTGACCGCGCAGGCCCGATACGATGCCGCCATGGCCCGCGACCACCGCCGCCAGACGGACTCGCATGCCGCGCACGAACCCCCGTCGCCGACGACCAGCGTCCTCGCGCATGGCTGAGGTGACGTTGGCCAGTGGCTGGGCGCGTGATGAGAATCTTATCGCCGCCTCCGTCGCTGACGTCGTTGACGCGCTGTATGTCATTGCGGGCGACGCCGTTCCGTTTGGTCGGCTGCCGCGGAAGTGGGGCCGCTACGCCACCCAGTTTCCGCGGTGGTCCGCTGTTGCCGACCAGAATCTCGGGGCGCTGCTGTCGCTGCCTGGAATCGGAGAGAGCGCGGTCCGGGCACTGATCACCACAGCCCGCGAGTCGGTGCAGGCCGCGCAGACCAGCCCCAGCGCGGAGCAGATCAGCGCAGCCACAGCCGTCGAGGCGCTGCTGAACCGCCTCGACCACTTCGACCGCACCGTGCTGGCCGGGCGCCACTGGACGTGGCAGCCCACACCCGTGCGTCTCCTGGCGCCCTCCCTGGGTTGCGCCGAAGCGTCCATCTCCCGCAACACCCCTCGAGCGCGACAGCGCTTCGCTGAGCTGGTCGACGACCCCGCCCATCGCGCCGTCACCCAGTACGCATCCCAGCTGCGCCAGCGCCTCGGCAGCTATACAACGCTCGCCGCGGCAAACCAAGTGCTCACCGACATGGGGATGCCGCCGGCCAGCACGACCGCCCACGTCTTGCTGGACATCGCCGGCCCCTATGCCCTGGACAACGGATGGGTTCAGAACACCGCCGAGGACGGGAAAGCCCGAGCCGCGGCCGCGATCGACGCCGTCTTCGCCGCCCATCCCGCGGTGCCCCCGCAGCGGCTCATCGACGCCCTGGGCGACCTCGGCATGCCCGCGGCGATCGCCGAGGATTATCTGCACACCCACGAGCGGCTGCGGCAGATCGGCGCCGTGTGCGTGCGGTGGCGCGGGGACACCGTCGCCACCATGATCGAAGACATCCTGCACGCCCTCGGAGAGCCAGCTACCCCCGACGCCCTCTTCGATCTCCTCGAGCCAGACTCCGCGAAGCCGAATACCGTGAAAACGGCGCTCTCGGAGGATGATCGCTTCGTGCGCGCTTCGCGCACCACCTGGGGGTTACGCACCTGGAACCGTGCCGAGTACCGCGGTATCGCCCACGCGATCACAGACTGTATCGACGCCCACGGCGGACGCGTCGCCGTCGACACGCTCGTCGCCGAGCTCGTCAGCGCCTACCCCGACATCTCCCCGGCCTCTATCGACGCCTACCTGTCGACGTGGGCGTTCGTCGTACGCAACGGAGTCGTGCGACGCCGCGGACGAGGGGACAGCTGGCCCAGAGTCCCGGATCCGCGCACCGTACGTGGGGTGTTCTGCACCGCAGACGACGTGATCCGCGTGGTGATACCCGTCGATCATGAGTTGGAGCGCGGCTCCGGTGTGCGGGTGCACCGCGCCGTCGCCGCCGCGGCCGGCGTCCGACCACGCCACCAGCGCACCTTCTCCAGCCCGCTCGGGCGTATGACGCTGCGCTGGGACGTCTACTCCTCAGCCGGCCCCGATGTTGGATCGCTGCGCGCCTACGCCCAGGCTGCCAATGCCTCTCCCGGCGACAGCCTGATCCTCACCCTGCACCCACCAAGCCGCACCTTCACCACCACGCGACTACGCCCCAGCGACCCCGCCGCCGAACAGCTACGCGCCCTGCTCGGCCCCGCGGCCGCAGACGATCCCGTCCAGGCGCTGGCTCAGGCAGTCAACTGCGCGCCCGCCGCGGTCGTCGATGAGCTCCGTCGCCGCGGCGACACCCACTGGGCCGACCTCATCACCTCGCACACCCACAAAGCACTGTCCTCGCGGTGACTCGATCCGCGGCAGCCGACGATCTTCTCGACGCGGATCGTCCCTCTGTGACCACGGCTGGACCGTCACACCGTGTCGTCCCCGACGCTGATCGGAGCGTGCTCGACGACAAGCGTCGACGCGGTGACATGAGGCCACAGGCGCTGTCGGGGCCGCGGGGTCTCCTGGGAGCCGATCGCCGATCCCACTCGACGCCTCTCATCAGCCTGTGGCGGCCCGAGGATGTCGTCCCGCCGTTTAGGGATCAGGGCAGCAGCGCATCGGGTTGCGGGGGCAGAAGGGACGCTCTGCTGGGCCGTCGCCGGCCGCACGGGTTGCACCAGCAGGCGGATTCACGGCGAGAACGCCTGAGGTGGTCTCGGAGTCGATTCTGTCCTTGATCGCGCACCAGTCCGGGCGGGGCTCGCCGGCCCGCAGCACAACTATCGCGACGATGATCGCGGCCACCACCACGACGGCGACGGCGGCGGGCACGATCCAGCGGTAAGCGACCCAGAAGGCCCGCATCCCGCCGGCCGGTTCACGTGAATGATGCTGCGTCACGGTCTATTTCCAGATGGCCCATACCGCGCACGCGGCTCGCGATGGACGGAGGTGGTGCGGGGATAGCTCCGTCGCGGTGCTGCTGGGCCACCGCCTCGACCCTGACCGACATTGCGTCTTTGCCGGGCTGGCGCACAGTCAGCTCGAGGGGCCAGCGAAGGTACGCAGGGGATCGTGCTCGTTGAGCAGTCTCTCAACTCGGGCCTCGTCGATCCGGACGCGCACCGTCGACGCTTCCTGCACGTCGCGCACAACCTTGGCCAGGCCGAACGTGCTCGACACCAGAAACAGCCCTGCCATCGCCAGAAACAGCCGCTGCCACATGTCCATCGGCAGGTAACAGATGCCGAACAGCAGGCCCAGAAAGCTGACGCCGAAAGCAATGGCGGACTGAGCGAAAAAGGCCGCCGTGGTCTTCGTCGAATTCAACGGTGTGCTCATGAAAGACAGTATCGAGCGGTGCAGTGGGGGGTCTGCGCACCAATTTCGCCTCGCCTCCCACAGCTGGACCGCGGCGGGCAACCCCCGGCTCTGCGCTCCACCGGGCGGGGGGAGCGCGGATAATCGACCCGATGCAACCCATCGACGACGGCGACGATGCCGCCCGCAGGCAGCAGTGGCTGCCCGCGCGCTGCCAGCGCAACGGCTGGACGGGCTTCGACGCGGGGGGCTGGACAGATTCGATCTGGTTGCTGCACGCCATGTTCGAACGTTCCGGCGTTCGCTGGCGACGGATCTCAGGTCGATGTGGAGGCCCTCCAGACCGGCCGACCCGAAGACGGTGTGCTCGTCTGGACCGCCGAGGGTCTCGTCGACACCGGTATCCCGCTGGGCTACACCCATACCCCTCGTGGACCGCACCGGCGGCGACTGCTGTGGCGGGAGTGGTCAGATCGCTGCGGCCGGACACTGGGGAACCAGCCCTATGCGCCGGGCTATTCCTGGTTCCCCGACAGCTTCCCGGCCAACGTCCAGCCACCACCTGAAGGGTCTCTTGACGAGTTGACGTGGGGCCGGCTCCTCGGCGTTCTGGGTCAGCACAGTGGCGATGCCACCGCGGTCACCGCCTACTACGCGCCGGCTGCCCCCGCCGGACGCCAGGATTGGGCGATGTTCGCCGGGATGCTCCCTGAGGCAACCGATCTGGTTGTACGGAGTGGACTGGATTGCACACCAAGCAATCTGTGGCCAGATGACCGGAAGTGGTTCGTCTACACCGACGCGGATCTGATGGCCACCAAGGTCAGCGGATCTGCCGCGCTCATCGCAGCGTTGGAAGGCGACCCCCACCTTGAGACACTGCGCTGGGAACCGCCTGCCCCTGTGTGAAACTGGCGGACTTGGCACACGAAGCGGCGGCCGCGCGTCAGCAGCGCGCCCCCGCCCCGCCACTGTCCTGGGCTGCCCGTGATCGTTACGCCACGCAGGTGCAAACAACGGTCTAGGCTCGACACCGCCCGGACAACAAGGCTGGCCGACGCGTGATTAGTACCGCCGTCATGGATGGTCGAATGCAAGTGTGCCGCGATGTCGACCGGGTAGTCGCCCGCGACATTCGCCGCGCGGCGACGCCGGTGGGTGGACTTGCCGCATGACTGACATGTTTGCTGCCGCCCTAGGGATGGCTTCTCTGGGTGCCGTCGGGGTAGGCGCACTCACCGGCACCTACCGTGCCGTGGTGTGGAGGTGAGCCAACGTGGTGGTCGTCGGTGTTGATGCACACAAGCGCACCCACACCCTCGTGGCGATCGACAACAGCGGGCGCAAACTGGGGGAGAAGACCGCCAGCACCACCGATCCCGGGTTGACTGAAGCCATCGCGTGGGTGCTCGAGCGCTTCGGTCCAGACACGATGTGGGCGCTGGAAGACAGCCGCACCTACACCATGCGTCTGGAACAGCGACTCCTCAAAACCGCACCGTGGAAGGTGGTGCGCTGCCCGCCCCACCTCATGGCCAGGACACGCCGGTCCAGCCGGGAATACGGCAAATCCGATCCCATCGACGCCCTCGCCGTGGCCCGTACCGCGCTGCGGGAACCCGACCTGCCTGCCGCCGTGCACGACCGGGTGTCCTGGGAACTGCGCCAACTCGTCGAGTGGCGGGAGCACCTCGTCGCACAACGCGTCGGAGTAATCCTGCGTCTCTACGAGCACCTGCATCTGATCGACCCGGCCGCGCCGACACCGAACCGGCTGGACAAACGAATCCGCCGCGAAGCCCTCGCCCAGCAGCTGCGAACCACCACCGGATTCCTCGCCGAAATCGCTCGTGACGAACTCGACGAAATCGAATACCTCAGTCGGCGTATCGATACCCACACCGCGCGCGTCGTATCCCAGATCGACGACCTGAACTCGTCGCTCCTCACCATCGCTGGCTGTGCCCACCTGACCGCGGCCAAACTCATCGGCGAAGCGGCCAACGCCGACCGCTTCCGATCCGCCGACGCTTTCGCCATGTACAGCGGGGTAGCACCCATTCCCGCCTGGTCAGGCAACTCGGCCGGCCGACTGCGGACCTGCCCCGGCGGCAATCGACAGATCAACGCAGCGCTACACCGCATCGCCATCATCCAACTCGCCCGACCGGGACTGGCCCGCACTTATGTGCAACGTCGACGCGACGCCGGCGACAGCGGCCGCACCGCGGTGCGGCGACTCAAGCGCCACCTCAGCCGCGTCGTCTTCAACCGGCTCCGCGCCGACTATCTGCACCGTCAGAACAGCAGCGCAGACTCCCCGCCGGCTGCCTACCGCGATGACAGCGAGCACCCGCCGGTGTGGTCCGACGTCGTCACCCTGGCCGATCAACTCGACCACGACGACCCGTCGCCCCGACGCCGCCGCACCACGCTCATCGACACCGCCGGCGTGCCGGACGACATCCCATGAGTCGCCGCGATCAAGGCCCCTGGTCGGTGACCCGCGCCCCCGACCTCCGCCGCCACTGGTGCACCCAGCACGATCAGCTGATCGACCGATTCGCAACCGCCCTCGCCCCGCAGCGCGAAACCCTGCAACCCAGCACATTTCGACGCCGACGTCTCCAAGACCAGCTCGCCGCCAGCCTGGAGATCATGCGTGCCGAATCCGACGCGCTCGCACGCGCCAACCTCTACTGGGCGGCCCGCGGTATGGTCGACCTCACCCTGCAAGCCGCCCCCAGCCTGCCCGCGTGGACACCCACCCTCGCCGTGCCCTGCCCCAACGGTCTCCTCTACTGGGCCAAACCAGCCGGAACGATCCCCTTCGGACCGCGAGCCACCGCGACCGCCAACGTCGCCTGGGACGCGCTGTGGTGGTGGACCCGGCCCGACGGCATGCTCCAGATCACCCCCGCCTCCAGACTGCTCGGACATCGAGAACTGTTGCAACCGTTCGGGATCAACCCACCCCTGTGGCCCGCCCACATGATCGTGATCGACCCACAGCGACCCCGCAGTGAAGAGGCCAACGGAACCGAGGACATGCACCCTTTCGTGAGCGCAGCGGGCGCCGCTTGGCTTCTCATGGGCCAGCCCGCCCACACCAGCGCCCGGACCTTCGACGGACAAACAACCGCGCAACCGCCCCATACTTCACCCCGCAAAAAGCCTCGAACAGCGAGCGTCACAATCATCGACATCCACCCGCCGGCTCCGCGTGAACATGGCGACAATCAGGCGGGTCACCCGGTCTATCGACGGCGGTGGTGGGTCGAAGGCCACTGGCGTCAACAAGTCTGTGGACCACAGATGACCCAACGTCGACCGACGTGGATCGCCCCCCACATCAAGGGCCCCCCAAACGCCCCACTGACCACCGACCGCGTCCACGTGTGGCGTCGCTAACTCATCACCAACGAATGCGGGCCAACCTTTGACTTACACAGCAATAAGACACGCGGTTCCCATCTGTGTCCGCCAATGTTCTACGGCGTAGTAATTTTCCACGGTGGCACACCGACAGCCCCGGAGGAACGACAGCGGCCTGGGAATGTGAGCGACGCGGCCGCCGCTCTGACAACCCTGTTGGTCGCGTGGGGCGGGTCGCTAGAGTACTTCGAGCTGGTGTTGCTTCGACGAGCCGGCGTTGACGGCGTTCCCGTCGCCGTTGGAGTTACGGCGGGTCGTTCGGCTAATGCGCTGATCCCCGGCGCACCGTGTCGGCCGTTGGTGGAAACTTGTGCGCGAGAGGTGGACCGCTTTTGGTTACGCTTTCTCGGTGACACAGCACGGCAACGGTCCCGCGGGCTGGTACGACGACGGCACCGGTACCGGCGCGCAGAGGTGGTGGGACGGGCAGCGCTGGACCGAGCACCGCACCCCGCCGCCGCGTCGACCCGCTCCCTACCCGGGCCACCCGGTCGCGCCCGCGCAGGTATCGGCGCCGTGGGCCGGCTACCCGGGCGCGCCCGCCCCGGAGCGCGCCCGCTCGCGGAGAATTCTCCCGATCGCGCTGGCGGTGATCGCCGTACTTGTCGTCGCGTTCGTCGCGTACAGCTTCTTCGCCCCCGGTAACGGAAACACCGAGTGGTACAACGAGGGCTACGCCGCGGGCCGCGACAAAGCGGTCAGCCTCTACAAACTCAGCGGCAACGCCGAATCGGCGTGCAACCTGGCGCTGATCGACAAAATTCAGATCGGCGACTCGACGCGGACCCGGCAGGCCAAGGAGCTCAAACGCGGTTGCCTGCAAGCGGTGAAGGACCTGGGCGAAAAGTAGACATTGGTTTCGCCGCGACGCCACCGGCGCCATGAGGTGATTGCAGCAGACTAACCGCGCCGTGCGACGACGGCGATTGATAAGACACAGTCCTGGCTGGTGTCGAATCCGACCTACATAATTCAGGATCTGTTCTGCCCTGACTTGTATGAGTGTTCTTAGACCTCACCGTCAGCCCAATTACTCTGCGATTGAGAGCTATTCGTTTGAATGACTTGGTGGGTGACTGCTCCGATGACATTTCGGCGCCGGTCCTTGCATGTGGTGAGCGATGCTTTTATGGCGGCCGGACTCCCCGCCTCTCACTCATCAGCGAACCGCTACCGGACCCCGCCGCCGGGGAGCTGTTCCCCGACGACTTCGAGGCCCCGGCGATGCGTGCTGTGGGGTTGTGGACCGGTCGATGATGTGTCCGCGTCGCTTCCGCAAGTGTTACGCAGTGGATGGAAAAGCAGCAACGTTCCTTGCACGTCAGGACAACAGTCGCGCCTTGGCGGCCGCGAACTCCTCGTCAGAAAGCGCGCCCGAGGCGTGCAACTCAGCGAGCGTCTTCAGCTGGGACGCGACGTCGACAGCGGGTTGCGCGGCCGCGGCGCCACCGGTGTTGCCATCGGCTGCGGTGGGCGTGTGCGGCGCGGCCAACATTTGATCTGCTGTGGCTTGCAACGACCTGACGGACGACAAGAGTTTGTTTTCAGGGTTTTTCGACGTGTAGGTCTTACTCCCAGACAGCTCGCCGGTGACCGTCACATAGAGCACGCCGCGATTGTTGCTCGCGAGCACAGAAAGGCCGCCGGTGGCGATGAACGCCGCGCCGCGTCCTGTGACGGACTTCCGGCGCATTGAATCCGTATCAGCGGAGAAGCCGATAAGGCGGTCGGGATTGCTGGTGAAAATCATTCCCGTCGTCGTGAACGTCCCGTCGCGGTAGAGGGTGAGAGTCGTCCCCGCCTTGTCGATTTTCCCACTGACAACTTTCACCGGAGCCGACGAGCTACCGGGCCGAGTCGGATCGCCCAGTTCTACGAGACCGTCGATAACATCCTTGGCCTCTTTCAGGCCGATGTTGCTGCCGCCGAGCGCATCCCGCAGTGTCTTTATCGCCCCGATGTTTCTGTTGTGGGCGATCTGATCGGCGATGCTCTGCCGGACCGGGCGTGACAGCGGGGCCAGCACTGGGTGGTCGGCGTACGGCCCGTCACCGGAGGGCAATTGATGCTCGGTCATGTCGAAACCCCCAGTCGATCACGCAACGCATCGCGCTATTGGAACAGTACGGCTGCATCCGTCTACCCAATCAAGGACGGCAGCATTCACTCCATACTGATCGCCGCAATGTAGCAATCGCGCCCACTGCGTCGCCGAGGAACCCTGAGTCTGGGCGTGGCTTAATTGCTCTCGGATGCCTGTGCCGTGCCTGGTTGGACTGACGCGAGCAAATAGTGTCTGACTCTAGGTCTAGAGACTGCCGAGTGCCTGCGGCGCGGCGTTGACCGTTAGCAGACCACCCGGCGGTCTAACGCGGGGAACCGCCAGTTCGAATGAGACATGAATGCGCGTGTGCGTATCGCCGAAGGTGACGGAGATCTGGTGATTGCTGTGTGGGAGCGCTTGTGCCGTTCGGTCGACGGGCCGTCGTCGGAGGCGGGTTCTCATCGCGCCGAGCGGCGCTGACGTGCCGCGGTAGCAGGGTCAGCTCGACGGAAGGCCGTCAACGATTTCCATCGTGGTGACGCTGACGGTGACGACACGTTTTATCAGGTCGACGATGTACCGCGCGTTGAGTTGTTCGTCGCACCACGTGTTGGGGTCGTTGATGATTCCGGAGCCGCGGCTGTCGGTTTTGACTTGGTAGCGATCAATGATCCATTCGAGCGCTGAGCGCGCCCCGAGTCGGTAGCGGTGTGCAGCGTCGGGAATGCCCGTAAGGCTGAGGTGGGTGTTGTAGATCAGGGCGCTGTGGTCTGTCTTGGACTTGAAGCGCATCTTGTTGACGCGCAGCGCTCCGCGGTCGTCGCCGTCAAGTGTGCCAGTCCACTTTTCTGCTAGTGGATAGGGTGTTGCTGTTTCGTAGCCGCGGTGCAGGTCGCTGAGGGTGCGGCCGGCGTGGGTGAATGCGTCAAAGTGGTCACGGGTGGCGGCAGTGGGGATCCTGGGCAGCATCTTTCTGAGGTCGGCGGCGAATCGACTGCGGTAGCCGGGGGAGTGCAGCAGCCCGTAGACGTAATAGAAGACGTCGTCGGTGGTGATGTCTTCGCCAAGGGCCGCGCGATAGGTGGCGAGCACGTGGGGGTTGATGGTGTCGACCCGTCGGTATCCGGTGCCGGTCTCCGATGCGTCGTCGAGTGAGAGTTGGCCGTCGCCGGCGGTGTGGGGTTGGTAGGTCCAGCGTGGGTAGAAGTTGACGGCGCTGATGCCGGCGGCGCCGAGGTCTGGCATGACGTCGGTCATCAAGCTGAGGAACGGTGGCGCCAGGTTGCCGGGGTTGGGGGCGAAGAAGCCGTAGTTGGGCAGGTCTGCGGTGGGGAACAGGTGGTGGAGTCGACCGCGGCGGTCGTTGAGATGGTCGTCGAAGTAGACGTGCATCTTGCAGAACGGCCGGTACATCGCGGTGCGTTGGTGTGTGGGTTGATAGGTGAGTCGTTGTCCGCGTTGCACCCTCGGGAGCAGGCCGTCGGACCAGCTGATCTTGGCGTCGTCGTAGGTGACGGCGTCCTTGACGGCCAGTTCGGGCTTGGTGGCCACGGCGTTCTGGTAGGCGTCGACTTGGTCGTTGTAGAAGTCGATCGTGGTGGTGATGTCGTCGGCGAGCTGAGCGGCGGAGAAGTTGTACACCCAGGCGTCGCGGTTGGTCTTCAGTCCGCCGGAGTAGTCGGTGAATATGGCGGTCTCGTCGGATCCGCGCTTGACGGCGATGGGTGTGTATGCGGCGTATGCGCTGTTACGGTGGTCGATCCAGTCGCCTTCGGCGTTGGGGGTGATCAACTCCCACGCCATCGTGGTGAATTGGCTGGTGGCGACGATCGCGAGCTTGTCTTCGCGAGAGAGGCCGTCTCCGATGTCGCGGTAGTGGATGCGGCACGGGCCCGTGGCCGCGGGATTCTTCACGGCGATGAGGATGGCCGCGCCGGTTTGCGATCCGTCGTCGAAGATCTTGCCACCTTCTGCGCGCCAGTCGGTTTGGCGTTGGTTTCCGCGGAGGTCGTAGATGTAGAGGGCGGAGAATTCCTCGGGCATCGCCATGCGGAGTCCGTCGGTGGTGTTGCCGGTGAGCCAGCCGGAGTTGGTGACGTAGGCGACGACTCCGGTGTCTCCGATGCGGTCAGTCGCCCATCGGATGGCGCGCACATACGAGTCGTAGAGCTTGCTCTTGAGTTTGGCGGTGGAGCGGGCGGCGTAGGTGGTCGAAATGGCGGCATCGAGGGTGGGGTAGGGCTGCTTGGCGTTGTTGTCGTTGGCGCTGCCTTGCCCCGACTTGTAGGGCGG